>NZ_LR733392.1:478289-521095 GCF_902506305.1 Frigoribacterium sp. 9N
GGGTGGGGCTGGCCGTCGGCGCGGGGGAGTCCGTCGTGCAGGCCGACAGCACGAGGATCGCGGCCCCCGAGACCGATCCCGTCAAGAACGCTCGCCGACTGATGCCCATGGTGCGTCCATTCTCGCAGTCGGCGCGCACCGGCGCGCGCCGGGATCGTCCCGTGGCGTCCTGCGCACCGGCACCGCGCCTCCGGGTCGCGTCCTGCGTTCGGGCGCCGCGCCTCCCGGTCGCGTCCTGCGTTAGGGGGCCGCGCCTCCGGGTCGACGACCCGTCGGGGCGGGCCTCAGGCGTCGACGGTCTCGAGGAAGGTGCGCAGCAGGTCGGTCACCTGGTCGACGGGGAGCAGCGACGAGGCGTGGTCCTGGCCGACGAGCGAGTAGAAGACGGCTGCCGGCATCCGGCGGGCGGCCTCCTGGGACTCGCGATGGCGGTCGACGTCCCGCGTGCCGGCCAGCAGGAGGGTGGGGACCTCGACCGAGTCGAGCTGGGGGACCGTCAGGCCGCCACCCGTCTCGGCCGCGGTGAAGAAGGCGGCCAGGGCGATCGGATCGTCCTGCATGAAGGCCAGACGGGTCTCGGGATCGATCGGACGGCCGATCGTCTCGCCCCAGCGGTCGACGAAGCGGGCCATGCCACCCGTCGTCAGGGCGTCGTGCCAGTCGGGCGTGAAGGTCGCGCCGATGTTGCCGTTCATCGGGGCCCAGCTGCCACCGATCGTGGTCAGCGTCCGGAGGCGCCGGGGCTCGTGCGCCGCGACGGACAGCCCGATGCGGGCGCCGAACGAGTAACCGACGTAGTGCGCGGGCTCGAGGCCCGTCGCGTCGAGCACGGCGCCGACGTCACCACGGTGCAGGTCCATCGCGTACGACTCGGGGTCGTGGGGCTTGCCACTCTTGCCGTGGCCGCGCATGTCGAGCGCGACCACCGTGAAGTCGCGCTGCAGGTCCCGAAGGTAGCCGAGCCCCCGCCAGGTGCCGCGCGAGAGGCCCGAGCCGTGCACGAGCAAGAGCGGCGGCCCGTCCCCGTCGACCTCGTAGGCGATCTCGGTGCCGTCGACGGGGTTCGGGGTGGTCGCACGCATCCCGACAGTCTGGCAGCGCCGCACAGCTCGTGACGGTTGTGGTCGTAGTGCTCGCTGTGCTCGCTGTGCTCGCTGCGCGCGTCTCGCGCGTCGCGCCCGTTGCGCGTCCCGCTCGCTGCGCGGGTCCCGCTCGCTGCGCGCGTCTCGCGCGTCGTGCCCGCTGCACGTCCCGCTCGTCGTGCCCGCTGCGCCTCCCGCTCGTCGTGCCGTTCTGGTCGCGTGACGGTCGACTCGGGTCGGCTCGCGGTCGGGTCGACCGAGGTGCCGAGTGGCGCGCGATGTCGGCAACTCCTCCCTCGTGCCGCCCGTGCCTCCCGTGGGCGGCGCCCTCGGCCGCCTGCGCGTCACAGGCCCGGAGTTACCGACTCGGCCGGTGCCGCACGAGCAGGTCCTCCTCGGCGCGGTGCGGCACGGCGGGGCCCGGCGCCGTGGCGGACCGGGGTGGGCGGCCCGGTCTTCCGGCGGTCGAGGGGAGGAGGGTGGACGCATGGTCGAGGCTTGGACGGCGGCACAGATCCGTGAGGCGGAGCGCCCACACCTGGAGGCGGGCGAACCCTTGATGAGGCGGGCGGCCGACGGTCTCGCGGACGTCGTGCGCGACGTGTTGCGCGCCTCCTCGTCCTCCCGGGACGGTCGTGCGGGCCGCATCCTGCTGCTCGTCGGAAGCGGCAACAACGGCGGTGACGCGCTCTACGCCGGGGAGTCGCTCGCCCGCGAGCTCGTGCCACAGGGCGGCGCGGTGACGGTCGTGCCCGTGGGGTCACGGGTGCACGAGGCCGCCCTGGCCGCGGCGCTCGCGGCAGGGGCCGTGCTCGACGACGTCGAAGCCTGGTGCGATGCTGCGGTCGTGGCGGGGGTTCTGCCCGCGTACGACGTGCTGCTCGACGGACTGGTCGGGACGGGCTCGAACGGTGCGGGGCTCCGGGGGGATTCGCTGCGCGTGGTGGAGGCGGTGCTGCCGGTGGTCACTGGTGCGACATGGGGTGCGGGTGCAGAGGCGGCTGTGGCATCCGTGACGGGGAGGGGCGCAGGGACGTCCCCGGGCGGAGGTTCGGCTGCGGACGGCGACGTCACGGAGCCCGCACCACGAGTGATCGCGGTCGACGTTCCGAGCGGCATCGGGGTGGACGACGGGGCCCTCCCCGATCCGCCACACGTGCTGCCCGCGGACGTCACCGTCACGTTCGGCGGCCACAAGGTCGGGCTCGTCGTGGGCCCGGGGGCGGAGCGAGCCGGACGCGTCGTGCTCGTCGACATCGGCATCGGTCCGGACCTCGCGCGCATGCCCCCGGCGGTCACGACTCCCTGATCCCCTCCCGGCCCGAGCCCCCGCCTCGCCTCGTGCCGCCCCTGTCCCGTCCGTCTACTGCCCCCTTCCGTCTCGTCCCGTCGTGTCCTGTCCCGTTCCGCTTGCTGTCACCGCAAAGGGTCTGTCCCGGTCGGCAACTCCGGGCTGTCGGCTTCCCGAGCCGGAACCCTCGCGCCTCCGTCGCGACGCCGACGCCCGATGCAGGAGTTGCCGACATCGCACCAGTACGGTCGGCAACTCCTGCCCCAGGGCATCGCCGCCCGGCCGGAACTCTCGCACGACATCAGGTCTGGGCAGGAGACAGGAGTTGCCGACGGCAGGCCGGTCCCGACCGCGGATAAGGTCACACCAGTCCGGCGTCGTCTCGTCCCCAGGGGCCCGCCGCCGCCGTGCGTCCCCGGTGCGAGTCGCGCGGAGGTGACGGCTACCGCGATTCCGACACGCTCGTGGACATGACCACGATCGCCGAACTGGTCTCGTCCGCCGGAGGCCTGCTCCACAAGCGCGACCTCGTCGCCCACGGCGCGACCGACCGTCACCTCACCGTCGCCGTGCGATCCCGCAGCGTCATCCGGCCCCGGCGGGGGTGGTACTCCACGTGGTCGCCCCATGACCCCCGGTACGTCGCGGTGGCGGTCGGTGGCCGGCTCACGGGAGCCTCCGCCCTCCACCTGCTCGGGGCGTGGTCGTGGTCGTCGCGCCGACCGCCCGTCACCGTGTCGGTTCCGGTGACGGCCTCGCGCCTCCGGAGGCGCCGAGGGGTCCGTGTCGTCTGGGACCCCGTCGACCTGAGTGGCCGAGGATCGACCTGGGCGGTCGATCCTCGCGACGCCCTGGCCCGGGCGGTCGTGGAGGCGCGATCCTTCGAGGACGCGGTGATCCTCGTCGACTGGGCGAGGGAGGCCGGCATCGTCCAGGACGATGACGACGCCGCCGAGGTGTTGTCCCGCAAGAGCATGGACGCTGCCGGCCTCGTCGCATGGAGTGAAGGAGGCGCGGAGAGCATCCTCGAGAGCGCCGCCGGAACGAGACTCCGACGCGCGGGACGCCACGTCGTGCGTCAGATCCCCGTCTCGGGGACGAACAAGATCATCGACATGGTGGTCGACGGCATCATCGGCTTCGAGACGGATGGACGAGCACACCATGAACGGCGTTTCGACGAGGACCGGGTCAAGGACGCCGACATCGCCCGTGAGGGGCGGGTGCCGTTTCGGGCGAGCGCCATGATGGTGAAGAACAGGTGGCAGTCGACGGCCGAGGCGATCGATGCGCTGATCTTCACGGCGGGTGGCCCCCGTCGCGCCGAGGATGTCGGCAACTCCTCGTTGCCCCGAGTGCTCGGACCCCGGGGTCGCAGATCGTGGCGGCTGGCGATTCCGCCACGACGCGCCGGTCAGGAGTTCCTGATCGGGGGGACCTAACGGCGTAGCTCGGGGCCCGTCCCGCTGGCCTTCATCGCGCCGCACGGCCGGGCCAAGCCGGTCGCGAGGCACAGCCCGCCGCCCGGCCTGGCCAAGCCGCCGGCCTGGCCAAGCCGCCCGGCGGCTCGGTGCAGCCACCCCGCCCGCGCGGCCAGTGCAACTCAGCTCCGCGGCGACTGCTTCGACGAGGGGACGACCGACAGCGGAGTGGTGATCGTCTCGAGCGACTTGCGAGCCGCGTCGACACCGAAGATGAGCGCGATGACGCCGCCGACCAGCATGACGCCGGCGCCCAGGAAGTACCCGCCCGTGAGGGGACCCCGGTCGCTCCCGTCGCCGATGAGGGCGCCGTAGAGGCTCGGAGCGACGGCGCCGACGATCTGTCCGAGGGCGAAGAAGTAGCCGATGACCTGACTCCGTAGCTCGAGCGGGAAGATCTCGCTCACCGTCAGGTAGGCCGACGACGCGCCTGCCGAGGCGAAGAAGAACGAGACGCTCCAGAACGCGGTCTGAGTCGCGGCGTTCAGCACGTCCGCCTGGAACAGGATCGCCGACACGGCGAGCACCGCCGCCGACACGGCGTACGTCAGGAAGATCATCTGACGTCGACCCCAGCTGTCGAACAGCGGCCCCAGCACCAGCGGCCCGAGCAGGTTTCCCACGGCGAAGATCAGGAAGAAGTACTGCGTGCTGCTGGGGCTCGTGCCGTAGAAGTTCTGCAGCACGAGTGCGTAGGTGAAGAAGATCGCGTTGTAGAGAAAAGACTGCGTGATCATCATCGCGGCGCCGACGAAGGTTCGCTTCGGGTAGTCGTGTACCAGGGTGCGGATGATGGTGCCGAACCCGATCCGCCCCGCCGCGACCACCTCGATGGCCTGGTCGTCCGACACGGCGGTGAGGTGGTCGGTGCCCTTGTCCTTCTCGACGCGGGCCTCGATGTCGTCGACCGTCGCCTCGGCCTCCTTCTCGCGTCCGTGCGTCATCAGCCACCGCGGGCTCTCCGGGATGTGGCGGCGCAGGTAGATGATTGCGAGGCCGAGCACCGGCCCGATGAAGAACCCGATGCGCCAGCCCACGTTCTCGGCGAACAGGTCGGGGTCGAGCAAGAAGATGTTGGCCGTCGCGCCCAGGGCCGCGCCGCCCCAGTACGTCCCGTTGATCGCGATGTCGACGCGTCCGCGGTACTTCGACGGGATGAGTTCGTCGATCGCCGAGTTGATGGCGGCGTACTCTCCGCCGATGCCCGCACCGGCGAAGAACCGGAACACGGCCAGGAAGACGAAGTTCGGCGACAGTCCTGCGATGGCGCTCGCCACGAGGTAGATCGCCAGGGTCAGGATGAACAGCTTCTTGCGGCCGAGGCTGTCGGCCATCCGCCCGAAGATGAGGGCCCCGAAGACCTGGCCGACGAGGTAGATCGTGCCCAGCAGCCCGACCTCGGCGGCGGTGAGCCCGAGGTCCGCCTGGAACCCGGCCGACGCCACGATCTGGATCTCGAGCCCGTCGAGCACCCAGGAGAACCCCAGGCCCACGACGATCGACCAGTGGAACCTCGTCCACGGCAGACGGTCCATCCGGGCCGGGACGAGGCTGCGCGTGCCTCCGACCGGGCCGCCGTTCGACGCGGTGGTGGATGAGCTTGTCATGGGTCGGCCTCCCGGGGATGCATGACGTCGGGTGCGCAGCCTGCAAGTCTGCATCATCTGCACGTGCCCGGACGTTACTCGCGCTCGGAGCCCGTGTCCGCGTCGGCCCGCACGTCGAGGAAGCAGGTACCCGAGGAGGCGCGTGTCGGCAACGCAGGACTGCCGAGGAGGCGCGGGCCCAGGAGGCAGCGACCCGGAGGTGGGGCGCAGCCCGAGACAGGAGTTGCCCGCACCCGCACCCGCACCCGCACCCGCAGCCCCACCCGCACCTGCAGGGAAGACGAGGCGCGTGACGGCAACGCATGACCGCCGAGGAGGCGCGTGTCGGCAACGCAGGACTGCCGAGGAGGCGCGCGCCGAGAAGACAGGGACCCGCAGGGAGGGCGCACCCCGGGACAGGAATTGCCTGCACCTGCACCCGCACCCGCACCCGGAGGGGTGGAGGAGGAGCGTGTCGGCAACGCAGGACTCGCGAGGGGGCGCGGGCGGAGAAGACGGGGACCCGGAGGCAGGGCGCACCCCGAGACAGGAGTTGCCCGCACCCGCACCCGCACCCACACCGAATCCGCAGGGGTTGAGGAGGCGCGGGTGGTGCAGGCCGCACCGCCGGCCATGGGGCAGACGGGGGACGGGATCACGCGGCGCGGGCCGTCGGTTGCGCGATGGTCCACGACCTCACGGACGGCTGACACGACGACGAGCTGCCGACGGCCGGCGCTTCCCCGAGGGGGAGGCCGTGACCATCGGCAGCTCGCCAGCGAGGATGTGCGGAGCGCCGACGCACGTCTCGCCACGCGCCACGCGCCACGCGACGAGCTCACGCCCAACGCGCGCCACGCGACGCGCTCACGCCCAACGCGCGCCACGCGACGCGCGCTGCGCCACGCGCGCCACGCGACGCGCGACGCGCGACGCGCGCAGGCTAGTGCGCGACGACCGGCTCGGCGCCCTCGACGACCGGCGGGCGCCGGACGAAGAACGACCCCACGACGGCGAACACCGAGATGATCGCGCCGACCAGGAACGCGGCGCGCACGCCGGCTCCCGTGGCGGCGGCTCCGGCACCGGATTGGCTGGCCGCCGCGGTGGCGGCCAGGGTCATCACGGTGACGAACACGGCGGTGCCGGCGGCGCCGGCCAGCTGCTGCACCGTGCCGACGATCGCGCTGCCGTGCGAGTACAGGTTCGACGGCAGCGACCCGAGGCCCGAGGTGAACAGCGGCGTGAACATGAAGGCCAGGCCGATGCTGAGGGCGACGTGGGCGGCGAGGACCATCGGGATCGGGGTGGACTCGGACACCGTGGACATGAACCACAGCACCGCGCTGACCAGGGTGGTGCCGGGCACGAGCAGCACGGTCGGACCGTACTTGTCGAACAGGCGTCCCACGACGGGCGACAGCAGGCCCTGGACGAGGCCGCCGGGCAGCAGCAGCAGCCCGGTGGCGAGCGGGTCGAGGCCGTGCACGTTCTGCAGGTAGATCGGCAGGACGATCAGGGTGCCGAAGAGGGCGATCATGCCGACGCCGAGCACCGACGCCGAGATCGTGAAGGTGCGCGACGAGAACGTGCGCAGGTCGAGCAGGGCGCGGTCGTGACGCTGCAGCGAGCGCTGACGCAGCACGAACGCGACGAGCGCGACGACGCCGACGGCCAGCGGCACCCAGGCGGGGACGGCGGCCTCGGCCCCTTCGCCGATCGAGCTGAGCCCGAAGACGATGCCACCGAAGGCGAAGGCAGACAGGATCACCGAGGTGACGTCGAGGGGCACCTTCTTCGGCGTGGTGACGTTCTTGACGCGGGCGGCACCGAGCGCGAGCGCCACGAGGGCGATCGGCAGCACGAGGATGAACATGAAGCGCCACTCGAGCACGCTCAGGATGACGCCCGAGATCGTCGGGCCGATGGCCGGTGCGACCGAGATGACGATCGAGATGTTGCCCATCGTGCGGCCGCGCGTGGCCGGCGGCACG
This sequence comes from Frigoribacterium sp. 9N, assembly GCF_902506305.1. Lineage (NCBI taxonomy): Bacteria > Bacillati > Actinomycetota > Actinomycetes > Micrococcales > Microbacteriaceae > Frigoribacterium > Frigoribacterium sp. 9N. The sequence continues at coordinate 485,724 of NZ_LR733392.1, forward strand.
AGGGTGAGCACGGTGGTCATCAGCAGCGGCATCATGATCGCCGTGCCCGAGGCCTGCACGACGCGGCCGAGCAGCAGCACGCCGAAGCCGGGAGCGATCGCCGAGATGGCCGTCCCGAGGCTGAAGAGGCTCATCGCGGTGATGAACACCGGGCGGGTGTTGAAGCGCTGCAGCAGGAAGCCCGTGATCGGGATGACGACGGCCATGGTGAGCATGAAGCCCGTGGTCAGCCACTGGCCCGCCGTGACGGTGATGTCGAGGTCGCGGGTGAGGCTCGGCAGGGCGACGCCCATGATCGTCTCGTTGAGGATCACGACGAAGGCCGACACGAGCAGCAGCCCGATGACGAGCTTGTTGCGCGCCTCGGTGCCGGCCTGGTCGCCGTCGGCGCCCGTCGTCGCGGTGTCGGCGGCTCGGCTCTCGGTGGCTCGGCTGTCGCCGACGGTCGTCGGGGGAGAGGGGTCGATGCTCAAATGGGGCTCCTCGGAGGTGACGGCGGTGTGCCTGTGCGACCGAACGTACGAGACGGTCCGGTTCTTCCCGATCCGTCCGATCGCGTCGCCGTCACCCCGAGGAGGCGCGGTGCCCGTCGGTCAGACGTCGCGTCGCTTCACGAGCGCGAGCGCCAGACCGAAGAGCACGACGACCCAGCCGACGAGCACCAGCAGGGCGCTCCACGGCTCGAGGACGAGGGCCCCGTCGGGGCTCGGCAGGGCCATGGCCGACTGGCCGGAGACGACGTAGTCGTAGAGCCGGGCGGCGGCGTTCGGCGGGATGATCTCGGCCAGTGTGTAGACCCAGGCGGCGTCGACGAACGCCGTGAAGATCTGCACGATGATCGGCAGCACGAAGACCAGGCCGACCGAGGCCGCGATGGCGCCGGCGCCGTTGCGGATGATCGCCCCGAGCGAGAAGGCGATCATGCCGATGAAGGCGATCGAGGCCGCGGCGCCGACCACGCTGCGCCAGAGGGCACCGTCGCCGAAGTCGACCGTGATGTCGTTCGACGGCAGGATCGCGCTGTTGATCAGCAGGGTCAGGACGAGGGCGACCAGCGACACCACGAAGAGCGTCAGCGCGACGACGACGAGCTTGGCCACGACCGCGGGCAGGCGTTTGGGCACCGTGGCGAAGGTCGACCGGATCATGCCCGTGCCGAATTCACCGGTGATGACGAGAGCGCCCAGGATCGACGCGACGAGCTGGCCGAACACCACGCCGACCGAGACGGACTGCGCGACGATCTGCTGTTGTTGCTCGGTGCTGGCCTCGCCGGCCTGGAACAGGCCCGCGCTCAGGGCGAAGAGGGCACCGAAGCCGACGATGATGACGACCATGATCGCCAGGCACCACCAGGTCGAGCGCAGCGTGCGAAGTTTGACGACCTCGCTGCGCAGCACGCCGCCGAAGGTGAGCTTCGAGGTCGGGCGCACGGGTCGGTCGCGGTGACGGGTGGGGGTCGTGGCGGTCATCGGGTCGCTCCCTGGGGGGTCTGCGTGTCGGGGGCGACGCGGCTGCCTCGCGCCGCGCCTCCTGCGTGGTATTCGACGGAGTCCTGCGTGAGGGTCATGTACGCGTCCTCGAGCGAGCGGACCAGCGGGGTGAGCTCGTGCAGCACGACGCCGGACGAGGCGGCGAGGTCGCCGACCCGCTCGGCGGTGATGCCGCGCAGCTCGACCACGCCGGGTTCGACGGCCGTGACGGCGACGTCCGGCCCCTGCAGCAGCGAGACGAGGTGGTCGGCGTGCGGGCTGCGCACGCGCACGGCGTCGCCCGACGCCTGCGAGATGACGTCCGAGATGGGGGAGTCGGCGAGCACCTTGCCGCGCCCGAGCACGATGAGGTGGTCGGCGGTCTGGGCCATCTCGCTCATGAGGTGCGACGAGAGGAACACGGTGCGGCCCTCGCTCGCGAGGAAGCGGGCCAGGGTGCGCACCCAGACGACGCCTTCGGGGTCGAGGCCGTTGACGGGTTCGTCGAGGATGACGGTGGCCGGGTCGCCGAGCAGCGCGGCGGCGATGCCGAGGCGCTGGCCCATGCCGAGCGAGAACCCGCCGACGCGCTTCTTCGCGACCGACTCGAGGCCGGTCAAGGCGATCACCTCGTCGACGCGCTTCTTGCCGATGCCGTGCGTGGCGCCCATGGCGAGCAGGTGGTCGTGGGCGCTGCGACCGGTGTGCACGGCCTTGGCGTCGAGCAGGACGCCGACCTCGTGCAGGGGGGCCGCGTGGTCGGCGAACCGCTTGCCGTTGACCGTGACGCTGCCGCTGGTGGGGCGGTCGAGCCCGACGATCATGCGCATGGTGGTGGACTTGCCGGCGCCGTTCGGGCCGAGGAACCCGGTGACGAGACCGGGTCGGACCGTGAAGGTGGCGTCGTCGAGCGCGCGCTTGTCTCCGTAGATCTTGGTGAGGTTCCGGGCTTCGATCATCGCGTGCGTCCTGTCGTCGGCATGCTGAGGGGTGTCCGCATCGCCTCAGGCTAGGGGCGCGGTGCGCCCGGGGGTATCCCCCGCCCGGCCGAGACCGGTGGATGCGCGAGTGGTCCGCTCGGTGGACGCCGCGTCCCGGGGTGGACCCGTTACAGTCGTCCCTCGTGATCGCCGACACCCTGCTCGCCGCCCTGCCCGCGTCCACCGGCGGGGGGTTCGTCCTCTTCAACCCGGACGAGCTGCTGCCCGCCCTGGGGCCCTGGGCCCTCGCCGGCATCTCGCTGATGGTCTTCATCGAGTCGGGCGTGCTGTTCCCGTTCCTGCCCGGCGACTCCCTGCTCTTCACCGCCGGCGTGCTGCACGAGGCGCTGGGGCTGCAGGTCTGGGTGATCGCCCTCTGCGCCTTCGTCGCCGCGGTCCTCGGCGACCAGGTGGGCTACTTCCTCGGCAACCGCTTCGGCCGCCGCCTGTTCAAGGACGACGCCCGCATCCTGAAGACGGCCTACCTCGAGCGTGCGGAGGCCTTCTTCGCGAAGTACGGCGGCACGAGCCTGATCCTCGGTCGGTTCGTCCCGATCGTCCGCACCTACGTCCCGCTGGCCGCGGGGACCGCGGGCTACCGGTACCGCAGGTTCCTGCTCTTCAACGTGACCGGCGCCTTCCTCTGGGCCGTGGGCATGACGGTGCTCGGCTCGCTGCTCGGCGGCATCCCGTTCATCCGCGACCACATCGACGTGCTGGCGGTCGTGCTCGTCGTGCTGTCGGTCGTGCCCATCGCCCTGCACGCCCTGCTCGCCTGGCGCCGGTCGCGGCGTGAGGCGGCCCTCACCGAGCTGCGGACCGCGGACGTCGGCGACGACGCGGGCACCGGTCCGGGCTCGGCCGGCCGCCCCGAGTGACCGGTACGCCGCTCGGTTCGGTCGAGGACCTCGTCGCCCGAGCCCTGGCGGTCCACGCCCGGACGCAGGAGGCGCGGCGCGGCTCCTCCGCGGGCCTCGCGTCCCCCGGCGGTCCCGCCCCGACGTCCGTCCGCACCCTGATCGGCGTCGCCGGCGAGCCCGGCGGTGGCAAGAGCACGGTCGCCGCGGCCGTCGTCGAGGGGCTCACGCGGGTCGGGGTGAGGGCCGTGGTCGTGCCGATGGACGGGTTCCACCTCGCGGGCGCCACCCTGGCCCGGCTCGGCCGCCTCGACCGCAAGGGCGCGATCGACACCTTCGACGCCGACGGCTACCTCGCCCTGCTCGAGCGGCTGCGGTCCCGGTCGGGGACGGTGTGGGCACCCGAGTACGTCCGGGGCGTCGAGGAGTCGATCGGCGGCGCGGTCGAGGTCGATCCGTCCGTCGAGGTCGTGGTCAGCGAGGGGAACTACCTGCTGGCCGAGCTCACGCCCTGGCCCGCGGTGCGCGCGACGTTCGACGAGGTGTGGTTCGTCGACACCCCGGCCGAGCGGCGACGGCGCTGGCTCGTCGCCCGTCACGTCCGCTTCGGCATGACGCCCGGAGCCGCTGAGGCCTGGGCCGCGGGTCCCGACGAGGCGAACGCCCGGCTCGTGCGGGCCACCCGCGCCCGGGCCGACGTCGTCGTGGACGCCGGTCGCCTCTGGCCCGACGCCTGACGACCGCCGGTGTCGGGGGTCCACCGTAGGGTTGACGATCATGCGCCTGTTGTTGATCCGCCACGGTCAGACCCCCGACAACGTCGAGGGCGTCCTCGGCACCGTCGCGCCCGGCGTCGGGCTCACCGACCTCGGTCGACGGCAGGCCGAGGCTCTGCCCGCCGCCCTCGCCGACGAGACGATCGGTGCCCTCGCCGTCAGCACGCTCGTGCGGACACAGCTCACCGCGGCTCCTCTGGCCGCCGCCCGGGGCCTCGCGCCGACGGTGCTCGACGGGTTGCGCGAGGTGAAGGCGGGCGACCTCGAAGGCCGACACGACACCGAGGCGGTCACGGCCTACGTCGGCTGCGTCTTCTCCTGGGCGTCGGGCGACCTCGACGTCCGGGTGCCCGGTTCCGAGGACGGGCACGAGTTCTACGCGCGGTACGACGCCGCGTTGGCCGACCTGATCGCCGGGGCCGAGGGCGACGGGCACGAGACGGTCGCGGCCGTCAGTCACGGTGCGGCCATCCGGGCCTGGGTCGGCTCGCGGGCGGTCAACGCCGACGACGAGTTCATCCGTCAGCACCTGCTCGAGAACACGGGGGTCGTCACCCTCGAGGGCAGCATCGAGGCCGGCTGGCGCCTGCAGACCTGGCAGGGCCTGCCCGTCGGGGGGGCCGAGCTGCTCGACCTCGAGGCGGCGGACCCCACCGGCGAGTCCTACTGAAGCTCGACCCGAGGCCCGACCTGAAGCCCGACCCGTCGACCACCCGTCCCGGCCAGGCGCGCACGCGCTCCACGCCGTCGCGGCTAGGCGAGCAGGCGCTCCACGGCCGGGCCGCCGAACTTGCCCTCGGGGTCGATCTCGCGCACGAGGTCGGCGAAATCCGCCAGTCTCGGGTAGGCCGCGACGATCGCCGCGTGCGGCAGGGCCGACAGCTTGCCCCAGTGGGGGCGCGGGGTGAACGGGGCCAGCGCCTCCTCGACCCGGGGGATCAAGGCCGCGACCTCGGCGGGGTGCTTCTTCCAGGTGAAGGCGATGCCCAGGCTGTCCTGAGGTGTCGGGCTCAACCAGAGCGGGTCGCCCGCGACGGTGCGGGTCTCGCAGGTGTGCAGGTGCGGGCGCAGCTCGTCGCCGAGGCGTCGTACGGCGCGGAGGGCGGCCGCACCGTCCTCGAGGGCGACGAAGTGTTCGCTCTGCAGTTCGGAACCCACGGACGGGGTGGCGTCGATGCGGAAATGCGGCAACCGGTCGGCCCACGACCCCACGCTGCCGTCCATGGGCGTCGACTTCGTGCCGGTGACCTCCGCGTGCTCGTCGACGGGGGCGGGGCGGGCGCCCCACAGGTCACGGGGCATCGACACGTCGGCGAGGCCGTCGGGCACGCGCGACTTGACCAGCACCTCGCGGATGCGGTGGTCGAACTCGTGGAAGAAGCTGACGCTGTACCCGGCTCCCATGACGTCCATCAGGTGGTCGTCGACGCTCGACCAGGGCAGGTCGACGTAGGTGTCCTGTCGCATGCGGAACCCGGGCTGGACGTCGAGGGTCACCCTGACCACCACGCCGAGGGCGCCCAGGGCCACGACGCTGCCGTCGAAGCCCGGCTGCCCACGACGCACGGTCCGGAGCGACCCGTCGGGCCCGACGATCTCGAGGGCCGACACCGCGCTGGACAGGCTCCCGAGGCCGAGTCCCGAGCCGTGGGTGCCGGTCGCGATCGCGCCACCCACCGAGATGTGCGGCAGCGAGCCCATGTTCAGCAGGGCGAGTCCGTGTCGGTCGAGGTGCTGCGCGACGACGGCGTAGTTCGTGCCGGCCCCGACGGTGACGCCGTGGCCGTCGTCCGAGATCACCGGGTCGGCGGGCAACGCCGTGGTCGAGACCAACAGCCCCGGTCCGTCGGCCACGTCGCTGAAGGAGTGGCGCGTGCCCAGGGCCCGGATGCGCTTGGCCCCGGCGACGAGCTCGCTCAGCTCGTCGATCGTGGTCGGCTGCACGACCCGGGTCGCCCCGTAGCTGAAGCTGTCGGCCCAGTTGCGCTCGTCGCGTCGGGGTGGCCGGAGGGTCTCGTGCGTCGTCGTCACCGGTCGAGTCTCGCACGCGTCCCCGGCGGGCCCGGCGCCCGGTGTCGCACGCGTCACCGCCGCGCCCGGCGTCCCCGGCGTCCCCGACGCCCCGCGGCTCAGGCGGCGATGCCCTCCTCGTCCTCGCGGACGGCCACGCGCTCGTTCGCGAGCCGGGTGCGGCGCACGCTCCAGAGGTGGGTGAGTCCGGCGAGGGCGAGCCCCGCGGCCAGCCAGAGTGCGAGCGTCAGGCCGGCCCGGCCCCAGCCCTGGCCGGGGAAGTACACGATCGACTGCGTGGCGTGCAGCCAGGCCGAGCCGTTCCAGAAGGCACCCAACGCGCCGAAGAAGGGCGGCACGAGCTGCGACGAGAAGACTCCGCCCGAGCTGGTGAAGTTCAGCATGACGAAGAGCATGGTCAGGGCCGGCGTCGTCCAGTGGCGGAGCAGGGGGTGCAGGCCGATGCCGATCACGACGACGGCGGTCACGTACAACCAGCTGACGAGGGCGACGCCCCAGAGGCCGGTCGTGACGATGCCGTAGACGGGGCCGACCACGACGGTGCCGATCGCCGCGATCACGGCCGCCGTGACGACCCCGGCGAGGAGGCGCGAGCCGAGTCCCAGCCGGGCGCTCGCCGCCGAGATGGCTGCGGCACTCGCGTACGCGCCGACGCTCAGGGCGACGAGCAGGAAGAACAGGCCCTGTCCGGTCGGATCGCCCTCGCCGCTCGGGACGACGTCGTCGACCTTCAAGGGCAGCCCGAGTCGGTAGGCGACCGGACCGAACACCTTCTGCAGGACGCTCGCGGTCGTGTCCGACGCCGCGGACGAGACGTACAGCGTCGCGTCGGTGGCGCCCACCTCGAACGCACCCGAGATCTCGCGGTCGGTGATGAGCCTGCGAGCCGCGTCGGCGTCGGCGACGGTGCGCACGTCGAGGGCGTCCGGGTCGGCGTCGTTGAGCTGTTGGGCGAAGACCTCGCTCTGGGCCGAGCTGCCCACGACGGCGACGGGCACGTGGTGGGGGGTCGGGTGGCCGAAGGCGCCGAGGTAGGCGAGGGCCATGCCGGTGGCCAGGAAGAGCGGGATGAGCACGTGCAGGCCGAGGGACCGCCAGGCCGCGGCGTCGGGACGCGGGCGGCGCGCGGTCGCGGGCCCGGCGTGCTGGTGACCCCGGTGGAGGCGCGGGTCGGGTCGGTCGTCCCGGTCCCGGAGCACGTCGGCGCGGAACGGGTCGTGGTCGGGGCGCGCGCCGTCGTCCGGGCGGTGCAGGGTCAGGTCGGTGGTCGTCACGGGGCTCCTCGTGGTCGGGGGCGCCGTTGCCCGTCGGTCTACAGTTGCATTATGCAACACAAACGACCCCCTCGGTGTTCCCGACCACCCGCCGTTAGGCTGACCCCGTGACGGACCAGCGGGGGCAGCGAGGAATCGACACGGTCTACTCGGAGCTCGAGACCGTGTCCCGACGGGCCGTCGCCCGTGCCCGGCACAAGAGTGCCCCGCTGTCGTTCGTCGAGCACTCGCTCGTCACCTTCATCGCCACCCACCCCGGCTGCCGCGCCACCGACATCGCCGCCGACTTCGGGCTGAACCGCTCGACCGTCTCGCGCCAGCTCGGCGGACTCGTCGAGCTGGGCCTGGTCGAGCCCGGCGCAGGGGCCGCGGTCGAGGGTCGCCGCGGCCAGGCGCTCACGCTGACCGCCCGTGGTCGTGACCTGCTCGCCCGATCGGTCGACGCCAACCGGTCCGCACTGGCCGACCGGCTCGAGGGGTGGACGCCCGCCGAGGTCGACGCGCTCGCTGCGGCGCTCCACCGTCTGAACTCGGCCTTCGTCGACTGACCCGCCTGTCGGCTCGGCGCCGGTGCCGGGTGCCCGATTGTCGGCCCGGCCCCGGCCCGGCCCGGCCCGGCCCGGAACGGCGATGCCCGTCGTGGTGGGCGACGGGTGTCGCCGACCCGCGCCTCTTCGTCGATCGGGGTACAGATCGTGTGACGGATGTGATTGGAGTCATGTCGTGCATCCCCCTGTGAACCCCCGACTGGGGACATGCCGATGACGAGAAACCCTGAGGTGCGGGTTTACCCTTCCCGGTTCCGCCCGTAGGCTGAGCGGGTTCCCCACCCCCGACGACCGTCGATCCGGCGCGTCCAGCGGGCTCAGGACCGACCACAGATAGGTGCTCCTCCGTGACTTCGCCCGTGTCCCTGCCCCGCCGTCAGGGCGTCGCCGCCGCCGTGGCGACGGTGCTGCTCAGCCTCACGCTCGTCGCGTCGGGCGCGGTGCTCGGGGGCTCGCCCGCACAGGCCGCCTCGTACCCGACGTGGGACGACGTCCAGGCGGCCCGGTCGAGCGAGTCGGCGAAGGCTTCCGAGGTCAGCCGCATCCAGGGGCTGCTCGACCAGCTCGCGAGCGACGCCACCACCGCCCAGGCCGAGGCCGAGCGTCTCGGTGCCGAGTTCGAGCAGGCCCAGGCCGATGCCGACGCCGGTGCCGCCAAGCTCGCCGAACTGCAGTCGCAGGCCGACGAGAAGGCTGCGGTGGCCGACGCCAGCGAACAGCGCGCCGGTCAGGTCTCGGCCCAGCTCGCCCGCACCGGTGGCGGTGACGTCTCGTCGCAGCTCGTGGGCGACACCGAGCAGGCCGACGACCTGCTGTACCGCCTCGGCGCGATGAGCAAGCTCACCGAGCAGACCGACGGCATCCGTCAGCAGGCCGTGAACGACCGCAACGTGGCCCAGTCGCTGTCCGACCAGGCCAAGGTCGCCTCGGACGCGCTCGTGAAGTTGCAGGGAGCCGCCCAGGTCTCGATGGACGAGGCCCAGGCCGCGTCCGACGCGGCCGCGGCCGCCGTCGCCGCCCAGCAGGAGAACGAGTCGCGCCTCCAGGGCCAGCTCGCCGTGCTGCAAGACCAGAGCCTGCAGACCGAGGCCGACTACGCCACCGGCGTCGAGGTCGCGCGTCAGGCCGAAGAGGCCCGCAAGGCCGCCGCTGCCGCCGAGGCCGCCCGCCAGGCCGAGGCGCTCCGTCAGCAGCGCGCCGCGGCTGCCGCGGCCGCCGCTGCCCGGCCCTCGACGCCCTCCGCACCCGCGCCCGCCCCGTCCGCCGGCGGCGGTTCGTCCGGCGGTGGCGGTGCCTCGAGCGGCTCGGGCTGGGTGCGCCCCAGCGCCGGGTACATGTCGAGCGGCTACGGCATGCGCGTGAACCCCGTGACCGGCGTGTACCGCATGCACGACGGCATCGACCTGGCCCCCGGCTGCAACAGCCCGATCTACGCGGCGACCTCCGGGACGGTCACCTTCGCGGGCCTGACCGGCGGCTACGGCAACTACATCCAGGTCAGTCACGGCGGCGGCGTCTCGACCGCGTACGGCCACATCGTCAACGGGGGCATCAAGGTGTCCCGCGGGCAGAGCGTCGTCGCGGGCCAGTTGATCGCGCTCGTCGGTTCGACCGGCAACTCGACCGGCTGCCACCTCCACTTCGAGACCCGCGTCGGCGGCGCCTCGACCAACCCCGTGCCGTTCATGGCCGCGCGGGGCGTGCGACTCTAGGCACCCCACGAGGGGGCAGAATCGTCTGGTGACGAACACCGCTCCCTCCGCCCTGCCCCCGCTGCATCTCGAACGCGTCGCCTTCGACGATCCCCGTGCCGTCGCCCTGCGCGACGCCATGGACGCCGAGATGACCGTCCGCTACCACCGAGACGTCGTCGAACCCGTCGACGTCGTCGAGGCCCGGAACGCCGCCCTCACGGTGCACCCGTCGAACGTGCTGGCCACCGTGCTGGTGGTCGTCGACGACGGTGCCGACGGCGGCACGCCCGTCGGCCACGCCCTCGTGCAGAGCCGGGACGGCGAATGGGAGGTCAAGCGGGTGATCGTCGCGGACGGTCAGCGTGGCCGCGGCATCGGCCGGCTGCTGATGGCCGAGCTCGAGGCGGTCGCCCGAGACGGCGGTGCCCGCCGACTCATCCTGCAGACCGGGGACCGTCAGCCCGACGCCGTCGCCCTCTACGAGAAGATCGGCTTCACCCGCATCCCGACCTACGAGCCCTACGTCACGACCATCCCGCAGTCGATCTGCTTCGAGAAGCCGATCGTCTGACGTCCGGCGGCCGACGCCCCCCCGAGGAGGCGCGGGTCGACACGACGACGGAGGCGCGCCCCGGTCGCGTGACCGGGGCGCGCCTCCTGCGTTCCGTGGGCGGGCGTGTCCGTACGGTCCTTGCGTCCGAGGCCGCCCGTCGCCGGCGGACCCGCCCGAGGTCGCGGACTAGAGGCCGGCGGTCGAGCGGATCCAGGTCGCGCTCTGCGACAGCACGGCGTAGTTCGAGCCGGCACGGGTGTTCGCGCCCGGGTCGGCCTGGTCGCCGGTGGAGCAGACGGCCACGATCTGGCCGCCCACGATCAGGGGGCCACCCGAGTCGCCGTGGTTCGCCGCGCCGGTGGTGCCGGTCAGGTGCTGTGCGGCCCCGCCGTAGGCGTCGGTGCTGCGGCCGGTCAGGCCCACCGTCGCCTGGTACAGGCCGTCGGACTGCACCGAGTTCGCGCGCAGGCCGTAGCCCATGATCGTGCCGCTGCCCGACGACGTCGCCTGGAACCCGAGGTTCAGCGTCGGGTAGCTGCCGAGCGCCTTCGACTGGCCGAGGTGCACGAGCGCGATGTCGCCCGCGGGGGCGGCGGCGACGCGGTCGACGGCGATCGCGGTGCCCGGGTTCGTCGTGCTGTTCGAGTGGTACACCTGCATCGAGGTGACGCCGTCGATGCAGTGGCGGGCGGTCAGCACCCAGCTGGCGTTGATCTGCTCGCCGGTGCAGGCGTAGCTCGCGGTGCCGCCGGTCCGGAAGACCAGCTGCACGGCCCACGGCGTCGTGGGAGCCTTCTCGCCGCCGACGACGTCCGTCGACCGGATGGTGTCGACGGGCCCGGCGGCGACGGCCGAGGTCGAGACCCCGAGCGATCCGACGACGAGGGCTGCGGCGGTGAGGGCGGCGGCGACGGAGGTCTTCATGTGGTTCCCCTTGGTTCGTGTGGTGCGTGTCGGGTGGTGCCTGCCGGGCGGTCCGGTGATCGACCGACCGGGTGGATCGGACACGTGCCGCCTGGGTCGAGCTTCCGCCTGGCCCTCGTTCGGGGGCAAGTCGGCACTCTGGCCGACTTGACGGCGTGTGTTGCGCGTGGCAACAGCGCCGGTGCTCGCGAGGGGTGGGGGCGGACGGGTAGCGTGTGCGGGTGATCACGCGACGAGACGCCGCCCTGCGACTGGACATCCCGCTCGAGATGGCCAAGCGCCACGGCCTGCCGCCGAAGATGACGGTCGACGAACTCGTCGCGATCGAGCGGACGCCGCCGGCCTGGCTGGTGCAGTCCCGGGCGAACCGCACGGGCAAGCCGGTCTGGGTCGAACTGGAGTGCGTCGTCTGCGGCTACCACGAGGCGGCTCGCCCCAAGAAGTGGTGGCCCGAGTACACCTACCTCAGCTGCGACGACCACGGTGCGGACGAGTTGCCCGAGCCCGAGCCGGGCGTCGTGCGCGCCGAGGTCGACGGCGTCGGCACCCGCTTCGTCGCCATCGTCGACGTCGCCCCCTGACCCGACTGCCTGCCCGGGAGGCGCGCGCCGCGTCGGTCAGACCGTGTACTGCACCGAGACGGGCGGCTCGAGCCCGGCGAGCAGGTGCACGTACGCCTGGCGGGCGTCCTCGACGAGCAGTTGCCGCTGGATGTGTTGGTCGTGCCAGTCGACCAGGTCGTCGGGCGTGACGTCGTCGACGTCGTCGGCGACGAGGTAGGTGAACGCGTAGGCGCTGCCGCCGTCGTCGAGGGTGCGACGGTAACCGAGGGTCTGACGGCTCAGGGCGTCGACGAAGACCTCCCAGCCGGGGTCGCTCGCGTCCGGCAGGGTGACGTCGACGACGGGGTGGGCGGCGCCGACGGCGGGGGAGGCGAGTCTCGTCCCGAGGGTGGCCGTCCGCATCGTCGTGGCGGCGGGCCCGGCCGCCGAGAGGTCGACCGGGTCGGAGTCGTCGGGCACCGGACGGCCCCTGACCGGGCCCGGGTCAGGCGAATCCGCGGCCGCAGGGGCTGCCGCCCGGACCGCAGCGGAGGCGCCGGCCAGCGACGCCTCGGGAGAGCTCGTGTCGACGCCTCGGACCACGTCGTGGTCGACCCGGGCGACGGCACGCGCGAGGGCGCCGTCGAACAGCTGCAACCGTCGCGCCGTCGCCCGCAACCAGGCCTCGAGGGCGTCTCGTTCGTCGGACGAGAAGGGCTCGGGCTCGAAGGAGTGCACGGCGAAGGACGCCGCCTCGACCGACCACTCCCACGCGAGCACGACGCGGAGGAGTGCCGACCGTCGGGGCATCAGGGCGAGCGTCCCCTGGCGCAGCCCGGGTGAGAAGTGCAGTTCGGGTTCGTCGAGCAGGTGCCGGACGCCGCGGGCCGCACCGGTCGAGGTGGTCGGCACCAGGAAGTCCACTCGGACCTCTCGCCAGGGTGTGGCCCGGACCGGCGGGGCGTCCTCGTCACGCAGCACCGTCAGGCTGCGCGGCATCTCGGGCGGCAGGGGTGACGGGGCGTCTGTGGGGTCGACGGGATCTCGGTCGGTCAGTGCCATGGCCCGAGAATGCTGGCACGGCCCGATGCGAGCCGCCTGGACGAGCCGGGGCCGCGTCGCCTGGCGGTCAGAACGACAGCTGGTCGACCGACGTGAGCGGCACCCACCCCGCGCGGATGCCGTCCGGCGGCTCGATCGTGGGCACGGGCCGGAGCGTGTCGGCCTCGGCGAGTTGGGCGAGGTCGAAACCGGTCATCTCGGCGATGTCGCGGACGGGCACCTGGTAGGTGCGGTACGGCCCGAGGGGCGGCGGGTCGCCCTGCTCGTGCGCGCGGGCGAAGGCCGCCTCGAGGTCGACGCCGTCGAGTTCGGGGGACTGGTCGAGCAGGTACGCCGCGCTGCGCAACGAACCGCCGTCGGAGGTCGTCCAGGCCGCGACCTTGAAGAACCGACGGGGCAGGCGGATGCCGCGGTAGGGCGCGTCGTCGTCGAGCAGCACGGGCGCCGTGAAGACCGTCAGCCGCTGCCGATGCGTGGAGGCGTACTGCAGCACCTGGTCCTCGAGGCCGAGCCACAGTTCTTTCGACTGGTTGAACTCGGCGGCCTGGGGTGCGGCGTTGGTGAAGCTGAAGGTGTCGACGTTCGCCGCGGCCGCGACGGCACGCTCGCCCCAGACCGGGTCGCGCCGACGCACGAGGTGCCCCCGGTCGAGGTCGTTGGAGGCGTACACCTCGGGACCCGTCTGCTCGTCGTCGGGCACGCGCTCGTCGAGGTGCCAGTCGTCGCCCCGGCCGAGGTCGACCAGCGACGACCCGTCGATGTTGACGGCCGTCAGGGCGGCCAACCGCCGGACGGGGTCGAGCAGCACCGTGAAGTGGACGTAGGGCAGCTCGCGGACGGTGGCGTGGACGGCCGGCAGGGGCACGTCGACCGTGAGGAATGACGGGTCGTACCCGGCGCGCCCGAGGTCGGCGGTGCTCGCGGTGGTGCGGTCGTCTGCGGTGCTCATGCGCGCCTCCGGCGGGGTCGTCGTGCTCGTGGGCCCATCATGCCCACGACCCCGGACATCGGTCCGGCCGCCACCGGAGGACGGCCCACCGGAGGAGGGCCGGCCGGGGCTCGGTCGGCCGAGCCTCGGCCCGCCGGGGCTCAGTCGGCCAGGATCGTGTAGAGCGCGCGGCGTGCCTCGTCGAGCTTGGCGGTGGCGGCGGCCCGCTGGGCGTCGCTGCCGTCGTGGTGGAACTGCTTGACGACGCCCATGAGCTTCATGAGGCTGGTCTGGAACTCGCGGTCGGTGTCGCTCGCGTCGTCCGCCGTGGCGGCCCAGGCCCTCTCGATCTCGTCGGCGTGTTCGGCCACGTAGGCCCGGCCTGCGTCGGTCAGCGTGAAGACGCTCTTGGTCGCGGCCTCGTCGGACGAGATGAGCTCTTCGTCGACGAGTTGCTGCAGCGTGGGGTAGACCGAGCCGGGGCTGGGCTTCCACGTGCCGTCGGTGCGCTCGGCGATCGCCTTGATCAGGCCGTAGCCGTTCGACGGGGCGTCGGACAGCAGCGAGAGGATCGCGAGGCGCACGTCGCCGCGTCGTGCCCGGCCGCGTCCTCCGCGGCCCGGTCCGAAACCGCCGGGACCGAAGCCCGGGCCGCCGGGGCCGAAACCGGGGCCGAAGCCGCCGAAGCCCGGACCGGGGCGGAACCCGCGGCCGAACGGACGGCCGAAGCGGCCGTGACCCTCGCCGCGGCCGATCGGGTCGTGCCGGGCGTCGGGGGAGTCGTGGTGCCGGCGACGGGGGTCGCCGTGGTTCTCGGTGGTGAAGTCGGTACCCATGGGGTACTCCTCTCGGGTCGGGGGGAAGAGATCGAGGTCGCGACGTCCTGTCGCGATGTGTCAAAGATATGTCGGTGACTATCGTCTGTCAACGGTCCGGCGGACATCCGGGCAGAAAGAAAGGAGGCGCGTCCCGAGTGGGACGCGCCTCCTTCCGTCGAGCCGTCAGTTCGCGGCTTGCACCCCGAACGCCGAGGCGAGCTTCTCGATCTTCTGGGCCCGGCCCAGGCGGGGCAGGTCGCTGCCGTCTCGGATGACCCGGCCGCGTCCCTCGAAGTCGGCGAGGAAGTCCTGGGCCCAGGCGACGTCGGACGGCGTGGGGCTGATGACCTCGTTGATCACGGGCAGCTGCTCGACGTCGAGGCAGAGCTTGCCGGTGAGGCCGAGGGCGACCGCGACCCCGGATTGCTCCCGCAGGACGGGGTGGCTGCTGCCCACCGTCGGGCCGTCGATCGGGCCGGGCAGCCCGCCGATGCGGCTCGCCACGACGAGGCGGGAGCGGGGGTAGGCCATGGCCAGGTCGTCGGCGCTCGTGCCGGTGTCGCGGCGGTAGTCGCCGCTTCCGAACGCGAGGCGGAACGCCCCGCGGGCCTTGGCGATGGCGGGGCTCTCCTCGATGCCGAGGGCCGACTCGACGAGCGCGAGCACCGGCACCGCGCCTCCGAGTCGGTCGAAGGTCTCGGTGACGTGTTCGGGCGCCTCGGTCTTGGCGAGCATGACGCCGTGCAGTCCGGGCAGGCCCATCAGGGCGTCGACGTCGTCGGACCAGAAGTCGGTCGAGCGGTCGTTGATGCGCACCCAGGCCTCGCCGCCGCCCGTGAGCCAGGCGACGACGTCGTCGCGAGCGGCGGGCTTGCGGGCCGGGTCGACCGCGTCCTCGATGTCGAGGACGATCTGGTCGGCGCGGGACGCCTGGGCAGAGTCGAAACGGTCGGGGGCGGTGCCCGGCACGAGCAGCCACGAACGGGCGATGTCGGCCTTCGGTCGCGTGCGGGCGGCCGCCGCGGCCCGGCGGCCCGTCGCCGCGGAGTCGGTCGCGCCGGAGGCCGTCGCGGTCGGGTCGGAGGGGGTCTGGCTGGTGTCGGTCATGACGTCGTCGTCCTTCGTCGCTCGGCGGTCCGGTCCACGCTACCGGCTCGTCCGCGCCCGTGAGTCCCGCGGGCGCGGGCGGGGGCTCCCGGCCCGGGGTGCCGTTCGGGCGTAACGTTCAGGCGGATCACAGATCCAGGGAACGACCCCACCGACAGGAGTGAGCCATGACCGACGCGAACGATCCGCGGCGCGACCGCCCCGACCACGAGGGACGCGATCCCCAGTACGGCGACACGAACGACGCCCCGCGGTCCGACGAGACCGGCGAGACGGTCGAGCCGACCGAGGTGCCGTACGGCTCCGAGGTCCCGACCCAGCAGCCCCCGGCCGTCGACTTCGGCGGCGACGCCCCGACGCAGCAGCAGCCCGCCGTCGACTTCGGGTCCGACGCCCCGACGCAGCAGGCCCCCGTCGCCGACGCCGAGGACCGCCCGGTCGTCGCCGAGGCCCCCGCCACCACCGACGCGTCCGGCCCGGAGGCCCACGAGGCTCCCGCGTCGTCCGACGAGGAGGCGCTGCCCGATTCGGTGCCCGCCGAGTACGTCCCCGGCGACACCGGGTCCGACCAGCGCGCCGACGCCGACGCGTCGACCGACGCCGACCGCCGCGACACCGAGGTCCTCTCGGAGTCCGACCGCGACGCGGCCTCGACCGGCCGTCCCACCGAGGCGGTGCCCATGGTGGCGCCGACCGAGCCCGCCCAGCGGGCCTGGTCCGCCTCCTCGGACGGCACGCGCCGTCCGCTGCACGACGACGAGGCCCTCCGTGCGGCCGAGGCCGCCCGCGCCGGCGAGCCCGCCACCGGTGACCGAGGGGACGACACGGCCACCGCGGCGTCCGCGACCGCGGCGACCGGCGCCTCTTCGTCCTCGCACGACGGGTGGGTCGACGACCGCTCGGACGCCGAACGCGACGCCACCGACCGCGCCGCGGCCGAGCGTCAGCCCTCGTTCGGTCAGGACGCCCCCACCGCCGTCGCGCCCACCGCGGCGGCAGCCGGAGGCGCGGCCGCAGGAGCCGCCGCGGGTCGCGACACCGGCTCCCACGCCTACCCCCTCGTCAAGGACTCGGGCATCGACCACGTGTCGGTGCGCCGTGAGCTGCTCGCCCAGCAGAAAGAGGAGTTCGGCGGCATCCGCTTCGGCGCTGGCCTGCTCGGCTGGTTCGCCGCGACGGGCTTCGGCCTCGTCATGATCACGATCTTCGGCGGCGTCCTCGCGGCCTGGGGCGGGGTCGCATCCGGTTCGACCGCCATGGCCGACCTGCGCAGCTTCACGACCGACAACGCCGACGTGCTCGCGCTGACCTCGGGCATCGTGGTGCTCGCGATCATCTTCTTCGGGTACCTCATCGGTGGTTACACGGCGTCGCGCATCGCCCGCTTCAGCGGCTTCAAGCAGGGGCTCGCGACCTGGCTCTGGGGCCTGGTCATCACGATCGTCCTGGCGATCGTCGTCGGCGTCGTCGGCACCCAGACCGGAGACTCGTCGTCGCCGAACCCGTTCGTGCCCTCGATGGACGACCTGCAGTCGTCGTCCCTCGCCGGTCTCATCGGCCTCGGCCTCGTCGTCGTCCTGAGCTTCGCCGGTGCCGTCCTCGGTGGTCTGCTGGGTCAGCGGTACCACCGCAAGGTCGACCGCTTCTTCTCCGAAGAGGACTGAGCGCCGCGAGGGGGCGGCCCGGCCGGGTCGCCCCCTCGCCCCATCCGACGCGGCCCGGGCGTCGAACACCGATCAATCCCACCGGGCAGCACAGACAAGGACCATTCATGCGCACCCCCTTCCGTTCCTCCCTCGGTCGAGGCGTCCTCGGCGTCGTCGCCACCGGCGCCCTCGTGTTCTCGCTCGCGGCCTGCGCCTCGACCTCGGACTCCGAGAGCAACAACACGGCCCCGACGCACCCCGTCAACCAGACCCGTGAACCCGGCCCCGGCGAGAGCATGCTGCCCGAGGCGTCCATCTCGGATCTGTCGAACGGCGTCGACACGCAGGTCGCCGTGGACGCGTCCTTCGTCGAGGCCCTCACGAGCCTGGGCCTGACCCCCGGCGTCGTGGGCACCGCGACCTTCACCGACGGCACCTTCGCGTTCCCCATCACGGGTGGCAACGTCGACTACTACGGCCCCGACAGCGACGTGCGACCTTACGTCCAGGGCGAGATCGACCACGACGGCTCCGGCCTGTCGCTGACCTCGGCCGACGGCACCGTCGTCGAACTCACCGACTTCCGCATCGACCCGGGCGAGAGCAAGCTCTACGGCACCGTCACCGCCAACGGCACCGTCGCCGCCGAAGACGCCTACCTCTTCAGCCTCTACGGTGGCACGCTCAAGCCCATCCAGATGGAAGGTTCGAACGCCGTCCTCGAGGGCACCACGGTCCACGTCAGCCCCGACGCCGCCGCCCTGCTGAACCAGACCTTCAAGACCGACGCCGTCCAGGACGAGATGCTCGTCGGCGTCGCGAAGATCACCGTCGCCACCGAATAAGCGACACCCCCGCTCGACCGATCGGGCACGTAGCCGATCACCGAGAAGAACCCCGTTCGCGAAGAAGAACCCCGATCAATCGTGGTTCGTCTTCGTGAACGGGGTTCTCGGCGTTCGGGCGCGGCGTTCGGTGTGCGGGCGCGGCGTGCGGCTTGCGGGCGGGTTACGGAGGTCTCACACCAAGGTTTCGGCGTACCGAAACCTTGCTAGGGTCGAGGCATGAGCTCGTCCGACACCCGCCGTGCCGACGCCGACCACCCCCGTGACGGCCGTGCCCCGCAGGTCGTGCACGCCCGACCGCGCGGCACCCTGCTCGGCCCGGCGTTCGTCGCCGCGATCGCGTACGTCGACCCCGGCAACGTCGCCGCCAACCTCACGGCCGGGGCGGCGTACCAGTACACGCTCCTCTGGGTGCTCGTCCTCGCGAACGCCATCGCGGTGCTCGTCCAGTACCTGTCGGCGAAGCTCGGCATCGTCACGGGTCGGTCGCTGCCCGAGGTGATGGGCACGCGCCTCCGTCGTCGGCCCCTCCGGCTGGCGTACTGGGGTCAGGCCGAGCTGGTGGCGGCCGCGACCGACGTCGCCGAGATCATCGGGGGAGCCCTCGCGCTCCAGCTGCTCTTCGGGGTGCCGCTGGTCGTCGGGGGTCTGATCACCGGCCTCGTCTCGCTCGGCCTGCTGCTGCTCACGAGGTACCGCAGCGGGCGGGTGTTCCAGACCGTCGTCATCGCCCTGCTCGCCGTCCTCACGCTCGGCTTCTGCGCGGGGCTGCTCTTCGCCCCGCCGTCGGCCGGAGGCATGCTCGCCGGTCTCGTGCCCCGCTTCGAGGACAGCACGGCGGTGCTGCTCGCCGCGTCGATGCTCGGCGCGACGGTCATGCCGCACGCGGTCTACCTGCACTCCGCGCTCACCCGCGACCACCACGGCGTCGTGGCCGAGGGGGCGGATCGTGCCCGCGTGCTGAAGGCCACCCGGTGGGACGTCGTGCTGGCGTTGCTCGTCGCCGGCGGCGTCAACATCGCCATGCTCGTGCTCGCGGCCTCGACCCTGTCGGGTCAGGACGGCACCGACACGATCCCCGGGGCCCAGCGGGCCATCGCGGCGGCGCTCGGGCCGGTGATCGGCGTCCTGTTCGCCGTCGGCCTCCTCGCGTCGGGTCTCGCGTCCACGTCGATCGGGGCGATGGCGGGCGCCGAGATCATGAAGGGCCTGCTGCACGTGCAGGTGCCGCTCATGGTGCGCCGGGTCGTCACGTTGATCCCGGCCCTCGTGCTGCTCGCGACGGGCATCAGCCCGACGTGGTTGCTCGTGCTCAGCCAGGTCGTGCTGAGCTTCGGCATCGCCTTCGCCCTCGTGCCCCTCGTCGTGGCGACGAGCGACCGCTCGCTCATGGGCACGGGCGTCAACGCCGTCGGCACGCGGATCGCCGGTTGGGTGGCCGTGGTCGTCGTCGTGGCCCTCAACCTCGTGCTGATCGGGCTGACCGTCTCGGGGGCGTGAGGGTCGGCGGCGAGGCGACCCGCGCCTCCTGCGATCCCGACCCGGCCCGACCCGACCCGACCCGACCCGCCCCGACTCGGCCCGGCCGAGACGAGCCGCGCCGTCAGCGGTCGGCGCCGCCGGTCGTGGGTTCGATGTGCGGGCCGTCGTCGGGGTCGGCGCCGGCCGCGGCCTTCTCGGCCTGGCGACGGTCGAACGCCGCTTGCATCGACTCGGCGTGGTCCGTCTTGGCCTTCGCGAGGGCCTCGTCGTCGCCGCGCATGGTCGCCGCGGTCGACCGCAGGCGCGCCCCCACGGCCTTCACGAAGTCGGCCGGGCTGGGGCTGAAGTCGTCGCTCTCGTCGCCGTCCCCCGCGTCGACGTAATGGTGCAGCTCGACGCCCTCGTCGTGTCGGATCGGCTGCTGGGCGTGCTCGACGCAGAGCTTGGCGACCTCTTCGGCGTGGGCGTGCATGACGGAGTGGGCGGCCCCGGGCATCTCCCACACGCGGGACGAGGGCAGCAGTTCGCCGACGCGGCGCACCCACTCGCGTGGGGCGACGGCGTCGTGCTCGCCCCGGATGACCAGGGTGTCGGCGGCGATCTGCGGCAGGTGCCGCTCGATCGGGTACGTCATCATCTTCGGCAGGATGCGCGAGAACCAACGCACCCCGCAGAGCACGTAGGCGCTCAGGGCCAGGAACTTCACCCGGCCGGGCTCGTGCCAGGCGGCCCGGGCGAACCGCACCGCCTGCTCGAGCACGTGACGATGGGCCGGATCGATCACCGGCCCGATCAGCACGACGGTCGACAGGTCGGGTCGGCGCGCGGCGAGGTCGACGACGATCTGCGTGCCCATCGAGTGCCCGACGACGACCGGGTCGTGGAGTCCCAGTTCGTCGATGGCGGTGCCGACGAGGTCGGCGTACTCGCGGATGCTCAGGGCGTGACCCGGGTGCGGCACCCCGGCGAAGCCCGGCAGGTCGAGAGCGTGCACGGGGCCGAACTCGTTGAGGTTCGGCGCGAGGCGCTCGAAGTAGTCGGACGAGACGCCGATGCCCGGCACGAGGACGAACGGACGCTCGCCCGTGTCGCCGATCGTGTTGACCCGCACGTAGAGGTCGCCCCGCTCGACGCGACGCACGGTGACGGTCGTGTCGACGTCCCCCGCTCGCGAGGCGTCGCGGGCGGCCGCACGCCGTGGCGAACCGGCGTGGCGACGTCGAGGGGTCATCGGATCAGTGTGGCACGGTGGGCTCGGAGCCCGGGACGGTGGCGCGGGCGGGGTCCCCGGTGGCAGGCTGACCCCGCCGGGTCCCGCCCGCGGCCCACCGCCTCCGACCCACCCGCCTCGACGAGAGAAGAGTCATCGTGCCCGCTGCCGACATCGTCCGGACCGTCACCCTCGCCGCGCCTCCCGCCGTGGTCTTCGACGCCGTCACCACGGGCACCGGCGGGTGGCTCTGGCCCGGTGAGGTCGAACCCCGGGTGGGAGGCGCGGCCGGGCCGGGCGCGGTGGTCACGGCCTGGCGACCGGGTCGTCACTACGCCAACCGCATGGAGGGCGAGGGCGGCTGGTTCAACGAGCTCGACTTCGCCCTCGAGGCAGGCGACGACACCGAGGAGGCGACCCGGCTGACCTACCGGCACTCGAGCGTCTTCGACGAGGGGCAGGTGCCCGGCGTCGAGGAGCACACCGACTTCTACCTGCACACCCTCGCCGAGTACGTCGCATGGTTCACGGGGCGGGAGGCCACGTTCACGAGCGTCGACGCCCCGGAGTCGTCGCGGGCGGCGGGATCGGCCGCCCGGGTGCTGCAGGCCCTCGACCTGGCCGACGACGTCGAGGTCGGTGACGCCGTCGTGGTCGACCTGCCCGGCGTCGGTCCGGTCGCCGCGGGACTCTCGTACCGCACGGCGTCGTTCGTGGGGCTCCGGACCGCGAGCGCGCTCGTCCGCGTCTTCGGGCGGGAGGCCTGGGGGGCCGGGGTGAGCGTCAGCGTCCACGACTTCGCCGACGGGGCCGACGCCGCCGCGACCGGGTCGGCCTGGCATAGGTGGCTCGACGACCTGTTCTCGTGAGCCGCGCCTCCTCGTCCCCACGGAGGGGTGACCGGGCCGTCCGGTGAGGGCGCGGTGCCGTCAGGCGGAGGCCACGACGACGTCGAGGGCACGGAGGTTGCGCCGCAGGATCAGCGAGAGGGCGAGTGCGGACGCCGGCCCGGCGGCCCGCATCCACCACGCGGCGGGGAGCCAGACGACGCGGATGTCGAGGGTGACGCGGTCGTCGTCGTGGTGGTGCACGCGGTAGCTCTCCCAGCCGCGCTGGGGGTGGCCGACCAGGGCGGCGTGTCCGAAGCCGATCTCGGTGGCGGACCGGACGACGGCGAACACCCGGCAGGCGACCGGTGGGTGCACGGGGCCGAGGGTCACGCCCCAGACGCTCGTCGCACCGACGGCCACGCGGTCGGGCACCTCGAGGGGCACGAAGCCCGAGCCGCGGTGCACCTGCCAGTGCAGCACGGCGTCCCCTGCGGCCTCGAAGGCGGCCCGGCCGTGGCCGATCACCCGACTACGCGTCGTCACGTGGAATCCGGTCGGCGGCGGACCGTCGAGGGTGGGCTCGCCCTCGAAGGCGTAGCCGTCGCCGAACCGGGCGCGGTACGGGTGTGACGTCATGGGTCGACCCTGCCACGTGAGGACGCCGGGCCGGGCATGATCGGACGGTGACCGACGCGACCGCCCCGACGCCGACCCCGCTCCCGACCCCGCCCACGGCCTTCCTGATCCTTCACGGCTGGCAGAACCATCGTCCCGAGGGGCACTGGCAGCGCTGGCTCGCCGGCGAGCTCGAGGCCCGCGGACACGTGGTGCGCTACCCGCAGCTGCCCGACGCCGACGAGCCCACGCCCGCCGCCTGGGACGCCGCGGTGCGACACGAACGGGCCGCCCTGCCCGCGGGCCGTCCGGTGACGGTGCTGTGCCACAGCCTCTCGTGCCTGCTCTGGTTGAGGCTGCAGGCCGGCGTCGCGCCTCCGTCCGCCGACCGGGTGGCGCTGGTCGCGCCTCCGTCGCCCGAGCTGATCGCCGGCCAGCCGATCCACGCGTTCGTGGCCGGGGAGCTGTTCGACGGGCGGCGGCTCGCGCTCGGGGGCGACGACGAGTCGGTCGTCGTCGCCGGGAACGACGACGAGTGGCTGCCGCTCGGCCCGGTCGACACCTGGGAGGCGCGGGTCGACGCCCCGGTCGTCGTCGTGCCCCGAGGCGGTCACCTCACCCCGGACTCGGGCTACGGCGAGTGGCCGGCGGTCCTGGCCTGGGCGCTCGGGGCACCCGCGGCGGAGGCCTTCGGCTGATCCGCCGCCGGCCACGACCGTCGGCCGATCGAACTGCCCATCAGCAGTGCGACGAGGGCGAGTCCGGAACAGCACAGGGTGATCGGGTTCACGGTCACGGCCGCCCACGTGCCGAGGTCGGCCTGGGCGGCCGACAACAGAGGTGAGGCCGAGACCGCTACCACGGCGACGGCGCCAAGGGCCCCGAGAGCCCAGAGCAGGACGGCCTCGAAGGAGGCGATGGCCCGAAGGGTCGCCGGGGCGGCTCCCGCGGCGAGCAGTGCTCGCCCGGTGTCTCGACGGATCGGGGCCGACAGGCTGAAGACGAGTGCACCCGTGACCGCTGCGAGGAGGGCGGGCGCCGTGGCGAGACCGGTCACGGCCGCCCAGTTGATCGTCGTCTCCGACGTGACCAGCGAACCGAACGCACGGAGGGCCTCGTCGCCCGCCAGGAAGACGGCGGCGAGTCCGCCGGGGACGGCGACGCCGACCATCGGCACCGAGATGCCCGCGCCATCGCGGCGGACGCCGTCCGCGACGGCCTGGAAGGCGAGTCGGGGAATGGTCCATCGGGTACCCCGCGCAACCAGACCGAGCCCGGCGGCGGCCAGACGGCAGACCGCAGGGCCTGTCGTCGACGCGGCGACGGATCCGAGGACGACGAGGAGGAGCGACCAGGGCACCAGCCCGGCCACGTCGTCGTCCCTCATCGAAGTCGACGGCATCAGGGCCAGGAGCACCACGACGGCCGCGACGGGGATCGCGCAACCGAGCACGCGGCCGAGCCTGGCCCGTCGCGGACGCGGCGGGAAGCGGCTCGTCGCACCTACCAGCGCCGGGGTCAGTGAGAAGGCGACGACGACCGATGTGCCGACGGTGACCAGTGGACCCGTGGTGAGGACGAGGGAACCCCAGGGAGTTGCCAGGGGGTTGAGGGCCGTGGCCGTCACGATCACGATGACGACACCCCCCGTGGCGGCCGCGACCGTCACGACGGCCGTCTCGAGGGCGATGAGCGCGCGCCCCTGCCACGGCAGGACGCCCAAGGGCACCCAGGCGAGACGGGTCGGGTCGAACTGTGACTGGGTCAGCCGTGACACGGCGGCGAGGCACGTCGTGCCGGCGACGACGGCCATGAACGCCGCGGGAGTCGTCCACGAGCGGACGATGCCTCCGAGGGGGGCGGGCGCACCGCCTGCCGAGTCGACACCCGTCAGGGCGAGGCCGGCGACGACGGTGGTGACCAGGACGACGGCGCCGTAGGCGAACCAGGTGGCCCGATCGGTCGCGAGCATGCGCAGGGAGGCCCCGGCGAGACGAGCGAGGCCGATCATCTTTCGCTCTGTGTGTCGTGTACGGCTCGCATCCGCCGGCGGATGTCCGACGCCGTCGTCGGGGTCAGATGCGTGACGACCTGCCCCTCGGTGATCGCCGCGACGGCATCGACGCTGGCGGCGAGCTCGAGATCGTGCGTGACCAGCACCGTGCCGCACCCCGCGGCCGCGAGCGCACGGATGCCGTCGACGACGTCGGCGCGGCTCTCGGCGTCGAGGCTCGAGGTCGGTTCGTCCAACGTCGCGAAAGGTGCCCGTTGGGCCAGCACCCGGGCGAAGGCGACCCTCTGCCGCTCGCCGCCGGACAGCTCGTCGGGTCGCCGGTCGGCCAGTCTGGTCAGGCCGAGGTCGGCGACGGTCGATCGGGCAGTGGATCGCGACTTCGGGATGCGGCGGAGGTCGAGAGCGATCTGCACGTTGTCCAAGGCCGACAAGGACGGTACGAGGCCGCCGTCTTGAAGGACGATGCTGAACAGCTCTCGCCGTCGCCGAGCGAGCCGGGAGGGGGACAAGGACGTCAGATCGAGGTCGTCGACGAAGACCTGACCCGAGGAAGGGCGTTGGAGGCCCGTCAGGCAGCGAAGCAGAGAGCTCTTGCCGCTGCCGGATGCTCCCACGAGCGCTGTCGTGGACGATCGGGCGATCTCGAGTGCGGGAGCGGCCACCACCGGTCGGCGCCCGTACCGGATCTCGACGTCCGCCAGTCGTAGTCGATTCGCCTCGTGCATCGCACCAAACTACCGTGACATGTCAGACCGTCATGTCACGGCGAACCGCCTCGAGCAGGGCAGGGCAGGGCAGGGCAGGGCAGAGCAGAGCAGAGCAGGGCAGGGCCGCGGCCGTCCGCGCCGGGCCTACGCGTCTGGCGCGAGGAAGGCGGCGGCGGCGCGTGACAGGTAGGCCGGGTCGTCGGCTCCGCACAACTCGCGGGCCGAGTGCATGCCGAGCAACGGGATGCCGACGTCGATCGTCCGGATGCCGAGCCGCGTCGCGGTGATCGGTCCGATGGTCGAGCCGCAGGGCACCGAGTTGTTCGAGACGAACTCCTGGAACGGCACACCCGCCTGCTCGCACGCCCGTGACCACTCGGCCGCCCCGAGCCCGTCGGTGGCGTAGCGCTGGTTCGCGTTGATCTTGAGCAGTGGCCCGCGGTTGACGACCGGCTGGTTGACCGGGTCGTGCCGCTCGGGGTAGTTCGGGTGCACCGCGTGCCCGGCGTCCGCGCTCAGGCACCACGACCCGGCGAGTGCCCGGCGGTGATCGGTCGTCGTCGCCCCGAGACCGGCCGAGACCCGGGCCAGGACGTCCTCGAGCAGCGGCCCGGCTGCACCCGACGGGGTGGCCGAACCGACCTCTTCGTGGTCGAACGCCGCGAACACGGCGACGTGGTCGAGTTCGACGCCCGAGGTCGCCGTCTCGACCAGTGCGACGAGACCGGCGTGGGTCGACGACAGGTTGTCCATGCGCCCGGCGGCGAAGAGCTCGCCCGACATCCCCAGGACCGCAGGAGGCGCGGTGTCGGCCACGACCACGTCGTACCCGGTCACGTCGGCTCCGGTCAGCCCGGCCAACCCGGCGAGGTGGCCGAGGACGTCGGCCTCGTCGAGCGGCCCCGCCCCGACCACGGGGTTCAGGTGGCGCTGGGGGTCGAGCTTCAGGCCCTCGGCGTTGACGCCCCGGTCGAGGTGGACGGCGAGCTGCGGGAAGCGCAGCAGCGGCCCGGTGCGCACCAGGTGCGTCTCGCCGCTGCGGGTGACCAGTCGGCCGGCGAACTCGAGGTCGCGGTCGAGCCACGAGTTGAACAGCGGACCGCCGTAGACCTCGACGCCGGCCTGCAGCCAGCCGCGGGTGCCGGTCGTCGGCTTGGGCTTCAGCTTGAAGCCGGGGGAGTCGGTGTGCGCTCCGACGACGCGGAACGGCGTCGTGGCCGTCGCGGTGGCCGGCTCGATCCAGGCGATGACCGCGCCGTCGCGCACGACGTAGCGACGGCCCGGGCCCGAGGGCCACTCGGCGGTCTCGTCGAGGGCGGTGAACCCGGCGTCGTCGAGCCGGCGGGCGGCCTCGGCCGCGGCGTGGAAGGACGAGGGCGAGGCCTGGATGAAGCGGGCGAAGTCGTCGAGGTGGGGGCGCGTGTCAGTCATCCCCACCAGCATGCACCACCCGGTCGCCGCCGAGACCTCACGAAGGGGCCGAGGCCCCTGCTCGCGCACGTGGGTCTCGGCGCGCTCCCGGGGTCTCACACGGGTCAGCGGCCGCCGCTGCCGCCGCGGTTCGCGCCGATGTCGCCGCGGTGGGCGTTCGCCTCGGGGTCGGCCGAGTGCGGGTCCTCGTCGTCGACGGTCAAGGCGGCGTCCTGCTCGCCCGAGACGCCCCCGGGGCTCACGGCGACGTAGCCGTCCTCGCCCGAGTGGCTGCCGCCGAGCGGCTGCGTGACGTCGCCGTCCGGCGTCGCGTCGCCCGATGCGGCGGGTTCGCCCTGCGTGTCGGTCGGGCCCGTGCCGTGGGCGGCCCGGTGCGTCTCGATCGCGGCGGCCTCGACCGCAGCCTGGTCGTCGGGTCGGTCGTCGTCGGTGTTCATGCTGGCCGCTCTCGTCGTGGAGGAAATGTCGGGGAGTGGAACGGTAGACGCCCCCGATCCACGGTGTTCGGCGCCCGTCACTCGGGCACGGGAAGGGAGGTCGCGTGGAGGGCGAACCAGACGCCGGCGACGAGCAGGCCCACGGCGACGAGCGGGAGTCCGACGGTGCGGTTGCGGACGCCGTAGGCGATCCAGCCGACGATCGCCGCCGTGCTCACGAGGGCGAGGGCGGCAGCGACGACGGCCAGTGCCGGGGACGGAGAATCGCGCTGCCACTCGGACAGTCCTGCCGCGACGGCCGGGACAGGCGTGCTGATCCACATGGGCAGGAGCGCCGCGTCCCCCAACCCCTTGAGTGTCGGGCGTGTGTCGTCATCCCAGCGTGCTCGGTAGAACCCGTCGACATGCGTGCCGCCGAGGTGCGGCGGCAACATGGCCACGAGATCGCGGGGCAGGTCGGCACCCGGTTCGAGTCGCAGATAGGTGCGGAGACGGTTGAGGGTCGTGATGCCGGTCATCACGCGCCAGAACACCCGGCGTTCGTGGGCGGTCGTGTAGCCGTCGATCACGATGCCCCACCGGGCCGCCTGGTCGACATGGCCTTCCGCCCGGGCGAAGTCCGTCAGGGCCATCCGGACCATCAGATCCCGGGGCGCCTGCTCGGCCAGCGCTCGCAACAGGACCCGCGCCTCCTCGATCTCGTCCGCGGCGCGATGCGCGCTGACGATGTCGAGGGTGCCGTCGATGTCCACCGGACGAGTATCGAGCATTCCGGCGGCCGGGCGCCTCACGGCGCGGTCGGCAGCACCGCGGCCCAGAGGTGGAACAGGGCGTAGGCGCGCCAGGGCGACCACGGTGCCCCGGCGACCTCGGCCTCCTTCGTCGTCAGGCCGCCCATCACGCGCCGCAGCACGAGGTCGCCCGCCGGCCAGGCGTCGCGGTCGCCGAGGGCGCGCACGGCCAGGTACTCGACGGTCCACGGGCCGATGCCGGGCACGGCGAGCAGGCGTCGGCGGGCGTCGGCGTGGTCGACGTCGGGGGCGATGACGAGTCCGTCGGCGACGACCTCGGCCAGGGCGTGGATCGTCCGCGCGCGACTGTTCGTCACCCCGACCGCGGCCCGCAGCTCGTCGACGTCGGCGGCCGCCAGGCGGTCGGCGCGGGGGAACCGCGTCAGGCCCGTCCCCGCGACGGGTTCGCCATGGGCCGCGACGAGCCGCCCGGTGAAGGTGCGCGCCGCGGCGAGCGAGACCTGCTGCCCGAGCACCGTCATCACGGCCGTCTCGAACCCGTCGGGGTTGCCCGTCACGCGGATGCCCGGACGCGCCGCGACGAGCGGCCCGAGCACGGGGTCGTCGGCGAAGCCCCGCTCGACGTCGTCGAGGTCGGTGTCGAGGTCGAGCCACGTCCGCACGACGCGTCGTGCCTCGTCGACCGTCGCCTCCGTCGGCAGCACGCCGTCGGGCCCGGTCACCGTCACGTCGACCCCGGTGGCCGCGAACGACAGGTCGAGACGGTGGGAGGCGCGCTCGGCTCCCGTGCCCAGCTCGACCAGTCGCGCGTGCGTGGCCGCGGCGACGTCGGTGGCTTCGGCTCCCGGCACGCTGTGCGCCGCCAGCAATCCCACGGCGTGCGCGTGGTCCCAGGCGCCGACGGGTTCGACGACGAAGCGCGCGGGCGCCCCGTGCGGTACCGCCCCATGCGGTACCGCCCCGACCGGTGCCGCCCCGTGCGGTACCGCCCCGTCGGGCGAGTCCGCGGTCACGACCCGGCCGCCCGGGGGCCGCCGTCCGGCACCGGCCGGCCGTCGTCGGCCCACACCCCGGACGACCCGCGGCGGTGGCTGTCGACGAGGTGCGTGTCGACGATGCCCGCGGCCTCCATCAGCGCGTGCATGGTGGTCGGCCCCACGAAGGTGAACCCCTTCGCCTTGAGTGCCCGCGAGAGGGCGAGCGACTCCGGCGACGTCGTCGGCACCTCGGCCATCGTGCGGGGCCGGGGAGTCTCGGCCGGCCGGAACGACCAGACGAAGTCGACCAGGCCGCCGTCGGCCCTCAGGTCGAGCGTCGCCCGCGCGTTGCGGATCGTCGCGTCGACCTTGAGCCGGTTGCGGACGATCCCCGCGTCGGCCATCAGCCGTGCCCGGTCCTCGTCGCCGAAGCGGGCGACGACCTCGGGGTCGAAGTCGGAGAACGCGCTCCGGAACGCGGGCCGCTTGCGCAGGATCGTCGCCCACGACAGCCCGGACTGGAACGCCTCGAGGCTCAGCCGTTCGAACAAGCCGTGCTCGTCGCGGACGGGCAGGCCCCACTCGGTGTCGTAGTAGTCGCGCAGCAGCGGGTCGGTCGACGCCCAGACCGGCCGGGCCAGCCCGTCGTCACCGACCACGACGCCCGCGCCCGCCACGTCCGACGGCACCGCTCCCGGGTCGGACGCCGTCACGCCGGAGGTCACCGCGTCGCTCACGCCCCCGCCTCGAGGTCGATCAGGATCTGCTTGGCCGCCATGCCCCCACGGTAGTTGCCCGAGGACCCGTCGCTCCGCACCACCCGGTGGCAGGGGACGACGAGCGGCAGGGGGTTGGTGGCGCAGGCCGTGCCGACGGCCCGCACCGCGCGAGGACTGCCCGAGGCCAGCGCCACCGCGGCGTAGCTCGCCGTCGACCCGTAGCCGATGTCGGGCAGGTGCTCGAGCACCGTCCGCTGGAACCCCGTCGACAGGCGCCGGTCGAGCGGCAGGTCGAACGCGCGGCGCTCGCCGCGGAAGTACTCGTCGAGCTCGCGTGCCACGGTGTCGAGCCGTGACGGCGCCTCGACGATGCGCGGGCTGACCGTCGAGGCGAGGCGGTCGAGCACCGTGTCGTGCCCCTCGATCTCGAAGGCCACCCGCAGCACGCCCACGTCGGTGGCGCAGAGCAGCAGGAGGCCGACGGGGGAGTCGAGGGTGCGGTAGGCCACGTCGACCGCCCCGACGCCGAGGGCGGTCTCGGCGAAGCGGGCGTGCAGCGCGGCGAGTCGCTCGTCGGTCGGGTCGAGGCCGGTCAGCAGGTCGCCGGGGTCGGTCGACGCGTCGATGGGGGAGGCGGTCATCGGGTGCCCTTCGGCTCGGGGGAGGCGGACGGGACGGAGGCGCGGCCGGCGGCCCGGTCGGAGGCGTCGGCCGGTCGGGGCGTCGCCGGCTCCGCGAGCAGCCGCCGCAGCGCCGCGATGCCGTCGGCGGACGCGCGCCGGGCCGCGTCCGCGCTGATGCCGGTCAGCTCGGCGACCTCGCGGTGCGAGAGCCCGACGAGGTGGTGGTAGACCACGGCACGCCGCTGGCCCGGCGGCAGGGTGCGCAACGCACCGTCGAGCTCGTCCGCGCGCGCGACGGTCTCGTCGTGAGGAGGCGCGGGCGGCGGTTCGGGCACCGTCTCGACCGGCCGGGGGCGACGCTCGCGTGCCCGCAGCACGTCGATCGCCTTGCGGTGCGCGATGGTCACCAGCCACGCCTCGAGGTTCGTCGACGCCGGGAGCGACGGGTACGCGACGAGGGCCGCCACGAACGTCTCGCTCCAGGCGTCGTCGGTGTCGTGCTCGTCGAGCACGGCCCGGCAGACGCGCCAGACCGTGCGACCGTGCCGGGCGACCACGCGCTCGAAGGGTTCCACGTCAGAACAGCCGACCGGAGTCGGGGCCCGACGGCTGGTCGGCCTCCAGCCAGAGCAGGAACCGTTTGCGGTCGAGCCCGCCGGCGTAGCCGACCAGGGCCCCGCCCGAGCCGACCACGCGGTGGCACGGCACGACGATGCTCAACGGGTTGAGCCCGTTGGCGGCGCCGACCGCCCGGGCCAGGCCGACGCCGCCGAGCGCGGTCGCGAGCTGCCCGTAGCTGCGGGTCTCGCCGAAGGGGATGTCGCGGAGGAGCGTCCACACCCGCACCTGGAAGTCGTTGCCGCGCGGTGCCAGCGGGAGGTCGAAGGAGCGCCGCTCGCCGCCGAAGTACTCGCCGAGCTGGCGCCCGACCTCGGCGAAGTCGCTCAGGCCGACGCCGTCCCGCGAGACCGGGCCGAAGCCGGTCGGATCGGGCAGGTGGCGGTGCTCGTCGAAGTAGAGGCCGACGAGGCCCGTCTCGCCCCCGACGACGGTCAACGGGCCGACGGGGGTGTCGACGCTGGTGTGGACGCTCACGGTGCCTCCTGGCTCTCGGCGATGGTATCCACCCCGTAGACGCGGCAGCGGCACCGGATGTGAGGTCACCGGTCGACGAGATCGGACGCCCCGGGCCGACCGGGCCGGACGGTCCGACCGAACCGGTCCGGGTGATCGGGCCGGGCCGTCGAGCAGGTACCCTTGAACGCCCGGTCCGGGCACTCCACACTGTCGGGTGTGTGCGAGCGTCCGGGCCGGGTCTCTCGTCTCCGGCCGCTGGGCCCCGTACTGATCGTCGCTCGGGCTAGTGGCGCGTGCTGAACTCGCTCTCGCCCACGGGGGTGATCTCGCTCACCTCGACCCGGTCGACCCGGGCCCCACGAGGTCCCTCGTCCAGCCATTCGAGCAGCAGCGCCACCCGGTCGGGCCGTCCCTCGACCTCGACCTCGACGGTCCCGTCGGGCAGGTTGCGGACGAAGCCGCCGACGTCCAGTCGGTCCGCCTCGCCCTCGGTCGAGAAACGGAAACCCACGCCCTGCACCGAACCGTGCACGAGGGCCCGGCGTCTGATCACGTCGTCCATCGCTCGACCGTACCCGCGCCTCCTCGGGCTCGCCCTCGTTCCGCGCCCGGACGTCTCACCCCGCCACGAAGTGGACATCCCGCCACGGAAAGGGATGGCGGGATGTTCATTTCGTGGCGGGGTGCCGGGGTGGCGGAGCGACGGCTCACGCAGGCCGACGGCCGAGCCGACGCCGGCCGCCTCGCTACTTGTCGACCGTCGACATGTCGGCGTAGCGGGCGCCCTTCGGCGCGGCCACGTCGTCGAGCTGGTGCACCTGCTCGGCGTCGAGCACCACGTCGTCGGCCGCGACGTTCTCGTCGAGGTAGGCGCGGCGCTTCGTGCCCGGGATCGGCACGATGCCGTCACCCTTGGCGAGCAGCCAGGCGAGCGCGACCTGACCCGGTGTGGCGCCGACGGCCCGGGCGACCTCGTCGACCTGCTGCACGATGCGGACGTTGGCCTGCAGGTTGTCGCCCGAGAAGCGGGGAGCGAACCGGCGGAAGTCGTCCTCGGCGAGCTCGTCCACCGAGCGGATGGTGCCCGTGAGGAACCCCCGACCGAGCGGCGAGTAGGGCACGAAGCCGATGCCGAGCTCGCGGACGGTCGGCAGGATCTCGGCCTCGGGCTCACGGCTCCACAGCGACCACTCGGTCTGCAGGGCGGTGATCGGGTGCGTCGCGTGGGCACGGCGGATCGTCTCGGGCGCCGCCTCGGACAGCCCGAGGAACCTCACCTTGCCGGCCGTGACGAGCTCGCCCATGGCGCCCACGGTCTCCTCGATGGGCACGAGCGGGTCGACGCGGTGCTGGTAGTAGAGGTCGATGTGGTCGATGCCGAGGCGCTTCAGCGAGCCGTCGACCGACCGGCGGACGTACTCGGGGCGACCGTCGACCGTGCGTTCGGCGCGGGCCTCGGGGTCGGTCACGTTGCCGAACTTCGTCGCGACGACGGCCTGGTCGCGGCGGCCCTTGAGGGCGCGGCCGAGCAGTTGCTCGTTCGTGTGCGGGCCGTACATGTCGGCGGTGTCGAGCAGGGTGACGCCCACGTCGAGCGCGCGGTGGATGACGCGCACCGACTCGTCGTCGTCGGTGCTGTTGCCGGTGTAGAAGGCGGACATGCCCATGAGGCCGAGGCCGAGGCGGCCGACGTCGAGTCCGCCGTCGACCTGGCCGAGTGTGGTGTTCTTCATGGTCCCGAGCCAACTCCCTCGCACCCGGTGCGGGCACATGCCCGGCCCACGGGCCCACGGGCCCACGGGCCGACGGACAGCAGGAGGCGCGGTGCCCGTCGACCGGACACCGCGCCTCCTCTGCCTCGTGGGGTCAGGCCCCGGGGGCCGCCGCGGTCAGCGGCGCCCCGCCCGGCGACGGGTGACGGCCGAGCCCGTGACGAGCGCGAGGCCGAGGGCCAGGGCGGCCGCCGCGACGCCGAGCGGCAGGCCCGGCTCGCTGCCGGTGTAGGCGAGCGGTCGGCCCGAGCCGCCGGTGCCCGTGCCGCCCGTGCCCTGGCCTCCGGCTGCCGGCACGACGGGAGCCGGCGTGACGGTCGGGTCGGGGGTCGGCTCGGGGTCGGGCACCGGGGTCACCACGGGAGGCGCGGCGAGGGTGATGGTCGGGACGGTCCCGTCGGCGGTCGGCGCCGTGAACGACCCGAGGGTCTCGCCGTCGGCCACGACGTCGTAGGTCGTGCCGGGGACGAGGTCGTCGGCCCGGTAGACGCCCGCGGCGTCGGTGGTCGGGGTGGCGACGGGCTCGGGGTCGGTGGCGTCCGCCTCGATCAGCGACAGCTCGAGGTCGGCGGCGGGCGTGCCGTCGGAGTTCACGACGGTGCCCTCGACCGACACGGTCGCGGGGGCCGCGATCTGCACGGGCGGGATCGTCCCGCTCGTCGCGGGTGCGGTGATCGTGACGGCCGAGTCGACGTCCTCGTCGAGGACCACCTCGTACTGTTCGCCAGGGGTGAGGCCGTCGGCCGTGAACGAGCCGCCCGCGCCGGTCTCGACGCTCGCCACCGGCGCGGTCTCGCCGACCGGCACGATGTCGACCGTCGACCCGGTCGCGGGTGCCGATCCGTCGGGGTTCACGATGCTCGTCGTGATCTCGACGGTCGGGTCGAGCGTGATCGACGCGCCGGAGGCCGTGGTGACCGGACCGCGGGCGATGCCCGTGACCTCGTCCACCAGGTCGTACTCGGCCGCGGGGTCGAGCCCCTCGAAGGTGACCGAGCCGTCGGCTCCGGTCGTCCCCGACGCCACCGGGTCGATCTGGCCGGGCACGACGATGCTCACCGGACGGTCGGCCACGGGCGTCCCGTCGGCCTCCACGACCGTCACCGTGAGGGGCGCGGTGGCCACCGGGGGCACGGCGCCGGCGAAGGCGAAGTCGAGTCCGGGGGAGTCGTTGCCCGCGATGGTGAAGGGCACGGCAGGCAGATCCGCGGCGTCCTCCGGTGTGGTGACGTCGACCTCGTAGGGCGTGCCCGAGACGAGGCCGGGGACCGACCAGGTGCCGTCGGGGCCGACCGTCGTGGTGGTGCCGACGACCTCACCGGTCGCCGGGTCGACGACCGTCACGATCGCTCCGGGGTAGGCCGCGCCGTCGTTCGTCACCACCCCGCTCGCGGTGAAGGTCTTGGTCACGAACCACGTCTGGTAGACGGGGAACCCGGAACGCTGCTGGTACGTGAAGGTCAGCGTCGACAGCGGCACGGTCGGGCTGAACCAGGCGGCGGCGCCCTCGGTGTCGGACGCGGTGGCGTTGCCGTTCAGCACGCCCGTGGCGGCGTTCCAGGTCGGCACGTCGCGCAGTCCCGCGGCGTCGCACGACGGCGACGGACCGCCGGCCGCGGTGCGGCAGTAGTTGTACGTGCTCCCGAAGCCGAGGGCGTCGGCGGGCACGGCCACACCGTCGGCGCCGGTGGCCGACACGGTGACCTGGTCGGCGTCGACGTCGCCCAGCACGAACGACCAGTCGCTCGCGGGGGTGGCCCGGTCGAAGGTGTACGTCGTGACCGACGCGGCGGCCGCGGTCGGCGAATCCTGGGCGGGACGGAGGTTGAGGTAGGGGCGACCGCGGCTCGAGTCGTACTCGGCGCCGACCGGCGTGCCCGTGCCCTGCCACGTGCTCGATCCGCTGGGGATCGTCGCCTGGCGCGAGGTCGACGTGAACGTCGCCTGCGGGAAGTCCCCGGGGAGCGTCATCGTGCCCGTGAAGGCACGAGCCGTCCCGTCGACGGTGAAGTCGGCCCAGCCGACCGCTCCCGGTCCGGCGGCGGAGGCGCTGGTCGCGCCCCCGATGGCCAGCGCGCCGGCCACGACGACCGTCACCCCCGTCGCCGCCCATGCCCTGATGCGCCTGTCGATCATGTCGACGTCCCTCCGGCCCCACCCCTGATCGCGGGCCACGAGGTCGAGGTTATGTCAGGTGTGGTCGTCGTGTCACACCCGGACCGACCCGAGGCGTCGTCGCGGGCGTCGCCGCGTGCCGGGAACGACGAAGGGGCGCCGCCTCGCGACCGGTCACCCGGTGCGGAGGTCGGCGCCCCTTCGGGGACGTCGTGCGTCAGCGCTTCTTGGCGTTGGAGACGATGTCCTCCGAGTGGCCACCCGTCGCGCCCTTGGCCTTCTTGTCGGCGCGCTTCTCCTTCAAGGAGCGCACGGCAACCTTCGCGGTGCCTTTTTTCGCTGATTTCTCTGCCATGGTGGTGCCTCCGTCGCGGACCGAGATGATCCGGTCCGCCCGAGGCTACGGCGCCGCGGCCCCGGTGTCTGTAGCCGCGGCCATCTTCACGGCTCCTACACTGCCCAGTGGCCCGGTCCGCCTCACGCGAGGAGTCCGTGTCCGACCACCCGCCCGACCCGACGACACCCCGAGACGACAGGCCCCGATGACCCCCGTC
>NZ_LR733392.1:521195-631751 GCF_902506305.1 Frigoribacterium sp. 9N
CGTCCCCACCTCGACCCCGGTCGCCCCGACGCGCAGCGAGCGCCTCGACGAGCTGCCGTTCACCTCGAAGCACCGTCGCCTGTTGGCCGGCTCGGGCATCGGATGGGCCCTGGACGCGCTCGACGTCGGCCTGCTCTCGTTCGTCATCGCCCAACTGATGACCGTGTGGAGCGACCAGGCCGGACAACTGGCCTGGGTCGCGTCGGCCGGGTTCGCGGGCATGGCGATCGGCGCGGCCGTCGGTGGTTCGCTGGCCGACCGCTTGGGCCGCAAGACCGTCTTCGCCCTGACCCTGTTGCTCTACGGCCTCGCCACCGGCCTCTCGGCCCTGTCCTGGTCGGTCGGCGTGCTGCTCGTCCTGCGTTTCGTCGTCGGACTCGGCCTGGGCTCCGAACTGCCGGTCGCGTCGACCCTCGTCAGCGAGTTCTCACCCCGGCGCATCCGGGGCCGGGTGGTCGTCCTGCTCGAGGCGTTCTGGGCCGTCGGCTCGATCGGGGCCGCCCTCGTCGGCTACCTCGTGATCCCGACGAGCGACGACGGCTGGCGCTGGGCCCTGCTGATCGGTGCCGCTCCCGCGCTCTACGCCGTGTTCGTCCGCCTCAGGATGCCCGAGTCGGTGCGCTTCCTCGAGTCGAAGGGGCGTCACGACGAGGCCGAGCGCACCGTCCGCGGCTTCGAGCAGGCGGCCGGCGTCGCCGCCCCGACCGTGGTCACCGAGGAGGCGCGGGTCGTCGAGAAGCCGGCCCGCGCCTCCGTCGGCCGGCTCTTCGGTGCCGGCATGGCTCGCCGCACGGTCGCGATCTGGGTGGTCTGGTTCATGACCAACTTCTCGTACTACGGCGCCTTCGTCTGGCTGCCGTCGTTGCTCGTCGCGGCCGGGTTCCCGCTCGTGCGCTCGTTCGGGTACGTGCTGATCATCACCCTGGCGCAGCTGCCGGGCTACGCGGCCTCGGCCTGGTTGATCGAGAAGTGGGGACGCCGGGGGACGCTCGCGACCTTCCTGCTCGGGTCGGCCGTCGCGGCCGTCTTCTTCGGCTTCGGGGCGGTCAGCGGCAGCGTCGCGCAGATCCTCGTCGCGGGCATGGCCCTGTCGTTCTTCAACCTCGGCGCGTGGGGGGCGCTCTACGCCGTGACGCCCGAGCTCTACCCGACCCCGCTGCGGGGCACGGGCGCGGGGTGGGCCGCCGGCGTCGGGCGCATCGCCTCGATCGCCGCGCCGCTGTCGGTGCCCCCGCTGATCGCCCTCGGGGGGCCGCCCACCCTGTTCGTCGTCTTCGGCGCGGTCTTCGTCGTAGGGGCCGTCGCCGCCACGATGCTGCCCGAGCTCCGCGGCACGCGGCTCGCCGAGTGAGCGCGCGTCGCCGTCCGTCGCGTCGTCGCCTCACGCCCCGCCGGCTGCTCGGAGTCCTCGTGGTGCTCGTGGCGGGGGCCGTCCTCGTGGCCTTCCCGCGCCTCCTCGGCGACGGGTCGGCGGGTGGCGGCCCGGGAGGCGCGGGTGCGGTCCCCGTGCCCACGAGCGTCCCGGCCGCGGCGGTCGAGGCCGTGGTCGACCGGGTCGTCGACGGGGACACCGTCGTCGTCCTGGTGGCGGGGGAGCGCGAGCGCATCCGCCTGATCGGCGTGGACACCCCCGAGACCGTGAAGCCCGACGCGCCCGTCGACTGCTTCGGACCCGAGGCGAGCGCCTTCACGACGGCCGCCCTGCCCGAGGGGGCCACGGTCTGGCTCGAGGACGACGCCTCGCAGGGCGACGCCGACCGCTACGACCGGCTGCTGCGCTACGTCTGGTCGCCGGACGGCACGATGCTCAACGAGCGGCTCGTCGCCGAGGGCTACGGGCGCGAGGACACCTACGACGACGCGTACCGCTACCGCGACCGGTTCGTCGCGGCCGAGGCGTCGGCCGAGGCGTCGCGGGTCGGGCTCTGGGACGCCTGCGGCTGAACCGACGGACGCCGGCTCGGCCACCAGAACGCGTCACCGGTGAGGAAGACGAGCGCGGGCACCAGCACGGTGCGCACGACCAGGGTGTCGAGCAGCACGCCGAGGCAGACGATCACGCCGACCTGGGTCAGGGCGACGACCGGCAGCACGCCGAGGACGGCGAAGACGGCCGCCAGCAGGATGCCCGCACTCGTGATGACGGCGCCGGTCGAGGCCAGGGCTCGCACCATCCCCTCGCGGGTGCCGTGCACGAGGCCCTCCTCGCGGGCCCGGGTGGTGAGGAAGATGTTGTAGTCCACCCCGAGGGCGACGAGGAACAGGAACGCGTACAGCGTCACCGCCGTGTCGAGCGCGGGGAACCCCAGCACGTTCTGGAACAGCCAGGTCGAGGCCCCGAGGCTCGCGAAGAACGTGGCGAGCACCGAGGCGATGAGCAGGACGGGGGCCACGAGCGAGCGCAGCAACAGGGCCAGGACGGCGAACACGATCGCCAGGATGATCGGCGCGATCAGGTCGATGTCGGCCTGCGCCGCCACCTTCGTGTCGTAGGCGGTGGCGTCGCTGCCCCCGACGAGCGCGTCGGCGAGGCCGCCGCCGGCGTCGGCGTACCCGGCACGCAGACGCTCGACGGTGGCGAACGCGGCGTCGCTCTCGGGTTCGGCGGACAGCTGCAGGTCGACGCGCGTCAGTCCGCCCTCGGTCTCGCCGGTCGTGGCCGTGTCGACGCCGTCCGTGCCCGACGCGAGCGCGGTGGCCTCGTCGGCGACCGTCGAGGGGACGATCACGGTGGTGCGGCTGGTCAGCCCCGCCGAGAACGAGTCGTCGATCACCTGTTGCGCGGTGACCGAATCGGGGTCGCCGAGCAGCTGGTCGGTCTGCGAGAGGCCGACGGCGTAGCCGCTCAGGCCGAGGCAGAGGACGCCGATGCCCGCGACGGACGCCACGGCCACGACGGCCGGACGGCGTCGGACGCCGCGCCCGAGACGATCCCAGAAGCCGCGTCGCGGTGCCGCGTGGTGCGCCGCGCCTCCTGCGGTGGCGTCGGCCGTCCGCGCCGCGTCGGCCCCGTCGGGCACGCGGTCGCGCCCGGACGAGGAGGCGCGGGGCACGAAGGGCCAGAACAGCCCGCGACCGCAGACCACCAGGGCCGCCGGCAGGGCGACGAGGGCGAACACGATCGCGACGCCGACGCCGATCGCACAGGCGAGGCCGAGGGCCCGGTTGCCCGTGAGCGACGCGAGCAGCAGCGTGAGGAGGCTCAGGGCGACCGTGCCGCCGCTGGCCGCGATGGCGGGCCCGGCACTCGTCACGGCCGTGCGCATCGCGCGGTGGCGGTCGGGCTCGAGCAGCAGTTCTTCGCGGTAGCGCGCGACGAGCAGCAGGGCGTAGTTGGTGCCCGCGCCGAAGACGAGCACCGAGAGGATGCCCGAGATCGAGGCGTCGAGCGGGATGCCCAGGGGTTCGGCGACGGCGGCCGCGACCCGGCCGGCCAGGGCGTCCGCGGCACCGACGACGGCCAGCGGCACGATCCACAGCACGGGGCTGCGGTAGGTGACGATCAGCAACACGGCCACGACGACCACCGTGACCAGCAGGAGCCGGAAGTCGGCCCCGGCGAAGGCGTTCGCGATGTCGTCCTGGAACCCGATCGGCCCGGTGAGCAGGGCGTCCAGCCCGGCGGGCAGGTCGGCCGAGGCCGCGTCCCGCAGGCTCGTCGCCGTGCCCGCGACGTCGGCGTCGACCGTCGTGGCGTCGAGCGGGACGGCCACGATCGCCGCGGTGCCGTCGTCGCTGATCTGCGGCCGGACGGCCTGCGGGGTCGTGGCGAGTTCGGCGAGGGCGGCGGCCCGCTCGTCGACGGCGGTCAGGTCGGCGGCGTCGAGCCGGTCGCCGTCGTGGCTGAAGACCAGGATGCCCACCGTCGTCTCGGCACTCGGGAAGGTCGTGAGCAGCTCGGCCACCTGGGCCGACTGGCTCGTGTCGGGGACGCCCGACGGCGGGGCCGCGTCGCCCTCGCTCTGCGGCAGGACCGTGAAGAGCAGGGCGACGGCGACGGCCGTCGCGGCGAGCACCGCCCAGGCGGTGCGGTGGCCGCTGACGATGCGGGCGAGGGTGCGCATGGTGATCCTTCAGTCGCTGAATGTCTTAGGAGCTAAGAGTATTGCAGATCACAGGAGCATCGACCAGACTCGTCACGCAGGAGGTTCCATGCCCACCCCGAGAGACCCGGGCCCCACGGCCCCGTCGACCCGTCCGTCGCGCTCGCCGCAGGCCGACGAGATCGTCACCCACATGCAACGGCTGACCACCGAGTCCCAGAAGCTCGCCCAGGCCTTCGCCTCGCGACACGGTCTCGGCCACATCGACCTCGAGGCGCTGCTGCACGTCATGCAGGCCGAGCGCGACGGCGACCCCGTCACCGCCGGCGGTCTCGGCGAGCTCCTGGGCGTCACGTCGGGGGCGGCGACCGGAGTCATCGACCGCCTCGAGAAGGTCGGGCACGTGCACCGCAGCCGCGACGACGCCGACCGGCGCCGGGTGCTCCTCCGCTACTCGGATCGCGCCCGCGAGGTCGCGGGCGCGTTCTTCGGGCCGCTCGGCGTGATGAGCGACCGGGTCATGGCCGAGTTCGACGAGGCCGAGCTCGAGACCGTCCGACGGTTCCTCGAGGGCATGTCGGGCGCGATGGCGGAGCGGGCCCGCGAGGTGGGGCGACCCGCCTGAGGTGACCCGCGCCTCCCCGGGGTGGCGCACGGCCCCGACCTCCTGCGCGTCGGCGGGAGCGGGTAACGTCGTGGTGACCCCGGAAGGCAGGTTCTCCGTGACCGACCACGTCTCGGCCCTCGATCTCTTCTCGATCGGCATCGGCCCCTCGAGCTCGCACACCGTCGGCCCCATGAGGGCCGCCCGCGAGTTCCTGCTCGGTCTCGACGTCGACGGCCGGCTGACCGACGTCGTGCGGGTCGAGGCCGTGCTCTACGGCTCGCTCGCCGCCACCGGCCTCGGCCACGGCACTCCGTCGGCCGTCCTCGCCGGCCTCGCGGGCATGCGACCCGAGACCTGCGACCCCGAGGTCGTCTCGGGCATGCAGCAGGCGGTCGAGCAGGGCGGCGGCCTGCGGCTGCTCGGCCGGCACCAGATCGCCTTCGCCCCCAACGACCTGCGCATGGCGCCGCTGACGCGCATGCCCCGGCACCCCAACGCGATGAGCGTCGAGGCCTTCGACGCTCACGGCGAGAGCCTCGCCCGCGAGGTCTACTTCTCGGTCGGCGGGGGCTTCGTCGTGCGCGACGGTGACGACGAGCGGGCCGTGCCCACCGCCGAGGCGCCGTTCGCCTTCACCGACGCGGACGACCTGCTGCGCCTCTGCGACTCCGAAGGCGCGTCGATCGCCGACCTCGCCTGGCGCAACGAGGTCGCGCTGCACGGCGAGGCGGAGGCCGCGGCGGGGCTCGACTCGCGCTGGGCGGCCATGCGGGCCTGCGTCGACGCGGGTCTCGAGGCCACGGGCGTCCTGCCCGGCTGGATGAAGGTGCCCCGGCGCGCCCGGCAGTTCGCGACCATGCTGCGCCAGCAGGACGAGAGGGCGACCGCCTTCGCCCTCGGTGGCTCGGCGATCGACCAGGGCCGCGCCTCCTCGCTGTTGGCCTCCGACCTGCCGGCCCAGTGGCTGCAGGCCTACGCGATGGCCGTCAACGAAGAGAACGCGGGAGGCGGGCGCGTCGTCACCGCCCCGACCAACGGCGCGGCCGGCATCATCCCGGCGGTCGCCTACTACGCCATGAGGTTCCACGGTGCGACCGATCACGAGCTGTCCCGCACCTTCCTGCTGACGGCGGCGGCGATCGGGTCGCTCTACAAGCGCAACGCGTCGATCTCGGGGGCCGAGGCCGGTTGTCAGGGCGAGGTCGGCTCGGCCGCGTCGATGGCCGCCGGCGCGCTGACCGCCCTGCTCGGCGGGACGCCCCGCCAGGTCGAGAACGCGGCCGAGATCGCCATGGAGCACCACCTCGGCCTCACCTGCGACCCCGTGGGCGGCTTCGTGCAGGTGCCCTGCATCGAGCGCAACGCGATCGCGGCGGGCACGGCGGTCGCCGCCACCCGCATGGCCCTGCTCGGCGACGGCAGCCACGTCGTCAGCCTCGACACCGTCATCGAGACGATGCGCCAGACCGGCCGCGACATGAAGGACAGCTACAAGGAGACCAGCCGCGCCGGGCTCGCGGTCAACGTCATCGAGTGCTGAGAAGGTCCGCGTCGGAGGCCCGCCCGGACGTTCCTCGGGTCGTGTCGCACCCCGCCGCTAGCCTCGTCGCATGACCCCGTCGCGCCGCCCCACGCCGTCCCGCCCCGCGACCCCGGGGGGCACCGACGCCCCGCGGCTCGACCCCGTCGACCCCCAGGGGCTCGTCGATCTCGGCACCGACCTGCTGGGTCCGCGCGACAGCCGTGAGCTCGAACGGTACGTCGACGCCGACCTGACCGGTCGCGACCTCGAGGGGTCCGAGTTCACCGAGTGCGTCTTCGAGTCGCCGCGGCTCGGATCGGCCCGACTGCGGGGCGCCCGCCTGGTCGAGTCGGTGCTGGCCGACTCGTTCGCCCCCGAGCTCGCCGCCTCGAGCAGCACCTGGCGTGACGTCCGCGTCGAGCGACCCCGGTGGGGGTCGGCCGAGCTGTTCGACGCCGAACTGCGGTCGGTGCACCTGGTCGGCGGCAAGATCGACTTCCTCAACCTGCGCGGGGCGCGCCTCACCGACGTCGTGATCGAGGGCTGCACGATCGGCGAACTCGACCTCGGGGGTGTGCAGGCCCTGCGGGTCGCGCTGGTCGACTGCCGCATCGGCACGCTCGACGTGACCCGCGCCTCCTTGTCGCACACCGATCTGCGCACCAGCGACTTCTCCCGCATCGACGGTTTCGAAGGGCTTCGTGGCGCGACCATCGACGACCTGCAGCTGGCGACCTTCGCCCCGACGATGGCGGCTCACCTCGGACTCGTCGTCGGCTGATCCCGGGCTTGTCGACGGCTGAGCCCGGGCCGCCCGTGCGACGCCCGGCTACGCCCTGGCCGAACACGTCGGGGCCGCACGAGGCGGCGGTGCTATCGTCGCCGACAGAGCAACGCGCTCCGGGGTCAGTGAAAATCTGAGCCGGCGGTCACAGTCCGCGACCCGCGTCGTCCCCGAGAGGTGGCGGCCGGTTGAACCGGTGGAACCCCGGTACCGACGGTCATAGTCCGGATGAGAGGTGGCGCGGGCCCGGTCGTCCCTCAGCGGACCCCCGGGCCGATGCCGACCCTCGCGTCGCGCACCCCCGGAGAGCCCTCGGCACACAGCCAGGCAGACCGGAGGACGACATGACGACGCAGGCGACCACGCCCGGGCCCGATGCACGCACGCACCGACCCACCGACCCGACGGGCCCGGTGGTGCGCTGATGTTCACCGGCCTCGTCGAAGAACTCGGACGCGTCGAGCGCGTCGCCGACCAGGGGGACAGCGTCCGCCTGACGGTCCACGGCCCCGCCGTGCTGACCGATGCCGCGCACGGTGACTCCATCTCGGTCAGCGGCGTCTGCCTGACGGTGGTCGAGCAGCAGGGGGACACCTTCACGGCCGACGTCATGCGGCAGACCCTGGCCATGAGCACCGTGGGGACGTTCGGCCCCGGGACGCCCGTCAACCTCGAACGAGCCGCCCGCGTCGGCGACCGCCTGGGCGGTCACATCGTCCAGGGCCACGTCGACGGCACGGCCACGGTCGTCGAGATCGAAGAGGGCGAGGCCTGGCGTCGGGTCCGGTTCGACCTCGCCGACGACCTCGCGCCCCTGCTCGTCGACAAGGGGTCGGTGACGCTCGACGGCGTCAGCCTCACGGTGAGCGCGATCAGCGAACCCGGCGAGCTGCCGGGCTGGTTCGAGGTCAGCCTCATCCCCGAGACGCTCGCCGTGACGACCCTGGGCGGCAAGGCCGTCGGCGACCGCGTCAACGTCGAGACCGACGTGCTCGCCCGTCACGTGCGCCGCATGCTGCGACTGGACGCGCTCGACGCCGACGGCCCGCGCGGTGCGGCCGACGCGGCCGACGCGGCGGACCCGCGGGACGCCGCCGTGACGGGGCGCCCGTGACCGTGTCGACGCCCCGGGAGGAGGGGCGGGTCGACTCGCGCCTCGCCCCGATCGAGCTCGCCCTCGAGCACCTGCGCCGTGGTCGCCCGGTCGTGGTGGTCGACGACGAGTCCCGCGAGAACGAGGGCGACGTCGTCCTGTCGGCCGAGTTGGCCTCGGCCGAGTGGATCGCCTGGACGGTCCGGGTGTCCTCCGGTTTCGTCTGCGCGCCGATGACGAACGAGATCGCCGACCGACTCGACCTGCCGCCGATGGTCACCCACAACGAGGACGCCCGGGGCACGGCCTACACCGTCAGCGTCGACGCGGCGGCCGGCGTGACCACGGGGATCAGCGCCTCCGACCGGGCGACGACCCTCCGCAGGCTCGCGTCGCCGACCAGTGTTCGCGACGACCTGCACCGCCCCGGGCACGTCCTGCCGCTGCGCGCCCGTGACGGCGGAGTGCGTGAGCGCGATGGCCACACCGAGGCCTCGGTCGACCTGATGAAGGCCGCGGGGCTGCGACCCGTGGCCGTCATCAGCGAGATCGTGGGCGACGACGGCGAGATGATGCGACTGCGGGCTCTGCTCGACTTCGGGGCCCGCGAGGGCGTGCCGGTCGTGACGATCGCCGCTCTCGTCTCCTGGCTGGGCGACCGCGACCTCGACCTCGACGCACCATCCCCTGCGTCCGACTCCCGGGCCACCGACACCACGACCACCACCCGCACGACCGAAGGAGACCCCGCATGAGCGGAGAAGGCGCCCCCACCGAACTCGACGTCGACGGCACGGGAATCCGTGTCACGATCGTCGCCGGGACCTGGCACGAGACGATCACCGACGGCCTGCTGGCCGGCGCGCTGTCGACGGTCGAGCGCCTCGGCGCCACGGCCACGGTCGTGCGCGTGCCCGGCAGCTTCGAACTGCCCGTCGTCGCGAAGGCCGCTCTCGAGGCCGGGGCCGACGCGGTCGTGGCCCTCGGCGTCATCATCCGCGGCGGCACGCCGCACTTCGAGTACGTGTCCGACGCCGCGACCTCGGGCCTGCTGCGGGTGACGCTCGACACGGGCAAGCCCGTCGGGTTCGGCGTGCT
Source organism: Frigoribacterium sp. 9N (assembly GCF_902506305.1). Taxonomy (NCBI): domain Bacteria; kingdom Bacillati; phylum Actinomycetota; class Actinomycetes; order Micrococcales; family Microbacteriaceae; genus Frigoribacterium; species Frigoribacterium sp. 9N. The sequence goes on from NZ_LR733392.1 coordinate 530,343, forward strand.
CACCCTCGACGACGAGCAGCAGGGCCTCGACCGGGCAGGCCTCCCCGGCTCGAAGGAGGACAAGGGTGCCGAGGCCGCCCACGCCGCCGTCGCGACGGCCGTCCAGCTGCGCGACCTGGCCCGGGCCGGCACGGCCCGCGTGGCCGGCTTCTGACGACGGAGGCGGTGCCGGGGCGACGAGCGTCCCGGCACCGCGCCTCCTGACGGTCTGGCGTCGCGCCCGTCGGGCCCGTCGGGCCTAGGCGAAGACCTCGGACAGGAACGTCTCCAGCTGCTGCCACGAGCGACGATCCGCGCGGGCGTCGTACTGGGCCCCGTGATCGGGTGCGTCCGTCCCGGGGACGGCGAAGGCGTGCATGACGCCGCTGTAGCTCAGCACCTGCCAGTCGGGTGCCTCGGCGGCGCGCATCTCGTCCTCGAAGCCGACCACCGCCTCGTCGGGCACCACCGGGTCGGCGGCACCCGTCATCACGAGCAGCGGGGCCGTCACGGCACCCTTCTCGGCGGGCATCCCCGTCCCGAGCCCTCCGTGGAACGACACGACGCCGGCGACGTCGGCACCCGCGCGGGCCAGCTCGAGGGCACCCGAGCCGCCGAAGCAGTAGCCCATCACCGCGATCCGCGACGGGTCGACGCCCGGCTCGGCGCGCAGGCGCTCGAGGTTCGCGAGCAGGCGCGACCGGAACAACGCGACGTCACCGTAGTACTTGCCCGCCTCGCCGGCGGCCTCCTCGGGCGACGGGCGGACCCCCTGCCCGTAGACGTCGCCGGCCAGCGCCACGTAGCCGAGCCGCGCGAGCATCTGCGCGCGCACCTTGACGTGGTCGACGACGCCGAACCAGTCGTGCAGCACGAGCACGCCGGGCACGAGCCCGGACGAGGAGGCACCGGCCGGCGTCGCGAGGAACCCCTCGAGATCGGCGTCGGTCGCCGCGTAGACCTCGTCCGACGTCGTGACGCCGCCCGGGTCGGGCACGCTGTCGAGGACGCGCTGAAGGTCGGGGGAGAGGGCGGGAGTGGGTTCGGTCGTGGTCACACGGGGACGCTACTCCCGGCGGGTCGGACGGTGCCGGGGGCGGTTCAGCCGGGGTCGACGATGCGGGCGACGGCCTGACGGACGACGTCGCACCGACGCTGCTGCGGGCCGGTGTGCAGGTTGGTGGCCTCGGGCGTGACGAACCAGGCCAGCACGACGCCGAAGACCATGGTCAGCAACTCGTCGGCGTCCCAGCCGGACGAGATGTCACCCGCGTCCTGGGCCGCACGCACCGAGTCACGGCGCGCCTCGAGCTGACCGTGGTCGAGCACGCCGGGGCTCGGCAACGCGACGCCCTCGATCTGGCCCCAGAGCAGGAGGCGCGCGTCGTCGGGGTTCGACGCCAGGTGGTCGTAGAGCGCGCTGGCCCAGCCCGGCAGGTCGTGGGCGTCGAAGGGGACGACCGCGACCCAGCGGCCGATGCTCTCGCCGAGGGCGGCGTCGAACAGGTCGCGCTTGGTCGAGAAGTGGGCGTAGAGCCGTTCTTTGCTCGCCTCGGCGTCGCGCGCGATCGTGTCGACGCGGGCTCCGGCGAGGCCGCGGGCCGCGAACTCGGTCCGCGCCGCCTCGAGCAGCCGCTCCCGCGGAGGGGTGGGTCGTCGTGCCATGCCCAGAGCATAGGGGCTGCACCTCTCCGGACCACCTGGTTCGGAGGGAGGTCTTCGCTTACCGGCCGGACCGGTTCGCCCCGCGTCCGGGAGGGCGCCGTCGCGGAGGGGTACCGTCGCGTCGTCGGACGGGTCAGAGCGCGCGGGCGTCCACCAGGTCGACGCCGACCGCCGCCGCGACACCAGCGTTGGTGATCTGCCCCGCGACCGCGTTGACGCCGCGGGCCAACGACGCATCCGCCGCGATGGCGTCACGCCACCCCCGGTCGGCGAGGGCGAGTGCGTAGGGCATGGTCGCGTTCGTCAGGGCCCGGGTCGAGGTCTGGGGGACGGCGCCGGGCATGTTGGCGACGCAGTAGTAGACGCTGTCGTGGACGGCGAAGGTCGGGTCGTCGTGCGTGGTCGCGCGCGAGCCCTCGAAGCAGCCGCCCTGGTCGATGGCGATGTCGACGAGCACCGACCCGGGACGCATCGACGCCACCATCTCGTCGGTGACGAGCTTGGGGGCCTGTGCGCCGGGGATCAGAACCGAACCGATCACCAGGTCGGCGGCCGCGACCTGGGCGCCGATCTCGTAGGCCGTCGAGGCGCGGGTCTGCACCCTGCCGCCGAACTGCACCTCGAGGGCGCGGAGGCGTGGAAGCGACACGTCGATGACGGTCACGTCGGCGCCGAGGCCGAGGGCGTTCGCCGCGGCGTGTTCACCGGCGACGCCGCCGCCGATCACCACCACCTTCGCCTTCGGAGTGCCGGGGACGCCGCCGAGCAGCACGCCCGTGCCCCCGATCGGCTTCATGAGGTGGTAGGCGCCGACCATCGTGGAGAGGCGGCCGGCGACCTCGCTCATGGGCGAGAGCAGCGGCAGGCTGCGATCGTCCCGCTGGACCGTCTCGTAGGCGATCGCGGTCGTGCCGGACGCGAGGACGGCCTCGGTGCACTCGGGTGAGGCCGCGAGGTGCAGATAGGTGAAGAGGGTCTGGTCCGCCCGCATGAGCGGGTACTCGGCCGCGATCGGCTCCTTGACCTTCATCAGCAGATCGGCCTCGCCCCAGACGTCGGCCGCGTCGTCCACCACCGTCGCACCCGCGGCGACGAACTCGGCGTCGGTGAACCCCGACCCCCGTCCGGCGCCGGCCTGCACGATCACGTCGTGTCCACGGCGGGAGAACTCGTGGACTCCGGCCGGTGTCGCGGCGACGCGGTTCTCGTTGTTCTTGATCTCGGTGGGGATGCCGACGCGCATGGTTCGTCCTCTCGGGGAGTGGCCTCGACGACGGGCGGCCGGTGCACGCCTCTGTTCGCCGAACTGAGGTCAGTGTGCTGTTTCGTGCCGATGCGTGCCAAGCTCTCCGCACGAGATTCTGTGCAGGCCCTGCCTGGCCGCACGATCGACGGTGAGGGACGGGACGAGGCATGGCTGCGACGAAGGACGTTCGGCTCGACGAGATCGACCGGCAGCTCGTGCGCCTGCTGCTCGCGAACAGTCGGACCCCCAACGCCACGTTGGCCGCGCAGGTCGGGATCGCTCCGTCGACCTGTCTCGCGCGCCTCCGGTCCCTCGTCGAGCGCGGCGTCGTCGCCGGCTTCGGAGCCGACGTCGACCTGTCCGCGCTCGGACTCGACCTGCAGGCGCTGATCAGCGTGACGATCCTCGCGTCGGCCCGGCAGCGGATCGCCGCGTTCTCGGCCGAGATCCGGGCCCTGCCGCAGGTGGTGCAGCTGTTCTTCCTGGGCGGGTCCGAGGACTTCATCATCCACCTGGCCGTCCGCGACACGAACGACGTCCGCGAGTTCGTCCTCGACCACCTCTCGGCGCACCCGGCCGTCGCCTCGACCCGGACCAGTCTGGTCTTCGAGCACCACCACCCCGGCCCGACCGTCTGACCGATCAGCCGGTGCCGTGCCGAGCCAGGGGCCGGCGTCAGCGCGTGGCGGCGAGCGTCATCGGCAGGTGGGGGATGCCGTCCTCGAGGAACTCGTCGCCGTCGACCACGAAGCCGAACCGGGCGTACCAGCCCGAGAGGTGGGCCTGGGCGTCGAGCCGGACCAGTCGACCGTCGCACTCGACGACGGCCGACCGCATGAGGTCGGCGGCGAGCCCACGACCGCGAGCCGACGACGCCGTCGCCACCCGGCCGATGCGACGGTCGTCGCCGTCGTGCAGCACCCGGAGCGTCGCCAGGATCCGGGCGTCGTCGTCGGTGGACCAGAGGAGGCGCGCGGTCGGCTCGAGGTCGCGCCCGTCGAGCTCGGGGTAGGGGCACTCCTGTTCGACGACGAAGACGTCGACCCGGAGGCGGAGGATCTCGTAGAGGACGACGGGGTCGATCTCGGCGACGGACGACGAGTGCTGGGTGGGGGTCACACGGCCACGCTATCGGCCTCGCGCGCGTGACCGGATGCCGCCTTCGGGCGGGTCACCGGGTCTCGCCCAACGGCATGGTCGTGAAGTCCCCGCCGACGGGTGCGTCGGGGGGCAGGACCTGACCGGCGAAGCGGTCGGCGAACGCCTCGGCGTCGTCCTCGGGGTGGTAGCCGATGGCCTCGCCCGCCGCGAGCGACACGACGCGACGGGTGTTGCGACTGACGCCCCAGACGACGTGGTGCCCGGCCGGTGCGGTCGTCAGGGTGGCCAGGATCAGCCGGGTCGCGTCGGCCGGGGACAGCCAGGTGCCGAGGCTGCGGACGTCGTGCGGCTCGACCTCGGCCGTCATGATGCGCGCCGACACGACGGTCGAACCGAAGCGGTCGGCGTACAGGCTGCCGACCGCCTCGAGCAGCACCTTGCTGACGCCGTAGAAGGTGTCGGGCCGGGGGGCCGGCACGTCGTGGTCGGCGGCGCTCGAGCCCGGTTCGAACCCGACGGCGTGCACCGAGCTGGCCGCGAGCAGCCGGGTCACGCCGGCCCGACGGGCGGCCTCGTGCGCCACGTAGGCGCTCTCGACGTTGAGGTCGCGGATCTCGTGCCACGTGCGTTCGCTGGCGTGCGACGCGAGGTGGACGACCAGGTCGGCCCCGGCGAACGCCACGGTGAGGGAGTCGAGATCGGTCACGCCGACGTGCTCGAAGGTCTCTCGTCGTCGGAGGTCGCCGGGTGGCGTGACCACGTCGAGCAGCCGCAGGTCGTGGCCGGCCTCGAGCAGAAGAGGGCGGACCCAGGTCGCGATGCGGCCCGAGCCTCCCGTGATCGCGATGGTCGCCATGTGTGCCGCCTCTCGTCGGGGGCTCGTCGGCCCGCCCGTGGTCCTGCCCCGATCCTGCCCCGGACCACCGACAGCGCTCGCGGGGCACGCCACGCGTCCGCCGAAGCGCCCTCGCGACGCGTCCCCGCGTCCCCCGGATGCCCCACCCGAGCCTGACAAGGCTCTGGCGAAGGCCTGGCAGGGATCTCCACGACCCCGGTCGGTGACGCGTCACCTCCTACCGTGGCGGGGGGCCCGACGACGTGCCACGACCCCGTCCCCGACCGAAAGGCACCTCGTGTCGTCAGCTCTCTCGTCCCTCGGCCTCCTCCTCGTCCGCGTCGTCCTCGGGGTCGTGTTCGTCGCCCATGGCTGGCAGAAGGTCGCCGTCGACGGCCTCGCCGCGACGCAGGGCGCCTTCGGGGGCATGGGCATCCCGCTCGCCGAGGTCGCCGCCCCGGTCGCGGCCGTCACCGAGCTCGCCGGTGGCGTCGCGCTCGTGGTCGGCGTCGCCACCCGTGTCGCCGCCGCGCTCCTGGCGGTGACGGCGGTCGTCGCCCTGGTCGCCGTCCACCTGCCGAACGGCTTCTACTCGACGACGGGTGGGTTCGAGTACGTCCTCGTCCTGGCGGTCGTCTCCGTCGCGGTCGTGCTCACGGGGCCGGGCCGCTTCGCCCTCGACGCCCTGGTCGTCCGGGGCCGGCGCGCCCGTCGCGAGGCCCCGGCCCCGCTGCCCGCCACCGTCTGAGTCGGGGCCGAGCGGGTCGGGCGCGAGGCCGGGACGGGTGAACGTGACGCACCCGCGAGGGTGATTTGCGCCTCCTCGTCCCGTCCCGGCCCCCGATCCGTGGTCGGCTGGATGCCGATGATCCCCGCCAGCGACCGCTTCCGCCGCTCCGGCGGCCGACCCCTCGCCGGGTCGCCCGTCCTCGTCTTCGGGGACGTCCTCGACGACATCATCGTCACCCCCCGGGCGGAGGACGGCACCGGGACCGAGACGGCCGCCACCATCCGGCACCGGGCCGGGGGTTCGGCGGCGAACACGGCGGCGTGGCTCGGGTCGTTGGGGGTCGAGGTCTCGTTCGTCGGTCGGGTCGGCACGGCCGACCTGCAACGCCACGCGCAACTGCTCGCCAACGCGGGGGTCGTGGCCCGTCTGTCCTACGACGCCCACGACCCGACGGGCACGGTCGTCATCACCGTCGACGGCTCGTCGCGCATCATGTTCACCGATCAGGGGGCCGGTGCCTCGCTGAGCCCCGACGACGTCCCCGACGACCTGGTCGCCGGGGCCGGTCTCGTGCACTTCACGGGCTACACCGTCGCCCAGTCCCGCAGCCCCGTCGCCCTCCGACGCCTCGTGGGACGGGCTCGGGAGGCGGGTGCGCTCGTCTCGGTCGCCCCGGGCAGCGCCTCGATCGTCCGCCGCTTCGGAGCGTCGGCGTTCCTCGCGGCCGTCCACGGAGCCGACCTGTTCTTCCCGTCGGACGAGACCGCCCGCGAGCTCACCGGGTTGGACGACCCGGTCGCGTCGGCGACGGCGCTCGCCGAGCAGGTCGGCGTGGTCGCGCTCGTCGCCGACGACGGGGGTGCCGTCGTGGTCTCGCGGGGGCAGCAACCGGTCGTGGTCGACGGGGTCGTCTCGCGCTGGGTCGACTCGGTGGGCCTCGTGGACGCGTTCTCGGCCGGGTTCATCGCCGCGTGGGCGACGACGGGCAGCCTCGGGGTCGCGGGTCGGAGTGGAGCCCGTGCCGCCGCCCGTGCCGCCGGGGTCGCCGGAGGTCGGCCGCCCGCGTGACCGCGTCGGGCCCGCCTGACAGTGTCGGGCCCGCGTGACCGCGTCGGGCCCGCCTGACGACGCCTGGCCCGCGTGACGACGCCTTGCCCGACTGACGACGCCTGTCCCGGCGAGCCCTCGGCTACCGTGCGCTCTCGGCGCTCACCAGCACGGTCTGGACCCGGGGCGGACGCTCGGGGGTGAGCCGGATCTCGAACCGGACGACGCCCCGGGCTCCCCGTCGTCGCCACACCAGGTGCGAGGGAGCGGACGACTCGTCGGGCGGCGATGCCTCGCCGTCGTCGTCCCAACCGCCCACGGACTCGACGGCGGCGGCCCAGGAGGCGCGGCGTCGGTCGAGCGGCAGGTCCGCCTCGACGTTCTCGCTGAACAACCCGTCGGGCACGGCGCCGCCGAGGACGACGGCCTCGACCGCCTCGCGGGCCGCCGACGTCTCGGGCCACGGCCGCACGACGACGCGGGCGTCGGGACGCTCGGCCATCAGGCCGTCGAGCGCGAGCCCGATCGGCTCGGAGACCTTCGAGTAGGTCGCGTTCTCGAACCCGACCGCGCCGAGGCCGGTCGCGGTCTGCCAGCGCATGTGGGCCGAGAACCCGGGGTAGCCCCCACTGTGCGACACGACGGGGCCGTGGTCGGGATAGTGCTCGACGAATAGACCGAACCCGTAGCCGCCGGGGTGCCCGACCCGGGCGGGGACGAAACGCTGCACCTGCTGCATCTCGCGTCGGGAGGCGCGCGAGAGGATGCCGTCGAGGTCGCCGCGGCCCTCGGGGTCGAAGGCGGAACCCAGCCAGCGCGCCCAGCGCGCCAGGTCGGTCACGGTGCTGAACAGGCCGCCGATCGGTGAGAACGCGCCCGGGCCTGAGAACGGCAGGGGGTCACCCCCGTCGGAGGTGCGGCGATGGCCGATCGCGACGCCGCCCATCGCCCGCACGGTCGCCTCGAAGCCGGTGGCCGTCAGGCCGAGCGGTTCGAGGATCGTCGACTCGACGACCTCACGGTAGGGCTTGCCGGCGACGGCCGCGATCGCCCGGCCCACGAGGGCGAAGCCGAGGTTGGAGTAGGCAAAGGTGGTGCCCGGCACGCTGTCGAAGCTGAGCCCGGCCCGCAGCAGGGCGTCGAGTCCGTCGTCGGTGAGGGATTCTTGCCGGTCGCCCCACGGATCGTCCGTGGGGAAGCCGGCCGACATGGTCAGGAGCATGCGCAGGGTCGGCACGGGGGAGTCGGCGGTGGGCAGGGCCACGTCGGCGAAGGCGGGCACGAAGTCGGTGATCGGTGCGTCGAGGGACACGAGCCCGGCGTCGCGCTGGGCGAGCAGGGCGGTGGCGGTGAAGCTCTTCGTGCACGAGGCGATGCGGTACGCCGTGTCGACGCCGGGCGCGGTGCCGGGGGCGACCTGGCCGTAGGAGCCGTCGTGCGTGACGCCCGAACGGTCGAAGGTCGCCCACACGGCGCTCGGGCCGCGCCGCTCGGGAGCGCGTGCGGCGAACACGGCGTCGATCCCCGTGGGTGGTTCGGTGCGGTCGGGTCGTGATGACGTCGTCACGGAGGCGATCCTCTCGAGGGGCGGGGTCATTCGGTGCGCGTGGTGCGGCGCATGGCTTCGTAGGCGTCGAGCGCGGCCCGGCGGGAGGCCTTGAGGTCGACCATGGGCTCGGGGTACGAGTCGGTGTCGACCTCGGGGACCCAGCGCCGCACGTAGTCGCGGTGCTTGTCGAACTTGTCGGCCTGCAGGACGGGGTTGAACACTCGGAAGTACGGGGCCGCGTCCGCACCCGAGCCGGCCGTCCACTGCCAGTTCGCGGGGTTGTTCGCCTCGTCCGCGTCGACCAGGGTGTCCCAGAACCACTGCTCGCCCACCCGCCAGTCGGCCAGCAGGTTCTTGACCAAGAAGCTCGCCGTGACCATGCGAACCCGGTTGTGCATGTACCCGGTCGTCCACAGCTCTCGCATGCCCGCGTCGACCAGCGGGATGCCGGTCGTGCCCTGCTGCCACGCCTCGAGTTCGCCGGGTTCGAGTTCGTGCCACGGGAAGTCGTCGAACTCTGGCCGGTAGTTCTTCGTGGCGAGGTGCGGGTTCGCGAAGAGGACGGTGTGGTTGAACTCGCGCCACACGAGTTCGCGCAGGAAGCCCGAGGCCTGTTCTCGGGCGTCGGGTGCCAGGTTGCCGCGCATGCGGTGCCAGACCTGGAACGGGCTGACCTCGCCGAAGCGGAGGTGCGGCGAGAGGTGGCTCGTCGCCTCTTGGGCCGGCTCGTCGCGCAGGCCGTAGTCGGCCAGGTGGCCGGTGGCGAAACGTTCGAGGGTGTCGAGGGCCGACGCCTCGCCCGGGGTCCAGGCGTCGCGCAGGCCGGCCGACCAGTCGGGGGTCGTGGGCAGCAGCGCCCACGAGTCGAGGTCGTCGCTGTCGGGCGTCGCGTGGGGGACGTGCAGCTCGTCGGGTGCCGCCTCGGGGTGGCGGGGTTCGGGCCGGTCGAGGCAGGCGCGCCAGAACGGCGTGAAGACCTTGAACGGCTGGCCCTGCCCGGTCTGGATGGTCCACGGTTCGAACATGAGGTTCGCCTGGAAGCTGCGAACGTCGAGCCCACGCTCGCGCAGCGACGACTTGAGCCCGGCGTCGGCGTCGCGGGCGGCCAGGCCGTACCGGCGGTTCCAGAAGACGGCGCCCGCGCCCACCTCGTCGACGAGACGGGGGAGTTCGCGGGCTTGCGGGCCCCGGCGCAGCGTGAGTCGCCCACCGACGGCCTGCAGCGATTCGGCGAGGGCGGCGAGGCTGTGGTGCAGCCACCAGCGTGAGGCCCCGCCGAGGGGGCGCAGGCCGTCGGTCTCGTCGTCGAGCAGGAAGAGGACGACGACCGGTTCGCCGCGCTCGACGGCGGCCACGAGGGCGGGGTTGTCGGCGAGGCGCAGGTCGTCGCGCAACCAGACGATGGAAGGGGAGGTCATGCGTTCGTCCCGACCGGCGTGCCGAGCCGCAGCTTGGTGCACAGATCGGCGAGCGAGGCCAGTTCGTCGTCGTCGAGTGCTCCGCCCACGCGACGACGGATGGCCTCGGCGTGGCTGACCGCCGTGCGCCGGTAGAGGTCGTAGCCCTCGTCCGTCATGGTCACGATGATGCCCCGGCCGTCGCCGGGGTCGGAGGCCTTCTCGACGATGCCCTTCGACGCCAGTCGGTCGACGAGACGGCTGATGCTCGGCTGCGTCAGCAACAGGTGGCGGGTCAGGTCGCGGATGCGGGCCCGCCGATCGGGCTGGTTGGACAAGTTGAACAACACGTCGTACTCGTTGAACGAGATCTCGTGGGTCGGGAAGCACTCGGTCAGTTCACGCATGACGCTGACCTGGGCCCGGAACAGGGCTTCCCAGGCCCCCACGGCCATCGATGTCTCGCTCATGTCGTCCCTCACGTTCGTCGAGGTCGAGTCTACGAAAGGCCACCGACCTCGGGCCGACGCGCGGGGGCGGCGACGAGCGAGCGTGTACCCGGGGGTACACGACAGAGGGCCGGTCGCCCGATGGCGACCGGCCCTCTTCCCTTGCACCAGGAGTGTCCTGCAATCACATTCCGCCTCGGCCGCCACAGCAAACGACGTCGGCGAGACACAATCTATAACGGATCGGTAACGGTGGTCCAGGGGTGGACCCGAGGAATTCCTGGGAACTCGCACCGAGCCGTCGCCGCGGCCGGCGCGTGTGTCGGACGGGGTTCAGAACACGTCGGGCGACGGGGTCGACGCGTGACGGATCGAGACGTCCGCGTGGCGGTCGAACCGGTAGCCGACCCCGCGGACGGTGCGGACGATGTCCTCGAAGGCGCCGAGTTTCGACCGCAGTCGACGGACGTGCACGTCGATGGTGCGTTCGTTCGGCACCTCGTCGTCGCCGTCGGCCCAGAGGCTCGAGATCAGCTCTGCTCGTTCGATGGTGCGGCCCTCGCGCAGGACGAGGTACTGCAGCAGCTCGAACTCCTTGTAGGTCAGGGGAGCCACGTCGCCGTCCAGCAGCAGGCGCTTGCGCGAGATGTCGACGACGACGCCGCCGCGGGCACCGGGCTCGTCGTCCTCGGTGACCTGCCGGCGCTTCGCCAGGGCGGCCGGGTCCTGCAGGGCCAGGCGGACGACCTCGACGTCTCGGCCGCCGGCCCCCTCGGGGGCGAGGGCCACGGCGGCGTGCGTCTCGGCCGACGGGGCGATCCGTCCGACGAGTTCCTTGATCTGCGAGACGACGTCGCCGAGCGAGGTGCCGTCGGCGGCGGCCTTGAGCTCGTCGAGCCCGACGTAGAGGACGAAGCCGCGGGCCTCGGTGCCCTCGGGCACGGCGCGGGGTCGAGGTGCCGCGGGAGCAACGGAACTCGCGACGACGGACGCGTCGCTGGGGGCGGCCGAGAGGGCGGGCGCGACCTCGCGGAGGGGCGTCGGGGCGGCGGAACGGGCGGGCGAGACGGTGCGGGTGGCGGTGACGGGGCGGTCGAGGATGAGGGACATGACAGGCGGGGTCCTTGCGTGACGGCGGCGGTCCCTCGGGCCGACGGGTCGCCGGGTGCGGAGGGACTGCTCGATGTGTGTCGGTGCTCGATCCCGCCGGCGATGGTGCCGTACGTCACGAGCAGTCGGTGCGATGCACCGTTCGGGATGCGCGTCGAGGGTGGCGACGCGGGGCATCCTGGAGTCGGTGGCTCAGTGACCGGGTGGGGTCACGAGCTCAGCTGGCGGTGTCAGCAGCTTCGACTCGGCGAGGTGTGTGACCGGATCAGGCACACATTCGACACATGACAGCGTGCATCGGCATCATCATGCCGGTGCTCCCGAGGGCCTCACGAGAGGTCGGGGTGAGCACACTGTTAGTCATGGGGTTGATCTTGTTACACCCCGCGTCGCGATGTCAAGCGACGTTCGCGTTCCGGCACCGTGAGCGGCCCGGAAACGCCGGACCGCGCCTCCTGCGGTCGAGGAGGCGCGGTCCGGGGCGTCGGGGCGACGGGGGTCAGGCGAGCCCGTAGAGGCGGTCGCCCGCGTCGCCGAGGCCCGGCACGATGTAGCCCTGCTCGTTGAGCTTCTCGTCGACGGCGCCCAGCACGACGTGGACGTCGCGGCCCTCCATCGCCTTCTCGACGGCGGCGAGGCCCTCGGGCGCGGCCAGGATGCAGACCGCCGTGACGTCGACGGCGCCGCGGTCGAGCAGGTAGTCGATCGCCGCGATGAGCGAACCGCCGGTGGCGAGCATCGGGTCGAGCACGAAGCACTGACGGTTCGAGAGGTCGTCGGGCAGACGCTCGGCGTAGGTCGTGGGCTGGAGGGTCTCTTCGTCGCGCACCATGCCGAGGAATCCGACCTCGGCCGTGGGGACGAGCTTGGTCATGCCCTCGAGCATGCCGAGGCCGGCGCGCAGGATCGGCACGACGAGCGGACGCGGCTGGCTGATCTCGAGACCCGTGGTCGGACCGACCGGGGTCTCGATGTCGACGGGGCTGGTGCGGACGTCGCGCGTGGCCTCGTAGGCCAGCAGCGTGACGAGTTCTTCGGTCAGCGCCCGGAAGGTGGGGGAGGGTGTGCTCTTGTCGCGGAGCACGGTCAGCTTGTGGGTGATCAGGGGGTGGTCCGCTACGTGCACTCGCATAGGCTCAACGGTAGCGGAGTCGACCGGTTCCGTGAGCCGTCCCGACCCCGCAGAGGCCCCGTGATCGCCGTCCCGCCTGAGTTCGACGACTGGATGTCGCTCGCCCTCGCCGAGGCCGACGCGTGCCACGTCTCGGCCGACGTGCCGGTCGGTGCCGTGGTGGTCGACGCCGACGGCCTGGTCATCGCGACCGGCCGCAACGAACGCGAGTTGCGGCAGGACCCGACCGCCCACGCCGAGGTGATCGCGCTGCGGGCCGCCGCGGCGCACACCGGCGACTGGCACCTCACCGGCACGACGCTCGTGGTCACCCTCGAACCGTGCCCCATGTGCGCCGGGGCCCTGCTCGCCGCCCGGGTCCCGCGGCTCGTCTACGGGGCCTGGGACGACAAGGCAGGAGGCGCGGGCAGCGTCTACGACATCGTCCGCGACCGCAGGCTCCCGCACCGCGCCGAGGTGTACGCCGGCGTGCGCGAGGCCGAGTGCCGGGCTCGGCTGGACGACTTCTTCGCCGCGCGGCGCGTCGCCGAGGGGCACTGAGGCGGGCCGACCCCGAGGGCCGATCCGCGCCTCCTCGGGTCAGTCGGCCGCGCGGATGACGATCGCGTCGGTCGGCGGGTCGACCTGGCCCGGCTTGACCCAGACGTCGGGTTCGACGTAGATGACGCGGGCGATCGGCACGGCCTCGCGGATGCGCGACTCGACGGCGTTGATGGCGCTCGCGACGTCGGCCAGCACCGTGCGGCCGGGCATCGCGACCTTGACGCCGACGAGCAGCTCGTCGGGACCGAGGTAGAGGGTCTTCATGTGGATGATCGACTCGACCTCGGGCCCGCCCGTGATCGCGGCGCGGATCTTCTGGACGTCGTCGGCCGAGGCGCCCTCGCCGACGAGCAGGCTCTTCGTCTCGATGCCGAGGATCACGGCCACCGCGACGAGCAGCACGCCGATCGCCAGGGTGCCGATCGCGTCGAAGACGCCGTCACCGGTGATCCAGGTGAGCACGACGCCGATCATGGCGAACGACAGGCCGAGCAGCGCGGCGGCGTCCTCGAGCAGCACGACCGGCAGCTCGGGGGCCTTGGCCCGGCGCACGAACGCGACCCAGCTCTGCTGACCCTTGCTCGGGCGGGACTCGCGGATCGCGGTGCGCAGCGAGAACCCTTCGAGGGCGAGTGAGATGGCGAGCACGAGGACGGGCAGCCAGGGCACCTCGAGGGGGTGCGGCTCGCGCAGCTTCTCGACGCCCTCGTAGAGCGAGAACACGCCACCGACGCTGAACAGGATGATCGAGACGACGAACGCATAGACGTAGCGTTCGCGCCCGTGGCCGAAGGGGTGGTCGGCGTCGGCGGCCTTCTTCGCCTTGCGGCCACCGAGCAGCAGCAGGAGCTGGTTGCCCGAGTCCGCCAGGGAGTGGACGCCCTCGGCGAGCATGGACGACGACCCCGAGAACGCCCAGGCGATGAACTTCGTCACCGCGATGCCCAGGTTCGCGCTGAGTGCGGCGATGATCGCCTTGTTGCCGCCGTGACTGCTCATCGGTTCGATCCCCTCGTGTGGTCCTGGTCGATCCTAGGATGGCCGGATGGTCACCACCCTCCCCACCACAGCGATTCTCGGAGCCGGCTCGATGGGCGGCGCGATCCTGCAGGGCCTGCTGCGCCCCGAGGTGTCCGTCGACGGGGGCGTGCGGGTGACGAACCGCACCGAGGTCAAGGCCCGCGCGCTGCGGCACGGCGGGGTCACCTCCCTCGCCACCGAGACCGACCCGAGCGCCAACTCCTCCGCGGTCGTCGGTGCGCGGCTGGTGCTGATCGGCGTGAAGCCGCACATGGTGGTCGACCTGCTGCACGAGATCGGTCCCGTGCTCGACGCGGGCGCCGTCGTCGTGAGCCTGGCCGCCGGCGTGACGACGGCCACGATGGAGGCGGCGCTGCCCGAGTCCGTGTCGGTGCTGCGCTCGATGCCGAACACGCCGTCGCACGTCGGTCTGGGGGTGACCGGCCTGAGCGCCGGGTCACGCTCGACCGATGCCGACCTGGCCCTGGCCCGGTCGCTCTTCGCCGTCGTCGGCGACGTCGTGGTCGTCCCCGAGGCGCAGATCGACGCGCTCAGCACGATCTCGGGTTCGGGCCCCGCGTACGTCTTCTACCTCGTCGAGCAACTGCAGGAGGCGGCGGTCGCGTTGGGCTTCACCCGCGCGCAGGCCGCCACCCTGGTGCAGGGCACGTTCCGTGGCGCGAGCGAGCTGCTCGCGAGAAGCGACGTCCTGCCGGCCGACGCCGCACCGGCCGAACTCCGTCGCCGTGTCACGAGCCCTGGCGGAACGACCGAGCGCGCCGTGGCCGAACTCGCCGACGGTGGTCTGCTCGAGCTGTTCGAGCGGGCGACCCAGGCCGCCCTGGCCCGCAACCGCGAGATCGCCGAAGGGCGCTGAGGGCGATCAGCCCTCGAGGGCGGCGAAGCGCTCGATGGCGCGGCTGTCGCCCGACACGATGATCAGGTCGTGGTTGCTGATGACCGTCTCGGGGGTCGCCTCGACGAACGCGCCACCGGGGCTCTTGACGCCGACGATCGTGATGCCGTACTTCTTGCGGATGTTCGACGCGGCCAACGAGGCACCGCGGACGGGCTTCGGCGGATACATCTTGACGATGGCGAAGGCGTCGTCGAACTCGATGTAGTCGAGCATCCGGCCCGAGACGAGGTGCGCGACGCGCTCGCCGGCCTCGCGCTCGGGGTAGATGACGTGGTTTGCGCCGATGCGGGCGAGGATCTTGCCGTGCGACTGGCTGATCGCCTTCGCCCAGATCTGCGGCACCTTCAGGTCGACCAGGTTGGCCGTGATGAGCACGCTGGCCTCGATGGACGAGCCGACGGCGACGACCGCGATCGAGAAGTCCTGCGCGCCGATCTGCTTGAGGGCGTCGATGCTCCGGGCGTCGGCCTGCACCGCGTGCGTCACGCGGTCGGCCCATTTCTGCACGAGCCCGGCGTCGGTGTCGACGGCGAGCACGTCACGGTCCTGCCGTTCTAGCTGTCCGGCGGTCGCGGCGCCGAAGCGTCCGAGGCCGATGACGAGCACCGGGGCGTCGTGCTTGATCTTGTCAACCAACGATCGGTCGCTCCTCGGCTCGGGTGAACAGCTGGCGTCGTTGGCTGGCGGCCAGGGCGACGGAGAGTGTCACTGTACCAACGCGGCCCATCCACATCGTGACCGCCAGGATGTACTTCGCCGAGTCCGGCAGGCGGTCGGTCAGGCCGGTGCTGAGCCCCGAGGTGGCGAACGCCGAGATGGACTCGAACAGCACGTGGTCGAGGGGCTCCTTCGTGATGTGCATGATCAGGATGCTCGACACGGCGACGATCGTGGCGCCCCAGAGGACGACGCTGACGGCCAGGCGCAGGACGTCGCTGGGGATGCGGCGGCCGAACGCCTCCATCGACCGCTGGCCGCGCGCCTCCGCGAAGGCCGCCAGGAACAGCACCGCGAGCGTCGTGACCTTGATGCCTCCGGCGGTCGACGCCGAGCCGCCGCCGATGAACATCAGCATGTCGGTGACGAGGAGCGACGAACCGTTCAGGTCGGAGATCTGGATGGTCGAGAAACCGCCCGACCTCGTCATCATGCTGAGGAACAGGGACTGGAACACCGTCGGGCCGGCCTCGATGCCGCCGAACGTCTTCGGGTTGTCGAACTCGAGGACGATGTAGAGCACCATGCCGAACACGATGAGGATCGCCGTCGTCAGCAGGGTCAGCTTGACGTGGACGGACCAGCGCCGGGGGTTGCGGGGGTTCCGGGCCAGGGCGTAGATCACCGGGAACCCGATGCTGCCGAGGAAGACCCCGACCATGATCAGGCTGAGGAACCAGTAGTCGTTCTCGAACGCGGCCAGACCCTCGGCATTGGGCGTGAACCCGGTGTTCGTGAAGGCCATCGCCGAGTAGTAGAAGCTGTCGAGCACCGCGTCGCCGACGGGGATGCCGTCGATCAGCATGCGGGGGATCATCAGCACTGCGATGACGAGCTGGATCACGAACGAGCTGAGGGCCACCGTCGTCAGCAGCCCACCGATCTCGCCGAGTCGCACGGCCTGCCCCTCGGGCACCGGGCCGGCGTGCACCCGCAGCGGGTTCTGGTCGCCGGCGGCCATCAGCCGGGCGCGGAGGCCGAGCTTGCGCGAGACGACGAGGCCCATGATCGACGCGAGCGTGAGCACGCCGATCGCCCCGATCTGCACGCCGACGAAGATGACGACGTGGCCGAACAGGGACCAGTGGGTGGCCATGTCGACCGTCGCGAGGCCGGTCACGCAGATGACCGAGACGGCCGTGAACACGGAGTCGGCCAGCGGGGTGATCGTCCGGTCGGCCGACGCGATCGGCAGCGAGAACAGCAGGGTGAAGACGACGATGAGGCCGGTGAAGATCAGGATGGCGAAGCGCGCGGGCGACTTGCGACCGATGTCGTCGATCGCGTCGCTGAGTCTGCGCCAGGGCGAGCGGCCGGGGTCCGAGGGGCGGCGTCGACCGGCGACGGGGGCGCGAGTCACGACGGTCATGCTATCCCGGGTCACTACGCTGGTCGCATGCCGGACATCTTCGCCGTGATCGCCGACGCCACCCGCCGAGACCTCTTGAAGGTGCTGCTCGACGCCTCGCTGTCGACCGACTCCGCCAATGCCGACATCAGCGTGGGCGAGATGGTCACGTCCCTCGGCGTCAGCCAGCCGACCGTCTCGAAGCACCTCCGGGTGCTGCGCGAGGCCGGTCTGGTGCGCGTCCGCGAAGAAGGGCAGCACCGCTACTACTCGCTCGAGTCGGGGCCGCTCGAGGTGGTCGAGGACTGGTTGATCCCGTTCGTCAGTGCCGACTCGCTGACCTCCGAGGCGTTGGCCAGCACGCCCTTCGCCGCCTGGGCCGGGGCCTCCGTCCCCGCCCCGCTCCGGCGGGCGGCCGAGAACCTGCCCGACGCCGAGGACGTCGGGAGCACGCTGGGTCGCTACGCGGCCGGGGCCCAGCACCGCGCCTCCTCGGCCCTGCACGACGCCCAGAGCGCGCTCGGGGCCCTGGACGAGCGCGTCATCGACCCCGTCCGCAAGCGGTGGGGACGCACCGGCCAGTAGCGGCCCGGGCGCCTTTACACCGAGTCACACGCGCCCCTAGAGTTGCCCCCAGGCACATGGGGAACACCCGTCTGCTCCACAGCCCCGCCCGGGGCCCGAGACGAGGCAGGGTCATGTCGCAGGATCTGTCGGATGTGCGGTTCCTCACGGTCGCCGAGGTGGCCGACATGATGCGCGTGTCGAAGATGACGGTCTACCGCATGGTCCACTCGGGCGAGCTGCCGGCGATCCGCTTCGGGCGGTCCTTCCGCGTGCCGGAATCGGCCGTCGCGGCCGTGCTGCGAATCGGCATCGCCGACGTCGGGTAGGCCCACTTCGACTTTCTCGGGCCGTCCTAGTAGACTGACCCGAGGCATTTTTCCGCGGTTCTGTTTCGGACCCGGTCGGTCCAATCCAGAAATCAGTGAGGTCCTCTATGGGTTCTGTCATCAAGAAGCGTCGCAAGCGCATGGCGAAGAAGAAGCACCGCAAGCTGCTTCGCAAGACTCGTCACCAGCGTCGCAACAAGAAGTAGTCGCTCGACGCGAAGGCCCCCGCCGACCACCGGTCGCCGGGGGCCTTCGTCGTGACCGGGCGCCATCCGGCCCTCGCTACCCTTGAGGGCATGGCCGAACCGCGAATCACCCTCCTGACCAAGCCGGGCTGCCACCTGTGCGACGACGCCCGTTCCGCGGTGCACGGCGTGCTGGCCGAAGCCGAGTTCGTCGATGCCGGCGTGGCCGTCGACGAGCAGAACATCCTCGACGACGCCGAGCTCACCGCCGAGTACGCCGAAGAGATCCCGGTCGTCCTGATCGACGGTCGCGTGCACACCATCTGGCGAGTCGAGCCCGAGCGGCTCCGGACGGCGCTCCGCGCGGCCGTCCGCTGAGGACGGCCGACGGCGCACGACGACGAGAAGCCCCGACGAGACGCTCTCGTCGGGGCTTCTGTGATCCGTGGTGAGGAGCTACGGCTGGAGGCGCGTGGGGCCGCGGAAGAGGAAGGTCACCTCACGCAGGTTGGCCTGGTTCAGCATGAGCATCAGCACCCGGGCGAGGCCCATGCCGAAGCCGCCGTGCGACGGGGCGCCGTAGCGGAAGAAGTCGAGGTAGCTCGAGAGCTCTTCGGGCTTCATGCCCTTCTCGCGGATCTGCTGCTCGAGCACCTCGATGCGGTGCTCGCGCTGCGCACCCGTGGTGATCTCGGTGCCGCGGTAGATGAGGTCGTAGCTCTTGGTGAGCTGCGGGTCGTCGTCATGACGCATGTGATAGAACGGGCGGATCGAGGCGTCGTAGTCCGTCAGGTACACGAAGTCGTGTCCGAACTCCTCCGCGACGTACTCGGCGATGCGGCGCTCGCCCTCGGGGTCCATGTCGGCGTCCGCTCGGGGCACCTCGTAGCCGCGCTCGGCCACGATGCGCTTGGCCTCGGCCAAGGGGATGCGGGGGAACGGCACGGTCGGCACCACGACGTCGACGTCGAAGAGCTCCTTGATCTCGGCGCCGTGCTTGTCGGCCACGGCCTGGAACGCGAAGGCCAGCAGCTGCTCCTGCATCTGCATGACGTCCTCGTGGCTCTCGACGTAGCTGATCTCGGCGTCGACCCCCGTGAACTCGGTCGCGTGACGCGACGTGAACGACGGGTCGGCCCGGAACACCGGAGCGATCTCGAAGATCTTGCCGAAGCCGGCCGACTGGGCCATCTGCTTGAAGAACTGGGGGCTCTGCGCCAGGTAGGCGACACCGTCGAAGTAGTCGACCTTGAACAGCTCGGCGTTCGACTCGCTCGGGGTCGCCATGAGCTTGGGGGTGTGGATCTCGACGTAGTCACGCTCGATCCACCAGGTGCGCAGGGCGTGCTCGAAGGTCGTCTGCACGCGGAAGATCAGGGCGTTGCGGGGGACGCGCAGGTCGAGGAAGCGCCAGTCGAGGCGCTTGTCGATGCCGCTGTCGGCGGCGATGGGGGTCTCGGGGTCGGCCAGCGAGTCGATGACGAGCGTCTCGACCTTGACCTCGATGCCGCCGAGCTTGACGCGCTCGTCGTGCTTGAGCTCGCCCGTGACGGTGACGAAGCTGCCCTGCGACAGCGACGAGATCGCGTCGGCGACGTCGTCGGTCTCGCCCGCGGCCTCGAGCACGTCGGCCGCGGTACGGGGGCGGACCAGTTGAAGGGCGCCCGTCTCGTCGCGGAGGACGACGAACTGCACCTTCTTCTGGTCGCGCACGGTCTCGACCCAGCCGGTCACGGTCACGGGTCCGTCGGGCAGCGCGGACAGGTCTTTGATGAGGGTGCGTTCGATCACGAGGCCCGAGTTTACAGTCACCGCCTCGCGCGACCCGCCGGACGGCCCCGCCGGACCACGGCGAGCTTGGGGCTTCCCGTGTGGGAGGTGTGCAGGCGGTCCCGACCTAGACTCGTCCGCATGCCCGCGCAGCAGATCCACCTCGTCCGGCACGGTGAGGTGCACAACCCCGAGCACGTGCTCTACGGCCGCCTCGACGGGTTCGGCCTGAGCGACCTCGGCCACCGGATGGCGGCCGCCTCGGCCGACGCCTTCCACGAGCAGGGCGTCCCGGTCCGTGCCGTCGTGGCCTCACCGCTCCAGCGCACCCGCGAGAGCGCGGCGCCGTGGTCGTCGGCCTTCGGGCTCGAGACGCAGGTCGACGAGCGGCTGATCGAGCCGAGCAACAAGTACGAGGGTCGTCGCAGCGACTTCACCATCGCCAAACAGCTCAAGGTGCCGGCCGAGTGGCCCTGGATCGTCAACCCCCTGAAGCCGAGCTGGGGCGAGGCCTACGTGAGCATCGCCGCCCGCATGCTCTCGGCGGTCGACGAGGCCTGGTCGAGCGTCGACGAGGGCGACGTCGTGCTCGTCAGCCACCAGCTGCCCATCTGGATGGTCCACCGGAGCGTGACGGGCGCCCGCCTATTCCACGACCCGCGCCGCCGCCGCTGCACCCTCTCGAGCATCACGACGCTCGAACGCCGCGAGGGGGGCTTCGTCGAGGTCGGCTACCAGGAACCCGCTGCACACTTGAACCAGTCCGCCGTCGACCTGGGAGCAGTGTGAGCCAGAAGACCATCCGTCCGACCCGAGCCCGACTCGTGGTCCGGGGCCTCGCGCTCGCCGCCGTCCTGGGCGTCGTCGCCACGGGGTGCTCGTCCACCGCCGACGACCTCGCGAAGCAGTACGGCAACGGCACCACCGAGAACTACATCTCGGGCAACGGCACCGTGACCGAGATCGCGCCCGAGGACCGCACCGACCCGGTCGCGTTCACGGCCGAGACGGACGCCGGCGAGACCGTCTCGCGAACCGACCACGAGGGCGAGGTCGTCGTCCTCAACTTCTGGTACGCGGCGTGCCCGCCCTGCCGTCTCGAAGCACCGGAGCTGGAGAAGCTCAACCAGTCCTACGCCGACAAGGGCGTCGAGTTCCTCGGCGTCAACGTGCGCGACCAGGCCGACACCTCCCTGGCCTTCGCCCGCACCTTCGACGTCACCTACCCGTCGGTCGTCGACGCCAACGACGGCGCGGTCCAGCTCGCCCTCGCCGGCACGATCGCGCCCAACGCCGTGCCGACCACGATCGTCCTCGACAAGCAGGGCCGCATCGCGGCGCGCATCCTGGGCGGTCTCGACGGGCCCGGCATCCTCGACACCCTGATCTCCGACACCCTCGCCGAGACGTCCTAGGTGTACCAGGGCAATCCCTTCTTCGACGCGGTCGTGGGCGGTCAGCTCGCGGTCGGCCTGCCGGTTGCCCTGCTGGCGGGGCTCATCTCGTTCCTGTCGCCGTGCGTGCTGCCGCTCGTGCCGGGGTACCTCGGTTACGTCGGCGGTCTGACGACGGGGGCGACCGAGGCGAGGGCCCGGCGCCGCGACCGCCGCCGGCTCGTCCTCGGCGTCGTCCTGTTCATCCTCGGCTTCTCGGTCGTCTTCGTCGGCACCTCGCTCGCCTTCGCCTCGGCGGGGTTCTGGTTGATCCAGTGGCGCGACGTCGTCACCCGGGTCATGGGCGTCGTGGTGATCCTGCTCGGTCTCGTCTTCATCGGGCAGTTCACGTTCTTGCAGCGCACCCTCAAGCCCGGGTTCCTTCCGAAGACGGGTCTCGCCGGGGCGCCCCTGCTCGGCATCGTCTTCGGCATCGGGTGGACCCCCTGCATCGGACCCACCCTGGCCGCCGTGCAGGTGCTCGCCCTGGGCTCGGGCTCGGCCTGGCAGGGCGTCCTGCTCGGGGCCTTCTACTGCATCGGCCTCGGGGTCCCGTTCCTGCTCGTCGCGCTCGGCTTCGGGTGGGCGTCACGATCCATCTCGTTCGTCAAGCGGCACATCCGCGTCGTCAACATCGTCGGAGGGTCACTGCTCGTGCTCATCGGTCTGCTCATGGTCACGGGCCTCTGGTCCAGCCTCATGTCACACGTCGGGGCGGTGATCGCGACCTATGGCACGATCGTCTGACCGCGACGGGGGCGACGCGACCCGCGCCTCCTCGGTGGCCGCCGGGACCGACACCGGGCGGAGCGACACCGGGTTGACCGACGCGGACGCCACCGACGTCGGCGGCGACCCGTTGCGCCCGAGCGACCACATCGACTCGGTCCGCCCGGCGGCCTCCGACGGCGCGGGCATCACGCAGCCGAAGCTCGGCCCCGTCGGCTACCTGCGCTTCTTCTGGCGACAGCTGACCAGCATGAAGACCGCGCTCTTCCTACTCATGCTGCTCGCCGTCGCGGCGATCCCCGGTTCGCTCGTGCCGCAGCGCACCTCCGACCCCAACGGCGTGGTCCAGTACCGCACCGACCACCCCGACCTGTTCCCGGTGCTCGACAAGCTCGGCGTCTTCGACACCTACTCGTCGCCCTGGTTCTCGGCCGTCTACCTGCTGCTGTTCATCTCGCTGATCGGCTGCATCATCCCGCGCACACGGCACCACTTCGAGGCGCTGCGGGCCCGTCCGCCGAAGACCCCGGCGCGGTTGTCGCGCCTGGCCGGGTACCGGTCGATCACGCTCGAGACCGCAGGAGGCGCGGGTGAGGCCTCGATCACGGCCGCCCGTGCCGTCGACGCGGCCCGGGCCCAGCTGAAGCGCTCCGGCTACCGCACGCAGGTCTTCGGCGACTCGGTCAGTGCCGAACGCGGCTACCTGCGCGAGACCGGCAACCTGGTGTTCCACTCGGCGCTCGTCGGGGTCCTCCTGACCGTCGGCGTCGGCGGCGGCTTCGGTTACTCGGGCCAGCGCGTGGTCGTCGAGGGTCAGACCTTCTCGAACGTGCTCGGCTCCTACGACTCGTTCAACCCGGGCCGCTGGTTCGACGAGGCACAGCTGTCGCCTTTCTCGATCGCGCTCGACCGGTTCTCGACCGAGTACGCGCCCGACACCGCGGGCGCGGCCGGCATGGCCACCGACTTCACCGCCGACGTCACCGCGCAGGCGCGGGGTGGCGACGCCGAGAAGACGCAGATCAAGGTCAACTCGCCCCTGTCGATCGGCGGTTCGAACGTCTACCTGCTGGGCAACGGCTACGCGGTCGACGTGACGGTGCGCGACGGCGAGGGCAACGTCGCGTTCCGGGACACGGTCCCGTTCCTGCCGCAGGACACCAACCTCACCTCGCTCGGCGTCATCAAAGTGCCCGACGCGCTGCCCCGGCAGCTCGGCATGATCGGGTTCTTCTACCCCACGGCGGCGGACAACGGCACGGGGGCCCTGACGTCCACCGACCCGGACACCACGAACCCCGTGCTCAGCCTGAACGTCTACTCGGGCGACCTCGGGCTGGACGCCGGGGTGCCGACGTCCGTCTACACGCTCGACACCGACGGTCTGACCCCGCTGGCCGGCACCGACGACGACGCGCAGGAGAAAGCGGTCCAGCTGACCCCGGGCGAGACGGCGACGATCCCCGACGGTCTCGGCACGATCACCTTCGACGGGGTGAAGCGGTTCGCCTCGTTCGACATCCACCACGACCCCTCGCAGGTCTGGGTGCTGTTGTTCGCGGGGCTCTCGTTCGCCGGTCTGCTGACCGCGTTGTTCGTGCCGCGCCGCCGGGTCTGGGTCAAGGCCACCGAGACCGGCGACGGCGTCCGGCTCGAGTACGCCGGGCTCGCCCGCGGCGAGGACCCCACGCTCGGACGCGCCGTCGGCGACATCGCCAAGGCGCACCTGGGCGGCCTGGGCGTCCCGGCCGACGTCGCGCGCGAGGTCGCCGACGACCCGGCCCGTCACGACGTCGAGAAACCCGGCCCCGCCGCCGGGGGACGCGGACGTAAGATCTGATGGTGACCGCCGACCTCGCCTACTACTCGCTCGTCGCCGTGTACTCGGCGATGGCCATCTACACGATCTCGTTCGTGGCCTTCGCCCTCGACCTGGCGAAGCGGTCCGGTGACGCCCAGCAGGCGGCGGCCCGTGCGGCCAAGGCCGAGGCCCTCGCGACCACCACCGTCTCGCGCTCGTCGTCGGGCGGCAGCACCGTCGTCCTCGACCGGCCGTCGGGCGGAGCGGGCGGGGCGGTCCCCGCCGCCGGTGGGTCCGCCAAGGCCTCGAGCTTCGAGCGCGTCGCCATCGCCATGATGCTCCTGGGCTTCGTCGTCCACGTCTCCTCGGTCGTCCTGCGTGGACTGGCCGCCGGTCGCGTGCCCTGGGCGAACATGTTCGAGTTCTCGCTGACCGGCACCGCGATCATCGTCGGGGTCTACCTGGCCGTCCAGCTGGTGGTCAACCTGCGGTTCCTCGGCGCGTACGTCATGGGCCTCAACCTGGTGCTGCTCGCGATCGGCACCGTCAACTACTACGTGGCGGTCTCGCCGCTGCCACCGGCGCTCCAGTCCGCCTGGCTGGTGATCCACGTCTTCGTGGCCATCCTCGGCACGGCGTTCTTCGCCATCGCCGCCGGGCTCTCGGCCGCCCAGCTCGTGCAGACGAAGCGTGAGCAGTCCAAGCTCGCCGGCCTGCGCTTCCTCGACACCCTCCCGGGCGCCGAGCGCCTCGAAGACCTGGCCTACCGCATCGCCCTCGTCGGCTTCGTCCTCTGGACCTTCACCCTCATCGCCGGCGCCATCTGGGCCGAGCGGGCGTGGGGCCGCTACTGGGGCTGGGACACCAAAGAGGTCTGGACCTTCATCATCTGGGTGCTCTACGCCGGGTACATCCACGCGCGGGCGACCCGTGGGTGGCGCGGGGCCCGGTCGTCGTGGTTGTCGATCATCGGCTTCGCCGCGGTCATGTTCAACTTCTCGGTCGTCAACGTCTTCTTCAAGGGCCTCCACGCGTACTCCGGTCTCTGACGCACCGACGCCGTGGCGTCGCCCGGCGCCGCGTGCGACGGGGCGTCAGCCCGCGAGCACGGCGTAGGAGGCGCGCAGCCGCTCCAGCCACACGTCGCGTCGGTCGTCGTCCACCGCGTGGCGGCGGAGCAGGTCGACGTCGACCTCGACCCGTCGCACGTCGATCTCCCCGTCGACGGGCAGCAGGGGATCACGCGTGACGTCGGCCCCGAGCAGGGCGGCCGTGCCGAGCCCGCAGTCGTGGCGGAGCCCGGGCACGGCGGCGGCGAGGTGCGCCCCCATGCTGAGCCCGACCGACGTGTCGAGGGCGCTCGAGACGACGACGGGCAGCCCGGCCGCCGCGACGATGCGCAGTGCGGCGGTGACGCCGCCGAGCGGTTGGGCCTTGACCACGAGCAGGTCCGCGGCCCCGGCCCGGGCCACGGCCAGCGGGTCGTCGGCCTTGCGGACGCTCTCGTCGGCGGCGACGAGCACGCCCGACCCCGAGACGCGGCGTCGCAGCTCGGCGAGCTCGGGCACCGTGGCGCAGGGCTGTTCGGCGTACTCCAGGGCGTACGGTGCCATGCCGACCAGCGCCTCCTCGGCCGACTCGACGGACCATCCTCCATTGGCGTCGACGCGGACGCGCCCCTCGGGGCCGACCCAGTCGCGGGCCGCCGCGACGCGGGCGATGTCGTCCGCGAGGGTCTGACCGCGCTCGGCGACCTTGACCTTGACCGTCCGGCAGCCGCGGTAGCGGGCGAGCACGTCGGGCACCCGGTCGGCGGAGACGGCCGGCAGGGTCGCGTTGACCGGCACCCGGCGGGCGCCCCCCTCGGGGAGCCGGCCCCAGCCGAAGTCGATCGTGGCCGCGAGCCAGGCGGCCGCCTCGGCCGGTCCGTACTCGACGAAGGGGCTGAACTCGGTCCAGCCCGACGGGCCCTCGACCAGCAGGGCCTCGCGTGCGTCGAGTCCGCGGAACCGGGTGCGGAGGGGGAGACGGACGACGTGGGCACCCTCGACCAGGTCGGCCAGGGGAGGCAGCGGGGGAGTCGTGGACGGTGCGCGGTCGACGGTCGGCATCCGCCCAGTGTCGCACCGGGGACCCCGGTAAGGTCGTGCGTCATGGTCGACCGCGAACCCGAACCCGTACGACGACCGGAGCCCTCACCCGACGATCCCTCCGACCCGGGGCGCGACGGCCTCGGCCGCGCCTCGTCCGAGGCCGACGGCCTCCGGGTCTTCGACGGTCCCGGTCACGACGTGCTCGACCCTGCGCGCAGCCGACGCCTCGGCGTCGTCACGTTCGTCCTGGCCGTCGTGCTACTCGCACTCGACGGTGTGGCCCTGGGACTCCTGGCCGCGGACGCCGTGAGCCCGGCCGCCGTCCTCGCGTTGGTCACCCTGTTGGCCTCCGTCGTCGTCGGGGTGATCGGTCTGATGGCCGCCGTCCTGCGCCGCGGCCGGTGGTGGGGGGTGGCCGCGGTGGTCCTCAGCTCGCTGTCGAACCCGTTCGTGCTCGTCTGGCTGATCGGGCGGTTCGTCTCGACGGTCTGACCCCGCCAGGCGGCGAGGTCGGACCCCGTCGCTAGGCTGGCGACATGGCTTCCGAGGTGTCCGACCTGTTCGATCCGACCGAGTGGCGGGGGGTCGAGGGGTTCGACGCCCTGACCGACGTCACCTACCACCACAGCCTCGACGGGCGGGTGGCCCGCGTGGCCTTCGACCGCCCCGAGGTGCGCAACGCGTTCCGGCCGCACACGGTCGACGAGCTCTACCGGGTGCTCGACGACGCCCGCATGAACAGCCGCATCGGGGTCGTCCTGCTGACCGGCAACGGTCCCAGCGCGAAGGACGGGGGCTGGGCGTTCTGCAGCGGTGGCGACCAGCGCATCCGCGGTCGTGACGGCTACAAAGCAGAGGGCGACCAGGCGAACGTGCCCGACCCGGCGTCGGCGGGGCGGCTGCACATCCTCGAGGTGCAGCGGCTCATCCGGTTCATGCCCAAGGTCGTCATCGCCGTGGTGCCCGGTTGGGCGGCCGGTGGCGGCCACTCGTTGCACGTCGTCTGCGACCTGACGATCGCCAGTCGCGAACACGGTCGGTTCAAGCAGACGGACGCCGACGTGGGGTCGTTCGACGCGGGCTACGGCAGCGCCTACTTCGCCAAGCAGATCGGGCAGAAGTTCGCTCGCGAGGTGTTCTTCCTGGCAGAGGAGTACAGCGCCGACCGTGCCCACGAGATGGGTGCCGTCAACCGGGTCGTGCCACACGTCGACCTCGAACGCGAGGCGCTCGCCATGGCGCGCACCATCCTGACGAAGTCGCCGACCGCCATCCGCATGCTCAAGTTCGCCTTCAACGCGACCGACGACGGCATCGTCGGTCAGCAGGTCTTCGCGGGCGAGGCGACCCGCCTCGCCTACGGCACCGACGAGGCCGTCGAAGGACGCGACTCGTTCCTCGAGAAGCGTGCTCCCGACTGGTCGCCCTTCCCCTGGCAGTACTGATGACGCGCACCCTGCGGGCGGTCGACGCACGTGAGCCCGGTGCGGTGCTCGACGCCCTCCGGGTCGCGCTCGAGGGGGGTCCCGCGGTGGCGCCCCGGGCGGACGACCGTGTGCCCGCCGACCTCCCGGGACTCGTGCCGCAGGCGGTGTCGCTGGTCGTCGAGACCAGCGGTTCGAGCGGACGCCCGAAGCGCGTTGCCCTGTCCTCCGACGCGGTGCTCGCCGGTGCCGCCGCGGCCGACGGTGCCCTGGCCGGGCCCGGGCAGTGGGTGCTCGCCTTGCCGGCCCACTACGTCGCGGGGCTGAACGTGCTCGTCCGCTCGATCGCCTCGGGCACCGAGCCGGCCCTGCTGACGCCCGGCCACTTCGACGTCGCCGACTTCGTCGCCGCCGCCGGTCGGCTCGAGCACCCCGTGCGGTACTCGTCGCTCGTCCCCGCGCAGCTCTCGACGGCGCTCGACGCCGCCGACGAGGACGCCGACGTGGCCGACGTGCTGCGCCGCTTCGACGCCCTCCTGGTGGGCGGGCAGGCGACTCCCGGCCCCCTCGTCGAACGGGCCCGTCGGCTCGGGGTGACCGTCGTGCGCACCTACGGGTCGAGCGAGACCAGTGGCGGGTGCGTGTACGACGGCGTGCCCGTGGGCCGCACCCGCGTCGAGGTCGTCGACGGCCAGGTCGAGCTGAGCGGGCCGTCGCTGGCCGAGGGGTACCTCGACGACCCCGAGCGCACGGCTGCGGCCTTCGTCATGCGCGACGGCCTGCGGTGGTACCGCACGGGCGACGCGGGAACGGTGTCGCCCGGCGGGGTGCTGACCGTGAGCGGCCGGCTCGACGACGTGATCGTCTCGGGTGGCGAGAAGGTGTCGCTCGGCGTCGTCGAGCGGGTCGTGCGCGAGCAGCCGGGGCTCGCCGACGCCGTGGTCGTCCGCGCGGCACACGCCCGGTGGGGCGAGGTGCCCGTCGTGGTCACCGACACCGCGCCTCCTGCGCCGTCGGCCGCCGACGACCTGGCGGCCCTGCGATCCGCGGTGGCCGCCGCCGCCGGTCGAGCCGCGGCACCCGATCGCATCGTCAGGGTCGACGCGGTGCCCGTGCTCGCGAGCGGCAAGCCAGACCGGGTGGCGCTGACCCGCCTGGTCGCCGGCCTCGCGGCAAGCTGATAGCCGGCTGCGAACTAGACTCGACCACGTGGCGAAGACGAAGACCTCGACCCCCAAGCGCAACGGCCGCCCCGGTGGCCGACCGGGCGGGCGGCCCGGCAAGCAGCCGGTCCGTCGCGTGACGGCCGGCGACTGGATCGGCGGTGCCCGCCTGCGCACCCTGCCGCTGGGCATCGCCCCGGTCGCCCTCGGCACCGGCGTCGCCCGGGCGAACGGTGGCTGGGACCTCACCCTGGCGCTTCTCTGCCTCGCCGTCGCGGTGTTCCTGCAGATCGGCGTCAACTACTCGAACGACTACTCGGACGGCATCCGCGGCACCGACGACTTCCGGGTGGGGCCCTCGCGACTGACCGGCTCGGGCAGCGTCCGTCCGAAGACCGTGCTGAAGGTGGCGCTGGCGTTCTTCGCCCTCGCGGCCGTCGCCGGTGTCGTCGTCGTCGTCATCACCCAGATCTGGTGGCTGCTCGCGGTCGGCGCCGCCGCGGTCGTGGCCGCCTGGTTCTACACCGGCGGCAAACGGCCCTACGGCTACAACGCCCTGGGCGAGCTCTTCGTCTTCGTGTTCTTCGGGCTCGTCGCGACCGTGGGCACGACCTTCGTACAGCTGCGCGAGTTCCCGTTCGACGCCTGGGTGGCGGGGGTCGCCGCCGGGCTGTTCGCCTGCGCGGTCCTGATGATCAACAACGTGCGCGACATCCCGCAAGACACCGCCGCCGGCAAGCGCACCCTCGCGGTCGTCGTCGGCGACCCGGTGGCGCGCGCCCTCTACGCGCTGTTCCTGCTGCTGCCGTTCTTCATCCTCGTGTACTTCGCGTTCCTGTACCTGCACGCGCCCTACGTCTACTTCACGCTCATCGTCGCGGTGCCCGCCGCGGTGATCGGCGTCACGGGCAAGACGCCCCGTGAGCTGATCCTCGCCCTGCAGCTGTCGTCGTTGACGGCCCTGGTCTGGGCTCTCGCCTTGTCGGCCGCGCTCTTCTTCTAGGGTCCGGCCCGGGCTCGCGGCCCGGGCTCGCGGCCCGGGCTCGCGGCCCGGGGGCGGTCAGGCCTGGCCGTCGATGCGGCGTGCGCGCTCGCCGTCGTCCTCGGCGATGGCCTCGTCCTCGGCGACGGAGTCGTCGTCGAGCTTGGCCGGGCGCGACCGGCGGTCGGCGAGGTCGAGCGCGACCTTCCGGCGCAGCGGCGCGAAGAACAGGTACGAGACGCAGAAGCCGACGACCGCCGCGATCAGCGTGGCCCAGAAGGGGTCGAACCTCAGCACCAGCAGCAGGCCCAGCACGACCGCGAACAGGCCGAGGCGGACGATCGAGTACTTGAGCCAGGGTTTCACGACGAGGAGTCTACGGTCCGTGAGGTGTGCGCCCGCCCCGCGGCGGACGGGCCGTGCGGCCGCGATCCGACGGGCCGAGGAGGCGCGGTGCGGCACCGCCTCGCGCCGTACGTCACAGCTCCGCAACGGCCGACCGACCATCAGGCGTTGCACCGGATCGAGAACTAGGCTCGGTCCATGGTCAGGCTCTTCATCGTGGGCATCGTCGCCGCGGCGGCATTCGTCATCTTCGCGCTCATCGACTGCCTGTTCGCCGACGCCTCACGGTTCCGGGCCCTCAACAAGCCCCTCTGGGCCGTCATCATCGTCCTCCTCCCCGTCATCGGCGCGGTGCTGTGGTTCGTGCTCGGGCGGGCGCGCAAGAGCGGCCGCCCCGCCGCGACGCGCACCATCGCACCCGACGACGACCCCGAGTTCTCGGGGACGTCCTGGCGCACGACGAGCGACCTCGACCGCGAGACGACCGACGAGCGCATCCGTCGCCTCGAGCAAGAGCTGCTCGACCTCGACAACGACGACAAGACCGGCAAGCAGTAAGTGACCAGTCCGTCGACCGAGTACGCCCTGTCGCTGCTCGCGTCCCTCGCCGACGCGGGTGTCCGCGACGTGGTGCTCAGCCCTGGGTCCCGAAGCCAGGCCCTGGCCCTTGCGGCCGCCGAGTTCGAGATCGCCGGTCGGTTGTCGGTCCACGTGCGCATCGACGAGCGTTCGGGCGGATTCCTGGCGTTGGGTCTCGCCGCCGAGACGGGCGTCCCGAGCGTCGTGATCACCACGTCGGGCACCGCCGTGGCGAACCTCCACCCCGCCGTGCTCGAGGCGCACCACTCGGGTGTGCCCATGATCGTCGTGAGCGCCGACCGTCCCTCCGAGATGCGCGGGATCGGCTCGAACCAGACGACGGTGCAACCGGGTCTCTTCGCGAGCGCCGTCGGGTGGGTGCGCGACGTCGAGGCTCCCCGCTCCGGTCCGGTCGACCACGAGGCCGTCCGCACGCTCGCGCGCGAGGCCGTCGCCGAGGCCCTCGGCGGCGACTCCCACGGTGCCCTCGGGCGTTCGCGCGGCCCGGTCCAGCTCAACGTCGCGTTCCGCGAGCCCCTGTCGTCGGGCGAGCAGTCGCTGCCCGCCGCCCACCCCGCGCCGGTCGAGGTCGCGCCGCTCGTGGCACCATCCGCGCTCGAGGTCGACGTCGACCCCGCGACCCTCGTCGTCGCCGGGCACGCCGCCGGCCCCGAGGCCGAGGCCGCTGCCCGGGCACTGGGTGCCCCGCTCGTGGCCGAGGTCTCGAGCGGGGCCCGTTTCGGGCCGCACCTCGTCTCGTCGTACCGTGCCCTGCTCGACGACGCCGACTTCGGCGGCCGCGTCCGTCGGGTGGTGGTCTTCGGGCACCCGACCCTCAGCCGTCAGATCCCCTCGCTGCTCACCCGTGGCGGGGTCGAGGTCGTGGTCGTCCGTGCGGCGGGGGCCGAAGCCTACGACCCGGGTCGCTCCGCGCGCGTGGTCGAGGCCGTCGAGGTGGACCGCGCCTCCTCGGGGGTCGGTTCGACCGACGACGCCGCTCATCGCACGTGGGTCGGGCGCTGGGTCCACACGGGTCGTCGCCTGCTCGAGGCCGAGGCCGAGGCCGAGGCCGAGGCCGAGGCCGAGTCCGAGGACGCGGCCGACGGTCCCGGGGCCGACGGGACGGCCGAGGGCTCGGCCGGTCGCACCGAGGCGGCCGAACAGGCCGAGTTCCTGCGTCGCGAGGTGCAGCTGCTGCGGCGGCCGGTGACGCGCCGCGCCCTCGCCGAGGCTCTGTGGCGCGTCAGCTGGCCACACGACCGCCTCGTGTTGGGTGCGTCGAGGCTCATCCGCGAACTCGACCAGATCGTGCCGGGCAAGAAGATCCCCGTGCACGCCAACCGTGGGCTGGCCGGCATCGACGGCACGATCGCCACGGCCACCGGCATCGCCCTCGCCAGCCAGCGTGACGACCCCGCAGCCGGCACCACCCGGGTGCTCGTCGGCGACCTGACCTTGCTGCACGACGTCGGTTCGATGCTCCTCGGCCTCGGCGAGACCAGGCCCCGGTTGCAGGTGGTCGTCGGCAACGACGGCGGCGGCACCATCTTCGACGGGCTCGAGGTCGCGGCCACCGCGTCGCCCGAGGCGATGACCCGTGTGCAGTTCACCCCTCACGAGGTCGACCTCTCGGCACTCGCCGTGGCCTACGGCTGGCAGTACGTCGAGGCGGCCACGCGGGCGGAGCTCGACCAGGCCCTCGTCGCCCGGTACGACGGGCCGGTTCTGATCGAGGTGCCCCTCTCCCGCTGAGCGTCCGCGCCACGCCAGGGCGGATCGGGTCGCTCGGTCGTAGGGTCGAGGGCATGGCCAAGACGTGGACGACCCCGCCCTCCCAGTCCCTCCGAGCCGGTGAGGGCTTCGTGCTCGCCGACGTCGACACCTCGTCCACCCCGGGCTTCGCGGGTGACAAGGCGTATGCACAGCAGGCGCTCGAGTCGGGTCGCGAGACCCTGAGCGAGCTCCAGGAGAAGATGTTCGCGCAGAGCCGGAGCGGGGGCAGCACCGGCAACGTGCTGTTGGTCCTGCAGGCGATGGACACCGCCGGCAAGGGCGGCATCGTCCGGCACGTCGTGGGCGCCGTCGACCCCCAGGGCGTCGCGCACCATGCCTTCAAGTCGCCGACGCCCGACGAGCTCGCGCACGACTTCCTGTGGCGGGTGCGGCGCGAGCTGCCCGGCCCCGGCATGATCGGGGTCTTCGACCGCTCGCACTACGAGGACGTGCTGATCGGCAAGGTGCGCCGCCTCGCGCCGCCCGAGGACATCGAACAGCGGTACGCCGACATCGTCGAGTTCGAGGACGAGCTCGTCGCGAACGGCACCACGCTGGTCAAGGTGATGCTGCACATCTCGTCCGACGAGCAGAAGGAACGCCTCGCGGACCGCCTCGACCGCCCCGACAAGCACTGGAAGTACAACCCCGGCGACCTCGAGGAGCGTCTCGTCTGGAACGACTACCAAGACGCCTACGAGACGGCCATCCGTCGCACGTCGACCGGGACCGCCCCGTGGTTCGTCGTGCCGGCCGATCGCAAGTGGTACGCCCGGGTCGCCGTCCAGAAGCTGCTGATCGACGCCCTCGCGTCGCGCGGGCTCGACTGGCCCGTCGCGCAGTTCGACGTCGAGCTCGAGAAGACGAAGCTCGCGACGTCGTAGCGGGGGACAGTCCGCTCGGGTCGGACGCGTCCGCTCAGGTGCCTCCGGCGATCGCCGGTCGTCGAACGGTACGGTTCGGGGTACGCGTGTTGCTCACGGGTCCCCCGGTCCCTGACAATGCCTCATGCTCGTCATCTCGCCCCTCCGTGGCGGTCCTACCGCGGTGGTCTTCTCCCTCGCTCTCGTCGTCGCCGTCGTCGCGTCCTGGCTCGTCGTCACCCCGGCCGGCGCCGCCCCGCTCGGCACGACGCCGATCGGGAGCATCACCGGTCGGGTCACGGCGCAGACGGCCGACGGTTCGATGGTGCCGTCGTCCGCCGGTCGGTTGACGGCCGTTTCACCCGGGACCACCCCGGACGAGGTTCCGGTCCCCTCGCTCGAGCGTCGGCCCGACGGGACCTTCGCGTTCACCGGAGTCACGCCGGGCCGGTGGTACGTCACGCTCGAAGCGCCGTATCCCGGTCCGTACCGTTATGGGTCCCCTCGATTCTGGGTGGACGTTCCCGCCGACGGGTCGGCGGCCTCGGTCGGCGATCTCCCGCTCCTCCTGTCCCAGCTCCTGTCGGGCCAGGTGTCGGCGGTCGTCGACGGGAGGACGGTGCCGCTGCCGTACGCCCGCGTGACGATCTGGTGGAAGAACCCCACCACCGGTGGTTACAAGGACGAGGGCTCCGAGTCCACGGCGAGCGAGGACGGTCGCTGGGAGTTCCCCCTCCTGCGCCCGGGCACCTATCGCCTGAGCTTCGGAGACGGGTCCTCGCAGTCATCGAGGGTCCACGACGACCTGTACTGGCCGGCGGGTCGGCGGTTCGCCGATGCCGAGGACATCGTCATCGGTCCCGGACAAAAGATCACCGGTCTCGACGTCGTCCTCACCGAACGGACCTTCACGACGACACGAGTGGCCGGGGACGACCGGTTCGGCACCGGAGCAGCGGTCCTGTCGTCGCCCTGGGGCTTTCCTTCCACGAACGGTTCCACGCCTCGGGTCCCCGTCCTCTACGTCGCGAACGGGCTGAACTTCCCGGACGCACTCAGCGCGGGCCCTGCGGCAGCCCACGAGGGCGGGGCCCTCGCGATGACCGACCGGGATGCCCTCCCCGCAGCCACCGTGGCGGTCATCGAGCGCCTCGCCCCCGAGCGCATCGTGGTCGTGGGTGGGCCGGCCGCGGTCTCCGCCCAGGTCTACGAGCAGCTGGCCTCGTGGCAACCGGCGATCACGAGGCTCGGTGGTGTGGACCGCTACGAGACCTCGCGCCTGGTGGCGCGTCACTCGTTCCTCGGCTCGTCGACCGGCGAGAGGATCTACCTCGCCACGGGTCAGGCGTTCCCGGATGCCCTGGCCGCAGGTCCTGCCGCTCATCGGGACGACGCCCCGGTCGTCCTCGTCCGAGGTGCTCAGTCGGCCGCCGACGCTCCGACGAGGGCCCTGATGGTCGAGCTGGGCAGGGCCCGGGCCATCCTCGTCGGCGGGACGGCGAGCATCTCCCGGGCGTACGAAGCCAGTCTCGTCGAGCAGGAGCCCTTTCTCGTCACCGAGCGTCGCGCCGGAGTCGATCGCTACGAGACGGCCGCCGCACTCGTCGGTGGTGACTCCGAGACGATCTTCGTGGCGAGCGGACGGGGATTCGCCGATGCGCTGGTCGCGGGTGCGGTCGCCGCCCGCGAAGGTGCCTCGCTCGTCCTGAGCGAGCGAGACTGTGTCCCGCCGGCGACGGAGCGAGCCGTGCTCGACGCCCGCGTCTTCGAGGTCGTCCTCGTCGGGGGACCGGCGGTGCTGGGGGCCGCCAACGAGGTCCCGCTGGCCGTCTGCGGTCGCTGACCGGACGTCAGGAGGCGCGGCTCCGCAACGCGTCGCCGGTCCCCTTGGGCAGCCGCAGCCCCTCGATCAGGCTGAGCAGGGCCAGCACGGCCAGCACGATCAACGCGGCCTGGTACCCGGACGCCGCGGGTGCCGGGCCGTCGGTCGAGATCGCGAGGTCGGCCACGCGGACGGCCAGCGCCGTCGCGGCGACGCCGAGCCCCACGGCGAGTTGGCTTGTGATGGACGCGATGGCGTTGGCGGGCCCGATCATCTCGGCCGGGACGTCGGCGAACTGCAGCGTGTTGTAGGCCGTGAAGCCGACGGACCGGAAGACGCCGCTGAGCAGCAGCACCCCCGCCACGACGACCGGCGAGGTGTCGGGGCCGACCAGCGCGGCCCCGACGAAGGTCGCCGCGAGGGCCACCGTCGCGACGACGATGATCGGCACCACGCGGAAGCGCTTCAGCAGCGGCGTCGTGAACGGTTTGACGGCCAGGTTGCCGACGAACACCCACATGAGCATGAGTCCCGCCTCGACCGGCGACCAGCCGAAACCGTCCTGCAGCAGCAGCGGGACGACGAAGGGGATGCCGTTCACGACGGCCCGGTAGAGCGATCCGCTGAGGTTCGTCACGCGGAACGACCCGATGCGGAAGGCCGTGAGGTCGAGCAACGGGTGCGCCGCACGACGGAACCACCGCACGGCCACGAGGCCGAGCACCACCGCCAGGACGGCCAGCAGCACGCCCGGCACGAGCGTCGTGGGCTCGCCGAGCAGCTCGAACGCCAGCACCAGTGCCACGATCGATCCCGCGACGAGCACCAGACCGACCAGGTCGAGAGGCTGACGGTCACCGACCTCGGGGGAGGGGACGACCCTCCAGGCGACCGCGAGCAGCGCGAGGCCGACCGGGACGTTGACCAGGAACACCCACTGCCAGCCGAGGTGCTCGGTGAGCAGTCCTCCGAGCAGCGGCGCGACGACCGGAGCCACGAGCGCGGGCCAGGTGAGGTAGGCGATCGCCCGGATCAGCTCGGACTTCTCGGTGCTGCGGAGGACGATCAGTCGGCCGATCGGCACCATCATGCTGCCCGCGAAGCCCTGCACGACCCGGGAGGTCGTGAGGGCGACCAGGTCGGTGCTCGCGGCACAGGCGACCGAGGCGAGGACGAAGAGCACGACGGCCGCGAGGAACACGCGGCGGGCGCCCCAGCGTTCGGCGAGCCAGGCGCCCAGCGGGATGAACGCCGCCACGGCGACGAGGTAGCCGGTCACGGCGAGTCCGAGCTGCGCGGGCTGGACGCCGAAGTCGGTCGCGATCGTGGCGGTCGCCGTCGACAGGATGGTGGCGTCGAGGTTCTCCATGAAGAACGCGGCCGCCACGACGAGGGCGACCGGACGCGACCACGTCGTCGCGGGGGCGGGCGCGGTCATCGGCTGAAGGCGTCGACCACGGGGCGGAACTTCATTGCCGTCTCGGCCACCTCCCTCTCGGGCACGGACTCGGCGACGACGCCGGCCCCCGCGAACGCCCGCACCGAGCCGTCCCGGTCGACCTGGGCACACCGGAGGGCGATGGCCCACTCGCCGTCGCCGTCGGCACCGACCCAGCCGACGGGCCCCGCGTAGCGACCACGGTCGAACGGTTCGAGTTCTCGGATCAGGGCCAGCGCCTCCTGCGTCGGGGTGCCGGCGACGGCCGCCGTCGGGTGCAGCGAGGCGATGAGGTCGAGCGAGCTCGACCCGTCGGTCAGGCGGCCCCGCACGTCGCTGGCCAGGTGCCAGAGGTTGGGGAGGCGCAGGGTGAAGGGCTGTTCGCCCGTCACGACGTCCCGGGCGTGCGGTCCGAGCGACAGCAACAGGCTGCGCAGGGCGAAGGCGTGTTCGTCGAGGTCCTTCGGAGACGTCGCCAGGGCGAGGGCGGCCTGCTCGTCGGTGGCCGCGTCGACGCCACGGGCCGCGCTTCCGGCGAGGACCCGGGCCGACACCTCGCCCCGTTCGGACTTGACGAGCGTCTCGGGGCTGGCCCCGATCAGTCCGTCGACGGCGAAGGCGTAGCAGTCGGGGTACGCGGTGAGCAGGGTGGCGGCGACGAGGCGCAGGTCGGCCTCGGGGGGCAACGTGCCCACGAGGTCGCGTGCGAGCACGACCTTGCTGACCCGACCGGCGCCGATGGCGTCGACGGCCCGGGCCACGGCCGTCGCGTAGCCGCCGGCGTCGAGGGCGCCGTCGGCCAGCGAGAGGCGGACGGAGGCGCCGACCGGCTTCCCCGCGGGCAGCTCGGCGTCGTCCACCCTCGTGATCCAGGCGACCCCGTCGCGCCGTCCGATGACGATGCTCGGGACGATCAGCACGCTCGTCTCGGCGGACTCGTCGTCGAACGCGAACGAGCCGAACGCGACCAACCCGGTACCGGGCACGCCGACCTCGTCGTGCACCGTGGCGGCGGCCGCCACGGCACGCCAGGCGTCGGCGGCCTCGGTCATGCGGTCGGGCCCGGAGAACTCGAGACGGAGGGCCTCGCCGACGCCCGCCATGCCCGCCCCGCCGCGGACGAAGACCAGCGGACGCGCCCGGTCGACGACGTCGAGCAACGGGCTGACGTGGTCGATTCGCGTGGTGCGGACGGCGAGTGACGGAGCGCGGGACGCGGGGGACTTCACTCGTCGACCCTACTCGGGACACCCCCAGTGCTTGACGGTAGGATCCACCATCGTGACCAAGGCCGACATGAACAAGCAACCCGACGAGGTCGCCTCGATGTTCGACGGCGTCGCGCGCCATTACGACCGCACGAACGACGTGCTCTCGGCGGGCAACGCCGTCCTGTGGCGCATCGCCACCGTGAAGGCGATCGGTGCCGGTCCGGCCGACAAGGTCCTCGACATCGCAGCCGGCACGGGCACCAGCTCGGCGGCCATAGCGCAGCGGGGTGCCGAGGTCGTCGCCCTCGACTTCTCGAAGGGCATGGTCGAGGTCGGCCGCGAACGCCACCCCGAGCTCGAGTTCGTCGAGGGCAACGCCGAGTCGCTGCCCTTCGACGACGACACGTTCGACGCCGTCACCATCTCGTTCGGGCTGCGCAACGTGAACCGGCCCAAGGTCGCGCTGGCCGAGATGAACCGCGTGCTCAAGCCCGGTGGCCGCCTCGTCGTCTGCGAGTTCTCCACTCCGCCGTTCGGTCTCCTGCGCGCCGCCTACCGGGCCTACCTCAAGTACGGCATGCCCCTCGTCGCCAAGGTCACCAGCAGCAACGGCCCGGCCTACTCGTACCTGGCCGAGTCCATCGAGCAGTGGCCGGAGCAGCAGGTCCTCAGCCAGTGGATCCGCGGCGCCGGGTTCACCCGCGTCGCCCACCGCGACCTCAGCTTCGGCATCGTCGCCCTGCACCGGGGTCGCAAGCCGGCGTCGGGCGCCGCGCGCTCCTCCTCGCGGTCG
The DNA here is from genome assembly GCF_902506305.1 of Frigoribacterium sp. 9N. Classification (NCBI taxonomy): domain Bacteria; kingdom Bacillati; phylum Actinomycetota; class Actinomycetes; order Micrococcales; family Microbacteriaceae; genus Frigoribacterium; species Frigoribacterium sp. 9N. The sequence continues at coordinate 568,427 of NZ_LR733392.1, forward strand.
AAGCGGGCCACGTCGTGAACGCCGGCGCCCCTCCTGCGCAGCGCAACTCGCTGGGTCGTTCGCTCGGCCTCGGCGAGAAGCTGTTCGCCACGCCGACCGAGCGTCGTTTCGTGGCCGCGGTCGACGACGGGCTCGAGCTCGTCGAAGAGGGGTTGCTGCGCGAGATCGCCTTCGCCGACGACATCGCCGACGCCACGACGCGCTACCTCCTCGCGGCCGGCGGCAAGCGCGTCCGGCCGACGCTGACGCTGCTCATCGCCCAGCTGGGCGACGGCGCGACCCCCGGGATCGTCGCCTCGGCGCAGGCCACCGAGATCACCCACCTCGCCTCGCTCTACCACGACGACGTCATGGACGAGGCGCAGATGCGTCGCGGCGTCCCCAGTGCCCAGACGGTGTGGGGCAACAACGTCGCGATCCTCGCCGGCGACCTGCTGTTCGCCCGGGCCAGCACCATCGTGTCGGGGCTCGGCCAAGAGGCCATCCTGCTCCAGGCCGAGACCTTCGAACGGCTCTGCCTCGGTCAGCTCCACGAGACGGTCGGCCCACGAGAAGGCGACGACCCGATCGCCCACTACATCGACGTGCTCGCCGACAAGACGGGGTCGCTCATCTCGACCGCCGCTCGCGCCGGCGTCATGTTCAGCGGGGCACCGCGTGAGTACCTCGCCCCCGTCGCCGAGTTCGGTGAGAAGATCGGCATCGCCTTCCAGCTGATCGACGACGTCATCGACCTGTCCGACCAGCCCGCGGAGACCGGCAAGAAGGCCGGCACCGACCTGCGGGCCGGCGTCGTCACGCTCCCGGTGCTGTACCTGCGGCAGCTGGCGCAGGCCGACCTCGAGGCGTCGTCGCTGTTGTCCGAGATCGACCGCATCGTCGACGCCACGCGTGCCGCGGCCCACGGGTCGAGCGGTGAACCGAACCTCGAGGGCGGCACGTCGGCGTCGCTCGCCGACGCGACGGCCCACCTCGACGACGAGTTCGCCGACCTGGTCCGACGCGTCCGTCAGCACGAGGTCACCGAACGCACCCGGGTCGAGGCTCACCGGTGGGCCCGCGAGGCCCTCGACGCCCTGTCCCCGCTGCCCGACGGGCCCGTGAAGAAGGCGCTCACCCGCTTCGCCGACCGCGTGGTCGAGCGGTCCGCCTGACCGGCGCCGCGCCTCCTCGTCCGTCTCGTCCTCGAGCACCATCGTCCAACCGGCCGGCCCCGCCGAGCCACCCCAGATCTAGGGAGAACCCGTGACCACCTTGCGACTGGCCATCGTCGGCGCCGGACCGGCCGGCATCTACGCCGCCGACATCCTCGCGAAGGCCGAAAAGGCCTTCGACGTCTCGATCGACCTCTTCGAGCAGCTGCCGGCCCCCTACGGTCTCGTGCGCTACGGCGTCGCCCCCGACCACCCCCGCATCAAGGGCATCGTCAACGCGCTGCGCGACGTGCTCGACAGCGGCGACATCAGGGTCTTCGGCAACGTCCGCTACGGCGTCGACATCGGGCTCGACGACCTCCGCAAGCACTACAACGCCGTCATCTTCTCGACCGGTGCCATCAAGGACGCCGACCTCGACATCCCCGGCATCGACCTCGAGGGCAGCTACGGCGCGGCCGACTTCGTCAGCTGGTTCGACGGTCACCCCGACTTCCCCCGCACCTGGCCGCTCGACGCGACGTCGGTCGCCGTCGTCGGCGTCGGCAACGTCGCCCTGGACGTGTCCCGCATCCTGGCGAAGCACGCCGACGACCTGTTGCCCACCGAGATCCCCGACAACGTCTACGCGGGCCTCAAGCAGTCCTCGATCACCGACGTGCACGTCTTCGGACGCCGGGGCCCGGCCCAGGTCAAGTTCACGCCGCTCGAGCTGCGCGAGCTGGGCGAGGTGCGTGACGTCGACATGATCGTCTACGACGAGGACTTCGACCACGACGAGGCGTCCAAGACGGCCATCGCGACCAACAAGCAGGTGTTCGTCATCGACAAGGTGCTGAACCAGTGGCGCCAGCGCGAGGTGGGGACGGCGTCGCGTCGCCTGCACCTGCACTTCTACGCCAAGCCCGTCGAGGTCGTCGGCGACGCCGACGGTCGCGTCGCGGCCTTCCGGTACGAGCGCACCCGGCCCGACGGGCAGGGCGGCGTCGAGGGCACGGGGGAGCTCCGCGACGTGCCGATCCAGGCCATCTACCGCGCGGTCGGCTACTTCGGCTCCCCGCTCGACGGCATCCCGTTCGACGAGCGTCGTGGCGTGATCCCGAACCACGAGGGCCAGGTGATGGACGACGACAACCAGATCGTCCCCGGCGTCTACGCCACCGGCTGGATCAAGCGCGGCCCCGTCGGCCTCATCGGGCACACCAAGAGCGACGCGATGGAGACCGTCAAGCACCTCATCAACGACCAGGCCAGCTGGTGGCAGCCGGTCGACCCGTCCGACGAGGCCATCCCGGCCCTGCTCGAGCAGCGCGGCGTCGAGTACACCGACCTCGAGGGCTGGCACCGTCTCGACGGGCACGAGATCGCCCTCGGCGGGGCCCACGAGCACGAGCGTGCCCGGGTCAAGGTCGTGGAGCGTGACGAGATGGTGCGCGTCTCGCGCGCCGTCGAGACGGAGTCGACGCCCGCCTGACGTCCTCGGTCGCCCGTAGCGCGCCTCCTCGGCTCCCCTCGACGGCGGAACCGAGGAGGCGCGCGGTCGTCACCGACCTCGTCGGTCGTCGGTATGGTGGTCCCCATGGCAGACAGTTCCTTCGACGTGGTCAGCAAGGTCGACAAGATGGAGGCCGACAACGCCCTCCACCAGGCGCAGAAAGAGATCGAGCAGCGCTACGACTTCAAGGGTGTCGGTGCCTCGGTCGACTGGAGCGGCGAGAAGCTGCTGCTCAAGGCCGCCACCGAAGAACGCGTCAAGGCCGTGCTCGACGTGCTCGAGTCGAAGTTCATCAAGCGCAGCATCAGCCTCAAGCACCTCGACGTCGGCGAGCCCTTCGCCAGCGGCAAGGAGTACCGCATCGAGGCGTCCCTCAAGCAGGGCATCGAGCAGGACGCAGCGAAGAAGATCGGCAAGATCATCCGCGACGAGGGCCCGAAGAGCGTGAAGAGCCAGATCCAGGGCGACGAACTGCGCGTGCAGTCCAAGAGCCGTGACGATCTGCAGGCGACCATGGCGCTGTTGAAGAAGGCCGACCTCGACGTCGACCTGCAGTTCGTCAACTTCCGCTAGTCACCGCGGCTCACGACTCCGAGGTCCCGTCCATGGTCGAACCCGCCTGGGTGGCGCCGACGATCGCCGTTCTCGGCATCGTGCTCGACATCGCCATCCGGGTGTTCGCGATCGTCTACGTCCCGATCAACAGGCGGCCCCAGACGGCCACCGCGTGGTTGCTCGCGATCTTCCTGATCCCGTACGTCGGGTTCGTCCTCTTCTTGTTGATCGGCAGCACCAAGCTGCCCGCGCGTCGTCGTGAGAAGCAGACCGAGATCAACAAGTACATCATCGAGACGACCGAGGGCATGGAGCGCGTCAAGCGCGACCACCCGTGGCCGGCCTGGCTCGACTCGGTGGTCGAACTCAACCGCACGCTCGGTGCGATGCCGCTCGTCGGCGGCAACACCGGTGAGATGCACACCGACTACGACGAATCCATGGCCGCGATGGTCGAGGCCGTCGACGGGGCCCACCGCTACGTCCACGCCGAGTTCTACATCACGAGCCTCGACCGCACGACCGAGCCGTTCTTCCTGGCGCTCGAGAACGCCCGTCGACGGGGCGTCACGGTCCGTCTGCTCATGGACCACATCGCCAGCCGCGGGTACCCGGGGTACCGCAAGGCCCGACGCCGGTTGGACGCGATGGGCGTGGAGTGGCAGCTCATGCTGCCCGTGCTGCCGCTGCGGGGCAAGTACCAGCGGCCCGATCTGCGCAACCACCGCAAGCTCCTCGTCATCGACGGCCGGGTGGCCTTCACGGGCTCGCAGAACATGGTCGACAAGAGCTACCAGAAACGCAAGAACAAGCGCCGCGGCCTCGAGTGGAAGGATTTCATGGTCCGCTTCGAGGGCCCCATCGTCGCCGGCATCAACGCGCTGTTCGTCACCGACTGGTACAGCGAGACCGACGAGTTGCTGCTCCGCGAGACCGACCCCGTGCACACGGCCGACCGGCTCGAGACGATCGACTGTCAGGTGGTGCCGAGCGGGCCGGGCTTCGACGGCGAGAACAACCTGCGGTTGTTCAACTCGCTGCTCTACAGCGCGCAGGAGCGCATCATCATCACCAGCCCCTACTTCGTGCCCGACGAGTCGATGCTCTACGCCGTGACGACCGCGGCCCAGCGCGGGCTCGAGGTGCAGCTCTTCGTCAGCGAGATCGGCGACCAGCCGGTGGTCTACCACGCGCAGCGTTCCTACTACGAGGCACTGCTGCGGTCGGGGGTCCGCATCTTCCTGTACCGCTCGCCGACCGTCCTGCACGCCAAGCACTTCTCGATCGACGACGAGGTCGCGGTCATCGGCTCCAGCAACATGGACATGCGGTCGTTCAGCCTCAACCTCGAGATCTCGGTCATGGTGCGTGGACGCGAGTTCGTCGAACGGCTGCGCGAGGTCGAGCAGACCTACCGCGCCTCGAGCCGCGAACTGTTCCTCGACGACTGGCTCGCGCGGCCCTTCCGCTCGAAGGTCCTCGACAACGTCGCCCGCCTCACCTCCGCCGTCCAGTAGTCCACCTGTCCGAGCGGTCCATCGTGGGCCGGCGGCCCGCGCGGCGCGGCCCTGAGGGCGAGTGGTCGTGAGGGGGCTCCCGAGGCTGTATATTTGTCTGGCGCCTCCGGTCGGTGATCACACGGGCTGGGCGTGCATGGCAAGTTACCCAAGCGGCCAAAGGGATCTGACTGTAAATCAGCCGGCGTAGCCTTCGGGGGTTCGAATCCCTCACTTGCCACGGTTGCCCCTCAAGAACGGACTCGCTCGTCGAGTCCGTTCTTGCGTTACCGGGCCACCCACCCCACAGGAGGACCCGTGTCCGTCACCCCGACCCCCGCCGAGCTGCTCGAGATCGCCGTCGCCGTCGCGGGTGAGGCCGCCGAGCTCGCGGCCCTCCGCCGCTCCGAGGGGGTCGTCGTCGCCGACACCAAGAGCAGCGCCGTCGACGTCGTGACGCACACCGACCGAGAGGTCGAGACGTACGTCCGAGGCCGTCTGGCCGAGCTGCGTCCTGGGGACGGCTTCTTCGGAGAAGAGGGCGAACCCGACGACTCGACCACGGGACTCACCTGGGTCGTGGACCCCATCGACGGGACCGTCAACTTCCTCTACGGCATCCCGCAGTGGGCCGTGAGCATCGCCGTCGTCGAGGGCGGTCCCGACCCGCTCACCTGGCGCACCCTCGCCGCAGCGGTCGTCAACCCGACGTCGGGCGAGACCTTCACCGCGTCGGTCGGCGGTGGCGCGTGGCTGGACGGGCGTCGCCTCCAGGTGAACGCTCCGGCCTCCCTCGAGACGTCCCTGCTGGCCACCGGGTTCTCGTACGACGCCGCACGTCGGGTCGAGCACGCGGAGGCGCTGGTCCGGGTGGTGGGGCGCGTTCGCGACCTGAGGCGCCTGGGGGCGGCCTCGCTCGACCTCTGCGCCGTCGCCGCGGGACGGGTCGACGCCTACGTCGAGCGAGGACTCAAGCCGTGGGACCACGCGGCGGGCGCACTCGTGGCCGCCGAAGCAGGCGCCGTCGTCCGCGGGGAGCTCGGTCAGGCCCCCAGCGAGTCGCTGACCTTCGTCGCGGCCCCTGCCATCGCCCAGGACCTCGCCGCCCTGGTCGTCGAGGCAGGGATCTGACCGGAGCACCCAGCGCAAGATGTCAACATGAGTCGTTGTGCGTTGTCATATCGTAGATCAACGGTGAATATCGGCGACGACACCCGAATGCGGGTAGCCATTCGTTCATCGACCGGCTACCCTGGTGAGGTCGTTATTGATCCGTGATCATCGCGTGACGCACTCCGCCAGGGCTCCTTCCGAAGGTTCTGCGCAGCTCGCGCCACGATCACCAGTGACGGCCGTGAAGACGACGGTGCACCCACCGTCCGATCCCGATCACCCCGAGGACCCATCACACGTGACGAAGTACCAGCAGATCGCCGAGCCCGACGGCGACGGAACCCCGTCGCGTCGCGCCACCGACGACCTCACGGGCACCGGTTCGCCGAGTGTCGCTCCGACCGTCCCCGTCGTGGCCGACGCCCCCGTCTACCTCACCCGTCGCGAAGCCCGTGAGGCCGAACGCCGCGCGGCCCGGCCCGTGACCGCGACGGCCTCCGCCGCCACCACGACCTCCGCCACCACGACCTCCGCCACCACGACGGCTGCCGCCGCTACGAGCACCGCGGCCCGCGTGGTCGCCGAGCCCGCCGCCGAGGCCCGACCCGCGACTGGCCCGTCCGCGGCGACCGAGCACGTCTCGCCGCGACGAGCCGCTCGTCTCGGTGCGGACTCCGGCACCCGTCCCGCAGCTGCCGGACGCACCGCGAAGGCCCGCGCACAGCGCCCCGCGGCTCGCCTCGAGGCGCCCGTCCGCGCGCCCCGCACCGCCGGGGCGACCTTCCGACGCACCACCAAGCGCGTCACGGTCGTCGGAGCCATGCTCTTCGCCGCGTCCATGCTCGTGGCCACCTCGGTGCCCGCCAACGCCTTCTTCGTCGACACCCCCACGCAGACGGCCGCCAAGAAGGCCGCCGACTCCCAGAGCTACACGGCGACCGCACCCTCGGCCGACGGCACGGCCGGCGTCTCGCGCGACGGTTACTCGGTCACCGAGATGAAGGCCGTCTCCGAGTACGCCTCGACGAGTGCCAGCACGTTCTCGAACGACGTCGACGGCACGGTCCAGTGGCCGTTCCAGACGGGCGTGCCGATCAGCAGCGGCTTCGGCGCCCGCCAGGTGGCCAACTGCGGCTTCTGCTCGACGTTCCACCAGGGTCTCGACTTCGTCCCCGGTGCCGGGTCGCCGATCCAGGCGATCGCCGACGGCGTCGTCAGCAAGGTCGACGGCCCCTCGGGTGCCCTGGGAAACAACGTCTGGATCGACCACGTCGTCAACGGCCAGAAGGTCACCAGCGTCTACGCGCACATGCAGACCGGTTCGGTCGAGGTCCGCGAGGGCGACACCGTCACGGTCGGCACCATCATCGGCAAGGTCGGCAGCACGGGCAACAGCACCGGGGCCCACCTGCACTTCGAGATCGTGATCGGCGGCGTGCCCGTCGACCCCTATCCCTGGCTCCAGGCCAACACGAACTGAGCCGTGGTCCCGCGTCCGCGCGGCACGCACGAGAAGAGCCCCACCTGTCGCCAGGTGGGGCTCTTCCGTCGTCGCCGCCGCTACGACGTGGTGGCGAGCCAGACCGTCGCGTTCGCCGGCAGGGCCGGCCCGTCGACGACCATGGTGGCCAGCAGGACCTCGCCCACGGGGAGCTCGACGGGGACGTCGCCCATGTTGGCCACGACGGTGACCCCCTGGCTGCGGAACGCGACCACCTCGGGCCCGAAGCCCTCGAGCCAGGTCAGCGTGCCCGTACCCAGCTCGTGCTCCGCACGGAGGCGGAGCGCCCGCGTGTAGAGCTCGAGCGTCGACCCGGCGACGCCCCGCTGCTCGTCCCGGGCGTACGTCGACCAGTCCGCGGGTTGGGGCAACCAGGAGGCGCCCGTCGCGTTGAACCCGAAGGCCGGCTCGGTCGCGGACCAGGGCAACGGCACGCGGCAGCCGTCCCGGCCGTAGCGCTCCCCGTCCGTGCGGAACCACGTGGGGTCCTGCCGGGAGTCGTCGGGCAGGTCGATGGCCTCGGGCAGGCCGAGTTCTTCGCCCTGGTAGAGGTACGCGCTGCCGGGGAGGCCCAACATGAGCGCCGATGCGGCTCGCGCCCTGGCCAACCCGAGCTCGGGGACGGGCAGCCCCTCGGTCTTCGGCCCGATGCCGTACCCCTGCGGGTTCTCGGTAGTCAGGGCGAGCCGACTGGCGTGCCGGACGACGTCGTGGTTGCTCATGACCCAGGTGCTGGGGGCTCCGACGCTCGAGAAGGTCTGGAGGGACGCGTCGACGACCTCGCGGACGGCCGGAGCGGACCACCCGGTCTCGAGGTAGGCGAAGTTGAACGCCTGGTGCATCTCGTCGGGGCGCACCCAGTCGGCCAGACGCGAGAGCGGTTCGACCCAGGCCTCGGCGACGAGCACCCGGTCGCCCGGGTACTCGGCGAGGACGGTGTGCCACTCGCGGTAGATCTCGTGGACGCCCTCCTGGCCCCAGTAGGGCGGGGGAGCGGACTCGCCCTGGCCGCCGCCCATGCTGCCGGACTCGGCGGGGGGCGTGTAGTCGGGCAGGCCCTCGGCCTTCACCATGCCGTGTGCGACGTCGACCCGGAACCCGTCGACGCCGCGGTCGAGCCAGAAGCGCAGCACGTCGACGAACTCGTCGCGCACGCGGCGGTTCGTCCAGTCGAGGTCGGGTTGCGACGAGTCGAACAGGTGCAGGTACCACTGGCCCGGTCGGCCGTCGGCCTCGGTCACGCGGGACCACGCCGGGCCGCCGAAGACCGACTGCCAGTTGTTCGGCGGCAGGTCGCCGTCGGGGCCGCGGCCGTCACGGAACAGGTAGCGACCGCGGGCGGCCGAACCGGCCGGCGAGGCGAGGGCCTCGCGGAACCACGCGTGGTCGCTCGAGGTGTGGTTCGGCACCACGTCGACGATGACCCGCAGGCCCAGCTCGGTGGCCCGGGCGCGGAGGGCGTCGAAGTCGTCCAAGGTGCCGAACAGCGGGTCGACGTCGCGGTAGTCGGCCACGTCGTAGCCCGCGTCGCGCTGGGGCGAGGTGTAGAAGGGCGACAGCCAGACGGCGTCGACGCCGAGCTCGCCGAGGGCGTCGAGGCGCGACGTGATGCCGGGGAGGTCGCCGACGCCGTCGCCGTCGCCGTCGGCGAACGACCGCGGGTAGACCTGGTAGATGACGGCGGTGCGCCACCACTCGTGGCCCTGGTCGGCGGTCGTCGCGGTGCCCTCGAGGGGGGCGGTCGGGGTCAGCGTGTCGGTCTCGGCCGGATCTCGTGTGGACATGAGGCCACGATACGGCAGGCCCCCGACGCGGCATCGGCTACGGTCGTGGTCAGGACAGCCCGGAGGGGGACCTCCGGGACGAACACCCGCGACACGATTGGCACGATCCTGAACCCTGCGACCGATCTCGTGACGGCCGACCTGCCCGCCGGCACCCGGCCGTTCCCGCTCGCGCTCGGAACCAACGTCTTCGGCTGGACGGTCGGCGCCCCCACCGCCCTCGAGGTGCTCGACCTGTTCGCCGACGACGGCGGCCGCGTCGTCGACACGGCCGACGTCTACTCGGCGTGGCTGCCGGGCAACTCCGGGGGCGAGTCCGAGGCCATCATCGGCCGGTGGCTCGCCCGACCGGGCAACCGCGACCGGGTGGTGCTGAGCACCAAGTGCGGGCAGCACCCCGACGCTCCCGGCCTGTCGCGCGTCAGCATCCGTGCGGCGGTCGAGGCGTCGCTGCGCCGTCTGCGCACCGACCACGTCGACTTCTACTTCACGCACTTCGACGACGACGAGACACCGCTGGACGAGACCGTGGGCGCGCTCAGCGAGCTCGTCGACGAGGGCAAGATCCTCTGCGCCGGGGCGTCCAACTACACCGGTGCGCGCCTCCGGCAGGCCCTCGCGATCGCGGACCGCGACGGACTCCACCCGTTCCGGTTGGTCCAGGTCGCGTACAACCTGGTGCGACGGGGCGAGTACGAGCACGACGTCGCCGCCATCGTGGACCACTACGACCTCGCCGTGTTGCCGCACTCGTCCCTGGCGAGCGGGTTCCTGACGGGCAAGTACCGTCACGAGGCCGGCCGCGGCGACTCTCCCCGGGGCAGCCGGGCCCTCAGCTACGTCACGCCGCAGAACCAGGGCACCCTCGAGGTCGTCGTCGAGATCGCCGAGCGTCTCGACGTCGAGCCGGGCGCCGTCGCCGTCGCGTGGCTCGCCTCCCGCGACAACGTCATCGGCGCACTCGGCAGTGCCCGGACCCCCCGCCAGCTCGAGGGCCTGCTCGACGCCGCCCGGGTCGAGTTGACCGAGGGCGACCTGGCGTCCCTCGAGGCGGCCTCGCGTCCGCTCGTCTGACGTCCGGGGTCAGCGCCCTGCGCCGTCCCTCTCATCCGCCTCCGTGTCCGCGGCGACGGGACCCAGCGGGACGATCGTCCGCGCTCCCGGGTCCCAGCGCCGCAGCCGGGACAGCACGACCGGCCGGGTCGACGGGACGCCGGCCTCGGAGAGGGCGTCGAGGGCCCGGGCCACCTGGTCGGGCGTCAGGCGTGACGCGAGGGTGACGTGGGGGGTCCACCGACCGGGCGTGGTGTGCGGGACGTCCCCCGCGCCTCCGAGGCTCTCGTGCACCCGGGCGTGGAGGTCCAGCAGTTCTCCCGTCACGACCACGGGTCGCACGAGCACGAGCCCGCGCGGGGGCGATCCGAAGAGCAGCAGCCCGCCGAGCTCGGCGGGCATCGGCAATGCCTCCGAGAGGGGCAGGAGGCGCGGGTCGGCAGCTGGGTCGAGGTCGGGTCGTGCCACCAGGGTGACGTGCGGCGCGTTCGACGTCCCGACGTGGTCGCCCTGCGACGGGAGGCCCGCCGCGGACAGCACGCGCCATTCGTCACGGACGGCTCCGTCGGAGGCCGGGTCGAGCAGGAGTTCGAGGCTGTGCACCCGTCGATCCTGCCCCGCGGGGCCCTCGGCGGGCCGGGTCGGCACGTGGCGTCAGCAGCCCGTTCGCTCTGCTACCCTTGTCTGGTGCCAATCGGCAGCGGCCCCGGTCGCTCGCCTGGTGGTCACGCCCCGATAGCTCAGTGGTAGAGCACTTCCATGGTAAGGAAGGGGTCGTCAGTTCAATCCTGACTCGGGGCTCTGGCTGTCTCGGTCCCGTCCCGGTGTGATGCCGGCAGGGCCTGCAGCCTGCGGCGGGGTAGCTCAGTTGGTTAGAGCACACGGCTCATAATCGTGGTGTCGCGGGTTCAAGTCCCGCCCTCGCTACCGCAGGCCCGGATCTCTCACGAGTTCGGGCCTTCGTCGTCCGTACCCTCGGTGGTCACCCGCCGAGTCGTCTCCGTGCACCGAGACGCGACCGGTGCGCCGTGCCCAGGCGTCGGGCATACGATGAAGCATGGCCGTGAGCATCCGCAGCATCGGCACCGCGGTGCCCCCGACCATCATCCGACAGGACGACGTCCGAGAGATCTTCGCGACCCAGGCCGGCCTGGGTCGCCTCGGTCAGCGCATCGTCGGCGCCGCGTTCGGTGCCTCGGCCATCGAGACCCGGCACACCGTCGTCGACGAGCTCGACCGGCGACCGCGCGAGGGCGAGCCCACGTTCTACGACGCCGCGTCGAACGAGATCCTCCGACCCGGCACGGGCGCACGCAACCAGGTCTACACGGACCGGTCGCCCGAGCTGTTCCTCGACGCCGCTCGTGCCGCGCTCGCGGCGGCGCCCGACCTCGGGCCCGACGACGTCACGCACGTGATCAGCGTGTCGTGCACCGGCTTCTTCGCCCCCGGGCCCGACTACCTGCTCGTCCGGGGCCTCGGGTTGTCGCCGTCGACCCGTCGCCACCACCTGGGCTTCATGGGCTGCTACGGGGCCTTCCCCGCCCTCGCCGCCGCACGCGACTTCTGCCTCGCCGATCCGGAGGCGGTCGTGCTCGTCGTCTGCGCCGAGCTCTGCACGCTGCACCTGCGGAGCTCCGACGACCCCGACTCGATCGTCGCCTCGTCCGTGTTCGCCGACGGGGCGGCCGCCGCCGTGGTGACCGCCCGCCCGGCGCCGTCGGGCTCCGTCGTGCTCGACCTCGACGTCCTCGAGACGGTGCTCACGCCGGTCGGCGAGACCGACATGGCGTGGACGATCGGCGACTTGGGCTTCGACATGGTGCTGAGCAGCTACGTCCCGCAGATCATCGAGCTGCACATCGACTCGGCCCTGGCACCGCTCTTCGAGGCCGGCGGCGTCGGCGTCGGCGACGTCGACCTGTGGGCCGTCCATCCGGGCGGGCGCAGCATCCTCGACCGCGTGCAACAGCAGCTCGGGCTCACCGACGCCCACCTGGCGCCCTCACGCGACGTCCTGCGCGACTACGGCAACATGTCGAGCGCGACCGTCCTGTTCATCCTCGCCGACCTCCTGGCCGGGCCCCCCGCCCCGTCGCAGCGCGTGGGTGCCATGGCCTTCGGCCCCGGGCTGACCGTCGAGACCGCGCTGATGACGCGTCGCGCGGTCTCGTGAGCGCGACCCGCACCTCCTCGGCTCCGTCGGTCGCGGTGCGGCCGCCCTGGTGGCCCGACCTGTCGCGACGAGGCGTCGGACTCGTCGAGCTGATGGACGACCCGGGCTGCGACCTCGGCCTGCTGAACGCCACCTACCGGGCCTTCCCGGTCGTGAACGGTCTCGTGGCGGGGTGGCGCCGGGCGTACCTCCGCCGACTGCGCCCGCTGTTGTCGGCCGACGTGACGACCAGGCTGCTCGACCTCGGGTCCGGCGGCGGCGACCTCGCGCGCGCCCTGGCCGGCTGGGCCCGTCGCGACGGGCTCGCCCTCGAGGTCGTGGCCGTCGATCCCGACGAACGGGCCCACGCCTTCGCGGCGTCCTGCCCCGTCCCGCCCGGCGTCGAGTTCCGGCGGGCCTCGAGCGCCGACCTCGTGGTGGCGGGCGAGACCTTCGACGTGGTCGTGTCGAACCACGTCCTGCACCACCTCGACGACGAGGCCCGGGCGGCCGTGCTGGACGACAGCGCCCGCCTGGCGTCCCGTCTCGTGCTGCACGCCGACATCGAGCGGGCCCGCGGGGCGTACCTCGCCTACCGGGCCGCGACCTGGCCGTGGCGGACCCGCTCGTTCGTCCACGTCGACGGGCTCCTGTCGATCCGCCGCAGCTTCACCGCCGACGAGCTGGTCGACGAGGCTCCGCCGGGGTGGCGCGTCGTCCGGCAGTCGCCCTTCCGCCTGCTGCTCGTCCGCGAGATCGGCGTCGACGCCCCCGGGGGTGCCGGCCGTGCGGACGCATGACGTCCTGATCGTCGGTGGGGGGCCCGTCGGGGTGATGCTCGCCGCCGCCCTGGCGGATCGCGGCCTCGATGCCGTCGTCTGGGAGGCGCGGGTCGACGATCCGGCGCACTCGCGCGCCCTCGGCGTGCATCCGTCCTCGATCGACCTCTTCGACCGGCTCGGCCTCGCGGACGACCTGCTCGCCCACGCCGTCCGCATCCGGCGGGGGATCGCCCGGAGCGGCGAGCGGACGGTCGGCGTGGTGCCGTTCGACCGGGCGTCGTCGCGGTGGCCGTTCGTCGCGGCGGTGCCGCAGGACCGCACCGAGGCGGTGCTACGGACGGGGTTGGCCGCGCGGCGGGACGACGCGCTCCGTCGGGGCGTGCGGTTCGTCGGGCTCGCACAACGCGACGAGGACGTGGTCGTCGAGGGGGTCGACGACGAGGGGCCGGTGGTCGTCGCCGCCCGCTTCGTCGTCGGGGCCGACGGCACGCGCAGCGCCGTCCGCGCCGCGCTGGGCGTCGACACCAGGGCCCGGGACCTGCCCGACCGCTACGTGATGGGCGACTTCGCCGACGCCACCGGCCACGGCCCCGACGCCGTGATCCATCTCGAGCGCTCCGGGGTGGTCGAGTCGTTGCCGTTGCCCGCGGGTCGACGACGGTTCGTGGTGCACGTCGGGTCGGCTCACGCAGCGACCGCGTCGGTCGCACCGGACGACGTCGCGCGGCTCGTGTCGGACCGCACCGGGTCGCCCGTCGACCCGACGACCTCGACCATGACGAGCGGGTTCGGCGTCCGGCGCCGGCTGGCCGTCCGGACGGTCGTCGGCCGGGTCACGCTGATCGGCGACGCCGCCCACGAGATCAGTCCCATCGGCGGCCAGGGCATGAACCTCGGCTGGCTCGACGGGCACGCGCTCGAGGCCGTCATCGCCGCGGCGGTGAAGCGGAGGGGTGGCCGGGTGCTCGATCCGACCACGTTCGGCCGTTTCGACGCCGACCGTGCCCGCGCCGCCCTCCGCGCCGCCCGGCAGGCCGAGTGGAACACCGCCCTCGGTCGGCCCGTCGGCGGGGGAGCGGCTCGGGCCCGGGACCTGGCGCTCGGAGCCGTGCTGAGGGCTCCGAGCAGGCACCTGCTCGCGTCGGTCTACGCCATGCGCTGGGCCTGAGCGGTCGGCCCCCGCGGCCGCGCCGTCTCGGCTCCCCTCCGCCGACCCGCGTGCTCAGGCGACGACGGTGCCGCCGCTGAGGGCGAGCTGCACCACGAGCAGCACGGCCGCCACCATGATCAACCGGAAGAGGGCCCGGTCGACGCGTCCCGCGAGCACGAGGCGCACTCCGACGACGGCGATGCCGAGGGTCACGGCGGTGCCGACGGCGGCAGCGACGAGGCCCGGAGCCGACGAGTCGCCGACCAGTCGGCCCGAGAGCAGCAGGACGGCCGCGATGGCCAGCGCCGCGAACGCGACGACTCCCGAGACGGTCCGCCCGAGGCGGTGGGGGAGCCCGACGATGCCGGTGCGCGCGTCGTCGTCGAGGTCGGGCAGGACGTTCGTGAAGTGGATCGCGATGCCGAACACGGCTCCGACCGCCACGGCCCAAGCGACGGGAGGCGACGGTGGTGCCGCCGCGAGGGTGGCGACGGCCGGCAGCAGGCCGAAGCTCACGACGAAGGGCACCACCGAGACCGGGGTCCGCTTGAGCCCGAGGTCGTACGCCCACCCCGAGGCCACGAGCACGAGGTGGGCCGTGCCGGCTGCGGGCCCGAGCGCGTAGGACGGCACGAGCATCAGCACGCCGCAGACCACCGCGGCACGGCGAACGGCCGACACGCTCACGAGGCCCTGGGCCACCGGCTTGTCGGTCCGGCCGACGGCGCGGTCGCGCCCGGCGTCGAGCCAGTCGTTGGCGAACCCGATCGAGGCCTGTCCGAGCAGCACCGCGAGGGCGAGCAGCACGAGTCGGCCGAGGGGCAACCCCGAGGAGGCGCCCAGCACGACGGCGAGGACGGTCACCACCACCGTCGGCCCCGGGTGCGTCGAACCCAGCAGGGCGGCGGTCCACGAGGCAGGGCCGTCGCGGCGACCGGAGCCGGCGGTGGAGACCGGGGGCTCGGGGGAGGTCATCCGTTCACCCTAGACGGACGGAGCCGCACGGCCCCGAGTCGGTCGGCCCCGGACGGCAGGACACGATGCGGTGGGCGACGTGAAGAGGTGCACCCGAGTCGGGGGAGGACTCGGATGCACCCCGTCGCACCCTCGGCGCTCGAGGTGCAGGTGGATCAGTACCGGCACGCGCCAGAGGAGGGTGCCCACGTCGAGTTACCATCCCAGACGTGACTGGAGTGTACGACTGCCACGGGTGGATCGGAAGGGGCACCGGGCCGTCTTTCGCGGATCGGCCCGGGCCCCGGGGGACGACGAGGGGTCAGGCCCCGCGGCCGGTCTTCTGCTGGAGGCGGTCGATGTGCTCGCTCGCCTCGGCCTTCGTCATGTCGGCGGGCAGCTCTTCGCCGGCCTCGCGGGCGAGGGTGTCGAGGTAGCTCTTCTGCGGGCCGGTGATGGGCTCGTCGCCGGTGACCCAGTCGTCGGGGTCCTTCGACGCCGTGCTGCCGCCGTCGGGGCGGGCGCCGCCGAGCGTCTCGCCGTGTGCGGGCGCCGCGTTCTCCTCGCGGGCCGTGGCGGCCTGGTCGGTCTCGTCGGTGGTCGTCGTGTCGGTGGTCGTCGTCTCGTCGGACTCGGCCGCTGCCGGGTCGACGGGGGTGATGTCGGGGTCGATGTTCGCGTCGCTCATGACGTGAACGTACGCCGTGCCCCCGACACCGGGCCGGGCGACGTACCCCGCTGGTTAGACTCGACCGCGTGTCCGTGAACCCTGATCTGCAAGGGCGGGTCTTCCCGCCGGCCCCGCCCTACCTCGTGGGCCGCGAGAAGGTGCGTGAGTTCGCCCGCGCGACCGGCTCGACGAGCCCGCTCTCGTTCGACGTCGAGGCGGCCCACGCGGCCGGGCACGGCGACCTCGTCGCCCCGCCGACCTTCGCCGTCGTCGTCCAAGAGGCCACCCTCGCCCAGTTGCTCGCCGAACCCGACGCGGGCATCGACTTCTCGCGCGTCGTCCACGGCGAGCAGCGCTTCTCGCTCTCGCGTCCGATCGTCGCGGGGGACGAGCTCACGGCCACCCTGACCGTGACGAGCGTCAAGACGCTGGGCGGCAACGCCATGGTCACGGCGTCCTCCGACATGCGCGACGTCGACGGGCGGCACGTGGTCACCGCCGTGTCGACGCTCGTCGTCCGCGCCGACGACGAGGTCGCCGCGTGAGCGCCCTCGAGGTCGGCCAGGTCGTCGCCGAGAAGACCTACCCCCTGACTCGCGACTCGTTGGTGCGCTACGCCGGCGCCTCGGGCGACTTCAACCCCATCCACTACCGCGACGACGTGGCGGCCGCGGTCGGCCTCCCCGGTGTCCTGGCCCACGGCATGCTCACGATGGGCACCGCCGTCCAGCCGGTCGTCGAATGGCTCGAGGGGGCGGGCGACGACGCCGGCGTGCTCGGTTGGGTGTCGGACTACCAGGTGCGCTTCACGCGTCCCGTCGTGGTCGACCCCACCGCCGGGGCCGAGATCGCCGTCGTCGCGAAGGTGGGCAAGCTCGACGCCGCGGCCGGCACGGCGCGCATCGACCTGACCGTGACCGCCGGCGGCCAGACCGTGCTGGGCAAGGCCCAGGTCGTGGTGACGCTGGCGTGACGACCTTCGCCGAGCTCACGACGATGCAGGTGGGCGGCGAGCCCGCCCGCCTGGTCGAGGCGACGACGACCGACGAGCTGCTGGCCGCGGTCCGTGAGGCGTCGGTCGGTGACCACCCCTGGTACGTCCTGGGCGGCGGGTCGAACACGGTCGCCTCCGACGAGCCGTTCGACGGCACGGTCGTCCACGTGGCCACCCGGGGTGTCGAGCGCGTCGACTCCGACGACCACCGCGTCCACCTCCGCGTCGCCGCCGGTGAGCCCTGGGACGACCTCGTCGCCTCCACGGTCGAGCAGGGCTGGTCGGGGCTCGAGGCGCTCAGCGGCATCCCCGGCTCGACGGGCGCGTCGCCGATCCAGAACATCGGTGCCTACGGCCAGGAGGTCGCCTCGACGCTCGTGGCCGTCGACTTCCTGGACGACGACTCGGGCGAGTTCGTCCGCATCCCCGCGGCCAACCTCGACCTCGGGTACCGCACGAGCGTCTTCAAGCAGGGCCGTCGGGGCGTCGTCACGGCCGTGGAGTTCGCCCTCACGGACCACGGAGGCGCGAGCGAGCAGGTCGCGTACCCGCAGCTCGCGAAGGCCCTCGGCGTCGAGCTCGGGGCCCGGGTCTCGGTCGCCGACGTGCGCTCCAGCGTGCTCGCCCTGCGGGCCGCGAAGGGCATGGTGCTCGATCCGGCCGACCGCGACACGGCGTCGAGCGGATCGTTCTTCACCAACCCGATCGTGTCGCGGGCCGACGCGTCGACCCTGCCGGCCGACGCGCCACGGTGGCCGACCGGCCCCGAGCCCGAGCGCCAGGTCGTGCCACTCGGTGAGGAGCCGGCCGCCCCGGCGCCCCGTGCGCCCGCCGAGGTCAAGCTCAGCGCCGCCTGGCTGATCGAGCACGCCGGCATCGCGAGGGGTTTCCGCCTGCCGGGCTCGCGAGCCGCCGTCTCGTCCAAGCACACCCTGGCCCTGACCAACCGTGGCGGTGCCACGGGCGACGAGGTCGCCGAGCTCGCGCGCTACGTGCAGCAGCGGGTCCAGTCCGAGTTCGGCGTGCTGCTGCACCCCGAGCCCGTCCTCCTCGGCCTCTCGCTGTAGGGACGCGGCCGCGTGTGTCCGACGCGGCGATGGCCGCCCGACGCGGCGGTGCCCGTCCGACGTCGCGGCGCAGAGATCCTCAGCGGCGCGGCAGGTGGCCGAGCTCGAGCGCCAGCGTGACGGCGCGCGTCCGGTCGTTGACGCCGAGCTTCTCGAAGACGTGCAGCAGGTGCGTCTTGACCGTCGCCTCGCCGACGAACAGCCGGCGTCCGATCTCGCGGTTCGAGCAACCCTCCGCCACGAGGGCGAGCACGTCGGTCTCGCGAGGACTCAACGGGGTCGGGCGCGGCACGGGCTCGGCGCCGCTACGTGCGCGGCCGACGAGACGGGCCGCCATCGCGGGGGCGAGGGCCACCTGTCCCGCGACCACGGCTCGGAGGCCCGCCACGAGCTCGTCCTCCGGGGAGGCCTTCAGGAGGTAGCCGCTCGCCCCCACCTCGATCGCCCGCAGGATGCTGTCGTCGGACTCGTAGGTGGTGAGTACGACGACCTTGGTCGTCGGGTGACGTGCCAGGACGGCCTCGGTCGCCTCGACACCGTCGAGGCCGGGCATGCGGAGGTCCATCACGATCAGGTCGGGCTCGAGCGAGTCCGCCAGGGCGACGGCCTCGGAGCCGTCGCTCGCCTGCCCCACCACGACGAAGTCGTCCGTCGTCGCGAGCAGGGCGGCGATGCCCTGCCGCACGATCGGATGGTCGTCGGCCACGAGGGTGCGGTGCACGGGCGATCCCGCCGACGAGGCTCCGGGCCCGGTCGACGTCGCACCCTCGTGCGCGGGCCCCGCGGTCACGGGGTCACCACCGAGGCGCGGGGGACCTGCGCGGTGACGACCGTCCCGTCACGATCCGACGAGACGTCGAGGCGGCCGCCCGACAGTTCGAGCCGCTCGCGGAGACCGTCGAGGCCGAACCCGGTCGATGCGACCGCCGTGTCGAACCCGGTGCCGTCGTCGGACACGACGAGCACGGCCGTCCCGTCCGTCGCCGTGAGCGTGACCCGCGCCGACGTCGACGCACTGTGCTTGCGGACGTTGGCCAGCGCCTCCTGGGTGCACCGCACCAGCACGACCTGCAGGTCGCGGGGCAGGTCGACCTCGACGGCGTCGACCGTGATCCCGATTCCGCTCTCCCGCTCGAAGCGCTCGCCGAGGCGATGGAGGGCGGCCGCCACGTCGGTGCCCGCCGGTCCGGTGGACGCGGTCGCCGCGACGAGGGTGCGCGCCTCGGTGAGGGCCTCGCGGGCGGCGGCCTCGATCACGTCGAGCCGTTCACGGATCGTCGCCAGGTCGCCGGCCGCGAGGGCTCCGCGGGTCTGCTGCGCGAGCATGACGACTCCGGTGAGGCTCTGGGCGATCGTGTCGTGGATCTCCCGGGCCAGGCGCTCGCGTTCGGTGCTCGTGCCCGCGTCGCGGTGCCGCGCGGCCAGTTCGGCCTGGGCCTCGCGCAGCTCGTCGAGCAGCCGGCCGCGTTCGACCCCGACCCGGGCGATCGTGGTGATCCACATCCCCAGCGCGATGCTGAAGACGAGCGAGAGGCCTTCGCTGGTGGCGGCCGTCGCGAGGGCCTCGGCCGACCAGCCGAGGCTGACGACGAACCCGATCGAGATGGCGACGCACAGGCAGACGTTGGCGACGATCGCGGACCGGGTGCCGGGCAGCAGCGTCCAGATCAGCGGCATGAGGAAGGCCTGCACGACCGCGAGTTCGGGGGTGGCGGCCACCGTGACGCCGCCCACCACCACGAGCGCGGCGACGGCCGTCACGGTCGGGAGCGACAGCAGCGCGACGGCGCGACGCACCACGGGCCGCGCGAGGGCGAACCACGTGAGCACCAGCAGCCCGACGGCGACGAACGAGGCCGTGACCCGGCCGCTCGACGAGGTCGTGGCCAGGACGACCATCACCACGACCGTGATCGCGAGGCCGGCGTCCCACCAGCGCATCGAGATGGCGGTTCCCGACCGGGCGGGGGCCGCGGCCTCCGCCCGGTCGCCGGTGTCGTCCATGTCGATCACGCTAGTGGCAGCCGCGGGCCGGCGAGGCCGTCGTGGTCGTCGCCGATCGGGCGGAGGACGGTGGCCGTCCACGGGTCAGGTGTCCTTCCTGATCCACCGGAAGGTCAGCAGCGAGGCGACGGCGCCGGCGACGAGCCAGACCGCCAGCCAGAGGGCGACGCCGGGCAGGTCCCACGATCCGCCGGCCTCGGCGGCCGAGAACGTGTCGGGCAGGAACACGCTGCGCATGCCCTGCGCCAGCCACTTCAACGGGAACACCGAGGCCACCGACTGCAGCCAGTCGGGCAGCTGGGTGAACGGCAGATAGACCCCCGAGATGAACTGCAGCACGAGCGTGATCGGGACGATCACGGCCGTGGCGCTCTTCCCGCTGCGGGGCACGCGCGAGAGGGCGATGCCGACCAGCGCCGACGTCGCGATGCCGAGCAGGTAGACCCAGGCGAGCGTCAGCCACGACCCGGCGTCGGTCGGCAAGGGCACGCCGAAGAGCACCCGGGCCACCAGCACGAGCAGCGCCACCTGCAGCAGGCTCGTGACGAGCACCTGGCCGAACTTGCCGACGAAGTACGACCCGACCGGCAGGGGCGTCCCCGAAAGTCGCTTGAGGGTGCCGTCGCCACGCTCGAGGGCGATGTCGACGGCGAGGTTCTGCACGCCCGAGAGCAGGATGCCGGCCGCGATCATGCCCGGCAGGTAGAACGCGGCGGCCCCCACCTCGGAACCGTCCGGCCGCGTGCCGAACGAGCCCGAGGCGCTGAACGCCGTGGAGAAGATCGCGAGCATCACGACCGGGAACAAGAACGTGAAGAAGACGGTGTCGCCGGCCCGGAAGTACCCCCGCACCTCGTACCGGGTGCGGCTCAGGCCGAGCGAGAGCGTCCTCACGAGGTCACCCCGGACGAGGAGGCGCGCGGCGCGTCCCCGGCGTCGGTCGCGATCCGTTCCCCGTCCGCGACGGTCTCGGCGGTCGCGACCAACCCGAGGTACACGTCCTCCAGCGACGGCCGGATCACCTCGAGCGAGCGCGGTTCGCCTCCGCGGGCGTGCAGGTCGGCGACCAGGGCGCCCGGTGCGGAGGTGCGGACGTCGTGCCGTCCGTGTTCGTCGAGCCAGGTCACGCGAGGGGTGCGCGCCTCCTCGTCCCCGAGCTCGTCGGGTCGCCCCTGGGCGACGAGCCGGCCCTGCGCGATCACCGCGACGCGGTCGCTCAGCTGCGCCGCCTCGTCGAGGTAGTGGGTGGTGAGGACGATGCTCGTCCCGTCGTCCGACAGCGACCGGATCAACTGCCAGAACTGTCGGCGGGCCTCGGGGTCGAAGCCCGTGGTCGGTTCGTCGAGGAACAACAGCTCGGGGCCGCCGACCACACCGAGCGCGACGTCGACGCGTCGTCGCTGCCCCCCGGACAGCGACCGGATGCGTGCCCCGGCCTTCGCCTCGAGACCGACCGCGGCGATCACCTCGTCGACGTCGCGCGGGTTCGGGTAGAAGCCGGCGAAGTGGGCGATCTGCTCGCGCACCGTGGCCGTCCCCTGTTCGCCGGAGGTCTGCAGGACGATGCCGAGGCGCGCCTTCCAGTCGAGACCGGCGTGCTGCGGGTCGGCGCCGAGCACCGACACGTCGCCGCCCGACCGGTCGCGGTAGCCCTCGAGGATCTCGATGGTGGTCGACTTGCCGGCGCCGTTGGGGCCGAGCAGGCCGAGGGTCTCGCCCGCGGCCACCTCGAACGAGAGGCCGTGCAGAGCCGTGGCGGTGCCGTAGGTCTTGGTGAGGTCGTGCACTCGCACGACGGGTTCGGGGGTCATGGCTCCAGCGTGCGCCGTGGCGGCTCCGCGCACCAGGCCCGACCGGTCGAGGCCGGGTCCACCGATCGGTGGACCCGGCCTCGGGACGGGGGTCGCGGCCTCAGGCGAACAGGCGCTGGAGGCGGCGGACGCCCTCGAGCAACTCGTCGTCGCCGAGGGCGTAGGACAGCCGGAGGTACCCGCTGGGCCCGAAGGCCTCACCGGGCACGGTGGCGACGTCGGCCTGTTCGAGGATGAGGTCGGCGAGTTCGAGCGACGTGGTGGGCGTGACGCCTCCCCACTCGCGACCGAGCAGGCCCTGCACGTCGGGGTAGACGTAGAAGGCTCCCTCGGGGGTGGGGGTGACGACGCCGTCGATCCGGTTGAGCTCGCGGACGATGGTGCTGCGTCGGGCGTCGAAGGCGACCCGCATGGCCTCGACCTCGTCCTGCGGTCCGGTGAGGGCCGCCAGGGCCGCCCGCTGCGACACGTTCGAGACGTTCGACGTGAGGTGCGACTGGAGGTTCGCGGCACCCTTGACCACGTCGGTCGGGCCGATCATCCAGCCGACCCGCCACCCGGTCATCGCGTAGGTCTTGGCCACGCCGTTGACCAGGATCGCCTGATCGGCCAGCTCGGGCACGGCCTCGGTGATCGAGACGGCCGTCACCCCGTCGTAGGTGAGGTTCTGGTAGATCTCGTCGGTGATCACCCAGACGCCGGCCTCGAGGGCCCAACGACCGATCGCCTCGACCTCGTCGGGTGAGTAGACCGCGCCCGTCGGGTTCGACGGCGAGCAGAACAGCAACACCTTCGTGCGCTCGGTGCGGGCGGCCTCGAGCTGGTCGACCGTGACCTTGTAGCCCTGGTCGGCACCGGCGAAGACCTCGACGGTGACTCCGCCGGCGAGGGCGATGGCCTCGGGGTAGGTCGTCCAGTAGGGCGACGGCAGGAGGGCTTCGTCGCCGTCGTCGAGCAGCGCCTGGAAGGCCTGGTAGACGGCCTGCTTGCCACCGTTCGTGACGATCACCTGCGACGTCGACACCGTGGTGCCGCTGTCGCGCAGGGTCTTCTCGACGATCGCCTCGCGCAGTTCGAGCAGGCCGGCCGCGGCCGAGTAGCGGTGGTTGCGCGGGTCGCGGGCGGCGACGACGGCCGCGTCGACGATGTGGTCGGGCGTGGGGAAGTTGGGCTCGCCCGGGCCGTAGCTGATGATCGGTCGGCCCTGTGCCAGCAGGGCCTTGGCCTTCGCGTCGACGGCCAGCGTGGCCGATTCGGCGATCGACGAGATACGGGACGAGAGACGGCGCGCGGTCGGGGTCACGCGGGTCAGCCTAGCGGGGGTGTCACCGGCCCGGACGGGTGCGCCCACCGAGGGTCCGTCGGACCCCGCGGCGCCCGGCTTTGCACGCGCCCGCCGCTTCGCCTACACTTGACGAGGCGATCGAATGCGCCAAGCTTCAGCGCGCCTCTGCAGTCCGGTTCACCAACAGCCGACTGAGAGAGGCAGGGCCTCCGGGTCCGACCGAGAGGTCATCTGAAGGGCGTCGATCCCATAGGGCGGTGGCTCAATTGGTAGAGCAGCGGTCTCCAAAACCGCAGGTTGCAGGTTCGAGTCCTGTCCGCCCTGCAGCCCGGCTGTGTTCTTCATGACACGGTGATCACACACAGATACGGACACAGGCCCACGGGCCGAGCTCGGAAGGTCGGAACAGTGGCGAGAAAAGACGTTGACGTCCCCAGTGAAGACGTCGTCGAGAAGGCGAAGAGCGACGGTGCGACGCGCCGCAGCCCCTTCGCCCGCATCGCGTTGTTCATCCGCCAGGTGATCGCCGAGCTCAAGAAGGTCGTCACGCCGACCCGCAAAGAGCTGCTGAGCTACACCGGCGTCGTCCTGGTCTTCGTGGTCATCATGATGGCCCTCGTCTCCCTGCTCGACCTGGTGTTCGGCACCGGCGTCGGCTACGTCTTCGGCAACGGCCCGACCGGCAGCTGACGCGGCACCCACCGGCCGACTCCCCGAGCACCACGTGAGCGGGTCCCGTGCCACCGAGCACGAGCACCCGACAACCCCGATCGAAAGAAGAACCCTTGCCTGACAACGAGCGCGACGACATCGACCTCGCCACCGCTGCCGAGCAGTCCTCCGAGGTCGAAGAGGCCCAAGAGGGCGGCACGCTGGCCGCCGACGAGGACGCCGTCGAGCCCGCCGAGTCCGAGGCCCTCTCGGTCGTCGACGAAGGCGACTCCGGTTCGACCGACACGAGCGACCTCGACGGCCTGCTCGACACGCTGGCCGAGGCGCGCGACCCCGAGGCCGACGCGATCGTCGACGACGCCCTCGACGTCGACGACGAGTTCGAGGCCGAGGCCGCGGTCGAGGCCACCGACGACGAGGCCGACTCCGAGGCCGAGCAGGCGGCCGACGAGGGCGACGCCCCCGCTGCGAACGCCGTCATCGCCGAGGCCGAGCAGTCCGTCCAGGACGCCGACGCGGAGATCGCGCACGACGACGTCGACGTCGACGTGTCCGCCACCGAGGTCGAGGACGACGAGCCCGCCGAGGTCGACCCCTACGAGGCCTTCCGTTACGAGCTGCGGGGCAAGCCCGGCAAGTGGTACGTCATCCACTCGTACGCCGGCTTCGAGCGCCGCGTGAAGCAGAACATCGAGAACCGCATGGTCTCGATGACCATGGAGGACTACATCTACCAGGTAGAGGTCCCCATGGAGGACGTGGTCGAGATCAAGAACGGGCAGCGCAAGCTCGTCACCCGCGTCCGCATCCCCGGCTACGTGCTCGTGCGTCTCGACCTCAACGAGGACAGCTGGTCCGTCGTCCGCCACACCCCCGGCGTCACGGGCTTCGTGGGCAACGCCCACAACCCGACGCCGCTGCGTTTCGAAGAGGCCTTCAACATGTTGAAGAGCCTCGTCCAGGTCGACACGACCCCGGCGCCCGCCAAGGGCGGCGCCAAGGGTGGCAAGCAGGCCCAGCGGGTCATCCCCGCCGAGGTCGACTTCGAGATCGGCGAGACGATCACGATCAAAGAGGGGTCGTTCGCCGGACTTCCCGGTACGATCAACGAGATCAAGCCCGAGAGCGGCAAGCTCACCGTGCTGGTCTCGCTGTTCGAGCGCGAGACGCCGGTCGAGCTCAGCTTCGACCAGGTCACGAAGCTCTAGCAGGCACCCACCCCCCAGGTCTACAGATCACCGGAGTCCGCGCCGCGGGCCACCGGGAGAGCAGGTCGCGACCGCGATCGGTTCGAACCCCACAAGAAGGAAAAGAACAATGGCACCGAAAAAGAAGGTCACGGGTCTGATCAAGCTTCAGATCAACGCCGGCGCCGCGAACCCCGCCCCGCCCATCGGCCCGGCCCTGGGTCAGCACGGCGTGAACATCATGGAGTTCTGCAAGGCGTACAACGCGGCGACCGAGTCGCAGCGCGGCAACGTCGTCCCCGTCGAGATCACGGTCTACGAAGACCGCTCGTTCACGTTCATCCTCAAGACCCCGCCCGCCGCCGAGCTCATCAAGAAGGCCGCTGGCGTCGCCAAGGGTTCGGGAACCCCGCACACCACCAAGGTCGGCAAGCTGACCATGGACCAGGTGCGCGAGATCGCGACGACCAAGCAGGCCGACCTGAACGCCAACGACATCGACGCCGCGGCGAAGATCATCGCCGGCACCGCCCGTTCCATGGGCATCACGGTCGACGCCTAAGCAGCACCCCTCCGTGCAGGCGACCCGCCTGCACGACCCTGACATCAGTGGGAGAGCCGGCCAGGCTCGCAACCACGTCCCCAGTACGAAGAGGTCCAACATGGCTCAGAAGTCCAAGGCGTACCGCGCCGCTGCCGAGAAGATCGAGGCAGGCAAGTTCTACAGCACCAGCGAGGCCGTGGCCGTCGCTCGCGAGACCGGCTCGAAGAAGTTCGACTCGACCGTCGAGGTCGCGCTCAAGCTCGGCGTCGACCCCCGCAAGGCCGACCAGATGGTGCGCGGCACCGTCATCCTGCCGCACGGCACGGGCAAGACCGCCCGCGTCATCGTGTTCGCGACGGGTGCCGCCGCCGAGGCGGCCATCGCCGCGGGTGCCGACGAGGTCGGTGGCGACGAGCTCATCGAGAAGGTCGCGGGCGGCTACACGTCGTTCGACTCGGCCGTCTCGACCCCCGAGCTCATGGGCAAGGTCGGTCGTCTCGGAAAGGTGCTCGGCCCCCGCGGCCTCATGCCCAACCCGAAGACCGGCACCGTGACCCCCAACGTCGCGCAGGCCGTCAACGACATCAAGGGCGGAAAGATCGAGTTCCGTGTCGACAAGCACAGCAACGTGCACTTCGTCATCGGTAAGGCCGGCTTCTCGGAAGAGCAGCTGAACACCAACCTCGACGCCGCCCTCGAAGAGGTCGTCCGCCTCAAGCCGTCCTCGTCCAAGGGCCGCTACATCACCAAGGGCACGCTGTCGACGACCTTCGGTCCCGGCATCCCCCTCGACATCAACGTCTTCTAGGTCCTCAGACCTCCCAGGCACTGCGTCGCCCGAAGGCCGTCCCACTCTCGAGTGGGGCGGCCTTCGTCGTCGGCTCCCGTCCGTGGTCGGGCGGGGAGGCGCGGGTGGGGCACCATGGGCAGATGACCGTCACCGTGCGCCCTGCCCTCCCGACCGACGCCCCCCTGCTCGCCGAGGTCGCCGCGGTGACCTTCCCGCTCGCCTGCCCGCCCGGGTCGGACCTCGCGGACATCGCCCGGGTCGTCACCACGGTGCTGTCCGAGGAGGCCTTCTCGCGCTACCTCGCCGACGACACCCGGACCGTCCTGCTGGCCGTCGACCCCACGGCCCGGGGGGCCCTCGGCTACAGCATGATGATCGCGGGAGATCTCGAGGACGCGGACGTCGCCGCAGCCGTCTCGTCCCGGCCGACCGTCGAGCTGAGCAAGTTCTACGTCATGCCGCAGGGGCACGGCACGGGGGCGGCCTCGACCCTGATGGCCGCGACCCTCGAGGCAGCCCGCGCGACCGGCGCCTCCTCGGTGTGGCTCGGGGTCAACCAGCAGAACGAACGGGCGCTTCGCTTCTACGCCAAGCACGGACTCGTGAAGGTCGGGACGAAGACCTTCGCCCTCGGCGACGACCTGCAGCAGGACTTCGTCCTCGAGCGTCGGATCTAGGCGGGGTCGCGTCGGCCCACGGCGGCCGGTCCGGAGGCCGGGTCCGGAGGCCGGGTCAGGCGGCCTCGGTGTCGTCGGTGACGCGCAGCACGAGCTTGCCGCGGGTGTGCGACCGCTCGAGGCGGGCATGGGCGTCACGGGCGTCGACCAGGTCGTAGACCTCGTCGACGTAGACCCGGACGTCTCCCGAGTCGAGCAGTCGCGAGATGACCGCCAGCGTGGCGCCGTCGGGGGAGACGGCGAACCCGGTCGACCGGACGCCTGCCTGCGCGGCCTTCTCGGCGAAGGCGGCCCCCGAGGCGAGCGGTGCGTGGACGGCGAGCCCTCCGGGTCGGAGCAACCTCAGCGACCGGTCGGCCTCGACGTCGTCGTCGACCAGGTTGAGCACGACGTCGACCTGACGGACGCTGCGGTCGACGTCGGCCGCGCCGTAGTCGACGACCTCGGCGGCACCGAGCTCCCGCAGCCAGGCCGAGTTGGCCTGCGAGCCGGTCGCGACGACGTGTGCGCCGAAGTACGAGGCGAACTGCACCGCGAAGTGCCCCACCCCGCCCGCGCCGGCGTTGATGAGGAGGCGCTGGCCCTCGTGGGCCTTGGCGACGTCGACGACCATCCCCCAGGCCGTGAGCGCCGCGAGGGGCACCGCGGCGGCTTCGAGGTGCGACAGGGTGGTGGGCTTCCGGGCCACCGACAGCGACGGGACGCTGATGTACTCGGCGTAGCTGCCACCGGAGCGCGGGCACGGGGCCATGCCGTAGACGGCGTCGCCCGGACTCAGTGGATGCGCCGCGTAGGGCGTCTCGACGACGACGCCGCTGAAGTCGTGGCCCAGCACGGCCGGGAACGCCGGGATGGCGTCGCTGTCGCCGCGACCGGCCCGGGTCTCCAGGTCGAAGCGGTTGACGCCGGCGGCGACGACGCGCACGAGCACCTCGGCGTTGACCCTTCGCGGGTAGGGCACGTCGGCGGCGACGAGCTGTTCGGGCCCGCCGGTCCGCTCGATCACCATCGCCCGCATCGTCGTCTGCATCGTCGTGTCCATCGGCGGCCCCTGTCGGCTCGTGTGCGCCGTGGCTCCGGCGCGGTGGTCAGGTCAGTCAACGGGACGGATGAGTCACCCGTGTTTCGCGGGTGTCACCGAGAGGGAAACGATGATGGGTACGGTGTGGACATGAGAGCATCGGTCGCCGTCCTGCGCGTCGCGGCTGCGGTCGCGGTCCTCGTCGCCGTCGTGGCCCAGTGGGAGAACAGCCTGCGCGACCCGGGGTACCGGTTCGTGGACTTCTTCGGGTACTTCACCATCCAGAGCAACCTCATCGTGCTGCTGGCCCTGGCGATCGGGGCGTTCACGGTGCTGCGCCGGACGACGCCGCCCCGGTGGACGGTCGCGGTGCGGGCGGCGGCGACCACGTACATCGCGTTGACCGGGCTGGTCTTCAACCTGCTGCTGGCGGGCTTGCCCTCGAACGACCCTTACACCGTGGGGTGGGCGAGCAACGTGTTCCACCGGGTGATCCCGCTCTACGTCGTGCTCGACTGGGTGCTCTTCGCCGACCGCGACCGCCAGCCCTGGCGGCGGTTGTGGCAGTTCCTGGCCTTCCCGTTGATCTGGGTGGTCGTCGTCCTGGCCCGGGGCGCCGACTTCGTGCCGTACCCCTTCCTCGACGTGGCGACCCTCGGCGGGGGCGTCGTGGCGCTCTGGTGCGTGGGCATCGCCGTCGCGGTCGCCTTGATCGGGGCCCTCGTCGTGGCGGCGTCGCGCCTGCGCCTCGTCGACCCGGATCGGCGCGTGCCTCAGCGCAACGGATCGTAGGGCGGGGGTTCGTAGGCCTCGTAGTCGTCGGGCGGTGGCGGCGCCGACGCCCGACCGCCCGGCGCGAACGGGTCGACCGGCGCCTGTCGTGCAAGGGTGTCGAGCACCTGGTCGGCGAGGGCCACGAGACGGTGGATCTCGTCCTCGTCCCGCTCGACCCAGCGGCACTGCGGATCGCCGTGCAGGGGAACGAAGTCGGTGTGCTGCTCCCACACCACGAGGGTGCGCTCGGCGCCGAGCACGTACTGCTGCCAGGCCACCTGACGCAGGTACGAGCGGGGGATCGACGACCAGGCCTTCTTCGTCGTCTTGATCTCGCACAGCTCGACGGTGCCGTCGGTGCGGACGGTCACGCCGTCCGGGGTGGCCAGGTGTCGGCGCTGACCCGCGGCGTGGAAGAGCTTCTGGCTGGACTCGATGCCGTGCCGCTGCAGCACCCACCGGGCGATCTCGGGCTCACGCGCCCGCCCGTGGTCGGTGTAGGCGTTGCCGCCGAAACCGTTGCCGTACAACTTGTCGAGCACGACGGCCTGCACGGCGCGCGGGCTCGAGAGCCGGGCGACGTCGGTGGCCGTGATGCCCTGGCTGCGAGCCCGCAGCCATGCGATGCGGTCCGACGAGTCGGCCAGCACGCGCGTCAGGTGCGCAGGAGGCGCGGCGGGGGTCGTCGGCTCGTCGTCGTCCCACAGGGAGAGCATGGGTTGGACGACGGTCATGGTGACCATTCTCCCTCGCCGGGGGCGCGAGGACGATACCCGCGCCTCCTCGTGTCGCGGCGGAGCGGCGAGCACCGGGAGCCCGCGGTCAGACGGCGGCGGCGAGCTCGTCGATCGCCGCGGGGGAGAGGGCGTGGTGGATCGCGAGCATGCTCGCGCCCATGAGCCCCGCCCGGTCGCCCGCCCGGGACGGCACGATGCTCAGGTGCTCGGTCGCGAGCGGCATCGACCGCTGGTAGACGACCTCGCGCACGCCGGCCAGCAAGTGCTCGCCGGCCTGCGCCATGGAGCCGCCGATCGCGATGACCGAGGGGTTGATCATGTTGACGCAGGCGGTCAGCACCTCGCCGAGGTCGCGACCCGCCTGGCGGACGGCCTGCACCGCGTCGACGTTGCCGGCCCGGACGAGCTCGACCACCTGGCGGCCACCCTCGCAGTCGTGGCCGAGGGCCCGCAGCGAGCGGGCGAGGGCCGGGCCGGAGGCGACGGCCTCGAGGCACCCGACGTTGCCGCAGTGGCAGACGACGCCGGCGCCGCGGGGGATCTGCACGTGGCCGATGTCGCCCGCGATGCCCTGGGCGCCGCGCTGCAGGCGACCGCCCGAGATGATGCCCGAGCCGATGCCGGTGGCGACCTTGACGAACAGGAAGTGGTCGGTGCCCGGCCAGGCGTGGCTGCGCTCGCCGAGGGCCATGATGTTGACGTCGTTGTCGACGAGGACGGGCACGTCGAGGTGGCGCCTCACCCAGCCCGGCACGTCGACGCCGTCCCAGCCGGGCATGATCGGCGGGTTCACCGGTCGACCCGTGCTGAACTGCACGGGGCCCGGCAGGCCGATCCCGACCCCGATGAGGTCGTCCCGGGTGCGACCGAGCCGGTCGAGCAGGGCGTCCGCCCCGGTCACCATGCCGGCGAGGGTCGTCTCGGGACCGTCGGCGATGTCGATCAGGCGACGGTCGCTGGTCAGCTCGACGCCCATCAGGTCGGTCAGGGCGAGGTTGACGTGGCCCGCTCCGAAGTCCGCGGCCAGGACGACGCGCGCCGAGGGGATGAGCGCCACGCGCGAGGGAGGGCGGCCACCCGTCGAGACGGCGTCGGCGGAGGGGCCGACCAGACCGAGTTCGGCCAGGACGTCGAGGCGCAGGCCGATCGTCGACCGGGCGAGGCCCGTCATCGCCGCGAGTTCGGCCCGGGTGCGCGGCACGCCGTCGCGGAGCAGCTGGAAGATCTCGCTGGCTCCGGTGCTGCCGAGGGCAGACGACCTCGTCGTGTCGGACATGGCAGCAGTAAACCACAGCCCTCGGCGACGCCCGAGAGAACCCCGCCGAGAAAAGGTCGACTTTTGCTTGCGGGTCGACAGAAGCGGTCCTATGGTGAGTCTCGGTCGACGCCGACCGCCACTCTTCCGGGGGTGACCGGTCGACGGCTCGACCGCTGAGAGTCCCCGACGGTGCCCGTCGCCGTCGCACATCCACTCGGAAGAGGAGACACCCCTGGTGACCACCGCAAGCCCGATCTCGGTCCAGCTCTACACGGTCAGAGACGCCATCGCCGCCGACCTGCCCGGCACCCTGAAGCGCATCGCCGACCTCGGCTACACCCAGGTCGAGCCGTACGCCTTCGTCGACCGCGTCGACGAGTACGCCGAGGCCCTGCCCGCCGCCGGACTCACCGCGCCCAGCGCGCACGTCGGCCTGATCGGCAAGGACCTCGAGCCGATCTTCGCCGCCGCCACCCGTCTCGGCGTCGGCACGATCATCGACCCGCACATCGACGAGACCCGCTGGGTCACCCGTGAGGACGTCGAGGCGATCGCGAAGGAGCTGGGCGAGATCGCCGACGCGGCCGCCGCACACGACCTCACCATCGGCTACCACAACCACGCCTTCGAGCTGGAGAACCTGATCGACGGCACCCCCGCCCTCGAGGTGTTCGCCGCGGCCCTGCCCGCGAACGTCGTGCTCGAGATCGACACCTACTGGGTCGAGGTCGGCGGCGTCGACGCCGCCGAGCTGCTCGCCCGCCTCGGCGACAAGGTGCAGTTCCTCCACGTGAAGGACGGCCCGAAGAACAAGAACGACGTCGAGCAGGTCGCCGTCGGGCGCGGGTCGATGCCCGTCCGCGACATCCTGCAGGCGGCCCGTCAGGCCACCCCCGTCGTCGAACTCGACGACCACGCCGGTGACGTGTTCACCGCGCTCGCCGACAGCCTCGAGTTCCTGCAGGGGGTCCGCGCATGACCGACGTGACGACTGCCTCGCGGCCCGCCGTCGCCTCCGACGGCAAGACCGGCCCGGTGGGCGTCGGGGTCATCGGCGCCGGCGTGATCAGCGACCAGTACCTCGGCAACCTCACGCAGTTCCCCGACCTCGAGGTGCTCTTCATCGCCGACATCGACCAGGCCCGCGCGGCGGCCCAGGCCGAGAAGTGGGGCGTGCCCGCCAGCGGCACGGTCGACGAGTTGCTCGCCCTCGACGACGTCGAGATCGTGGTCAACCTGACGATCCCGGCGGCCCACGTCGACGTGGCGCTGCAGGCCGTCGCCGCGGGCAAGCACGTCTGGGGTGAGAAGCCCTACGCCCTCGACCGCGAGAGCGGTGCCCGGCTGCTGGCCGCCGCGAAGGAGGCGGGCGTCCGCGTGGCCGTCGCTCCGGACACGTTCCTCGGCGCCGGTCTGCAGACCGGACTGCGGGTCGTGAAGCGAGGCGACATCGGCACGCCCCTGACCGGCCTCGCGCTCTTCCAGGTGCCCGGCCCCGAGTCGTGGCACCCCAGCCCCGAGTTCCTCTTCGCCTACGGCGCGGGACCGATGTTCGACGTCGGCCCGTACTACCTGACCACGCTCGTGCAGGTCTTCGGACCCGTCGCGAAGGTCACGGCCACGGCGTCGAAGGCCCGGGACAGCCGGGTCATCGGCTCGGGGCCGAAGGCCGGAACGGTCTTCCCCGTCGAGGTGCCGACCCACGTGAGCGCCCTGCTGCAGTTCGAGAGCGGCGCCAGCGCGCAGGCCGTCTTCAGCTTCGACTCGAAGCTGGCCCGTGCCGGCTTCGTCGAGATCGCCGGGACCGAGGGCACGGCCGTGTTCCCCGACCCGAACGAGTTCGAGGGCGACACGACGGTCCACACGGGCACCGACGAGCCGGTCGTCGTCGCGGCCACGGGTTCGACCTTCACCCGCGGCACCGGCGTCGCCGAGCTCGCCCAGGCCATCCGCGAGGGTCGCCGTGAGCGCGTGCCCGGCGAACTCGCCTTCCACGTCCTCGACGTCATGGTCTCGTTGGCCGAGTCCGCCGAACGCGACGAGAGCGTCCGCGTCGACTCGACCCTCGAGCCGACGCCCGAGCTGCCCGAGAGCTGGGACCCCTCCGTCCCGGCCCTCGGCTGATCCGGTGCGGTGCCGGCGCCTCCTCGACGCCGGCACCGCGCCTCCCGACCCGTCCACCCCCTGAGCGCACCACCCGCACCACCGGAGTCACCACAGCACCACGAACCCCCGCACCACCCCTTCCCTCACTCGATGAAGAGAAATCTCGAAGAAGAGACACCAGGAGAAGTCATGCAAACGAAGTTCCGTTGGCTCGCCGCCCTCGCGGTCGGAGCCCTCTCGGTCGGATCGATGACCGCCTGCAGCGCCTCGGGCGGCAGCGGCGACGCCGACACGATCACCTACTGGGCCAGCAACCAGGCTCCGACGGTCGAGAAGGACGCCGAGATCCTGCAGGAGAGCATCGACCGCTACACGGAGGAGACCGGCGTCAAGGTCGACCTCGAGGTCATCCCGTGGTCCGACCTCTACAACCGCATCCTCACCGCCGTCTCGAGCGGCGAGGGGCCCGACGTCCTCAACATCGGCAACACCTGGGCGGTGTCGCTGCAGTCCAGCGGCGCCTTCGTGCCCTGGGAGGGCGACGCCCTCGACCAGGTCGGTGGCCAGGACCGCTTCGTGCAGTCCAGCTTCGCCACCGGCGGTGCCGAGGGTCAGGCACCCACGTCGATCCCGCTCTACGGGCTGTCGTACTCGCTGTACTACAACACGAAGATGTTCGAGGCCGCGGGCATCACCACCCCGCCCGCCACCTGGGACGAGTTCGTCGAGGACGCCAAGAAGCTGACGGTCGACACCGACGGCGACGGCACGATCGACCAGTGGGGCGTCACCATGGCCGGGTCGAGCATCTCGAACAATGCCCACCAGGCGTTCGTCCGGGGCCTGCAGAACGGAGGCGCGCTGTACGACGAGGACGGCGAGCCCGACTTCGGCAACGACGGCGTCGTCAAGGGCGTCAAGGAGTGGGTCGACCTGATGGCGGTCGACAAGGTGGTCTCACCGTCCGACGCCGAGAGCGTGAACGGTTCGGACATGGCGGCGACGTTCGCGGACGACAAGGCCGCGATGTTCTTCGACCAGGCCCCCGACGCGAACCTCTCGGCCCGCGACTTCACCGACTACGCCGCGGCACCCGTGCCGATGGAGTCCGCCGACGCGACCGGTCTGCTGGGCACCCAGAGCCACGTGGCCGGCATCAACGTGAGCGTCTTCGAGAACAGCGGCAACAAGGACGCGGCGATCGACTTCGTCAAGCACCTGACGAGCGACTCCGAGCAGGTGTACCTGAACAAGGCGTTCAGCTCGCTGCCCGTGGTCACGAGCGCGTACGACGACCCGGCGTTCCAGTCGGACACGATCAAGCTGAAGCAGACGATCCTCGAGGACCACGCCCAGCCCATGCCCCTCTACCCCTCCGAGGGGCAGATGGAGACCTTGGTCGGCACCGCGATCAAGAACCTCCTCGCCACCGCAGCCCAGGGCGGTTCCGTCAGCGAGTCCGACGTCAAGTCGGCCCTCGAGGACGCGAACAGCCAGATGAGCTCGGGTCAGTAGCCCGTCCCACCGCCCGTGACGGGGGCGGCCGGTCCGATCGACCGGCCGCCCCCGCCACCCAGGCCCCGAGAGGACCCTCATGACCGTCAACGTCCTGCCCCCCGCCACCGCCGAGAAAGACCTCCCGCCCGACCCGCACCAGCAGGCCCCGATCGAGCCGGCCAAGCGCAAGAAGCACCGATCGCCGCTCGCCTACTTCCTGGTGGCGCCCGCCGCCCTGGCCGAACTGCTCGTCCACATCGTCCCGATGGTGCTCGGCATCTGGATCGCGTTCATCACGCTGAACCAGCTCAGCATCGCCAACTGGGTCAACGCGCCCTTCGTCGGCCTGCAGAACTTCGTCACCGCGCTCGACCCGTCCTCGCCCATCGCCGGCCAGCTGTACGGGGCCCTGGGGCGCACGCTGATGTTCACCGTCATCGTGGTGGCCATCGCCTGGAGCATGGGCATGCTCGGCGCGGTGCTCCTGACCAGCTCGTTCAAGGGCCGCGGCATCCTCCGCACGCTCTTCCTCGTGCCCTACGCCCTGCCGTCGTACGTCGGCACCATCGCCTGGGCCTTCATGTTCAACCAGCGCGACGGGGCCATCAACCGCTTCCTGGTGGACGACCTCGGCATCCTGCAGGACCGCCCCTTCTGGCTGCTCGGCGGCAACTCGTTCTGGGCCATCGTCATCGTGACGGCGTGGCAGTTCTGGCCCTTCGCCTTCCTGATGCTGCTCGCCGCGCTGCAGAACATCCCGGGCGACGTCTACGAGGCCGCGAGCCTCGACGGCGCCAGCCTCTGGAAGCAGTTCACCCAGATCACCCTGCCCATGGTCAAGCCGGCCAACGCCGTGCTGCTGTTGATCATGAGCCTGTGGATCTTCAACCAGTTCAACGTGCCCTACGTGCTCTTCGGCCCGGCGTCGCCCGAGCAGGCGACGCTCATCTCGCCGTTGATCTACCAGCAGTCGTTCAACAACTGGAACTTCGGCCTCGGCGGTGCCATGAGCGTGATGCTCCTGGTCGTGCTGCTGATCGCGTCGGCGTTCTACATCCGCATGGTTCTGCCGAAGGGACAACACGATGATTGAGACCCGTGGGTTCAAGGTCTTCCGCTTCTTCGGGCTGGCCTTCCTGTCGCTCGTGGTGGTCGTCCCGCTCTACGTGGTGCTGACCACCTCGATCAAGCCGCTCGCCGACGTCCAGGGCTTGTTCACCTGGATCCCCAGCCGGGTGACGCTCGAGCCGTACGTGCAGATCTGGCAGACGGTGCCGCTGGCGTCGTACTTCAAGAACAGCCTCATCGTCACGATCTCGGCGACGGTGCTGTCGGTGGCCATGGCCGTGCTCGCCGCGTACTCGCTGGCCCGCCTGCGGTTCAAGGGCCAGCGCAGCTTCAGCCTGGTCGTGCTGTCGACGCAGATGTTCCCGGGCATCCTGTTCCTGTTGCCGCTGTTCCTGATCTTCGTGCAGATCCAGCGCACGGTCGGCGTGCAGCTGACCGGCAGCTACCTCGGCCTGATCATCACCTACATGACGTTCTCGCTGCCGTTCTCGATCTGGATGCTGACGGGCTACTTCGCGTCGATCCCGAAAGAGCTGGAGGAGGCGTCGATGATCGACGGCACGGGTCGCCTCGGTGCCCTGTTCCGCGTGATCATCCCGGTCGCCAAGCCGGGCATCATCGCGGTCGCGGTCTACGCCTTCATCACGGCCTGGGGCGAGGTGCTCTTCGCCTCGGTGCTGACGAGCAAGGACACGCGCACGCTCTCCATCGGCCTCCGCGCCTACGCCTCGCAGCAGGACGTCTACTGGAACCAGCTCATGGCCGCCTCGGTCGTCGTCTCGCTGCCCGTGCTCATAGGCTTCATGCTCGTGCAGAAACACTTGATCACCGGACTGTCGTCGGGGGCCGTGAAGTGACCGAGCCGGCCGTGGCCACGGCGGTGGGGCCGGTGGGCGCCACCGCCGGCCCGGCCGGCCGGGCAGCGCCGAGCCGAGGAGGCGCGGGTCGCGTCGAACCCCTGCGCGTCGGCATCGTGGGCGGCGGCTTCATGGCGCGCGTGCACGCCGGCGCCGCGCGGTCGGCCGGCGCCCGCGTGGTCGCCCTCGCCTCCTCGAGCGCCGCCAGCGCGGCCCACGCGGCGGCGTCCCTGGGCGTCGACACCTCCCACGAGAGCGTCGACGACCTCGTCACCGATCCCGGCGTCGACGTCGTGCACGTCTGCTCGCCGAACGCCACGCACGCGCCCGTCGCGCTGGCGGCGCTCGCCGCCGGCAAGCACGTGGTCTGCGAGAAGCCGCTGGCGACCTCGAGCGCCGAGGCCGAGGCCCTGGTCGAGGCCGCCCGGGCCGGGCGACTGGTCGGTGCCGTGCCCTTCGTCTACCGCTACCACCCGATGGTGCGCGAGGCCCGGGCCCGCGTCGCCACGGGCGAGGTCGGCCGCGTGCTGAGCGTCCGGGGTTCGTACCTGCAGGACTGGTTGCTCGACAGCGACGACGTCGACTGGCGGGTCGACTCGGCCGCGGGTGGTCCCTCGCGGGCCTTCGCCGACATCGGCAGCCACCTGGTCGACCTGCTCGAGTTCGTCCTGGGCGACCGGCTGGCCCGGCTGACCTCGACGACCACCACCGTGCACACGCACCGCGGCGGCTCGTCGGTCGACACCGAGGACGAGGCGGCCGTCGTGTTCGAGACGGCACGGGGGGCGATCGGCACCCTCTTCGTGTCGCAGGTCGCGCCGGGTCGCAAGAACCGCCTCCTGCTCGACCTGTCGGGCACCGCCGAGAGCCTCGAGTTCTCGCAGGAGGAGCCCGAGACGCTCTGGGTCGGACGCCGGTCGGGCACGCAACTCGTGGCCCGCGACGCGGCCGTGCTCGCACCCGACGCCGCCCGCCTGTCGACCGTCCCCGCCGGGCACCCGATGGGCTACGTCGACGCGTTCGCGGGGTTCGTGCGCGACGCCCACGACGCCGTCCGGGGCGGGACCCCCGAGGGGCTGCCCACCTTCGTCGACGGCCTGCGCGCCGTCCGGGTGACCGAGGCGGTCCTCGCGTCCGCCGCGTCGCGCCGGTGGGTCGACCTGCCCTGACCCCGACCGTCCCGACCCAAGGAACCCATGGCCGAGAGCTCCCGCCCCGTCACCCTGTTCACCGGCCAGTGGGCCGACCTGCCCTTCGAGGAGGTCGCGGCACTCGCCGCCGGGTGGGGCTACGACGGCCTCGAGATCGCCGCGTCGGGCGACCACCTCGACCTCGAGCGCGCCGACCAGGACGACGCGTACCTGCGGTCGCGACTCGACGTGCTCGAGCGGCACGGCCTGGGGGTCTGGGCGATCTCGAACCACCTGACCGGGCAGGCGGTCTGCGACGACCCGATCGACTTCCGGCACCAGGCGATCGTGCGCCCGTCCACCTGGGGCGACGGCGAGCCCGAGGGCGTCCGGCAGCGGGCCGCGGAGGACATGAAGCGGGCGGCACGGGTGGCCCGCAAGATGGGCGTCGACACCGTCGTCGGCTTCACCGGCTCGAAGATCTGGCCCTACGTGGCGATGTTCCCGCCGGTCCCGGCGAGCGTGATCGACGCCGGCTACCAGGACTTCGCCGACCGCTGGAACCCCATCCTCGACGTGTTCGACGCCGAGGGCGTCCGGTTCGCCCACGAGGTGCACCCGAGCGAGATCGCCTACGACCACTGGACGAGCGTCCGGGCGCTCGAGGCCATCGAGCACCGGTCGGCCTTCGGCTTCAACTGGGACCCCTCGCACATGCTCTGGCAGGGGGTCGACACGGTGTCGTTCATCACCGACTTCGCCGACCGGATCTTCCACGTCGACTGCAAGGACACCCGCATCAAGCCCGTCAGCGGGCGCTCGGGCGTGCTCGGCTCCCACCTGCCCTGGGGCGACCCCCGCCGGGGCTGGGACTTCGTCTCGACCGGCCACGGCGACATGAAGTGGGAGGACGCCTTCCGCGCCCTCGACGCGATCGGCTACGACGGCCCGATCTCGATCGAGTGGGAGGACGCGGGCATGGACCGGTTGCACGGTGCTCCCGAGGCGCTCGCCTACATCCGTTCACTCCTCTGGAGACGACCGAGCGCCTCCTTCGACGCCGCCTTCTCGAACCAGTGACGGCAGACTGATCCCATGCCCCGAACCCTGCTGCCCGGCCAACGGAGCCGCCTGCTCGTCGTCGACCCCGCGACCGGCGACGTCGAGGTCGTCCTCGAGAGCACCCGCGTGCTCGTCGAGGCCCCGAACTGGAGCCCCGACGGTCGATGGCTCGTCGTCAACGGCGACGGCCTGCTCTGGCGGGTGCCCGCCGACGCCCGTGGGGTCGACGAGACGGCGCTCGAGCCGGTGCCGATGGGCGACGTGCCCGAGATCAACAACGACCACGTGATCGTTCCCGACCAGGGGGCCGTGATCGTGAGCGCCCGGGACGGCCACCTGTACGAGGTGCCGTGGGACGGCGTGACCCCGGGCGGCACCGCCCGCCGCGTGACGCGCGACCACCCGGCGGGCCGCAACCACAAGAACTACCTGCACGGCGTCTCGCCCGACGGTGCCACGCTCAGCGTGATCGTCGGCGCCCTGCCGGCGCCGGTCGACGACCCGGACGACGAGGAGGCGCGGGCCGGCTGGCGCACGAACGTCGCCCTGGTCTCGCTCGCCGACGGCGCGACCACGCCGGTGACCGACGACGAGCACCCCGACGACGGGGCCGAGTTCTCTCCGGACGGGGCGTGGCTGTGGGCGAACTCGGAGCGCGCCTCCGAGGGGGTCGCCGGCCACGCGCAGCTCTTCCGGAGCCGCCTGGACGGCGGAGACGTCGTGCAGGTGACCGACGACGAACGGGTCAACTGGTTCCCGCACGTGTCGCCCGACGGCTCGATGCTGCTCTGGGTGTCGTTCGAGCCCGGCACGCTCGGCCACCCCGAGAACCGCGACGTCGTGCTGCGCACCCTGCCCCTCGGTCCCGACGGCCTGCCCGTGCCGGGCCGGGCGCCACGCGACGTGCTCGCCCTCTTCGGCGGCCAGGGCACGATCAACGTGCCCTGCTGGGCCCCGGACTCGGCTCGCTTCTCCTGCGCCGACTACCCGTCCGCCTGACGCGCGCCCGGCACCCCGGGGGCTCGCGGCCCCCGCGGGTCGCCCGGGGACGATGCGCAGCCCGCTCATCGACTGATCACAGTCGGTTCATAGGAACCACTCGATACTTGGAGAGGTGACCACAACGACCCCCGCCACCGCCTCGGCCCCCCGCCTCACCCGTGCCGACGGAACGCCCCTCCGAGTCCTCGTCGTCGACGACGAGAACAGTCTCACCGACCTGCTCTCGATGGCCCTCCGCTACGAGGGATGGGACGTCAAGGCGGCCTCCGACGGTCAGGCGGCCCTCGCCACGGCGCGCGAGTTCAAGCCCGACGCGATCGTGCTCGACTGGATGCTGCCCGACATCGACGGCATCCAGGTGCTGGGTCGACTGCGGTCGAGCGGTGACGACACCCCGATCCTGTTCCTCACCGCGAAG
Organism: Frigoribacterium sp. 9N; assembly: GCF_902506305.1. Lineage (NCBI taxonomy): Bacteria > Bacillati > Actinomycetota > Actinomycetes > Micrococcales > Microbacteriaceae > Frigoribacterium > Frigoribacterium sp. 9N. The sequence goes on from NZ_LR733392.1 coordinate 608,250, forward strand.
GACAGCGTCGAGGACCGCGTGTCGGGTCTCACCGCCGGGGGCGACGACTACGTCACCAAGCCGTTCTCGCTCGAAGAGGTCGTGGCCCGGCTGCGCGGCCTGATCCGCCGGTCGGCCTCGGCCATCAGCGAGGCGGGCGACTCGCGCATCGTCGTCGGCGACCTCGTGCTCGACGAGGAGAGCTACGAGGTGACGCGCGCCGGTCGCGAGATCGAGCTGACCGCCACCGAGTTCGAGCTGCTGCGCTTCCTGATGCGCAACCCCCGCCGCGTGCTGAGCAAGGCGCAGATCCTCGACCGGGTCTGGAGCTACGACTTCGGCGGCAAGTCGAGCGTCGTCGAGATCTACATCTCGTACCTGCGCAAGAAGATCGACGTCGGCGAAGAGCCGATGATCCACACCGTGCGCGGCGTCGGTTACGTGATCAAGCCCACGTCGTGAGCGATGCCCTGCCCGCCCGGGTGGGCTCGCGCCTCCGGGGCCTGGTGGGCCGGGCGCCCGGTCTCGCCGGGCCGCTCACGCTGCGCAACCGCCTGATCCTCAGCATCGTCGCGCTCGTGGTGCTGCTGACCATCGTGATCGGCTCGGTCAGCGTGTTCGTGCTCCAGGCGTCGCTCATGCGTCAGCTCGACGACGAGCTCGAGGGGGCGACGGGCCGCTCCGTGCCCATGGTGAACGCGCAGGGCTCGACGAGCCGGCCCTACCTGACGCCCGACGGCGACGACCTCTCGGGCCCGCGGCAGTCGCCCGGCACCTTCACGGCCGTCGTCGTGAACGGGACGGTCGTGGCGGCGTACCAGGTCGAGCAGTCGGGTCGGGTCGTCACGCCGCGCCTGACCGACGACCTCACCTCGGTCGTGACGACGGTCGCCGGCTCGACCGCGCCCGAGTCCGTCTCGCTCGGGTCGGCGCTGGGTTCGTACCGGGTGGAGTCGCTCGCGGTCGGCTATCAGACGACCACCACGTCGGGCTCCCTCGCCACCACGCCGGCGTACCTCGTCGTCGGTCTGCCGACGAGCAACGTCGACCGCACCATCACCGTCATGGTGGTCACGATCCTCGCGGTGACCCTCATCGGCCTCGCGGTCGCGATCGCGATCGCCTACGGGGTCGTGCGGAGCGCCCTCCGCCCGCTCGAGCGCATGTCCGACACGGCACTGCGGGTCGCCGAACTGCCGCTCGACCGCGGCGAGGTGGCCCTCGCGGAACGCGTCGACGAGGCCGACGCCGACACCCGCACCGAGGTCGGCCGCGTCGGCGCCTCGCTCAACCGCATGCTGGGCCACGTGGCCGGGGCCCTCGAGGCCCGTCAGCAGAGCGAGAACAAGGTGCGGCAGTTCGTGGCCGACGCCTCGCACGAGCTGCGCACCCCGCTCGCGTCGGTCCGCGGCTACGCCGAGCTGACCCGCCGCATGAACACCGGACTGCCCGACGACGTGGTCTACGCCATGGGCCGCATCGAGTCGGAGTCGCTGCGGATGACCTCGCTCGTCGAGGACCTCCTGCTGCTCGCCCGCCTCGACGAGGGTCGCGACCTCGTCACGGGCGACGTCGACCTGACCAGGGTCGTGCTCGACACGGTCAACGACGCCCACGTGGCCGGACCCACGCACGACGTCGACGTGTACGTGCCCGACGAGCCGGTGACCGTGTCGGGCGACGCCATGCGCCTCCACCAGATCGTCGCCAACCTGTTGACCAACGTGCGCACCCACACGCCCGACGGCACCCACGTGCACGTCTCGCTCACGGTCGACGACACGTCGGGGGAGGCCGTCGTCTCGGTCGCCGACGACGGACCGGGCATCGACCCGGCCGTGCTGCCCGTGCTGTTCGAACGGTTCGCCCGCGCCGACAGCTCGCGATCGCGGAAGGCCGGCTCCACGGGTCTCGGCCTCGCGATCGTCCAGGCCGTCGTCCACTCCCACGGCGGCACCGTCGACGTCGCGAGCTCGGCCGGGGGAGCGACCTTCACCGTCCGCCTGCCGCTCGCGACGCCCGCGGGCGCACCCCATCGCGAAGCCGAGGAGGCGCGACTTGCGTGAGCGCGCCTCCTGCGTCTACTCTGTACGAAGCCCAAGACCGCCGGTTGTAGTCGTCTGCTCGCAGACGGGTGCCGAAGGTTCTCGAGAGAGAGCGACCAGCGCAGGTGTGTGAAGTCGTTCCTCTTCTCGAAGAGATCCAGCTCCGTGCGCTTGCGCCGGAGCTTTTTTCATTGGTGCGGCGCCGGTCTCGGCGCGGCCGAGTCGAGTTCCCGGGGGCTGCCGGCACACCCACGTTTTAGGAGAGCCATGGCGAACAAGGAAGCATCGGTCGCCGAGCTCACGGACAACTTCCGTGACTCGACCGCCGTCCTGCTCACCGAGTACCGCGGTCTCACTGTTGCCGAGCTGAAAGAGCTCCGCAAGTCCATCAGTGCAGACGCGACGTACGCCGTGGTGAAGAACACGCTCAGCAAGATCGCGGCCAACAACGCCGGAATCAGCTCGTTCGACGACGAACTCGTCGGACCGTCTGCGATCGCCTTCGTGCACGGTGACCCTGTCGCCGTCGCCAAGAGCCTGCGTGACTTCGCCAAGGCACACCCCGCTCTGATCGTGAAGAACGGTTACTTCGACGGTAACCCGCTCACGGCAGACGAGGTCAAGCAGCTCGCCGATCTCGAGTCCCGAGAGGTGCTGCTGGGCAAACTGGCCGGCGCCTTCAAGGCTTCGCTGTTCGGTGCTGCCTACCTGTTCCAGGCACCGCTGTCCCAGGCCGTTCGCACGGTCGAGGCGCTGCGTGCCAAGCAGGAAGCCGACAGCTAAACAGCTGTCGTACCAACCCACACTTTAGAAAACCCATAAGGAGAACACCATGGCGAAGCTCACGCAGGACGAACTGATCGAGGCCTTCAAGGAGCTCACGCTCATCGAGCTCAGCGACTTCGTGAAGAAGTTCGAAGAGGTCTTCGAGGTCACCGCTGCTGCCCCCGTGGCCGCTGCCGGTGCCGCCGGCCCCGCCGCCGCCGCTGAAGAGGTCGAAGAGCAGACCGCTTTCGACGTCGTCCTCGAGGCTGCCGGCGACAAGAAGATCCAGGTCATCAAAGAGGTCCGCGCGCTCACGAGCCTCGGTCTCGGCGAGGCCAAGGCCGTCGTCGACGGTGCCCCCAGCACCGTCCTCGAGGGTGCCACGAAGGACGCCGCCGAGAAGGCCAAGGCTCAGCTCGAGGCCGCCGGCGCGACGATCACCCTCAAGTAGTCGGCGGGCCCTCGCGGCCCCCTGCGCTTGAGCGGCACGTCTGCTCAGCACCACATGGAAGGCGCCACCCCTCGGGGTGGCGCCTTCTGGCGTCTCCGCTGCGACCCGCCGACCGTGCGGAGAGCCGGGTCAGGAGGCGCGGGCCAGGACCGAGTGTCGGCGGCCGTACCCGAGGTACACCGCGGTGCCCACGACCATCCAGACGGCGAAGGCCGCCCAGGTGACCCACCCGAGGGTCACCATGAGCAGCACGCAGAAGGCACAGCCGAGGACCGGGGTCAGCGGGTAGAGCGGCACCTTGTAGGTGCGGTCGAGCTCCGGGCGGTTGCGGCGCAGCCAGATGACCGACACGTTGACCAGGGCGAAGGCGAAGAGCGTGCCGATGCTCGTCGCGTCGGCCAGGGCGCCCAGGGGGATCACCGCCGCCGCGACGGCCACGGCTCCGCCGACGATCAGGGTGCCGGCGACGGGGGTCTGCGTGCGCGCCGAGACGCGGCCGAGGACGCGGGGCACGAGGCCGTCGCGGGCCATCGAGACGAAGATGCGCGTCTGACCGTAGAGCACCGTCAACACGACGCTCGCGATCGCCGCCACGGCGGTGACGGCGAAGAGGAAGGCGACCCACGGCTGTCCCGTGATGTCGGCGACGATCGTGACGAGGGTCGCCTCGCCGTCGGTGAAGGTGGTCCACGGGCGCGCACCGATAGCGGCGACGGCCACCAGGATGTAGAGCACCGTGATGATCACGATCGAGGCGATGATGGCGCGCGGCAGGTCGCGCTTCGCGTCGCGGGCCTCTTCGCCGGCCGTGGACGCCGCGTCGAAGCCGATGTACGAGAAGAACAGGCGCGAGGCCGCCGCCGAGACGCCGGCCGCGCCCATCGGTGCCAGCGGCTCGAAGTTCCCGGCGCGGAAGGCCGTGAAGGCGACGGCGACGAAGAACACGAGCAGCGCCACCTTGACGACGACGAGCAGGGTGTTGACCCAGGCGCTCTCGCGCGCGCCGGGAACGAGCACGAGGGTGGCGAGCAGGACGAGGACCGCGGCGGGCAGGTTGAGGACGCCGCCGGCGCCCGGGGGCTCGGCGATCGCGGCCGGCAGGGCGAGCCCGAACACGTCGAGGGCCTCGTTCACGTACTGCCCCGCCCCGACGGCGACGGCCGCGACCGAGACGGCGTACTCGAGCACGAGGCACCACCCGCAGACCCACGCGATGCCCTCGCCGAGCGTCGCGTACGCGTACGAGTAGCTCGACCCCGACACGGGCACGCTGCCCGCCATCTCGGCGTACGACAGGGCCGACAGCAGGGCCGCGACGCCCGCGAGGACGAACGAGATCCAGACGGCGGGGCCGGCCAGCGGGACGGCGGTGCCCAGCACGACCAGGATGCCCGTGCCGAGGGTCGCCCCGATGCTGATCGCCGTGAGGTGCCAGACGCCCAGGGTGCGTCGCAGACGGGGGCCGCCGTCGGCGGATGCTGCGCTCTCGGCGACGTAGGCCTCGAGGGGTTTGCGCGCCCTCAGCTGGGCGAGGAGGGACGGACGGGACGTGACGCGGGACTCGTGGGGCACCGCGAGAGGTTACCCCACGGCCGGCACCGCGCCTCCTCGTCCCTAGTCGTCGAGGTCGAGGCCGAGCTGCTTGACGCGGGTCATCGCCTCGCGCCGCGACGACGCCTGCAGCTTGCGGTAGATGCTGCGGACGTGGCTCTTGACGGTGTTGACCGAGATGAACAGCTGGCTGCCGATCTGGCCGAGGGTCTGACCGGTGGCCAGGTGCCGGACGATCACGAGCTCGCGGTCGCTCAGCGGCTCGGCGAGCTGCGGCACGACGTCGGCCGTGGTCCCGCGCAGGCGGTCGAGCACCCCGACGATGGCGGCCGGCTGACGACGGCCGACGGCGCGCTGCACGAGGTGGTCGAGGACGTCCTCCGGCAGGGTGGCGAAGAGCCAGATCGACCCGTTGTGACCCGCGCTCAGCAGGGCCTGGTCGAAGGCGAGGTCGCTGCGCGCGGCGTCGCCGAGGGCGAGGTGTGCGGCCGCCTGGAGGGCGTGCACCTGGCCCATCGTTCGCTCGCTGTGCAGGTCGCCGATGGCGAGGCACGGTTCGAGCGCCTCGAGGGCGGCCTCGGGTTCACCGGCGGCGAGGTGCACGAGGGCGAGCACGCGACCGGGACAGCGGATGTGGTGGTGCGACGACGTCACCGACGACGCGAGTCGACGGGCCTCGTGCGGCTGACCGAGCAGGCGCATGGTCTCGGCCCGCAACACCGTGGCCGAGTCGGTGAGGGCGCTGTGCCCGGTGAACCCGTCGATGGTGCGGGTGATCCGCGCCAGCAGGTCGAGCACCTCGATGTAGCGGCTCTCGGACAGCAGCACGTGCGCTTCGGCGAACAGGCCGAGCGCCTCCCAGTCGCTGCCGCGCGACGCCTGCCGCACGTCGGCGAGCAGGCCCTCGTGGCCGCTCACGGCCTCGCCGCGTTCGAGGGCGAGGTGCACGCGCGTGATCTGGGTGAGGGCCCCGAACGAGCTCCCCAGCAGGTCGGTGCCGTCGGCGAGCTCGCGGGCGAGGTCGACGTGGCGGTCGGCGAGGTCGAAGTCGCCGATCAGCATCGCGACGAAGGCGAGCGCCGAGAGGCACTCGACCCGCTCGGCGGTGCTGAGGTGGTCCTCGCCGAGACCGTTCGCGAGGCTCAGGGCGAAGCGGGCCTGGTCGATCTCGCCGTAGTGCAGCCGGATGAGGCCGAGCTGCAACGAGAAGGAGGCGCTGAGCGAGATGCGCACGCTGATCGACTCGGCGAGGTCGTTCTCGATGAGGGTCCGGGCGACCTCGAGGTGCTCGTGGGCCACGACGAAGTTGCCGAGGGTGCGCAGCGACGCCCCGAGGTGCACGTGGTAGCCCGCCCGGATGTCGAGCGGCAGGTCGGGGTCGGCGTCGAGCGCCTTGGCGACGCCGCGGAACCAGGGCAGCGCCGCACTGCGCGAGCGGGAGCCGACCGAGCGGTGGCTCGCCGCCAGGGCGAGCAGGATGCGGGGTCGGCCGCGCCATTCCTCTTCGGGCGTCGAGCGGATGGCCTCGCGCAGACGCGCTCCCTGCAAGGGGGCGATCTGGGTCCAGCCCTGCTCGATGGCATCGAGAGCGGCCCGGTGGTCGGCGGGCTGCAGTTCGGCACTCGGCGGTTCGACGGCCGTGGGGTTCGACGTGTTCACGATGGTCCTAGCTCGGCCGCTTCGGGAGGCTCGCCCGTCGGGTAGGGAGAACGCGGCTGCCGGAGCCTGGTCAGGTGCACCGACACCGCCATACTAAACTGAGTGTTCATTACGCCGTATGGTCTGTCGGGCATTGCGCCCACAACTGGGGGACGAACGGTCGTTCTACGGCGTGTCGCGGCGTCGGCGTCCGACGGTGGGCCACTCGTGACGGGGGTCGGGCCTACGCTGACCGCATGAGTTCGATGCACGCCCCCGCAGGCGGTCCCCGGGGCGGAGGCCGACCGGGCGGGTCCGGCCGGGTCTCGAGCGGCGACGCCGAGGCCCAGCGTGCGGCGAACGCCACCGCGCCGCGCATCCCCGACCTGTTCCGTCGCATCCGCGGCCTGTTCGCCCCGCACCGGCGAGCCCTCGTCGTCACCGTCGTGCTCGTCCTGATCGGGGCCGCCGTCAGCGTGGCTCCACCGCTGCTCACCAAGCAGGCGTTCGACCGGGGGTTGTTCCCCCAGGGCGGTCCCGACGTGCCCGTGCTGCTCGAACTCGTGGGCGCCATGGTGGGACTCTGGGTGCTGTCCGCCGGCATCGGCGTCTGGCAGACGTACCTGACCGCCACGGTCGGCAACAAGGTGATGGGTGCGTTGCGCATCCGCCTCTTCGGCCACCTGCAGCGCATGGAGCTCGCGTTCTTCACCCGCACCAAGACCGGGGTCATCCAGTCCCGCCTGCAGAACGACGTCGGCGGCGTCGCGAACGTGCTGAGCAACACCATCTCGAGCGTCCTCGGCAACACGGTCACGGTCATCGCGGCCTTCGTGTCCATGCTCGTGCTCAGCTGGCAGATGACCGTCGTCACGGTCGTCCTGCTGCCGCTGCTGGTGGTGGCCCAGCGACGGGTGGGCCAGGTGCGCGCCCGCATCGCCACCAAGACGCAGGAGTCGCTCAGCGACATGACCGCCATCACGCAGGAGGCACTGAGCGTCAGCGGCATCCTGTTGGCGAAGAGCTTCAACCAGCAGCGCGCCGAGGTCGAGCGCTACTCGGCCGAGAACCGCACCCAGATCGGGTTGCAGGTGCGTCAGCAGATGAGCGGGCAGTGGTTCTTCGCCGTCGTCCAGATCTTCCTCTCGGTCATCCCCGCCCTCATCTACCTGGTCGCGGCCTGGCTGATCCTCCGTGACGTGCCCGTGACGGCGGGCACGATCGTGGCCTTCACCACGGTGCAGGCCCGCTTGACCTTCCCGCTCATGGGGCTGCTGCGGGTGGCCCTCGACCTGCAGACCTCCGGAGCGCTGTTCGCCCGCATCTTCGAGTACCTCGACCTCCACCCGGCGATCACGAACGACCCCTCGGCCGAGCCGGTCGACGAGACGCAGCTCGGCCGGGTCGAGTTCGACGACGTCTCGTTCTCGTACCCCGACGCCGAGCCCGGGCAGAAGACCCTCGACGGCGTCTCGTTCGACATCGCACCGGGTCAGTTCGCCGCCTTCGTCGGCCCGAGCGGTGCGGGCAAGACGACCGTCTCGTACCTGATCCCTCGGTTCTACGAGGCGTCCGGCGGAGCGGTCCGCTTCGCCGGCACCGACGTCCGGCGCCTCGACCAAGAATCGCTGGTCGGCAACATCGGCATCGTCAGCCAGGAGACCTACCTCTTCCATGCCAGTATCGGCGACAACCTCCGGTACGCGCGACCCGACGCGACCGACGAACAGCTGGTCGACGCAGCCCGGCAGGCGAACATCCACGAGACCATCGCGTCGTTCCCCGACGGTTACGACACGATCGTGGGCGAGCGGGGCTATCGCCTCTCGGGCGGCGAGAAACAACGCATCGCCATCGCTCGCGTCCTGTTGAAGGACCCCGCCGTCATGGTCCTCGACGAGGCGACGAGCGCCCTCGACACGGTGTCCGAGCGCGTGGTGCAAGAGGCCCTCGACACGGCGACCCGTGGCCGGACGACGATCGCCATCGCGCACCGGCTCTCGACCGTGCGCGACGCGGACGTCGTGTTCGTCGTGGTGGCCGGTCGCGTCGTCGAGCGGGGGACGCACGACGAGCTGCTCGCCCTGGGCGGGGTGTACGCCGAGCTCTACGGGCAGCAGGTGTCGTCGTAGCGCTGCGGTGTCCTGTCAGCCGCGCTCGACGAGCATCGCCTGCATGGCGTCGACCTCGCTCTGCTGCGTCTGCAGCATGCCCGAGGCGAAGGCCCGCACCTGCGGCACCTCGCTGCGCGCCAGGACGGCGTCGGCCATCTCGATGCCGCCCTCGTGGTGCGCGATCATCAGGGTCAGGAAGATCCGCTCGGCCTCGACGCCGTTCGCGGAGTCCAGGGACGCGAGCTGCTCGTCGGTCGCCAGCCCCGGCATGCGGCCGCCGGGTTCGTGGGTGGCGACGGGCGTGGCCGAGCCGCCCGCGCCTCCGTCGTCGGTCATGTGGTGGCTGCCGTAGTCCCCGTCGAGGGTCGGTCGGGTCATCCAGGTCATGGTCGGCTCCGAGGGTGCCTGCGGCAGGCGCCACAGCTCGAGCCAGGCGTACATCTGACCGGCCTGCTGCGACTGCGTGAGGGCCATGTCGTAGGCCAACGAGCGGACCGCGGGGTCGTCGGTCCGGTCGCGGACCATCATCGCCATCTGCACGGCCTGCTCGTGGTGCACCTGCATGTCGCGCGAGAACCCCGCCTCGACGCTGTCCGTGCCGGGCGTGACGGGGGTGGGCGAGCTGAGCCGCCCGAGCGCGACGCCGACCAGCAGCACGATCGCCACGGTCAGGACCCCCGCGATCACCAGCCTCAGCCGACGACCCGAGGAGGCGCGGTGCGGCCCCGCCCCGTCGGTCGCGTCAACGTCGTGCCCCGGTGCCGTCACGCGATCTTGCCGGTGCCGTCCACGCCGCCGCTGCACGGTGCACCGGGCTCGGGGGCGTTCGTGGACTTCCAGTACTTGGTGACGAAGTCGGACACGGTGGCCTCGTCGTCGGCCACGTTCGCGAAGGGCAACTGGGCGCCCCAGGCCGAGACGTACATGGGGGAGTCGAGGCCCTCGTAGGGCGAGACGACCGCGTACGTGTCGGGGGCGAAGTCGCGCAGCGCCTCGATCTCGCCCTCGCTGACCTGCTCGGGGTCGTAGGTGAACCAGACGGCGCCGTGCTCGAGGTCGTGGACGGCGTTCTCGTTCGGCACGGGCTCGGTGTAGACGCCGCAGTTCAGCCAGATCTGGTTGTGGTCGCCGCCCGCGGGAGGGGTCATCGCGTAGTCGACGCTGCCGCCGACGTGGTTCGCGGTGAGGTCGGAGTAGGTCTTCACGCCGTCGATCTCGATGGCCTGGGGGTCCTGCCGCGGCTGGCCGCTCGTCACGACGAAGGTGATGACCAGCGCGATCGCCGCCGCGCCCGCGACCGAGGCGGTGACGATGCCGATGGTGCGGTTGCGCTTCGCCCGGGCCTGTTGCCGCTTGAGCTCGGCCACCTTCTCGTGACGCCGGGCGTCTCGCTGCTGCTTGACGGTGGGTTTGTCGGTCGGCTTGTCGCTGCTGGCCACGGGGGTCCTCTGGGGTCGGGGAGGTGGTCGGGACGCACCCGATCGTGGATGCGTCACCCATTTTCTCTCACGGCTGCCTGGGAGGCGCGTGCCAGCCGGTCGGGCCCGCCGACCCTCCGTCACACGCCACGACCCCGTCGTTAGACTCGACGAACGGGTCCGGCGGGGACGCCCCGACCGACCCGACCACCCGAGTCGTCGACCTGCGCGCGCCCCACGAGGGCCCCGCGAGAACCGGAGCACCCGTGAAGTACGCCGAGACCGTCCTCGACCTGATCGGTGACACGCCGCTCGTCAAGCTGAACAAGGTGACCGAGGGCATCACGGCGACCGTGCTCGTCAAGGTCGAGTACGTCAACCCGGGTGGTTCGTCGAAGGACCGCATCGCGACGCGCATCATCGACGCGGCCGAGCGCGACGGGCTGCTCGGGCCCGGGGGCACCATCGTCGAGCCGACCAGCGGCAACACCGGGGTGGGCCTCGCCCTCGTCGCCCAGCAGCGCGGCTACCGCTGCGTCTTCGTCCTGCCCGACAAGGTCGGCGAGGACAAGCGCAACGTGCTCAAGGCCTACGGCGCCGAGATCGTCGTCACGCCGACCGCCGTCGAGCCGACCAGCCCCGAGTCCTACTACAGCGTCTCCGACCGCCTCGCGCGCGAGATCCCCGGGGCGTTCAAGCCGAACCAGTACGCCAACCCCAACGGGCCGCTCAGCCACTACGAGACGACGGGCCCCGAGATCTGGCGCGACACCGACGGCCGCATCACGCACTTCGTCGCGGGCGTGGGCACCGGCGGCACCATCAGCGGTACCGGCCGCTACCTCAAAGAGGTGTCCGGAGGCGCGGTGCAGGTCGTCGGCGCCGATCCCGAGGGCAGCGTCTACAGCGGGGGCACCGGCCGTCCCTATCTGCTCGAGGGCGTCGGCGAGGACTTCTGGCCGGCCGCTTACGACCCCTCGGTCGTCGACCGCATCATCGCCGCGGACGACGCCCGTTCGTTCGAGCTGACCCGGCGCCTCGCCCGCGAGGAGGGACTGCTGGTCGGCGGCTCGTCCGGCCTGGCCGTCGCGGCCGCCCTCGACGTGGCCCGCGAGCTCGGCCCCGACGACGTCGTCGTCGCCCTGCTGCCCGACGGCGGGCGCGGCTACCTCGGCAAGATCTTCAACGACGCGTGGATGCGCTCGTACGGCTTCGGCGTCAGTCACGACGAGCGGTCGGTCCGCGACCTGATCGCCTCCAAGACCGGGCAGCTGCCCGACCTCGTCCACGCCCACCCGTCCGACACCGTCCACGACGTGATCGGCATCATGAAGACCTACGGCGTCTCGCAGATGCCCGTGCTATCGGCCGAGCCCCCGGTCGTCATCGGCGAGGTCGTCGGTGCCATCGAGGAGAAGGCGTTGCTCGAGGCCATCTTCCGCGGGGGCGCGACCATGGGCGACGCCGTCTCGGCGTACCTCGGCGACCCCCTGCCCCTGATCGGCGTGAACGAACCCGTCTCGGCGGCCCGGTCCGCGCTCGAGTCCGTCGACGCCCTGCTCGTCACCGACGACGGCCGCCCGGTCGGCGTCGTCACCCGCCAGGACGTCCTCTCCTTCCTGTCCTCCTGAGCGGCCGGGGCGGCACCGTCACCCGGCGGCCCGGCCCGCGCCTCCTCGTCCCCCTCCGTCTGCACCACCCGTCCCCCTCGAAAGGACATCCCATGACCCACGGCTTCTCGACCAGGGCGATCCACGCCGGCCAGGACTTCGACCCCACGACCGGTGCCGTCGTCCCCCCGATCTACCAGTCGTCCACGTTCGTCCAGGACGGCATCGGCGGGTTCCGCGGCGGCTACGAGTACGCGCGCTCGGCGAACCCGACGCGCGACTCGCTGCAGACCCTGCTCGCCGACCTCGAAGGCGGCAGCGCCGCGTTCAGCTTCGCCTCGGGGCTGTCGGCCGAGGACGCGCTGCTGCGTTCGGTCCTGGCACCCGGCACGCGCATCGTCATGGGCAACGACGTCTACGGCGGCACGCACCGCCTCGTCAACCGGGTGTGGGTGCCCTGGGGCGTCACGCTCGACACCGTCGAGATGAGCGACCTCGACGCCGTGCGTGCCGCGGTCCAGGCCGCCCCGACGGCCGTGCTCTGGGTCGAGACCCCGAGCAACCCGCTGATGAAGATCAGCGACATCGCGGCGCTCGCCGAGATCGGGCACGCGGCCGGGGCCGTCGTCGTCGTCGACAACACGTTCGCGTCGCCGTACCTGCAGCAGCCCCTCGCGCTGGGGGCCGACGCGGTCGTCCACTCGACGACGAAGTACATCGGCGGTCACTCGGACGTCGTGGGCGGGGCCGTCGTCGTGCGCGACGACGAGCTCGCCGCGAAGGTCGGCTTCGTCCAGTTCGGCGTCGGTGCCGTGTCGGCGCCGATGGAGGCGTGGCTCACGGTGCGCGGCATCAAGACGCTCGGCGTGCGCGTCGACCGCCACTCGTCGAACGCCCTCGCCATCGCCCGGGCCCTCGAGGGGCACGCGGCGGTCGAGCGCGTCTACTACCCGGGGCTCGAGTCCCACCCGGGCCACGAACTCGCCGCCCGGCAGATGCGGGCGTTCGGCGGCATGCTCTCGGTGCAGCTGAGCGCGGGTGCCGCCGCGGCCCGACGGTTCGCCGAATCGACCGAGCTGTTCCAGCTGGCCGAGTCGCTCGGCGGCGTCGAGTCGCTGATCGGCTACCCGAGCGAGATGACCCATGCCTCGGTGCGCGGCACCGAGCTCGAGGTGCCCGACTCGATCGTGCGGCTGTCGGTCGGCATCGAGGACGTCGACGACCTGCTCGGCGACGTCACGCAGGCGCTCGCCCGCCTCGACGCGTAGGCGACCTCGCGAGAGACGACGGAGGCGCGGTGCGGGTGGTCCCGCACCGCGCCTCCGTCACGTGGCCACGTCGAGCGCGTCCATCAGGGACGGGCCCCGGTCAGAGCCCGGCCTCGACCGCCGGGCTGACGGCGTTGGGGCCACCCAGCACGACCAGGCCGTCGGTGCCGAGCTTCGTCAGGGCGGTGCGCACGCTGACGGGCAGCGCGTCGGGTCGTGTGAGCAGGACGGGACCGCCCAGCCGGCCCGCGGTCGGTGCTCCGGCGAGCGCGTCGGGGAAGTTCACACCCGTCGAGACGAACGCCACGTCGGAACCGGCGGGGTAGCCGGCGGCGGCGATGACGGCCGAGGTGTCGAAACGGTCGGCACCCGAGAGCCGCGACGTGGGCGCGACGGCCCGGAGCTGGGCGATGACCGATTCTCCCACCGCGTTGACCCCGCCGAGCACGACGATGCGGGCAGGGGCCAGCCGGGTGAGCTCGGTCGAGACCGTCTGCGGCAGGGCGTCGGGCCGCGTGAGCAGCATCGGGCCCTTGTCGGGGCCGCCGGCCAGGGCTGCACCCGAGAGGGCGTCGGGGAAGTCCAGGCCGGTCGCGACGTAGGCCGTCCCGCCCCGACCCTTCGGGAAGGTCGTGCTCGAGATCGTCGCAGACGTGTCGAATCGGTCCGCACCCGAGACGCGGGTGACGCCGGGGGCGCCGGTCGTCGCGATCTGGGAGAGCTGCTGACGCACCGTGTCGGAGACCGCGGCCACGCCGCCCAGGACGACGACGCGTTGCGGGCGGAGCTCGGCGAGTTGGGCGCGGGTCGCGTCGGGCAGGGTGTCGGGGTAGGTCAGGAGGACCGGAGCGCCCCGGTAGCCGGCGGCCGCGCCCCCGGCGAGGGCGTCGGGGTAGGTGCTGCGCGACGCGACGTAGACCAGGGGGATCGAGGCCTTGGTCGGGGCGTTGCCGTTCACGACGACCGGTGGGGTGAAGGCGCTGGCGGCGATGGTCGCCGCGGTGGCGAAGGCGTCGGCTCCCGAGAGACGGCCCACGGCCGGGGTGGTCGGTCGGGTGAGGGCCGCGAGGTCGGCCTCGGTGCCGTTGAACACGTCCTGGTCACCGGGGTAGGGCGAGTCCTCGGTCTGGGACCACTGCCAGAACGTCCAGGTCGCGAAGGACGAGGTCGGCGGGGCGACCGGGGTGTTCGTGGTCGCCGTCGGGTAGTACGCGACGAAGAGGCGGTCCTTCGGGAACGCCGAGCTGTTGCCCGTGCACGAGCTCCAGAAGTCCTGGTTGGTGTAGATCAGCGGTTGGACGCCCTGCTGGGCGACGACGGTGCCGATCCACGACTGGATCCAGGTGACCATCTCGGACTGCGACAGCCCCCAGCAGCGTCCACCCTGCTTGGTGGGGTTGGTCGACACCTCGACGTCGAGCACCGGGGGCAGCATGCCGGGTCTCCAGGCCGTGGCGTTGTCGAGGAAGAACTGCGCCTGCGGTGCCCCGGACGAGTAGAAGGGCAACGCGTAGTGGTAGAAACCGGCCGTCAGCCCCGCCGCCTGCGCGCCGGCGAACTGGGCGGAACGGTAGCGGTTGGTGCTGCCGGTGGGGTTGCCGTTCGTGTAGGTGCCGGGCACGCCCTCGGAGGCCTTGACGAACGTGAAGCGGGCACCCGCCGAACGCGCGGCGGCGAAGTCGGGGGACGGCTGGTACGAGCTGACGTCGAAGCCGGGCACGCCACGAGGAGGCGAGACGGCCGCGGCGCGCGAGAGGCGTTCGTCGGCCCCGTCCCGGGTGCCGCCCGATGCCCCCATCTCGTGGTCGGAACCCGCGTCCTGCTGGGCGAGCGTCGGGGACGAGGTCGAACCGGCGGTGACGGGAGCCGCGACGGCGACCGTGGTCGTCCCGAGCCCGAGGACGACGCCGAGGGCGACCGTCAGGGCGAGACCGCGGACGGACCCGGCACGGTGAGAAGAAGTGGACACGAGAGAGACCCCCAGACGCAGGCGACGCCCCTCGCCGCCTGAGGGCGATCCTAGGGGAGGGGGTGCCGTCGGTGGCTCGGCCTAGGCTGACGACATGACCGACGCCGCCGCCGTGAGCACCCGCCCCGAGGGCGTGCTCAGCGGTCGGTACCGGCTGGCCACCCTCGGCATGTGCGCCCTGATCGGCATCGCGGCGTTCGAGTCGCTCGCGGTCACGACGATCATGCCGATCATCAGCCGTGAGCTCGACGGCGAAGCGCTCTACTCGCTCAGCTTCGCGGCGCCCCTCGCGTCCGGCCTGGTCGGCATGGTGGCGGCGGGCAACTGGGCCGACCGCAGCGGGCCGCGCGTCGTGGTCATCGCCTCGATGCTGCTGTTCGCCGTCGGGCTGCTCGTCGTCGGCACCGCGCCCGACATGGTCGTGCTGCTGGTCGGCCGTCTGGTGCAGGGCGTCGGCTCCGGCGCGGTCATCGTCGGCCTCTACGTCATGGTCGCCCGGCTCTACCCGCCGGGCCTGCATCCGTCGATCTTCGCGGGGTTCGCCGCGGCCTGGGTCGTCCCGGGTCTCGTCGGGCCACTCGTCGCGGGCGTCGTGGCCGAGACGGTGGGCTGGCACTGGGTCTTCCTCGGTGCACTCGGCCTCGCCGTGCCCGCGTTCTTCGCCGTCCTGCCGAGCCTCCGTCGCGTCCCTCCGCCCGTGGTGGCGGAGGGTGGGCGGCGCGTGCCCTGGAGCATCGGTCGCATCCTCTGGTCGGTCGGCGCGGCCCTCGGCGTGCTGGCCCTCAACCTGGTCTCCGAGTTCCCGACCTGGTTGACCGTCGTCGTCATCGTGGTGGCGGTGGTCGTGCTCGCCGTGGCGCTCAGGCCCCTGTTGCCGCCGGGCACGCTGCGCGCCGCGCCGGGGCTGCCCACCCTGGTGCTGCTGCGTGGTCTCGTGGGGGCGGCGTTCCTCGGCAGCGAGGTCTACATCCCGTACATGCTCTCGGCCGAATACGACTTCAGCGCCTCGGCCTCCGGCGTGACGCTGACCCTGGGGGCGCTCGGCTGGGCGTTCGCGAGCTGGGTGCAGGGCAGGCTCGGCGACCGGGTGGCCCAGCGCGACGGCATCCGCATCGGCATCGTCCTCGTGCTCCTCGGCGTCGTGGTCGCCGCGCTGACCCCCCTGTTCCACCTGCCCCCGGCCTTCCTCATTGCCACCTGGGCCGTCGCGGGATTCGGCATGGGGTTCATGTACCCGCGCTTCTCGGTGCTCGTCCTCGCGCTGTCGACCGAGTCCGAGCGCGGGTTCAACAGTTCGGCGTTGACCATCGCCGACTCCACCGGTTCGGCCGTCGCGCTGGCCTTGACCGGCGCCGCGTTCGGGGTGCTCGGCGGCGCGTCCAGCCCCCTCGCCTTCGTCGCCTGCTTCGCCGTCGGCACGGGCGTCGCGGTGCTCGCGCTCGCCCTGAGCGGCCGCGCGGTGCCCCGGGGACGGTGACCGCGCCTCCTGCCCGCCGATGGTGCCGCCGCTCCACCGATGCCGGTACCGGCGCCGGGCATCGCGGCGGGGCGGTGACCCCCGTCCGGGACGTCGGCGACCTCCGGGGAATGCATAATGGTCTCCGGACGACGATGTGTACGGTCACATCGCCCGGTCACAGAGCGACGGAGCGACGGTGAAGCCTGACATCGACAAGGTGCGTGCTCCCAACATCCGCGACGTGGCCGCTCTCGCGGGGGTCTCGTACCAGACCGTCTCGCGCGTGCTCAACGACAGTCCGAGCATCCGGCCGAGCACGCGGCAGAAGGTGCTCGACGTCATCGACGAGATCGGCTACCGACCGAACCAGGCCGCGCGGGCACTGGTCACCAGCCGGTCGAAGGCGATCGGCGTGCTCACCCTGCAGAACGTCCACTTCGGTCCGCAGACGATCGTCAACGCCATCGAGGTCGCGGCCCGGACGGCCGGCTACCGGCTGAGCATCGCGAGCACGACCACGGTGTCGGACGACGTCCGGGCGAGCCTGCAGTTGCTCACCAACCAGGCCGTCGAGGCGATCATCGTCATCGCCCCGCAACGCAAGTTCTTCGACGTGATCGACGAGCTCGACCTCGACGTCCCCATCGTCGCGCTCGACTCGACGCAGCGGGCCCGGGCGCACAGCCTCTCGGTCGACCAGTTCGAAGGCGCGCGCCTCGCCACCCGGCACCTGATCGACCTCGGCCACCGGCACATCGTGCACGTCGCCGGACCCCAGGACTGGATCGAGGCCGACGAGCGGATGCAGGGCTTCCTCTTCGAGATGGGCGAGGCCGAGTTGTCCATCGAGCCGCCCATCCTCGGCGACCTGACCGCCGACTTCGGCTACACGGCCGGGCAGGAGCTGCTGCGTCGCCGCGACTTCACCGCCGTGTTCTCGGCCAACGACCTGATGGCCGTGGGGTTGCTGCACGCCTTCCGCGAGGCCGACGTCGACGTACCCCGCGAGGTCAGCGTCGTCGGCTTCGACGACTCGCCGACCGCACCGCACCTGTGGCCGCCGCTCACGACGGTGCGTCAGGACTTCGCCCTGATCGGCCGACGAGCCGTCGAACTCGTCGTGGCCGAGCTCGAGGGCGGCACGGTCGTCGACCGCACCCTGATCCCTCCGGAACTGGTGGTGCGCGGGTCGACCTCGCGCCCCTGGTTCCTCTGACGGCCCGTCACCGCACGGCAGGACGAGCCGTCAGGAGGCGCGGCGCGCGTCGGTCGGCCCGCGTTCGATAACGGATCGGCATCGGCATTTGACAGCACACCCTCTCGGGATTAGCTTTGCTCCAGTCGCAGTGTGAACGGTCACATTCGGCGGGTCCGGCCCCTTCGCCAGGCTCGACGGACGGCCCGGCACGGCGGCGACGAATCACAGGATGCCCGTCGGTGCACATCACCGGCGGACGACGACGAGGTCGAAGGTCGAGGACGACGTGCCCAGTGCCGTGACGCAGAGCGAACAGCTCGCGAGCAGCCACATCCCCGGGGGTGCCCCGCATGGGCGTTGACTCTCCCGTCATCCTCGAGATGCGCTCCATCACGAAGGAGTTCCCGGGCGTCAAGGCGCTCGACGACGTGTCGATGCAGGTCCGCGCCGGTGAGGTGCACGCGATCTGCGGCGAGAACGGCGCCGGCAAGTCGACGCTGATGAAGGTCCTCTCGGGTGTCTACCCGTTCGGCACCTACACGGGCGACATCGTCTACCAGGGTGCCGAGATGCGCTTCCGCGACATCCGCTCGAGCGAGTCGCAGGGCATCGTCATCATCCACCAGGAGCTGGCACTGATCCCCGAGCTCTCGATCACCGAGAACATCTTCCTCGGCAACGAGCCGACCCGCTTCGGGGCCATCGACTGGCGCGCGGCGAAGACGAAGGCCATCGACCTGCTCGCCCGCGTCGGCCTCAAGGACGACCCCGACACCGCCATCAAGAACCTCGGCGTCGGCAAGCAGCAGCTCGTCGAGATCGCCAAGGCGCTGAACAAGAACGTCAAGCTGCTGATCCTCGACGAGCCGACCGCGGCCCTCAACGAGGCCGACTCGCAGCACCTGCTCGACCTCATCCGCGGCCTCAAGGGTCGCGGCATCTCGTCGATCATGATCAGCCACAAGCTCAACGAGATCGAGGCCATCGCCGACTCCATCACGATCATCCGTGACGGCAAGACCATCGAGACGCTCGACGTGAAAGAGGACGGCGTCAACGAGGACCGCATCATCCGCGGCATGGTCGGCCGCAACCTGGCCAGCCGTTTCCCCGATCGCACCCCGAAGATCGGCGAGGTCTTCTTCGAGGTCAAGGACTGGTGGGTGCGCCACCCGCAGACGGCCGAACGCTTCGTCTGCAAGGGCTCGTCCATCACCGTGCGCAAGGGCGAGATCGTCGGCCTGGCCGGCCTGATGGGCGCCGGTCGCACCGAACTCGCGATGAGCATCTTCGGTCGCTCGTACGGTCAGTTCGTCTCGGGCGAGATCGTCAAGGACGGCCGCAAGATCGAGATAAAGAACGTCTCGGACGCGATCGACAACGGCCTGGCCTACGTCTCCGAAGACCGGAAGGTGCTGGGGCTCAACCTGCTCGACGACATCAAGCGCTCGACGGTCGCGGCCAAGCTCACCAAGATCTCGAAGGCCTCCGTGGTCAACACCTACGAAGAGCACTCGATCGCCGAGGACTACCGGAAGAGCCTGCGCGTCAAGACCCCCACGGTCGACGAAGGGGTCGCCAAGTTGTCCGGCGGCAACCAGCAGAAGGTCGTCCTGGCGAAGTGGATGTTCACCGACCCCGACCTGCTCATCCTCGACGAGCCCACGCGAGGCATCGACGTGGGCGCCAAGTTCGAGATCTACAACATCATCAACCAGCTCGCGGCCCAGGGCAAAGGCGTGATCGTCATCTCGTCCGAACTGCCCGAGCTGCTGGGGCTCTCCGATCGCATCTACACGATCTTCGAGGGTTCCGTCACGAACGAGATCGAGGCCTCCGAGGCCGACGCCGAGACGCTCATGCGAACCATGACCTCGAAGAAGAAGGAGCAAGCCGCATGAGTGGCATCAAAGACCTGAAGAAGGTGTTCGGCGGCAACACGTCGAACGCGCGCCAGTTCGGCATGATCGCGACGCTCGTCGTGGCCATCCTGATCTTCCAGGTGCTGACCGACGGGCTCACCCTGCAGCCCACGAACCTCATCGCCCTGGTCAGCCAGTACTCGTACATCCTGATCCTCGCCATCGGCATGGTGATGGTCATCGTGGCCGGTCACATCGACCTCTCGGTCGGTTCGGTCGCCGCCTTCAGCGGCATCGTCGTCGCCAAGGCGATGGACAGCTGGGGTCTTCCGTGGGGTGCCGCGATCCTGCTCGGCCTCGTGGTCGGCGTGGTCATCGGCGCCTGGCAGGGCTTCTGGGTCGCCTACGTCGGCGTCCCCGCCTTCATCGTGACGCTGGCCGGCATGCTGCTCTTCCGCGGTGCCAACCAGTTCGTCGGCAACGCCGACACCATCCCGGTCCCCGAGGGATTCACGGTCATCGGCGCGGGTTACCTCCCCGAGTTCGGTCCGAACACCGGCTACAACAACGCGACCCTGCTGCTCGGCCTCGTCATCATCGTCGCCGTGGTCTACAACGAGTTCCGCCTGCGTCGCATCCAGCAGAAGATGGGCTCCGAGCGGGCTCCCCTCTGGGTCAGCGCCGTCAAGCTGGTCGTGCTGGTCGCGATCATCGCCTACGCCGCGACGCTGTTCGCCGGCGGCCGCGTCGGGACGTCGTTCCCGATCTCGGGCATCATCCTCGGCGTGCTCGTCCTGGTCTACGGCTTCGTCACGCAGAACACGATCTTCGGTCGGCACATCTACGCGGTGGGTGGCAACTCGCACGCCGCCGAGCTCTCGGGCGTCAAGGCGAAGCGCATCAACTTCTTCGTCATGATGAACATGTCCGTGCTCGCCGCCCTGGCCGGCATGATCTACGTCGCCCGTGCCGGTGCCTCCGGCCCGCAGGACGGCCTCAACTGGGAGCTCGACGCCATCGCCTCGGTCTTCATCGGTGGCGCCGCCGTCGCCGGCGGCATCGGCACGGTGACCGGCTCGATCGTCGGTGGTTTCGTTATCGCCGTGCTGAACAACGGCCTGCAGCTCATGGGCGTCGGCTCCGACAAGGTGCAGATGATCAAGGGCCTCGTGCTCCTGATCGCTGTCGCGGTCGACGTCTACAACAAGAGCCAGGGTCGTCCGTCCATCACCGGGTTCCTCACCCGGGGCCTGCGTCGCGACAAGAACGGCATCGCGGCCTCCGACCTGCCCCCGGGCGCCCAGAACGGCGTCGGTCGCGACGCCGAGACGACCGAGCCCGCCCTCACCCCGAACGGCGACATCTCGGACGTGCAGCGTCCCAAGGCCACGACGCCCAACTAGACCCACCACCCGCGCGCCCGTCCATCGACGGCCGGGCGCGCCTCCACCGGGAGTCCGCACCGCGGGCGACCACACGGCATCACCCCTCACAACGAGAAAGTAGACACAGCATGCGCAAACTCGCGCTGACGACCTTCGCGGTCGCCGCAGCAACGACGCTGATCCTGAGCGGCTGCTCGAACTCGGCCCGCACCGACGCGGGTTCGGGCGACGCGGCCTCGGGCTTCGAGTCCGGCTCGACCATCGGCGTGGCCCTGCCGGCCAAGACGAGCGAGAACTGGGTCCTCGCCGGCGACCTGTTCACCAAGGACCTCACCGACGCCGGGTTCAAGCCCGACGTGCAGTACGCGGCCGCCAGCGGCACCGTGGCCAACCAGCAGGACGAGATCCAGTCCATGGTCACCAAGGGCGCGAAGGTCATCATCATCGGCGCGGCCGACGGTGGCCAGCTCGGCACCCAGGTCAAGGCCGCCCACGACGCCGGCGCCGTGGTCATCGCCTACGACCGCCTGATCCTCAACACCGAGGACGTCGACTACTACGTCGCGTACGACAACTTCAAGGTCGGCGAGCTCCAGGGCCAGGCCCTGCTCGACGGCATGGCCGCGAAGAAGGCCGACGGCCCCTACAACGTCGAGCTGTTCTCCGGCTCGTCGGACGACGCCAACTCGAAGGTCTTCTTCGACGGCGCGATGAGCGTCCTGCAGCCGAAGATCGACGACGGCACCCTCGTCGTCGCCTCGGGCCAGACCGACATCAAGCAGACGGCGACCGACGGCTGGAAGCCCGAGAACGCCCAGCGTCGCATGGACTCGCTGCTCACCAGCACCTACGGTGACAAGGAGCTCGACGGCGTCCTGAGCCCGAACGACACCCTGGCCCGCGCCATCATCACCTCGGTGAAGCAGGCCGGCAAGGACATCCCGACCGTCACCGGTCAGGACTCCGAGGTCGAGTCGGTCAAGTCGATCATGGCCGGCGAGCAGTACTCGACCATCAACAAGGACACCCGCAACCTCGTGAAGCAGGCCGTCGCGATGGTCAGCTCGCTCAGCAAGGGCGACAAGGCCGAGACGAACGACGACGAGTCGTACGACAACGGCAGCAAGGTCGTCCCGGCCTACCTGCTGCCCCCGCAGATCGTGACCAAGGACAACGCCGCCGAGGCGTACGCCAACGACACGACGCTCGAGCCGCTCACCAAGTAGCACTCCCGCTGCCCTCGGGCAGCACCGGCACCGGCCGGGCACCCCGCACGGGGTGCCCGGCCGTCGTCGTCGGCGGGCGGTATCGTGCGTCCGTGGACACCGACCGACGAGCGCAGGAGGCGCGGGCCGCGTCCGCGACGCCGGTCACCGTCGAGTCGCTGCTCGCCTCGCCCCGGTCCCGCTACGTCGGCCGCCCCGCCGACGGCCCGGCCCCGGCCCCGACCACGGGCCCCGAGTCGCACGACGCCGTCACCGTGCGCGCCCACCTCGGCATCGTGGGCGACCGCTACTTCAACGCCCCGGCGCACCGCGGGGCCTCGGTCACCCTGTTCGCCGCCGAGCAGCTCGGGCACCTGGCCCGCGAGCTCGGTCTGCCCGAGGGCACGGTGCTCGACGCCGCCCTGACGCGTCGCAACGTGGTCGTGCGCGGCATCGACGTCGACGCCCTCGTGGGTCGCGAGTTCGACCTCGACACGGGCGACGGCCCGGTGTCGTTCCGCGCGAACCGGGCGGCGAACCCGTGCGCGTGGATGGACGTGGTGTTCGGCGCGGGGGCCTTCCGCGCGCTCCGGGGCCGCGGGGGAGTGCGATGCGAACCGCTCACCGACGGGGTGCTGCGCGTGGGGCCGGGACTGCTGCGCGCCTCCTAGGCGGCTGGGCGGCCCGCCGAGCCGTCGGAACGGGGAGCGCTGCGGGTCAACCCCACCAGGTGGGCAGCATGAGGTTCATGGTGTCGAGCAGGGCGCGGCGGCTCGTCCGCTTGCCGCCGAGCCAGGCCTCGACGGCTCCCACGAGCCCGTGTGCCAGGTGGCCGGCGGCGATGTGCACCGCGAGCCCCTCGGGGAGGCTGCCGGCGGGCAGGCCGGCGAGGTGCTGCACGCTCGACTCCTCGAAGTGGCGGGCCAGCGCCTGGTGGATCGACGCGTCGAGCGGGTCGGGCAGGGCGAGACGGTAGATCTCGCGGTACCGCACGACGTGGTCGACGACCTTCTCCATCGCACGCCGCGTCGCGTCGGGGCCGTCGGCCCGGCCGTCGAGCCGCAGCGCGTGGTCCTCGTCGCGGATCGCGTCGAGCTCGGGGGTGAGCACCGCGGTGAGCAGGCTGCCGGGCGAGGTCGCGTGGCTGTAGAACGTCGCGCGGTTGATCCCCGCGGCCCGGGTGACGTCGGCGACCGAGATGCTCGACACGGGCCGGGTCGAGGCGAGCTCGACGACGGCGGCGTGCAGTGCCTTCGTGGTCTGGACGATGCGCGCGTCGACCATGGACGTTCCTCCTCGGGTGCTCGGACGGGACGATCGCGTCCGAGGCCAGGTCGAGCCTAGACCGGGCCGACGCGCCGACACGGCACGGCGCGAGCCGCCGAGGCGGAAGGGCTGTCGCGGGGGTGCACGGCGGGGTTAGGCTGAGAACCGACGGGTGTCGTGCAGCGACGCCGTGCCCCTCCCTCCTCCCACCCCCTCCGATCTCGTGGTGGTCGTGCGCGACGGCCGGGTCGCATCGATTCGAGCCGCGAGCCGGCCTCGTCGTCGTGGCCGCGGCTCCTCGCGTGCCCCGATCCGTGAC
>NZ_LR733392.1:631851-688263 GCF_902506305.1 Frigoribacterium sp. 9N
GTGCCCTCCCTCCGTGACCGCCCCTCCGCGACCCCCCAGACAGGACCTGCCTCGTGACCACCGTCGTCCACCCGGGTGACTCCCTGACCCGCCGCCAGCGGCTCGTCTACGTCGTCGTGCTCGGCGCGCTCACCGCGCTCGGGCCGTTCACGATCGACCTCTACCTGCCGGCGTTCCCCGAACTCAGCCGGGACTTCTCCGTCGACAGCGGCGTCATCCAGCTGACGCTGACGGCGACGACGATCGGCTTCGGGGTGGGGCAGCTGCTGGTCGGGCCGTGGAGCGACAAGGTCGGCCGTCGCACGCCGCTGATCGTCGCGACCGCCGTGCACATCCTCGCCAGCATCGGCGCCGCCAGCGCGCCGACCATCGAGCTGCTCGCCGTGTTCCGGGTGCTGCAGGGCATGGGTGCCGCCGCCGGGGGCGTCGTCGCCATGGCGACGGTGCGCGACCTGTTCGGTGGGCTGCCGCTCGTGCGCATGCTGTCGCGTCTCGCCCTGGTGAACGGGCTCGCCCCCATCGTCGCGCCCGTGATCGGCTCCCAGCTGCTGGCCTTCACCAGCTGGCGCGGCATCTTCGTGTTCCTCGTGGCCTACGGCGCGTTCGTGATCATCGCCGCGATCTTCCTGATCGTCGAGACCCTGCCGCCCGCCCGGCGGCACGAGGCCGGGCACACGACGCTCGGACAGCGCTACAAGGTGCTCTTCAGCGACCGGATCTTCGTCGGCGTCGCCCTGATCGGGGCGATGGTCTTCTCGGGCCTGTTCTCGTACCTCTCGGCCTCGTCG
Organism: Frigoribacterium sp. 9N; assembly: GCF_902506305.1. Taxonomy (NCBI): domain Bacteria; kingdom Bacillati; phylum Actinomycetota; class Actinomycetes; order Micrococcales; family Microbacteriaceae; genus Frigoribacterium; species Frigoribacterium sp. 9N. The sequence goes on from NZ_LR733392.1 coordinate 632,640, forward strand.
TTCCTCTTCCAGGAGGTCTACGGCCTGAACGCCCAGCAGTACGGCTACCTGTTCGCGATCAACTCGCTCGGGATCGTCGCCGGCGTCCAGATCAGCTCGCGGCTGGCCCGGCGGGTCGGGCCGCAGTGGATCCTCGCCTGCTCGACGATCGTCCTGCTGCTCGCCGCCGCGTCGATCGTCGTGCTCGACTCGCTCGGTGCCGGGCTCGTGGGCATCCTCGTGCCGCTGTGGTTCTTCATCGCGGCCTGCGGCTTCTCGTTCCCGCAGGTCCAGGTGCTCGGGCTCGCCAACCACGGCAAGGAGGCAGGGACGGCGGCGTCGTTGCTCGGCGCGCTGAACTTCGGCCTGGCGGGGCTCATCTCGCCGGTGGTCGGGTTCCTCGGCATCGGGTCCGCCGTGCCGATGGGCAGTGTCATGGTCGCCACCTCGTGCGTGGCCATCGCGAGCCTGTGGCTGCTGGTGCGCCCGCGGACGGTGCCGGCGCTGGGTCGCTGACCCGCGCCTCCCGGTCGTCCGTCGTCGAGCGTCGAGCGTCGACGACCGGCGCCTCCCGGTCGCCGATCCGCGCCTCCCGGTACCGTCTGGGGATGCGCACCGACCCGCTCGCCCCGAAGCCCGCCTCGCCGTCCGAAGAACGGGTGGCCCGCCGCGTGCAGCGCCGCTGGTGGGTGTTCAGCGCGCTCGGCGCCATCGGCGTCGTGCTGCTGCTCGGCGTCGTGATCACGGCCCGGGCGGGGGTGATCGGCGTCGACGAGCGGTTCATGGGCGAACTGGTCGAGCACCGCAGCCCGTTCTGGGACGTTCCCTCGTTGATCTTCAACTCGATCGGCGCGGGCGTGGTCGGCGTCTTCGTCGTCCCGCTGGGCGTCGCCGCGCTCTTCCTGCTGCGCCGTCGCCCCTGGGCCGCGCTCTACTGGATCGCCGCCTGCGCGCTCAGCGCGGGCGTGGTCCAGGTCGTCAAGCACACGTTCGGCCGGGCCCGTCCCGAGGACATCCTCGTGGTGAGCGACTACGGCTCGTTCCCCTCGGGCCACACGTCCAACGCCGCGACGCTGGCCGTCGTGCTCGGGGTGATCCTGCGACGCGTCTGGGTGTGGGTCGCAGGCGCGGCCTACACGGTGCTGATGCTGCTCAGCCGCACCTACCTCGGGGCGCACTGGCTGACCGACACGATCGGCGGACTGCTGATCGGTGCCGGGGTCGCGGTCGTCCTCTGGGCCCCGGTCGCGCACCGGCTGCTCGACGAGCAGGAGCGCGTGCGGGGTCGCGGCTGGATCTGGCAGGGGCGCCGCGCCTGACGGGGCGCTCTCGGGGTCGATGACGGGGGCACTCGCGGGGTCGATCACGAGCGGGTCCGGACGAGGCCGGCGTGCGGCGTCGCCCGGTGTGTCCGAACTCGCCCGGACCGCGGTGCGCAGGGTGCCTAGGCTGGCCGCATGACGGACGCGCTCGAGCAGGCCAGGGCGGAGGCCGCCGCAGCGGTCGCCGCCGCCGAGAAGGCGAAGCAGGACGCGGAGGCGGCACTCGCGCGGGCCGAGCGGCTCGCGGCCGAGGCGGACGTCGCCGACGCCGCGGCGGACGCCGGGCTGACCGAACCCGAGCCGGTCGCCGGCACCCCGGTCGACGGCCTGCCCGTCCCGTCCGGCGGGCCGCTCGACGAGTCGGCGGTCGACCTCGTCCGCGCGGGCTACGGTTTCGACGGTCCCGCCCTCGAGCTCGGCGCCCTCGTGAACGGCGATGCCCGGGTCGACGTGCCCGTGCGCATCCCGCTCGCGATGCTCAACCGGCACGGGCTCGTGGCCGGTGCGACCGGCACGGGCAAGACCAGGACCCTGCAGGTGCTCGCCGAGCAGCTCTCGGCGGCCGGGGTCCCGGTCTTCGCGGCCGACGTGAAGGGCGACCTGTCGGGCATCGCGACGCCGGGCGAGGCGAACGAGAAGCTGCTGGCCCGCACGCGGGGGATCGGCCAGGACTGGTCGCCGCAGGCGGCACCGACCGAGTACTTCGCCCTCGGCGGCAAGGGCACCGGCGTGCCGGTCCGCGCGACGGTCAGCGGTTTCGGGTCGCTGCTGCTCAGCAAGGTGCTCGGCCTCAATGACACGCAGGAGAGCAGCCTCGGCCTGGTGTTCCACTACGCCGCGCAGGCCGGGCTGCCGCTGCTCGACCTGTCCGACCTGCGGGCCGTGCTGACCTGGCTGACGAGCGACGAGGGCAAGGGCGAACTCGAGGGGCTGGGCGGGCTGAGCAGACAGACCGTCGGGGTGATCCTCCGCGAGCTGATCACGTTCGCCGACCGGGGGGCCGACGCGTTCTTCGGCGAGCCCGAGATCGACACCGCCGAGTTCCTCCGCACGGCCGAGGACGGTCGTGGCGTCGTCAGCCTGCTCGAGGTGCCCGGCGTGCACGACCAGCCGGCGCTGTTCTCGACCTTCCTGATGTGGCTGCTCGCCGACCTCTACAACGACCTGCCCGAGGTGGGCGACCTCGACAAGCCGAAGCTCGTCTTCTTCTTCGACGAGGCGCACCTGCTGTTCGCCGACGCCTCGAAGGAGTTCCTGGCGCAGATCACGCAGACCGTCCGGCTCATCCGGTCCAAGGGCGTGGGCATCGTCTTCGTCACCCAGACCCCGAAGGACGTCCCGGGCGAGGTGCTCGCCCAGCTCGGCTCGCGCGTCCAGCACCAGCTCCGCGCCTTCACGCCCGACGACGCGAAGGCCCTGCGGGCGACGGTGTCGACGTACCCGACGAGCGACTACGACCTCGCCGCGGTGCTCACCGGCCTCGCCACCGGGGAGGCGGTGGTGACGGTCATGAACGAGAAGGGGGCTCCCAGCCCGGTCGCGTGGACGCGCCTCCGTGCCCCGCGCGGTTCGATGTCGCCGACCCCGGCCGACGTCATGACCGCGGCGGTCGCGGCGTCGCCGTTGACCGCCTCCTACGGGGCGTCGATCGACCGCGACTCGGCCCGGGAGATCCTCGCCCGCAAGCTCGAGGCCGCCGCGCTCGACCAGCGCGAACGGACCGACGCCGCGGCACGTCAGGCGACGATCGACGCCCAGCTGAAGGAGGCCGCGGCCCGCGAGAAGGCGGACGCCCGGGCGGTCACCGCCGCCGAGCGCGAGCGGAAGGCCGCCCAGGCCGAGTACGAACGTCAGCAGAAGGAGTTCGAGCGAGCCGAGCGGGCGGCCGCGAAGGCGCGTGCCGGGCGCGGGACGACGACCCGCGCCTCCTCGGGGTCCCGTTCGTCGGGGTCCGGATCGACCGGCGGGTTGCTCGGCGAGGTCCTCGGGTCGAGTGCCGGCAAGGCGGTCGTGCGCGAGGTCGTCAAGGGCATCTTCGGCACGCTGCGTCGCCGCTGAGCCCCGAGTCGGTGCAGCCCCGAGTCGGTGCAGCCCGAGGCGGTGCAGGCCCGGGCCCGCGGGCACGTCCTCAGGCGGGGTTGCCGAACGCCTGGAAGAGCACCACGAGCGTGCCGGTCGCCAGGGCGAACAGGCCGCAGGCGATGGTGACCCCGATCCACGGGCGGCTCTCGTACCAGTAGGGGCTGTCGGGGTAGGCCGCGAAGAACTCGCGGCGGGTGAGGGTCCGGGGCAGGACGGTCGTCGGGATGCCGAGTGCGTCGACGACGGCGTGCACGGACGCCTCCGACCAGTACGTGCCCCGCATCCGGAACAGGCGTCGCCCCTCGTCGTCGAGGGCGAGCAGCTGCGTGACGGTCTCGGTCGAGTGGTCCCGGTAGGTGCGGACGAGCACGAGGGAGTCGACCTCGTCGCGCCGCAGCCGGACGAAGCCGGGCAACCACCCCCGCTTGACGAACTCGCTGCGCGTGACGGCCGCGTACGAGAGGCGGTAGCGCCAGTACATGAGCAGTCCCATGACCACGACGCTGCAGGTGACGGCCAGCACGCCGCTCTGGTGACCGCTCGGCAGGGTCAGCCACAGCACCGCGATCAGCACGGGTGACAGGCTGAAGACGCCGGTGAGCGTGGCGCTCCGGGCGAGTTCGCGCCGTGGCCGCACCGTGACGGAGCCCCGCTCGGTCGGCATCGCCGCGTCGGTCGTGTTCATGTCGTCCCCCCGGGGTCGGCGTGACCCCGAGTCCCCCGACCCGAGGCTGCTGCTGTCGGGGCAGCGCCGTGCCCTCAGCGTAGACGATGCGTTCGCACAGATACCGGGGCGTCCCACCCCAGTGCGGGGAGCCCGCGATCGGGGGAGTCGAGCGAGTGTCAGCTCTCTGGGCGGTCCCGGAGGCGCTCGATCTCGCGACGGTCGCGCTTGGTCGGGCGGCCCGCGCCTCGGTCGCGGACCGGTACGGCGGCGACCTCTTCGCGCGGCGGTGGCGGGGGAGTGAGGTCGGTCATCGCCTCGGCCGCGGCCGGAGCACCGACGCGCTTCACGAGGCAGGTCTTGACGACGACGATCCGCTCGAAGCCTGCGATGCGCGCCCGGACCTCGTCGCCGGGACGGACGGCCTGGGCGGCCTTGACGCGCTCGCCGTTCACCCGCACGTGACCGGCCCGGCAGGCGGCGTTGGCGGCCGAGCGGGTCTTGTAGAGCCGGACGGCCCAGAGCCAGGCGTCGACGCGGGCGGACGTGAGGGGCGGCATGGGGAAATGCTACGGGTGGCCGCCGACGTCGACGACCGAGGGGGCCGGTCTCAGAGGTCGTCGGAGGCGACGCGCGCCGGGGTGCCCCCGGTCACGCGCACCAGCTCGGCGAACGTCGTGGCAAAAACGGTGTTCGCGGTGCCGGCGCTCGCCCAGAGCACGTCGTGGGTCTCGAGCGCGGTGTCGACGAGCGTCCGCACCGGGCTGGGGTGGCCGACCGGGGCCACGCCGCCGATGACCTGGCCGGTCGCGCGCTTCACCTGGTCGGCGTTCGCCCGCATGATCGGGCCCCGGCCGAGCGTCGACGCCACCAGGTCGGTGTCGACCCGGTGGGCGCCGCTGGTGAGCACGAGCAGGGCCTCCCCGCCGGTGTGGAACACCAGGCTGCTGGCGACGGCGCCCACCTCGCAGCCGAGGGCGGCGGCGGCCTGTGCGGCCGTGTGCGTCGACTCGTCGAACTCGCGGACCTCGCCCTCGGCGCCGGCGGCACGGAGGGCGGCGACGACGGCGCGGGCCCGCGGCGGCAGGGCGGCGTCGAGGTGCTCCGAGGAGGGGCGGTGCGCGTCGGTCATGCCTCGACGGTAGCCATGAGGGAGCCTCAAGGTCAGCAGCGACACGGGGGCGTCCCCCGGGCCCCGCGGAGTCCGGTACGCTGGTCTCGGTCGTGCGCCGGTTCACCGTGTGCCCGCCCTGGAGGATTCGCCTAGTGGCCTATGGCGCACGCTTGGAAAGCGTGTTGGGTGCAAGCCCTCAGGGGTTCGAATCCCCTATCCTCCGCATCGAGACGGCTCTTCCCTCCCCGGGAGGGGCCGTTTCTCGTCCTCGCCCCACGTTCTGGGGCATCGCCTTCTCCCCGATGGAGGCCCGGTCGCCCTAGCCTTGGGTCATGAGCGTCAGTCAGTTGGGCAACGACACCCTGCGCCCCAGCGTCTGGGGCGACTCCGGCCTCCTCGCGCGGGTCATGTCGGCCGGCTCGCGACGTCACGTCGCCCTGCTCAAGCAGGGCTTCGTCTTCCTCTTCGTGTTGCTCGCCGCGGTCGTGAGCACGCTCATCCCGTGGTTGCCCGTCAGCGATGCACCGAGCATGTGGGCCGGCGTCTTCGCCGCGTTCTGCGGCGTCGTCTTCGCCTCGATGGTCTCCCGGCGTCCCCGCCTGCTCACCTGGGAGATCGTCATCCCCGCCGCCGACTTCGTCGCGGTGGGCCTGCTCCGCTACGGAACGGGTGACAGCGGGTCCGTCTTCATCCCCATCATCCTGCTGCCGATCGTCTGGATCGCCGTGTGGCCGGGGCGGCTCAGCATCGTGTGGCTGCTGATCGGATCGGCGGTCACCTTCATGCTGCCGTTCGTGATCGAGCCGAGCGGACGCGCGCCCAGCGAGTTCATCCGCATCGCCTTCTCCCTGGCCATCTACGCCACCATCGGCCTCGCCATCAACGAGCTCGCCCGGCAGGCGAGCCGCAAGGTGGAGCTGTCCCGAGCGCAGCAGCACGCGGTCGAACGGGAGCTCGACCGGGCCGCGACCATCCAGCAGTCGCTCCTGCCACCGAAGACGAGCCTCCTTCCCGAGATGTTCGCCGTCCGGGGGAGGTGCATCCCCGCCCGCGCCGTCGGGGGCGACTTCTACGACTGGTATCCCACCCCGGACGGCATCGCCCTGACCGTGGGGGACGTCATGGGCAAAGGCGTCGGAGCGGGGATGATCGCCGCCGCCGTGCGTTCCGTCATCCGCAGTTCGTCGGACGATCTCGACCCCGCCGTGGCCCTGCGTCGTGCGACGACGGGCCTCGCGAGCGGTGACGGTGACGTCCAGTTCACCACGTGCTTCCACGCCCGCATCACGCCGTCGGGCGAGATCCGTTGGGCCGACGGCGGACACGGGCTGGCGCTCATCCGGCGCGCCACCGGTCTCGTGGAGCGGCTGCAGTCGTCCGACCTCCCCATCGGCCTCGGGGACCGCTGGACGTCGTACGCCGACCAGCTGCACCCAGGCGACACGATCGTCTGCATCAGCGACGGGGTCCTCGATCTCTTCCCGGACGAACTGCACGCCTTCAGCCAGTTCCAACTGCTGCTCATCTCGTCCGGTGACCCGAGCGACATCGTGCAGAAGGTCGCCGAGCTGGTCGGCGACGACGAGCAGGCCGACGACGTCACCGTCGTCGCGGCGACGTTCGCCCCGGCTCTGACACGGGCGTGACGGTCGCCGTCACCTCGACCCGTGCCCGCCCCGGCGTCGTCTGGTAAGACAGGACGACGATGCCCCACGACGACCTGCCCTCTTCCCCGCCTCCCGCCGTCGCTCCCGGACTCTTCGCCGAAGAGACGACCTCGGAGTCCACCCGCCTCGGCGAGATCCTCCGGAAGGAGACCGTGGGCGGGGTCGTCCTCGTCGTCGCCGCCGTCCTGGCGGTCGTGTGGGCGAACTCACCGCTCTCGGGGGCGTACTTCGCGCTCCGGGACTTCGAGTTCGGCCCGGAGGGTCTCGGGCTGCACCTGAGCGTGGGGGAGTGGGCCGCGGACGGGCTCCTGGCGATCTTCTTCTTCCTCGTCGGGCTGGAGCTCAAGCGGGAGTTCGTCGCCGGAGAGCTGCGGAAGGTCAGCAAGGCGATCGTGCCGGTGGCCGCCGCGTTCGGCGGAGTCCTCGTCCCCGCCCTGATCTTCACCGCCGTCAACGCCTCCGACCCGGAGGCGGTGCGGGGGTGGGCCATCCCCACCGCGACCGACATCGCCTTCGCCGTCGCGGTCCTCGCCATCGTGGGCTCGAGGTTGCCCAGCGCGCTGCGCATCTTCCTGCTGACCCTCGCCGTCGTGGACGACCTCATCGCCATCGGCATCATCGCGTTCGTCTACACCAGCGCGATCGAGGTCGTCCCGTTGGCACTCGCCATCGTGCCGCTCGCGGCGTACGTGTTCCTCACCCAGAGGTTCCGACGGTTCTTCGGCCTGCACCCCGCCGCGAACTGGTTCATCCTCCTTCCGGTCGCCGTCCTGGTGTGGGGGCTCATCCACGCCTCCGGGGTCCACGCCACCGTCGCCGGCGTCCTCCTCGGTTTCGCCGTCCCCGTCATCCGGAGCCAGGCCAGTGGCGGCCCGGATGCGGGACCGGGGCTCTCCGAGGTCTTCGAGCACCGCTTCCGGCCGATCTCCACCGGTTTCGCCGTCCCCGTGTTCGCGTTCTTCTCCGCAGGGGTCGCCTTCGGTGGCCTCGACGGCCTGAGGACGGCTCTCTCCAGTCCGGTCACGATCGGCATCATCGCCGCCCTCGTCCTCGGCAAACCCGTCGGCATCCTCGCGACGACCTGGATCACGACCAGGATCACCCGGGCAGAACTCGACCGGAGCATCAAGTGGGTGGACCTCACCGGCGTCGCCCTCCTCGGGGGCATCGGCTTCACCGTGTCCCTGCTCGTCGCCGAACTGAGCTACGGGCTCGGCAGCGCTCACGACGACGACGCCAAGGTGGCCATCCTCGTCGCGTCGGTGCTCGCCGCCGTCCTCGCGACGGCCGTCCTGCGACCCCGCAACCGGTACTACCGTCACCAGGATCGGTGACCCGGACGACGTCGTGATTGGGACGGCGGGCCCCTCAACCGTCACCATGGAGGCATGGCCACGACAACTCCGCCCCCTTCCGGGCCCCCCGCCGACCATCCCGCTTCCCTGACGGAGACCGTCTCGACCACCCCTCAACTGCGCCGCTGGGTCTTCTGGCCGGCCGCCGTCGTCGTCCTCGGCTTCGTCGCCTACACCCTGATCGCGCCCGCCTCGGCCGAGGCGCTGTTCCTCGGCCTGCAGAGCGGCATCGTCCGCAACTTCAGCTGGTACTACGTCCTGATCGCCGCCTTCTTCGTCGGCTTCAGCCTGTTCCTCGGGTTCAGCAGGTTCGGTGGCATCAAGCTGGGCAAGGACAAGGACGAGCCCGAGTTCTCGACCGGCTCGTGGTTCGCGCTCCTCTTCGCCGCGGGCATGGGCATCGGCCTCGTCTTCTACGGCGTCTCCGAGCCCCTCAGCCACTTCGCCTCGCCACGACCGGGCGTCACCGGCACCGAGGACCAGCTCGCGCAGCAGGCCCTGACCCAGACCTTCCTCCACTGGGGGCTGCACGCCTGGGCCATCTACGTCGTCCTCGGACTCGCCCTCGCCTACGCGATCCACCGGAGGGGTCGTCCCGTCTCCATCCGCTGGGCCCTCGAGCCCCTCCTCGGCAACCGCGTCCGCGGGGGCTGGGGCAACCTGATCGACGTCATCGCCCTCGTCGGCACGCTGTTCGGCGTCGCGACCTCGCTCGGCCTCGGCGTCATCCAGATCGGCGCCGGCCTCGAGGCGGCGGGCATCGCCGACAGCAGCATCGTGAGCCAGCTCGCGATCATCGCCGTCATCACGGCGGTCACCATCGTGTCGCTCGTCACCGGTGTGACCAAGGGCATGAAGATCCTCTCGAACTTCAACCTCATCCTCGCGGCCGCCCTGCTGCTGTTCATCCTGATCGTCGGACCCACGCAGTTCCTGTTGCGCGACTTCGTGCAGTCCATCGGCGCCTACCTGCAGAACATCGTCGGGCTGTCCTTCAACGTCACCGCCCAGCAGGGCGCCGCCGGCGAGGAGTGGCAGGGCGCCTGGACCACGTTCTACTGGGGGTGGTGGATGTCGTGGGCGCCCTTCGTCGGCATCTTCATCGCCCGCATCTCGAAGGGCCGCACGGTCCGCCAGTTCGTCTTCGGCGTGCTGCTCGTCCCGACCGCCCTCACCTTCCTGTGGTTCGCCGTCCTCGGTGGTGCGGCCATCCACCAGCAGACCGACGGCTCGGGTGGCCTCGTCGGAGCCGACGGCTCGGTCGACGTCGAGGGGTCGCTCTTCGCCCTGCTCGGCGGCCTGCCCGCCGGGACCGTCCTGACCTTCGGCGCGATCCTGCTCATCGGCGTGTTCTTCGTCACCTCGTCCGACTCCGGATCGCTCGTCATGGCGATGATCGCGTCGGGCGGCGACATCGAGCCGAAGAACTGGCTCCGGGTGTTCTTCGCCCTGGTGGCCGCCCTGCTCGCCGTCGCGCTCCTCCTGACCGGCGGTCTGGACGCCCTGAAGACCGCGGCGATCACGACGGCGCTGCCGTTCAGCATCGTGCTGCTGTTGACGTGTTGGTCGACGATCATCGCCTTCACCCGCGAACGTCGTGCGTACGACAAGGCCGAGCGCGACGTCCTCCTGGAGCACGTCGGCGCGTACTACGGGCTCGAGGTCGACGCCCCGACCCAGGCCGGTGGCACACGACTCGCCCGCCCCTGGGAGGCGGTCAGACGCCGGGTCCGGGGTGGCCGTGACGGTTCCCCGGCGAGCCGGGCGACGTCCGCCTCGGCCGTCGTCGCCGAGCCTCCGCTCCAGGTCGACGTCGTGTCGCCCGACCCGGCCATCGACGGTCGGCTCGACACGCCCGGCGACACCGGACAGGACGGCTCGACCGGACGCTGACCCCACCGCTCCACCCACGACGGGCGTCGTCTCCCCGGAGGCGGCGCCCGTCGTCGTCCCGGTGCCTCGTCGGTCCCGTCGCGCCCGGGTCAGGCCAGTCGGCGGATCATGTACCGCAGGTCTAGCCACTCGCCGAACTTCGTGCCGACCTCGCGCAGCACGCCGGCGTCCTCGAAGCCGAGCGACGCGTGCAGCCGCACCGACGCCTCGTTGCCCGCCTCGATCAGGGCCACCATGACGTGCAGCTCGTCCCGCGTGGCCCGCTCGACGAGTTCGGCCATCAGCGCTCGTCCGAGTCCCTTGCCCTGTTGCCCCGGACGCACGTAGACCGAGTTCTCGCAGGTGTGCCGGTAGCCGTCCTTGGCATGGAACGGCCCGTAGCTGCCGTAGCCGAGCACCTCGTCGCCGTCCACCGCGACGATCGCGCTGCGCCGCGCCTCCTGATGGCTGGTCAGCCACTCGCGCCGACCCTCGAGGGTCGGCGTGACGTCGGTCCAGATGGCCCGGGAGTGCGCCACGGCGTCGGCGTGGATCTCGAGGACGCCGGGCAGGTCGGTCTCGGTCGCGGTGCGGATCTGCATGCCGACGAGCCTAGGAGGTGTCTCGCGGCCTCCGCCAGCACGCTTCCCCGGCGGCTCGAAGGCTGCCGCCCGTAGGCTGGCGAGCGTGTCGACACGCATCTACATCACCTCTGCCGAAGGCCACACTGGCAAGTCCACGATCGCCCTGGGCGTGCTCGACACGCTCAGCCACGAGGTGGGCCGGGTGGGGGTGTTCCGACCCGTCGCCCGCTCGACCGACGAGCGCGACTACGTGCTCGAACTCCTGCTGTCGCACGACAGCGTCGACCTGGCCTACGACGAGTGCGTCGGCGTCAGCTACGACGCGGTGCACGCCGATCCCGATGCCGCGCTCGCCACCATCGTGAGCCGCTTCGCCGCCGTCGAGCGGCAGTGCGACGCGGTCGTGGTGATCGGTTCCGACTACACCGACGTCGGCAGCCCCACCGAGCTGTCGTACAACGCCCGCATCGCGGCCAACCTCGGCGCGCCCGTGCTGCTCGTTCTCGGCGGCCGCAGCGCCGACGGCCAGACGCGGCGCTCGGGCGCCGACATGCGCCAAGTCGCCGAACTGACCACCGCCGAGCTGCGTTCCGAGCACGCGAGCCTGCTGGCCGTCGTCGCCAACCGGGTCGACCCCGACCACCTCGACGAGGTCGTCGACGGCATCGGCCACGCCCTCGAGGCGTCACCCACCGGGCGGGTCCCGATCTGGACGCTGCCGGAGGACCGCGTCCTCGTCGCCCCGACGATGCGCGCCGTGCTGCAGGCCACCGGTGCGACCCTGCTGCGCGGCGACGACGCCCTGCTCGACCGAGAGGCGCTCGGCGTCGTCGTGGCGGCCATGTCGATGGAGAACGTGCTGCCGCGACTCACCGAGGGTGCCGTCGTCGTGGTGCCGGGCGACCGCTCCGACGTGCTCGTCGCGACGGTGCTCGCCCACGCCTCCGAGACCTTCCCGTCGCTCGCCGGCATCGTGCTCAACGGCGGGTTCGCCCTCGCCCCGCAGGTCGAGCGCCTGCTCGAAGGGCTCGACAGCCCGCTGCCGATCGCGACCACGAGCACGGGCACCTACGACACGGCCCTCGCCATCACCCAGACCCGCGGGCGCCTCGCCGCCGACTCTCCCCGCAAGTACGACCTCGCCCTCGCCCTCTTCGAGACGCACGTCGACGGGGCCGAGCTGTTGCGCCTCCTGCAGGTCAGCCCGTCCGGGGTGGTGACGCCCCTGATGTTCGAGTACCAGCTGCTCGAGCGGGCGCGAGGGGCCCAGAAGCACATCGTCATGCCCGAGGGCGACGACGACCGGGTGCTGCGGGCCGCGTCCACCCTGTTGCAGCGCGGCGTCGCCGCCATCACGCTGCTCGGTGACGAGACGGCCATCCGCGCCCGGGGCGCCGAGCTCGGTCTCGACCTCGCCACCGCCCGCGTGCTCGACCCGTTCGACCCCAGCCTGCAGGTGCTCTTCGCGACCGAGTACGCCAAGCTGCGGGCCCACAAGGGCATCGCGGTCTCGCAGGCGATGGACACCGTGACCGACGTCTCGTACTTCGGCACGATGATGGTGAAGCTCGGCCTCGCCGACGGCATGGTGTCGGGCGCCAAGCACACCACGGCGCACACCATCCGGCCCGCCTTCGAGGTCATCAAGACGCTGCCCGACGTCGGAGTCGTGTCGAGCGTGTTCCTCATGGCGCTCGCCGACCGGGTGCTGGTCTACGGCGACTGCGCCGTCATCCCCGACCCGACCGCCGAGCAACTCGCCGACATCGCGATCTCGTCGGCGCAGACCGCACAGCAGTTCGGCATCGAACCCCGCGTCGCCATGTTGAGCTACAGCACGGGCGACAGCGGCTCGGGTGCGGACGTCGAGAAGGTCCGCGCCGCCACGGCACTCGTCCGCGAACGCCGACCCGACCTGCTCGTCGAGGGGCCGATCCAGTACGACGCCGCGGCCGACCCGACGGTGGCCGCCGCCAAGATGCCGGAGTCCGAGGTCGCCGGTCGGGCGACGGTGTTCATCTTCCCCGACCTCAACACGGGCAACAACACCTACAAGGCCGTGCAGCGCAGTGCGGGTGCGGTCGCGATCGGCCCCATCCTGCAGGGCCTCCGCAAGCCGATCAACGACCTGTCCCGCGGGGCCCTCGTCGGAGACATCGTCAACACCGTCGCCATCACGGCCATCCAGGCCGGCACGCAGGCCGCCGCCGGCACCGTCACCAGCACCGAAGGAGCCTCCTCGTGAGCACCGTCCTCGTCGTCAACTCCGGCTCGTCGTCGTTCAAGTACCAGCTGATCGAGCTCGAGGGCGAGCGCACGCTCGCGAGCGGTCTCGTCGAGCGCATCGGCGAGGACGTCGGGTCGACCCGTCACCGCAACGAGGTCACGGGCGACGAGACCCGCAACGACACCCAGCCGATCGCCGACCACGCCGCCGGCTTCGCCGCGATGCTGACCGCCTTCGAGGCGCACGGCCCGTCCTTCGCCGAGTACCCGCCGGTCGCGGTGGGCCACCGCGTCGTCCACGGCGGAGAAGAGTTCGACCGCGCGACGGTCGTCACGCCCGACGTCGAGAAGGCGATCGACCGCCTGTCGGCCCTCGCCCCGCTGCACAACCCGGCCAACCTGCAGGGCATCCGCGCGGCCCGGGAGGCCTTCCCCGACGTCCCCCACGTCGCGGTCTTCGACACGGCGTTCCACCAGACGCTCGCCCCCGCCGCCTACACCTACGCGATCGACGCCGAGCTGGCGAAGAAGCACCACGTTCGTCGCTTCGGCTTCCACGGCACGTCGCACAAGTACGTGAGCGAGAAGACCGCCGAGTTCCTCGGTCGCCCCCTGGCCGAGCTGAAGACCATCGTGCTGCACCTCGGCAACGGCGCGTCGGCCGCCGCGATCGACGGCGGACGGTCCATCGACACGAGCATGGGCATGACGCCCCTCGAGGGGCTCGTCATGGGCACGCGCTCGGGCGACATCGATCCCGCCGCCGTGTTCCACCTCCACCGTGAGGCGGGACTCGACTTCGCCGAGCTCGAGACGTTGCTCAACAAGGGCAGCGGGCTGCTCGGCCTCACCGGCAGCGGCGACATGCGCGACGTGCAGGACAGCGCGTCCCGGGGCGACGCCGTGTCCGAGGCGGCGCTCGCCGTCTACCGGCACCGCCTGCGGCACTACATCGGTGCCTACGTCGCCCAGCTCGGGGGACTCGACGCCGTCGTCTTCACGGCAGGGGTCGGCGAGAACAACGCCCTGCTGCGTCGCCGGACGCTCATGGGCCTGGAGTTCTTCGGCATCCACGTCGACGACGACCGCAACGAACTCGCGTCCCGCGAGGCGCGGTACATCTCGCCCGAGGGGTCGAGGGTGTCCGTCCTCGTCGTCCCCACGAACGAAGAACTCGAGATCGCCCGACAGGCCGCCGCCCTCAGCTGAGGCGTCTGCGGGTGCACGAGCCGACCGACCCTCAGACGGGGGAGAGCCCCGGTACGCAGGTCGCGCCTCCGGGGCTCTCGTCCGTCACTCCGTGGTCGGGGGACGACCAGGAGGCGCGGGTCAGTACTTGATGGTCGCCAGCGCGTCCGAGACGGTGACGTCGCCCGAGACGGCCTCGAACTGCGTCTTGACGGCGGTGCCCTCGATCAGCGCGGTGGCGATGATCTCGGCCACGTCCGCGCGGGGGATGCTGCCGCGCTCGACGGTCGTGCCGACCGTGACCTGGCCGGTGCCGGCGTCGTCGGTCAGGCCACCGGGACGGACGATCGTCCAGTCCAGGCCCTCGCGACGGCGGAGGTCGGCGTCGGCCTCGCTCTTCGCACGCATGTACACCTGGTACACGTCGTCGTCGTTCGCGGCGGGCAGCTCGGCGCGCGCCGGGTCGAAGTCGTCCGTACCGATGGCCGAGACCATGACGTAGCGCGTGACGCCCGCCTTCTCGGCGGCGTCGGCCAGGAGGACGGCCCCGTCGCGGTCGATGGTCAGCTTGCGCTCGGCGCCGCTGCCGCCGCCGCCGCCCGCGGCGAACACGACGGCGTCGGCCCCGTCGAGGTGGCCGGCGAGCGTGTCGACGTCGGTCCGTTCGAGGTCGAGGACGAGGGCACGGGCCCCCGCGGCCTCGAGGTCGGCGGTGTGGTCGGGGTTGCGGACGATGCCGACGGGGTCGTGCCCGGCGTCGGCGAGTCGGCGTTCGAGGAGCTGGGCGATCTTGCCGTGTCCTCCGGCGATGACGATTCTCATGCCCCCAGGCAACACCCCGGGTCGCGGCGACCACTCAGTTGCCGCTAAACTCGTCGAGGCTCCTCACGTGGCGTCATCCAGGCCAATTCCCCCAGGGCAGAAATGCAGCAAGGGTAACCGGGCTCTGACGGGTGCGTGAGGGGTCATTTCTCTTTTGGGGGCCGAAGGCCCCGTGGCCCCCCTTCGTGGGGTGCGCGATCCGCGCGATGCCCCCTAAGCTCGGCATCACGACGAGACCGAACCAGCTCGTCGGGAGCGATCAACCACCGCTCCGGCCGCACCCC
Organism: Frigoribacterium sp. 9N; assembly: GCF_902506305.1. Lineage (NCBI taxonomy): Bacteria > Bacillati > Actinomycetota > Actinomycetes > Micrococcales > Microbacteriaceae > Frigoribacterium > Frigoribacterium sp. 9N. The sequence continues at coordinate 647,799 of NZ_LR733392.1, forward strand.
TCACCACGGTGCGACCACGCGCGACGGCGCCGTCGCACCCGCACCACACGATCAGGATCAGGACCGATGAGCCCCTCACCACGGCACGTCAGCAGCACCCGCACCAGGCGAACGAGCCCGCGCACCGCGCGGTAGTCCCGTTCGCCTCGCCGTCGTCCCCGGGCGGCGACGCGGCAACGACACAACAGAACAGCAGCACCTCCCGCCTCACCAGCGGGAGTTCTTCGGATCAGGCGGCGGGCTCGTCCCGTCAGGAAGAGGCACACCCATGCGAAGCCAGACGATCGAGCGTCCCCGGCGCTCCCACGCGTCCCGCGCACTGAAGGCGACGGCGGCCGCCGTCGTCGCGGCGGTCGTCGGCGCGCTCGTCGTCGTCGTCCCCGCGCAGGCGGCCACGACCGACCGCAGCGAGGCCGAGGCGTCGCTCGTCGGCGGAACGGGCATCGTCGCGCTCGACCAGGTCGCCGCACTCGGCGGTGCCTACTCGGCCTTCGGCACCACGCAGAACCCGCCGACGTCGCGCAACCCGCTGAACCTCACCGCCGTCAACGCGCTCACGGTCGGTCTGGGCAACGGCATCCGCCTCCTCGGGGGCAACGGGCTGCTCACCCTCGGCGTCGACGGTCAGTACGCGAACGCCACCGCGACCGGCGCCACCGCCTCGGCCGGTCTCATCGCCCAGGACGGCTCGATCGCCGTCGGCGACGGCAGCCCTGCCCAGCAGACCACCCTCCGCCTCCAGCCGCTGCTCGCGCAGGTGCCGGCCACGCAGGGCGTCCTCAGCGACGTGACCCTGCAGCTCGGCGCGCTCTCGTCGCAGATCACCCAGCAGCGGGGCGCCACCGCCACCACGCCCACGACGGCCTACCAGGTCGCCGGTGCGGAGTTCACCCTGACCAGCCCCGCCGTCCAGGGCGTGACCTCGTCCCTCCGCTCCACGGTCGGCGGCCTGGGGACCGCGGTCAACGGGGTCGCCGGCAGCACCGCCGTCAGCGGCCTCGCGAACTCGATCACCGGCCCGCTCACCACGGCCGTGAACGGCCTGCCCCTCGGTGGCGCCGTCACGCTCGGCCAGCCAACGGTGAACGTGCAGGCGACCGTCGACCTCGACTCGACGATCTCGGCGGAACTCGCCCGTCCCCTGACCAGCGGGCCCGTGACCATCATCCCCAGCACGGGCCAGGTGGTCATCGACCTCGACGCCCTGAACGGTCTGCCCGCGAACACCGACCTCTTGCGTCCCGCGACCATCACCGCGATCACCGCCGGCATCACCGACATCCTGCAGAACCAGCTGCCCACCAACCTCGTGGCCGCCGTGGACGACGCGATCCGCGCGACCCAGGTGACCGTCGACCTCGCCGTCGCACTGCGCATCCAGTTGGCCGTCGTCGGCGTGAACGAGACGTTGAGCACCCGCACCGTGACCACCCTCGGCGCGCTGCTCGACGGTACCGTCCAGCCGGCCGCCACGACCGTCACCGGGTCGGGTCTCGTCGGTGCTCTCGGCGCCACGGTCCTCCGGGGGGCCCTCCTCCCCGTCGTCGGCACGCTGCTCGGCAGCGTGGGCGGCCTCTACTCGCCCCTGGTGGACGGCACGGCGCTCGCCGCCACGACGACCAGCCTGCGCACCACGACCGCCGCGGTCGTCACGACCCTCGCGCCTCTCACGACGCTGCTCAACCAGCTCGTCCGCGTCACCATCAACGCCCAGGACGGCGCGGGCTTCCGTGACGGCCGAGGCACCGACGCCGGCTCGAGCTCCGTCCACGCGGTCAGCCTCTCGGTACTCCCGCTGGTGAACGCGTCCCGGGTCGACCTCGCGACCTCCACCGTCCGCGCCGCGGCCCTCGCCCCCCTCAGCATCGCCACGCCCACCGCCGGGCAGGTGTTCGTCGTCCCGGCCTCCCCGGGCGCCACGCGCAACGTCGTGCTGACCGGTGCCGGCGAGCCCGGCGCCACCGTCACGGTTGACCTCGGTGCCGGTCTCACGGGCACCGGCACGGTCGCCGCGGACGGCAGCTGGAGCGTGACCGTCGCGAACGTGCCCGCAGGGGCCTACAGCGCCTCCGTGACCCAGGCCCTCGGCACCGCGACCACCGGCCCCGTCACGCGGGACTTCACCGTCGTCGCGCAGCAGCCGCTCGTCGTCACCACGCCCACCGCCGGACGCGTCTTCACGGTCCTCGACGCCGACTCCACGACCCCCGTGATCGTCTCGGGCACCGCGACCCCCACGGCCACCGTCGCCGTCGACCTGGGCGGCGGCCGCACGGCCACGGCCCTCGTCGCCGCGGACGGCACCTGGTCGACGACCGTCCCGGGCGTGCCCGTCGGCGGCTACACCGCGTCGGTGACCCAAGCCCTCGGTGGAGACGTCTCCGCCGCCGTGACGCGCGCCTTCAGCGTCGTCGCCGGCACGGGCCTGACCATCACGAGCCCGACCTCCGGCACGCAGTACCGTCTGCCCGGAGCCGACTCCACCCGTGACGTCACCGTCTCGGGTGCCGGACAGGCCGGGGCCCCGGTCGCCGTCACCCTCGGCGGCGGCCGCGACCTCACCACGACGGTCGCCCCCAACGGCACCTGGTCCGTGACCTTCCCGGCCCTGCCGGTCGCCACCTACACGGCCACCGCGACGCAGACGGTGGGAGGCGCGGTGTCCGCCCCGCAGACCACCGACTTCACCCTCGTGGCCGCGACCGGCGTGACGATCTCGACGCCGGCGCCCGGTGCGACCCTCACGGTCGCCGACGCCACCTCGACCACCCCGGTCACGGTGACGGGAGCCGCCGAGCCGAACGCCCCCGTCCGCGTGGACCTGGGCGACGGCTACGTGGCCACGACCACGGCCGACGCCACGGGCGCCTGGTCGGCCACCGTGTCGTCCGTGCCCGTCGGGCCCCGGACGATCAGCGTCACGCAGACGGTCGCGGGCGTCGTCTCGGTGCCGGTCACGCAGCCGCTGACGGTCGCCGCCGGTGCGCCGCTCGACATCCTCGCCCCGGCGGAGGGCACCACGGTGCGCGTCGCCGACAGCGCCTCCTCGTCCACGCTGACCGTCTCGGGCACCGCCCAGGTCGGCGCCGACGTCCGCGTCGACCTCGGTGACGGCCTGACCGGCCGGGTCACGGCGGACGCCACGACCGGCGCCTGGTCGGTGGACGTCGCCGGCGTGCCCGTCGGTCAGCGCACGATCTCGGCGACGCAGACCGTCGGCGGCACCGTGTCGCCTGCGCAGACGCGCGTCGTGACGATCGTCGCCGGGACCCCGGTCGCCATCTCGACGCCGGCCCCCGGGGCCACGATCCCGATCGTCGGCGGCACCACGGCCGACGTGACCGTCACCGGCACGGCCGACCCGGGGGCGACCGTCACGGTCGGCCTCGGCGCCGGCTTCGAGGTGCCGGCCACGGTCGACCCCGCCACGGGCGCCTGGACCGCCGTCATCCCCGACGTCCCCGCCGGTGTCCGCACGCTCGGTGCGACGCAGACCCTCGGCGGGACCACGTCCGCGCCGGTCACCCAGCCGCTGACGATCGCGCAGGGCACGCCCCTGGCCGTCACGGCACCGCTCGACGGCGCCGAGTACTTCGTCCCGGGACCGCAGGACACGACGCCCGTCGTCGTCTCGGGCACGGGCCAGGTCGGGGCGACCGTCGAGGTCGACCTCGGCGAGGGCCTCGTCGGCCAGGTGGTCGTCCCGGTCTCGGGCCAGTGGTCCGTCACGGTCGACGGCGTCCCGGTCGGTCCGCACACGGTCTCGGTGACCCAGAGCATCAACGGCTCCACCTCGGACGCCGACACGCGGGACGTCCTGGTCGGCGTCGGCGGCGACGTCGTCATCACGGCGCCCGTCCCCGGCACCCGTCTGGTCGTCGCCGACGACCAGGGGACCGCACCGGTCACCATCGCGGGCACCGGCGTGGCCGGTCTGCCCGTCACCGTCACGGTGGACGGCGTCGACCAGGCCCCGGTCGCCACCGACGCGCAGGGTGCCTGGTCCCTCGTCCTGACCGGGGTCGCCGTCGGCGACCACGTCGTGGGCGCGAGCCAGCAGCAGGGCCCCGACCTCCTCGAGGCCGAGCCGACGGACTTCTCGGTGGTCTCGGCCGAGGCCGACCTCTCCATCACCGCACCCGGTGACGGCGACGTCGTCACGGTCGCCGGCGCCGACAGCACCACCGCCGTCGTCGTGACCGGGACGGCCTACCCCGGTGCGTCCGTCGAGGTCACCCTGGCCGGCGTGGTCGTCTCGACGACCGCCGGGCCCGACGGGCTCTGGTCCGTCACGGTCCCGGGCGTCCCCGTGGGTGACCAGGTCGCCTCAGCGACCCAGACGGTCGGTGGCACGACGACCACCGAGCCCGTCACCCGGGCCTTCGAGATCGTCTCCGGGGCCGACGTGGTCATCACGACGCCCGCCGCCGACATCCGCTACGTCGTCGCCTCGCCCGCGGCCACGCAGGACGTCCCGGTCGCCGGCACCGCCCAGCCGGGCGCACGGATCACCGTGACCCTCGACGGCGCCGAGGTCGGCAGCACCCTCGCCGACCCCGTCACCGGGGCCTGGGCGGTCACGCTCGTCGGCGTCGGCGTCGGAGAGCGCGTCCTCGGGGCCTCACAGGCGGTGCGGGACACCGTCCAGCAGGCCGACACGCGCGTCGTGACGATCGACCCGGCCGCCCCGCTGACTATCGTCGCCCCGGCCGACGGCGTCCCGATCGTCCTCGCCGACCCGTCCTCGACCACGACGCTCGTCGTGTCGGGTCAGGCCGAGCCGGGCGCGGTCGTCCGCGTCGACCTCGGCGACGGCTTCACCGACACGGTCACGGCCGGCACCACGACGGGTGCCTGGACGGTGTCCTTCGCCGGGGTGCCCGTGGGCACGCGGACCGTCACCGCCACCCAGACGGTGGGCACCTCGGTCTCGGCTCCCGAGACCCGGGTGGTCCGCATCCTCGCCGGCGACCCCCTCGTCGTCCTGACCCCCGCCGACGGTTCCGTCGTCGACGTGGCCGGGCCCGAGGTCGTGACCACGGTGACCGTCTCCGGCACCGCCGCGGCGGGAGCCACGGTCGACGTGGTCCTCGATCCCGCGACGGGCGCCGACCTCGCCGCCACGACGACGGCCGACGCGGCCACGGGCCGGTGGTCCGTGGACGTCCCGGGCGTGCCCGTGGGCGTGGCCGAGCTGACGGTGACGCAGAGCATCGGCGGCACCACCTCGCCGGCGCAGGAGAGCTCGTTCGAGATCCGCGCAGCCGCCCCGGTCGTCATCGTCGCCCCGGACGACACCGTGTTCACGGTGCTCGACCCGGCCGGCACCGTGGACGTCCCCGTCTCGGGCACGGCGTCCCCGGGCGCCCCGGTCTCGGTCCGACTGAACGGGGGAGCGGCCGTCACCACGACCGCCGACCCGACGTCCGGCGACTGGTCCGTCCTCTTCGCCGACCTGCCGACCGCCGTCTATCAGGTGACGGCGTCGCAGACCGTGGCCGGCACGACCTCGACCCCCGTCGCGGCCGGGTTCCGGATCGTGGTCGGACCGGGATTGGAGGTCCTGCAGCCCGAGCCCGGTGACGTCGTGACCGTCGCCGACGCGACCGCCTCGACGGCCGTCACGGTCAGCGGCACGGCCGCACCCGGGGCGACCGTCCGCGTCGACCTCGGCGACGACCTCGTGGCCTCGACGATCGCCGACCCGACCACCGGCGCCTGGAGCGTCGTCGTGGCCGGCGTCACGGTCGGCGAGCGCACGCTCTCCGCCACCCAGGCGCTCGGCACCTCGGTGTCGCCCGCCGTCACCCAACCCCTCTCGGTGGTCTCCGCCGCCGCGGTCGTCATCGAGGCCCCGGCCGTCGGGACCGTCGTGGCGGTGGCGACGCCGGACGCGACGACCGACCTGGTCGTGTCGGGCACGGCCGAGCCGGGCGCCTCGATCGCCGTCGACCTCGGCGACGACCTGACCGGCACGGTCACGGCCGACGGCACGACCGGCGCGTGGAGCGTCGCCGTGCCGGGCGTCCCGGTCGGCGACCGCACCATCGCGGTCACGCAGACCGTCGACGGCTCGACGTCGACCCCGGTCACGCGAGACGTGTCGATCGTCGTGGCCCCCGCCGCGCCCGCGATCGTCACACCCGCCCCCGGTGCGACGGTCTCCTTGCTCGACCCGCCCGGCACCACGTCGGTCGTCGTCTCGGGCACCGGTGAGCCCGGCGCCACCATCGCCGTCTCGCTCGGCACGGGCCTCACGGCCGGCGCCACCGTCGGGCCCGAGGGTGACTGGCAGACGACCGTCGACGGAGTCCCCGTCGGCGACTACACCCTGACCGCCACGCAGACGATCCGAGGCGCGACCTCGGCCGCGGCGACGCAACCGTTCACGGTCGCGGCGGCAGCGGGTCTCGTCGTCGACCGGCCCACCGACGGCACGACGGTCGTCGTGCTCGCCGCGGGCGACACCGCCCCGGTGGTCGCGTCCGGCACGGCCCAGCCCGGAGCGACCGTCACGGTCGACCTCGGTGACGGCCTGGTCGGGACCGTCGTGGCCGACCCGACGACCGGCGCCTGGAGCGTCACGGTCGACGGCGTCCCGGTCGGCGACCGCACCGCCTCGGTCACCCAGACCGTCGACGGCGCCGTGTCGACCCCGATCACGCGGGACGTGTCGGTCGTCGTGGCCGCCCCGGTGACGATCACCTCGCCGCCCGCCGGGTCGTCGATCGTCGTCCGTGACGCCGACGACACCACCGACGTCACGGTCACCGGCACGGGTCAGCCCGGCGCCACGGTCGTGGTCGCGGTGGGCGACGACCTCTCCGAGACGACGACGGTGACCCCCGAGGGCACCTGGACCGTCACGGTGGGCGACGTGCCCGTCGGCTCGTACCCGGTCGTCGTGACGCAGACGGTGCCGGCCGGTTCGACGACTCCCGCCACCCAGCAGCTCGACGTGGTGGTCGGCACCCCGGTCACCATCACCGAGCCCGCCCCGGGTGCCACGGTCGTCGTCCTCGACGGCCGGACGACGCCGGTCACGGTGTCGGGCACCGGCCAGCCCGGCGCGACCGTCACGGTCTCGCTCGGTGGCGACCTGACCCAGGCCGTCACGGCCGACCCGACGACGGGGGCGTGGACCACGACCTTCGACGCGGTGCCGGTGGGTGCCGGACCGATCTCGGTGGTGCAGCAGTACGGCACCGTCACGACGGTCCCCGTGACCCAGCCGTTCGCGGTGGTCGCGGCAGACCCGATCCGGATCACCGACCCGGCGACGGGCACGCGCCTCCTCGTGCCGTCCGCCGCCTCGACGGTGGACCTGCCGGTGTCCGGTTCGGCCCAGGCCGGCGCGACCGTCGCGGTGACGCTCGACGACGGCACGGCCGTCACGGTCGACGTGGACGACGACGGCGACTGGTCGACCACCTTCGCGGGGGTCGGCGTGGGCGAGCACGTGGTGTCCGCGACGCAGACCGTCGGCGGGGTCGAGTCGGCTCCGGTCACGACCACGGTCGTGGTCGAGGCCGCCGCGACGCTCACGATCACGGCACCGACCGACGGCCAGCAGTACCAGGCGGGCGACGCCGGCACCGCGCCGGTCGTCGTCCGTGGCCAGGGGCAGCCGGGCGCACCCGTCGCCGTCACGGTCGACGGGGGAGACCCCGTCACCACGACGGTCGACGCCTCGGGCTCGTGGCAGGTGCCGGTCGTGCTCGGCACCGGGACGCACACGGTCTCGGCCGTGCAGACCATCGGAGGCGCCACGAGCGCTCCCGTCGAGGTCTCGGTGGTCGTCGTGCCCGTCCCGGCCGACCCCGCCGCCGCGCCCACCATCACCTCGCCGGCCGACGGACAGCTCGTCGTCGACACCGACGGTGACGGCTTCGTCGACCTGCCGGTCACCGGAACGGGCGAGCCCGGAGCGACCGTCACCGTCTCCGTCGGCGGCATCACGCAGACGGCCACCGTCACCGACGGGGGCACCTGGTCGGTGACCCTGCCAGCGGTCCCGGTCGGCACCCGCACCGTGATCGTCGAACAGACGGTCGGCGGCGTCGTCACCGGCAGCGCGTCGGTCGACGTCACCCTCGCCCCCGCGGCCGAGGTCGCGCCGCTCGTGGTCACCTCGCCCGAACAGGGCTCGATCCTGCCGGCGGGCACGGCGGGGACGGCGGACGTCCTGGTCGGCGGTTCGGCCCAGCCGAACGCCTCGGTGGCCGTCAGCATCGACGGCGGCCTCCCGGTCGTGGTCGACGTGGACGCCGACGGCGCCTGGTCCACCACCCTGGTGGGGGTCGAACAGGGGCAGCACACCCTGTCCGTGACCCAGACCGTGGGAGGCGCGGTGTCGGCCCCCGAGACCGTCGTGTTCACGGTCACGGCGGCCGCTAGCACCGACGCCGTCGTCATCACCTCGCCGGCACCCGGCGCGTTGATCGCCGACGTCGACGGGAACGGCCTCGAGGACGTCGCGGTGACGGGCACCGGCACACCCGGCGCGCTCGTCACGGTGGATCTCGGCGGCGGACCGACGCAGTCGGCGACGGTCGGGGCCGACGGCACCTGGGCGGTCGACTTCACGGACGTCGCGGTCGGCGCCTACGTCGTCACGGCGACGCAGACCGCGGACGCGGGCACGACCACGGTGAGCCAGGACCTCCTGATCGCCTCGGTCGACCCCGTGGTGATCACCAGCCCGGTGGCCGGCTCGGTCCTGCAGGCCGGAACCGGCGGCACGACGCCCGTGACGGTCGTCGGGACGGCGGAACCCGGTGCCACGGTGACGGTGCAGCTCGACGACGGCACCGCGCAGGTCGTCCAGGCCGACCCCGGGACGGGGAGCTGGACGGTCGTCCTCGCGGGCGTCGCCGTCGGACCCCACGTGGTCGCCGCGACCGAGACGATCGCGGGCGCCACGTCGGCCCCGGTCACCACCGGGTTCACCGTCGCGGCGGCCAGCGGGACCCCGGGCACACCGGGCGACCCGGGAACTCCCGGGACGCCCGGGACCCCGGGTACCCCTGGCACCCCCGGCTTCCCGGGTCTGCCCGGATCGGGTGGCGGCACCGGCACCGGCACCGGCACCGGTAACGGCACCGGCACCGGTGAGGGAGCGGTCCCGACCGGCTCCGTCTCGGGCCTGGCGTACACGGGGTCGGACGCCCTCGGCTGGTTCTCGCTCGCGGCCTTCGCCTTGCTGATCGGCCTCGGCCTCGTGTCGGCGACCAGGGTCCGCCGTCGCGCGAGGGGGTCCGCCGAGTAGTCCACCCCGGCCGGGAGCCGCACCCGAGGGCCCGTCGACACGACGGGCCCTCTCGTGCGCCCGGGGCGCCGCGAGGGGCCCTCGACGGCGACTCCCGCCGTCGACCGTTGTCGGTAGCCCCGACTACTCTTGCTCTGTGGTCACCGCCCTGTATCGCCGTTACCGGCCAGAGAACTTCGCCGAGCTCATCGGGCAGACGCAGGTGACCGATCCGCTCCGCACGGCACTCCGCACCAACCGCGTCAACCACGCCTACCTCTTCAGCGGGCCGCGCGGTTGCGGCAAGACGACGTCCGCGCGCATCCTGGCCCGCTGCCTCAACTGTGCCCAGGGCCCGACCGACACCCCGTGCGGCGTCTGTGCGTCGTGCGTCGAGCTCTCACGCGACGGCGGCGGCTCGCTCGACGTCATCGAGATCGACGCGGCCAGCCACAACGGCGTCGACGACGCCCGCGACATCCGTGACCGGGCCGTGTTCGCCCCGGCTCGCGACCGCTTCAAGATCTTCATCCTCGACGAGGCCCACATGGTCACCCCGCAGGGCTTCAACGCCCTGCTGAAGGTCGTCGAAGAACCGCCCGAGCACGTCAAGTTCATCTTCGCGACCACCGAGCCCGACAAGGTGATCGGCACCATCCGGTCGCGCACCCACCACTATCCGTTCCGCCTCGTGCCCCCGGCCCAGATGCTCGAGTACGTCCACGAACTCTGCGAGAGCGAGTCGGTCGAGGCCGCCCCGGGCGTGCTCCCGCTCGTGGTCCGTGCCGGCGGCGGGTCGGTGCGCGACACCCTTTCGCTCCTCGACCAGCTGATGGCCGGCAGTGAGGACGGCGCCATCCAGTACGAGCGCGCCGTCGCGCTGCTCGGGTACACCCATGCATCGCTGCTCGACGACGTCGTCGAGGCGCTGGGCGCCCGTGACGGCGCCGCGGCGTTCGCTGCGGTCGACCGCGTCGTCCAGACCGGGCAAGACCCTCGGCGGTTCGTCGAAGACCTGCTCGAACGCCTGCGCGACCTCATCGTCGTCGGAGCGACCGTCGAGGGTGCCTCGGCCGTGTTGCGGGGCGTCACGGCTGACGAGCTCGACCGTCTCGTGCACCAGTCGCACGCCTTCGGCGCCGCGGAGCTGTCGCGCTCGGCCGACGTCGTGAACCGCGCTCTCACCGACATGACCGGGGCCACCTCGCCGCGGCTGCACCTCGAACTGATGATCGCGCGCGTCCTCGTCCCCGAGAGCGACCAGACCGGCCGGGGCGCCCTCGCCCGGGTCGAGCGCCTCGAACGACGCGTCGGGGTCGAGGGCTCCGGCTCCGGTCCGTCCGCCGTGCCCGGTCCGTCTGCTGCCCCGTCGACGCAGGCGGCTGCCCGGCCGGCCGAGGTCCGGACGGCGGGTCGATCGACGCCTCCCGTCGCCGCGTCGGCCCCGTCCGCGTCGGCCCCGTCCGCGTCGGCCCCGTCCGCCTCGCCCGTCGAGGCCACGCCGTCGACCGAGGCGGCCGGTGGCCCGTCGGCCGTCGAGAGTGCGACGGCGTCCTGGGCGACGGCCGCTCCGTCGACCTCTGCCACCCGGGCCGACCAGGCCGACTCCGCGACGCCGACCGAACCCGCGCCTCCGTCCGCACCGCACTCGGCCGCGTGGGCACAGACCCCCGACACCGGCCAGGCGTCCGGGAGCGGCGCGGCTCCCGTCACGCTCCAGCAGTTGCGTGACAGCTGGCCCGAGATCGTCGAGGTCGTCCAGAAGGCGCGGCGCACGGCCTGGATGGTCGTCGTCACGGCCACCGTCGTCGACTTCGTCGACGACGTGCTGACGCTGGCCTTCCCCAGCGCCAACGACGTCGAGAGCTTCAAGCGGCCGCAGGGCGCGGCCGAGGGCGTCAGCGAGTACCTGCGACGCGCGATCGTCGACGTCCTCGGCGTCAAGGTGAAGTACATCGCCCGCGTCGAGGGCGACGGGCCCGCGGGCCCGACCCCCACGGGTGCACCCGTCGACGCCGTCGCCCCTCCCGCCACGTCGGGTGCGCCGCGAGAGACCGGCCGGTCGACCACACCGGCGCCCGAGGCCGGACGCCAGCCGTCCGGGCCCGCGTCTCCGGGGTCGGCGCCGTCCGAGACGGGCCGGGCCACGGCCCCCGCCGCGACGTCGTCGACGCCCGAGGCCTCCGCGTCGCCGGCCCCGAGCCCGTCCCGGGCCCCCGCGCCGGCTGCGGCGCCCGAGGCCGCCGCGCGGTCCGGTGCCACGGCGCCCGCGTCCGCCGGGCGATCCGGCGCTCCGGCGTCCGAGGCCGCCGCGCGGTCCGGCGGCTCGACCCCCGTCACCGGGTGGGACGTCGCCCCCATCCCGCAGACCCCGCCCCCCGAGCCCGACGAACCCGAGCACATCACCGAAGAACCGCCCGGCGGCGTCCCGACGGTCGACGCCGCGCCTCCTCCGCCCGAGGTCGACGCGCCCTCGGCCGGCACCGGCACCGGCACCGCCGCCGCTCCGTCGCCCTCCACAGCGGCCACCAGCACACCGACCGCCTCCGCCGGTGCGGGTCCGTCGGTTGCCGAGCGTCGTGCGGCGACCGGCGACCCGCGCCGGGGCATCCCCACCGGGTCGCGCTACGGCGAGGCCGTCGTGCGCGAGATCCTCGGGGCCCAGTTCATCGAAGAAGAGACGATCGCCCCCCGGGTCACGCCTCAGAGAAGCGAGTAGCGCGTGTACGAAGGCATCGTCCAAGAGTTGATCGACGAATTCGGTCGCCTCCCCGGCATCGGGCCCAAGTCGGCGCAGCGCATCGCGTTCCACATCGTGCAGAACGAGTCGTTCGACACGTCACGCCTCGCCGAGCTGCTCGTCGACGTCAAGACCAAGGTGCGTTTCTGCGAGATCTGCGGCAACGTGAGCGAACAAGAGACGTGCAACATCTGCCGTGACCCGCGTCGCTCGCCCGCCACGATCTGCGTCGTCGAAGAGGCCAAGGACGTCCAGGCCATCGAGCGCACCCGCGAGTTCCGCGGTCTGTACCACGTGCTCGGCGGGGCGATCAGTCCCATCGACGGCATCGGTCCCGACGATCTGCGCATCCGCCAGTTGGTGCAGCGTCTCGCCGACGACACCGTGCAAGAGGTCATCATCGCCACCGACCCCAACCTCGAGGGCGAGGCGACCGCGACGTACCTCTCCCGGATGCTCGCGCCCTTCGGCCTCCGGGTGACGCGACTGGCCTCGGGGCTGCCCGTGGGCGGCGATCTCGAGTACGCCGACGAGGTCACGCTCGGCCGCGCCTTCGAGGGCCGCCGGCTCGTCTCCGAATGACGACCCGCGCCTCCTGAACCCGTCCGGCGCACGCCTGCCCGTCAGAGGCGGGCGCGCCGTGCCCGGACGGCGCAGTAGGCACCGTAGGCCATGAGCCCCAGGGCGACGGCCGTCAGCACCACCACGCCGAACGGGAGGGCCGCGAGGGCCTTCAGCGCGCCGTCGAGCCCCGTGGCCTCGCTCGGGTCCGAGGTGACGGCCGCGACCGCGAACAGCACCCCCACCACGCCGAGGGCGATCCCCTTGGCCACGTAACCCGTGACGCCGAGGGCGACCGTGCCCCGTCCCGCCGCACCGCCCGGCAGCGTGAGGTCCTCGCGGAACTTCTGCTTCACGCCCTTCACGACGAAGTAGGCCCCGATCGCCACGATGGCGAGCGCGACGACGACGAGCAGCACGACGCCCCCGGGTGCGGAGAGCAGCCGGGCGCTGAGCGTCTGGGTCTGTCCCGAGCTGTCCGACGACGAGCCCCGGGCGAAGGTGAAGGCCGTGAACCCGACGGCGAGGTAGGCGACGCCCTTGCCGCCCTCCTTCGCGCGCTCGGCCCAGGCGTCCTTGTGCGTCCCGCGGACGAGAGCGGCCTCCAGCAACTGGAAGAGGCCGAGGCCCCACAGCCCGACGACGATCAGCCAGAGGAGGAAGACGCCGCCCGGGCGGGACGCGAACTGCCCGAGGGCACCGCCCTGGTCGGCCTCGCCTCCACCTCCGAACGCGACGCCGAGGGCGATCACGCCGATCACGACGTGGAGCAGGCCGTTCATGGCGAAGCCGACGCGGGCGGCGGTCGTGAGGGCGCGGCTGTCCTGGAGGCGGCTGGCGGCGCCGCGGGCCTGGTCGGTGGTGTCGGGCATCGGTCCACCGTAGGGGAGAGGCGCCGATGACGCCCCGCGACCGACGTACGTCACACGCTCTCGACACCGAATAGAATCGCCGGACGCAGGCGTGAGCCGTCCTCCGGCGCGCCCAGTCCCCCTTCTCAGGAGTCACCGTGAGCTTGATCGTGCAGAAATTCGGCGGGTCGTCCGTCGCCGATGCCGAGAGCATCAAGCGCGTCGCCAAGCGCATCGTCGAGACGCGGAAGGCCGGCAACGACGTCGTCGTGGCCGTCAGCGCGATGGGCGACACCACCGACGAACTGCTCGACCTGGCCAACGAGGTCAGCCCGCTGCCCGGCGGCCGCGAGCTCGACATGCTGCTCACCGCGGGTGAGCGCATCAGCATGGCCCTGCTCGCCATGGCGATCCGCAGCCTGGGCGTCGAGGCCCGCTCGTACACCGGCAGCCAGGCCGGCATGATCACCGACGCCCAGCACGGCAAGGCCCGCATCGTCGACGTCACGCCCGGACGGGTGCGCGACGCGCTCGACGCCGGGTACGTGGCGATCGTCGCCGGCTTCCAGGGGTTCAACCGGTCCACGGGCGACATCACGACCCTCGGTCGCGGCGGCTCCGACACGACCGCCGTCGCCCTCGCCGCGGCGCTCGACGCCGACGTGTGCGAGATCTACACCGACGTCGACGGCGTCTTCACGGCCGACCCCCGCGTCGTGCCCAAGGCCCGCAAGCTCGACCGCGTCACGAGCGAAGAGATGCTCGAGCTCGCCGCCGCCGGGTCGAAGGTGCTCTACATCCGTGCCGTCGAGTACGCCCGGCGTCACGGGGTCACCCTGCACGTCCGCTCGTCGTTCAACAACAACGAGGGCACGCTCGTCGTCAACCCGAAAGAGGGAGAGAACGTGGAAGAACCCATCATCAGCGGGGTCGCGGGCGACCTCAGCGAGGGCAAGATCACCGTCGTCGGCGTCCCCGACGTCCCGGGCAAGGCCGCCCAGATCTTCCGCACGGTCGCCAAGACCGGCGCCAACATCGACATGATCGTGCAGAACGTGTCGGCGGCGTCGACCAGCCGCACCGACATCTCGTTCACCCTGCCGAAGTCCGAGGGTGCCGTCGTGCTCCAGGCCCTCGAGTCCGACCGGGCCGAGATCGGCTTCGAGTCCCTGCAGTACGACGACCAGATCGGCAAGCTGGCCCTCGTCGGCGCGGGCATGCGCACCAACGCCGGCGTCTCGGCGCGGCTGTTCACGGCCCTCTTCGAGGCCGGCATCAACATCGAGATGATCTCGACCAGCGAGATCCGCATCTCGGTGGTCACGCGGGCCGACACCCTGAACGACGCCCTGCGGGTCGTCCACACGGCCTTCGGCCTCGACGCCGAGGTCGACGCCGTCGTCCACGGCGGCACCGGCCGCTGACGCGACCCACCACCCGAGGAGGCGCGCGCGGCCACCGCACCGCGCCTCCCGACCCGGCTCCCACCGGGCCAGGACCCGCACCACCGAACCCCGCACCACCGAACCCCGCACCACCGAACCCCAGGAGGCACCCATGGCCGAAGGACTGCGCGTCGGCGTGATCGGCGCGACCGGACAGGTCGGCAAGGTCATGCGCACGCTGCTCGACGAGCGCGACTTCCCGATCGCCGAGATCCGCTTCTTCGCCACCGCCCGGTCGGCGGGCACGACCCTGCCGTTCCGCGGTGTCGACATCGTGGTCGAGGACGTCGAGACGGCCGACCCCGCGGGTCTCGACATCGCCCTCTTCTCGGCGGGCGCGACGGGCTCGCGGGCCCACGCGCCGCGGTTCGCCGCGGCCGGGGCACTGGTCATCGACAACTCGAGCGCCTGGCGCATGGACCCCGAGGTGCCCCTGGTGGTCAGCGAGGTCAACCCCCACGCCCTCCGCGAGGCGGTCAAGGGCATCGTCGCCAACCCCAACTGCACGACCATGGCGGCCATGCCCGTGCTGAAGGTGCTCGACACCGAGGCCACCCTGCAGCGCCTGATCGTCAGCACCTACCAGGCGGTGTCGGGCAGTGGACTCGTCGGCGCCGACGAGCTGCTGCAGCAGACCCGTGCCGCGATCGAGGGCGACACCATCGGCCTCGTGCACGACGGTCGCGCGGTCGACCTGCCCGAACCGGTCACGTACGTCCGTCCCATCGCCTTCGACGTCATCCCGCTCGCGGGCAGCATCGTGGACGACGGCACGAACGAGACCGACGAAGAGAAGAAGCTGCGCAACGAGAGCCGCAAGATCCTCGAGCGCCCCGACCTGCTGGTCAGCGGCACGTGCGTCCGGGTGCCGGTCTTCACGGGGCACTCGCTCTCGATCAACGCCGAGTTCGCCTCGGACATCACGGCGGAGCGCGCGGAAGAACTCCTGCGCGACGCCCCCGGGGTGGTCCTCACCGACGTCCCGACCCCGCTCGAGGCGGCGGGAGCCGACCCCAGCTTCGTCGGCCGCATCCGGCACGACGAGGGCGTCCCCGGTCACCGTGGGCTCGCGTTCTTCATCAGCAACGACAACCTCCGCAAGGGTGCGGCGCTCAACGCCGTTCAGATCGCCGAGCTCGTCGCCGCCGAGCGCGCCGTCGCCTGATCCCGCCGACGCCGGTCGCCCGAGGGGCCGACGATGCGTCGCACCCCGGTCTCTCGACATCGAGACACCGGGGTGTCGTGCTCCGGCGGCCTCCCGGGGTCGCCGAGGGGGCCGGGCCTAGACTGACGTCGTGACCGATGCGAAGAAGCCCGTCGACGTAGCCCTCATCGGGGCAGGCATCATGAGTGCCACCCTCGGTGCCATGATCAAGCAGCTCGAGCCGAGTTGGACGATCCAGATCTACGAGGCGCTGGGCGACGTCGCCCTCGAGTCGAGCAACCCCTGGAACAACGCGGGCACGGGCCACTCCGCCCTCTGCGAGCTCAACTACACGCCCGAGCGCTCCGACGGCACCATCGACACGTCGAGCGCCGTCAAGGTCAACGAGCAGTTCCAGGTGTCACGGCAGTTCTGGTCGTTCCTCGTGGCCGAGGGGGCCCTGCCGCAGCCGGACGCCTTCATCAACTCGACCCCGCACATGAGCTTCGTCTGGGGCGAGAAGAACGTCGAGTACCTCCGCAAGCGCCACGAGGCCCTGCGTGAGCACCCGTTGTTCCAGGGGCTTGAGTTCAGCACCGACGCGTCCGTCATCCAGTCGTGGGCACCGGTCCTCATCCCGGGACGGGCGAAGGGGCAGCCGATCGCGGCGACGCGCATCGCCGCCGGCACTGACGTCGACTTCGGGTCCCTCACGCGCCTCCTCCTCACCTACCTGCAGGGCGAGGGGGCGATCCTCGAGGTCGACCACCGCGTCACGAACCTCACGAAGCTCGCCGACGGCACGTGGCGAGTGGCCCTCCGCAAGCAGGTCGGTGGCACGCCGACGACCGTCGACGCGCGCTTCGTCTTCGTCGGTGCCGGTGGGGGAGCGCTGCACCTGCTGCAGAAGTCGGGCATCGACGAGATCAAGGGCTTCGGTGGGTTCCCGGTCAGCGGCGAGTTCCTCCGTTGCGACGATCCCGCGATCGTCGGCAAGCACCAGGCCAAGGTCTACGGCAAGGCCGCCGTCGGCTCGCCCCCGATGTCGGTGCCGCACCTCGACACGCGCGTCGTCGACGGGCAGGCCAGCCTGATGTTCGGGCCCTACGCCGGTTTCAGCCCGAAGTTCCTCAAGCACGGCTCGATGTTCGACCTCTTCGCGTCGATCCGTGCCCACAACCTCTACCCGATGATCCGGGCCGGGCTCGCCAACCTCTCGCTCGTCAAGTACCTCGTGGGGCAACTGGCGGCGAGCAAGCAGACCAAGTTCGAGGCGCTGCGCGAGTTCATGCCCGACGCCGACCCGAAGGACTGGTACCGCATCACGGCCGGTCAGCGGGTGCAGGTCATCAAGAAGGACCGCAAGAAGGGCGGGGTGCTGCAGTTCGGCACCGAGGTCATCACGGCGGGCGACGGCACCATCGCGGGCCTGCTCGGTGCGTCCCCCGGGGCGTCCACGGCCGTGCCGATCATGCTCAGCGTGCTCGAGCGGTGCTTCCCCGACCGCATCGCGGCGTGGAAGCCCCGGCTCAACGCCATGATCCCCACGTACGGCGACGACCTCTCGTCCGACGAACGCCGGGCCGCGTCGACCATCGGGGCGACCGCCGAGGCGTTGCACATCCACGCCTGACGCCTCGCCCCGGGCCTCGCGTCCCCGTGCTGCGGGCCTCGGGTTGACCCTGGTTCGAACATGTGTTCGAATGGGGGAATGCGATGGTCCGAGCAAGCGGTCGACACCGAGAACGCCTCGGCGCTGCCCGGTCTGGCGCGATTGAACAACCTGATCACCTCCGTCACGACGCCCGAGTTCGCGGGGGTGACGTTCCACGAGGTGGTCGCGAAGAGTGCCCTCAACCGTGTGCCGGGTGGCGATTCGGCCCTCCCGTTCGGGTGGACGATCAATCCCTACCGGGGCTGCAGCCACGCGTGCGTGTACTGCTTCGCCCGCCCCACCCACGAGTACCTCGACCTCGACGGCGGCGACGACTTCGACCGGCAGATCGTCGTCAAGGTCAACGTCGCCGAGGTGCTCGCGCGTGAGCTGCACCGCCCCACCTGGCAGCACCACCCGGTCGCGCTCGGCACGAACACCGATCCCTACCAACGCGCCGAGGGCCGGTACCGGCTCATGCCCGGCATCATCGCCGCCCTCGCCGACTCGGGCACGCCCTTCAGCATCCTGACCAAGGGCACGTTGCTGCGGCGCGACCTGCCCCTGCTCGCCGAGGCGGCGCAGCACGTGCCCGTCGACCTGGCCATGTCGATCGCCGTCCACGACGACGACCTGCAGCAGTCGGTCGAGCCGGGCACGCCGACGACGGCGGCCCGCCTGGCCACCGTCTCCGCGGCCCGAGAGCTGGGGCTGTCCTGCTCGGTGTTCATGATGCCCGTGCTGCCGTACCTCACCGACGGCCTCGACCACCTGCACGCCGCGCTCGCCGCCGTCCGCGACTCAGGCGCGTCGAGCGTCATGTACAGCGCCCTGCACCTCAAGCCCGGGGTCAAAGAGTGGTGGTTCGCCTGGCTCGAGCGTGAGCACCCCGAACTCGTGGGCAAGTACCGTGCGCTCTACGCCCAGGGCACCTACGCCCCGACGGGGTACCGCTCCTGGCTGGCCGCCCGGCTACGGCCCCTGCTGCGCGAGTACGGCCTCGAGAAGGGGCGGGCCGACCCAGCCACGGGGTCGATGCGTTCCGCCGCACTCGACGACAGCGCGCGTTCCCTCCGACTGATGGGCCTCAACGGCACCGGCGCGACCCCGGCCGCCGGGACGGGCGGCCTGGCGGGCATCCCCGACCTGGCCGTCGGTGCCGGTGCCGGTGCCGGTGCCGGTGACTCCGCGGTCCCGCGCGCCCTCATCGCCCACGAACTGCCGGGCGGGGCCCGATCACAGCCGCGACTGTTCTGAGCCTCCGAGGGCCAGAGGTCATCGGCACGGGGTGTTGTGCCCCGCTCGACCAGAACGGGGCACAAGAAGAGCGGGTCTGCCTGCGCGACACCCGCACTGGCCCCACATGTCGGGGTACAGCCCGGGTCTGGCTTCTGCCATGATCTGTCCTGACCACGAACGAGCCGAGGAGGCCCCATGCTGCTCGGCCTCCCCGCCCACCTGGCGCCGACGGCGCTCGGTGACTCGGTGTCGAGGGCCTGCCACGCGATCGCGGCCACCGTCCTCGCGGCGGCGGCTGCCCTCCTGCTCACGAAACAGGCCGCCACGCCCGATCTGTTGCTCTGGCCCGCTCTGGTCTCGCTCCTCCCGATGGTCGTCCTGCTCGTCGTGGTCGAGCGCACGCGGTCCACGACGGCCCACCTCGCCTACCTGATCGTCGGGACCGCCGCCCTCTACTGGTACGCCGTCACCCTCTTCTCGCAGGTCGCGGCGGTGCAGGCGTCGGACGCGTTCTCGCTCTCGTTGCCCAAGATCGCCCTCATCATGGTCGGCAGCACCGCCGTCGGGCCCCGCCGGGGTCTCCTCTGGGCTGCGGCGGGTTACGCGGCGGGCGAGCTCGCCACGCAGCTGGCGACCTGGCACACGGGGGCCTCCCTGCGGCTCGACGTGACCGCCCTGCTGGCCTTCGTCCTGGTCGCGGTGGTGACCGGTCACGCCGAGGCGTCGCGGGGACGCGCGCGGTCGGCTCAGCCGCGGCTGCACCGGTCCGCACTCGAGCAGCAGGTGCAGGGCATCCGTGTCGACATCGAGCAGCAGGCCGCGGCCCTCGTCCACGACACGATCCTCGGGCATCTCGCGGCCGTGGCCACCGCCCGCCCCGGTCCTCTGTCGCCCGACACCGCGCGGTCGATCGCGGCCGATCTCGAGCTCCTCGTGGGGCGCGACTGGCTCTCACCGGGGTCGGTGCCCTCCGAGGCCGCCGTGACGGCCGCCGACGGCTGGGAGGCCAGCCGACTGCACGCGGCCGTCGAGCAGTCGCGATCGGGCGGCCTCGAGGTGGCCGTGACCGGCGACGTCTCGGCCGTCGGTCGCCTCGACCCCGTCACCGGGGACGCCCTCGGCCTGGCGGTCGCACAGTGCCTCGTGAACGTGAGCCGCCACAGCGGGGTCGACCGGGCCGAGCTCGTCGTCTTCGGCGACGGCACCGACCTCACCGTGATGGTGATCGACGACGGAGTCGGCTTCGACACGGCGGCGGTGGCCCCCGACCGTCTCGGACTGACGGCGTCGGTCGAGGGCCGTCTCACACGCGTCCACGGTCACGTGCAGGTCTGGTCGTCCCCCGGCAGCGGGACGTCGATCGTCCTGCGGGTCCCGTTCGCCGCCGGGGCGCCGGTGGTCGGCGACGTCGCCACCGAGGACGGGGTGCCCGCGTGACCTTCCCCGCCCCTCCTCGTGCCCTCGGGCGCGCCTCCGATCGATCACCCCAGCAGGTCGACCCCCTCGGCGCCCTGGCGGCCCGACCGATCACCTTCGGGGCGGCCCTCGCCGCCCTGCTCGTCGCCGTGGTCGGCACGCTGCTGCGGGCCTCCGACGTGTCCTCGCCAGGGGCCGCGGTCGGTGCACTCGTCGCCGTGGCCGCGGGTGGCGTCGCACTCGTCGTGTCGGCCGCCCCCTTGCGGGCACCCTTCGGGCCCCGGGCGCTCTGGTGCGTCGCCGCGGCGTGCGCGGCCGCAGGCGTCCTGTCCGCCCTGGCCACCTCCGGCAGCAATCCCTTCGTGCGGGACGACTGGGCGGGGATCGTCTCCGGGGTGCTCCTGCTCGGGGTGGCCCCGTACCGCTCGGCACGCGAGATCCTCGCTGCCGGAGGCGCCGTGGCCGTGGTCCTCGCCCTCGTCGTCCTGGTCGAGGCGCCGGGTTTCGTCACACCGGTGCCCACCGCGTCGTACGTCGTCGTCGCCCTCACCCCGTTGCTCGCCCTGACCGCGGCGTCGGCGACCTTCTCGGGGGTCTTCGTGGCCCATGTCGAGGGGTGGGTCTCGCGGGCCACGGGATTCCGCAGGGCCAGCACCGACGACCTCAGGGTGACCCTCGCCCGGTCGGTCCAGCAGGACCGTGTCACCGTCCTCAACCGCGAGGTGGTGCCGTTCTTCGCGCGGCTCGTCGAATCCGGCCGGATCGTCGAGGGGGACGCCGACGAGGCCCGGCGCGTGGCCGACGCGTTGCGCGCCTCCCTGGTGGCCGACGCCGACGCGACGTGGCTGGCCCGGCGTCTCGCCGCACCCGGCCGCCGGGTGCCCGCCGAGGTCGTCGACCCGGATCGGCTCGCCGATCTCCTGGGCCCCGGGCACCGCACCGCCCTCTGGGCCCTCGTCGCGACGGTGGACGACGTCGAGGCCGCCGACGTCCGCTCGTTCCGGGTCGCGCTCGAAGCCGAGGAGGCGCGGGTGGGCATCACGATCGAGCTCGCGTGCCGGGCCTCGGCCGTCGCCGCACGACGGTCGCTCGCCCCCTGTCTGACCGTGCTGCGCCTCGTCTCGGGCGACCTGCGGGTCGATCGGGCGCCGTCGCTTCTGACACTAAGGTTTTCTTATGACCAGCACTGAGCCGAGCGGCCGCTCGTCCCACCGTCCGGGCTTCGGGAGGCCCGCCGCATCACCTTCCTGGGCCACCGTCGGCCCGGGTTCCGAGGCACCGCCCGCTCGTCGTGTCCGGCTCGCGATCCTCGACGACCACGAGGTGCTCCTCGACAGCCTCAGCAGCTGGATCAACGTCAACGCCTACGACTTCGACCTCGTCCTGACGGCGCACACCTGGCTGCAGCTGGTGCACAGCGACAACTTCCCGACCGACCTCGTCTTCCTCGACTTCCAGTTGAAAGAGCCCGTGTCGATCGAGGCCCGCGTGCGCACCTGCCGGGCCGCCGGGGCCAAGGTCGTCGTGCTGTCCAGTCTCGACACCCGCGAGTCGCGCGAGCGTGCCCTCGAGGCGGGGGCGTCGGCGTTCCTGTCGAAGACCCTGCCCATGCGCGAGGTGATGGACGCGGCCCGCCAGGTCATGGGCGTGGCCCGCGACAACTCCCCGCAGCGCGACTGGCGTCCCCTGCCGGCCGGCGCCGCGAACCAGACCCGACCCAAGCTCAGCGCCGGTGAGGCCGAGGCGTTCCGGTTGTACGTCTCGGGCTTCAGCACCAACGAGGTCGCCGCGCAGATGAACGTGCAGTACGAGACGGCGAAGACGTTCCTCCGGCGCGTCCGCGAGAAGTACGCCAAGGCCAACCGGCCGGCCAGCAAGAAGTCCGAGCTCATCCGTCGGGCCGCCGAAGACGGTTACCTGCAGTAGTGGCCAAGCTCTACTTCCGCTACGGCGCGATGAACAGCGGCAAGAGCACGGCTCTGCTGCAGGCGGCCTACAACTACGAAGAACGCGGTCAGCGGGTCCTGCTCGCCAAGCCGGGCGTCGACACCAAGGGTGACGACGCCATCGTCTCTCGGTTGGGCGTGACCCGGGCCGCGGACGTCACCTTCGCCCCCGACGACGAGGTCCGCCAGGTCTTCTCGGCCCGCCGTGACGCCGTCCGGGCCGAGACGGGTTCGAGCCTGGCCTGTCTGCTCGTCGACGAGGCGCAGTTCCTGGCGCCGCACCAGATCGACGACCTGTTGCGCATCGCGATCCTCGACGACGTCCCCGTGCTGGCTTACGGCATCCGGACGGACTTCCGCACGGTGGCCTTCCCCGGTAGCCGGCGACTGCTCGAGGTGGCCCACTCGCTCGAAGAGCTCAAGACGATCTGCCGCTGCGGTCGCAAGGCGGTCTTCACGGCGCGCACGGTCGGTGACCGGTTCGTCTTCGACGGCGACCAAGTGGCGATCGACGGTCAGCAGGTGACATACGAGTCGCTCTGCGGTGCCTGCTATCTCGCCGAGTCCGGCGGCCGCCTCGCCTGACCGGTGTCGCCCGAGGGTGAACCGGCGAAGCGGCGAACACGAGAAGAAACCGGCCCTACCCGAAGGTGGCGCCGATTCGTGTCGCCCGCAGGGCGAACCAACGAGCACAGAGAAACAAATGGCTCCACCCGAAGGTGGAGCCATTTGTTGTGGTCGGGGTAGCGGGATTCGAACCCACGACCTCCTCGTCCCGAACGAGGCGCGCTACCAAGCTGCGCCACACCCCGATGTCTTCGCGTTCTCACGTGAAGCAACCTGACAAGAATAGCCCATGTTCGGGCCTGCTCGTGTCACTCCGGTCGTGCTCAGGCCGTCAGGGTCACGATCACGGCTTCGGGGCGGCACGAGAACCGCACGGGGGCGTAGATCGAGGTGCCCAGACCGGCCGAGATCTCGAGGTGTGCGGTCTTGCGGGCGTGGCTCCAGGTCGTCAGACCGCTGACCTTGCTGCGCGGCAGGTCGCAGTTGGTGACGAGGGCACCGTAGCCGGGCACCTGGACCTGTCCGCCGTGGGTGTGCCCGCCGAAGATGACGTCGGCACCGTTGTTGACGAAGGAGTTGAGCACGCGTTGGTACGGCGCATGGGTTACGCCGATGCTGATGGGCTCGGGTCCACCGTGGTCGTCCTGCCAGCCCACGTTCTCGCGGAGGTAGTCGAGGGCACCGGGGATGCGATCGAGGCGGTCCCAGCCGCGGTGGGCGTCGTTGACCCCGAAGAGTTCGAGGCGCGAGCCTCGCATCTCGAGCGCACGGGCCCTGTTGTTCAGGTCGAGCCAGCCGAGCTGGTCGGTGAAGAACGACTGCATCCGGTCGACGTCGAGGTCGACGGGCGTGCGGTGGGCCTTGCTCGGGCCGCCAAAGTAGGCCAGGGGGTTCTTGGGGGAGGGTCCGTAGTAGTCGTTGGAGCCGTTGACGAAGACCCCGGGGACGCCTCGGAAGGGCTTGAGGGCGTACTCGAGCGCGGTGTGGGCGTCCTCGTGGCCGATGTTGTCGCCCGTGTTGACGATGAGATCGGGTTCGAGCACGGCGAGGCCGCGAATCCATTCCTGCTTCTCGGCCTGCCAGGGTGCCAGGTGCAGGTCGGACAGGTGCAGGATCGTCAGCGTCCGGGAGCCGGGCTCGAGGACGGGCAACACCTCGTGCCGCACGGTGAACCGGTTGCGTTCGACGAACACGCCCCAGGCAAGCGCCCCGAGGCCGACGGCCGCGCCCGCTGCTGCGGTCACGGCCGTCGTCTGGAGGGCGCTCGGCCCGCCGGTGCTCCGTGGGCTCACGCGCAGTTGCCCGGGTCGTTGCCGTCCTTGTCGCCGTAGACGGTCAGCCCGATGGCCGAGTCCTTCGCGACGGACGTGTTGGCGGCAGGATTCGTCGAGGCGACCTGGCAGGCGTTCTTCCCGTCTCCGGGCGTGAAACCCGCGATGGACACCTTGGACGCGTCGAATCCGGCTCCGCCGATCGACTTGACCGCGTCGCCCACCTTCTGCCGGGTCACGTCCGGGACCGCGGCCGCGCCGCTGCCGTCGCTGGTGAAGACCTTCACGGTCGTGCCCTTCGACACGACGCTGCCGACGGCGGGGTCCGAGCCGATGACCTGCCCGGCGGGCAGGGCCGACGGCTGGGTGCCACCGTCCGCGTAGGCCAGGGAGACGCCCCTCAGCAGCGCCTGGGCCGCCGACGGGGTCGTGCCGGCCATGTCGGGCACGGCGACGCCCGAGCCGCGGAGCACAGCGCCCGAAGCCTCACCGAAGGCGCCTCCCGGATACACGGTGTTGTTCACGCTCTGGACGGCCTTGAAGTACTGCGGTCGGGCGTTCGCGTAGCTGCCGAAACGGCTCTGGTTCGGGGACGTCACCGTGCGGAGGCTCTTCTTGCCACCGTCGGCGTTTCCCTGCCAGACCACGGTGGCGAGCTTCGTCGTGGCACCGGCGATCCAAATCTGGTCCTTGGCGTCGGTGGTACCGGTCTTACCGATCTCGGGGTACCCGTCGGCGGGGAGACCGCCGACCGCCGTACCGTTCCGCCACAGTCCCTGCATGGCGACGGCCGCGGCCGCGGCGACCTGGGGGTCCACCGCCTGGTTGCAGGACTGGGGCTGGCCACCGAGGTCGGCGCCGTTGGCGTCCTTGATGTTGTCGACGATGATCGGCGCGCAGTAGGTGCCACCCGAGGCGATGCCGGCGTAGGCCGCCGCCATCGTCAAGGGTGCGATCTCGTCGGCCGAGCCGAGGATGGCGGACGCGTAGTCGTGCAGCGGAGCACCGTCGGCACGGTGCACGCCGAGCTTCTTCGCGACGCCCTGGATGTCGGCGATGTCGAGCTTCTCCGCCATGGCGGCGTAAGCCGTGTTCATCGACTTGGCGGTGGCGTCGGCGACGCTCATCTGGCCGGGCTGTTCGCCCGCGTCGTTCTTCGGCGAGTACTTGTTGCCACGGCTGCCGTTGATCGTCATGTTGAACGTCCGGGGCTTGGCGTTCACCGACTCGTAGATTCCGTGGCCCTGTTCGATCCAGTCGATCAGCGTGAAGGGCTTGTAGGTCGATCCGGGCTGGAATCCGCCCGATCCGCCGTAGTCGTAGTCCGTGCTGTAGTTGACCGAGGTCAGCGTCGGGTCAGGGCTCACGACCTCGGAGAAGGCTGTGTTCTGCGCCATCACGATGACGCGGCCCGTCCCGGCCTCGACGGAGTCCACGACGCTGCCGAGCTTCAGGCGGCTCTCGGACGCCGGAGCGAACTTGTCGATCTGTGCCTTGGCGTTCTCGGTCAGGTCGAGGTTCAGGGTCGTGTAGACGCTGTACCCGCCGGTGTTCCAGTTGGCCTGGCGTTCCTCGGGCGTGGAGCCGAGGACGGCCAGGTCCTTGATGCTCTTCTTCACGTAGTCGCAGAAGTACGCCGCCGAGGCGACGGTCACGGCGCCGCAGCCCTGGGTGGGCGCCGTCAACACGACGTAGCTCTCGACCGGGGTGGCGAGGGAAGCATCGGCCGTCGCCTGGTCGATGTCCTTCTCGGCCAGCATCGACTTGATGATGACGTCGCGCCGGGCCTTGTTGGCCGGGTACTTCTCGGGCGTCGACATGTTGCGCGAGTCCGGGTACTGCACGATCGCGATGAGGCTCGCGGCCTCGGGGACGGTCAGGTCGGCGGCGCTCTTGTTGTAGTAGTGCTGTGCGGCGGCCTGCACGCCGTAGGTCTGGTCGCCGAAGTACGCGATGTTGAGATAGGCCAGCAGGATGTCGTCCTTGCTGTACTTCTTCTCGAGCCCGATCGCGAACTTCATCTCTTCCAGCTTGCGGTCGAGGGTCGTCGTGGTCGCCTCCTTGTAGGCGGCGTCGCGCTCGTCCGCGGTCGGCAGCTGCTGCGACTGCGCGATGCGGATGTTGCGGACGAGCTGCATCGTCAGGGTCGAGCCACCACCGCTCGCGCCGAGCTCGCCGGCCCCGGCCGAGCCGACTGCCGCGCGCACGAGGGAGGTGACGTCGACCCCGCCGTGCTCGTAGAAGCGACGGTCCTCACCGGCGACGACGGCGGTCTTCAAGTTCTCGCTGACCTGGTCCCACTTGAGCTCGACGCGGTTCTCGCTGTAGAGGGTCGCGAAGGGCACCTGCTGCCCGCCCTGGCTCGCGTACAGCGTGTTGCGCTGCTGCAGCTTGCCGATCTCGATGTACTCGGGGATCGACTCGAAGACGCCGATCGAACTCGAGGCCGTCATGCCGGCGACCGCGATGGCCGGCGTCACGCCGATGGTCACCAGGAGGCCGGCCAGGACGCTGAAGCCGACGAATCCGAAGAGTGCCCCGATGGCTGACGTGGGCTTCGATTTTTGGGCAGACATAGGATCAGGGTAAGCGACATCGCCGATTTTCAAGCTGAACGGAAGCCGAAATGGTCCTTTGGGAGTACACGACGACGCCCCTGCTGGTGCACAACAGCACGGCGATCCTCAACAACTGGGGCTCTGACGGATGGGAACTCGTCCAGGTGACCCAGGGGCCCGAGGGTGGTCCCGTCGCGTGGCTGAAGCGCCCTCGGCAGGACGCCTGATGACGACGGTCGACGAGCGCCTGGCCGAGCTCGGTCTCGTCCTCCCTCCCGTCGCGGCACCCGCGGGCTCGTACGTCCCGGCCCTCCGCACGGGGTCGCTCGTCTACACCGCGGGTCAGCTGCCGTTCGTCGACGGTCAGCTGCCGACCACGGGCAAGGTGGGTGACGGTCACGGGCTGGTCGAGCCCGCCGAGGCGCAGGCGCTGGCGGCGACCTGCGTGCTGAACGCCCTGGCCGCAGCGGCGACGGTGCTCGACTCGCTCGACGACGTCGTCCGGGTCGTCAAGCTGACCGGTTTCGTCGCCTCCGATCCCGGCTTCTCCGGCCAGCCCGGGGTGATCAACGGCGCGTCCGACCTCCTCGGCCAGATCTTCGGCGAGGCCGGGCGTCACGCCCGGAGCGCCGTCGGGGTCGCGGTGCTGCCGCTCGACTCGCCGGTCGAGGTCGAACTCGTCCTCGAGGTCCGCTGACGCGCCTCCTCGTCCGGTCGTGACGACGGCCCCTCCTCTCGACGAGGAGGGGCCGTCGTCGCGCCGGGGTCAGCGCATCTCGGCGGTGATCACCGACATGACCGACGTGTCCGCCAGCGTGGTCGTGTCGCCGACCTCGCGGCCCTCCGCCACGTCCCTCAGCAGGCGGCGCATGATCTTGCCCGAGCGCGTCTTCGGCAGCTCGTCGACGAGCACGACGGTGCGCGGACGCGCGATGGCGCCGATCTGGTGGGCGACGTGCGCGCGCAACGCGGCCACCGCCTCCTCGGGTGTCTGCGTCGTCCTCGCCTTGTTCCGCAGGATGACGAACGCGACCACCGCCTGACCGGTGGTCTCGTCGGCGGCACCGACGACCGCCGACTCGGCGACGATCGGGTGCGACACGAGGGCCGACTCGATCTCGGCGGTCGACAGACGGTGACCCGAGACGTTCATCACGTCGTCGACCCGGCCGAGCAGCCAGATGTCGCCGTCCTCGTCGCGGCGGGCACCGTCGCCGGCGAAGTAGCGGTCGCCGAATCGGCTCCAGTACGTCTCGACGTAGCGGTCGGGGTCACCCCAGATGCCTCGCAGCATCGACGGCCAGGGCTCGGAGACGACCAGGAGGCCGCTCTCGCCGTTCGCCACCGGGGTGCCGTGGTCGTCGACCACGTCGACCGAGATGCCCGGCAGGGGGGTCTGGGCCGACCCGGGTTTGGTGGTGGTGACACCGGGCAGCGCCGAGATCATCTGCGCACCCGTCTCGGTCTGCCACCACGTGTCGACGATGGGCGTCCGGCCGGCACCGATCACCTCGCGGAACCACAGCCACGCCTCCGGGTTGATGGGCTCGCCGACCGACCCCAGGAGGCGCAGGGACGTCAGGTCGCGGGCCGCCGGGATCTCCCTCCCGGACTTCATGAAGCCCCGGATGGCCGTGGGGGCGGTGTAGAAGATCGTCACCCCGTACTTCTCGACGAGGTCCCACCAGCGGCCCGGCGCGGGGAAGTCCGGGGTGCCCTCGTAGAGCACCTGCGTCGCACCGTTGGCGAGCGGGCCGTAGACGACGTAGCTGTGCCCGGTGATCCACCCGACGTCGGCCGTGCACCAGTAGACGTCGGTCTCGGGGTGCAGGTCGAAGACGACGGAGTGGCTGTAGGCGACCTGCGTGAGGTAGCCCCCGGAGGTGTGCAGGATGCCCTTGGGCTTCCCGGTCGTGCCGCTCGTGTACAGGATGAAGAGCGGGTGCTCGGCCTCGAACGGTTCGGCGACGTGTTCGGCGTCCACGGTCTCGATCGCGTCGTGCCACCAGACGTCGCGTCCGTCGGTCCAGTCGACGTCGTTGCCGCCTCGTCGGACGACGAGGACGTGCTCGACCGTCGAGTCGCCGTCCACCGCCAGGGCCTCGTCCACGGCGGCCTTGAGCGGGGAGACCGCTCCCTTGCGCCAGCCTCCGTCCGCCGTGACGACCAGGCGAGCTCCGGCGTCGTCGATGCGCGCGCGCAGGCTCTCGGCGCTGAAACCGCCGAAGACGACCGAGTGGACTGCTCCGATCCGGGCCACGGCGAGCATGGTCACCACGGCCTCCGGGATCTGCGGGAGGTAGACGACGACGCGGTCGCCCGCCTGCACGCCGAGTGACAGCAGCAGGTTCGCCGCGCGCTTGACGTCGTCGGTCAGCTCGGCGTAGGTCACCGAGCGGGCGTCACCGGGCTCGCCCTCCCAGTGCAGCGCGACGCGATCCCCGTGCCCTGCCTCGACGTGACGATCGAGGCAGTTGTAGGCGACGTTCAGCGTTCCGTCGGCGAACCACCGGGCGAAGGGCGCGTCCGTCCAGTCGAGCGTCTCGGTCGGGACCCGGTCCCACGTGAGCCGCTCACGGGCCTGGTCACCCCAGAAGGCGAGCCGGTCGGCGGCGGCTCGTCCGGCGAGGTCCGAGCCGGCGACGGCCGTCCGGACGAAGTCGGCAGGCGGAGCGAAGGTGCGTCCTTCGGTGGGCTGGTCGTCGGTGCCGTCGAGCATCGGAAGTCCTCTCGCGTCGTTGCGTGAACCGCGGCTCGGAGCCGCGCCGACGACCTTACTCCGGAGGTCCCACCGGGCAAGGGCGGGCCGCGCGCGGTGGGAGGCCGGACGACGTGGTGTTCCGGAGCCGACCTGGGGTACACTTGGCGAGTCGGATTCAATTCCGACGTGCGTCGTGCTGATTCCCCCCAATCGCTCGGCGCACGTGGCGGCACCGGTTCCCCCCAACCGGTGCCGCCCCTCTCTTTTAACCCGGCGGTCGCCCGGGTGGATGGACGGCTCGTCCCCAAGGGCGTTCATCGACGATCCGTCCCCACGGTGCTCTACCGATCTGTCTGTGCTGACGAGACGCTGCCTACCGTCGGGACCATGTCCCATGCGCCTCAGGTCGACGCCGCCGGTCACCCGTCCCTCACCCTCCGTCACCCTCCGTCCCGCTTCGCCCTGCCTCCCGTGCCGGCACTCGGCCTGGACCGGGGTACAGACGCTCGATTCGGGGTACAAGGGCGCCTCGCTCGGCCCGAGCGTTCCGCCTTCGGGCCCCTGGGGCGCCTCCTCGACGATCCGGCCGTCACCGACGTCTTCGTGACCGGCGGCGTGGGCGTCTGGGTCGATCGCGGCGACGGGGCCGAGCCCGAGACGAGCATCCATCTCTCCGAGGCCTCGGCTCGGCAGGTCGCGGTGCGCCTGGTCTCGCTCGGGGGACGCCACGTCGACGAGTCGAGCCCGTGCGTCGACGTGCGCCTGGGCGACGGTCTCCGGGTCCACGTCGTCCTGCCTCCGCTGGCGGTCGCGGGGACGGCGCTCTCGATCCGGGTGCCCCGGGTCGAGTCGATGTCGCTCCTCGACCTCGATCGTCGGGGGTTCTTCCCCGCGGGGGCCCTCGAGGCGGTGATCAGCTGCGTGGAGCGCCGTGCCAACGTCCTGGTCAGCGGGTCGGGCGGGGCCGGGAAGACCACGTTCCTCGCCGCACTGTTGTCCGAGGCTCCCGTCTCCGACCGCATCGTGACCATCGAGGACGTCGCCGAGTTGCGGCCACGCCATCCACACGTCGTGGCGCTCGAGACGCGGCAGCCCAATCTCGAGGGAGCGGGTGGAGTCGACCTGTCCCGTCTCGTCCGCGAGGCGCTGCGGATGCGACCCGACCGTCTCGTCGTGGGCGAGGTCCGTGGGCCGGAGATCCGCGACCTCCTCTCGGCCCTGAACACCGGGCACGACGGAGGCGCGGGCACGGTCCACGCCAACGGTCTGGACGACGTCCCCGCCCGACTCGAGGCTCTCGGGGCACTCGCCGGGCTCGGGGTGGACGCGCTCGCCCGGCAGGCCGTCAGCGCGATCGACGCCGTGTTCCACCTCGAGCGACGCGACGGTCGTCGGAGGCTCGCCGAGATCGGCCATCTCGCGGTGACGCCCGAGGGGCGCCTGGTCGCGCGGACGGGGTCACGGGGGTGACCGGTGGTCCGGGCCGTCGTTCCGGGAGTCCGGGCCCCGGGCGCCGGAGGACGCGGCGGTCACGACTCACGCCGGCCGCCGTCCTGGTCGAACGCCTCGCCGTCCTCATCGGTGCAGGGGTCGCGCCCGCGAGGGCCTGGGGCCACGTCGGCGCGGCCGAACCCCCGGGCGCGATCCGACGGCTCGCCGAGGCGGTCGCGCTCGACGGCGGCGACGGCGTCGCGGTGTCGACGAGCCTCGTGTCCCGGCTCGACACCCGACCCTTCGAGGGTGCCCAGGACCCCGACGGGCACGACCGCACCTGGAGGCAGGTCGCCTGCGCCTGGCGCGTGGCCGAGACGAGCGGGGCCCCGATGGCCGATTGCCTCCACTCCCTCGTGTCGGCCCTCCGGTCGGCCGACGAGGCACGCCGTGACGTCCAGGTCGCCCTCAGCGGGCCACGGGCGACCGCGAACGTTGTCCTCGCCCTCCCGCCGGTGGGCCTCCTCTTCTCCCTGGGGCTGGGCTTCGACACCGGTGCGGTGCTCGTCGGCACCCCGATCGGTTGGGCGTGCGTCGGTGTCGCCGGAGGACTCGTGATGGTCGCCCGTCGGTGGAACGCCCGACTCGTGCGGGGCGCCCTCCCGTCGTCGAGGGTGCCGGGCCTGCGCCCCGAACTCCTCGCCGTGGCGTTGTCCGGGGGAGCCTCGTGGTCGTCCGGCCTCACCACCGTCGACGAGGCGATCGTCTCGTGCGGGATCGAGGCCTCGGTCACCGAACCACCAGGAGGCGCGGGCCCGGTCGGCGAGTCCGCCGATCGGGTCGAGCGGCGTCGGTGCGAGGCGGTCCTCGACCTGTCCCGTCGTGCGGGGGCACCGGCGGGGCTGCTCCTGCGGTCCGAGGCCCGAGAGCTGCGGCTGGAGGCCCGGACGGCCGCCCAGGCCGCCGCGGGCCGCCTCGGCGTCACCCTGATGCTGCCGCTCGGCGTGTGCATCCTGCCGGCGTTCCTGGTCATCGGGGTCGTCCCGCTGGTCGTCTCGCTCGTGTCGTCCACAGCGGGTTCCTGGTGATCGGTCGTCCCCAGCACGGGGCGACGTCTGCAGGCCGTCCGTGGAATGCCGCCAGGCTCGGAACGTCACCGATGAGGTGCCGACACCCACGAGAGGAACATCATGACCGTTGCCGAGACCCCGTCGCCCGCCGTCCCCACGTCAGGCCCTCCGTCCCCTGCTCGCCGTGCCTCCCCGGCCGGCCGCCTCGCCCCGTTCGGCCGCCTCGCCTCGGTCGCGCGTCGCGTCGCCCGGGCCGACGACGGTGCCGCCACGGCCGAGTACGCGATCGTGATCATGGCCGCGGTGGGCTTCGCCGGCCTGCTCGTCACGATCATGAGGTCGGACGAGGTCCGGAGCATCCTCTCCGACCTGGTCCGGTCCGCCCTGTCGGTCGGGTGATCGCCGTGGCGACCGGGGTCCGTGCGTGCCTCGTCCGTCTCCTCCGTCGAGTGGACGACGAGAGGGGAAGCGCGACGGTCGAGTTCGCGATGACGATGCCCGCCCTGATCATGGTCGTCTCGTTCGTCGCGGCGAGCCTGGGCGTGACCTCGCAGTCGGTCCGCCTCGCGGACGCCGCCGCCGTGGTCGCCCGCCAGACCGCCCGGGGCGACCGTGGTTCGGTCGGCCCGACCCTCGCCCGGCTGGCGCCGGGCGCGGCGTTGTCCGAGTCCGTCACCGCCGACCTCGTCTGCGTCGACCTCCGCCGGCAGGTACGGCTCGGTCTCGTCGGCGAGGTCGCGTTGGCCTCCCGCAGCTGCGCACCGCGGGCCGGGGGATGACCGTCCGCCAGCTCCTCGGGAGCGACCGCGGCAGCTCGAGCGTGCTGGCGGCCGGCGGGCTCGTGACGATCACCGTCCTCGCCGTCGCTCTCGTCGGATCGCACTCGGCCCTCGCGGTCCGGTCGCGCACGGCCGGGGCGGCCGACGCGTCGGCGCTCGCCGCAGCCGACGCCCTGTCGGGGGCCGTCGTCGGTGCCGCCTGCGACCGCGCCGCCGCGACCGCCGAGGCGAACGGCGTCTCTCTCTCGGCCTGCGTCGTCGCGGGTGCGGAGGTCACGGTGGAGGTCTCGACGACCTTCGGTCCCCTCGACGTCGGGGCCCGGGCGACCGCCGGTCCGCCGCCCTCGACGGCCCCGTCCCGGGGCGGCGGCCCGTGAAGGGGGCCCGGGCGTCGGGTGTGTATGGTGTGGCTGTCGGCTGCACGGCTCCCGACGTTCCTCGGGGTCGGTGGGAGCGATCGAGCACCCCGTCCTCGCCCTGCAGCCCCTCGCCCGGTCCGTCGGACCGGGTCGCCGCACCACCACCCAAGGAGTCCCGTGCCAGGCACGAAGAAACTGGTCATCGTCGAGTCGCCCGCCAAGGCCAAGACGATCGGGCAGTACCTCGGCGACGGATACGAGGTGCTGGCCTCCGTCGGTCACATCCGCGACCTCGTCGAGCCCAAGAACCTCCCGGCCGAGCTGAAGAAGGGGTCGATGGGCAAGTTCTCCGTCGACGTCGAGAACGGCTTCGAGCCCTACTACGTCGTCTCCGACGCCAAGAAGAAGACGGTCTCCGACCTCAAGCGCGCGCTGAAGAACGCCGACGAGCTCTACCTCGCGACAGACGAGGACCGCGAGGGCGAGGCCATCGCGTGGCACCTCCTGCAAGAGCTCAAGCCCAAGGTGCCGGTCAAGCGCATGGTGTTCCACGAGATCACGAAGGACGCCATCCAGAAGGCACAGGAGAACACCCGCGACCTCGACACCGCCCTGGTCGATGCGCAAGAGACCCGTCGCATCCTCGACCGCCTCTACGGCTACGAGGTCTCGCCCGTGCTGTGGCGCAAGGTCGGCCCCGGCCTCTCGGCCGGACGCGTGCAGTCGGCGGCGACCCGTCTCGTCGTGGACCGCGAGCGTGAGCGCCTCGCCTTCGTCTCCGCCTCCTACTGGGACCTCACCGCGACCTTCGAGCCCGTCGCGGCCGAGGGGGAGGCGAAGGTCGCCTTCGGGTCACGCCTCGTCCGCGTCAACGGAGGACGCGTGGCCGCGGGGCGCGACTTCGACGACCGGGGCCGGCTGAAGAACGAGGCCGTCGCGCTCGACGAGGCGTCATCGCGGGCGCTCGCCGAGGCGCTGGGTTCCTCGGACGTCGAGATCCTCGTCGGCTCGGTGGACTCGAAGCCCTACACCCGTCGTCCGGCAGCTCCCTTCACGACGTCGACCCTCCAACAAGAGGCAGCGCGCAAGCTGCGCTTCTCGGCCCGACAGACCATGAGCGTCGCGCAGTCGCTCTACGAGAACGGCCACATCACCTACATGCGAACCGACTCGCCGGCGCTGTCGCAGCAGGCGATCGGTGCGGCGCGCAGCCAGGCGGCCAAGCTCTACGGGTCCGACACCGTCCCCGACAAGCCTCGGCTGTACACGGGCAAGAGCAAGAACGCCCAGGAGGCGCACGAGGCGATCCGTCCGTCGGGTGACACCTTCAAGACACCGTCCGAGATGCAGAACGTCCTGCGGGGCAACGACTGGAAGCTCTACGACCTCATCTGGAAGCGCACGGTCGCCTCGCAGATGGCGGACGCCAAGGGCTCGACCGCCTCGGTCGTCGTCGCGGCGACGACCTCGGGACCGGTCGAGGGCATCGCGCCCCGCGCCGCCGCCGGGACGCTCGCCGAGTTCGCCGCGTCCGGCACGGTGATCACGTTCCGCGGGTTCCTCAACGCCTACGAAGAGGGTCGTGACGAGGACCGCCACGGCGCCGCCGAGCCGGCCGAGGCCAAGCTGCCCCCGCTGACCGCCGGTCAGGCCCTCGGCCTCGACGAGGTCGAGGCGAAGGGCCACGACACGTCGGCACCGCCGCGCTACACCGAGGCGAGCCTCGTCAAGACCCTGGAAGAGCTCGGCATCGGACGCCCCTCGACCTACGCCGCCATCATGTCGACCATCGTCGACCGTGGCTACGTCACCCCTCGCGGAACGGCCCTCGTCCCGAACTGGATCGCCTTCTCGGTGGTCCGTCTGCTCGAGGACTACTTCGCCGACCTGGTCGAGTACGACTTCACGGCCAGCATGGAGGACGACCTCGACCTCATCGCCGGTGGTGACGCCGACCGCGTGGACTGGTTGAACGGCTTCTACTTCGGCAACGAGTCGCACCGTGGTCTCCGCAAGGTCATCGACAACCTGGGAGAGATCGACGCGCGCGACATCAACTCGATCGTGCTCGCCGACGGAGTGACCCTGCGCATCGGTCGCTACGGCCCCTACCTCGAGGCGCCGGGCCACGACCCCGAGACGCCCCGTCGGGTCAACGTGCCCGAGGACCTCGCCCCCGACGAGTTGACGGCCGAGAAGGCCCGCGAGCTCATCGACGCCCCCGTCGTCGGCGACCGCGTGCTGGGTCTGAACCCCGAGACGGGCAAGGAGGTCATCGCGAAGGACGGCCGCTTCGGCCCGTACGTGACCGAGCGGACCCCCGAGTCGGCCACCGACGAGATCACGGCCGACCCGGCGACGGGCGAGGTGACCGAGTCGTCGTCCGCCGCCGCGACCACGACCGGGGCGAAGAAGGCTCCGGCGAAGAAGGCCCCCGCCAAGAAGGCCGCCGCTCCGAAAGAACGTACGGCGTCGCTCTTCAAGAGCATGGGCGTCGACACGGTCGACCTCGACACGGCGCTGCGGCTGCTCGACCTGCCCCGGACCGTCGGCACCGACCCCGAGAGCGGCGACGAGATCCAGGCGCAGAACGGGCGCTACGGCCCCTACCTCAAGAAGGGCACCGACACCCGGTCGTTGACGAGCGAGGACCAGATCTTCGAGATCGACCTGCCCGGGGCGCTCGAGCTCTACGCCCAGCCGAAGTACGGTGCCCGCAAGGCCAGCAGCTCCCTGAAGGAGTTCGAGGCCGATCCGGTGAGCGGCAAGCCCATCAAGGTGAAGGACGGCCGGTTCGGCCCGTACGTCACCGACGGCGAGACGAACGCGACCATCCCGCGGGGCGAGACGGTGGAAGAGGTCGACTTCGACCGCGCCGTCCAGCTGCTCGCCGACAAGCGGGCCAAGGGTCCCGCCAAACCCAAGGCGGCCGCCAAGAAGGCTCCGGCCAAGAAGGCACCCGCGAAGAAGGCCACCACGGCCAAGGCACCGGCCAAGAAGGCCACCACCGCGAAGACGGCCACCGCCAAGACGACCACCGCGGCGAAGAAGGCGCCGGCCACGAAGGCGCCGGCCCCGAAGGCCCCGGCGGCCGAGTGACCGGCGGGGTAGGCCCTCGAGTCGAGGGCGCACGCTGACCATGCCCCTCTGGGAACACCTCACGGGTCAGCCCGACGCCATCGAGGCGTTGACCGCGGCGGCCTCCACCCAGCCCGGCAACGCCTCGATGACCCATTCGTGGCTCATCACCGGCCCGCCCGGCTCGGGTCGCTCCAACCTCGCCTACGCCTTCGCGGCCGCGTTGCTCTCACGAGAGCCGGCCGACGAAGAGGCGACCCTCCGGCAGGTCGCCGCCAGGTCGCATCCCGACCTCGCGGTCCTCAGCACGGAACGCATCATCATCACGATCGACGAGGTCCGGTCCCTGGTCGCGGCGAGCCAGTTCTCGCCGTCGGTGGGTCGCTACCGGGTGGTCGTCATCGAGGACGCCGACCGCATGACCGAGCGCACCTCGAACCTCCTGCTCAAGGCGCTGGAAGAGCCGCCACCCCGGACGGTCTGGCTGCTGTGCGCCCCGAGTGAGGCCGACCTCATCCCGACGATCCGCTCCCGCGTCCGCAGCGTGCGCCTCCGCATGCCCGCCGTGGCCGACGTCGCCGCGCTCCTCGAGGACCGCGACGGGGTGGAGCCGGAGATCGCCCTCGTGGCGGCCCGGGAGGCCCAGAGCCACATCGGCATGGCGCGGCGCCTGGCGCTCGACTCCTCGGCGAGGTCGCGACGTCGTCAGACCCTCGAGACCGCCCTGGGCATCCGCAGCGTCTCGGACGCCGTCATCGCGGCGGCCACCCTGCTCGCGGTGGCGGGCGACGACGCCAAGGCGATCACGGAAGAGCGTGACGCCGAAGAACGGGCGAGCGCCCTGCGCTCCCTGGGCGTCGAGCCGGGTGGCACCGTGCCTCCGGCGTTGCGGAGCCAACTGCGCGCCCTCGAGGACGACCAGAAACGCCGAGCGACCCGGAGCCTCCGCGACGGGATCGATCGCATCATGGTCGACCTCCTCTCGCTGTACCGCGACGTCCTGCTGCTGCAGCTGGGCGTCGACGAGCAGCCCATCAACGAGGCCATCCGGGCACAGCTCGACGCCGCGGCGACCGCTTCCACCCCGGCCGCGACCCTGGCCGTCCTCGACGCGATCGCCCTGGCCCGCCGCCGCATCGAGGCCAACGTGTCGCCGGCCATGGCGCTCGAAGCCATGCTGGTGGTCGTCAGCCGTCACGCCACCCGCTGACCCGCGCCGGCGACACCGGCGCCGGCGGCACCGGCCCGGCGGCACCGGCGCGAGCGCCGGATCGGCGGGGGGCGTCCACCCCTTTCCCCGGCGGCATGAGCGATGATGGCCTGATGAGCGACCCGAACGCCGCCCCCGGTCTGCGCGAGCGCAAACGTCTGGCCACCCGACGAGCGATCCAGGTCGCCGTCCTCGACCTCATCGTCGAACACGGGCTCGACGCGGTGACGGTCGACATGGTCAGCCGCCGGGCCGACGTCTCGCCGCGGACCTTCTTCAACTACTTCCCCTCGAAGGAAGAAGCCGTCGTCGGCGATCCGCCCGCGCTGCCGGACGGTCGAGACCTCGAGCGGTTCGTGGCCCAACGCGACGAGCCCGTGTTGTCGAGCCTGATCCAGCTGCTGACGCACGCCGTCGAGTCGGCCACGGTCGATCGCGAGCTCGTCGTCCTGCGTCGCCGGGTGCTGCGGGCGCACCCCGACCTGCTGGCCCGTCGCATCGCGTCGACGCGCGTCTTCGAGGAGCGACTGACGACCGTCGTCGCGCAACGCATGGCGGCCGACGAGGGGGTGGCTGACGACGCCGTCGACGCCTCGTTGCTCAGCCGCGCGCACCTGGTGTCGCTCGTCAGCATCGCCACCCTCCGCCATGCCTGGGCCGAGTGGATCGACGACGACGACGTGGACCACCTCAGCGACATGCGGTACAGCCTGCGCGCCCGCATGGAGGCCAGCTTCGTCGAGCTCGGTCGCCTCGTGACACGTGAGGTCCGCTGATCCTGTACAGTATCTAATCGTGCCGCGAGGCACGGGCAACCGGCCGAGGCCGGCCCCGCCGCTTTAGCTCAGTCGGTAGAGCGTCTCACTCGTAATGAGAAGGTCATCAGTTCGATTCTGATAAGCGGCTCCACCACAGCCCCGGGTCACCACGACCCGGGGCTGTTCTCGTCCGAGGGCGTGCCGTCTCGAGGCCCCGGTCCCGGTCCCTCCGCCCCCAATAGTGGTGAGGGCGTCGTCGACTTGTACCCCGAACGGCCCCCGGGCGTCGTTCCGTCGCCCTACGGTCGATCTGCGACGACCACCTGATGCCGGAAGGAGGTGGCCCGCATGCCTCTCCGAGTGATCTGCACCGCGCTGCTCGCCGCCGTCCTGGCGGGCATCCTCCTCGTCGTCTGGGCCGGAGGCGACTCCTCGGCCCTCGCGACGGCCGGCGTGGCCGACGGACCGACGACGGTGGTCCTCGCGAGCGGCGACCCCGCATCCGAGGCGGGCCCCACGACCGAGGACGCAGGAGGCGCGGGGTGCGTCGACGACGCCACCGGCGCCTCCGTCCCCTCGCCCGCGCAGCCCGGCGCCGATGCCGGGAGCGGCGCGACGGGTGCCCCCGACGCGGCGAGCGGCGCCACGGGCACGACCGCCGCCGACCTCGACGCGTTCCGGACGGCGTACGACGAGCGGCGACAGGCGGCGTGCCTCGGGCTGCTGCCGGCCGCGAACGTGCGGTACGACGCGTGCCTCGAGCAGTACCTCTTCTGGGTCGCCGGCGACCCGAGCCCCGATCCGTTGAGCGCTTGGGGGCACAAGGGCGAGGTGGTCCGCAGCGACGGGGTGCCCCCGGTCGGCTGCGACGGCAACCTCGCGGGCGGCACGTCGACCACGGGCGACGTCGCCGCCGCCAAGTGGTGGGCCTCGGCCCCGCACCGCGACGCCGTCTACCGACCGGACTTCCGCGGAGACCTCGCGCACGCCTGTGTCGGGTTCGCCGCCGTGCACGGGGGAGCACCGGACGACAGCCCGGACTTCGTCCGTTCGGCCAGTCGCTGGTACGCCTGCTGAACGAACCGCGGGACGGCGCCTCGACCCTCGCGGGCCTCCCCGTCGGCGGTGACTGGTAGACAGTCCGCATGACACTTCGATGGGGAATCCTCGGCGCCGGCGGCATCGCCGCCACCTTCACGTCCGACCTGCAGGGGGCGGGGTCGACCGTCTCCGCCGTCGGGTCGCGAGACCTGGCCAAGGCACGCGAGTTCGCCGACCGTGCCGGGGTCCGGGGGGCTCACGGCAGCTACGACGACCTGGTCGCCGACCCCGAGGTCGACGTGGTCTACGTCGCCACCCCGCACCCGTTCCACGCCGAGAACGCCCTGCTGGCCATCGCTGCCGGCAAGCACGTCCTCGTCGAGAAGGCCTTCACCGTGAACGCCATCGAGGCCGAGCGGGTCCACGCGGCCGCTCGCGAGGCCGGCGTGGTCGTCCTCGAGGCGATGTGGACGCGGTACACGCCGCAGAGCGCGCGACTGCGCGAGGTCGTGCGCTCCGGGGTCATCGGCGAGGTGCGCCTCCTGACGGCCGTGCACGTCCAGTCGCTGCCCACCGATCCCCACCACCGCATCAACGACCCGGCCCTCGGCGGCGGGGCCCTGCTCGACCTCGGGGTGTACCCGGTGTCGTTCGCGGACGACCTGCTCGGGGCGCCCTCGACGGTCTCGGCCGCCGCCACGCTGAGCGACCAGGGCGTGGACGCCCGCGTCGCGATCCAGCTCGGTCACGAGTCGGGTGCGACGGCCCAGCTGTACGCCGCCCTCGACACCTCGGGGCGCAACACGGCGACGCTGCTCGGCACCGCCGGCCGCATCGACGTCGACGACACGTTCTACGCACCCGGGGGCTTCACGGTGCGTGATCAGGACGACGCCGTGGTCGAACGCTACGAGGCCGACGAGAACGGGCTGAGGGGCATGCACCACCAGGCGCTCGAACTCGAACGGGTCGTGGCGGCGGGCGAGCGAGAGAGTCCGCTGCTGACAGCCGCCGACGTCGTGGGCGTCATGCGCACCATGGACGAGGTCCGCCGACAGATCGGCGTGCGGTACCCCTCCGAGGGATGACGTGGGCGCGAGGCTCCGTATGATGTCCCCGATGAGCGATCAGGGTGAGCCACGTCACGACCGTCCCGAGTCGACCACGGGGGGCGACGGCGTCGGCTCCGGCGACGCGGCCCGGTCCACGGGGGCGGGCGCCTCGGTGCGGCGTTGGGTCTCCTCGCGTCCGCGGGGGGTCGTCGTGACGGCGGGCGTCCTCGCCTTCGCGCTGCTCGGCGGCGGCGCGGTGGCCGCCGGGGCCGCCACCGCGCCCGACGCCGGGACGGCACGGGCCGCCGCGTCGAGCCCCGAGCCGGCGGTCACGGTCACCCCGACCC
>NZ_LR733392.1:688363-704733 GCF_902506305.1 Frigoribacterium sp. 9N
ACGGAGTCGTCGCCCGTCGGACCGCACCCTCGAGGTCGAGCAGGCTGTCGCTCAGCGCGACGAGCTCGCGGTCGTCGACCGGGTCGGCGTCGACGAGCACGTGCCGCAGGCCCCGGGGGTCGGCCGAGATCAGTGCGGCCACCCGGGCGACGATCTCGTCGACCGACGCGGTCGAGGACAGGCCCGTCGTGCGCGCGAGTCGCCCGAGCGTGCCGATGCGGAGCTGGTCGAGGGCATGGCGGCGCTGCCCGAAGCGCTCGTAGAGGCGGGCGCGCCCCTCGGTGGTCTCGGAGGCCTTGACGGTGACCGGCAGCCGCTCGACGACGAGAGCTCCGAGGCGTCGACCCCGCCACACCATCGCGGCCACTCCGGCCAGGAGGAGCACGACCAGCGACGGCGTCACCCATGACGGCGTCAGCGTGGCGAGAGTGCCCTCGCCCTCGGGCAGGTCGCCGGCCGAGGGCAGGTACCAGGTCAGCTCGGAGGACCCGCCGAGCAGCGCGAGTGCGAAGGCCGCGTCGTCGTGCGTCCCGATCGAGCCGTTGGTCAGGGCGTCCGTGGCTCCCAGGACGGACACGCGCGTGTCGCCGTCCTCCAGCTCGACGAGCCCGTAGCCGTCGTCGGTCGGCAGGCAGCGGACGGCGCCGGGGGCGTCGACGTCGTACGCGACGCCCGCGACGTCGACCCGGGACGTCTGCGCGAGGGCCGGTGACGAGCAGGCGGGCCCGGCCGTGCCCTCGTCGACCGGGCC
The DNA here is from genome assembly GCF_902506305.1 of Frigoribacterium sp. 9N. Classification (NCBI taxonomy): domain Bacteria; kingdom Bacillati; phylum Actinomycetota; class Actinomycetes; order Micrococcales; family Microbacteriaceae; genus Frigoribacterium; species Frigoribacterium sp. 9N. The sequence continues at coordinate 689,115 of NZ_LR733392.1, forward strand.
GGTCGACGCGACGCCCGCGGCCACGGCGTCGAGCGCGGCGGGCCCCGGGGCGGGGAGCACGAGGTGGGAGGTCGCCGTGACGAGACGCCCCCACTGGTCGCCGACCAGGAACCCCGAGGCGTCGTCGACGAGGAGCGTGCCGCCACCGGACCCGAGTCGGTCCAGGGTCTCGTCGAGGGTGGTCGTGACGGTCACGTCGACGCCCTGGCGGCCGAGCACCTCGACGAGTGCCTTGGCCCCGCCGGGGGCGGCGTTCGCGGGGCCGAGGGCGCGGCCTTCTCCCGAGCCCGAGCCCACGAGGAGAGCCGCCCCGACGCCGAGGGCCAGGACGAGGGCGAGTGCGACCCAGAACCGGGCACGTCGGACCGACACCGCGACGGTGGGGGTCGAGACGGAGGTGGGCGCCTCGGACGGTGCGGCGGCGGTCACGCGGGCACCCGCCGGGACGAGGTGACGCGCCGGTCGAGCTCCGTGACGGCCCGGTAGTCCTCGTCGGTGCCCGGGCGGTCGAGGTAGCGGACGCCGTCGAAGGCCGTGGCGGCGTCCGCGAAGTCGGCCCGGAGGTCGGGGAAGACGTCGCCCGCCCGGCGGGCCACGTCGCGTGCGGTGGTGCCGGGGGAGACCGCGACGTCGCCCCGCTCGGCCAGCGAACGGGCGATCGCCCGGAAGGCCTCGGCGACGGCGAGCGTCATATCGCCCCGGGAGGCCGCCTCCCGGGCCGCGGCCCGCATGGCGTCGGCGTCACGGACGTCGTCGTCGCCGAAGAGGGCGAGGTCACGCGCGGACCGGCGGTTGAGTCGCGGCACCCCGTAGACGAGCAGCACGACCACGACGACCACCACGACGACCGCGAGCAGCACGATCAACGCGACCGCCGGCGCCCCCTCGGTCCCTCCGAACCGGATCGACCCCAGCCAGTCCCAGAACGCCTGCGCCGCACGGTCGAGCCAGGACGGCTGCGCCGCCACGTACTCGGGCCCGGTGAGCTCGCGCAGGACCTCGCGCCGGGCGTCGTCGGCGTCGGGGGTCAGGGGAGGCCCGGCGGCGAAGGGCAGCGGGCTCACCAGCGCGGTGCTCCCGGGTGCGTCGTCGGCGGGACCGGGGCCTCGGGCGTGCGGTACGGGTCGGGCTGTCCTCCGACCGCCCGCCCGCCGCGCTCGACGTAGCGCACGAGTTCGAGGTCGAGCCCTTCGGTCCGGATGCGTCGGTCGACGTAGACGAGGCCGGCCGACGCCGCCTGCAGCACGGACCCGATCGCGCCGATGACGGCCGTGATGCCGAGGGTGACGGCGTAGGTGCCCGCCGTGAGGGCCAGGAAGGTCGGGTCGGTCACGTCCCCCGTCGGCGCGAGCGTGCCCGTCAACACGCTGAACAGCACCGAGAACGGCGTCGCGACGACCTGCGACGCGACCTGGACCATGAGGAACACCAGGGCGATCACGCCGAAGGTCCGCCAGAAGGAGGCGCGGGTCAGCGACCACGAGCGCCTCACGGCCGCGCCCAGCGTCAGCCGTTCGAGCATGATGGCGCTCGGCACGAGGGCAGTCTTCACGGTCAGCCACACGCCGAGGACGAGGAGGCCCAGGCCGAGGAGGACCGCGAGCACGACGCCGACGGCGATGCTCGGCCCGGAGCCGACGGCCACGCCGACGACGACGACGCCGGCCACGAGCGCCAGCGCCACGACGTAGGCGACCGTGAGCAGGGCGGACCACCCGACGAGCGTGCCGACGCGGCCCTTGGCCATCGCCCAGAGGCCGCCGAGTCGGAGCTTCTCCCCGAGCGTCTGCCGCGAGGTCTCGAGCACGAAGAGCCCCTGCAACAGGGCCGTGACGATCACCTGCAGGGCGATCGGCACGAGGGCCGACGCGGCGACGACGGCGACGGCGCCGGCAAGGACCGCGTCACGGTCCCGGGGGAGGGCCTGCTCGACGCGTCCGAAGGCGAGGAAGGCGCTGCCGCCGGTGATCACCACGGTCACCACGAGCAGGACGACCTGCGACAGCAGGGCCGTGCCGAACGTGGTCCGTGGGTTGCGGCGGAAGACCTGGAACGAGGCGCCCAGGATCTCGCCGAAGGTGAGGGGGCGCAGCGGGACGAGGCCCGGCTTCGGCGGCGGAGCCCAGCCGGGTGCCGGCGGGGTGGTGCCGCCCGGGGCGGCCCCCGGGACGGGCCCCGCGGGGAGGGGGCCGGGTGACGTGGGGTCGACGCGCTCGCCCCAGCGCGGCGGGGACGTGTCGCCCCCCGGTGTGCTCCAGGCGTTCGGATCGCTCATGGTCCCCCTGGTCGTCCTGACCGTGAGGTCGTCCTCACGAGTGTGTTCATGTTTCCACACCGGACCGGGCGCTGCCAGCCGACGAGCGCCTCCTGCACTAATCTGTCCTGACGTGCCGCCTCCCGAGCGGCCCAGCCCAGACGGAGAACATGAACCCGCGCATCCTCGTGGTCGACGACGACCCGGCGCTCGCCGAGATGATCGGCATCGTCCTTCGCGCCGACGAGTTCGACCCCCACTTCTGCGGCGACGGCGCGGCCGCCCTCGAGGCGTTCCACGAGGCCTCACCCGACCTCGTCCTGCTCGACCTGATGCTGCCCGGCCTCGACGGCATCGAGGTCTGTCGCCTCATCCGGGCCGAGAGCGGCGTGCCGATCATCATGCTGACGGCGAAGGGCGACACGGCCGACGTGGTCCGCGGTCTCGAGAGCGGGGCCGACGACTACGTGGTCAAGCCGTTCAACCCGAAAGAACTCGTCGCGCGCATCCGCACCCGGCTCCGCCCGGCCACCGAGCCCACGAACGACGTGCTCACGGTGGGTGACCTCCGCCTGGACGTCGCCGCGCACGAGGTGCGGCGCGGTGACACCCCGATCGCCCTGACCCCGCTCGAGTTCGAGCTGCTGCTCGCGCTCGCCTCGAAGCCGCAGCAGGTCTTCACGCGCGAGATGCTGCTCGAACAGGTCTGGGGTTACCACTACAAAGCCGACACCCGTCTGGTGAACGTGCACGTGCAGCGGCTTCGCGCCAAGGTGGAGCACGATCCGGACGCGCCCCGCATCGTCACGACCGTGCGCGGCGTCGGGTACCGCGCCGGCGCGGGTTCGTAGCCCGGTCGGGTGGCGCTCGTGTCGACGGTCGCGGGGCCCGACCAGGGCGGGCCCGTCCGCTCGGGCGGACCGTGGTCGTGGCGGGCACCGGCGTGGCGCACGTGGCCGACCCGGGTGGTCGGCTTCTGGCGGTCGTCGTTGTCGTTCCGCACCGTCGCGCTCACGGTGGTGCTGTCGACCGTCGCCGTGACCGTGATCGGCACGCTCATCTCGGTGACGATCGGCACGAGCCTCTACGACCAGCGCCGGGAGCAGGTCGAGGCCGAGAGCGTCCGGGCGACGCTGCTGGCGCAGAACATCTTCGACTCGGCCACCGCCACCGAGGACGCCAACCAGGTCGAGCTCGACGCGCTGCAGAACGAGGCCCAGACCGCCATCCTGGGTTCGACCTCGAGCCCGGGTGGGACGAGCATCGCGATCCTCCGGACCCCGGGTCAGAACAGCCCGCAGACCATCCAGAACATCGCCAGCCCCGACTTCCCCGACTCCGTGATCTCGCCGGCCCTCCGCGAGGCGGTGGCGGCGGACGACGAGCGCCTCTCGATGCAGTCGGTGTCGCTCCCTCCGACCTCGCAGGGCGGGGGCTCGCCGGGCATCGCGGTCGGCTCGACCCTGCAGGTGCCCACCGCGGGCCAGTACGAGCTCTACCTCGTCTACGACCTCAGCGACGCGCAGGCCACGCTCGACCTCATGCAACGGACCCTCGGCATCGGCTCGCTGGCGCTCGTGCTGTTGATCGCGGCCATCACCTACCTCGTCGTCCGCCTGGTCGTGGGGCCGATCCGCACGGCGGCCGAGACCAGCCAGAAGATCGCGGCCGGCCACCTGGAAGAACGCATCCCCGAGAAGGGGCAGGACGTCGTGGCCACGCTCGGGCGCTCCTTCAACGGGATGGCCGACGCCATGCAGCGCCAGATCTCGCAGCTGGCCGAGCTGTCGCGCGTCCAGCAACGCTTCGTGAGCGACGTCTCGCACGAGTTGCGGACGCCGCTGACCACGATCCGGCTGGCCGGCGACGTCCTCTACGACCAGCGCACGTCGTTCACGCCCTCGGCCGCCCGGACGGCGGAGCTGCTGCACACCCAGGTCGACCGGTTCGAGCTGCTCCTCGCCGATCTGCTCGAGATCTCGCGGTTCGACGCCGGTGCCGTCGAGCTCGAGACCGAGCCCGTCACGGTCGTCCGTCTCGTCGAGGACGGTGTCGACGAGTTCGGGCCGCTCGCCGACGGGTCCGGCAGCGTCGTCTCGGTCGTCGCCCGGGGCGGGTACTTCGAGGCCGAGATCGACCCGCGGCGGCTGCGCCGCATCCTGCGCAACCTGCTGGGCAACGCCATCGAACACGGCGAGGGGCGGCCGATCGAGGTCGAGGTCGACAGCGACGCCACGGCCGTCGCGGTGGCCGTCCGCGACCACGGTGTGGGCATGAGCCCGGCCGATGCCTCGCGCGTGTTCGACCGGTTCTGGCGGGCCGATCCCTCTCGCAAGCGCACCATCGGGGGCACCGGGTTGGGCCTGGCGATCAGCCTCGAGGACGCGGCCCTGCACGGCGGCCGGCTCGAGGTCTGGTCCGAGCCGGGCTCGGGCAGCCGGTTCGTCGTCACCTTGCCCCGCGTGGCGGGCGGTCGCATCGAGGGGGCGCCCCTGCCGGTCGTGCCGCCGGACCGTCGGGGCGAGACGACCGTGCCGGTGACGGGCGAACCGTGGTCGGGTTCGGTCCCGGTGGCCGAGACGCCGGGCGTGCCGATCCCGTCGCCGTCCGCGAGGGGTGCCGACAATGCCTGACCCGCGACGGAACGCCCGGCGGGGCCGCCTGTCCGTGGTGCTGGCGGCCCTCGTGGGCGCCGCGATCACCCTGACCGGGTGCGTCGGCATCCCGGACGCCGGTCAGGTGCAGCAGGGCGACACCGTCAGCGACGACGTGGTCAGCGACTTCGTGTTCCGGCCCAACGGGCCGGTCGCCGGCAGTTCGCAAGAGAGACTGCTGCGCGATTTCCTCTCGGCGGGCACCGGATCCCAGGACAACTACGGGGTGGCCCGGCAGTTCCTCAGCACCGGCTTCGCCGACGAGTGGGAGCCGCGGGCCAGCGTCACCATCAGGCCCGGGGTCGGGTCGACCTCGCGGGTCGGCGGGTCGACGCTCGACTACGCGTTCGTGGGCTCGGCGACGGTCGACTCGGCGGGGCACTACACGCCGGCCACGTCCTCCACGACGACGTCCCTGGCGTTCTCCTTCGTCCGCGAGGGCGGCGAGTGGCGCATCAGCGACGCCCCCGACGGCATCGTCCTCTCGCCGGCCACGTTCGACTCGGTCTTCCGGTCGCACGCCGCCTACTTCTACGACCCCACCTTCACCTATCTCGTGCCCGACGAGCGGTGGTTCCTCGCACGGTCGTCGACGAGCACGCGCCTCGCGACGGCCCTGCTCGACGGACCGTCGGACTGGCTGCAGGGTGCCGTCGTCTCGGCCTTCCCCGAGGGCACCCAGCTGTCGTTGACGGCCATCACGGTCGACGACGGGACGGCCCGCGTCGACCTCACCGCCGACGCCCTCGAGGCGACCCCCGCCGCCCGGGCCCGGATGCAGGCGCAGCTGCTGGCGAGCTTCTCGACCCTCGCGACCGTGACCGCCGTCGAGCTCAGCGTCGAGGGCGCGCCTCTGACCGTGCCGGCCATGCAGCAGCCCGTGCCGGTGCGCGACCCCGCGGTCGACGCCCGGCCCCTCGTGCTGGCCGACGGCGTGCTGGGATTCGCCACCACGAGCGCCACGAGCCAGCTCCCGGGCCTCTCGGACGCGGTGGAGGCGCTCCGCCCCCGGTCGGTCGAGCTGTCCGCAGACCAGACGGCCGCCGCCGTCGGCACCTCGTCGGGCGCGTACGCGGTCACCTCTCAGGGAGGAGCCCGGTTGGTCGACGCCCGGACCGGACTCGTCGCCCCCTCGCTCGACGACGCGGGATTCGTCTGGTCGCTCGTCGCCGACGACCCGACGAGCCTCACGGCGTACGCCCTCGACGGCACGCCCCACCCCGTGGTGACGTCGCTCCCCGCGGGGCCGAGCGTCACGACCTTCCGCATCTCGCGCGACGGCACCCGCGCGTTGCTGCTGCTCGACGACGAGGGCGAGTCGCGCCTCCTCGTGGCCGCCGTCGTGCGGGACGCCGACGGGGTCCCGCTCCGGCTGGGCCCGACCCTCGAACTGTCGGCTCCGGACGGCGCCCCCGTCGACGCGACCTGGGCCGACCAACTGACCGTCGCCGTCCTGACCACCGTCGGGGAGTCGTCACGGGTGACGATGTCCGAGGTCGGCGGGGACTCCTCGAGCGCCGGTCGTCCGTCGGGCGAGGCGGTCGCGATCGTCGGGGGCAACGGCTTCGACCGGCTGCTGCTGCTGGGTGCCGACGGCGACGTGCTCGAACCCCGGGGCAGCAGCTGGCAGGCCACGGGGTTGACGGCCGACCTGGTGGCGACCCAGCGCTGACGCCCCGGGTCGCCTCCTCCCCAGGGCAGGTGGGGGGTCGGTCGTCCTCCTCCGACGACGGAGGCGCGGCGTGCGCCCCCGGGGGAGTCCACGCTGTCGGTGTGCCCCGGTCGCCTCGTCCCCGTCCCGCCGTCGATGCGCGGGACGCCCTGGTGCGGGCCGTCCGCGAGGCGTTGTCCGTCGTGTCGCCCGTCTCGTGCGCGGGCTGCCACGCCCCGGACGTCGGCCTGTGCCGCGACTGCCGGGGCCGGCTCGTCCCCGAGGTCGTCCGGATCGACCTCCCAGACGGGCTGACCGTCTTCGCCGGACTCGTCTACGCCTTCGAGGCGCGGGGCGTCGTGTTGGCCTTCAAGAACGGCGGACGCGTGCGCCTGGCCGAGGTGCTCGCCCCGGCTCTCGGTGCCGCTCTCCGGTCCTGCGCCGGCCAGGTGACGGCCGAGGGGGCGCCCGACGGGGACGCGCGCCCGGGCGATCGGTCGCTCTTGGTCGTCCCGGTGCCGGCGTCCCGACGGGGGCGGCGTCGGCGGGGCTACGACCCGGTCGACCTGGTGCTGCGCCGGCTCGGTCTCGTGGTGGGCTCGCGCGTCCTCGTGCCGACGGCGCGGGCCGGCGGCGGACAGAAGGGCCGCGATCGACAGCAGCGTCTGAGGGACCGCGCGGGCAGCCTCCGCGCCACCCGTGATCTCACGGGGTCGCGGGTGGTCCTCGTCGACGACGTCGTGACGACCGGTGGCACCCTCCAGGAGGCGCGTCGTGCGCTGGTCGCCCGGGGCGCGATCGTGGTCGGTGCGGCGTGCGTGGCCGCCACCCCGTCGGGCTCGGGCGCGGGTCGGCCCTGAGCGAACGGTGAACGGTGCGTGACACGGGGGTGTCCGGGTGGCTACGGTGGGGCGAAAGGCGTGAAAGGACATCCGCCTGGCTGACAGGCGGCACGTCGATAGCCACAGGAGGTCGTCATGGAAATTTCCGTCACGGGTCGAAACGTCGGCATCACCGATCGTTTCCGCGAGTACGCCACCGAGAAGGCAGACAAGGTCGCCGCGCTGGCCACGAAGGCCCTCGCCCTCGAGGTCAAGGTGTCGCGGCACCACGAGAAGTCCGGTGGGCAGGCGGGCGACGACCGGGTCGAGATCACGCTGATCGGCCCCGGCCCCCTCGTGCGGGCCGAGTCCACGGCCGCCGACAAGTACGCGGCGTTCGACCTCGCGATCGGTCGGCTCCTCGAACGGGTGCGCCGGGCGAAGGACCGGCAGAAGATCCATCGCGGGCAACACCGACCGACGTCGCTGCGCGAGGCGGCCACGGCCGACTTCAGCGGCGTGGGCGTCACCCCCGCCGCGGCGGAGACGCTCGACCAGGTCCGCACCGGGGCCGTGACGGTGGTGGCCGACGAGGCCCCCGCCGACGAACTCGAAGAGGAGTACTGCCCCGTGGTCATCCGCGAGAAGGTCTTCGCGTCGACGCCCATGTCGGTCGACGACGCGCTCTACTACATGGAGCTCGTCGGCCACGACTTCTACCTCTTCATCGACGCCGAGACCGAGCGTCCGAGCGTCGTGTACCGCCGCAAGGGCTGGGACTACGGCGTGATCGGGCTCGACCAGGACGCGCCCGACCTGCAAGAGACGGCGACGGCCCTGCGGGCGGGTCTGGCGAGCTGACCTCCTGACCCACCGGGTGGCCGACACCCCGGGAGGCGCGGGCACGTCCCTGTCGCCTCCCAGGGGGTCGGCCACTACGCTTGCTACGATCGTGGGCCGGTCCAGGACGGACCTTCGACACCTCGGTGCTCCGATGCGGATCACCTCAGCGAGACCGCGGAGCGTTCCGCGGGTTCGACCGAACACATGGGAGCACACCAGTGGCCAACGTCCTCGAGAAGGTCCTCCGCGTCGGCGAGGGCCGCACGCTGCGCAAGCTGAAGGCCTACGCCAAGGCGGTCAACGAGCTCGAGGACGACTTCACGACCCTCACCGACGACGAGCTGCGCAACGAGACCGTCGAGCTGCGCGAGCGGTACGCGTCGGGTGAGTCGCTCGACGACCTCCTGCCCGAGGCCTTCGCTGCCGTCCGCGAGGCGTCCAAGCGCACCCTGGGCCTCCGGCACTTCGACGTGCAGCTGATGGGTGGCGCGGCCCTGCACCTCGGCAACATCGCCGAGATGAAGACCGGTGAGGGCAAGACGCTCGTCGCCACCACGGCGGCGTACCTGAACGCCATCGCGTCGCGCGGCGTGCACGTCATCACGGTCAACGACTTCCTCGCCAGCTACCAGTCCGAGCTCATGGGGCGCGTCTTCCGGGCGCTCGGCATGACGACCGGGTGCATCCTGTCGGGCCAGACCCCGGCCGAGCGTCGCGAGATGTACGCCGCCGACATCACGTACGGCACCAACAACGAGTTCGGCTTCGACTACCTCCGCGACAACATGGCCTGGCAGGCGCAGGACATGGTGCAGCGTGGCCACTTCTTCGCGATCGTCGACGAGGTCGACTCGATCCTGATCGACGAGGCCCGCACGCCGCTGATCATCTCGGGCCCGTCGTCGGGCGAGGCCAACCGGTGGTTCACCGAGTTCGCCACGGTCGCCCGGCGCCTCGTCGCGGGCACCGACTACGAGGTCGACGAGAAGAAGCGCACCGTCGGGGTCCTCGAACCCGGCATCGAGAAGGTCGAGGACTACCTCGGCATCGACAACCTGTACGAGTCGGCGAACACCCCGCTCATCTCGTTCCTCAACAACGCCATCAAGGCCGACGCGCTGTTCAAGCGCGACAAGGACTACGTCGTCATCAACGGCGAGGTCCTGATCGTCGACGAGCACACGGGTCGCATCCTCAGCGGTCGCCGCTACAACGAGGGCATCCACCAGGCCATCGAGGCGAAAGAGGGCGTGACGGTCAAGGCCGAGAACCAGACCCTCGCGACGGTCACCCTCCAGAACTACTTCCGCCTCTACAAGAAGCTCTCCGGCATGACCGGTACGGCCGAGACCGAGGCCGCCGAGTTCATGAGCACCTACAAGCTCGGTGTCGTGCCCATCCCGACGAACCGTCCGATGCAGCGCATCGACCAGACCGACCTCGTCTACAAGAACGAGACGAGCAAGTTCGACCAGGTCGTCGAAGACATCGTCGAGCGGCACGAGAAGGGCCAGCCCGTGCTGGTCGGCACGACCAGCGTCGAGAAGAGCGAGTACCTCTCGCGACTGCTCGCCAAGAAGGGCGTCAAACACGAGGTGCTCAACGCCAAGAACCACGCTCGAGAGGCCGCCATCGTGGCCCAGGCCGGTCGCGCCGGCGCCGTGACCGTCGCCACCAACATGGCCGGTCGCGGGACGGACATCATGCTCGGCGGCAACGCCGAGTTCCTCGCCGTCGCCGAGATGAACGCCAAGGGTCTCAGCCCGGTGGACACCCCCGACGAGTACGAGGCCGCGTGGGACGACGTCTTCGCCGCCCAGAAGGCCGCCGTGCAAGAAGAGGCCGACAAGGTCATCGACGCCGGTGGGTTGTACGTCCTCGGCACCGAGCGCCACGAGTCGCGTCGCATCGACAACCAGCTGCGCGGTCGGTCGGGTCGTCAGGGCGACCCCGGTGAGAGCCGTTTCTACCTGTCGCTGACCGACGACCTGATGCGCCTGTTTAACTCGGGCGCCGCCGAGTCGTTGATGGGTCGCGGCAACGTGCCCGACGACCTCGCCATCGAGAACAAGATCGTGGGGCGGGCCATCCGCTCGGCCCAGTCGCAGGTCGAGTCGCGCAACGCCGAGATCCGCAAGAACGTCCTCAAGTACGACGACGTCCTCAACCGTCAGCGCGAGGCCATCTACGGGGACCGTCGCCACATCCTCGAGGGCGACGACCTGAAGGACCGCAGCCAGAAGTTCCTCGAGGACGTCGTCAACGAGGTCATCGACCAGCACACGGGTGACGGCAGCCCCGACGACTGGGACCTCGACGCCCTCTGGACCGAACTCGGCACCCTGTACCCGATCTCGATCACCATCGACGAGGTCATCACCGAGGCCGGCTCGAAGGGCAAGGCGACCCGGGCGTTCCTCGGGCAGGAGATCCTCTCCGACGCCAAGGTCGCCTACGAGGCGCGCACCGAGACCCTCGGCGAGCCCGCCATGCGCGAACTCGAGCGTCGGGTCGTGCTGTCGGTCATCGACCGTCGCTGGCGCGACCACCTCTACGAGATGGACTACCTGAAGGACGGCATCGGTCTCCGCGCGATGGCCCAGCGAGACCCGCTCGTCGAGTACCAGCGCGAGGGCTACGCCCTGTTCCAGAGCATGATGGGCCAGATCCGCGAAGAGACCGTGGGCTTCCTGTTCAACCTCGAGGTCGAGGTGCAGGGCCAGGTCGGCGCCACCGAGGCACCGGTCATCGCGGCCAAGGGGCTCGAGGCCGAGAAGCAACCGCAGGCCCAGCTGGCCTACTCGGCTCCCAACATCGACGGCGAGGTCGAGGTGCGCAACCAGCGCGGTCAGCTCGAGAAGGGTGCGACCGCGAAGGCCCAGAAGGCTCAGGACGAAGCCGAGCGTTCCGATTCGCCCGAGATCGCGGCGGCTCGCGCCTCCGGTGGCCCGGCGGCACGGCAGGCCGACGACGGCAAGGTCGGCGCCTTCGGCCAGAAGACCGGCGACGGCGAGGCTCCGGTGAACCGGGCCGAGCGTCGGGCGGCCGGTAAGAAGACCCGCTGATCCCGTCGTCCGTCGGCGGTGACCGGGCCGACCGTCAGAGCACGTGCACGGCCGCTGCTCTCCACCGGCTGTCGTAGGTCTCGAGTCGGACGGCGACCGCTCGGCTCCGAGCGCGGCCGTGCACGACGACGACGGATTCGATCACCCCGTCGGCGGGCGAACTCGACCGGATGCCGCCGATCGTGAACACCGGTCGCCGAGCACGCATGCCGTGTGCGGACCGGGCCCGGGCGGCCAGGACGACCCGCTTGTGCAGGGTCCGGAAGACGTCCTCGGTGACCCACCGCGAGACCTGGTCGAGTTCTCGTGCCCCGGCCAGGATCTCGAGGACGCAGCGGACCAGGTTCTCGACGAGCAGGTCCGGATCGTCCGGGAAGGGGGACCTGGACGAGGTGCCGGCCGGAGGGACGGTCCGGACGAGGGGTCGGGGACCGGACGGTCGACCCTCCGCAGGCCCAGCGCCGGGGCCGGGGACGGTCGGGCCCGGGTCCGCGAGCGGCGGAACGGGTCTCAGGTGCGGCCGAGGTGGTGCGGTGGGCCCCTGGGGCTCGACGAGGGCGAGGGCGTGGTGGTTCGAGGGCATGGGCAGTCTTCCTGTTCACGTGCGTCCGGGCATGAATAGAAGATATGACATGTGAGATTGCAAAACCAGACCGACTCGACGGTCTGTGGAGAAGCGGTGGTCGGGTCCTCCCGCCGGGGAGTGGCCGACGTCGCCGGACGGACCGTCGACCTAGACTGGGCGGGTGTCGACGCTCAGTGATCTCGTTCTCGCCCAGGGCCTCTCGAGCGAGGTGGACGTCGAGTGGTTGCACCTGCTGGTGGGGGACTGGCAGCTGCTCGCCGACCTCGCCTTCGCGGACATCGTCCTCTGGGTCCCCACGAAGGCCGACGGCTTCGTCGCCGTCGCCCACGCCCGGCCCTCGAGTTCGGCCACGCTCTTCTACCGCGACTTCGTCGGACAAGAGGTGCGGCCCGAGTGGCGCGAGCAGATCGAGCAGGCGTTCACGACGACCCGCATCGTCGACTCGGCCGCACCCGACTGGTACGAAGAGACGCCCACGCGCGTCCGGGCCGTGCCCGTGCTCCGCCGCCTGGGGGCCAGCCGGCCCGACGTCACCGACGCACCGATCGCGATCATCACGAGGCACACGAACCTCAGCGAGGCGCGCACCCCGAGCCGTCAAGAACTGACCTTCAACCAGTGCTCCAACGACCTCTTCGCCATGATCGCCGCCGGCGACTTCCCCGACCTGGGGGCGCCGACGGGTCCGCGACGGGGCGCACCCCGCGCCTCCGACGGGCTGCTGCGCCTCGACGTCGACGGCATGGTCACGTTCGCCAGCCCCAACGGCCTGTCGGCCTTCAACCGCATGGGGTTCGCCGGCGAACTCGAAGGCGAGTCGCTGGCCGAGGTCACCACCGGCCTGCTCGCGGGCAAGCTCGTGATCGACGAGTCCCTGCCGTTGGTCGTCACGGGCCGGGCGCCCTGGCGCACCGACATCGAGGCGCGAGGGGTCACGGTGTCGTTGCGCGCGATCCCGCTGCGTGACCGCGGTGAGCGCGTCGGGGCGATCGTCCTCTGTCGCGACGTGACCGAGCTGCGTCACCAAGAGCGCGAGCTGATCACCAAGGACGCCACGATCCGCGAGATCCACCACCGGGTCAAGAACAACCTGCAGACGGTCGCCTCGCTGCTGCGCATCCAGGCACGTCGCACCCACACCGACGTCGCCCGCGAGGCACTGACCCAGGCCATGCGCCGAGTGCAGTCGATCGCCGTCGTGCACGACACGCTGTCCGAGGGGCTCAGCCAGAACGTCGACTTCGACACCGTCTTCGACCGGGTCCTCATGCTGATCGCCGAGGTCGCGTCGAGTCACAACACGACGGTCCGCCCCACCATGACGGGCAGTTTCGGTGCCCTGCCGAGCGAGTACGCGACGCCCCTGGCCCTCGCCCTGACCGAACTCGTGACGAACGCCGTCGAGCACGGCCTCGACGGTCGCGACGGCGAGGTCGAGATCGTCGCCGACCGTCGGGCGGAAGAGTTGACGGTCAAGGTGCGCGACAACGGGGTCGGGCTGCCCGAGGGCAAGGTCGGCTCGGGGCTCGGCACCCAGATCGTCCGCACGCTGATCCAGGGCGAACTCGGTGGCACCATCGACTGGCACACCCTCGTCGGCAACGGCACCGAGGTCACCATCGAGATCCCGTTCCGCTGGCTCACCCAGCCCTGAGCCACAGCGGAGGCCGGCGACGACCCCGCCCCGGACGCGACGAAGCCCGGCACCTGCGATCAGGTGCCGGGCTTCGTCATCGGCCCCGAGGGCCGGAGGTCGACCGCAGCGGGCGGTCGACGGTCGATCAGCTGGCGCGGCGGGCGCGGGCCGCGCGGCGCTTGAGCGCGCGACGCTCGTCTTCGCTCAGGCCGCCCCAGACGCCGGAGTCCTGCGAGGTCTCGAGCGCGTACTGCAGGCAGGTCTCGGTCACGGTGCAGCGGCCGCACACGGCCTTGGCCTTGTCGATCTGGTCGACGGCGGGACCCGTGTTGCCGACGGGGAAGAAGAGCTCCGGGTCAGCCTGCAGGCAAGCGGCTTTGTCGCGCCAATCCATCGATGGGTACTCCTTAAAAGTGCAGAACCAGGCACGTCGAAGCGCCTGGTTCGGGATGGGGAAAGAGAAGAATTCGGGAGGCGCGCACCGCAATGTGCGCGTCACTTCGACCTCGAACATGGTCGCATACTGGTACGGCCAAATCAAGGATTTTTCGGAGGCTCACACGTGACCACAGCAGGCCCGGACGGCGCCCGAGACGAGACCGGTCGGTCTGCCGAGACCCGTCGACCCGCGCTGCTCTGGGTCGTGATCGTCCTGCTCTCCGCCGAGTTCCTGCTGGTCGCCGCCACGGCGGCGTTCCTGCTCGTCGAGCTGCTCGTCGCCCGTCCCGACTCGTACCCGTCGGCCGTCGCGATCTTCGTCCTCACCCTGCTGGCGACCGCCTGGCTCGGGTCCATCGTGATCGGCGCCCTGCGCGGCCGGGCCTGGATCAGGGGAGCGGCGATCGTGTGGCAGGTGCTGCAGTTCGCGGTCGGCATCGGCAGCCTGCAGGGCGTCTTCGCCAACCCGACCATCGGCCTCGCGCTCCTCGTGCCGGCCGTCGCCGTCGTGGGCCTGCTGCTCGTGCCGTCGGTCGTCGCGGCCACCTCGGCCCGCGACTCGGACCCCCATGTCTACTGACCGACCCGCCCGCCGCCGTCGCGAGGCGACACGCAGGGGGCGCGGTGCCGGTCCTCGAGACCGGCGCCGCGCCTCCTGCGCTCCTCGTCGCCGAAGGGGTCAGTCGAGGCCGAGCTTCTTGCGGAGCGACGCCACGTGCCCCGTCGCCTTCACGTTGTAGAGCGGCAGCTCGACGGCGCCCTGCTCGTCGACCACGAAGGTGGACCGGATCGTGCCCGTCACGATGCGCCCGTAGTTGTTCTTCTCGCCGTAGGCGCCGTACGCCTGGTGCACCGTCAGCTCGGGGTCGCTGAGCAGCGGGAAGTTCAGCCCCTGCTCGTCCTTGAACTCCTGCAGCGCGGCGGGCTCGTCCTTCGAGACGCCCAGCACCTGGTAGCCCGACGACTTCAGCGAGTTGATGTTGTCGCGGAAGTCACACGCCTCCGTCGTGCAGCCCGGCGTCGACGCCGCCGGGTAGAAGTACACGATGACCTTCTGCCCCGAGTAATCCGCCAGCGAGACGGGCGAACCGTTCTCGTCGTCGAGGGTGAACGTCGGCGCCGCAGCGCCCTTCTCGAGCTTCGTGGACATGGTGCTCCGATCTGCGGGCGCCGCGGACGGCGCCGGTGGTTCTGAGTGGGTCGAATCTCATGCTAGTGTTGACCGTCGTTGCGAGAGATCGCAGCACGCACCTCTAGCTCAATTGGCAGAGCAACTGACTCTTAATCAGTGGGTTCTCGGTTCAAGTCCGAGGGGGTGCACGAAAGAATTGGGTCCCCCGTGTTCTGCAGTCGCAGAAGCGGGGGATTCTTTCGTCGTATGAGTCTGGTCCGCTCCGCGGACCGCGGCCCACCTCGCACGGGGAGCCAGCCGGGCCCGCCAGGTCGCCGTTGCTCGGGGGTGACGTCGCTTCGCTCGTCACGGACGGGGAGCAAGCCGGGCCCGCCAGGTCGCCGTTGCTCGGGGGTGACGTCGCTTCGCTCGCCACGGAGGGTGACGTCGCTTCGCTCGTCACGGGGGATGACATCGCTTCGCTCGTCACGGGGGGTGACGTCGCTTCGCTCGTCACGGGGGGAGTGAGGTTGCTTGGGTCGTCAGCGGGGGGAGACGGC
>NZ_LR733392.1:704833-844388 GCF_902506305.1 Frigoribacterium sp. 9N
CCTCCTGCGCTCAGGGGGTGGCGGGGTTACTGGCCGTCGCGGGGGACCTGCGAGGCGGCGTCGCGGCCGGTCACGGGGTAGGGGCCCGTCATGCCCTCACGGAGGCGGGCGGCAGCCAGGATGCGGTCGCGCTGCAGGTGCCACCCGAGCATCAACAGAGGGATGATCACGACGAGCGACATGACCGTGAACGACCCGATCGGCCAGTCGATCGCCATCAGGACGACGACCGCGGCCAGGAAGGCCAGCGTCAGGTAGCTCGTGACCGGCGCCCCCGGCAGCCGGAACGAGGGCTCCTTGGCCTTGCCCTGCTTCGCCCACTGACGCAGTCGCATCTGGCAGAGGATGATCGTGCCCCACGCCGTCAGGATGCCCAGAGACGCGATGTTCAACACGATCTCGAACGCCGTGTTCGCCCCCACGATCGCGTTCAGCACGACGCCCAGCAGGGTGATGCTCGCGGTCAAAAGGATGCCGCCGAACGGCACCCCGCCCTTCGACATCTTCGTCGTGAACTTCGGGGCCGAGCCGTTCATGCCCATCGAGTGCAATACGCGGCCGGTCGAGTACAGCCCGGCGTTCAGGCTCGACAGCGCGGCCGTCACGACCACGAAGTTCATGATCGACCCCGCGACGTCGCCCACCTCGGGGCTGCCGATGCTGCCGAAGAACGTGACGAACGGGCTCTCGCCCGCCTTGTAGGCCGTGTACGGCAGCAGGAGCGAGAGCAGCACCAGCGACCCGACGTAGAAGACCGCGATACGGATGATGACCGTGTTGATCGCGCGCGGCACGACCTTCTCGGGGTTCTGGGTCTCGCCCGACGCCGTGCCCACCAGCTCGATCGCGGCATAGGCGAAGACGACGCCCTGCACCACGATCACGGCCGGCAGCAGGCCGTTCGGCAGGATGCCCGACGACGCCACGAGGCCCCAGCCGGTGTCGACCGCGGCACCGTCGTGCGTCACGGGGAACGCCGCCGCGAGCCACACGACGCCGACCACGAGGAACACCACGAGAGCGGCGACCTTGATGATCGCGAACCAGAACTCCATCTCGCCGAAGACCTTCACGGCCAGCAGGTTGACCGAGAGCACCACGGCGAGGGCCACCAGGGCCAGCAGCCAGTCGGGTGCTGCGGTGAACGCGGACCAGTAGTGCAGGTACAGGGCGACCGCGGTGACGTCGACGATGGCCGTCATCGCCCAGTTCAGGAAGTACATCCACCCGGCCGCGTAGGCGAACTTCTCGCCGAAGAACTCGCGGGCGTACGAGACGAACGACCCCGAGGAGGGGCGGTGCAGCACCAGCTCGCCGAGGGCACGCAGGATGAAGAACGCGAAGACGCCACAGATCGCGAACACGATCGCGAGAGCCGGACCGGCCGAGGCCAGTCGACCGCCGGCACCGAGGAAGAGCCCCGTGCCGATCGCCCCGCCGATGGCGATCATCTGCAGCTGACGCGGCTTGAGCCCGTGCTGGAAACCCTCTTGCTCGTGCGAGAAGTCTTGCGGGAGGTGCGTCTCGGTGGAGGCGTCGCCGCCCCCGTTCGTGGGACTCGTCATCGGTCGACCGTAGCCCCTATCGCTTTCGCCCGCATCACCGCCGCGAGACGGGCGAACCCCCAGGAGGCGCGGTGCCGATTCACATGCGGGTAACGAATGGGTGACGATCACCAGGCCCACAGGCATGGGCGACACGCCGGGACACAGGGTGGCCGGGGTACACCCGCGGCGCCGTCGGGCCGGTTCGCAATTCGGATGGACGACGGATGTCGGCTACGGTCGTGGAGGCCCGGGAGATCGGGCCCGTCATCATCAGGACGCGCCGACCGATGGTCCGATCAGTTCGGGTTCCGGTCGTCGTACGGTCTGGTGGCGCGAGGGTCCGGTCCCATGACCGACCCGGCGGAGGACAGGTTCGCCCCGTGGTTCCACGGTGGGCTTGAGCCGACACGGTCCGCACGCGTCGTCGACCCGTTCGCCCGACCCGATCGCCGCCGACGGCGAACCGGCCCGAGCGGCCGGTGCCCCCTCGGCGCGCCTGGAGACACCTGTGACCACTACGCCTGCCGTGCGTGCCCGGAACCTGTACAAGGTGTTCGGCCGCCGACCCAAGGACGCCGTCGCCCGACTCGAGTCCGGCGCCTCCCGCTCCGAGGCCGCGGGCCTCGGCACCGCCGCCGTCATCGACGCGTCGTTCGACGTCCGGCCCGGCGAGATCTTCGTCGTGATGGGGCTCTCCGGCTCGGGCAAGTCGACCCTCATCCGCATGCTGAACGGCCTGCTCGAGCCCACGTCCGGCTCCGTCGAGATCGCGGGCTCCGCGATCTCGGACGTCCCGGCCAAGCGGCTCCGCGAGGTGCGTCGGCAGAACGTGTCGATGGTGTTCCAGCACTTTGCGCTGCTGCCGCACCGCACCGTCATCGACAACGTCGCCTACGGCCTCGAGGTGCAGGGGGTCGCGAAGGCGGCTCGTCTGGCCAAGGCTCGGGAGGTCACCGAGATCGTCGGCCTCGCGGGTTGGGAGGACGAGCTGCCGAGCCAGCTCTCGGGCGGCATGCAGCAGCGCGTCGGCCTCGCCCGCGCCCTCGCCGCCGAGACCGACATCCTGCTGATGGACGAGGCGTTCTCGGCCCTCGACCCGCTGATCCGCCGCGAGATGCAGGAGCAGCTCGTCGAGCTGCAGGCGAAGCTCGGCAAGACGATCGTCTTCATCACCCACGACCTGAACGAGGCGATGTTCCTCGGGGACCGCATCGCCGTGATGCGCGACGGCCGCATCGTGCAGATCGGCACGCCCGAGGACATCCTCACCGACCCCGCCAACGACTACGTCGCCCAATTCGTGCAGGACGTCGACCGGGCGCGGGTCCTCACGGCGGCCAGCGTCATGGAGCCCGCCCGGGCGGTCGTCCCGCTCACGGTCGGCCCCCGGGGCGCCCTGCGTTCCCTGCGCGACCTCCAGACCGCCGCCCTGTTCGTCACCGGCCGTGACCGCAAGCTCCTCGGCTGGGTGCGCGACCGGCACGTCATGCGCCAGGTCAAGGCGAACGACACCGACCTCGCCGCCATCGTCAACGCGGAGTTCTCGAAGGTCGGGCCCGAGGCCGCGCTGGTCGACCTCTTCGAGTTGGCGGTCGAGAGTCCGCTGCCGATCGCCGTCGTGGACGACGCCGACCGCCTGCTCGGCGTCATCCCGCGCGTGACCCTGCTCGCGGCGCTCGGCAACGTCGACACGACCACCTCGCCCATCCCCGTGCTCGAGCCCGTCACCCGCATCTCGGACGTCGAGCTCGACGCCACCCTCGAAGGAGCCACCCGATGAACGAGTACCTCCGCATCCCCTTCGGCTCCTGGGTCTCGGACGTCGTCGACTGGATCACCACCCACCTGGGCGGCTTCTTCGACGTCGTCCGCCTGGTCTTCACGTTCTTCTACGAGTGGGTCGCGTACTTCCTCGGCGCACCTCCCTTCTGGGCGGTCGTGATCGTGATCGCCGCCCTCGCCTTCGTCGCGAAGGGCTGGAAGTTCTCGGTCGGCACGGCCGTCGGCCTGCTGTTCATCGGAACGGTCAACCAGTGGGACAACGCGATGTCGAGCCTCGCCCTCGTGCTCGTCGCCAGCACGCTCGCCATCGCGCTGAGCATCCCGCTCGGCGTGCTCGCGGCGAAGTCGGGCGTCGCGTCGCAGATCATCCGGCCCGTGCTGGACTTCATGCAGACGACGCCCGCGTTCGTCTACCTCATCCCCGCCCTGCTCCTGTTCCGCGTCGGCGTCGTGCCCGGCATCGTCGCCACCATCGTCTTCGCCATGGCCCCCGGCGTCCGCCTGACCGAGCTCGGCATCCGCGGCGTCGACAAGGAGGTGGTCGAGGCCGGTCAGGCGTTCGGCTCGTCACCGTGGCGCATCCTGCGTCAGATCCAGCTGCCCCTCGCGAAGCCCAGCATCATGGCCGGCGTCAACCAGGTGATCATGCTCTCGCTCTCGATGGTCGTCATCGCCGGCATGGTCGGCGCGGGGGGACTGGGCGGCGACATCGTCGCGAGCCTCAACCGCATCGACGTCGGGCTGGGTGCCGAGGCCGGCATCTCGGTCGTCATCCTGGCGATCGTCCTCGACCGCATGACGGCGGCCCTCGGGTCCGACCGTCACGCCCGACGGCTGGCCCGGGCGCAGAACCGCCGGTCCGTTCCGCCGACCCCGGCTCCCGACCGCGCCGAGGCCGAGCAGCCCCTGCCCCCGGCCGACCGCCGCGAACCCGCGACGGCCTCGGCCTAGACCCCGACCACCTGCGGGACGGGAGCAGCACGTACCCACCCGACCCGCGCCTCCTGCACCACCCGAAAGGAACACATGAAGAAGCGCACCATCGCCGCATCGATCGCCCTCGGCACCACCGCCGTCCTCGGACTGGCCGCCTGCTCGCCTCCCGGCAGCGGCTCGTCGGCCGAGGGCGAGACCCTCGACAACGGCGACCAGGCCGTCGTCGACCTCGCCGTGTTCAACGGCTGGGACGAGGGCATCGCGGCCTCCTGGCTGTGGAAGACCGTCCTCGAGGACGAGGGCTACACGGTCAACCTCGAGCCGGCCGACGTGGCCCCCGTCTACAGCGGGCTCACCACCGACGACTACGACGTCGTGCTCGACACCTGGCTGCCGACCACCCACGCCTCGTACATCGAGCAGTACGGCGACGACCTGACCGATCTCGGCGCCTGGAACGACGGCGCCAAGCTCGCGGTCGCCGTGAACGAGGACGCCCCGATCGACTCGCTCGACGAGCTGGCGGCCAACGCGGACCTGTTCGGCGGCAAGATCGTCGGCATCGAGCCGGGCGCGGGCCTCACGGCCGCCGTCCAGGACGAGACCATCCCCACCTACGGCCTGAGCGACCTGCAGCTGCAGACCTCGTCGACCGCCGCCATGCTGACCGAGCTCAAGAGCGCGACCGACGCGGGCGAGAACATCGCGGTGACGCTGTGGAGCCCGCACTGGGCCTACGACGCGTTCCCCATCAAGGACCTCGCCGACCCCGAGGGCACCCTGGGCGACGCCGAGGGCATCCACTCGTTCGGTGGCAAGAGCTTCACGGCGGACTTCCCGCAGCTGACCGAGTGGCTGGAGGGCTTCGAGATGGACACCGAGACCCTGTCCTCGCTCGAGAACGCCATGTTCAACGGTGACGAGGTCGACGGCGACGACTACGCCCCCGTCGTCGAGAAGTGGATCTCCGAGAACCAGGACTACGTCGACAGCCTCACCAGCTGATCCGATCCGCCTAGGACGTCGCCCCGGCCGAGCCCCGCTCGTCCGGGGCGTCGTCGTACCGGGCGCCCGGCGGGGTGCCGGGGCGGGCCCGGATGGTGGGTGACGGAGCCGGGTGAAACCACAGCCGGACGACACCCGACGCACAGCGAACCCCGAGGTCACACCCCGGGAGGCGCGGGTAGCGTCGTCGACGGACGTCACCGAGACGTCGTCGCACCACCCGCACGAGCACCACGAGAGGCACCACCCGTGAGCACCACCGCACCGACCGACGTCCTGAGGAGAATGGCCCGCGTCATCACGCGCACCGTCTCGTCCGACCTCGTCCAGGTGTCGACCCCGGACCGCGTGCTCGGCCACGTCCGGGCCGAGCAGGGCGCCTTCGTCGCGCTCCGCGGCGCCGACCCCCGCTGGGGCGAGGTCGTCGGGCGGTACCCCTCCGAGGGGCTCGCCCTCGAGGCCCTGCGGCAGCGCAAGCGCTCGATCTGAACCGTCGCCTGGCCCGCCCGTCCGTGCGTCGCCGCCGGTAAGAGGCCCTCGGGGGCCTAGACGCCGACGCCCGCGAAGAACGACGTGAGCTGGCGCGTGATGCGCTCGCGCGCCTCCTCGTCCGAGATCGTGGCCGAACCGTCTCCGGACTGCGCGCCGTAGCTGCCGAACTGTGCGTGGTTCGACCCGTCGATCTCGACCATCGACGCGCTGCCCGGCAGCATGTCGCGGTAGGTCGCGATCTTCGCCGGGGTGCTGAGGCCGTCCTCGGACCCGCCGAGGCTGAGGACGGCCAACTCGTCGTCGTCCGAGAGGTCGGTCGTCGCGCAGTACGAGCCGAGGAGCACCAGGG
Organism: Frigoribacterium sp. 9N; assembly: GCF_902506305.1. Classification (NCBI taxonomy): domain Bacteria; kingdom Bacillati; phylum Actinomycetota; class Actinomycetes; order Micrococcales; family Microbacteriaceae; genus Frigoribacterium; species Frigoribacterium sp. 9N. The sequence continues at coordinate 710,945 of NZ_LR733392.1, forward strand.
CGTCCACCGACCTGTCGTCGGCGGCGTACTGACAGGCACGCACCCCGCCGAGCGAGTGACCGCCGACCGCCCACGCGTCGACCTCGGGGGCGAGGTCGGTGAAGGTCGACAGCGGGCGGGGGTCGAGGATGCCGAACCCGAGCGTGGGTCGTTCGACGACGACGGTGACGCCGGTGGCGACGAGCCCCGCGAAGGTCTGTTCGTAGGCCTGCGGGTCGACCCGGGCGCCGGCGACGAACACGAGACCCTGGCCGGTGGCGGCCGTCTCGGTCGGTCGCATCACGACCGTGTCGGGTCTGCTCGTCACCTCGACCCGTTCGTCGGCGGACACCGAGGCGAGCGAGGACGCCGTCGCCGACATCGGCGTCTTGGCCCAGACGAAGAACCCCGTGGCGGCGAGCACGACCACGGCGAACAGTCCGAGGGCCACGCCCTTGAGCACGCGCCGTCGCCGGGAGGCGTGACGCCGGGGAGGAGAAGGCGGGGCGGACTCGTGACGGGAAGCTGTGGATCGTCTCACCGTTCCATCGTCCCAGGGGCCAGCCGGGACGGAGCCGTGCGTCATGCGACAGGCTCGGGGGATGCCCTGGATACAACTCGTCATCTCGCTCGTCGCCGCCGTCGTCCTCACCTTCGTCATCTCGGCCGTCGTCGGCCTGGTCGTCGGCGTGGTCGCCAAGCGCAAGGAGTGGGCGCAGGCCTTCGTGACGCGCATGCGCCGCCCCTTCCGCGCCACGCTGCTCGTCGTGCTGCTCGTCGTCGCGCTGACCACGTCGTTCAACGCCCTGCTCCCCGCCGACTACCCGGGGGAGGGATGGGTGTCACAGGCCTTCCGCTGCGCCGTCATCGTCGTCGTCGCCTGGTTCGTGGGTGCCCTCGCGATCTTCTTCGAGGACCTCGGCCTGTCGCGCTACCGGGTCGACACCCCCGACAACCGGGTGGCGCGTCGGGTCCGCACCCAGGTGCTCATCCTCCGACGGCTGACCGTGGCCCTGATCGTGATCCTGGCCGCGGGCACCGTGCTGCTCGGGTTCCCGGGGGTCGAGGCGGTCGGTGCGAGCGTCCTCGCGAGTGCGGGGCTGGTCTCGGTCGTCGCGGGCCTCGCGGCGCAGTCGACCCTGGCGAACGTCTTCGCGGGCATCCAACTGGCCTTCAGCGACGCCATCCGCATCGAGGACGTCGTCGTGGTCGAGGGGCAGTGGGGCCTGATCGAGGAGATCACCCTGTCGTACGTCGTCGTCCACGTCTGGGACGACCGGCGTCTCGTGCTGCCGTCGACCTACTTCACGACCACGCCGTTCGAGAACTGGACGCGGCGCAACAGCGAGCTGCTCGGAGCGGTCGAGTTCGACCTGGACTGGCGGGTCGACCCGGGGGCCATGCGGAAGGAGCTCGACGTGATCCTCGCGGGGACGGACCTCTGGGACGGACGCACCAAGGTGCTCCAGGTCACCGACGCCCAGGCCGGCTACGTGCGGGTGAGGGTGCTCGTCACGGCCAAGGACGCACCGACCCTGTTCGACCTGCGCTGCCTCGTCCGAGAGGACCTGATCGCCTGGCTGCACGCGAAGAGCCCGCAGTCGATCCCGCGGACGCGGGTGCAGATGGTCGAGGCCGAACCGGCGCCGAAGGGACGGGCCCACCGGTCGACGTCGGAGGCCTCCGCCCTGTTCAGCGGCGACAACGCCGACTCCGAACGCACGGCGCTCTTCACGGCGGCCATCCCGATCCACGACGTCGCCGAGTACCAGGCCTCGCTCGGCGCCGAGGCGGAACACGACCCGCACGTCGCGGGACGACCCGGTGGCCTGCCGACCGGCCGTCCCGACGGCGACCCGGCCGGGCCGACGCCCGGCGTCGACGGGCGTCGCTGACGCGACCACACGGACGAGGAGGCGCGCCCCGCCAGAGCGGGACGCGCCTCCTCGGTGTCTCGGCGGACGTCAGTCGTCGTCGTTCGCGGCCTCGATGACGTTGCCCACGGCGATCGCGGTCGACGCCGCCCAGCTGATCGCCATGAGGGCGAGGCGCCAGTCACGAGGGCCGGCGCTCAGGCTCTTGAGGAGGCTGATGCCGGAGAAGATCGCGCTGATGATCGCGCCGTTGAAGAGGAATTTGCGCACGGTGGGGCTCCCAGGGGTCGTTTCGACCACGGTACCGCGTGACGTGGCACGAGTCCGGGTGGGGGTAGGTTGAGCTGCCCGGCGTCCCGTGCCGGTGCGTCCTGCGGTCGAAGGAGAATGCCGTGCGCACTGCCCTGCTCGGAGGCGTGTTCGTGTCGCTCGGCCTCGTGGCCGTGTTCACCGGCGTCCTGACCGGTGACGAACTGCTCGCGCTCGTCGAACGGGTCGCGCCCGTGCTCGGCTTCGTCGTCGGCCTGACGATCGTCGCGGAGCTCGCGGCGGAGGCCGGACTCTTCTCGTGGCTGGCGTCCGCCTCGGCCCGGCTGGCCGGAGGGCGGGTGCTCGTGCTGTGGCTCCTGGTCGTGGCGCTCGCGGTGCTCTGCACGGTGTTCCTCTCGCTCGACACGACGGCGGTGCTGCTCACGCCGGTGGTCGTGATCGTGGCCCGGCACGCCGGCCTGCCGCCGATGCCGTTCGCGTTGACGACGGTGTGGCTCGCGAACTGCGCCTCGATGCTGTTGCCGGTCTCGAACCTGACCAACCTGCTCGCGCTGCACGAGCTCGGATCACCGGCCCCCGTGCAGTTCGCCGCCTTGGTCGCACCCGCCGCCGTGGTGGGCGTCGTCGTCCCCGTCGTGGCCATCGGACTGCGCTACCGCCGTCAGCTGGTCGGCCGGTTCGAGGCGCCGGCGTCCGAGCCCGTGGCCGACCGCGTGCTCTTCGGCGTCGCCGCGGTCGCGACGGGGCTGCTCGTGCCGGCCCTGGTCTCGGGCGTCGAGGTCTGGATCCCCGCCGCCGTCGCGGCGCTCGTGCTCGTCGTCACCACGGCCGTCCGCCGCCGCGGCGTCCTCCGACTCGGTCTGGTGCCGTGGGGCACGCTGCTCTTCGCCGGCGGGCTGTTCCTCGTCGTCGAGGCCGCTCACTCGCTCGGCCTGGCCGACCTGCTCGGAGCCGTCGTGGGCACCGGCGACCAATTGCCCGACCTGCTGCGACTGGCGGGCGGCAGCGCGGTGGCCGCGAACGTGACCAACAACCTCCCGGCCTACCTCGCCCTCGAGCCGGTGGCCGGGTCGCCGCTGCGGCTCGTCGCCGTGCTCGTCGGGGTCAACATCGGCTGCCTCGTGACGCCGTGGGCCTCGCTCGCGACGCTGCTGTGGCACTCGCGCTTGTCGTCGATGGGCGTCGAGGTCGCGTGGGGGCGGTTCGTGCTCGCCGGCCTCGGGGTGGCGGCGGTCACCGTGCCGCTCGCGGTCGTCGCGACGGTGCTGTTCGTCTGACGGGCCGGGGCGCTCGCGGCCGACGCGGGTGCGGTCGCGAGGTGACGGCGCGCGAAGGCGAGGGTCCGCCGGAGCTGGCCGAGCCGCGCCTCCTCGTCCCCGTCGGTGTGCACCTCGGCGGCGACGGTGCCGGCCCACCCCGACCGGGCCAGGTGGGTGAGCACCTCGGCGACCGGCTGCGTGCCGCGACCCGGCACCCGGTGCTGGTCGTGCAGCCCGCCGGGGCGGGACGAGACGACGCCGTCGGTCAGGTGGACGTGGCGCAACCGCGGCCCGAGCGCCAGGGCGAGGTCGAGCGCGTCGCGCCCGGCGACGGCGGCGTGCGAGAAGTCGAGGGTGGCCGCCTCCACGTCGAGGGACGAGGGGTCGTGTCCCGGGCGGTAGGGGTCGAACCCGGCCGGACCGAACCTCACGGGGAACATGTTCTCGACGGCGAGGGTGACGCCCGTCTCGGCCGCGATCTCGCGGACGACGTCGACGAACCGCGCCGCGTAGGACCGCTGCCAGACGAACGGCGGATGGACGACGACGGTCGTGGCGCCCAGCTCGCGGGCCAGTCCGGCCGAGCGCCGCAGCTTGTCGACCTGGTCACGACCGAAGGCGAAGTGCGCGACGGGCAGGACGGGGGCGTGCACCGAGAGCACGGGCAGCCCCCACCGGGCGGTCGCCGCACGGAGCAGCTCGGGTCGTCGGGTCGCCCGGTCGGCCGTCACCATCACCTCGACCCCGTCGAAGCCGGTGAGCCGCGCGAGCCGGAAGGCCTCGTCGGTCGACAGCGGGAAGACGCAGGACGTGCTCATTCCGACCGTGATCACGCGGCCAGGCTACGACCGGGGCGTCTCGGCGGCGTCGACCCCGCGGTGAACAGTGCGGGAACGGCGGGCTACAGCCAGTCGCGGCGCTTGAACTGCCACCAGAGCAGGCCGCCGATCGCCACGATCAGCACGCACGAGGTGACGAAGCCGGCGGCGGACTGGAACCCCGGATACGGCACGTTCTGCCCGTAGAACCCGGTGATCGCCGTGGGGACCGCGATGATGGCCGCCCAGCTCGTCACCTTCTTCATGATGAGGTTCATGCGGTTGGACTGCAGGTTGAGGTTCGTGTCGAGGATGGTCGAGACGAGGTCGCGCAGGGAGTCGTTCTGCTCGGCCACGCGCAGCACGTGGTCGTAGACGTCCTGGAAGTACGGGTGCATGGCGGAGTCGACCTCCTTCAGGTCGCGGCGCAGCAGCGTGTTCAGCACCTCGCGCATCGGCGACGCGACCCGGCGCAGCTGGACGAGGCTCTTCCGCAGGGCGAACGAGCGCTTCTGCACGTCGATGGTCCGGGGCGCGGGGTCGAAGAGGTCGTCGGCGATGCCCTCGATCTCGTCGTCCAGCGCGTCCGTGGCGTCGAAGTGCCGGTCCACGACGCAGTCGAGCAGACCCCAGAGGAAGTACGAGACGCCGTGCGACGCCAGGTCGCGGTTCTGGTCGAAGGTCGCCTGCAGCCGGGTGACGTCGAACTCCGGATGGTGGATCGTCACGAGGGCGCGCTCCGTGATGAACGCCTTCACCTCGCTCGTGTCGAGCACGCCGCTGGCCCGGTCGAAGCGGACGTCGTAGAGAGCGGTGAACAGATGGTTGTCGTAACGGTCGACCTTGGGCCGCTGTCCGTCCTGCAGCGCGTCCTCGACGGCGAGCTCGTGCAGTCCGAGTTCGTCCTCGAGCGAGGCGAGGTCGTCGGTGGTCGGGTCGGTGAGGTCGATCCACACGTGACAGCCGTCCGTCTCGAGGTGGTCGCTCACCTCGTGCAGCGGGAAGTCGTGGGCGATCAGCTGGCCCCCTCGGTAGGCGCGCGTGACGATGGTCGTGTCGGGACGGGCACCGTCGTCGGCGGGGCCGCGGGGCCCCTCGGTGCGCGGGGGACGGGTGTCGGTCATGGGGCGCATGCTATTCCCGTGACCTCCTACACGAAGCAGCGTGCCGACGCCCCCGCCGGGTTCTTCGAGGCCGAGGCGGCCGGTCTCGCCTGGCTCGCCGAGGCCACGCCCCGAGGAGGCGCGCGCACGGTCGGCGTCCAGGCCGCGTCCCCGGGGCGCATCGACCTCGATCCCGTGCACGAGGTCCGTCCCACGGCGGAGGCCGCACGGGCCTTCGGTGAGGCCCTCGCGGTGACCCACGCGAGCGGCGCGGAGGCGTTCGGTGCGCCTCCTCGGGGGTGGGCGGGGCCGTGCTTCATCGGCAGCCGTCCGATGACGGTGCGACCCAAGGCGACCTGGGGGGTCTTCTACGCCGAGCAGCGGGTCCTGCCCTACGCCCGCGTCGCCGTCCGGGCGGGCGGTCTCGACCGGGCGGGCCTCGAGGTCGTCGAGCGAGCCTGCCGCCTCGTCGCCGAGGGCGCGTTCGACGACGACCTGCCCCCGGCCCGCCTCCACGGGGACCTGTGGGCCGGCAACGTCCTCTTCGACGCCGGGGGAGTCGTGCTCATCGACCCGGCCGCCCACGGCGGTCATCCCGAGACCGACCTGGCGATGCTGGCCCTGTTCGGCTGCCCGCACCTCGAGGACGTGTTGGCGGGCTACGAGGCGCGCTCGCCGCTGGGCGAGGGGTGGCGGGGTCGCGTGCCGCTGCACCAGCTCCACCCGTTGGCCGTGCACGCCGCCGGACACGGGCCGAGCTACGGGGCGTCCCTCGTGCGGGCCGCCGAGGCGACCCTGCGCCTCGTCTGACGATCGTCCGGGTGGGGTACGCCGGTCGCCAGGAGCCGTCTGGGGCACCGCTGATAATCTGGCCGTCCCGCGTCCGTGCGGGCGATGCGACAGGAGCCGACCCACCCCATGCCCGACACCCCCGAACGTTACGGCTTCGTCGTCGTCTCCAACCGCCTCCCCGTCGACCGGGTCATCGCCGACGACGGGTCGGCGTCGTGGCAGCACTCGCCCGGGGGTCTCGTCACCGCCCTCGAACCCGTCATGAAGGCCAACGACGGGGCGTGGGTGGGCTGGGCGGGCCAACCCGACCTCGAGTTCGAGCCCTTCGAGTCCGACGGCATCGAGATCGTCCCCGTGCCGCTCAGCGCCGACGAGGTGCAGCGCTACTACGAGGGCTTCAGCAACGACACGCTCTGGCCGCTCTACCACGACGTCATCGCCGCCCCGACCTACCACCGGGTCTGGTGGGAGTCCTACGTGCAGGTCAACCAGCGCTTCGCCGACCGCGCGGCCGAGATCACCGAAGAGGGCGGCACCATCTGGGTGCAGGACTACCAGCTGCAGCTCGTGCCGAAGATGCTGCGCGAGGCCCGGCCCGACGTCACCATCGGGTTCTTCAACCACATCCCGTTCCCGCCGCTCGGCATCTTCTCGCAGCTGCCCTGGCGGCAGCAGATCGTCGAGGGCCTGCTCGGTGCCGACGTCATCGGCTTCCAGCGGGCGGACGACGCGTCGAACTTCTCCCGCGCCGTCCGCCACCTGCTCGGGTACTCGACGACGCGCCCCTACATCGAGGTCCCGGTCGACGACGAGTCCGCGCCGGTCTCGCGCCGGGGCACCAAGGTCCGCCGGGTGCTGGCGAAGCACTTCCCGATCTCGATCGACGCCGCCAGCTACGAAGAGCTCGCCGCGCGCCCCGAGGTGCAGGCCAGGGCCCGCGAGATCCGGGAGGGCCTCGGCAACCCCAAGACGATCATGCTCGGCGTCGACCGTCTCGACTACACGAAGGGCATCCGGCACCGCATGAAGGCGTTCGGCGAGCTGCTTGCCGACGGTCGGCTCAGCGTCGAGGACGCCACGCTCGTGCAGGTCGCGAGCCCGAGCCGTGAGCGGGTCGAGACCTACAAGCTGCTGCGCGACGAGATCGAGCTCACCGTCGGCCGCGTGAACGGCGACTACGGCACCATGAGCCACACGGCCATCAGCTACCACCACCACGGCTACCCGCGCGAAGAGATGGTGGCGTTGTACCTCGCCGCCGACATCATGCTGGTCACGGCCCTCCGCGACGGCATGAACCTGGTCGCGAAAGAGTACGTGGCGGTGCGGCGCGACAACGACGGCGTGCTCGTGCTCAGCGAGTTCGCCGGCGCGGCCGACGAGCTCAAGAGCGCCCTGCTGATCAACCCGCACGACATCGGCGGCCTCAAGAACACCATCATGCGCGCCGTCGAGATGCCCAAGCGCGACCGCACCACCCGCATGCGGGCCCTGCGCCGTCGCGTCCTCGAGAACGACGTGGCCAAGTGGTCGGCGTCCTTCCTGCAGGCCCTCGAGAACGTACGACCCGGGCAGCAGATCACGCCCGCCCCGGCCCCGGCGACGACGGACGGTGACGTCTCGTGACCGGTTCCGACCCCCTGGCCCTGAGCGATGCGCTCGGTCGTCTCGCGACGACCCCGCGCCTCCTCGTCGCGCTCGACTTCGACGGCACCCTGGCGCCCGAGGTCGACGCGCCCCTGCGGGCCCGGGCGTTGCCCGCGGCCATGGACGCGATCATGCGCCTGTCGGCACTCGACCAGACCACCGTCGCCCTCGTGTCCGGGCGCGACCTCGCCTCGTTGATCGAGGTCAGCCAGACCCCCGACGAGGTGCTGTTGGTCGGCTCGCACGGCATCGAGGTCCGGGTCGACGGTCACGAGACCTCGTTGAGCGACGACGAGAAGGCCGGCCGTGCGCGCTTGTCCGACGCCGTCCACGGTGTGGCCGAGGGGCGTGAGGGCGTCTTCGTCGAAGAGAAACCCGCAGGCCTCGCCCTGCACACGAGGCTCGCGGACGCCGCGACCACCGAGGCCGTCCACGCGGCGGCCCGCGAGGCCGTCGAGGCGCTCGGCGGCATGCACGAGCGCGTCGGCAAGAACGTCCTCGAGTTCGCCGTCCGGGCGACCGGCAAGAACGACGGCATCGACCGGCTCCGGGAGGCCGTCCAGGCCACGGGCGTCCTCTACGCCGGGGACGACGTCACCGACGAGGACGGCTTCCGCGCACTCGGCGAGGGCGACCTGTCGATCAAGGTCGGCCCGGGCGAGACGGGGGCGATGCATCGCGTCGCCGACCCCGCCGCCGTGGCGGACCTGCTCGTCGAACTGGCCGGCCTGCGTGGGCATCTCGGTCATGCCTGACAGCGCATGCCTTGAACGGGTGTGATGGCCGGGTCTGAGCATTCCCAGGTGACTGCAAGGTAGTCTGGACACCCCGCCGCGACTCCCCGCCGCCGCTCAGCCGAGCCGGTCCGACGAGGTCGCCAGCCGACGGAGGTCCTCGTGGTCGTAGTCCTGACAGCGTTCGCCGTGGCGGCCGTCGTCGTGGCCTGCGTCGGCGGACGACTCGGCCGTTCGCTCTTCCTCTGGGCGTCCGTCGTCCCCTTCGCCGCCTTCGCCTTCACGGCCCTCCAGGGGCCCGCCGTGTTGTCGGGCGAGGTGCCCACCGAGGCCGTGCCGTGGATTCCGCAGCTCGCCATCTCGCTCACCCTGCGCATGGACGTCCTCGCCTGGGTCCTCGCGCTCGTCGTCACGGGCATCGGCGGCCTCGTGCTCGTCTACTGTGCGCGCTACTTCGAGCGGGACGAGGCCGGTCGGGCACGGTTCGCCGCCGTGCTGGTGGCCTTCGCCGGAGCGATGTACGGCCTCGTCACGAGCGACGACGTGTTCGTCCTGTTCGTCTTCTGGGAGGCCACGAGCGTCTTCTCGTACCTGTTGATCGGGCACTACACGGCGAAGCAGGCCAGCCGCGGGGCCGCGTTGCAGGCTCTCATCGTGACGACCGCGGGCGGGCTCGCGATGCTCGTCGGCCTCGTGATCCTCGCCGTCCAGGGCGGCACGAGCTCGTTGTCCCAGCTCGTCGAGCAGCCACCCACCGGGACGGTCGTCACGGTCGCCGTCGTGCTCGTACTCGTCGGGGCGCTGTCGAAGTCGGCACTCGTGCCGTTCCACTTCTGGCTCCCGGCCGCGATGGCGGCTCCGACGCCGGTCAGTGCCTACCTGCACGCCGCCGCGATGGTCAAGGCCGGCATCTACCTCGTCGCCCGTCTCGCCCCCGGCTACCACGATCAGCCCGGCTGGCAAGAGATCGTCGTCACCGTCGGGGTGGTCACGATGGTCCTCGGCGGGTACCGTGCGCTCCGTCAGCACGACCTCAAGCTGGTCCTGGCCTACGGCACGGTGAGCCAACTCGGCTTCCTGACGATCGTGGTGGGGTTCGGCACCCGCGACGCGGCCCTCGCCGGGCTAGCCCTGCTGGTCGCCCACGCCCTGTTCAAGTCGACGCTCTTCCTCGTGGTGGGGGTCATCGACCACCGGGCGGGCACGCGAGACCTGCGCAAGCTCTGCGGGCTCGGTCGACAGGCTCCCGTCCTCCTCGTGGTGACGCTCCTCGCGCTCGCCTCGATGGCCGGCGTGCCGCCGACCTTCGGCTTCGTCGCGAAGGAGGCCGTGCTCACGGCCCTCTACGACGACGCCGTGACCGGGTCGGCCTGGGGCGTCGTCGCCCTGGTCGGCGTCGTCGTCGGCTCGATCCTGACCACCGCCTACAGCCTGCGGTTCCTCTGGGGGGCCTTCGGTCGCAAGAAGGGCGTCGAGCCGGTCGACTTCGTCCGTGAGCACGTCGACTTCCTGGCGTCGCCGATCGTCCTCGCCGTCGCCGGCCTGGTGCTCGGCCTCGTCTCGTACCAGGTCGGTCCGGTCTTCGCTCGTTATGCCGACACGCTCCCCGCGGCCCCGGGCGAGCACGGCCCCTACTACCTGGCGCTCTGGCACGGTCTCGAGCCCGCGCTCGGCTTCACGGCGGTCTCGCTCGGGGTCGGGGCCCTCCTCTTCTGGCAGCGCGACCGGGTGTCGCAGGTGCAGAAGGCCGTCTCGTTCCTGCCCCGCGCCTCCGACGGGTACGTGCGGATCATGGCGACCATCGACCGGACGGCGTCGCGGACGACCGCGACGACGCAGCGCGGTTCGTTGCCCTTCTACCTCGCCACCATCCTCGTCGTGTTCATCGCCTCGTCGGTGGTGACGCTGGCGCTCAACAGCGACTGGCCGACCACCGCCGTGCTCTGGGACTACCCGGCGCAGCTGGCCATCGGCGGGTTGATGATCATCGGCGCCATCGCGTCGGCGCTCTCCAACAAGAGATTCCAGGCCGTCGTCCTGGTCGGGGTGACCGGCTACGGCATGGCCGCGCTCTTCGCGCTGCACGGGGCCCCCGACCTGGCCCTGACGCAGGCGCTGATCGAGACCATCACCCTCATCGCGTTCGTCCTCGTGCTGCGTCGGCTGCCGGCCCGTCTGGGCGAGCGAAACGGCCGCACCCACCGGGCGATCCGGGCCGTCATCGGCATCTCGGTCGGGTCCGTCATGGCCGCCATCGCCGTGGTCGCCCTGGGGGCACGCTCGATCCCCACGGTCTCCGGCGCCTTCCCCGACCTCGCCGTCGACGGCGGTCACGGCCGCAACGTCGTCAACGTGACGCTCGTCGACATCCGCGGATGGGACACCATGGGCGAGATCGCCGTCCTCATCGTCGCCGCGACCGGTGTCGCGAGCCTGGTCTTCCTGACCTCCCGCGCCGACGTCCTGCCCCGGCCCGAGCGGCGTACGCGTGCCCAGCGGTTCCTGGCACGGGTCCGGCCCGTGCGCGAGCCGGCGCCGGTCGTGCCCGTCGGCGGGGCGACGGCGCAGATCGGCGACAGCACCGAGGGCGACCGGCGCGCCTGGTTGCTGGCCGGGCGCAAACTCGCCCCGCAGAACCGGTCGATCCTGCTCGAGGTGGTCGTGCGGCTGATCTTCCACGCCATCATCGTCGTCTCGATCTACCTGCTCTTCGCCGGTCACAACCTGCCCGGCGGCGGCTTCGCCGGCGGTCTGGTGGCGGGCTTCGCCTTCGTGGCCCGGTACCTCGCGGGCGGTCGGTACGAACTCGGTGCGGCCGCGCCCCTCGATGCCGGCAAGCTCCTCGGTGCCGGTCTCCTGACGGTCGCCGCGACGGCACTCGTCCCGCTCTTCTTCGGCGTCGACGCCCTGACCTCGACCTGGGTCGAGGCCGAGGTGCCGTTGCTCGGCCACGTCGAGTTCGTCACGTCGACCTTCTTCGACGTCGGCGTCTACCTGGTCGTCGTCGGGCTCGTCCTCGACGTGCTCCGGAGCCTCGGAGCCGAGGTCGACCGTCAAGAAGAAGAGGACGCGTTCGGCCACCCGAGCGAGGTGTCCGAACCCGAAGAGGAGGCGCTCCCCGTGTCCGTCGCCGGTACGCCCCCGACCGAGCGGGGCCGCGCATGAGCGTCTCCCTCGTCCTGATCGTCGTCATGGCCGCGCTGTACGCCTGCGGCGTCTACCTGCTGCTCGAGCGCAGCATGACCCGTGTGCTGCTGGGCTTCCTGCTCGTCGGGAACGCCACGAACATCCTCATCCTCCTCATGTCCGGACGGCGCGGCGCGGCCCCCGTGGTCGACGGCAAGGCCGATCCGGCCGACTTCGCCGACCCGCTGCCGCAGGCGTTCGTGCTGACGGCCATCGTCATCACCTTCGGCATCTCGGCCTTCATGCTCGCGTTGATCTACCGGTCGTGGCGGCTGGCCCAGGGAGACACCCTCGCGGACGACGCCGAAGACCTCGAGATCGGGCGTCGCGGCGTCCCGGCCGAAGAAGAGTCCGAACAGGGCGACGGTGACGACGAGGCCGGTGGCGACAGCGAGTTCGGCAGCCGTGCCGAAGCGGCCGTGCCGACGGACGACCGGTCGCTGCGCGACGACCGGCCTCACCACGACGAGAAAGGGCACCGAGCATGAACCTCAGCTACCTCGTGCCGCTCGTCGTCCTCATCCCGCTGCTCGGAGCCGCGGCGGCCCTGATCGCCGGTCGGCGGCCCCGCTCGCAGGCCGTGGTCTCGATCGTCGCCCTGGCGCTCGTCGTCGTCATCAGCCTGGTGCTGCTCGTGGTCGTCGACACGCACGGAGCGATCGCCGTGCAGGTGGGCGGTTGGCAGGCGCCGTTCGGCATCACGCTCGTCGTCGACCGTCTCGCCGCTCTCATGCTCAGCATCTCGTCGATCGTCCTGCTGGCGGTGTTCGTGTTCTCGGTCGGGCAGGGCCAGGCCGACGGTGACGGCGAGGCACCGGTCTCGATCTACAACCCGACCTACCTCATCCTCGCCACGGGCGTGTTCAACGCCTTCATCGCGGGTGACCTCTTCAACCTCTACGTGGGCTTCGAGATCCTCCTGGTGGCCAGCTACGTGCTGATCACCCTCGGCGGCACCGAGCAGCGCATCCGGGCCGGCGTGGTCTACATCGTCGTCAGCCTGGTGTCGTCCGTCCTGTTCCTCGCCTCCATCGCGATGATCTACGGAGCGCTCGGCACGGTCAACATCGCCGACATCGCCCAGAAGATGGACACCATCCCGCCCGACGTGCAGACGATCATCCACGTCATGCTGCTCACGGCGTTCGGCATCAAGGCGGCGATCTTCCCGCTGTCGTTCTGGCTGCCCGACTCGTACCCGACCGCTCCCGCCCCCGTCACCGCCGTGTTCGCCGGCCTGCTGACCAAGGTGGGCGTCTACGCCATCATCCGCACCGAGACGGTGCTGTTCGTCGAGAGCAACGTCAACGTCTACCTGCTGATCATCGCGTTGCTGACGATGATCGTGGGCATCCTCGGGGCCGTGGCCCAGGCCGACATCAAGCGTCTGCTCTCGTTCACCCTGGTCAGCCACATCGGCTACATGATCTTCGGCATCGCACTCGGGACCGTCGAGGGCCTGGCCGCCACGATCTACTACGTCGTGCACCACATCACGGTGCAGACCACGCTCTTCCTCGGGGCGGGCCTGATCGAACGGCGAGGCGGCACGGCGTCGATCACCCGCCTGGGCGGTCTCCTCAAGGCGGCACCGATCGTCGCCGTCCTCTTCTTCATCCCGGCCCTCAACCTGGGCGGCATCCCGCCGTTCTCCGGTTTCATCGGCAAGGTCGCGCTCTTCGAGGCCGGTGCCCGGCTCGACGATCCCCTCGTGTACGTCCTCATCGGAGCCGGGGCCCTCACGTCGCTGCTGACGCTCTACGCGCTCATGCGTGCCTGGAACCTCGCGTTCTGGCGCCCGAAGGCCGATGTCGACGACCACGAGTCACCCTTCACCGAGCACCTCGAGGAGGCCCCGGGTCGGGTGGCCGTCCAGCGACGTCGCACCAACCCCCGCACCATGGTGGGCGCGACCGCGGGCATGGTGCTCGTCTCGCTCGCCCTGACCTTCGCCGCGGGCCCGCTCTACGGTGTCGCCGAACGTGCGGCCGGCCGGGTCTACGGCTCGAACGACTACGTGCAGACGGTCTTCCCGGGCGGTCAGGGCGAGACGACGTCCGACCCGTCGTCGCCCGAGCCCGAACCCGCCTCGGACTCCGCAGACGAGGGGAGCACCCCGTGACCGGCCGTCCCACCCGCGGCGAGGTCGGCCGCAGCCTCGCCCGCCAGCTCCCCCTGCTCGTCGGACTGGTCGTCCTCTGGATGGCCCTGTGGAACCAGTTCACCGTCCTGGCCTTCGTCACCGGCGTCGCCGTGGCGCTGCTCGTGACCCGGGTGTTCTTCCTGCCCCCGGTCGAACTGAGCGGCCGGTTCAACCTCTGGTACGCCGTGGTCTTCCTGGCGCACTTCGTGGTCGACCTGGTGCGCGCCTCCGTCATCGTCGCCTGGCAGGCCGTCCGACCTCGCGGCGTGACCTCGAACGCGATCGTCGCGGTGCAGCTGCACACGAGGTCGGACTTCATCATGACCCTCGTCGCCGAGGCGATCTCGCTCGTCCCCGGGTCGCTCGTGGTCGAGGCCGACCGCGAGCGGTCGATCCTCTACCTGCACGCCCTCGCGGTCGAGGACCTCGCCGGTGTCGAGGGCGTCCGCGACGGCGTCCTGGTCGTCGAGGCCCGGCTCGTCCGGGTGCTCGGCAGCGACGACGACCGCCGTCGCATCGCGGAGGGCACCCCGGCCGCGGCCGAGGTCCACGAAGCGGTCAGCCGTTCCTCGTCCCACGAAGGAGGTCCCTCGTGACCGTCGTCGCCTACGTCGTCGGAGCGCTCTTCGCGTTCGCCGGCCTCGCGTCGGTCATCCGCATCGTGCGGGGGCCGTCCATCCTCGACCGCATGATCGCGTCCGACATGCTGCTGACCACCCTGATCTGCGTCCTCGCCGCCGACATGGTCTTCAACGGCCACACCCGGACCATCCCGGTCATCCTCGCCCTCGCGCTGACGGCCGTCCTCGGCTCCATCACGGTCGCGCGCTACGTCTCGAAGCAGGATCCCTCGTGATCCCCGAGTCGGTCTACGACGTGGCGGCCTCGGTCATGCTCATCGGCGGGGCACTGCTCTCGGTCGCGGCGGGCATCGGCCTCCTCAGGTTCCCCGACGCCCTGTCGCGCATGCACGCCGCGACCAAGCCGCAGATCTTCGGCCTCATCCTGGTCCTGGCGGCGATCGCGCTCGACCAGCACACCGTGGGGACGATCGCGTCCCTGCTCGTCGTCCTCGTCTTCCAGATGCTCACCGCACCCATCTCGGCGCACATGATCGGTCGGGCGGGGTACCGCAACGGCGACCTCCTGCGCGATCGGTTGGTCGTGGACGAACTCGACGACGCCGTGGCCCGGGCAGCCGGCGAGATCGCCGAGACGACCGAGGGCGACGTCGCCGATCTCGACGTGTCCGACCTTCCCGTCGGATCGGCCGACGCGTTGGCCGTCGAGATGGACCGGGTCGGGGACTCGTCCGGGCTCGACGACAGGGAGGGTGACGACGACGCCCGCGACCACGAGGGTCGGCGGACGCGGTCGACCGGAGACGCCGCGGGGGAGCCGGGCGAGCTCTGAGGCCGTCGGCGACGGTGGACGGCACGAGCGCGGTCACGCCCTAAACTCGACCCATGCCAGAGAAGCCCACCCCGGACGGGATCGACATCAAACCCCGCAGCCGCGTCGTCACCGACGGCGTCGAGGCCACCACGTCGCGAGGCATGCTCCGTGCCGTCGGCATGGGCGACGAGGACTGGAGCAAGCCCCAGATCGGCATCGCCAGCAGCTGGAACGAGATCACCCCCTGCAACCTGTCGCTCGACCGTCTGGCCCAGGGTGCCAAGGAAGGCGTCCACGCCGGGGGAGGGTACCCGCTCCAGTTCGGCACCGTCTCGGTGTCCGATGGCATCTCGATGGGCCACGAGGGCATGCACTTCTCGCTGGTCTCACGCGAGGTGATCGCCGACAGTGTCGAGGTCGTCATGAACGCCGAGCGGCTCGACGGGTCGGTGTTGCTCGCCGGTTGCGACAAGTCGCTGCCCGGCATGCTGATGGCCGCCGCCCGGCTCGACCTCGCCAGCGTCTTCCTCTACGCCGGCAGCGTCGCCCCCGGTTGGGTCAAGCTCAGCGACGGCACCGAGAAGAACGTCACGATCATCGACTCGTTCGAGGCCGTGGGCGCCTACAAGGCCGGCAACATGAGCGACGACGACCTGAAGGCGATCGAGTGCGCCATCGTGCCGGGCGAGGGCGCCTGTGGCGGGATGTACACGGCCAACACCATGGCCAGCGTCGCCGAGGCCCTCGGCATGAGCCTCCCCGGTTCGGCGGCCCCGCCGTCGGCCGACCGCCGCCGCGACTACTTCGCCCACCGTTCGGGCGAGGCCGTCGTCGAGATGCTCCGTCAGGGCATCACGACGCGCGACATCCTCACCAAGAAGGCGTTCGAGAACGCCATCGCCGTGGCCATGGCCTTCGGTGGCTCGACCAACGTCGTGTTGCACCTGCTCGCCATCGCGTACGAGGCCGAGGTCGACCTGACCATCGACGACTTCAACCGCATCGGCGACAAGGTGCCGCACATCGGCGACCTCAAGCCCTTCGGCAAGTACGTCATGAACGACGTCGACCGCATGGGTGGCGTCCCCGTCGTCATGAAGGCGCTGCTCGACGCGGGTCTGCTGCACGGCGACTGCCTCACCGTCACCGGCAAGACCGTCGCCGAGAACCTCGAGTCCATCAAGCCGAAGCCGCTCGACGGCGAGGTGCTGCGGACGCTCGACAACCCGATCCACGCGACCGGCGGCCTCACCGTCCTCAGCGGCTCGATGGCCCCCGAGGGCGCCGTCGTCAAGACGGCGGGCTTCGACGCGTCGGTGTTCGAGGGGCCGGCGAAGGTCTTCGAACGCGAACGTGGCGCCATGGACGCCCTCACCGAGGGGCGCATCGAGTCCGGCGACGTGGTCGTCATCCGCTACGAGGGCCCCAAGGGCGGCCCGGGCATGCGCGAGATGCTCGCCATCACCGCGGCCATCAAGGGCGCAGGGCTCGGCAAAGATGTACTACTGTTGACGGACGGACGATTCTCAGGCGGCACAACCGGCCTGTGCATCGGCCACATAGCACCCGAAGCGGTCGACTCCGGTCCGATCGCCTTCGTGCGCGATGGTGACTTGATTCGGGTCGACATCGCCGCTCGCTCGATCGACCTACTCGTCGACGCCGCAGAGCTGGAAGCCCGCCGAGACGGCTGGGCACCGCTTCCCCCGCGCTACACCCGCGGTGTCCTCGCGAAGTACGCACGCCAGGTCCGCTCCGCGGCCGAGGGCGCCGTCACCTACTGACGCGTCCCACCGCCGGTCGAGCCGTCGCGACGTCGCACCCCGTGCACGGCCGCGTCCCGCACCGTCACCATCGATCACCGACCACGAACAGGGAACCGGCACTGATGCCTGCAGAGTCCACCCCCACGCCCGGCACCGCGACGCGGACGGCCCGGCCGAGCGCCGGCGCGTCCGTCGGGGCGCCGACCGCGCCTCCCGTGCTGACCGGGTCGGGCGCCATCCTCAAGTCGCTCGAGCACCTGGGCGTCACCGACGTCTTCGGGTTGCCCGGCGGAGCCATCATCCCGTTCTACGACGAGTTGATGGCCTCGACGGCGATCCGACACATCCTGGTCCGCCACGAGCAGGGCGCCGGGCACGCCGCCGAGGGCTACGCCGCCGCGTCCGGTCGCGTCGGCGTCGCGATCGCGACGTCCGGCCCCGGCGCGACGAACCTCGTCACGGCGATCGCGGACGCCTACATGGACAGCATGCCGCTGCTGGCCATCACCGGGCAGGTCTTCTCGACCCTCATGGGCACCGACGCCTTCCAGGAGGCCGACATCGTCGGCATCACGATGCCGATCACGAAGCACTCGTTCCTGGTGACCAAGCCCGAGGACATCCCGGCGACGCTCGCCGCCGCGTACCAGATCGCGAGCACGGGGCGTCCCGGCCCGGTGCTCGTCGACATCACGAAGGACGCGCAGCAGAACAGCGCACCCTTCATCTGGCCGCCCGTCGTCGACCTGCCGGGCTACCGACCGGTGACGAGGGCGCACGGCAAGCAGATCACCGCCGCGGCCCAGATGATCGCCGACGCCAAGCAACCCGTCTTCTACGTCGGCGGCGGCGTGATCCGCGCCGGGGCGTCGGCCGAGCTCAAGGCCCTCGTCGAGCTCACCGGGGCTCCCGTCGTCACCACCCTGATGGCCCGCGGTGCGTTCCCCGACACCCACCCGCAACACCTCGGGATGCCCGGCATGCACGGCACGGTGCCGGCCGTGCTGGGACTCCAGGAGAGCGACCTCATCATCGCCCTCGGCGCGCGCTTCGACGACCGGGTGACCGGCAAGGCCGAGCTCTTCGCGCCCGGTGCCAAGGTCGTCCACGTCGACATCGACCCCGCCGAGATCTCGAAGATCCGCATCGCCGACGTGCCCATCGTGGGTGACGCCAAGGTCGTCATCCCCGACCTCACGAGCGCGTTCGCCGAGGTCACGGGTGGGGTCAAGCCCGACATCACGGCGTGGTGGGAGCACCTCGAGGGTCTTCGTGAACAGTTCCCGCTCGGCTACACCCAGCCCGACGACGGCCTGCTGTCACCCCAGGCGATCATCCAGCGCATCGGGCAGCTCTCCGGCCCCGAGGCGATCTACGCCTCCGGCGTCGGCCAGCACCAGATGTGGGCGGCCCAGTTCATCGAGTACGAGCGCCCGCACGCCTGGCTCAACTCCGGAGGCGCGGGCACGATGGGCTATTCGGTCCCGGCCGCCATGGGGGCCAAGGTCGCCCAGCCCGACCGCGTGGTGTGGGCCATCGACGGCGACGGCTGCTTCCAGATGACCAACCAGGAGTTGGCCACCTGCGTCATCAACGACATCCCGATCAAGGTCGCGATCATCAACAACTCGTCGCTCGGCATGGTGCGGCAGTGGCAGACGCTCTTCTACGAGGGGCGCCACTCGTTCACCGACCTCAACACGGGTCACGAGACGCGCATGGTGCCGGACTTCGTCAAGCTCGCCGACGCCTACGGCGCCCTGGGCATCCGGGTCCGCACCGAGGACGAGGTCGACGCGGCCATCGAGCTCGCCCTCGCGACCAACGACCGCCCGGTCGTCATCGACTTCGTCGTCAGCCGCGACGCGATGGTCTGGCCGATGGTGCCGCAGGGGGTCTCGAACTCCGAGATCCAGCACGCCCGCGCCCTCGCTCCCGAGTGGGACGACGAGGCGCCGGGCACGAGCGCCTCCGACACCACCCGCGACGGCGACATGACCGGAGAACACGCATGAGCCACGTCCTGTCCCTGCTCGTCGAAGACAAGCCGGGTCTGCTGACCCGTGTCGCCGGCCTCTTCGCCCGGCGCGGCTTCAACATCGAGAGCCTCGCCGTCGGCAAGAGCGAGGTCGAGGGGCTGAGCCGCATCACGGTCGTCGTCGACGTCGAAGAACTGCCGCTCGAGCAGGTCACCAAGCAGCTGAACAAGCTCATCAACGTGATCAAGATCGTCGAGCTGGACTACTCGCAGTCCGTGCAGCGCGAGCACCTGCTGATCAAGGTGCGCGTCGACAACACGACCCGCTCGCAGGTGCTCGAGGCCGTCACCCTCTTCCGCGCCTCGGTGGTCGACGTGTCGACCGACGCCCTCGTCATCGAGGTCACGGGCGACACCGGCAAGACGACGGCGCTGCTCCGCGTGCTCGAGCCCTACGGCATCAAGGAGATCTCGCAGTCGGGCCTGTTGGCCATCGGCCGCGGCGCGAAGTCGATCACCGACCGCGTCTTCAAGAACTGAACCCGCGAGGGGTCGCGCACCGCGCCTCCTCGCCCCGACACCCCACCGTCACCACCCAAGGAGAACCACACCGTGACTGAAATCGTCTACGACAACGACGCCGACCTGTCGATCATCCAGGGCAAGAAGGTCGCCGTCATCGGCTACGGCTCGCAGGGCCACGCCCACGCGCTGAACCTCCGCGACTCGGGCGTCGAGGTCGTCGTCGGCCTCAAGGAGGGCTCGAAGAGCCGCGCCAAGGCCGAGGAGGCCGGCTTCACGGTGCAGACGCCCGCCGAGGCCTCGGCCTGGGGCGACGTCATCGTGATCCTCGCGCCCGACCAGGTCCAGCGTCACGTGTACGCCGACGACATCGCGCCGAACCTCGCCGACGGCAAGGCCCTGGTCTTCGGCCACGGCTTCAACATCCGGTTCGGCTACATCGAGGCGCCCGAGGGCGTCGACGTGGTCCTCGTCGCCCCCAAGGGCCCCGGCCACACCGTCCGTCGCGAGTTCGAGGCCGGCCGCGGCGTGCCCGTCATCGTCGCCGTCGAGAAGGACGCCTCCGGCGCCGCGTGGGATCTCGCCTGGTCGTACTCCAAGGGCATCGGCGGCCTGCGTGCCGGCGGCATCAAGACCACCTTCACCGAAGAGACCGAGACCGACCTCTTCGGCGAGCAGGCCGTGCTCTGCGGCGGGACCTCGCAGCTGATCCAGTACGGCTTCGAGACCCTGACCGAGGCCGGCTACCAGCCGCAGATCGCCTACTTCGAGGTGCTGCACGAGCTCAAGCTGATCGTCGACCTGATCTGGGAGGGCGGCCTGGCCAAGCAGCGCTGGAGCGTCTCCGACACGGCCGAGTACGGCGACTACGTCTCGGGCCCTCGCGTCATCACCCCCGACGTCAAGGACAACATGAAGGCCGTGCTCGCCGACATCCAGTCGGGCGCCTTCGCGAAGCGCTTCATCGAGGACCAGGACGCCGGCGCGCCCGAGTTCAAGGAGCTCCGCAAGAAGGGCGAGGAGCACCCGATCGAGGCCACCGGCCAAGAGCTGCGTGCCCTGTTCGCCTGGAAGCAGCAGGACTCCGACTACGTCGACGGCAGCGCTGCGCGCTGACCTCGACGCAGCACCGGAACCACCCGAGAGGGCCCCGCACCACCCGGTGCGGGGCCCTCTCGCCGTCCGCCGGCGCGGTGACGTCGTGGCATGATCTATGGCATGGCTCACAGCAAGAAGGCCGTGCACTTCGGCGCCGGCAACATCGGTCGGGGCTTCGTCGCCCAGTTCCTCCACGCGAGTGGTTACGAGGTCGTCTTCGCCGACGTGAACGACGACCTGATCGGGGCGCTGCAGTCGCAGTCGTCGTTCGAGGTGCACGAGGTCGGTGAAGACAGCCGTACGACCGTCGTCGACGGTTATCGCGCCATCAACAGCCGCACCGACGAGGCGGCCCTCGTCGCCGAGATCGCGACCGCCGACGTCGTGACCACCGCGGTCGGTGCCCGCATCCTGCCGTTCGTCGCACCGGTCATCGCCAAGGGGCTGGCCCAGCGGTCCGCCGATCGGGCGTCGCTCTCCGTCATCGCGTGCGAGAACGCCATCAACGCCACCGACTCGTTGGCGGCCGCGGTGCGCGAGCACGATCCGGCCGAGAACGCCGTCTTCGCGAACTGTGCCATCGACCGGATCGTGCCCGAGCAGGCCGGCGGCACGCTCGACGTCACCATCGAGTCGTTCTTCGAATGGGTCGTCGAGAGCACGCCGTTCGGCGAGCACCGCCCCGACATCGAGGGCGTCACCTGGGTCGCCGACCTCGAGCCCTTCATCGAGCGCAAGCTCTTCACGGTCAACACCGCCCACGCCGCGGCCGCTTATCACGGGTTCCGCAAGGGGCTCACGAGCATCCGTGAGGCCCTGGACGACGCCGAGGTCATGGCCGAGGTCCGCGGCGTCCTCGCCGAGACGAAGGGCCTGCTCGTGGCCAAGCACGAGCTCGACGCCGACGAGCAGCAGTCCTACATCGAGAAGAACCTCGTCCGCATCGCCAACCCGCACCTCCCCGACACGACCGAACGCGTCGGCCGCAACCCCCTTCGCAAGCTCAGCCGCCACGAGCGGTTCGTCGGCCCCGCGGCCCAGGCCGCCGAGCGTGGGCTGCCCTACGACGCACTCGTCCGCGCCGTTCGTGCCGCCCTCGACTTCTCCGTGCCCGACGACGTCGAGAGCGTCGAGCTGCAGTCGCTGCTGAGCTCGGGCCTCGCCGCCGACGAGCTGACGCGCACGCTGACCGGCGTCCAGGACGACCACCCGCTGTTCCCCGCGTTGCTCGCGGCGGTCTCGTCCAAGCTCACCGCATGACTCCAGCCGACCCGCGGGTGCCGACCGGCGGCGACGCCGACGACGCCCTGACCTGGGGTGACGAGGCCGACAGCAGCCACGTCGAGGGCCCTGCGCCGACGGGTCGTCCGCGTCGTACCCGGCGGTCGGACGGTGCAGGCGACGAGCCCGTCGACGAGTCCGACGACCCGGACGCAGAAGACGAGGACGACGTCGACGACGGCCCTGCGGTGATGAGTTCGGCGTCGCTCGTGGTCCACGGCGTCCTCGGCGGCGTGTTCCTCCTCTGGGCCGCGGGCTGGATCGTCGCCGTGGGCGACTTCACCAACCCGTTCACCGATGCGATCTCGTCGCTCATGTGGAACCTCGGCGAACTGTTCGCCGTGGTGGCCCCGATCGCGTGGTTCGTGGCGGTCATCGTCCTCGTCCCCGTCGATCGCACGGGCCGTCGCCTCGCGTGGATGGCCCTCGGCGCGCTCCTCGTGGCCCCCTGGCCCCTCGTGACGGGAGGCTCCGCATGAACGACCACGGCCACGACCACGGCCACGGCCACGACCACGATGCCGTCTCGGTGACGGCAGGCGACGCGAGCGAACCGGGCCGCGCCTCCTTCTTCTTCTACCTCGCCGTGGCGATCGTCTTCGCCGTCTTCTTCGCCTTCGACCTGTTCGAGGCCATCTCGAACCTCGTGCTCGTGCCGCAGGTCTTCACGCAGAACAACGAGTTCTACCGTGAGAACGGCCTCGACGGCCTGGTGGTCTCACCCCCGTGGGTGCCGCTCATCGTGGGTGTCGTCGTGCCGCCGCTGGCCTTCGTCGGGGCGATCGTGGTGGGGCGCCGTCGTGAACTGTGGAAGTTCACGCTGGCGCTGTTCGCGGCCCTGGGTCTCGTGGCGGCCGTGTCGCTGACCCTGACGGCCTACGTCACGACCGTCTGAGCGAGCCAGGAGGCGCGGCTCGGGTCCGTGACGCCGCCCACCGGGGACGTCGTCATGCGGACGTAACGATCCGCGCGAGTCGATAGAGTCGTCATCAGCCGCGCCCACGGCGCGTCGCGGCCCCTCACCGAACATCATCCAGAGAAGGACGTCCGCCCCGTGGCCAAGCCCGTCGTGTTGATCGCAGAAGAACTGTCACCCGCAACCGTCGACGCCCTCGGGCCCGACTTCGACGTGCGATCGGTGGACGGCACCGACCGCCCCGCACTGCTGGCCGCCTTGGCCGACGCCGACGCGATCCTCGTGCGGTCGGCGACGCAGGTCGACGCCGAGGCCATCGCCGCCGCCCCGTCGCTCAAGGTCGTCGCGCGCGCCGGCGTCGGGCTCGACAACGTCGACATCAAGGCGGCCACCACGGCCGGCGTCATGGTCGTCAACGCACCGACGTCGAACATCATCTCCGCCGCCGAGCTGACGGTCGGGCACATCCTCAGCCTCGCGCGGCACATCCCGGCAGCGCACTCCGCCCTGGCCCAGGGGCAGTGGAAGCGGTCGAAGTACACGGGCGTCGAACTCTACGAGAAGACGGTCGGCATCGTCGGCCTCGGCCGCATCGGCGCCCTCATCACGGCGCGCCTGCAGGCCTTCGGCGTGAACGTCGTCGCCTACGACCCCTACGTCACGCCGGCCCGCGCCCAGCAGCTCGGGGTCACGCTGCTGTCGCTCGACGAGCTGCTCGCCACGAGCGACTTCGTGACGATCCACATGCCCAAGACCCCCGAGACGACCGGCATGATCGGCCTCGAGCAGATGAAGGCGATGAAGAAGTCGGCCTTCGTCGTCAACGTCGCACGCGGCGGCCTCATCGACGAGGACGGCCTGTACGAGGCCCTGACCACCGGCGAGATCGCCGGTGCCGGACTCGACGTGTTCGTGAAGGAGCCCCCGGTCGACCAGAAGCTGCTGGGTCTCGAGAACGTCGTGGTCACCCCGCACCTCGGTGCCTCGACGGACGAGGCGCAGGAGAAGGCCGGCGTCTCGGTGGCCCGCTCGGTGCGGCTCGCACTCGGCGGCGAGCTCGTCCCCGACGCGGTCAACGTGGCCGGCGGCGTCATCGACCCCTACGTGCGACCCGGCATCCCCCTGGTCGAGAAGATCGGTCAGGTGTTCTCGGGCCTCGCCGACAGCCCGTTGACGAGCGTCGACGTCGAGGTGCGCGGCGACCTGGTCGAGTACGACGTCAGCGTGTTGAAGCTGGCGGCCCTGAAGGGCATCTTCACGAACATCGTCAGCGAGTCGGTGAGCTACGTGAACGCGCCGTTGCTGGCCGAGCAGCGCGGCATCACCGTGCGTCTGCTCACCGACCCGACCAGCGACGAGTACCGCAACGTCATCACGCTGCGTGGCTCGCTCAGCGACGGCTCGCAGATCTCGGTCTCGGGCACCCTGACCGGCACGAAGCAGGTCGAGAAGATCGTCGAGATCAACGGCTACGACGTCGAGGTCCCCCTCGCGGCCCACCACCTCGTGATGGTCTACACCGATCGCCCCGGCATCGTGGCGGTCTACGGTCGCGAGTTCGGTGACGCCGGCATCAACATCGCGGGCATGCAGATCGCCCGCCAGAGCGCCGGTGGCCAGGCGCTGAGCGTCCTGACCATCGACAGCCCCGCGCCCGACGAGCTCGTCGAGAAGGTGCGCGTGGCCATCGACGCCAAGACGCTGCGCGAGATCGACGTCACGCTGTAGTCACGGCGGCCGACGACGAACCGCCCCTCATCCGGTCAGGCCGGAGGGGGGCGGTTCGTCGTCGGGGAGTGCCCGTCGCGGGTGGGGCTAGAGCTCGATCGACTCGTGCGCCTCGAGCTTCACGGCGTCGCCACCGATCGACTGCGCGGACGCCTTCATGCGGTCGAAGTGCATGGCGAGCCCGGGGCCGGAGAGGGTCTGCTCGTGGGTGGGGAAGGCCAGTCGGGGCGCGACCGCCGCGACGTAGTCGATCACCTCGGCCACCTTGAGCCAGGGCGCCCCGACGGGCGTCGCGAGGACGTCGACCGGCACCGGCGGGACCGTGAACTGGTCACCCGGGTAGAACAGCGATCCGTCGACGAGCACGCCGACGTTGTCGACGACCGGGATGCTCTCGTGGATGACCGCGTGGCGCGAGCCGTGGAACGCCAGCGTGAAGGGGCCGACCTCGACCGTGTCTCCGTCGCCGACCACGTGCACGTCGAAGCCCTCGGCGGCCGTGGCCACACCCGCGGGGCCGTAGACCGTCGCGCCGGGGTTCGTGGCGAGCAGGTGGGTCAGCTGGTCGGGCGTCCAGTGGTCGGCGTGCTCGTGGGTGACCACGACGGCGTCGACGTCGTGCAGGTCGATGAGGGGAGCCGTGAACGACCCGGGGTCGACGACGAGCTTGCGCCCGTCCTTCTCGAGGATCAGGCAGGCGTGTTCGAGCTTCGTGAGGCGCATGACAGCGACTGTACGCGCGTCAGCTGGCTCGATCTCGACGCGCCGGTGCCTCGATTTGTGACGGGCTCGCGCGGTGTGGCATACTCGACGAGTTGCAAATACGGCCCCATCGTATAGCGGCCTAGTACGTCGCCCTCTCACGGCGGTAACACGGGTTCGAATCCCGTTGGGGTCACCAGCACCGATATGAAACCGCCAGGCTCTCGCCTGGCGGTTTCTTCGTTTCCGGTACACGGTCCGACACGGCACGGCCCCGCATGGTCCGACCCGGCACGGTCCGACCCGGCACGGTCCGACCCGGCACGGTCCGACCCGGCACGGTCCGGCGCAAGACCGGACGACATGACGAGAGACCGCCGGGCGATCGCCCGGCGGTCTCTCGTGCTGCGACCGGGTTCAGCCCTTCGTGGCGCCGGCCAGCAGGCCGCGGACGAAGAACCGCTGCAGGGCGAAGAACACGATGAGCGGCACGATGATCGAGATGAACGCCCCGGCCGTGAGCAGCTCCCACGACTGGCCGTACGACCCCGAGAGGTCCTGCAGCGCCTTGGTGATCGGCAAGCCCTGACCGGACGTGAAGACCGTGGCCACGAGGAGGTCGTTCCAGACCCACAAGAACTGGAAGATGCCGAACGAGGCGATCGCGGGCATCGACAGCGGCAGCACGATGCGGAAGAACACCTGCCCGTGACCGGCGCCGTCCATGCGGGCGGCTTCGATGACCTCGGCCGGGATCTCCGAGATGAAGTTGTGCAGCATGAAGATGGCCAGCGGCAGGGCGAAGATCGTGTGGGCGATCCAGACCTTCGCGAACGAACCGTCGAGACCGTTCACCCCGAGCCCCGGCAGGATGTACAGACCGCCGATGCGCAGACCGTCCGAGAACAGGCGCAGCAGCGGCACGAGAGCCATCTGGATCGGGACGATCTGCAGGGCGAACACCAGCACGAACATCGTGTTGCGTCCCTTGAAGTCGATCCAGGCGAACGCGTACGCCGCGAGACTGGCGATCGTGATCGGGATCAGCGCCGCCGGCAACGTGATCACCAGCGAGTTCACAAACGCCTTCCCGAGCGTGAGGCTGTCGCCCGAGTTGAGGGCGTTCACGTAGTTGTCGAGAGTGAACCCCGGGTTGGCGAAGACGGTCCACCATCCGGTGGTCTTGATGTCGTTCGCGGGCCGGAACGACGAGATGAACAGCCCGGCCGTGGGCAGCGTCCAGATCACGGCGATGATCAACGCGGCGATGGTGGCGCCGCGGCTGGTCGTGCCCTTCTTCAGCTTGCCGCTCGAGGTCTCGATCTTCGCGATTCCTCGCTTGAGCTGTCTCTCGGTGCCCGAGCCGACGGCGACCCCGACGGGGGTGGGTGTGGCAGTCATCGGATCTCCCTCTGCTTCTGGATCTGGCGGGCGTTGTAGATGACGATCGGCAGCACGAGCACGAAGAGGATGACCGCCAGCGCCGAGCTGTAGCCGGTACGGCTGCCGAGCTGGAACTGCCGGACCATCTCGAACGCGAGGATCGTCGTGTCGTTGCGTCCGCCGGTCATGGCCGAGACGATGTCGTAGACCTTCAGCGAGGCGATCGAGATGGTCGTCAGCACGACGATGATGGTCGTTCGGATGCCGGGGACGGTGATGTGCCGGAACGCCTGGAACCCGTTGGTGCCGTCGAGCGACGCCGCCTCGAGTTGCTCGGCGGGGACGCCCTTGATCGCTGCCGACAGCACGGTCATGGCGAATCCGGCCTGGGTCCAGATCAGCACGATCACGAGCAGCAGCGTGTTCCACGGTTCGAGCCCCAGCCAGTCGACCGGCTGGCCGCCGAAGGCGACGAGGATGCCGTTGAGCAGGCCGATCTGTTCTCCCTGACGGATGTCGTAGAAGAACTTGAAGATGATCGAGGCGCCGACGAACGAGATGGCCATCGGCATGAACACGAGCAGCTTGAGGAACTTCTCGCCCCGGCTCTTGTCGATGAAGACGGCGTAGGCGAGGCCGATCGCGGTCGCCGTGATCGGTGCGAGCAGCACCCAGACGAGGGTGTTGCCGAAGGCGGTCAGGCCGTCGGGGCTCGTGAACACCCAGACGAAGTTGTCCAGCCCGGCGAAGCCCGATCCGTCGTTCTTCATGAAGGCCTGGCCGGCGGTCGTGATGGTCGGGTAGATCAGGCCGATGACGAGGAAGAACACGGCTGGGGTCATGAAGGCGATCAGCTGCAGCGAGTAGCCGGCACCGCGTTTCGAGCGGTAGTCGAGCAGGAACAGTCCGCCTCCCAGGACGGCCGCGACGGCGGCGACCCAGATGACCGAGTTGTAGAGGCCGAACGCCAGCAGCACGACGACCGGGACGACCACGCAGACGGCCAGTCGGATGATCGTGTACTGCGTGCCTCGGCGGGGGGCGAACTCGACGAAGACGAGCACCACGGCCACGAGGGCGGTGAAGGCGATGAGGATCAAGGGGATCTGCGCCAGGGGCGGGATTCCCGCCAGCCACTGGAAGAAACTGGACATCTCTGTCCTTTCACGTTCGGGTCCGAGCAGGACGCGGCCCGTCGCCGCCGCCGCTCGGAGCGGCGAGCGGGGCGGCGAGCGGGCGCGGGGTCAGGGGCCACCGACGTGCGGTGGCCCCTGTGGCGCGGGTGTTACGAGGTGTAGCCGGCCTGGATCTCGTCGAGCACCGTGTCGGTGTCGGTGCCGTCGATCCAGTCGACCATGCCCTTCCAGAAGCTGTCGGAGCCGACCGACTTGGGCATCAGGTCGGAACCGTCGAAGCGGAAGGTGGTGTCGGTGCCCTGCAGGATCTCGACGGCGCCCTTCAGCAGGTCGCTACCGGCGTTCTCGGGGTCGAGTCCCTTGTTGGCCGAGATGACTCCGCCGAGCGAGACGCGGCTGTTCGCCCAGTCGGCGCTGGCGAGGTAGGCCTGCACCTTGGCGGTGTCGTCGTCGTTCGAGAACGCCGCGACGAACTCGCCACCGCCGGTGACGGCTGCGGGGTCGCCTTCCTTCATGGGCGGGGTGAGGAAGGCCCAGACGTCGCCGTCCTCGGCGACCGTCGCCGGCTGTCCGCTGGCGTTGTTCGCCGCCGTCAGGAAGCCCTCGAAGAACGAGGCCTGGTGGGTCAGGGCGCAGCTGCCGTTCGCCACGTTGGTCGCGACGTCTCCGAAGGCGGTCGAGTTGATCGACTTCACGTCGCCGTAGCCGGCGTTGACGAGGGTCGGGTCGAGCAGGATGTCGCCGACCGAGTCGAACGCGGCCTTGATCTCGGGGTCGGTGAACTTGGTGTCTCCCGCGACCCACGAGTCGTAGGCGTCGGGTCCGGCCTCGCGCAGGACGAGGTCCTCGACCCAGTCGGTGCCGGGCCAGCCGCTGGCCTCGCCCGAGTTGAAGCCGGCGCACCACGACGGGCCGCCGGTCTTCTCCTGGATGGTCTTGGACAGGGCGACGAGTTCGTCGTAGGTCTTGGGGACCTCGACGCCCCACTCCTCGAACTTGGCGGGGGAGTACCAGACGTAGCCCTTGACGCTCGCCATCAACGGGGCGCCGTACTGCTTGCCGTCGACCTGACCGTACTTCTGCCAGTCCTCGGACCAGCCCTCCTTGACGTTGGCCAGCGCGTCGGCGGGCAGCTCTTGTACCTTGCCCGAGGCGACCGTGTCGGCCAGCAGGCCGGGCTGGGGGAAGATCGCGAGATCGGGGGTGTCGCCACCCTGCACCTTGATGCCGATCTGCTTCTCGAACTCCTTGTCGCCCGTGTACTTGATCTCGATGTCGTTGGCCTTCTCCCAGTCGGCCCACGACTGCTCGAGCAGGGTCGCCTCGTCGCCGTTGATCGTGCCGTAGACGTTGACCACGCCGTCGGCGGTTCCGACGTCACCGGCACCCGCGCCTCCGGCGTTCGGGTCGTTGGGGTCGGCCGTGCCGGAGCATCCGGCCAACAGGAAGCTCGACGCCGCCAGGATGGCCAGGGGGCCCGTGAAGCGGCGGTGCAGGGATGCTCGCATTGGTGTCTCCTCATTGAGTCGCAAGAACGGACGGCCCGTGCTGTCGGGGTGATCGTCCGCCGCACGTCGTCGTCGACGCGCGTCGACGATGAGTGTCACATACTCGCAGGAGGCGCGCAACCGCGTCTGCTAGCGAGTCCGTTCCGACGGGGCGGCGGCCGACGTGCCCCGCACGACGAGACGGGGGGCGACGAGGACGTGGGGGGCGTCGTGGCGTCGACCCTCGATGCGGTCGACGAGGTCGTCGACCGCGGCGGCGGCGATGTCGGCTCCGGGAGGGTTGACGGTCGTGAGCGGCGGCGAGGTCATCTCGGCGGCGAGGTCGCCGATGCTCAGCGCGACGACCGTGAGGTCGTCCGGGATGGACCGGCCGGCCGCCGCCGCGGCCTGCACGAAGCCGGCGAGGGCCATCTCGTTGAACGCCAGCACGGCCGTGGGGCGGGCCGTCGAGGTGGCGAACGCGTCGAAGGCCCGGCGGCCGCCCGGGACGGAGTCGGTGGCGGCGTGCGTCTCGAGCGACAGGCCCCGCTCGTCGGCCGGGCCGCGCAACGCCCTCGTCGTGCGGTCGAGCGGACCCGACCCGCGCTCGGGGGCCCGGATGCTCTGACCGAGGAAGAACACGCGTCGGTGGCCGAGGTCGGCGAGGTGGTCGACGGCCTGTCGCGCCAGCGAGTCGTAGTCGGCGTCGACGAACCAGAGTCCCTCGACGTCGTCGGGGCGACCGATGTTCGTGAACGGCAGGCGCGACCGCGACAGCACGGCGACGCGGTCGTCGCGCGCGGTGAGCTCCATGAGGATCACGCCGTCGACGAGGCCTTCGCTGACGAGGCTGCCGAGTCCTTCGACGTCGTCGATGGGGTTCGACCACAGCAGCAGGTGGTAGCCGCGCTCTCTCGCCCGGTCGGTGGCCGCCGCCACGTACTCGAACTCGGACGACGTGACGCCGCGGCGTCCGTAGGGGTAGTGCAGGGCGAGGATGCCGCCCCGTGCGCCGGCGAGACCCCGGGCGAACGCGTTGGGGGTGTAGTTCAGCTCGGCCATCGCCGCCTCGACCCGGCGGCGGGTGGCGACGGAGATGGTCCGTCGCCCGCTGATGGCGTACGACACGGTGCTCGACGAGACGCCTGCCAGACGCGCCACGTCGTCACGGGTTGCCGGCATACTCGTCCACCTCGTCGTCGATCGTGTGCACAGCATACGAGCGACGGCCCCGTGGTCCGCGCGGCCGACCGGTCCGTCAGAGGCGCGCTAGGTCGGCCACACCGGTCGGAACTGCACGCTGATGCGTGGGCCGACGGCCTTCTTGGTCTTGGCGATGGCGTGCTCGTGGGTCCGCTGGCAGCTGCCGCCCATCACCAGGAGGTCGCCGTGGCCGAGCGGGAACCGTCGGGTCGTGCCGGTCGAGCGGGACCGCACCGCGAGCGTGCGGGGTGCCCCGAGCGAGAGGATGCCCACCATCGTGTCGCGGTCGATCGTGCGCCCCACGTGGTCGCCGTGCCAGGCGATGCTGTCGTCGCCCGTCCGGTAGAAACACAGCCCCGCCCGGTCGAAGCGCTGCTCGACGGGGGCGCCACGCTCGAGCGCGTAGTACGCGTTGAGGTCGTCTCGAGCCTGCACGAGCACCGGATCGGGGAGCGCGTCGCCCGCGTCGTAGGAGGAGACGAGCCGGGGCACCTCGACCACCCGGTCGTACATCTGGCGCCGGTCGGCTCGCCACGGCACGTCGGTCACGAGACGTTCGAAGAGGGCGTCGGAGTTCGACGCCCAGCCCGGGACGACGTCAAGCCAGGCGCCCTCGCCGAGGTCGAGGTGGTCGACGCGCGCGCCGGGCGGCGCGAGGTCGGGGCCGTCGGACAGGCCGTCGAGCAGCGAGGCGGTGAAGGGGACGCTCATGCCGACACCATACGCCCGATTCGAACACGCGTTCGAACGGGCGGCCGAGGCGTCACCCTCCGGACGAGCCCGCCGGGACCGCGACGCGCTCGGGGGAGACCAGCACCCGCGCGACCCCCTCGACGTCCACGTCCACCAGTCGCCCCGCCCAGGCGTAGACCTGCAGCTCCGCGGCGTGCTCCCAGAGGGCGCGCCCGCTCGAGAGGTCGAACGCGACGAGGGTCGACCGCCCACCCGAGGTGCCGTAGGCCAGGGCGTAGCCGACCGTCCGTCCCGCCGCCGCGAGGACGGCTCCGTCGGGCAGCGACAGGCGGGCGCCGGCCGAGCCGCTGGAGCCGTCGAGCGCACGGACCACCACGGGCCCCGGGCCTGCGGCGGTCGCCGTCGCGAAGACGCGGTCGTCGGTCTGGCCGGGCAGGCCGTCGACGGCGGACGAGCTCGACGCCGGGTCGGTCCACCGCACGTCTCCCGTCGCGAGGTCGAGGCAGGTCACCGTCTGCGCGCGCACGTCGGTGACGGCGAGACAGGAACGCGTCACCGAGTAGCCGCCCCGGACGTCCCGGTCCGAGCTCCAGAGGCGCTCGCCGTCGGCGGTCAACGCGACGAAGCCGGCGTCCCCTCGTCCCGTGGCCGCGCCTCCTCGGGGGGCGTAGACGACGTCGTCGTGGACGACGTAGCCGATGAGGCGGTCGAGCCGTGCCGCCCAGGGGCGCTCGGTACCGGTGGCGAGGTCGACCTGGACCGAGCCGTCGGCCCGCGCGACGACCAACCGGTCGCTCAGCGCGAGGGCGACGCCCGTGGTCGAGGCGGGTCCGCTCCACGTCACGCGGTCGAGGTCGCGGGCGTCGCGCAGGTCGTAGCGGTAGACGCCGCCGACGCCCTGCTGCCGACCGGTCACCACGACGGCCCCCACGGTCTGGAACTGGTCCCCGTCACCCGCCGAACCGGTCTCGACCACCTCGACGGGTCGCCCGGTCTCGACGGACAACGTCATCAGCACCTGCTCGCCGTCGACCGACGCCCGGACGAGCACGAGTCCCGCCTCGTGCACCGCCGTCACGGACGAGACGAGGGCCGGGCCGGTCAGGCCGAGCCCGGCGAGGTCGTCGGCGACGTCGTGCACCCAGCGGAAGGTGCCGCGGTCGACGTCGAGCGCTCCGATGCGCGTGCCGACCCCCTGGGTCGGGGTGGCGCAGTCGCCGTCGTTGGCGAATCCGTAGGTCCAGGCCCCGGCCGCGCTCACGAGTGCGAGCCCCTGCGCGACGGGCGTCGCCCGGTAGCGGAGGCACTCGGCGGGGGCCCCGGGGGCGAGAGCGGCACGGAGGTCGACGCGCCACCCGGTGGTGCCGGGTTCCTGCCGGAGGTCGTCGACGGCGATGCCCTGCCACGGCGGGTCCGACCCGTACTCGGGCTGCGTCGGCGCGACCAGCACCGTGGTCGCCAGCGCCGCCAGGACCACGGCGGCGTAGACCACGGCGAGGCGACGTCCCGCCCTCACGACGTCGCCCCGACGCGGGCGGTGTCCACGAGTCGTCGGGCGATCCCCTGGTCGTCGATGCGCACGAGATGACCGCCCCAGAACACCACGGTGCCCGAGGACGAGGTCGCCCACAGCGGCCGACCGTCGTCCAGGTCGAGGGCCGCGACGTCCCGCCCCGACGAGCGACCGTCCTCCGTCTGCAGGTAGAGCACCGACCGGCCCGCCGCCGCGAGGTCGTCGAGCAGCCCCACGGACGAGCTGAAGCGGGTGTGCCCGTCGGCGCCGTCGAGGGCGAGCAGGCGCGACCCGCCCGACCGCTGCACGACCACGAAGACGTCGGTCGCGCGCTGACCCGGCACGGCCTCGACCGCGAACGGGGCGCCGAGGTCGGTCCTCCAGCGGACCGAGCCGTCGCGGGGATCGAGGCATTCCGCGGCCGTGTCGCCGTCGGTGACGACGACCACGCAGGACGGCGTGACGGCCAGGCGGCGCCCGGAGGTGGGTCGGCTCCAGACGGCCTCCCCGTCCTCGTCGAGCGCCTCGACGGTGCCGTCGGCCCTGGTCCTCTCGATGCCGAAGGCGACGACGCGGCGCCCCTCCCCGGTCGTCACGGGCGAGCCGACGGGCGGCACGGCGATCTCGTCCGGTGAGGCCGCGAAGGGACGTTCCCGGCCCGTGGCGGCGTCGACGAACACGGTCTCACCGCCCCGTGACACGAGGGCGCCGTCGTTCAGCAGCGCCGGAGAACTGCCCGAGTCGACCCCGCCCTCCCACACCGGGTCGGCCAGACGCGAGGCCTCGACGAGTTGGTACCGATCGCCCGACCCCGCGATGCCCGAGAAGGTCCGCAACTGCAGGGGTCCCCGCGAGTCGACGCTCACGCTGGGCAGGTCGCGCCGGCCACGGGTCGACTCGACGAGCGAGCCGTCGCGCAGGTCGAGGGCGGCCAGCACGGTCGCCCCCGTCGTCTGCGTCTGGACCAGCACGCGACCGGCCGAGGGGACGACCTGCGTCGCGGGGATGCTCAGGGCGTCGGTGTCGGGGACGTCTCGGGCCAGGTCGTGCACCCAGCGGACCGTGCCCGTGGCCGTCTCGACCAGCCCGACGAGGCTCGTGCTCGCCTCGGACGCGTACGAGCGGCAGGCCGGCGCCCCCAGGGCGTCCCCGAAGTCCAGGTCGACCGAGGTGCCGACCGCCACGAGTCCGTCGACCGCGGGGGAGGTCCAGAAGTTCAGGCAGCGCCGCGGGGCGTCGGGGGCGAGCGTCGCCGCGAGGTCGAGCGTCCAACCGGTCGCGTCCGGCGACCGTCGGAGGTCGTCGACCGCGAGCCCCGTCCACGGGCGGCCGTCCCCGTAGTGCGGAGCCACCGAGACCGCCCCGGCGGCCACGAGCGTGGACGCCACGACCAGGGCGCCGAGCACGGCGGCGACGCGACGACCCGGGGAGGCGCGGTGCCAGCGACCGACGACCCGCGCCTCCCCGGGGTGGTCGCGTGCGCGCTCGGGGTGGCTCATGGTCGGCCTCCTCGTCGAGCGCAGCCGTCGTCCGCCCGACGGGTGTCGTCATGCTATTCGGAGCCCTCGTCCCACGCGCTCGCCGCAGCCCCCGGGTGCGCCGGGAATGACCGTCCTCGGGGCGGGGTTCACCCCACGACCGTCGAGAAACGTGCCGGAGGCACTGGCGTAGACTCCACGGATCATCTTTCCGTCGATACAGGAGAAGGGGCGTGCCCGTGGGTAGGACGCTGGCCGAGAAAGTGTGGGACGACCACGTCGTCGTCAAGGGCGAAGACGGCGCCCCCGACCTTCTCTACATCGACCTCCACCTCGTGCACGAGGTCACCAGCCCCCAGGCGTTCGACGGACTGCGCCAGGCCGATCGGCCGCTGCGTCGGACCGACCTGACGATCGCCACGGAGGACCACAACACACCCACCCTGGCGATCGACAAGCCGATCGCCGACCTCACCAGTCGCACGCAGATCGAGACGCTCCGTCGCAACACGGCCGAGTTCGGCGTCCGCCTGCACCCGTTGGGCGACGCCGAGCAGGGCATCGTGCACGTCGTCGGCCCGCAGCTCGGACTGACCATGCCGGGCATCACCGTCGTCTGCGGCGACTCGCACACCTCGACCCACGGGGCCTTCGGCGCCATGGCCTTCGGCATCGGCACCAGCGAGGTCGAGCACGTCATGGCGACGCAGACCCTGCCGCTGAAGCCGTTCAAGACGATGGCGGTCACCGTCGAGGGCACGCTGCGCCCCGGCGTCACCGCGAAGGACATCATCCTCGCCGTCATCGCGCAGATCGGCACCGGCGGCGGCCAGGGCTACGTGCTCGAGTACCGCGGCAGCGCGATCCGCGCCCTCTCGATGGAGGGGCGCATGACGATCTGCAACATGTCGATCGAGGCGGGTGCCCGGGCCGGCATGGTCGCTCCCGACCAGACCACGTACGACTACCTGCAGGGTCGTCCGCACGCCCCCACGGGTGCCGACTGGGACGAGGCGATCGCCTACTGGGACACCCTGCCGACCGACGACGACGCGGTGTTCGACGCCGAGATCTTCCTCGACGCCGACACGCTCGAGCCCTTCGTCACGTGGGGCACCAACCCGGGCCAGGGCGTGTCGCTCAGCGACTCCGTGCCCGACCCCGAGACCGTCGTCGACCCCAACGAGAAGGCCGCGGCGACGCGGGCGCTCGAGTACATGGCCCTCGAGGCCGGCACGCCGATGAAGGCCATCCCGGTCGACGCGGTGTTCATGGGGTCGTGCACCAACAGCCGCATCGAAGACCTCCGTGCGTTCGCGTCGATCATCCGCGGGCGCACCAAGGCCGAGGGCGTGCGCGTCATGGTCGTGCCGGGGTCGGCTCGCGTCCGCCTCGAGGCCGAGGCCGAGGGGCTCGACGAGGTCTTCACCGCCTTCGGTGCCGAGTGGCGCTTCGCCGGGTGCTCGATGTGCCTGGGCATGAACCCCGACCAGCTCGCACCGGGCGAGCGATGCGCGTCGACCTCGAACCGCAACTTCGAGGGTCGCCAGGGCAAGGGCGGTCGGACGCACCTCGTGTCGCCCCTCGTCGCCGCGGCCACCGCGGTGCGCGGGACGCTGTCCTCGCCGTGGGACCTCCAGGCCGACGACGACGCGGCGGCCTCCACGGCCGTCCGCACGTCCGACGAACCCGTCCTCGCCGACGGCACCGATCGGGCAGGGGTCCGCTGATGCAGAAGTTCACCACCGTCACCGGTGTCGCCGCGCCGCTGAAGCGCTCGAACGTCGACACCGACCAGATCATCCCGGCTCAGTTCCTCAAGCGGGTCACCAAGACCGGCTTCGAGGACGCCCTCTTCTTCGGGTGGCGCAACGACCCCGAGTTCGTGTTGAACCGACCCGAGTTCCAGGGCGCGCGCGTCCTCGTCGCGGGTCCCGACTTCGGCACCGGCTCGAGCCGTGAGCACGCCGTCTGGGCGCTGCGCGACTTCGGCTTCGACGTGATCATCAGTTCGCGGTTCGGCGACATCTTCCGAGGCAACTCCGGCAAACAGGGGCTCCTCGCGGCGGCCGTCGCCGAGGACGACGTCGAGCGCATCTGGGCCGAGATCGACCGGCAGCCGGGCGTCGAGATCACGGTCGACCTCGTGGCGCAGACCGCCACGGTCGGCAGCCTCACCGTCGGATTCGAAGTCGATGCCTACACTAAGTGGCGACTCCTCGAAGGCCTCGACGACATCGGCCTGACCCTCCGCGACGAAGCGGCCATCACAGAATTCGAATCCCGCCGCGCCGCCTGGCGCCCGAAGACATTGCCGGTGAAGTAAGTGAACTCTCTCGTCCAAGACGCAGCAGCAGCAGGTGCCCGTGTGGGGCTCACCTCCGATGAGATCGTCATCCGGGGCGGCAAACCGCTGATCGGTCGCATCGAGGTGCGCGGTGCCAAGAACCTCGCCACGAAGGCCATGGTCGCCGCCCTCCTGGGAGACACCCCCAGCATCCTCAAGGACGTCCCCGACATCAGCGACGTCAACGTCGTCCGCGGCCTCCTCTCGGTCCACGGGGTGCGCATCACCGACCCGGCCCGCGGCGAGATGATCCTCGACCCGTCCAACGTCGAGTCCGCCCACTTCGCCGAGATCGACGCCCACGCCGGGTCGAGCCGCATCCCGATCCTCTTCTGCGGGCCGCTGTTGCACCGCCTGGGCGAGGCGTTCATCCCCGACCTCGGCGGCTGCCGCATCGGCGACCGGCCCATCGACTTCCACCTCGACGCCCTCCGCGCCTTCGGCGCCGTCGTCGACAAGTCGTACAACGGCATCCACCTCACCGCGCCCGACGGGCTCACCGGTGCCAACATCGAGCTGCCCTACCCGAGCGTCGGGGCCACCGAGCAGGTGCTGCTGACCGCGGTCCTCGCCAAGGGCGTCACCGAGTTGCGCAACGCCGCCATCGAGCCCGAGATCATGGACCTCATCGCGATCCTGCAGAAGATGGGCGCCGTCGTCTCGGTCGAGCCGAACCGCGTGATCTTCATCGAGGGCGTCGAGAAGCTCCGCGGCTACACGCACCGGGCGATCAACGACCGCAACGAGGCCGCGAGCTGGGCCTCGGCCGCACTCGCGACCAAGGGCGACATCTTCGTCGAGGGCGCCGACCAGAAAGACCTGATGACGTTCCTCAACGTCTTCCGCAAGGTCGGCGGCGACTTCGACGTCCACGAGGACGGCATCCGCTTCTTCCACCCCGGTGGCGAGCTCAAGCCCGTCGTCGTCGAGACCGACGTCCACCCCGGGTTCATGACCGACTGGCAGCAGCCGCTCATCGTCGCCCTGACGCAGGCGCAGGGCACCTCGGTCGTGCACGAGACGGTCTACGAGAACCGCTTCCAGTTCACCGAGGCCCTCAACGACATGGGCGCCGACATCACGGTGCACAAGGACGGACTGCCCGACCACGACCGTCGCGTCGCGCGTCGCGAGTTCGAGCAGGCCGCGGTCATCAACGGACCGACGGCCCTGCACGGTGCCGACATCCGCGTTCCCGACCTGCGGGGCGGCTTCAGCCACCTCATCGCGGCCCTGACCGCCGAGGGCGAGTCCAAGATCAGCAACGTCGGCATCATCAGCCGCGGCTACGAGCACTTCATCGCGAAGCTGCGCAAGCTGGGCGCCGACTTCGACTTCAAGGGCTGATCGGCCGGTGTCGACAGCCGACCCCGACGCTCCCGTCGTCCCGGTCCCGGCGCGGAGGCGTCGCAAGGAGAAGGGTGCGTTCTTCCGCGTCCTCGCGACTCCGGCGGCACCGCTCTTCGACCTGATGGCCCGGATCGACATCGTCGACGGCGACAAGCTGCCGGCCGAGGGTGCGTTCGTGCTGACCCCGAACCACTACACGAACATCGACCCGGTGGTCGTGGGTCGGGTGATGTGGTCCCTCGGGCGGGTGCCGCGCTTCCTCGCGAAGGCGTCCCTCTTCCGGGTTCCCGTCTTCGGTCGCATGATGCATGCGATGGGGCACATCCCCGTCGAGCGGGCGGGTCGCACCCACGACCACGACCCCCTGGCGGCCGGGCGTCTGCTCGTCGCCCGGGGCGGTGGCGTGATCGTCTACCCCGAGGGCACCCTCACCCGCGACCCCGACCTCTGGCCCATGAAGGGCAAGAGCGGTGCCGTGCGCCTCGCCCTCGCCGCCGGGGTGCCGCTCGTCCCGATGGCGCACTGGGGCAGTCAGCACCTCATGGGTCGCTACTCGAGTCGGCTGCACGCCTTCCCGCGGAAGCGCATCACCGTCGTGATCGGCGACCCCGTCGACCTCTCGGCCTTCCGCGATCGTCCCCTCGACCAGGCCTCGGTCACGGCCGCCACCGCCCTGGTGATGGACGCCGTCACCGAGCTGGTCGAGCGGCTGCGGGGCGAGAAGGCACCCGCCGAACGCTGGAACCCCACCAAGAACCACCAGAAGGAGACAGGCCGCTTTGAGTAGCTCCGAGTCACGCGAAGGCGCCATCGAGGCCCTCGGAGAAGGGGCGGTCACGACCGAGGCGATCTCGATCGTCATGCGCGACTCGATCCCGCGCCGGGTCGCCGTCCTGGGGTCGGGCAGCTGGGGCACGACCTTCGCCAAGGTCCTCGCCGAGGGGGGCGCGGACGTCACGCTCTGGGCCCGCCGTCCCGAGGTGGCCCGCGAGATCACCGAGAGCAAGCGCAACAGCGACTACCTTCCGGGCATCAACCTGCCCCGCACCCTCGTCGCCACCCCCTCGGTCGAACAGGCCCTGGCGGGTGCCGAGCAGGTCCACCTGTCGGTCCCCAGCCAGACGCTTCGCGACAACCTGACCGCCATCCGCGGCATGGTCCCGTCCGGCGTGCCGGTCGTCAGCCTGATGAAGGGCGTCGAGAAGGCCACCGGGTTGCGCATGAGCGAGGTGATCGAGGCCGAGCTCGGCATCGACCGCGACCTGATCGCCGTCGCGTCGGGGCCCAACCTCGCCCTCGAGATCGCGAAGCGGCAGCCCACGGCCGCGGTCGTGTCGTCGTACAGCCTCGACACGGCGACCCTGGTCGCGGCCACCGCCACCAACCCGTACTTCCGTTCGTTCGTCAACACCGACGTGATCGGCACCGAGTTCGGCGGGGTCCTCAAGAACTTGATCGCCGTCGCCATCGGCATCGTCGACGGCGTGGGGTACGGCGAGAACACCAAGGCCTCGATCATCACGCGCGGGCTGGCCGAGATGACCGCGTTCGCGGTGTCGTTCGGGGCCAAGGCCGAGACCCTCGCCGGCCTCGCCGGCCTGGGCGACCTCATCGCCACGTGCGAGTCGCCCCTCTCGCGCAACAACACCGCGGGTCGACTGCTCGGTCAGGGTTACGCCTTCGGCGACGTCGTGCGCCAGATGAACCAGACCGCCGAGGGACTGGCCTCGGTCGCTCCGATCCTCGAACTCGCGCGGTCCCGCGGCGTCGACATGCCCATCGTCCAGCAGGTGGCCGAGGTGCTCGCCGGTACACTCGACCCGCGCAACATCGCCCCGCACCTGACCGAGACGGACGAGCCGCAGGGCGAGTGACCGCTGGTCGGCCGTGCCGGGAGGCGTGACGACCAGAGCCCGCCCACCGCGGGTCGGCCCGCGGGCCGTGACACCGACGAAAGGCCCCTCATGGCGAGCACCGAGCCCACCACGACCCCGCGCGTCGCCGCGAACGACGCCTCGTCCGTCGGTGCCTCGACACCCGGGGTGGCGAAGACCGTCGTGGTCGTACTCTTCGGCGGCCGCTCGAGCGAGCACTCGATCAGCTGCGCGACGGCCGGGGGAGTCCTCTCGGCGATCGACCGCTCCCGCTACGACGTGGTGCCCGTGGGCATCACCGTCGAGGGGGCGTTCACGCTCCAGCCCGACGACGCGGCACGGTTCGAGCTCGACGCCGAGACGCTGCCGACCGTCGTCGACAACGGCACCCGCATCCACTGGCCCGAGTCGTCCACCACCCGCGAGCTGACCGTCACCGAGCCCGACGGCACGACGCGTCTGCTGGGCGAGGTGGACGTGGTGTTCCCGATCCTGCACGGTCCGTTCGGCGAGGACGGCACGGTGCAGGGCCTGCTCGAGCTGACCGGGCTGCCCTACGTCGGCGCGGGCGTGCTCGCCTCGTCGCTCGGCATGGACAAGCACTTCACCAAGACCGTGCTGCAGGCCGCCGGCGTGGTCGTCGCCCCCTGGCGCACCGTGCGTCGTCGATACTGGGACGCCGCACCCGAGCGCGTGGCCGCCGACGTCGAGGCGCTCGGTTACCCGATGTTCGTCAAGCCCGCCCGAGCCGGATCGAGCGTGGGGGTGTCGCGCGTCGACTCGCCCGCCGGCCTCCCGGCGGCCATGCGGAAGGCCTTCGCCGAGGACCACAAGGTGCTCGTCGAGTCCGCGGTCGTCGGCCGCGAGATCGAGTGCGCCGTGCTCGGCGGACGCGACGGCGCGCCTCCCCGCACCTCGGTCGCGGGCGAGATCGTCCTCGCGGGCGACACGTTCTACGACTTCGAGTCGAAGTACCTCGGCGCCCCCGGGGCCGACCTGGTCTGCCCCGCCGACCTCGCACCCGGCGACCTGACCGAGATGCAGCGTCTCGCCGCTCTGGCCTTCGAGGCCATCGACGGCACGGGCCTCGCCCGCGTCGACTTCTTCTTGACCGAGGACGGCTGGGTCGTCAACGAGGTCAACACGATGCCCGGCTTCACGCCCATCTCGATGTTCCCCGCCTGCTGGCTCGCGAGCGGCCTCAGCTACCCCGAGCTGATCGACGAGCTCATCGCCCTCGGCCTCGAGACCGAGCGCTGACGGAACCCGTCCGTCCCGGCCACCGGGCCTACGGCGTGGGTGTCGCCGACGGGTCGTCGGCCGATCCGGCCGAGCCCGGCAGGTCGCCCGCACCGACGCACTCCTTGCCGTCGTTCGGCAGGTAACCGACCGAGTCGGCCAGGTCGCGCAACACGTTGCCGCCGTTCGCCTTGGTGGTGTCGACGATCACCTGAACGCCCGGCTCACGGCCGTACGTGGTGAGGATCGAGGTGTCGGCGTCGTCGGGGTCCTGGTCGACGAGCCAGTCCACGCCCTGGATGTCGTAGCAGGGCAGGTCGGACACGGCGGGCGTCTCGACGCCGCAGTGCAGCAGCACGCTCGTCGGCGAACCCCAGGCACCCGTCGCCTGCGCGTCGGTCTCGCGGCGGTCCTGACCGTCGTCGACGACCTCGGGCAGGTGGACGGTGACCTGCGCGCAGGCCGGGTCGTTCGCCCCCGCGGCGGGCTGCATCGGGACCGCTTGCGAGCAGCCGACGAGCGTCGTCGCGAGACCGGCCCCGACGAGCACGAGGGCCGGGACGCGAAGGCGGGGACGGAGGCGCGCGGTGAGGCGCGAGGACGGGTTCGACATCGCATCCAGGCTACCGTTCAGCACATGGAACGACGCTCCACGGACCCCCGCCCGGACGACGCCGACACCGTCGAGGGCGTCGGCGAGCTCGCCACCCTCGCCCGCATCCTGCCCCGCCTGCCCCGCGGCGACGACACGCTGCTCGGTCCCGGTGACGACGCCGCCGTCGTCGCGGCGCCCGACGGCCGGTTCGTCGTGACGACCGACCTCATGGTGCACGGCCCCGACTTCCGGCGCGCGTGGTCGACGTCGTACGACCTCGGTTGGAAGGCCGCGGCGTCGAACCTGTCCGACGTCGCGGCGATGGGCGCTCGGCCCACGGCGCTGGTGGTCGCCCTCGCGGTGCCCGGCGACACGGGCGTCACCGAACTCGAGGCCTTCGCGGACGGTCTGCGCGCGGGTTGTTCCGTGATGGCCCCGGGCGCGGGGGTCGTCGGCGGCGACCTCTCGGTGTCGCCGACCTTCACGGTCGCGGTGACGGCGTTCGGTGACCTCGAGGGGCGCGCGCCCGTGCGGCGGGACGGGGCGCGCGTCGGCGACGTCGTCGCCGTGTCGGGCGCGCTCGGCCGCTCGGCGCGGGGGCTCGACCTGCTGTTCCGTCTCGGCGTCGACCACGACGGGTCGCCCGACACCGCCGCGGCCGCCGCCCTGCGCGAGCGCGACCCGGACGTCGGCTGGCACCTCGCCCCGACCCCGCCCGTGGCCGACGGCCGCTCGGCGGCGCTGGCAGGGGCGACCGCCATGCTCGACCTGTCGGACGGCCTCGCCCTCGACGCCGGTCGGGTGGCCCGCGCCAGCGGTGTCGTGGTCGACCTGTGGGGCCCTGCCCTCGGCGACGACCCACGGCTCGCGCTCTCGGGTGGTGAGGACCACTCCCTGTTCGCCACGTTCCCGCCCGACGTGGCGTTGCCCGGTGGGTTCCGCGCCGTCGGCACGGTCCGTGACCCGGCAGGAGGCGCGCCTCGCGTCACCGTCGACGGTTCCGAACCCGGCGAGGCCGGCGGGTGGGACCCGTACCGCCTGTGGTCGGGGGCGCAGGGCTGACGAGCCGACCCGCGCCTCCTGCGGGGGGTCAGTCGCGCAGCGCGAACCAGACGGTCGTGTCGCCGTACTGCTTCTTCACGTCGAGGGTGAGGCCCTCGGGCCAGCCCGGTTCGCCGTCGCGCGAGGCGCGCTCGACGACGACGAGGGCCTGCTCGTCGAGCGAGGGCAGCAGGGCCGTGAGGTCGGCGGTGAGGTCGGCGGCCGACAACTCGTAGGGCGGGTCGAAGAAGACGAGGTCGACGAGAGCCGAGCCGCCCTCGAGGTAGGACCGCACGGGCTGGGTCACGACGTCGACGCGCGGGGGAGTGCCGCGCGGCGGGCGGGGAGCCCGGGCCAGCACCGACTCGACGTTGCGACGCAACACCTTCGCGGCGCCGGGGGCCTTCTCGACCAGCACGACCGAGGCGGCTCCTCGCGACGCCGCCTCGAGCCCGAGGCCGCCCGTCCCGGCGTAGAGGTCGAGCACGCGCCGACCCCGGATCTCGTCGCGCGCGTCGAGCGACGAGAACAGCGCCTCGCGGACCCGGTCGCTCGTGGGCCGCGTCCCGACCTTGGGGACGACGAGCGAGAGGTTGTCGGCGAAGCCGGAGATGATGCGGGACATGGGGTCAACCTTGCCAGGTCGACGCCCGCCACCCGTCGCCCGTCGGGTTCGAGCATCCCGACAACGCGCGACCGTCGACTCCCGCGCCCGGTCGTCGGACCTGCACAACCGAGTTGTCGCCGCCCGCCCGCGTCGGCAGCATCGGGTCCCATGACCAGCGTCGATCGCACCGTGAGGCCCTCGTTCACCAAGTCGCTGTTCGCGGGGCGCATCGCCTCCGAACTCGCCTTCCCGTACCCGCACATGACGGCGGCAGAGAAGTCCCGGGTCGAGACGGTGTCCGCGTCCGCCCGCGAGGTGCTCGCCGGCTACGACCCGCTGAAGGCCGAACGCGAGGGGTGGATCGGCGACGACCTGGTGCGCGAGCTGGGCGAGCGGGGCCTGATGGGACTCTTCGTCGCCGAGGAGTACGGCGGCCTCGGGCTCGGCCAGAGCGCCTACTGCCGCGTGTACGAGGAGTTCGGTCGGGTCGACGGCACCCTGGCCACGGTGATGGGGGTGCACCAGTCGATCGGCACCAAGCCGCTGCACCTCTTCGGCACCGACGACCAGAAGGCCCGCTGGCTGCCCGACCTGGCGAGCGGCCGCAAGCTCGCGGCGTTCGTGCTCACCGAGCCGAACGTGGGCAGCGACGCCTACGCGCTCGAGACCCGGGCCGAGCGGCAGAGCGACGGCAGCTGGCTCCTGAACGGCGAGAAGCGGTGGATCGGCAACGGCGACAAGGACGTCCTGACGGTCTTCGCGCAGAGCGACCTCGGGCACGTCGCGCTGATCGTCGAGAAGGGCATGGAGGGGCTGAGCGCCGGCCCGCGGTTCGAGACGCACGGCCTCAAGGCCAACCACCTGCAGCGCGTGCACTTCAAGGACGTCCGCGTGCCCGCCGAGAACCTGCTCGGCGAGCCCGGTGACGGCTTCCGCATCGCCGTCAACACGCTCAACAACGGTCGCATGTCGATGGGTACGGCCATCGCGGGCGGCATGAAGCGGTTCCTCGAGCTGAGCCTCGAGCACACGGAGGCGCGGCACCAGTTCGGCAGACCGCTCGCGGACTTCGAGATGGTCGGCGACAAGCTCGCGTGGATGACCCAGCAGATCTACGGCGTCGAATCGATGTCGTACCTGACCACGGGCCTCGTCGACCGCGGCGACACCGACTTCGCCCTGGAGTCCGCCCTGACCAAGGTCGCGGCGAGCGACACCGGCTGGTACGCCCTCAACCGGGCCGTCCAGCTGCACGGCGGCGAGGCGTACATGGAAGGTCACCCGCTGTCGAAGGCCCTGCGCGACTTCCGGATCTTCCCGATCTTCGAGGGGGCCAACGACGTCCTCCGCGCGTTCGTCGCCCTCAACGGGCTCAAGACGCTCAGCGAGGAACTGCCCGACGTGGCGTCGCTCCGCATCGGCGACCCGGGGCGGGCGCTCGGGGTGCTCGCGCCGTACGTCGCGGGCCGCGTCCAGCGTCGCATCCGGCCCGAACGGCCGGTCGGGGTCCATCCCGCGCTCGCCAAGCAGGCCGCCGAGCTCGGCGACCAGGTCTCGCGACTGCGCGAGCGCACCGAGGGCGCGCTCCGCAAGCACGGCAAGAAGGTGCAGGAGAAGCAGCTCGTGCAGAAGCGCCTCGCCGACGCGGCGAGCGGCATCTACGCGCAGACGGCCGTCCTGTCCCGCGCCTCGACGGCCCTCCAGGAGGCGCGGGCCGACTCCGACGCGGAGCGT
Organism: Frigoribacterium sp. 9N; assembly: GCF_902506305.1. Lineage (NCBI taxonomy): Bacteria > Bacillati > Actinomycetota > Actinomycetes > Micrococcales > Microbacteriaceae > Frigoribacterium > Frigoribacterium sp. 9N. The sequence continues at coordinate 755,816 of NZ_LR733392.1, forward strand.
CACCTCGCCGTCGGCTTCTGCAAGCAGTCCGCGCGCGGGGTGGGGCGGCAGCTGAGGGCCCTCGAGGTCAACGACGACGGGCACGGGGCCGACCTCGCGAAGGCGACCCGCGCCTCCGGCGGGTACTCCTTCACCCTCTGACGCCGGGAGGCGCGTCCGCCGGGGGCGGGCGATGTCGGGGGCGCGCGCTAGCGTGGTGTGCGTGCCCGACTCACCCCTCGACGCGTCGCTGGCCGGGGCCCTCGGCGGCCGGACGGCCACCGCCCTGCAGAAGGCCTTCGGCCTGCGCACGGTCGGCGACCTGCTGACGCACTTCCCTCGGCGCTATGCCCGCCGGGGCGAGCTCACGGCCCTCGACCAGCTGCCGCTCGGCGAGTCCGTCACCATCGTGGCCCAGGTGCTCGACGTCCGCGAACGCACGATGCGGGCCCGGCGCGGGTCGATCCTCGAGGTGCGCATCGGCGACGGCCAGGGCATCCTCACGCTCACCTTCTTCAACCAGGCCTGGCGGGCGAAGGACCTCGTGCCCGGCGCCCGCGGCATCTTCGCGGGCAAGGTCGGCGACTACCGGGGGCTCCGTCAGCTCGCGCACCCCGACTACGAGCTCTTCGACGCCTCGCACGAGGCCGTCGCCGGGGTCGGCGACCAGCAGGCCCAGAAGTGGGCGAAGCAGCCCATCCCGATCTACCCGGCCAGCGCCTCCGTGGCGTCCTGGCAGGTGCAGAAGTCGGTCGAGGTGCTGCTCGACGGACTGCCGCCGATCGACGACGCGGTGCCGGCGTCGGTCCGGTCCGAGCTCGACCTCATGCCCGTGTCCGAGGCGTACGAGCGCATCCACCGGCCCGAGAGCGATCGTGACCACCTCACGGCTCGTGACACCCTGCGGTTCGACGAGGCCTTCGTGCTGCAGAGCGCGCTGCTCCAACAGCGGGCCCTCGTGCGTCGATCGGCCGCGACCCCCCGTCGTGCCGCCCCCGACGGCCTGCTCGCCGTCTTCGACGCGGCCCTGCCGTTCGAGCGGACGGGTGACCAGCGCCTGGTCGGCGACGAGATCACCCGCGACCTCGAGGCCGAGGTGCCCATGAACCGCCTCGTGCAGGGCGAGGTCGGCTCGGGCAAGACCCTCGTCGCCCTCCGGGCGATGCTCGCCGTGGCCGAGAGCGGTGGGCAGTCGGCCCTGCTGGCTCCGACCGAGGTGCTCGCGGCTCAGCACCTGCGGTCGATCACGGCCACCCTCGGGCCCGACCTCGCCGCCCGACTGCGCCCGACCCTGCTGACCGGCCAGATGACGGTGGCCCAGCGCAAGAAGGCACTGCTCTCCATCGTCAGCGGGCAGGCGCACGTCGTGGTGGGCACCCACGCACTGATCAGCGAGGCCGTCGAGTTCTTCGACCTCGGCCTCGTCGTCGTCGACGAGCAGCACCGCTTCGGCGTCGACCAGCGCGAGGCGCTCCGCAAGAAGGGTGCCACGCCGCCGCACGTTCTCGTCCTCACGGCGACGCCGATCCCACGCACCGTGGCCATGACGGTCTTCGGCGACCTCGACGTCTCGACCATCGCCGAGCTGCCGAAGGGCCGTCAGCCCATCGAGTCGTTCGTCGTCCCCCTGGCCGACCACCCGACCTGGGGCGGCCGCATCTGGCAACGTTCGGCCGAAGAGGTCGCGAAGGGGCGACAGGTCTTCGTCGTGTGCCCGGCGATCGACGCGGTGACGGCCGAGCCGGGTGACCCGCCCGACGCCGAGGTCGCGCCCGGTGACGACCCCGACGGTGCCGAGCCCTCCGACGCACCGGCGCCGGAACGCGCCAGCGTCGAGGGGGTCATGGCCCGGGTGCCCACCATCCCCGTGTTGCAGGGCCTGCGGGTCGAGCCCCTGCACGGCCGCATGTCGTCCGACGAGAAGGACGACGTCATGCGCCGCTTCGCGGCCGGTGACATCGACGTCCTCGTCGCGACGACGGTCGTCGAGGTGGGGGTCGACGTGCCGAACGCCTCGACCATGGTCGTGCTCGACGCCGACCGCTTCGGCGTCTCGCAGCTCCATCAGCTGCGCGGCCGCGTCGGCCGTGGCGGCCACCCGGGCCTCTGCCTGCTCGTCACCCACGCGGCGGCCGACACCGTGGCCCGCGAGCGGGTCGACGCGGTCGCGGCCACACTCGACGGCTTCGAGCTCGCGCAGGTCGACCTCGACCTGCGCCGAGAGGGCGACGTGCTCGGCAACCTCCAGTCGGGCGGCCGCTCGTCGCTCCGGCTGCTGAGGGTCGCCCGCGACGGCGACCTCATCGGACTCGCCCGCGAGCACGCGGCCGAGGTCCTCGACGCCGATCCCCGCCTGGTCGACCACCCCGCCCTCGCCGCCGCCATCGCGCGGCGCCTCGACGACCGGGGCCGCGAGGCCATGGGCAAGAACTGAGCCGGTGGTGACGCGTGACGCGTCCTCGACCCGGTCCTCGCCCTGGGCATCCGTCCGGGGTCGGCGGGCTACAGTGACCGGATGAGCAGGATCGCCGTCGTCCCGGGTTCGTTCGACCCGGTGACCCTCGGTCACGTGGACGTGATCGCCCGGGCCGCCAACATCTTCGACGAGGTCCACGTCCTCGTGGTGCACAACCCCGAGAAGAGCGCGTTGTTGCCCCTGGCGCAGCGGGTCTCGTTGCTCACCGAGTCGCTCCGGGCGGCGGGGCTGCCCGACACCGTCACGGTGCACAGCTGGAGCGTCGGGTTGCTCGTCGACTACTGCACCGAGGTCGGGGCGAGCGTGCTCGTCAAGGGCATCCGCTCGCAGGTCGACGTCGCCTACGAGACCCCGATGGCGATCATGAACCGCAGTCTGGCCGGTGTCGAGACCGTCTTCCTGCTGCCCGATCCCGCCCACGCGCACGTGTCGAGCTCGCTGGTGCGACAGGTGGCCTCGCTCGGCGGCGACGTGTCGCCCTACGTGCCGGCGGCCGTCGCCGCCTACCTCAGCACGACCTGACCCCGACCCCACCCGACGAGGACGCCGCGATGACCACGACCAACGACCCCACCGTCGAGCCCGCCGCCGTCCGGGCGGCCGGCTCCGGTCCCACGATGTCGCTCGACGAGGTCCAGCAGCGGGCACGGGGCGTCCTCGAGGCCGTGGCCACCGTCATCGACGGCAAGGACGGCGCCATCTCGACGGCGCTCACCGTGTTGCTCGCCGAGGGCCACCTGCTGATCGAGGACGTCCCCGGCGTCGGCAAGACCCAGCTCGCCCGGGCGCTCGCCAAGGCCGTCGACGCGACCGTGACCCGCATCCAGTTCACCCCCGACCTGCTGCCGAGCGACATCACGGGCGTCTCGGTCTACGACCGGCAGAGCGGCGGCTTCGAGTTCAAGCCCGGTCCGGTCTTCGCCAACGTCGTCATCGGCGACGAGATCAACCGTGCCTCGCCGAAGACGCAGTCGGCGCTGCTCGAGAGCCTCGAAGAGCGCCAGGTGACGGTCGACGGCATCACGCATCCCCTCCCGTCGCCCTTCCTCGTCGTGGCGACGCAGAACCCCGTCGAGATGGAGGGCACCTACAACCTGCCCGAGGCCCAGCGCGACCGGTTCATGGCCCGCATCTCGCTGGGGTACCCGGACGCCCGCAGCGAGCTGCGCATGCTGCAGCAACGCGAGCGGGTCAGCCCTCTCGACACCCTGCGCCCGCTGGTGTCGCTCGACGAGCTCACGCGCATGATCGCCGCCGTCCGCACCGTCTACACCGCCCAGGCCGTCGAGGAGTACGCCGTGCGGATCGTCCAGGCGACCCGGGTCCACCCCGACGTGCGGCTCGGGGCCAGTCCCCGCGCGACCCTGCAGCTCATGCGCGCGGCGAAGTCCTGGGCCGCGCTCAACGGCCGCGGCTACGTGGTCCCCGACGACGTCGACGCCCTCTCCGGTCCCGTCCTCGGTCACCGGGTGATCCTCGCCGGTCGAGCCGGTGCCGGTGCCGCCTCGGCGGCCTACGACCTCGTGGCCGAGATCGTCGAGCAGACCGCCGTCCCGCTCGGCGACGCGGCCGACGCGCGCTGACCATGGGACGGGGTGGGGTCCCCAGGCCGACCGGCCGTGGCGTCGGCGTGCTCGCCGCCGGGGTGCTGGTCGTGCTCGTGGGCTGGCTGCTCCAGGCCCCCGCCCTCGTCTTCGCCGGCACGACCCTGGTCGTGCTCATCGTGGCCGTCACGATCTCCTTGCTGTTCCGCACGGCCGACGTGCGGGTCACCCGTCGCTTCACTCCCGACCGGGGCGTCGCGGGGTGGTCCGCCGTCGAGACGGTCGCGGTCCTCCCTCGTGGGGGACGGACCTCCGGCACCGTGCGGGTCCGCGAACAGCTGCCGTTCGGACAACTGTCCGATGCCGAGGCCGCAGCCGTCCTGCTGGTGCCGGGCCGCGCCTCCTCGGCGGTCTTCCGCCACCACGACCTGCCGCGCGGCCGACACCGCATCGGCCCGCTGCACGTCGACCTCGTCGAGTCGTACGGCGTGGCCCGTCGACGGGTCGTGGCCGCCGGCGTGGCGGAGTTCGTCGTGGCGCCCGAGGTCGTCGAGGTGGGACTCGGCCGCGAGTCCCGTGCGCTGGGCGACGGGTCGAGGCGCCAGCGCGAGCACAGCCTGGCCGGCGGCGAGGACGATCCGGTCACCCGCGAGTACCGCCGGGGCGATCCGATGCGACGGGTGCACTGGAAGGCCACGGCACGACACGGCGAGCTCATGGTGCGGCAAGAAGAGCAGCACGGCCTGCCGAGTGCGCGGGTCGTCATCGCCGTCGCGGCCGAGGGATGGCCGGACGCCCGTCCGACCCTGCCCCCGACGAGCAGGGTCGGGGTCAGGGCGGCGACGGCCGCGATCCCTCTCGTCAGCGACGCCTTCGAATGGGCGGTGTCGTTCGCCGCGACGGTCGCGGTCGAGGTGGGCCACGCGGGCTCGGCGACCGTGCTGACGACACCCGGCGGCACGCTCGTCGCCCGGCACGATCCCGACTCGACCACGATGTTCCTCGACGACCTCGCCGACCTGCGGCTCGACGACGCGCCCGGGGCGCCCGCTCCGGCCCCGTCACCCCGCGAGCCCGTCGTGGCGGTCGTCTCCGGGCTGGGCCGACCCGACCTCGACCTGCTCGTCGCCTCGAGGGCCCCCGGGTCGTCGGCGGTCGCGGTCGTCGTCACGGCCGCGCTGCCCCTCGGCGCCGGCCTGACCTCGCGACCCACCCGCCCCGCCGACGGTCGTGCTCGGGCCGACGACCGCGTGCTGGCCCCCGACGAGGTCGCCGGTGCGCTGCGCGACTCGGGCTGGCGGGTCGTCGAGACCGACTCGAGCGTCGACGTCGGCCGCCTGATCACGACGTCGGGAGTCCTCGATGACTGAGTCGCCGACCCGCACGGGGTTCTTCGGTGCCGAGCCCACGGGCGCCGTCCGCGGGCAGACCACGGCCCTGCTCTGGCTCGTGCTCGTCCTGTCGCTCGCGAGCCTGCACCCCGTCTTCGTCGGGATCGGATGGTGGGTGGCCGGGGCCGTGGTGGCCGCCGTCGTGCTGGGCGGTTCCCTCGTCGTGCGGGCGCTGGGGGGCGCCTCCTGGCTGGGCGTCGTCGGTGGGGCGGTGCTGGGCGCCCTCGTCACGACGGCCTTCGCCTCGGGCGGCACGGCCCTGCTGGGCGTCGTGCCGACGGGGGCCACGTTCGCGCGCCTCCCCGAGCTGTCCGCGCAGGCGAACGCGGCGATCGTCGAGGGCTCGGCCCCCGTCGAGGTCAACGACGGCCTGCTGGTCACGGTCGCCCTCTCGGTGCTCGTCGTCGCCGTCGTCACCGACCTGTTGTCGTCGGTGGGGCAGCTGCCGGTCGTGACCGGGGTCTTCCCCGCCCTCGTGCTGGCGGTGCCGACCTTCGTCCCGGGCGTCGTCACGAGCTGGCCCTGGGTGGTGGCCACCGTGCTGGCCTTCCTGGTGCTGCTGATGGTCTCCACCGGCCGACGGCCCTCCCGCGCCGGGCTCGTCGGAGCCGCCGCGTCGGTCGCCGTGGCGGGGTTGCTGACGGCCGTCGTCCCGCTCGCGGGCGTGGCGCCGCTGACCGGTTCGGGCACCGGGACCGGACTCGCGACCGGCGTCAACCCGATCATCGACCTCGGCGACGACCTCCGGCGGGGTGCCCCGGTCACCGTCCTGTCGTACCGGACCGACGACCCGCAGGGCAACTACCTCAAGCTCGTCGACCTCGTCGACTTCTCGGGCCGCACCTGGAGCCCCGCCGACGTGCCGCTCGACCCGCTCAACACGCTCGACGCGCTGCCCGACGCTCCCGGCATCGACCCCGGCACCGCTCGACGCGACGTCACGACCGACGTCACGATCGGGGCGCTCCGCAGCCCGTACCTGCCCGTGCCGGTGCCGCCCGCGACCATCGAGGGCCTGGACGACGGGTGGCGGTTCGTCGACGAGAGCGGCGTCACCGTCCGCAGCGATTCCGAGGGCACGCAGGGCCTCGAGTACGAGGTGACGAGCCGGCCCGTCGATCCCAGCCCCGAGCAGGTCGTCGCCTCGCTCGACGACACGGGGCCCGACATGGCGCCCTATCTCTCGGTGGACGAGGTGCCGCAATCCGTCACCGACCTCGCGGCGCAGGTGACGGCCGGTTCGGCGAACCCCTTCGACGCGGCCGTCGAGCTGCAGGACTTCTTCCGCGACGGCGACTTCACCTACTCGGAGGACACCCCGGTCGAGCGCGGCTACGACGGCAGCGGCCTCGACGCGATCGAGACGTTCCTGCAGGTCCGCAGCGGGTACTGCGTGCACTTCGCCTCGGCGATGGCCGTCATGGCGCGGACGTTGGGCATCCCGTCGCGGGTGGCCGTGGGCTTCCTGCCGGGCGACCTGCAGGGCGTCGGCGACGACGCCGCGTTCCGGGTCAGCAGCGACGACCTGCACACCTGGCCCGAGCTGTACTTCGCCGGGCTCGGCTGGGTCCCCTTCGAGCCGACCGTCGGCCTCGGCGCCCCGCAGCAGTACCTGCAGCAGACCGGCGTCGAACCGAGCGACGTCCCGAGCGACGACGCCAGCACCTCGCCCGACGCGAGCACGGCGCCCTCGGCGTCGGCCGCCCCGACGAGCGCGGCCCCGGGCGCGAGTGCCACGCCGACGTCCACCGCCTCCGGCCAGGGAGCCGGCGGCGGTCCCGTGCCGACGATCGCCCTGTCGGTGCTCGCGGCGCTCGCACTGGCGGCCCTCGTCGTCCCCTCGGGGCTGCGGGCCGGTCGCCGTCGCCGCCGCCTGTCGGCGTCGCCTCCCGACCTGGCCCTGCACGCCTGGCACGAGGTGGTCGACACCGCTCGGGACCTCGCCGTCCCGGTGACGGCCGCGATGACCCCTCCGGCCGTCGCCGACCTGCTGGCGCAGCGACTCGCGGTTCTCGGCGACGGTGCCGCGGCGACGACGTCACACGCACCGTCCGCCGGCCGGACGGCCACGGCCCGGGAGGCGCGGGCCGCGTCCGTCGCGCTGCTGGACGCCCTGCAGGCCGAGCGCTTCGGAGCCGAACCGGCCGGCCGACAGGTGCAGGCGGACGCGCGTCGGGTCATCGCCGGGCTCCGTGCCTCGTCGTCCGTGGGGCAGCGTCTCACCGCCACGATCGCGCCGCGATCACTCGTCGGGGGTACGGAGGCGGCGTCCGGCTCGACGGCGTAAACTCTTCGTTCGTGCCTCATTTCACCCAGACCCCCTACACCGTCCCGGTGTTCGACCTCGTGCACCGTCCGGGCGAGATGCGCGAGCACGAGCTCGACGTCGTCGTGCCCGAGAAACTCGGCGAGGGCCAGATCTCGGTGCCGAAGGGTGCCGAGATCGCGATCGACGTCAAGCTCGAGGGGCTGCACGACGGCATCCTGGTGTCCGCACACGTGTCGGGCACGGCGGTCGGCGAGTGCAGCCGGTGCCTCCGTGACATCTCCGAGCCCGTCGAAGTCGATTTCGCCGAGCTTTTCGCGTACGATGTCGACGAAGCTTTTGACTATCAGGTTCAAGACGATCACGTGGATCTTGAACCCGTGGTCAGAGACGCAGTGGTTCTGTCACTGCCCTTCCAGCCGGTCTGTCGGCCGGATTGTCCGGGCCTCGACCCCGAAACGGGCGAGCGCGTGGACGACATCCCCGACTACCAGCCCCGCGAGATCGCCGACCCCCGCTGGTCGGCACTGGCAGGGTTCCAGGCTGAATCGGCACCCGCCGACGGCACGTCACAGGGCACCGGTCACGACGACCAGCGCCCGGCCGACGAGCAGCACTGAACACCACCGCGTCACCCACCATCGTCAGACCCAGGCACCCGTGAGGGTGCCGACAGAGAGAAGAGAAACCCATGGCCGTCCCGAAGCGCAAGCAGTCACGCTCCAACACGCACGCTCGTCGTTCGCAGTGGAAGGCCACGCCGGTCCAGCTCGTCAAGACGATCGAGAACGGCAAGGTCACCTACAGCCTCCCGCACCGTGCCAAGGTCGTCGAGGACAGCGCCGGCACCGCCCTGTACATGGAGTACAAGGGCCGCAAGGTCGCCGACGTCTGATCACCGACGTGAACCCGTCCACCCTCGCGGTGAGCGCATGAGTCAGCCCGAGTCGAGCCCTGGTGCCGACCGGGCTGTTCTCTTGTCCCGACTGCAGATCGAGCTCAGCGACGACCTGATCGACCAGGCGCTGACCCACCGGTCGTACTCGTACGAGCACGGCGGCGTGGGCAACAACGAGCGCCTCGAGTTCCTCGGCGACTCGATCCTGGGCCAGGCCGTCACGGTCATGCTCTTCACCGAGAACCCCGACCTCGACGAGGGCGACCTCGCCAAGCGTCGGGCCAGCCTGGTCAGCACCGTCGCCCTGGCCGAGGTGGCGCGGATCATCGGCCTCGGCCCGCACCTGCGCCTCGGTCGCGGCGAAGAGCTGACCGGTGGTCGCGACAAGCACTCGATCCTGGCCGACACGGTCGAGGCCATCATCGGGGCGACCTACCTCGAGGCCGGCGGTGAAGCCGCCACGGCGCTCGTGCTGCGTCTCGTGGCTCCTCTGCTGGTCGACCCGGATCGCTTCGGCGCCGCGATGGACCCCAAGACCAGCCTGCAAGAACTAGCAGCGACCCTCGGCAGGGGCATGCCCTCGTACTCGGTGACCGACAGCGGGCCCGACCACGACAAACGGTTCCACGCCGTCGTCGCCCTGGGCGACGACCAGGGAGTCGCCGAGGGGTCCGGCAGCAGCAAGAAGCAGGCCGAGATGGCCGCCGCCCTCGGGGCGTGGACGTCCCTCAACGCGTCGGCTGCCGGCGTCGCCGCCGCCCGTCGGGCCGCCGCCTCCGTCGACTGACCGTGCCCGAACTGCCCGAGGTCGAGGTCGTCCGTGCCGGTCTGCACCCGGTGGTGTCCGGCGCCGTGGTGACGGCCGTCGAGGTGCTCGACCAGCGGTCGCTCAAGCGACACCGTGGTCCGAGCGACGACTTCGTCGACCGGCTCGTCGGCGGCACGATCGATTCGGCCGTCCGCCGGGGCAAGTTCCTCTGGTTCCCCTTCGAACCGGTCGAGCGGCACGAGCAGCCCCTGGCCCTGGTCGCGCATCTCGGCATGAGCGGGCAGGTGTTGCTCCGCAGCCGGGATGCCGAGCCCGACCGTCTGATGCGCATCCGGCTCAACGTCGAGAGCCCGTCGCTCGGCCCCGTGCGGCTCGCCTTCGTCGACCAGCGCATCTTCGGCTCGATGGCCCTCGACGAGACGGTGCCCACCCTGGACGGGCGCGCGGCGGGGTTCGCCGGCCCGCGCCTCCTGGGTTCCGACGTCCTGGCCGCGGGGGAGGCCACACCCGGCACCACGACCGCCACGACGACCGTCGGCACCGACGCCGACCCGGCCGCCTGGGTGCGCCGCGTCCCGCAGCAGGTCTCGCACATCGCGCGCGACCCGCTCGACCCGGCCTTCGACGAGGCGCGGGTGATCACCCGTCTGCTGGACCGCCGCACGGCGGTGAAGCGGGCGCTCCTCGACCAGGGTCTGCTGAGCGGGGTGGGCAACATCTACGCCGACGAGAGCCTCTGGGCCGCGCGGGTGCACCCCGAACAGCCCACCGAGTCGTTGTCGAGGGCTCGGGCGCGGGTGCTGCTGGCCGAGGTGCGGGTCGTGCTGCTCAAGGCCCTCGGCGAGGGGGGCACGAGCTTCGACGCCCAGTACGTCAACGTCAACGGCCAGTCGGGCTATTTCAGCCACAGCCTCGCCGCGTACGGGCAGCAGGGGCGTCCGTGCCCACGGTGCGGCACGCTCATCGTGCGCGAGGCCTTCATGAACCGGTCGAGTCACTTCTGCCCCCGCTGCCAGCGAGTGCGCACGCGCTGAACCCCGACGGCCGAGGGCGTCCGCCTCCCCGGTCCGCGGGGCCTCCGCCCCTATCCTTGAGCGCGGGTCACCACCCGTCACGAGTCCCGAGGAGGCGCGGCGCATGTACCTGAAGAGCCTCACGCTCAAGGGCTTCAAGTCGTTCGCCTCCGCGACCACGTTCGCCTTCGAGCCGGGGGTCACCTGCGTCGTCGGCCCGAACGGTTCGGGCAAGAGCAACGTCGTCGACGCCCTCGCCTGGGTGATGGGCGAGCAGGGGGCGAAGAACCTGCGCGGCGGCAAGATGGAGGACGTCATCTTCGCCGGCACGTCGACCCGCGGTCCGCTCGGTCGGGCGCAGGTCGTGCTGACGATCGACAACTCCGACGGGGCCCTGCCCATCGACTACACCGAGGTGACGATCAGTCGGACGCTCTTCCGCAACGGGGGCAGCGAGTACGCCATCAACGGCGAGGGCTGTCGGCTGCTCGACGTGCAAGAGCTCCTCAGCGACTCCGGCCTCGGCCGCGAGATGCACGTCATCGTGGGGCAGGGGCAGCTCGACGCCGTGTTGCGCGCCACTCCCGAGGACCGCCGGGGCTTCGTCGAGGAGGCCGCCGGCATCCTCAAGCACCGTCGTCGCAAGGAGAAGACCCTCCGCAAGCTCGAGGGCATGCAGACGAACCTCACGCGCCTCAGCGACCTCGCGGGCGAGATCCGCCGCCAGCTCAAGCCGCTCGGGCGCCAGGCCGAGATCGCCCGTGAGGCGCAGACCATCGCGGCGGTCGTCCGCGACGCCCGCGCCCGTCTGCTGGCCGACGAGGTCGTCGCCCTCCGCGAGTCGCTCACGGCCCGGTCGAGCAGCGAGGCCGAGCGCAAGAGCGAGCGCCTCGTCCTGCAGGGCCGCCTGGACGAGAACAAGCAGCGCGAGCACCGCCTCGAGCAGGCCATGGTCGGCGACGCCGTCGACGAGGCCCGTCGGGTCGTCTTCGGACTCGAGTCGGTCCACGAGCGCCTGCGCAGCCTGTCGAGCCTCGCGCAGCAGCGACTCCAGCTGCTCGCCCAGCAGGGGGACCGACCCGCCGTGGCGACCACCGTCAGCTCGGGCATGGTCGCCGACGCCCGCGACGAGGCCGAGCGCCTGCGCGGCGACGTCTCGCAGGCCGAGGCGGCGGTGGGGCAGGCCGGGGCCGACCTGGCCACGGCCCGGGCCTCCCTCGACGCCCTCGACGTCGAGATCCAGGCCCAGAGCGTCCTCGTCTCGCAGCACGACCTCGAGGCGACCCGCCTGCGCGGCGCCCTCGAGGCGGCACGGTCGGGGCTCGCGGCCGTCCGGGGTGAGCAGCTGCGGCAGCGCGCGGCACTCGAGGCCGCCGAGGCGCGTCGCGACGCCGGGCGGGCCGAGTACGCCGAGCTCGAGCAGCGGTCCCCGCGGGCCGACGCCGACGGCGTCGACCACGCCGCCGTCCAGGCCGAGGCCGAAGAACAGCTGTCGACCCTCACGGCGAGCGTCGACGAGCGGCGCGACCGCCTGCACGCGGCCGAGCGTGAGCGCGACGCCCTCGCGGCCCGCCGCAGCGCGCTCTCGCTGGCCCTCGACCAGAACGACGCCACGGCCGCCCTGGTCGCCGCGGCCCGACCGGGCATCCGCGGCCTGGTGGCCGAGCACGTGCAGGTGAGTCCCGGCTACGAGGCCGCCGTCGCGGCGGCGCTCGGCAGCGTGGTCGACTCGGTGCTGGCCGACGACGTCGAGGCCGCCGTCGACGCGGTCGCGCACGCCACCGAGGCCGAGCTCGGTCGGGTCGAGGTCGTCGTGGCCGAGCCCGAGCGGCTCCGGTCGACGCTCGACGTCGATCTCCCGGCCGGGACCGTCGCCGCCACGGCCGTCGTCACCGCGCCTCCCGGGGTGCTCGGACTGCTGGCCGCCACCGTCGTGGCCGACGACCTCGCGGTCGCTCGCTCGGCCTGGCGGGCACTCGCCGGCCACCCTGTCCCCGTGACCGTCATCACGCGGGCCGGCGAGGTGCTGACCGACTACATGCTGCGCGGCGGGTCGGGCGTCGAGCGGTCGCGTCTCGAGCTCGTCGCCGAGCGCGATGCGGCCGCCGAGCGGCTCACCGGCGTGGCCACCGAGATCGAGCGGCTCGCTCCCGGGCTCGCCGAGCTCCGGGAACGGCTCGCCACGACGCGTACCCGAGCGAAAGAGGCAGCGGCCGCCGCCCGGGACGAGGAGGCGCGGGTCACCTCCCACGGGCAGCAGCTCGGTCGTCTGCGTGCCCGGGTCGAGGCCGCCGAGGCCGAGGTCGATCGGCTCTCGGTCGCGCTCGACGCGTCGGTCGAGGCCGTCGACGCCGCGAGCCGCGCCGTCGACGCCGCGGCGGCCGCCCACGACGAACACGCCGCCCGCCCGCGTCCGCTGCTCGACGCGTCGGCGCGCGACGGCCTGCTGGCCGAGGTCGAGACGGCGCGCGCCGTCGAGACCGAGCGCCGCATCGCCCTCGAGACCGTCCGCGAACGGGTCCGGGCCGAGATCGCCCGGGCCGAGGCCCTGCAGCGTCAACTCGACGAGCAACGGGCGGCCGCCGAACTCCAGGCCCGTCAGACGGTGGTGCGGCATCGCCAGATGGCCGCCACGTCGTCGGTGCTCGAGGCCCTGCCGCCGACCCTGGACGCCGCGGCCCGGTCGGTGGCCGAGGCGCGCGCGGTCCTGGCGGAGGCCGAGGCGGCCCGGACCGAGCAGAACACCGAGCTGCAGGCGCTCCGCGGAGCCGAGCGCGAGCTGCGCGACCGGCTCGCCACCGTGACCGAGAGCGTGCACGGCCTCGAGATGGAGATCTACGAGAAGACGCTGCACCTGTCCGGGCTGCTCGAACGGGCCGGCTCCGAGCTCGGCCTCGTCGAGGACGTCCTCGTCGCCGAGTACGGACCGCACGTGCTCGTGCCGAGCGACGACGAGGTCGTGACCCGCCCGTCCGTGGACGACGAGGTCGACCTGGTCGACGTCGACGCCGCGGGCGAGGACGACGCCACGGGCGAGGACGACGCCGCGGGGGAGGGCGCTGGCCGTGCCGCCCGCGGACCCGACGGTGCCGCCGACCTCGACGACGCGACCCTCGCCGGGGCCGCCACCGCGCCTCCTCGGGGCGTGCCCTTCGACCGCGCGACGCAGCAGCGCCGGCTCGCCGTGGCCGAGAAGAAGCTCGCCCGGCTCGGCCGGGTGAACCCCCTGGCCCTCGAGGAGTTCGCGGCGCTCGAGCAGCGCCATCTCTTCCTGACCGAGCAGCTCTCCGACCTGACCGGCACCCGCGCGGACCTGCTGACGATCATCGACGAGATCGACGACAAGATGCAGACCATCTTCGCGAGCGCGTTCGCCGACACCCAGGCCGCCTTCGACCGGGTCTTCCCGATCCTCTTCCCGGGGGGCAGCGGTTCGCTCCACCTGACCGACCCCGACGACCTGCTGGCGACCGGGATCGAGGTGACGGTGAAGCCCGCCGGCAAGAAGATCGAGCGGCTCTCGCTGCTGTCCGGGGGCGAGCGGTCGTTGGCCGCCGTGGCGTTGCTGATCGCGATCTTCAAGGCCCGGCCGAGCCCGTTCTACATCATGGACGAGGTCGAGGCGGCCCTGGACGACGCCAACCTCGGCCGGTTGTTGACGATCTTCGAGGACCTCCGCGAGTCGAGCCAACTGATCGTCATCACGCACCAGAAGCGCACGATGGAGATCGCCGACGCCCTCTACGGCGTCTCGATGCGTCAGGACGGGGTCAGCGCCGTCGTCGGCCAGCGCGTCGTCGCCGAGCGCGGCACCGCCGCGGGCCCCCCGGCCGAGCGCGGCGTCGCCGACGCCTCCTGAGCCCCCCCGACGCGAAACGCAGGAGGCGCGACCTGCGTGGCCGCGCCTCCTGCGTTCTCGTCGCGCCCCGTGGGGCACCGGGGTGTCAGTCGATCGGCGTGTCGACGACCCCGCCGTTGATGCTCAGCACGTGCCAGGCGGTGCCGTCCCACTCGACGGTGTTCGCCGCGGCGTTCTCGATGTGCGGCACCTCGCGACCGAGGATCTCGGCGAGGGTGAACCGGATGATCGTGCCGTGGCAGACGACGACGATGTGGGCGTCGTCACCGTCGAGGGGCAGCCGCGTGTCGCGGATCATCTCGAGGGCGCCGAGGCCGCGGGCCGCGACCGACTCGCGCGGTTCGATGTCGGGGTAGTCCGCGTTCGGCTGGTCGGGGATCGGCGACTCGGGGGTGCGGCCCTCGTGCGACGCGTAGTCGCGCTCGATCAGTTCGTCGTAGGCGTCACCCAGCTCGATGCCCAGTTCGGCGGCGATGATCTCCGCGGTCTCGCGGGCACGCCCGAGCGGCGACGACACGATGGCGCTCCACTCGACGCCGGCCAGCAGGCGAGCCGCCTCGAGGGCCTGGCCGCGGCCCGTGTCGTTCAGGGGGATGTCCGAGGAGCCCTGGAGCTTGTCGGCGAGGTTCCAGTCGGTCTGACCGTGGCGGATGAGTTCGAGGCGCATCGGGGTGTTCCGTTCCGTGGTGCGGCCGCGGGGGTGCCGCGGGGAGTGGCGACGGGCGGCCCCGGTGGGGACCGCCCGTCGGGGGATCAGTGGTCGTCGTCGGTGCTCGCCGTGACGCCGGCCTTCGTCCGGGCGTCCCGACGGGTCTTCGCGAGGCTGGCGACGGTCGCGACGGCGATCGTCAGCACGATGAAGCCGAGGGAGAACCAGATCGGGATCTCGGGGATCCAGGTGATCGGCTCGCCACCGTTGATGAACGGCACCTCGTTGACGTGCAGGGCGTGGAACAGCAGCTTGACGCCGATGAAGGCGAGGATGACCGCGAGGCCCTGGGCGAGGTAGACGAGGCGCTCGAGCAGGCCCGAGATGAGGAAGTACAGCTGGCGCAGGCCGAGCAGCGAGAACGCGTTCGCCGTGAAGACGATGTAGGCCTCTTGCGTGAGGCCGAAGATGGCCGGGATCGAGTCGAGCGCGAAGAGCACGTCGGTCAGGCCGATCGCGACCATCACGAGGAAGAGCGGGGTGAAGAGGCGCTTGCCGTCGACCTTGGTGGTCAGCTTCTGGCCGTCGTAGTCCTGCGAGGTGGGGATGACGCGGCGCAGGGCGCGGATGAGCTTGCTGTCCGCCTCGTCCTTCTCGTCGTCGCCGTGGCCGCCCTTGACCTGGCTGTAGGCGAGCCAGAAGAGCAGGATGCCGAAGAGGTAGAAGACCCACGAGAAGTTCTCGATGATGACGACGCCCGCCGCGATGAACAGACCACGCGACAGCAGGGCGATGGCGATGCCGACGAGCAGCACCTTCTGCTGGTAGATGCGGGGCACCGCGAAGCTCGTCATGATGATCAGGAAGACGAACAGGTTGTCGACCGAGAGGGCCTTCTCGGTGATGTAGCCGGCGAAGTACTCGCCACCGAAGGTCCAGTTCGAGAAGACGCCGACCCCGACGCCGAACAGGACGGCGATGCCGATGTAGACGCCCGACCAGATGGCCGATTCGCGGATGGTCGGCTCGTGCGGCGTGCGCACGTGACTGAAGAAGTCGAAGAACAGCAGGCCGATGATGCCGGCGATGGTGATCGCCCAGGTCAAGAAGTGGACGTCCATGTGTGTACCTCCAGTACGCAGCGGGTACCGAAGGTCTCCTCCACTCGCGACGCGTCCTGATCAGGACGGCTGCGAACCGGTGCACCGGGTCGAGATCGGTCTCTTCCGTATTGACGACGCCACCGCGTGGGAGTACTCCCCTTCAACCTGGCGAGCTTACAGCCTCTGCACGTCTGCGGTCTCGCCCGGGGCCGAATATGCTGGCCCGCATGGCTTCTCCCTGGTCCCTCTCCGGTGCCCTCCGTGGCATGTTCGCCAAGAAGACGATCGACGAGACCACGTGGGACGACCTCGAGGCCGCCTTGATCGGCGCCGACTTCGGCCCGGACGTGACCGAGCAGATCATCGACGACCTGCAGGCGAAGGTGCAGCGCTACTCGACCACCGACCCCGCCGACCTCAAGCGCATGCTGCGCGAGACCCTCGAAGAGCGCCTCTCCAAGCTCGACTCGACCCTGAAGCTCAGCGCGCGACCCGCCGTCGTGCTCATGGTCGGCGTCAACGGCGTCGGCAAGACGACCACCATCGGCAAGTTCGCCAAGTTCCTCCGCAACTACGACCGCTCGGTCGTCGTGGGCGCGGCCGACACGTTCCGGGCCGCGGCCGTCGAGCAGGTCGCGACCTGGGCCGATCGGGCGGGGGCGCGCATCGTCCGCCCGCAGCAACAGGGGCAGGACCCCGCGTCCGTGGCGTTCCAGACGGTCGAGCTCGCCATGCGCGAGGGCATCGAGATCGTCCTGATCGACACCGCCGGGCGCCTGCAGACGAAGTCGGGCCTGATGGACGAGCTCGGCAAGATCAAACGCGTCGTCGAGAAGCAGACCGAGATCGCCGAGGTGCTGCTCGTGCTCGACGCGACGACGGGTCAGAACGGCCTCGCCCAGGCGCAGGCCTTCATCGAGCACGCCGGGGTCACGGGCCTCGTGCTGACGAAGCTCGACGGTTCGGCCCGCGGCGGCTTCGTCCTCGCGGTGCAAGAACAGACGGGCATCCCGATCAAGCTGGTCGGGCAGGGCGAAGGCATCGGCGACCTCACGGGCTTCACGCCGCACGTGTTCGTCCAGAACCTCATCGCGTAGCGAGCCCCGGCGGGCACGGGTCACACGGCCTGGCGCCCGGCCCCGGCCTCGAGCAGGTGTCGCAGGGCCTCGGGCACGACCTCGCCCCGCGCCTCGGTCGCCCTCGCCCAGAGGCGGCCCGCCCGGTACGACGAGCGCACGAGCGGCCCGGCCAGCACGCCGCTGAACCCCATGTCCTCCGCGATCTCCCGGAAGTCGACGAACTCGTCCGGGTGCACCCATCGCGCCACCGGCAGGTGTCGCGGGCTGGGACGCAGGTACTGGGTCAGCGTGACGACGTCGGTGTGCGCCTCCCTCAGGCGCTCGAGGGCGTCGATCACCTCGTCGCGATCCTCGCCCATGCCGAGGATGAGGTTCGACTTGGTGACCAGGCCGGCGTCGTGCCCCTGCCGGATGACGTCGAGCGACCGCTCGAAGGTGAACGCGGGGCGGATGCGCTTGAAGATGCGCGGCACGGTCTCGACGTTGTGGGCGAAGACCTCGGGACGGGCGTCGAAGACCTGCGCGAGCAGGTCGGGGCGACCGTTGAAGTCGGGGACGAGGATCTCGACCCCCGTGCCCGGGTTCAGCTCGTGGATGCGACGGATGGTCTCGGCGTAGAGCCACGCGCCTCCGTCGTCGAGGTCGTCGCGCGCGACGCCTGTCACGGTCGCGTAGCGCAGCCCCATCTCGCGCACCGACTCGGCGACCGACAGGGGCTCGCGGCGGTCGATCGGGCTCGGCCTGCCGGTGTCGATCTGACAGAAGTCGCAGCGCCGCGTGCACTGCGAGCCGCCGATCAGGAACGTGGCCTCCCGGTCCTCCCAGCACTCGAAGATGTTCGGGCAGCCGGCCTCCTGGCAGACCGTGTGCAGTCTCTTGTCGGCCACGAGCTCGGTCAGGGCGCGGTACTCGGGGCCCTGCCTCGCGGTCGTCCTGATCCAGGTCGGCTTCTTCTCGATCGGGGTCTCGGCGTTGCGGGCCTCGACGCGCAACAGGCGTCGTCCCTCGGGGGCGGTCGTCGTCATCGGTGGGCTCCCACGGGGTCGGGTCGGGCCGGCACGCGGCCGACGGTCTCGAGGCTGGTCAGGTAGGCGGTCAGGGAGGTCTCGAGGGCGTCCGCGACGTCGGTGACGGCCACGCGCCTCCCGGAGGCGCGGGTCAGGCTGGTCACGCCGGCGTCGGTGATGCCGCAGGGCACGATCCCGGCGTACGGCGACAGGTCGGCGTCGCAGTTGAGGGCGACGCCGTGCATCGTCACTCCCTCGGCGACCCGCACGCCGACCGCCGCGACCTTCTCGTCGCCGAGCGGTCCGCGCACCCAGGCGCCGCTGCGCCCCTCGACGCGGACGGCCGACACCCCGACGCCCGCGCACACGGCGATCAGGCACGCCTCGAGCGCCCGGACGTGGGCGACGACGTCCAGCGGTTCGGGCAGGCGGACGATCGGGTACGCCACGAGCTGGCCGGGGCCGTGCCACGTGATGCGTCCGCCGCGGTCCACCCGGGTCACGGGGGAGCCGTCGCGCGGCAGGTCGGCGGGCTGCGTCCGCGTGCCCGCCGTGTACACCGACGGGTGCTGGCAGAGGACGAGGGCCGAGTCCAGCCGGCCGGCCACGACGTCGGCGTGCAGCTCGCGCTGCAGGCGCAGGCCCTTGTCGTAGTCGAGTGGCGGGCCCGTGAGGCCCGTGCGTCGCGTCGTGGTCACACCCCGAGGCTAGGCCAATTGATGCACTCGGTACAACAACGACGGGCCGAGGAGGCGCGGCCACGCAGCACAGGAGGCCGACGGTCGGTTAAGATGGGCGCACCATGGCCACTTTTGGAACCCTCTCCGACCGCCTCGCGGAAACGTTCAAGAACCTCCGCAACAAGGGCAAGCTGAGCCCCGCCGACGTCGACGGCACCGTGCGCGAGATCCGTCGTGCCCTGCTCGACGCCGACGTCGCGTTCGACGTCGTCAAGGCCTTCACGAACACGGTCCGCGACCGCGCCCTCGGCGACGAGGTCAGCAAGGCCCTGAACCCGGCGCAGCAGGTCGTCCAGATCGTCAACGAAGAACTGGTGCAGATCCTCGGTGGTCAGCAGCGCCGGCTCGAGTTCGCGAAGAACCCGCCGACCGTGATCATGCTCGCGGGCCTCCAGGGTGCCGGCAAGACGACCCTCGCGGGCAAGCTGGCCAAGTGGCTCGCGAAGGACGGCCACACGCCCATGCTCGTGGCGGCCGACCTCCAGCGCCCCAATGCGGTGACGCAGCTGCAGGTCGTCGGTGAGCAGGCCGGTGCCCACGTCTTCGCGCCCGAGCCGGGCAACGGCGTCGGCGACCCCGTCAAGGTCGCGAAGCAGGCCATCAAGTACGCCCGCGACAAGCAGTACGACACCGTCATCGTCGACACGGCCGGCCGTCTCGGCGTCGACGCCGAGCTCATGAAGCAGGCCGCGAACATCCGCAAGGCGGTCGATCCCGACGAGGTGCTCTTCGTCATCGACGCGATGATCGGTCAGGACGCCGTCGCGACCGCCAAGGCCTTCCAGGACGGTGTGGACTTCACCGGCGTCGTGCTCTCCAAGCTCGACGGAGACGCCCGCGGTGGTGCCGCACTCAGCGTGGCCTCGGTCACCGGCCGCCCCATCATGTTCGCCTCGACGGGTGAGTCGCTCGACGACTTCGAGCCGTTCCACCCCGACCGCATGGCGAGCCGCATCCTCGACCTCGGCGACATCCTCTCGCTGATCGAGCAGGCCCAGCAGGCCTTCGACGAAGAAGAGGCGATGGCGGTCGCGCAGAAGATCGCGACCGACTCCTTCACGCTCGACGACTTCCTCACGCAGATGCAGCAGCTGCGCAAGATGGGTTCGATCAAGGGCATGCTCGGCATGCTGCCGGGTGCCAAGGGCATGCGCGAGCAACTCGAGAACTTCGACGAACGCGAGATCGTCCGCACCGAGGCGATCATCCAGTCGATGACCAAGCAAGAGCGAGCGATGCCCAAGCTGCTCAACGGCTCGCGTCGCCTCCGCATCGCCCGCGGTTCGGGCATGACGGTCACCGACGTCAACCAGCTCGTCCAGCGCTTCGAGCAGGCGTCGAAGATGATGAAGACCGTCGCCAAGGGCGGCGTGCCCCAGGTGCCCGGCATGGGGCCGATCCCTGGGGCCTCGTACGCCGGCAAGAAGGCGCAGCCCAAGAAGAAGGGCTCCAAGGCCGGCAACCCGGCCAAACGTGCCGCACAGAACGCCGCCCTCACCACCGGTGCCAGGCCGGCGTCCTCGGCTCCCGGCGGCTCGGGCTTCGGGCTCGGCGGCGGCGGGGCCGCCGCGGGTGGCGCGGCGCCCTCGCCCGAAGAACTCGCGTCGCTGCAGAAGATGCTCGGGCGCGGCTGAGCCGACCCGCGCCTCCTGACGGTCCTCGACGCCCGCCCCGCCTGATGCGGGGCGGGCGTCGTTGCGTGCCCGTCGCGCCGCAGGCGGCTGGTCATTCGGCTGCGGACAGCCCTTCGTCGAACTCGCGGACCAGCGACGCCACGACGGGGCGCAGGTCGCCCCCGTGCGCGGCGGCGACGGTGAGCTGGCGTTGGTAGCTGGCCCCGCGGTCGGTGATCGTCGCGAGCGAGTGCAGTTCGTCGAGGCAGCCGAGGCGTTCGGCCGCCGGCTCGAGCGACGTCACGAGTTCGCGCAGGTCGTCCGTCACCAGTCGTTCGTCGCCGGCCGCGTTCTGGATCACGATGGCGTCCATGCCGTAGCGGGCGGCGCGCCACTTGTTCTCACGGACGAACCACGGTTGCATGCTCGTCAGGGTCTCGCCGCGGTCGAGCCGCTCGGACATGTCGTCGACGAGGCACTGCACCAGTGCCGTCACGGCGGCGAGCTCGTCGGTCGTCGCGATGCCGTCGAAGACGCGCGTCTCGAGGGTGCCCCACTTCGGTGAGGGGCGGAGGTCCCAGCGCAACTCGCTGTGGTCGTCGATCACGCCGGTGTGGGTCATGTCGGCGACCATGGCCTCGTACTCGGACCAGGTCGCGAACTGGGGCGGCAAGCCCGCCGTCGGGAGCTGCTGGAACATCAGGGCGCGGTTCGAGGCGTACCCGGTCTCCTCGCCGACCCAGAACGGGCTCGACGCCGTCAGCGCCTGGAAGTGCGGCAGGTAGGTGAGCATGCCGTTGAGGATCGGCAGCACCTTGTCCTGGTCGTCGATGCCGACGTGGACGTGGACGCCCCAGATCATCATCTGGCGGCCCCACCACCGCGTCCGGTCGATCAGGGTGGCGTAACGCTCCTTGTCGGGCGTCACCTCCTGGTCGGCGTAGCGGCTGTAGGGATGCGTCCCGGCGCACATGAGGTCGGCGCCGAGCACGGAGGCCGGGCCCCGGACCAGGTCGATCGTGCCCCGGAGGTCGTCGACGGCGTCGGCGACCCGACGGTGCACGCCCGTGACGACCTCGACCGTGTTGGTGAGCAGTTCGGTGGTCAACCGTTCCGGACCGCCGTCGTTGACGTGGGCCAGGTCGGCGAGGATCGCCGGGGCGTGCGGCGCCAGTTCTCCCGACTCGTGGTCGACGAGGGCGAGCTCCCACTCGACGCCGAGGGTCGACCGCTCTGAGGTCGTGAAATCGATGCGCATCCGCGTGGCCTTCCCGTGGGCGTCAGGGCGGTTCCATCCTGCCAGTCGGGTGCCGGTCGGGGCCGTCCGGCGGGCCGGCCTGCGCCGCCCGTGACGTCCGGTGACGCCGAGGAGGCGCGGTGCCGGACACGACGAGACGCAATTCGTGCAGATGGCCTTTCGTCTGCAACAATGGGAGGTCGAGTCTTCTGTCGTCCGACCCTCTAATCAGACGACGTTCGACTCCCATCAGAGCTTTCGAGCCGAGTGTGCCCCCACGCTCACGGCTGGCAACTCGCCCACATCACATCACACAGGAGAATTGTGGCTGTCAAGATCCGTCTCAAGCGCATGGGCAAGATCCGCGCCCCCTACTACCGCATCGTCGTCGCCGACTCGCGCACCAAGCGTGACGGTCGCGTCATCGAAGAGATCGGCAAGTACCACCCCACCGAGGAGCCCTCGTTCATCGAGGTCGAGTCCGAGCGTGCGCAGTACTGGCTCGGCGTCGGCGCTCAGCCGACCGAGCAAGTCGCCGCTCTGCTGAAGCTCACGG
This sequence comes from Frigoribacterium sp. 9N, assembly GCF_902506305.1. NCBI lineage: Bacteria > Bacillati > Actinomycetota > Actinomycetes > Micrococcales > Microbacteriaceae > Frigoribacterium > Frigoribacterium sp. 9N. The sequence goes on from NZ_LR733392.1 coordinate 777,995, forward strand.
GCGACTGGGGCAAGTTCAAGGGCGACGCCGACGCCGTCAGCACCGTCAAGACCAAGGCTCCGAAAGAGGCCTTCGTCGCCGACGAGAAGAAGAAGCCGGTCCTCGTGCCCAAGACCGAGAAGCCCGCGGCCAAGGCCGAGGCTCCCGCCGAGTCCAGCGACGACGCCGAGACCACCGAGGCGTAGTCGGTGCTCGCACCTGCACTCGAACACCTCGTCCGGGGGATCGTCGATCACCCGGACGAGGTGCAGGTCGTGGAGAAGAACTCCCCACGAGGCGACGTCCTCGAGGTGCACGTCCACGCGGACGACCTCGGTCGCGTCATCGGCCGTGCCGGTCGCACCGCCAAGGCCCTCCGGACCCTGATCACCGCGCTGGCCGACGGCAAGCGGGTCCGGGTCGACGTCGTCGACGGCGATCTCTAGAACCGTGCCGTCCGACCGCAAGACCGAACTCCGGGTGGGGCGCCTGACCAAGGCCCACGGCCTCAAGGGCGCCCTCAAGCTCGAACTCTTCACCGACACCCCCGAGCAACGCTTCGTGCCGGGTGCCGTGTTCCGCCTCCAGGTGCCCGCCGACAGCGCCTGGCACGACAAGACCCTCACCCTCACCGAGCTGCGCTGGTACAACAGCCACCCGGTGGGCTTCTTCGACGGGGTCGACGACCGCACGGCGGCCGAGTCGCTCGTCAAGGCGATCCTCTGGGTCGACCAGGACGCCGACGAACTGCCCCACGAGGCCGACGCCTGGTACGACCACCAGTTGGTCGGCCTCCGCGTCGAGCGTGACGGCGTCGTCGTGGGCACCGTGGCCCGGGTCGACCACCTGCCGGCCCAAGACCTGCTCGCGGTCGACACCGCGTCGGGCGAAGTCCTCGTCCCGTTCGTATCGGCCCTCGTGCCGAAGGTCGACGTCGAGGGCGGCGTGGTCGTCGTGACCCCGCCGCAGGGGCTCTTCGAAGAGCTGGCCGACGACACCGACGACGAGCCGGCCTCCGACGACGTCGACCGGTCGGTCGCCGACGGTGTCGACGAGCCGGCCTCCGACGGCGAGTCCGCTCCCGACGACGAGCGCTGACCCGTGCGCATCGACATCGTGTCGATCTTCCCCGAGTTCTTCGGGGTGCTCGACATCTCGCTGCTCGGCAAGGCGCGGCAGCAGAAGCTGCTCGACGTCGAGGTGCACGACCTGCGTGACTTCACGCACGACCGGCACCGCACCGTCGACGACACCCCCTACGGTGGCGGGGCCGGCATGGTCATGCGGCCCGAGCCCTGGGGCGAGGCGCTCGACCACGTCTTCGGCGAGACGTCCACGCCCGACGACACGATCATGATCGTCCCGTCGCCGGCCGGCACGCCCTTCACCCAGGCCACGGCTCGCGAGCTCGCGTTCGCTCCGCACCTGGTCTTCACCTGCGGCCGGTACGAGGGCATCGACCAGCGCGTCGTCGAGCACGCCGCCACCCGGGCGACGGTGCGCGAGATCAGCCTGGGCGACTACGTGCTGAACGGTGGCGAGGTCGCCGTCACGGCGATGATCGAGGCCATCGGTCGTCTCGTCCCGGGCGTCGTGGGCAACCCCGAGAGCCTCACCGAAGAGAGCCACGAAGACGGCCTGCTCGAGTACCCCAGCTACACCAAGCCGGCGTCCTGGCGGGGTCTCGACGTGCCTCCGGTGCTGCTGAGCGGCAACCACGCGGCGATCGCGACCTGGCGTCGCGAGCAGCAGCTCGAACGAACCCGCCGGGTACGGCCCGACCTGCTCGACTGATCGGGCCGAGCCAGCGCGCTCCGGGCGTCCCGGCTCGACCCGCCGAGGAGGGCCCGCCGTGGACGGCCCGTCCGGGTCATCCGCGCGCGGTGAGCACGAGAGGCCCGTCCTCGGTGACGGCGACGGTGTGCTCGACGTGCGCGGCCCGCGAGCCGTCGACGCTGCGGAGCGTCCAGCCGTCGGCGTCGGTCACGATCGCGTCCGTGCCGCGCATCAGCCACGGCTCGATCGCGACGACGAGGCCCGGTCGAACGGGCCACCCGCGTCCCGCACGTCCGTCGTTCGGCACGTGGGGGTCGCCGTGCATGGTGCGTCCGACCCCGTGGCCGCCGAACTGCAGGTTGACGCCGTAACCCGCCCCGCGAGCGACCTGTCCGATCGCGGCCGAGACGTCGCCGAGCTTGGCGCCCGGCCTCAAGGCCGCGATGCCGGCGTCGAGGGCCACCTCGCACGTCTCGATCAGGCGGAGGTCCTCGGGCGACGCCTGCTCGCCGACGACGAACGACACGGCCGAGTCGGCGACCCAACCGTCCACCGAGGCGGCGAAGTCGAGGCTGAGCAGGTCTCCGTCGCGCAGTCGGTAGCGATGCGGCAGGCCGTGAAGGGCCGCGTCGTTGACCGACGTGCAGATCACCTTGCCGAACGGGCTCGCCCCGAACGACGGGTGGTAGTCGACGTAGCAGCTCTCGGCCCCCGCCTCGCGGATCATGCGGTGCGCGAGCGCGTCGAGGTCGAGCAGGTCGACGCCGGGTCGCGCGGCCGCACGGGTCGCCTCGAGCACGCGGGCGACGAAGGCTCCGGCGGGTCGCATGCGTTCGATCTCGTCGGGAGTGCGCAGTTCGATCATGCAGCCATTCTTCACGAAGCCCTCGTAGCCTCGACCGCATGACGACGCGCCGGATCTTCTACCGCCTCCTCTGGGTGGCCGTCTTCGTGCTGCCGCTCTGGGTGCTGCTGGGTCGGGCGTTCTTCGGCGCGCCCTTGGGGCTGCAGTTCGTCGGCCAGTTGCTGCTCGTGCCCCTTCTCTTCATCGGGCAGGCGGTGGCCACCGGCGTGGTGGTGGGTCGCCGCAGCGTCCGGCGGGCGAAGGCCGTGTCGTGGGCCGACGCGGGTCTGCTCGCCCTGTCCTGGCTCGGCCAGCTCGGCCTGGGATTCTTCATCGTCGACAGCTCCGCCGAGTCCGCGTCCGCGTCGGCCTTCACGCAGGTCGCCGGCGGGGTCTCGTCCCTCGACCTCTCGACCGCCCTGTTCGCCCTCTGCGCCGTCGTCACGATCGCGGCGGGCGTGGGCCTGTTCGCCTGCGCCCTCTGGCAGTTCGTGAAGGAGGCGCGGGCCCGCATGGCCACGTCGCTCGCCGATCTCGAGCGGGTCGCGTCGGGCACCGGGGCCGCCGCGGGGCGTCGGCCCGGCTACGGCGACGACGGCCCCGTCATCACCATCACGCCGCGAGGCTGACACGGGTGCCCGCGCTGTGGCACAATAGGCGCTTGTGCCTGCGCACGACTCTGCCACAGGGGAGTCTGCCGATCCAGAGCACACCTTCTTCATCATGACGGGCGCGTGACGCGCCCCAGACACGCAGTCGACCTGTGGCGGTTGCAGAGAGCGAACGACAATGCACATCCTCGACGCGGTTGACTCCGCCAACCTCCGCTCGGACGTCCCCGACTTCCGCGCCGGCGACACCGTCAAGGTGCACGTCAACATCATCGAAGGCACGCGCTCGCGCGTCCAGGTCTTCCAGGGTGTCGTCATCGGCAAGCAGAACGAGGGCATCCGCGAGACCTTCACGGTCCGCAAGGTGAGCTTCCAGGTCGGCGTCGAGCGCACCTTCCCGGTGCACTCCCCGGTCATCGACCACATCGAGGTCGTCAGCCGCGGTGCCGTCCGTCGCGCCAAGCTCTACTACCTGCGCGAACTGCGTGGCAAGAAGGCCAAGATCAAGGAGAAGCGCGACAACTAGTCACGCCCCTCAGCGACATCACGCGAGCTCCTCGCCATCTAAGATGGCGGGGAGCTCGGGTGGTTAAATGACGAATGACACAGTGAGGCGCGCCCTGCGTCCTCGACGCGACGACGGCGGAAAGCGCGGCATCGGCACCTTCGTGCGCGACGTGCTCGTCATCTTCCTGGCGGCCCTCCTGATCTCGTTCCTGATCAAGACGTTCCTGATCCGGTCGTTCTTCATCCCCTCCGGGTCGATGGAGCAGACGCTCCAGATCAACGACCGCATCATCGTCAACGAGCTCGTACCCGACCTCGTCGACGTCAAGCGGGGCGACGTGGTCGTGTTCACCGACCCGGGCGGTTGGCTCGACGGCACGGCTCCCATCAGCACGACCACCGGCAACCCGGTGTCCGACGGCTTCTCGTGGTTCCTCACGCTGGTCGGGCTCGGCGCACAAGACAGCAACGACCACCTGATCAAGCGGGTCATCGGCCTGCCGGGCGACACCGTCGAGTGCTGCAACGACTTCGGCCAGATGTCGGTCAACGGCGTCCCCCTCGACGAGCCCTACGTGAACCTGCCCACGGGCGAGACCCGGGTCTCGGCCGACGACTTCTCGGTCACGGTGCCCGCCGACTCCCTCTGGGTGATGGGCGACAACCGCTACAACTCGAAGGACAGCCGCTACAACGGCGCCACCCCGAGCAAGGGGTTCGTCCCGATGAGCGACGTCGTCGGACGCGCCTTCGTCATCAGCTGGCCCACCGAGCGCTGGACGTGGCTCGGCGACTACCCCGACGTCTTCCGCGGCACCGAACGAGAGGGCGGATGAGCCCCGTCGTCGACCCCACCCTCGACTACGAACGAGAGCTGCACGCCGCCGGCGCGACCTGGGTGATCGGCTGCGACGAGGTCGGTCGGGGCGCCATCGCCGGGCCGGTCGCGGTCGGGCTCGGGGCGGTCCACATCGATTGCCTCGACGTCCCCGCGGGTCTGCGCGACTCGAAGCTCCTGTCCGAGAAGCGACGCGAGGCCCTCTACCCGCTGGCGACGTCGTGGGTGTCCCATCACGCGGTGGGCTTCGCCGAAGCGCACGAGGTCGACCGGCTGGGCATCGTCGTCGCCCTCGGGCTCGCCGGCAAGCGTGCCCTCACGGCGCTGCACCACGCCGGTGTGGGCATCATGCAGTCCGTGGTGGTGCTCGACGGCAACCACGACTACCTGTCACCCCAGCTCGCCACCCCTCCGCGCATCACGACCAGGGTCAAGGCCGACCGCGACTGCGCGTCGGTGGCGGCGGCGTCGGTCATCGCCAAGGTCGAACGCGACCGGCTGATGATCGAGGCCGACGGCGTCCACCCGGGCTACGCCTGGGCCGGCAACAAGGGCTACGGCTCGTCGGCGCACTACGGGGCCCTGTCCGAATTGGGTCCGTCGCCGCTGCACCGCCTCACCTGGCTGCACTGACCTCGAGCGCCTACGCCGGCAGCAGAGGGACGACGGCGACCGCTGCCCCGAGGGCCGCGTAAGCTCGACTCCGATGGACGAGGACGATTTCGAAGACTACGACCGCGAGGTCGAGCTCGCGCTCTACCGCGAGTACCGCGACGTGGTGTCGCAGTTCCGCTACGTGGTCGAGACCGAGCGGCGTTTCTACCTGGCCAACGAGGTCGACCTGGTCCGGCGTGACACCGAGCACGACTTCTACTTCGAACTGTCGATGACCGACGTCTGGGTCTGGGACGTCTACCGCTCCGACCGCTTCGTCAAGTCGGTCCGGGTGCTCACCTTCAAGGACGTGAACGTCGAAGAGCTCACGAGCCGCGACCTCGAGCTCCCGAAAGAACTCGCACTCGACGAGTAGTCGTCCGTCGCCACGCGACCTCCTGGCCCGGGACGCGCTGCGTCTCGACTCGGCTCGTCCCCAGCCGCGGCCGGGTCGGTGGCGTCCCCAGCCGATGCTCCGCCCGCCCTCCGAGGGGCGCGCCTCCGCCAGCCTGCTGGCAGGAGGTCAGACATGGCGAAGAAGGACGAATTGGGTCGGCGCGGCGAAGACGTCGCGGCCGAGTACGTCGAGGCGCAGGGCATGCGGGTCGTCGAGCGCAACTGGCGGTGCCGTGAAGGCGAGATCGACGTGGTCGCCCTGGACGGCGACGAGGTGGTCGTCGTCGAGGTCAAGACGCGATCGGGCACCGGCTACGGTCACGCGCTCGAGGCCGTGACGCCGGCCAAGCTGGCGCGTCTGCGACGGCTGGCGGGGGCCTGGTGCCAGGCGCATCCCACCTCGACGCCCCGGGGGGTGCGCATCGACGTCGTGGGCATCACGGTGGAGCGGTGCGCGGGGCACGAGCGGATCGACCACGTCCGCGGGGCCGGAGCATGAGCGTGGCGCGGACGCGGGCGGTCGCCCTGCTGGGCGTCGACGGAGCCCTGGTCGAGATCGAGGCGGACATGGGTGCCGGGCTGCCGGCGTTCGTGATCATCGGACTGCCCGACACGTCGCTGGGTGAGGCCCGTGACCGCGTCCGGTCCGCAGCGACCAACTCCGGGTGCGCCTTGCCGGCGCGCAAGCTGACCGTCAACCTGTCACCGGCGTCGCTGCCCAAGCAGGGGTCGTCCTTCGACCTCGGCATCGCCATCGCGGCCCTGGCCGCAGCCGAACTCGTCCCCGCCGAGTCCGTCGAGGGCGTCGTCCACCTGGGCGAGCTCGGGCTCGACGGCCGGCTCAGGCCCGTCGACGGAGTCCTGCCCGCCGTGTTGGGTGCGCGCCGGGCAGGGGCCGCCACCGTCATGGTGCCGACCGACAACGCGGACGAGGCCGCCCTCGTCCCCGGCATCCGCGTGGTGGCCGTGCCGAGCCTGCGCGAGGCGGCGATCTGGCACGGTGCAGGGCTCGAACCCGAGCCGGTCGTGGCCATCACGCGATCGCGCACCGAACCGGCAGTGCCGGCCGAACTCGACCTCGCGGACGTCATCGGCAACGTCGACGCCGTCGAGGCGCTCGTCGTCGCCGCGGCCGGCGGCCACCACCTCCTCATGGTGGGGCCGCCCGGCGCAGGCAAGAGCATGCTGGCGGCCCGTCTGCCCGGTCTGTTGCCCGACCTCGACGCCGATTCGGCCCTCGAGGTCGCTTCGATCCGTTCGTTGGCCGGGGTCGCCGTCACGGGCGATCTCGACCGGAGGCCGCCGTTCGAGGCGCCCCACCACACCTGCAGCGCGGCGGCCCTGGTCGGCGGGGGCAGCGGGGTCATCAGGCCCGGTGCCGCGTCGAGGGCGACCCGGGGCGTGCTGTTCCTCGACGAGGCGCCCGAGTTCCGACAGACGGTCCTCGACTGTCTTCGCCAGCCCCTCGAGTCGGGCGAGACCGTCGTCCACAGGTCACGGGCGGTGGCGCGTTTCCCCGCGAGGTTCCAACTGGTCGCGGCGGCGAACCCCTGTCCGTGCGGGCAATACGGCTCTCGCGACTCCGACTGCAGTTGTTCCCCGCACCAGCGGCGTCGCTACCTGAGCAAGCTCTCCGGGCCTCTCGTCGACCGCATCGACCTGCAGTTGCGGGTGGCCCGCATCAGCTCGTCGCAGTTCCGAGCCTCGGCCGACGTCGTCCCGACGACGACACGCCAGGCCCGCGAACGCGTCGACCGGGCGCGCGGCCGTGCCGCCCGCCGACTCGAGGGAACACCCTGGCGGTCGTCCGGCGAGGTCCCGGGAACCTGGCTGCGTGATCCGGCGAACCGCCTGGCCGTGGCGGACTCACAGCCCGTCGACCGGGCGCTCGAGACCGGTGCCCTGACGATGAGGGGTTACGACCGCGTGCTGCGGGTCGCCTGGACCCTCGCCGACCTCGACGACGAACCCGCCCCCGTCCGCCGTCACGTGGTCCGGGCCCTGAGCATGCGGCAGTCGCTGTGAGCGACCTGCTCCGGGCGACCCCCGCCGAGCTGGCCGACCTCGTCCGGCCCCTCCTGCCCGGCGCCCACGAGTTCAGCGAGGCACAGACCCTCGAGGCGTTCGCCCTGGGCGCCTGGACAGGTGTGGTCGAACCGGGTGACGCGGTGGGTGGCGTCGTCCGGTCCCTGCTCGGGCCGACCGTGGGGCTCCGCCTCGTGCTCGAAGCGGCGGTCGGTCACGACGACCCCCTCGCGGGTCTGCTCGCGGGTGCCCTGGTCGAGGCAGGGGCCACCCGCGACGACGTGGAGCGGCTCGACCTCGTACGGGCGCTCACGAGATGGCGGCCCCGTCTCGAGACCAGCGTGATCCTCCGGTCGTTCCGCACGGCGACCGTGGTGGGATCGAGGCTGCTCGTGCCGGGCACCCCGCTGTGGCCCGAGGCCCTCGACGACCTCGGCCATCACGCTCCCGTGGCCCTGTGGGCACGAGGTCCGGCGTCCGTTCCGGCGCCGACGTCGAGCATCGCGATCGTCGGCTCGCGGGCGGCGACGGCCTACGGCGAGCAGGTGTCGGCCGAGCTCGCCGGCGGCGTGGCCGACCGGGGTCTCGCGGTCGTCTCGGGTGCCGCCTACGGCATCGACGGTGCCGCCCACCGGGCGGCCCTGGCCGCCTCGGCGACGACGGTGGCCGTCATGGCCGGGGGAGTCGACCACCTCTACCCGGCCGGTCACGACGCCCTGCTGCGACGCGTCATCGAGACGGGGCTGATGATCTCGGAGGCTCCGTGCGGGGGCAAGCCGTCGCGGTGGCGGTTCCTGCAACGCAACCGGCTGATCGCGGCGTTGACGGCCGCGACCGTCGTGGTCGAGGCCGGCGGCCGCTCGGGGTCGCTGAACACGGCCGCCCACGCGCAGTCGCTTGGTCGTCCGGTCGGGGCCGTGCCCGGCCCGGTCACCTCGCCGTCGTCCGTCGGCTGCCACGCCCTGATCCGGTCCGGTCTGGCCGAGTGCGTGACGGGTGCCGACGAGGTCCTCGCACTCGCAGGGGTGTCGACCGACCTCGTCGTCGCCTCGTACGAGGGCCGACGGCTCGACCCCGAGACGATGCGGGTGCTGGACGCGCTCAGCACGACGGCGACCCGGGAGACCGACGAACTGGCCGTCGCGAGCGGGCTGTCGCTCGAGACGGTCCGCGACGTGCTCGCCGAGCTCGACCTCTCGGGTGCGGCCCGGCGCTCCGGCTCGGGGTGGCGACGAGTGAGGGGGCGCCGCGATGGTTAGCCTGTCGGCATGCACGAGCCGGGGTCGAGACGCGAGGGGCGGATGCTGCCGTGACGCGCCTCCTGGGCGAGGTCGAACGGTTCGCCGACCACCTGCACGACGGCCGGGGGCTCAGCGACCACACGGTGCGGTCGTACGCGGCCGACCTCGACTCCCTCGTCGCCTTCGCCGAGAACCGGCTCGGTCGCCCGGGTGAGGTGGTCGACCTCGACCTCGACCTCCTTCGCGACTGGCTCTGGCAGGGCACGCAGGCCGGGCTCGCCCGGGCCACCCTCGCCCGGCGGTCGGCGAGCGTCCGGGCCTTCACCCGGTGGCTCGACGAGACCGACCGCACACCGGTCGACGTCGGTGCCCGACTGCGTTCGCCGAAGCCCGAGAGTCGCCTGCCGCGCGTCCTCACACGCGAGCAGGTCGACGGCCTGTTGGCGTCCCTCGCCGTCCGGGCGGACACGGGCGACCCCGGGGCACGCCGGGACCTCGCGGTCGTCGAACTGCTCTACGGCGCGGGCCTGCGCGTGTCGGAGCTCGTCGGGGCGGACCTCGGCGACGTGGACCTCGAACGGCTGACCGTGCGGGTGACCGGCAAGGGGGCGAAGCAGCGCGTCGTGCCGTTCGGGGTGCCGGCGGCCGAGGCCCTGGGGCGGTACGTCGACCTCGCCCGCCCGACGCTCGTCACCCCGGTCACGGACGCCGCCTTCTTCGTGGGGTCGACCGGCGGGCGGCTCGGCACGAGGGCCGTCTACCGACTGGTCGCCGGGCTGCTCGCCGACCTCCCGGGCGGCGGGCCGGCGGGGCCGCACGCGTTGAGGCACACGGCCGCCACCCATCTGCTCGACGGAGGGGCCGACCTCCGGGCCGTCCAGGAGCTGCTCGGTCATGCGAGCCTCGGCACCACGCAGATCTACACGCACGTCTCGACCGACCGTCTGCGCGACAGCTACCGGTCGGCACACCCGCGCGCCTGACGACGCTCCACCCGACGACGCCCACGACGCCCGAGGACCCTCCGAGCACCCGACCGTGCTGCGGTCGTCGGCCCGGCCGGTGCCGGCCGGTGCCGGGCGGTGCTCAGCGGGGCGTCGTCGGCAGCAACACCGACGGCTCGATCCCGCCCAGGAACAAGAGGGGCGAGACGTACTCGCCGTCGATCCGCGCCCCCAGGTGCAGGCACGGTCGGTCGGGGCAGTGCCCTCGCTCGAGCACACCGACGGTCTGCCCCCGCGTGACGGCGTCGCCCTTCGAGACACCGGCCACCACCGGTTCGAAGCTGCTCAGCACCCCGCCCGAGTGGGCGATCGACAGCACCGGCCGGTCCACCACGACCCCGGCGAAGTGCACGACGCCGTCGTCCGGGGCGGTCACGACCGAGCCCTCGACCGTCCCGACGTCGAGGCCGCGGTGCCCCGGCGACCACGGGTTCGGCGGCCCGACGAAGGGCCGGACCACCGGATGGGGCGAGGCGACCGGCCAGGCCCACACCGCGTCTCCTGCGCTCGCTGCCCGGGGGTTCGCTGTCCGGGGGTTCGCGACCGCGGGCGTGACCGAGAGCGACCCGGCGAGGACCGTGACGAGGGTCGCCGTCGTGAGGGTGACGAGAAGCCGCGTCGTCGGCCGCAGGTGAGAGCGCATACCGGCACCTTGCCGGTTGCGCAAGCTTTCTCGGCGAGGCGTAAGGTTCACCCGTGCACGAACACCCCGTGCACATCGTTTGTGGGGGAGTCGTGGCCACGAGCCCTGCTCCTCGAGCCGTGAAGGAGTACAGGTGTCGAACACCACTGCAACGACGAAGAGCTTGAACAGGCGGGTGACCGCGCTGGCCGTGGCGGCGGCCATCGGCGGGTTCCTGTTCGGTTTCGACTCGTCCGTCATCAACGGCGCGGTCCAGTCGATCACCGACGAGTTCGGTCTCACCGAGTTCGCCTCGGGCTTCGCGGTCGCGTCGGCCCTGATCGGTTGTGCCATCGGTGCCTACGTCGCCGGCCGCCTCGCCGACAAGATGGGTCGCATCAAGGTGATGCTGATCGGTGCCGGTCTGTTCCTGATCAGCTCGATCGGTGCGGCCGCGGCCTTCGCCGTCTGGGACCTCGTCCTCTGGCGCGTCATCGGCGGCCTCGGCATCGGCATCGCGTCGGTCATCGCCCCCGCCTACATCAGCGAGGTGTCGCCCAAGGCGATCCGCGGTCGCCTGGCGTCGTTCCAGCAACTCGCCATCACGCTCGGCATCTTCGCCGCCCTGCTGTCGGACCAGCTCTTCGCGGTCACGGCGGGCGGCGCATCCGAGCCGTCGCTCTTCGGCCTCGCCGCGTGGCGCTGGATGTTCCTGGTGGGAATCGTCCCGTCGGTCGTCTACGGCGTCCTGGCCTGGCGTCTGCCCGAGTCGCCGCGGTACCTCGCCGGTGACGGGCGCGAGGCCGAGGCCAAGAAGGTCCTCCAGACGATCGTCCCGGCCGAGACGGTCGAGACGAGCCTGAAAGAGATCACGGACTCGATCCGCACCGAGGCAGAGCTCGAGAAGAAATCGTCGATCCGCGGCACCCGCTTCGGCCTCCAGCCCATCGTCTGGGTCGGGATCATCCTCGCCGTGCTGCAGCAGTTCGTCGGCATCAACGTGATCTTCTACTACTCGACCACCCTCTGGCAGGCCGTCGGCTTCCAGGAAGAGGACTCGTTCCTCATCTCGACCATCACCGCGGTCGTCAACGTCGCGGTCACGTTCATCGCGATCGGGCTCGTCGACAAGGTCGGCCGTCGGCCCATGCTGCTCACCGGCTCCATCGGCATGTTCGTCAGCCTCGCCGTCACCGCCCTGGCCTTCAGCCAGGCGACCACCTCGGCGAGCGGCGACCCGTCGCTGCCCGGCGCCTGGGGCCCCGTGGCCCTCGTCGCGGCCAACCTCTTCGTCGTGTCGTTCGGTGCCACGTGGGGCCCGCTCATGTGGGTGCTGCTCGGCGAGATGTTCCCCAACAGCATCCGTGCCACGGCACTCGGCGTGGGCAGCATGGCCAACTGGATCGCCAACTTCATCGTGACGGTGTCCTTCCCCACCCTCGCCGCCCTCAGCCTCACGCTGTCGTACGGCATCTTCGCGTTCTTCGCGCTCGTGTCGTTCTTCTTCGTGCTGGCGAAGATCCCCGAGACGAAGGGGCGCTCGCTCGAGGAGATGGGCACCTCGGCCGTCCAGGCCGATGCGGGGCGGTCGGCGAAGGCCTGAGTCCGACACGATCCACGAACGTCCCGTCCAGATCCTGGGCGGGACGTTCGTGCACGTCGGGGTCCCCGCCCGGGGTCGACCTCCACCTCACCGGGCCCGTGGTGGTGCTAACATGAGCGATGCAGCCTGCTCAGCAGGCTGACTTCGCGTGCCCTGTGCGTCCTCGGACGCACCGACGTCGAGGCGACCTGGTCGCCTCGCGCCGCTCCCGGCCTCCACGTCCATTCGGTCCGAACCGCCTCACGGTGGGCTCGGCGGACGTGTGCCCGGGCACCAGGCAGTGGCGACCGACCGGTCGCCCGACAACCGACAAGCAGGCGCACCCGCGGGTGCGCCCAGAAACAAGGAGAACGACCATGGCCGTCGTCACCATCCGCCAGCTGCTCGACAGCGGCGTCCACTTCGGACACCAGACCCGCCGCTGGAACCCGAAGGTGAAGCGCTTCATCCTCGCCGAGCGCTCGGGCATCCACATCATCGACCTGCAGCAGTCGCTCGGCTACATCGACAAGGCGTACGACTTCGTCAAGGAGACCGTCGCCCACGGCGGCACCATCCTCTTCGTCGGCACGAAGAAGCAGGCCCAGGGTTCCATCGCCGAGCAGGCGAACCGCGTCGGCCAGCCCTTCGTCAACCAGCGTTGGCTCGGTGGCCTCCTGACCAACTTCCAGACGGTCTCGAAGCGCCTCGCCCGCATGAAAGAGCTCGAGGACATCGACTTCGACGACACCACGCAGGGCTTCACCAAAAAAGAGCTGCTGATCAAGAAGCGTGAGCTCGACAAGCTCCACAAGACGCTCGGCGGAATCCGCAACCTCACCAAGACGCCGTCCGCCCTCTGGGTCGTCGACACCAAGAAAGAGCACCTCGCGATCGACGAGGCCAAGAAGCTGGGCATCCCGGTCATCGGCATCCTCGACACGAACTGCGACCCCGACGAGATCAACTTCCCGATCCCGGGCAACGACGACGCCATCCGTTCCGTCGGCCTGCTGACGCGCATCGTCGCCGACGCTGCCGCCGAGGGCCTGGTGCAGCGTCACCAGAAGCCCGAGGACGCCGACCAGCCCGTCGAGCCCATGGCCGAATGGGAGGCCGAGCTGCTCGCGCAGGGCGAGGCCAAGGCCGCCGACGCCGCCGCCGAGGCACCTGCTGCCGAGGCCCCCGTCGCCGAGGCCCCCGTCGAGGAGAACGACGCCGACGCACAGGTCGCCGCGAAGCCCCTGGGCGAGCCGGTCGTCGAGCCCGTCGCCGAGGCGACCGAGGCCACCGCGGCCGAGCCGGCCGACGCCGACTCGAAGTAGTCCTCTCCTTCACCCTTCCGACTCCACGAAAGGAAGTCAGACACATGGCCAACTACACCATCGCTGACGTCAAGATCCTCCGTGACCGCCTCGGCGCGGGCATGGTCGACAGCAAGAACGCCCTCGAAGAAGCCGACGGCGACATCGAGAAGGCCGTCGAGATCCTCCGCGTCAAGGGACTGAAGGGCGTCGCCAAGCGCGAGGGCCGTCAGACCACCGCGGGTCTCGTCGCCGCCAAGCCTGGTTCGGGGTACGCCACGCTGATCGAGCTCGCCAGCGAGACCGACTTCGTCGCGAAGAACGAGAAGTTCGTCGCCTTGGCCGACCAGGTCCTCGAGGCGGTGCACGCGGGCGGAGCCTCCAGTGCCGCCGAGGGCAACGCCGCCGCGATCGTCGGCCAGACCGTCGAGGCCTTCGTCAACGACGAGGCCGCGCTCATGGGCGAGAAGGTCGAACTGCGCACCGTCAACCGCATCGAGGGCGAGCAGTTCGCCATCTACCTGCACAAGACCTCGAAGGACCTGCCCCCGCAGGTCGGCGTGGTCGTGGGCTACACGGGTGACGACGCCGAGACCGCTCGGTCGATCGCTCAGCACATCGCCTTCGCCGCGCCGACGTACCTGTCGCGCGACGACGTGCCGACCGAGCAGGTCGACAAGGAGCGAGCCATCGTCGAGGAGACCGCGAAGAACGAGGGCAAGCCGGAAGCGGCCCTGCCCAAGATCATCGAGGGACGCCTCACCGGCTTCTTCAAGGAGATCGCCCTGCTCGACCAGGCCTACGCGAAGGACAACAAGTTGTCCGTCGCCAAGGTGGTCGCCGAGGCCGGACTGACGATCACGGGCTTCGCCCGCATCAAGGTCGGCGCCTAGACAGCACCGTGACGGGGTCCGAGACGAACGTGTCTCGGACCCCGTTCCCATGCCCGGCCGAGGTGACGACGTCGGGTGCATCATCGGCGACGGACGGCGACCAGCCCGAACTCGCTAACCTGGCTACGGCCACGACGAGACGGAGACTCGCATGACATCGGAAACGACCGGACGACGACGCGTCCTGCTGAAGCTCTCGGGTGAGGCCTTCGGCGGCGGCCAGCTCGGCGTGAACCCCGACGTGGTCGGCTCCATCGCCCGTGAGATCGCCGACGCGGCGACCGACGTCGAGATCGCCATCGTGGTCGGTGGCGGCAACTTCTTCCGCGGTGCCGAACTCAGTCAGCGCGGCATGGACCGGGGAAGGGCCGACTACATGGGCATGCTCGGCACCGTCATGAACGCCCTCGCCCTCCAGGACTTCCTCGAGCAGGCCGGCGCTGCGACCCGCGTCCAGTCCGCCATCGCGATGACCCAGGTCGCCGAGCCGTACATCCCCCGTCGCGCCGAGCGGCACCTCGAGAAGGGGCGCGTCGTCATCTTCGGTGCCGGCGCCGGCCTGCCGTACTTCTCGACCGACACCGTCTCGGCCCAGCGAGCCCTCGAGATCGGGGCCTCCGAGGTGCTCGTCGCCAAGAACGGCGTGGACGGCGTCTACTCGGCCGACCCCCGACACGACCCGTCGGCGGTCAAGCTCGACCAGCTCACGTACCAAGAGGCGCTGATGCAGGGGCTCAAGGTCGTCGACTCGACCGCCTTCAGTCTCTGCATGGACAACGGCATGCCCATGCACGTGTTCGGCATGGAAGGCGAGGGCAACATCGCCCGCGCCATCCGCGGCGAACGCATCGGAACAATCGTCAGCAACTAGACGACTAAACTCGACCGCGAACCGAACAAGGAGCACCAGTGGCGATCAACGACGTACTCACCGAGACGCGCGAGAAGATGGACAAGGCGCTCGACGCCGCCAAGAACGACTTCGGGACGGTGCGCACCGGCCGCATCAACCCCGCTCTGTTCCAGAAGATCCCGATCGACTACTACGGGACCCCGACCCCGCTGGCCCAGCTCGCCTCGCTGCAGGTGCCCGAGGCGCGCACCATGATCGTCACCCCCTACGACAAAACGGCCCTCAAAGAGATCGAGAAGGCCATCGCGACCTTCCCGAACCTCGGGGCCAACCCGACGAACGACGGCACGATCGTCCGAGTCACCATCCCCGAGCTGACGCAAGAGCGTCGCAAAGAGTTCGTCAAGCTCGTGCGCAGCAAGGGCGAGGACGCCAAGGTGCAGGTGCGCAACGTCCGTCGCAAGTCGAAAGAGGCGCTCGACGCCCAGAAGACCGAGGTCGGCGACGACGAGGTCGCTCGTGCCGAGAAAGAGCTCGAGTCGATCACCAAGGGGTACATCGACTCCATCGACGACGCGTTGAAGAAGAAAGAAGCGGAGCTGCTCGAGGTCTGATGAGACAGCGACCCGACGGCGCCGGCCCCGACGACTCGTCACCGGCTCAGAAGAGCACTCTCGGTAGTCGCCGGGCCGACTTCGACGCTCGAGCGCAAGCGGCCCGCCACGACATCGAGAGCCAACTGCGGGCAGGCAAGGCGCGCCTCGACTCGCGCAACGAGAAGTTGACGGCGCGTACCGGTCGCAACCTTCCGGCCGCCATCGCCGTGGGTGTCCTGCTCGGGGCCGCGGTCTTGTTGAGCCTGATCTTCGTCAAGGCGTTCTTCATCATCGTGGCGGCGGCCCTGATCGGTTCGTTGTGCTTCGAACTCGCCAGTGCCCTGCGCTTCGCCGGGCGTGACGTGCCCCGCCTCCCGAGCGTCCTCGCCGGCGTGGCCGTGGTCCCCGCGGCCTTCTACGGCGGAGCCGGCGGCCAGTGGGCCGCTCTGGTGGGCGGCATCGTCGTCGTCTCCGTGTGGCGCCTCGTCGAGACGGCCCGTCCGTCGCACCGAGCCGGCGCCTCCGCGCTGGGTCGTGATCTCGGTGCCGGTGCGTTCGTCCAGATCTACTGCTCGTTCCTCGGCAGCTTCATGGCCCTCATGGCTGCTCGACCCGACGGCCAGTGGTGGACCCTGTCGGCTCTCATCGTCGTGATCGCGGTCGACACCGGTGCGTATGCGACCGGCCTGAACTTCGGCAAGCACCCGATGGCGCCCCGCATCAGTCCCAAGAAGACCTGGGAGGGCTTCGCCGGTTCGGTGGCCGCCAGCCTCATTGCGGCCGTGCTGCTGTCGGTCTTCCTGCTCGACGAGCCGTGGTGGTTCGGTCTCGTCTTCGGTGGCGTCATCATCGTGACCGCCACCATCGGCGATCTGTCCGAATCCCTCATCAAGCGCGACCTGGGCATCAAAGACATCAGCACCTGGCTTCCCGGCCACGGGGGGTTCCTCGACCGGCTCGACAGCACGTTGCCCTCGGCCGCCGCGGCCTACGCCCTGTACCTCCTCTTCGCGTGACGCCCGTCCGCCGGTACTGACCGGCCGCGCGTCCAGCGGCTTGCCATCGGCCCATGCGGCATGATGGTGGCCGTGAGCAGCACATTCCCGATCGTTCCCAAGGGCAAGCGGGGTTACGACGTCGACGAGGTCGACGCGTTCCTGGTCGAGGCCCGGAAGGCCTACGCCGGCGAGACCGGCCTCGGCATCGACTCCGCCCGCATCCGACGCACGGCCTTCGGGTTGACCAAGAACGGGTACTCGACGGCACACGTCGACGCCGCGCTCGAACGTCTCGAGGACGCCTTCGCCAGTCGGGAGCGCGAACGGGCCGTCTCGTCGGGCGCCGAGTCGACCTGGTTCTCGACCGCGCGCTCCGGGGCGGAAGACATCGTGGCCCGTCTCGAGCGACCGCAGGGCCACCGCTTCGACAGGGTGGGCATCCTCACGACCGGCTACCACCCGCGAGACGTCGACCGCCTCACCCGGCGGCTGCACGGCTACTTCACCGACGGCCGCCCCCTCAGCATCGACGACGTCCGGGCTTCGGTCTTCCGGGCGAAGCGCGGCGGTTACCGCGAGAGCCAGGTCGACCTGGTGCTCGACACGGTGGTCGACGTCATGCTCGCCGTTCGCTGACGGTCACGGCCGGTCGTCTCCTCTTCCTTCCGTGCCACCGACACGCTGACGGGTCGTCCCTGGCCCTCGGGCGTCCCATCGGTTACCCTGGACGGACTCATGGGCAGGCACGCAGCGAATCCGACCCCCGGTCCCTCTCGACGAGAGCACCCGGCCGCGGTCGAACGACCCTCGACCCGTCGGCGCGTCCGCGTGCCGGCCTCGCAGAACGTCGTCCGACGCCCTGCAGCCGGCTCCCTCGCGTTCACCGGTCCCGTCCGCGGTGCCGTACCGGCCGCTCGTCGAACCGGATTCCCTCGACGCGTGGCAATTCCCCTCGTCGGTTTCTGTGCGTCGTTCGCCTTCGTGTCGGCCTCGCTCGTCAACCCCTTGGCCGGTGCCGAGGCCGCGACGACCGTTCCGGGCGCTGCGTCGGTGCTGACGGCCCCCGGTCAGACCCTCACGGTCGCCGGTGCCGCCGTGACCGTCGCCGACCGGGACGCCTACGGCGTGACCGAGTACGTGCCGCCGCCGCCCCCGCCCGTCGTGGTGGCCGAGACCGAGGAGCCCGCGGCCCCGTCGGGTGCGACGTCCGGCTCTGCCAAGAAGTCGTCGTCTGCTCCCGTGGCGGGTACCCCTGACCCGGGCAGCGCGAAGGCCGTCGCCGCCGAACTCGTGGCCGCTCGCGGCTGGGGCTCCGACCAGTACGACTGCCTGGTGTCGCTGTGGCAGAAAGAGTCCAGCTGGAACGTCTACGCGTCCAACCGGTCGAGTGGTGCCTACGGCATTCCCCAGGCCCTGCCGGGTAGCAAGATGGGCTCCGTCGGTGCCGACTGGCAGACCAACCCCGCCACGCAGATCACGTGGGGGCTGAACTACATCGGCGGCCGCTACGGCAACCCCTGCGGTGCCTGGGCCCATTCCGTCGCCAACAACTGGTACTGATCCGTCGCACGGCCCTCGACCTCGGGGGCCGTTGCTACGCTGGTCGTCATGCCCCGCAGCAACCGCTCCCGTCGCTCGCGCGACCGGCGTGACGCCGACGAGGCCTACGACGTCACCCGAGCGTCGTTCGGCGGATTGACGGTCGAGACCAAACACGGGCGTTCGTTCAACGTCCAGTCGGTCTCGGCGACGTCGGCCGTCAAAGAGTACGTCTGCCCCGGCTGCTCCTTGGGCATCGCTCCCGCGACGCCGCACGTCGTGGCCTGGCGTGCCGACGGGCTGTTCGGTGCCGAGGACGACCTGGCGGCCCGCCGCCATTGGCACACCCACTGCTGGAGGATCTCGTGACGACCCCCGACGCCGACTCTCTCGAGATCCGCGGGGGCGTCCTGTTGCCCGCGCGCCGCGAGGACGTCCAGCTGCACACCGGCGACGGTCTGACCCTGGTGGGCGAGCTGAGCCTCCCGGCGGACCGCGAGCCCGTCGGCACGATCGTCGCGCTGCACCCTCTGCCCACCGCCGGCGGGTTCATGGACTCCCACGTCATCAGGAAGGCCGCGGCCCGTCTTCCGGCCCTGGCCGACCTCGCCGTGCTCAGGTTCAACTTCCGCGGGGTGTCGTCTCCGCGAGGTCGGTCCGAGGGCGAGTTCGGCGAGGGGGTGGCCGAAGCGGCCGACCTCGCCGCCGCCGTGGCCTTCGTGGGCGATCGCGGTCTGCCCACCCCGTGGTTGGTGGGTTGGTCGTTCGGCACCGAGGTCGCCCTGAAGCACGGCCTCGACGTCGAGGTGGCGGGCGTCGTGCTGCTGTCCCCACCACTGCACCGCACGTCCGACGCCGAACTCGGGGCGTGGCACGACTCCGGGCGGCCCGTGGTGGCCGTCGTGCCCGAGTTCGACGACTACCTGCGTCCCGACGAGGCGCGACGTCGCTTCGCCCTCGTTCCCGAGGCCGAGGTGGTCGCGGTCGAGGGAGGCAAGCACCTCTGGGTCGGCGAGAAGCAGACCAGTCGCGTGCTGACCGAGATCGTCCGTCGGGTCGCGCCCGGTGCCCTGCCGCTGCCGTCCACCTGGCCGCCCCGCGCCTCCTGACGGTGCGTCCGCCGTCGGCGGGCGGTCCGCCGCGCCGGGCCCGGAGCGACCGGGGCGTGGCGCGTCTCAGAGCTGGTTCTGGCGTGGCACGTAGACCTCGCGGATGATCAGCAGGATCGACGCGGCGACGGGGATGGCGATGAGTGCGCCGAGCACTCCCAGCAGGGTGCCACCGACGAGGGCCGCGATGACGACGATCACGCCCGGGACGCGGACCGCCCGCCGCATGATGCGCGGGCTCAGCAGGTAGGCCTCGACCTGCATGTAGACCAGGTAGTAGACGGCTGTCGTCACCCAGGTGGCCGGTGATTGGGGCAACAGCGCGATCTGCGCCAGCACGATGATCGCCGAACCGCTGATGGTGCCGACGAGGGGGATGATCGACCCCAGGAACGCGATGAACGCGAAGACCGCCGGCTGTTGGGCTCCGATGATGGTGAGGAACACGAAGCTCAGGATGCCGTTGAGCGCCGCGAGCGTGAACTGGCCGATGACGTACCGACCCACCGATTGGCTGATCTGTTCGGAGATGTCGACGAACGTGGCCCGCTTCGAGGCCGGGACGAGCTGGTAGAGCGCGCGCTTGACGCTGTTGATCGACGAGGTGAAGTAGATCGTCAGGATGACCACGACGATCGTGCCGAAGAGGCCGTTGCCGATCGCGACGCCGACGGCGAGGACCCCGCCGCCGATCGTGACGACGTTGTCGGGGTTGGTCAGGAAGTCGACGATGGAGTCGAGCGCGTCCTGCACGTCGAAGACGTTCTGGGGGACGAGTTCTTGCAGGTTGTCGACGAACTGCTGGGTGGTGACGCTCTGCAGGTACGACGTCAGCGCCTGGATGAGGCTCGTGGTCTGTTGCACGATGACGGGCACGATCGCGAAGACGACGCCCACGAAGGCGCCCACCACGGCCACGAGGACGATCACGATGGCGATGCCCCGGGGCACCCGGCGCTTCTCGAGCCACGAGACGACCGGGTCGAGCCCCAGCGAGATGAACAAGGCCGCGCCCACGTAGGTCAGGATCGTCGAGAGCTGCCCGACGGCGCCCCCGATGACGAGGGCGACGAGCACTCCCAGCCCCGCGAGCAGACCGATGCGGAACGGGTTGTGGATCTTCACGGGCGGGCTCCTGTCGACGGCACGGGCCGGTCGAGGTCACGGCGGCACCGACTGCCCGACACGGCCTGTCGCCCTACTCTGACGTACCGCCGCCGACTTGTCCGATCATGCCACGCAGGTTCTCGAAGTACTCCGCGACGGCGTCGCGTTCGGCCGTGATCTCGGCCAGGCGTTCTTCGGCGTCGCCGATGAGGTCGTCGGCCCGCTGCTGGGCGTCGGCCAGGATCGACCGTGAACGTTCGTCGGCGTTGGTGAGCACGTCGTGGGCCGTCTCGTCGGCGTCCGTCCGGGTGGTGCGGGCGTACTCGAGCGCGGTGCGTTCGAGGTCGTCGGCCTCGCGCCGGACCTCGGTGGCGCGACGGGTGGCCTCGGCGAGCTGCTCGGCCGCCGCGTCGAGCAGCTCCTGGGTCTCGGCGACGGCGTGCTGGTGTCGCTGCGTGAGCTCGACCTCCGCCTCGTCGCGACGGGCCAGCAGTTCGACCTCGAGGTCGGCGCGCCCATGGTCGACGTCGCGGCGCAGGTCGGCGATGGCCCGTTCGCGGTCGGCCTCGAGCCCGGCGCGGACCCGGACGTCGTCGGCGGCCAGGCGGGCGCGCTGGGCCTCGGTCTCGTCCGCCAGGGCGGCGCGTGCCTCGGCGGCCTCGGCGGCGAGTTCGGCGCGTGCCTGCTCGATCTCGGTCGCGAGTTCGGCCCGCCGGTCGGCGTCCTCGCGGGCGAGACGGTCGGCCTGCGCCTCGCTCTCGCGGGTGAGGCGCTCGTCGGTCTCGACGGTGATGCGCGCGATGCGTTCGCGTGACGTGGTCTCGGCGAGGTCGAGTTCGTCGCGGCGGCGCCGGGTCTCGCGGTCGAGCTCGGTGCGGGCGTCGCCGACCTCTTTCTCGAGTTCGGCACGGGCCTGTGCGATCTCGGCCGCGAGGCGGTCACGACCGGTCGCGATCTCGCGCTCGAGCTCGACCCGGGTGGATTCGACCTCGTCGGTGAGGTCGGCACGGGTGGCGTCGACGTCGCGGGCGAGGAGCGCGCGGGTCTCGGCGACCTCGTGGGCGAGCTCGGCACGGGCCGCGGCGACGTCGCGTTCGAGTTCGGCGCGCTGGGCCGCGACGTCGTCGGCCAGCTCGGCGCGGGCGGCCGTGATCTCGCGGTCGAGTTCGGCGCGGCGGGCGCCGACCTCGGCGTCGAGGTCGGCGCGGGTGGTCTCGTCGAGGCGGGCCAGCTCGGCGCGGACGGTGAGGCCCTCGCGCTCGAGGTCGGCGCGCTGCCGCCCGGAGTCGCTCTCGAAGACGGCTCGGGCCTCGCGCGTGTCGGCGGCGAGGGTGTCGGCCTCGTCGCGGGCCTCGGCGAGGTCGCGGGCGACGGCGGCCCGCTGCTCGGCGACCTCGTGCTCGACCTCGGCACGCAGCGCGGCTGCTTCGCGTCGAGCCGTCGAGACGTTCTGGGCCGCCTCGGTGGCGGCCGAGCCGCGGATCGAGATGGCGTCGCGCTGGGCCTCTTGCAGCAGGTCGCGTGCTTCGGCCTTGGCGCGTGCGACCAGACGGTCGGCGTCGGCGGTGGACTCGGCGACCTGCGCCGCGGCGCGGCCCCGGGCGTCGTCGAGCACGGACGTGGCCCGTTCGCTCGCGTCGTCCAGCAGGCGCTTCGCCTCGGCCGTCGAGGACGAGCGCAGGGCCTCGGCGTCGATGTCGGCCTGGCTGATCACCAGGGTGGACTGCTGTTCGGCCAGACGCAGGGTCTGCTCGAGCTTGCTGCCGAGACCGGAGTACGTGGGGGTGCCGGCCTCTTCGAGCTCGGCACGGATCTCGTCCACCCGCTGCTGGAGGAACGCGACCTCGCTCGCCCGGTCGGCCCGGTCGGCGTTGGCCTTGATGAGCTCCCGCCGCAGGTCGCCGAGCACCCGGTCGACCTCGTCCTTGCGGTAGCCCCGGAGTTCGATGCCGAAATCGGCTTCGTCAGCAGCCACGGTGTCTCCTTCGATGCAGGGTTCGGACCAGGGGAGCGCGGCCCGCGACACGATGCTAGTGGGAGGCCCTCGACGGACCCCGATCCACG
Organism: Frigoribacterium sp. 9N; assembly: GCF_902506305.1. NCBI lineage: Bacteria > Bacillati > Actinomycetota > Actinomycetes > Micrococcales > Microbacteriaceae > Frigoribacterium > Frigoribacterium sp. 9N. The sequence continues at coordinate 800,537 of NZ_LR733392.1, forward strand.
GGTTAGGTGCCTCTCAGCCTCGTCGGATACGCTGAGCCGTCTTAAATTCTGCTGCCGCGCCCGGCCCCCTGGCCAGGCTCGTGCGAGGCCCGTCGTCGACCACGACGGTTCCTGGCGCCCCGACCGGGATGGTGGCTCGGAGGGAGAGAAACGTGCGTTTCATCGTCGCAGTCGTCGTCGTCGTCCTGGCGGCGGTGATGGTGGCGTTGGGCTTCGCCCAGCGCACCGTCTTCGCACCGCCGCCGAGCGTGTCGTCCCAGGTCGACACCGCCGACTCCGACGCGACCGTCACGGTCGTCCCGGCCTCGGCGCTGCACGGCCGCGACGGGCGTCAGACGGTCTCGGTGTCGGGCGGCGACACCGCCTTCGCCGCCTACGGCCGCACGTCGGACGTCCTCGGGTGGGTCGGCGACGCCAGCTACAACGAGGTCGAGTACGACGAGGCGTCCGGTCGGCTCGTCAGCCGCACGATCGCGGGCGACACCACCGAGGTGCCCGACCCGACCGACTCCGACCTCTGGTTCGACCAGTTCGCGGGCAACGACCTCACGTTCTCACTCGACGCGCCCGACGACGTCTCCCTCGTCATCGTCTCGGACGGCACTCAGCCCGCCCCGTCCGACGTCCGCATCACCTGGCCGCTCTCGACCGCGACGCCCCTGGCCGGGCCGCTGATCGTCGGTGGGCTCGTGGTCCTGCTGATCGGCATCGGCCTGTACGTCTGGGCGATCCTGCACCACCGCCGGACGCGCGGCCCCCGTCGGCGCTCGGGTGACGGGAAACGACCCCGCCTGTCGCGTCGGGCCGGTCGCAAGGCGGTCAAGGCGCTCGACGCCGCCGGCACCGAGACCCTGGCGCCCGGCCGTGGTCGTGCCCGCGGCATCCGTCGGTTCGTCGCCGTGGCGCCGATCGTGCTGGTCTCCTCGCTCGCCCTGTCGGCGTGCACCGCCGACTACTGGCCGCAGCAGGCGCCGGCGGCGGGTTCCGACTCGTCCACCCCGACCCCGACGCCCACCTCGACCGACGGCACGGACTCCGGCGACCAGGGCAACGCGCTGCAGCCCCCGGTGATCAGCGTCGCCCAGGCCAAGCGCATCGTCGAACGCATCTCGGCCACGGCGACCGAGGCCGACGCCTCGCTGAACGCCGACCTCGCCGCCACCCGTTTCACGGGTCCGGCCCTCGAGCAGCGTCAGGCGAACTACACGATCCGTTCCAAGGACGCCGCCGCCGCCGCGCCCCTGGCGATCCCCACCGGCACCGTCACGCTGACGCTGCCTCAGCAGGCCGACTCCTGGCCGCGCTCGGCGTTCGTCGTCGTGCAGGACGCCGACGCGAGCGTGGCGCCCGTCGCCCTCACCCTCGAGCAAGAGAGCGCCCGCGACCCGTACAAGGTCGAGTACGCGGTCAGCCTGCAGACGCAGACCCCGTTGACCGTCGCACCCGCCTCGATCGGCGCCGCCCGGCTCTCGCCCGACGTCAAGCTGCTCACGCTGCAGCCCGACCAGCTGGCCGAGGCCTACGGCGACATCCTGCGCAACGGCGACGAGAGCCAGTACGCCGCCCAGTTCCAGACCGAGGGCGACACGCTGCGCGAGAAGATCGGCAAGGCCTACAAGGACGCGAAGCGTGCGGCCCTGCCCACCACGGCGTCCATCGACTACACGTCCCAGGCCGACGACGAGACCCCCGTCGCCTTCGCCACGAACGACGCCGGTGCCATCGTCTCGGTCGCGCTGAACGAGATCGAGACCGTCAAGCCGACGGCCACGGGTGCCAAGGTCAATCCCGAGGGCACCGTCAAGACCCTGCTGGGGCTCGACGAGTCGTCGAAGGGCATCGAGGCGACCTACGGCGTCGAGCTCTTGTTCTCCGTCCCGCCCGTCGGCAGCGACGACCCCATCGTCCTGCTCGGTTTCAGCCAGGCCCTCACCTCTGCCAAGGAGCTGCCATGACCAACCTCCCTCCCGTCCCCGCCGGTCTCCGCGGCGCCGTCGACCTCTCGTCGCTCGTCAACCGTCCGCCGGCCCCCGCCCCGGCGGGTCCGTCCGCGGGGGCGCCCGTCGACGGCGCGCCCGCGGGAGGCGCGGGTGGCGTCCCGGCCCCGTCCGCCGGTCAGATCGCGGTGCCGGGCCTCGTGCTCGACGCCACCGACGCCACCTTCACGCAGGTCCTCGAGATCAGCAACACCGTCCCCGTGATCGTCGACCTGTGGGCGGAGTGGTGCGGCCCGTGCAAGCAGCTGTCGCCCGTCCTCGACAAGCTGGTCGCCGAGTACGCCGGCCGCCTGCTGCTCGTCAAGGTCGACGTCGACGCCAACCCCCAGCTGACGCAGGCCTTCCAGGCGCAGTCGATCCCGGCGGTCGCCGCCGTGATCGGCGGTCGTCCCGTCCAGCTCTTCGTCGGAGCCCTGCCCGAGGCCCAGGTCCGCGACGTCTTCGAGCAGGTGCTCGAGCTGGCCGCGCAGAACGGCGTCACCGGCACGGCGGTCGTCGACGGCGCCCCGGTGGGCGAGGCCGACGAGGTCGAGCCCGAGCCGGAACCGCTGCCCCCGCACCACCAGGACGCCTACGACGCGATCGACCGGGGCGACTACGCCGCGGCCATCACGGCCTACAAGACCGCCATCGCGCAGGACCCTCGTGACCAGCTCGCCGTGGCGGGCCTCGCCCAGGTCTCGCTGCTCGAGCGACTGCAGGGCGCGTCGCTGGCCGACGTCCGTGCGGCGGCCGCGGCTGCGCCCACCGACCTCGACGCCCAGCTCGCCGTGGCCGACCTCGACCTCAGCGGGGGGCACATCGACGACGCCTTCGACCGCGTGCTGACCGTGTTCCCGTCGCTCGACCCCCACGGCCGTGACGCCGCCCGGGCCCGCCTGCTCGAGTACTTCGAGATCGTCGGGGTGGACGACCCCCGGGTGGCGACCGCCCGTCGTCGTCTGGCGATGCTGCTGTACTGAGCCGCGCCTCCTGCACGGACGACGGAACCCCCGCGACCCGGAAGGGGCGCGGGGGTTCCGTCGTGTGCCGGCGTCGGATCAGCGGCGCAGCTTCAGCCAGACGACCCCGAGCGGCGGCAGCTGGACGTCGGCGGCCGCGGGTCGACCGGCCCAGGGCTCGTCGGTGGCGGTGACTCCGCCGAAGTTGCCCACGCCCGAACCGCCGTAGACCTCGGCGTCGGTGTTGAGGATCTCGTCCCAGCGACCGGCCTCGGGCAGACCGAAGCGCATGTGCACCGGTTCACCCGAGAAGTTCGCCAGGACGGCGATCGACTCGCCCGAGCCGGACTTGCGCATGAAGGCCACGACGCTGTGCTGCGCGGCACCGCCGTCGATCCACTCGAAGCCGTCGGTGTCGAAGTCGTGCGCCGACAGAGCGGGCTCGTCGCGGTAGACCTCGTTGAGGCGGGCCACCAGGCCGTGGAGCCCCTGGTGGGCGGGCTGGTCGAGGATCCACCAGTCGAGCCCTCGTTCTTCGCTCCACTCGCCGGGCTGGCCGAACTCGCTGCCCATGAAGAGCAGCTGCTTGCCGGGGTGGCCCCACATGTAGGCGAGGTAGGCCCGCACGTTGGCGAGCTTCTGCCACTCGTCGCCGGGCATCTTGTTGAGCAGGGACCCCTTGCCGTGCACGACTTCGTCGTGGCTGATCGGCAGCATGAAGTTCTCGCTGAACGCGTAGACGAACGAGAACGTGATCTCGCCGTGGTGGTGCGAGCGGTAGAGCGGGTCCTCGGCGACGTAGCCGAGGGTGTCGTGCATCCAGCCCATGTTCCACTTGAGGCCGAAGCCCAGGCCGCCCTCGCTGGTCGGGCGGGTGACGCCGGGCCAGCTCGTGCTCTCTTCGGCGATCATGACGATGCCGGGGTGGCGCTTGTACGCCGTCGCGTTCGCCTCTTGCAAGAAGCTGATCGCCTCGAGGTTCTCGCGCCCGCCGAACTCGTTCGGCAACCACTCGCCCTCGTTGCGGCTGTAGTCGAGGTAGAGCATCGAGGCGACGGCGTCGACGCGCAGCCCGTCGATGTGGAACTCCTCGAGCCAGTACAGCGCGTTCGAGACGAGGAAGTTGCGCACCTGCGAGTCGCCGAAGTTGAAGACCAACGTGCCCCAGTCGGGCTGCTCGCCGCGGCGGGGGTCGGAGTGCTCGTAGACGGCGCGACCGTCGAACTTCGCGAGGGCCCACTCGTCCTTCGGGAAGTGCCCGGGCACCCAGTCCATGATGACGCCGATCCCGGCCTGGTGCAGGCGGTCGATCAGGTAGCGCAGGTCGTCCGGGCTGCCGAAACGGCTGGTCACGGCGTAGTAACCGGTGACCTGATAGCCCCAGGAACCGCCGAAGGGGTGCTCGGCGAGCGGCATGAACTCGACGTGGGTGAACCCGAGCTCGCCGACGTACTCGATGAGCTGGTCGGCGAGTTCGCGGTAGTTCAGACCCGGTCGCCATGAGCCGACGTGCAGCTCGTACACGCTCATCGGTCCGGAGTGGACGTCGTTCTCGGCCCGGGCGGTCATCCAGGCGTCGTCGGCCCAGGCGTGGGCGGCCTTCGTGACGACGGAACCGGTGAGCGGCGGCACCTCGGAGGTGCGCGCCATGGGGTCGGCGCGCTCGACCCAGACGTCGTCGGGGGTGAGCACCTCGTACTTGTAGATCCCGTCCGTGACGCCGGGCACGAAGAGCTCCCAGACGCCGTTGCCGTCGAGGCGGCGCATCGCGTGCCGCTCGCCGTCCCAGCCGTTGAGGTCGCCCTTGACGCGGACGGCGCGGGCGTGCGGCGCCCAGACGGCGAAGGAGGTGCCGGTCACGCCCTCGTGCTCGCGGACGTGGCTGCCGAGCATCTTCCAGAGCTGCTCGTGGCGCCCCTCTCCGAAGAGGTACAGGTCGAACTCGGTGACGGTGGGGGTGAAGCGGTAGGGGTCGTCCGAGACCCACGCCGCGCCTCCTTCGTAGGCCGCCTCGACGGTGTAGGCGCCCACGGGCTCGTTCGTGACGCCCTGCCAGAGGCCGTGGGCCACGTGCTCGAGGGCGAAGGACGACCCGGAGGCGCCGGTCACGGTGACGGTGTCGGCCAGCGGTCGGACGACGCGGACGGCGGTGCGACCGCCGCGGGGGTGGGCACCCAGGACGGCGTGCGGGTGGCCGTGGGTGCCGTTGGCGGCCGAGAAGACCTCGTCGTCGCCCAGGGCGAAGGAGGTGTCGGGCTCGGTCGGGGGAGTGGTGGTCATCGGGTCGCTCCTACGGGGCTCGGTTGAGGTCGACGGAGAGGACGTGCACCGGTTCGACGAAGGCGTCCAGTCGGACGTAGTTGTCGTCGCCCCAGGTCCACGACTGACCGGTGATCAGGTCGCGCACGGTGTAGGTGCCACCGGGCTGCAGGCCGAACTTCGTGACGTCGAGGTGGACGGTCGTCTCGCGCGCCGAGTGCGGGTCGACGTTGGCGACGACGATGATGCCGTCGGCGCGTCCGCTGCGGGTGTGCGCACGGGACAGGTACTTCGAGAACACGAGGATCGACTCGTCGTCGCTCGAGTGGATCTCGAGGTTGCGCAGCTGGCGCAGGGCCGGGTGGGAGGCGCGGATGCGGTTGAGCTGCGTCAGGTACGGCGCCAGCGAGGCCCCCGCCTCTTCGGCGGCGGCCCAGTCACGGGGCTTGTACTCGTACTTCTCGTTGTCGATGTTCTCTTCGCTGCCCGGGCGGGCGACGTCCTCGAAGAGCTCGTAGCCCGAGTAGACGCCCCAGGTCGGCGAAGCCGTCGCGGCGATCGCGGCACGGATCTTGTAGGCCGCGGGACCGCCGAACTGCAGGTAGGGGGTCAGGATGTCGTGCGTGTTGACGAAGAAGTTCGGGCGCAGCCAGGCGCTCGTCTCCTTCGACAGCTCGTCGAGGTACTCCTCGAGCTCCCACTTCTCGTTGCGCCAGGTGAAGTACGTGTACGACTGGTGGAACCCCACCTGCGCCAACGCCTGCATCATGGCCGGCTTCGTGAACGCCTCGGAGAGGAAGATGACCTCGGGGTTCGTCTGCCGGATCTCGTGCAGCAGCCACTCCCAGAAGCGCACGGGCTTCGTGTGCGGGTTGTCGACCCGGAAGATCGTGACGCCGAGTTCGATCCAGTGACGGACGATGCGCAGCACCTCGCGGCTGACGCCCTCGTAGTCGTTGTCGAAGTTCAGGGGGTAGATGTCCTGGTACTTCTTCGGCGGGTTCTCGGCGTAGGCGATCGTCCCGTCGGGCAGGGTCGTGAACCACTCGGGGTGCTCGGTGACCCAGGGGTGGTCGGGCGAGCACTGCAGGGCCAGGTCGAGCGCGAGTTCGAGACCGGCGTTCTTCGCCGCGTCGACGAACCAGCGGAAGTCGGCGACCGTGCCGAGGTCGGGGTGCACCGCGTCGTGCCCGCCGTCGGGCGAACCGATCGCGTAGGGCGACCCGGGATCGTTCGGCCCCGCGGTCAACGTGTTGTTCGGGCCCTTGCGGAAGGTCGTCCCGATCGGGTGCACGGGCGGGATGTACACGACGTCGAAGCCCATGCGGGCGATCGAGGGCAGGCGGCGGGCCGCGGTGCGGAACGTGCCGCTCTTCCAGGTGCCGTCGGCCTGCTTGCGGGCGCCCTCGCTGCGGGGGAAGAACTCGTACCAGCTGCCGAGGCCGGCGCGGCTGCGTTCGACGCGGAGCGCCTCGGGGGCGCTGCGCGTGACGAGGCTCGCGAGCGGCGTCACCAGGAGGACCGCGGCGAGGCGCGGATCAGTGGCGACGCGGAGTCGCGAGGCGGGGGAGAGGGCGGGGTTCGCGAGGGCCTTGGCCGCGTCGCGGATCAGGGTCGTGTCGGGGTAGTTCTCGACGGCCTCGGTCAGCAGTCGACTGCCGAGGGCGAACGTGACCTCGACGTCGAGACCGGCCGGCACCTTGATCTCGGCCGCGTGCAGCCACGTGGCCCAGTCGTCGGTGTAGGCCTCGACCTGCCAGGACCAGTCGCCCTCGACCTCGAGCTGCACCTGGGCCGTCCATCGGTCGGTGCCGGGGATGCCGGCGACCATCCGGTGCCGGGTCTCGGCGCCCTCGGGGTCGATCGTGACGAGGTCGGCCCCGATCAGGTCGTGACCCTCGCGGAAGACGGTCGCCCCGAAGGTGACCACCTCGCCGGAGAAGGCCTTCGTCGGGAACACTCGGTCGGGGGTCGTCGGGGTGAGGCCCGTGATGGGGATCCGCCCGACTCTGGGTTCGTATGCTGTCGCCACGTTGTCGACCGTACCCGGTCTGGCCCGCCCGGTCCCGGCCCGGGGCCCCGCAGGGCCGACGGTCGTGGATCGGGGTGCGGAAGAGGCGTTTCGGGGTACAAAAGTGTGTCCGCCCTGTCGCCGACAGACACTCCGGTCCGTTTTGTCCCCCCAACTGGGTGCATGCATCGGCATGAATCCCCTGTCGGCACTTTGGGGGACCGCGTAATGTCGATCCTGTCGTCGCGGCCTGCCCGCCCGAAGAACCCGAACTCCTCGAGAGCCCGGCGCCCGACGACACCGATCGGCCGCCCGACCCGGAGCCGACAGCCCCTGCAGCGCCGTGCGCCACCCCGAAGTCGACCCGACCGACGGCGCACGGCGGTGCTCGAGCGCGCCACGGCGCGCGGAACAGGACCGACATGAACAAGCTCGTCACGGGTGCCGTCGCCGGTGCCGCCGGCATCGCCCTCCTCCTCGGCGGCGCCGGGACCTTCGCCCTCTGGAACGCCAGCACCGAGGTCAACGCCGCCAGCGTCGCCTCGGGCACGCTCTCGCTCACCCAGTCGTCGGCGGGCAGCTGGACCGACGTGACGAACGGTCGCAGCACGGCCCTCACGGCCGCCCAGGTCGCCGCCTACAAGATCGTCCCGGGCACCAAGCTGCAGTTCACGCAGCCGATCACGATCGCCGCCTCGGGCGCCGACCTGCGCGCCGACCTGACCTACGACGCGGCCTCGGTCACCGGCAGCCTCAAGCCGTACGTGACCAACACGATGGCCCTGTCGACGGCCGCCGGCGGCACGACCCTGCCCTCGGGCGTGACCGCGGGCAGCACGGCCGGCAGCTACGTCGTGGCTCCCGTCTCCGCGGGCAGCACCTCGGCCGTCGTGACCTTCGTCGTCGAGCTGCCCTCGACGGTGTCCGACGCCGCCAGCCAGGGCGGCACGCTCGACCTGAGCAAGCTGACCTTCACGCTGAAGCAGCGCGCCATCGCGTAGCGGGTGTCGGCGGCCCGACGGCCACCGCACCCCGTCACCCACCGGCGACCGGACCGCACCCGACGCGGTCCGGTCGCCCCCTTCCGTCCGTCCGTCCCGCCCAGGGACCCACGGGCCGCCGCCTCGCACGATCGACCACCAGGGGGTGAGACGTTGACCGGACCGTCCCGCGGACGCGCGCGTCACCGCTCGGTCGAGCGCGCCTCCTCGTCCCGCCGTCCGCTGCGCTCCCTGTGGGCGGCGACCGCCGTCGTGGCCGGCGCGGTCACCGTCGCCCTCGTGGCGACCGGGGGGACCTACGCGCTGTGGAACTCCTCCGTCAAGCCGACGGCCGTCACGGTCGGGTCGGGGACGGCGGGCCTCTCGGTCGGCGCCGTCAAGGCCCTCGACACGTCCGCGCTCGGCCCCGGCGGCTCGACCGCGGGGACGTTCACCGCGACCAACACGGGGTCGGTCGACCTGGCCATGCGGGTGTCGGCCGGGACCACCACGGCGTCCGCGTCCGCCCTGCCCGGCGAACTGACCGTCAGGCTCGCCGCCGTGGCGAGGGCCGCGGACTGCGTCGTCGGCGTCGGCGGCTACTCGGCCCGGCCCGCCGCGTTCGACACGGGGAGCGGGTACTTCACCTTGCCGGCCGGAGTCACCGTCACCGGCTGCGTCGTCGTCACGCTCGACTCGGACGTCCCGGCGACCCTGCAGAACCAGACCTCGTCGATCGGGCTCGTCCTGACCGGGACGCAGGTGGCCCCGTGACCGGGCGCCGCACCGTGACCGGGCGCCGCACCATGAGCGGGCGTCGGCCCCGGACGACCACGCGATCGACGCTGGCCGCCGTCGTCGTGGGCGTGATCGTCGGTGTGGCCCTGGCCTCGGGAGGCGCGGCGTCCGCCCTCTGGACGGCGTCCGCCACCGTCACCGAACAGGTCAGGACCGGCGCCGTCGGCCTCACGGCCGGCACCCTCGACGCCCTGCAGGCCGACTACGCCGGATCGACCAGGTCGCTCACGGCGCCCTGGACGTTCACGAACTCGGGGACGGTCGCGGCGTCCTACTCGACGAGCGGCAGCCTGAGCTCGGGCAGCTCCGCCGCCCTCGCCGCGTCGATCGCCGTCGTCGCGTGGCCGGTGACCGCCGCGTCCGCCTGCACGTCGACGACCGCCGTCGGCCCGGGCAGCGTCAGCGGCACCTGGTCCGCCGTGCCGAACCTCATCGGGACGTTGGCGAGCAAGGCCGCCGCGACCTGGTGCCTCCGCACCTCGATCGCGACGTCCTCTCCCACCGGGCGCGTGAACCCGGTCCTCACGGTGTCGCTCGCCTCCGGGTCGTGGGCCGCCACGCCGCAGGACCGCCGGATCGTCCAGAACAACACGATCGTCCCCCCGCAGACGGCGGTCTGCCGCACCGACGGCGAGGCCTACGCCTGGCTCGACTTCGACCCGTCGACCCGGGCGACCGCGACCCGGTACGCGACCTTCGTCGGCGGCACCCGGATCTCGAACGACGAGCGGACCGGCGACTACCCGCACTTCGCGTTCACCCGCGACAACCTGCCCAGGGACCCCTTCGGCGACGGCCCGATCCACGTCGACATCCGCGTGATGGTCGACGGGCAGCCGACCGACCTCATGGCCGTCGGCACGGTCACGGTGGTCTACGACCAGTACGGCACGAGGAACATCCAGTGCGGGTGACCGGCGGTCGGGCGGTCGCGGTCGTCGTCGCCGTCGCGGCGGTCGTCCTGGGCCCCGGCGTCGTCTCGGCCGCGGCTCCCGCCACGGCCTCGACCGCGCCCCGCCTCATGGTGAGCGACGACGGCCGACACTGGCAGGGTCGCCTCGACTCCGCTCTCTTCGGCGACGGGCTGCGGCTCGTCCCCGGGGCAGGCACGACGGGCACCTTCTTCGTCAAGAACCTCTCGAGCGAGCCCGCCGTGCTCAGCGCCCGCCTCGTCGACGTCACGACCTCGTCGCCCGCGTTCGCCGAGGCGGTCACGGTCCGTTCGCACTCCGACCTCGACGTCGGCGACCTGCCGCCCGTCACCCTGTCCGGAGACGGGTGCACCCCCGTGCTCGCGCCGGTCCGCCTCGCCGCCGGGCAGGAGGCCCCGGTCACCGTCTCGGTCGACCTCGACGCCTCCGCCGCCGCGGGCACCGGTGACCAGACCCTGGACTTCGCCGTGCTCGTCACGCTCACGGGGCTGGCCGGGTCGGCCGTGCCGGCGGGCTGCGCGTCGGCCGGGACCGCCGGCGCGGCGGACCCCGCCGAGACGAGCACAGGAGGCGCGGGAGGCGACCGTGCCTCGAGCGCGACGATCGAGGCGCTGGCGACCCGCGCCTCCTCGGCCGGTGCGGCCGGCGGGACGGCGCCCTCCGTCGGCGACGGCGCCTCGCGCGGGGCCGCAGACGGGTCGGGCGCGGACACCGAGCTGCCCGTCCACTCCCTGGACGTGCTCGACGACTTCGTGCCGGAGCCCTTGCGGGGCAGTTGGCTGCCGCTGCTGATCGCGGCGATCGCGGTGCTGTCAGGCGCTTTCGTGGCGGTCGGACGCCGTCGCCCGGACGAGGTCGACCCCTCGGGGGAGCAGCCGTGAGCGGCCGCCGCGCCGCGGTGAGCGGTCGCCGCGCCGCCGTGAGTCAGAAGGGCCTGCTGCACGCTCTCGGCCTCGGCCTCAGTGCGGGGCTGTTCGTGCTCGTGCTCGGCCTCGCGACCGTGTTGGTCGTCGTGCCGAAGGTCGCGGGGGCGACGCCCCTGACCGTGTTGACCAGTTCGATGGAGCCGCGGCTGCCCCCGGGCACGCTGATCGTGGTGAAGCCGACCCCGACCGACGAGATCCGGATCGGTGACGTCGTGACCTACCAGATCGAGAGCGGCCGCCCCGAGGTGATCAGCCACCGGGTGACCGAGATCGTGTCGTCGTCGGACGGCGGCACGGCGTTCGTCACCCAGGGCGACAACAACTCCGAACCCGACGAGGCGCTCGTGCTGCCCGAACAGGTCCGCGGCACGCTGTGGTACTCGGTGCCGTGGCTCGGCTTCGTCAACCAGGTCGTGAACGGCGACGCCCGGTCGTGGATCGTGCCGCTGCTGGCGATCGCGCTGCTCGGCTACGCGGGCTACTCGCTGGCCGCCGGCCTCGTGGAGGCGCAGCGACGGCGGGCGGGGACGCGGAAGGCCCGCCCGGCCCCGCGCTGAGCGGGGGCCGGACGGGCCCGGGGGAGGCGTCTACTTCGTGAAGCCGACGACCGTCCAGTCCACGTCGCTGGCACCGGCGCGGGCGCCGAAGTTCGCGAGCTCGGGGCTCTGGAACGAGATGTACGGCGCCTGGATGATCGGCATCGAGTGCCCGATCTCCCAGATCTTCTCGTCGGCCTGGTTGTACAGGTCGGCGGCCTTCTCGGGATCGCCCTCGGCGACGGCCTGGCTGAGCAGGTCGTCGATCTCGGGGCTCGAGACGCGACCGTAGTTCTGGCCCTGCTCGTCCGAGTTGTAGATGCTGACGCCGGACGCCTGGTAGCCGGTACCGGCCCAGACGAAGATCGTCATGTCGTAGTTGCCCGGGGTGACGTTGTCCTCGAAGAACGAGTCGACGCTGACGGCGTTGATCGTCAGCTTGATGCCGACCGCGGCGAGCTGGCTCTGCATGACCTCGGACAGCTGCTGCGAGATGGGCGTGCCGGACGGGATCGTCACGGCGATCTCGAGCTGCTTCCCGTCCTTCTCGAGCACGTCTCCGTTCAGCTCCCACCCGTCGTCGGCCAGGATCTTCTTCGCCTCGTCGACGTCGTAGTTCCCGGTCTCCTTCGCGTTGTCCTGGTAGGCGCCGTCGGTGCTGAGGAACAGGTGGTTGTTCAGCGTGGTCAGCTCGTAGGGCAGGGTGCCCGTGATGACCTTGCCGAGCGCCTCGCGGTCGACCGCGTGCTGGATCGCCTGACGGATCTTCTCGTCGGCGAGCACGCCCTTCGTGCTGAAGTCGACGTGCGTGTAGCGAGCCGACGGTGCCGCCCGGATGTCGGTGTCCTTCGCGTCCTTCAGGCGGTCGTAGCGCTCCGACGAGTTGCCCGTGACGAAGTCGATCTCACCGTTCAGGTAGGCGTCGACGTCGGCGTCGCTGTCGAGGGCGCGGAAGACCACCGAGTCCAGCTTCGGCGCGTCGCCCCACCAGGTCTCGTTGGGCACGATCGTGACCGTCTGGGCGGTCGTGTCGATCTTCTCGACCTCGTAGGGGCCGCCCGAGACGGGCAGGGTGTCGACGTAGGCCGTGTTGAAGGCGTTCGGGTCGTTGTAGAGGCTTGCCGGGTAGAGCGGCGCGAACATGCTCTTCCAGTCCGAGAACGGCTCGGCGTAGGTCACGACGACCTGCTTGTCGCTCGAGCCCGCCTCGACGGAGGCCATGCGGTCGGGGCCGAGGGTGCTGCCGACGAGGTACTCGGGGTTCGAGCCGTCGAGTGCGGTCTTCCAGGCCTGGAAGTCGGCGACCGTGATCGGGGTGCCGTCGTTCCACACCGCGTCGGGGTTGATGTCGTAGGTCACGACCAGCGGGTCCTCGCTGGTGGCCTCGGCACTCGTGACGAGGTTCTCGTCGATCTGCGCGACGCCCTTCTCGTCGATGCGGAACGGCTGGGGCAGCACGGCGCTCTCGATCAGCGAGGCGTCGGCCAGGGCGCCGTCGAGCTGGCCGTAGTTCCACTGCGAGGGCAGTTGGCTGAGCGGCAGGGTCAGCGTCCCGCCCTGCTCGACGTCGGCCGCCGCCGTGGCGTTGATGTCGCCGTCGGGGGACAACTGGCCGTTCTTCGCGGCTCCGTCGCCGTCGTTGCCGCCGCCACCGCTGCACGCCGTGACGACGAGAGCGATGCTGACGAGGCCGGCCGCGAGGCCGAGCTTCTTCGTGATCTTCATGGCACTCCGAACTGAAGGGTGGTGAAAAGTGCTGATCAGACGGGATGCTGCATTGTCGTCGACTCGTGTGGGCACGCGTCGCGACACCTCCCGAGAGCTGACCGCGTGTGCCCAAATGTACGGACGCCTTGAATCCACGCAAACTTTCATGTGAATTTGTTACACGCTCGAAACCTGGCCAGCTGGTCGGGCCGCGGGGTACGTCTAGTGTGATCTGCCATGGCTCGATTCCTCGCCCGCCGGCTGGTGTACTACGTCGCCCTGGTCTTCATCGCGACGTCGCTCACCTACTTCCTCGCCTCGGCGACCCTCAACCCGCGCTCCGTCTACGCCGACCGCAACCCGCGTCCGTCCACCGAGATCGTCGACGCGAAGCTCAGCTCGATCGGGGTCAACGACAAGGACCCTCTCGGCGAGCGCTACGTGCACTGGGTCGGCGGCGCCCTCACGGGCGACCTCGGGCAGACCATCCAGGACAAGCCGGTGGCGCAGGAGTTCGGGCCGAGGCTGGGCGTCAGCCTGCGCCTCCTGCTGGTGGGATCGATCCTCGGCATCGTGCTGGCCGTCGTGGTCGGCACCTGGAACGCCATCCGGCAGTACGCGTTCTCGGACCGCGTGTCGTCGGTGCTGTCGTTCGTCCTGATCTCGACGCCGGTGTTCCTCACGGCGGTGCTGCTCAAGATCGGGGCGACGAAGCTCAACGACGTCCTGGGGTACCAGCTGATCACCTTCACGGGCGAGGCGACGCCCAACCTGACCGGCGGGCTCGGCACGATCGCCTGGGACCGCATCGCCCACCTGCTGCTGCCCACCATCTCGATCGGCGTCGGCCTGATCGCCGTCTACAGCCGGTACCAACGGGCGACGATGCTCGACGTGCTGCAGGCCGACTACATCCGCACCGCCCGGGCCAAGGGCCTGCGACGTCGGCCGGCGATCTTCAAGCACGGGCTGCGCACCGCGCTCATCCCGATGACGACGCTGTTCGCCTTCGCGTTCCTCGGGGTGCTGACCGGTGCGACCTTCACCGAGAAGATCTTCGCCTGGAACGGTCTCGGCGCCTGGTTCATCGACGCCGTCCAGGCCAACGACATCAACGTCGTCGTCACCTACACCCTCTACAGCGCCGTCGTCGTGCTGCTCGCCGGCTTCGTGTCGGACGTGCTCAACGCGGTGCTCGACCCGCGCGTCCGAGCGCAGAAGTAGGGCCGCGCCATGACCCGGTTCACACCCGACCTGCTCGAGGGGCCGTCCGACGCCGTCGTGCCCGAGTCGCGAGAAGAGGTCGCCGCCACGTCGACGAACCGCTTCGCGCTGACCTTCCGTCGCCTGTTCGCCAACCGCGGGGCCACCGTCGGGCTCGTGACGATCGTGCTGCTCTTCGTCTTCGCCTTCGTCGGCCCGCTCGTCTCGCCGTACGCCTACAACTACATCGACTACACGGCCCTGTCGTCGCCGCCGACCGGGGCGCACTGGTTCGGCACGAACAACATCGGCCAGGACGTCTTCGCGCAGACCGCGCGCGGCCTGCAGAAGTCGCTGCTGATCGGCCTGCTGGTCGCCCTGTTCTCGACGGTGATCGCGGGCATGCTCGGCGCGATGGCCGGCTACTTCGGCGGCTGGATCGACCGGGCCGTGATGGTCTTCGTCGACCTGCTGCTCGTGCTGCCGTCGTTCCTGATCATCGCGATCCTGTCGCCGCGCCTCAAGCAGTACGGCTGGTTGATCCTGGTGGCCCTGCTCGCCCTGTTCGGCTGGATGATCACGGCCCGCGTGGTGCGCTCGCTCACCCTCAGCATCAAGGAGCGCGAGTTCATCCGCGCCGCCCGGTACATGGGCATCGGCCACTTCACCATCATCGTGCGGCACATCCTGCCGAACGTGGCCTCGTTCCTCGTGATCGACGCCACCATCGCCATCGGGGCCGCGGTGCTCACCGAGTCCGGGCTGTCGTACTTCGGCTTCGGCGTGCAGCCGCCCGACGTCTCGCTCGGCACGCTGATCGCCCAGAACCAGAGCGCGGCGACCACCAAGCCGTGGCTGTTCTTCTTCGCGGCCGGTGCGCTGATCGTCTTCGCCCTCGCCAGCAACCTGCTGGGTGACGGGCTGCGGGACGCGCTCGACCCGACCTCGACGGCCGGGCGCACCGGTCGTCGCCGTCCCACCCGCGGGCGGACGGCCGAGAGCCGAGGAGGCGCGGTGCCGCTCGGGCGCACCGGCGGCGTCTCCGAGGCCGCGAGCCCCGCCCCCGGGGCCGACGTCGGCTCGCCGGCGCCGACCCGTACGAACGACGAGAAGGGGGAGCGCGCATGACGCTCACCGAACCGGTCGACCGCACCCGCGCCTCCTCGGCTCCGGTGCTCGAGGTGCACGACCTCACCGTGACCTTCCCGACCCCGGACGGCGACGTGCGCGCCGTGCGCGGCGTCGACCTGACGCTGCGCCGCGGCGAGGTGCTCGGCGTCGTGGGCGAGTCGGGCTCGGGCAAGTCGGTCACGAGCCTGGCCGTGCTCGGCCTGCTGCCCGCCACGGCCAAGGTGACGGGGTCGATCACGCTCGACGGCGAAGAACTGCTCGGCCGCGGCGACAAGGCGATGTCGGCGATCCGCGGCAAACGGATCGCGATGGTCTTCCAGGACCCGCTCTCGGCGTTCACCCCGGTGTACACGGTCGGTCAGCAGATCGCCGAGACCGTCCTGATCCACCGCGGCGGCACGAAGAAGCAGGCTCGTGAGCGGGCGATCGAGCTGCTGGGGCTCGTGGGCATCCCCGAGCCGGAGCGACGCGTCGACTCGTTCCCGCACGAGTTCTCGGGTGGCATGCGGCAGCGCGCGATGATCGCCATGGCGATCGCCAACGACCCCGACGTCATCCTCGCCGACGAGCCGACCACGGCCCTCGACGTGACGATCCAGGCGCAGGTCATCTCGGTGCTGCGCACGGCGCAGCGCGAGACCGGGGCCGCGCTGCTGTTCGTCAGCCACGACCTCGGCGTCATCGCCGGGTTCGCCGACCGCATCGCCGTGATGTACGCCGGCCGCGTCGTCGAGACGGCGACGGCCGACGATCTCTTCGCCCACCCGCGCATGCCCTACACCGTGGGTCTCATCGGCGCGCTGCCGCGCCTCGACCAGCGGTCGGACCAGCCGCTCGTGCCGATCCCCGGCACGCCGCCGTCGCTGTTGTCGCTGGCGCCGGGCTGCCCGTTCGCGGCGCGGTGCCCCCTGGCGACGGCCGAGTGCCGGGTCGACGAGCCCGCGCTCGAGCAGGCTCCGGCGGTCGAGGCGGGTCACCGCGCGGCCTGCCTGCACGCCGACCAGCTGGTGGGCGAGGGCACCGACCCCGAGGACGTCTACGACCTGCCGCCCGTGCCGACCTCGGGCCTCGCTGCCGTCCCGCGGGCGGAGCGGGACCGGGTGCTGCACGTCGACGGGCTCGTCAAGACGTTCCCGCTCACCAAGGGGTCGGTCTTCAAGCGACGCGTGGGCAGCGTCTGGGCGGTCGACGGGGTCGACCTCGACGTGCGCGAGGGCGAGACCCTCGGCCTGGTCGGCGAGTCCGGCTCGGGCAAGAGCACGACGCTGCACGAGATCATGGACCTCCGGGTGCCCGAGGCCGGCACCATCGAGCTGCTCGGCACGGCCCTCGACCGAAAGCTCGACGGGTCGACGGTGAAGAGGCTGCGCGGTGCCGTGTCCATGGTCTTCCAGGACCCGATGGCCAGCCTCGACCCGAGGCAGCCGGTCAGCGACATCATCGCCGAGCCGTTGCTCGCGATCGGTCGGCCCCGCGACGAGGTGTCGCGTCGGGTGCCCGAGCTGATGCGCCTCGTCGGGCTCGAGCCCGCCGCCGCGACGCGCTACCCCCACGAGTTCTCGGGTGGCCAGCGGCAGCGCATCTCGATCGCGCGGGCGCTCGCCGCCGATCCGAAGCTCATCGTGCTCGACGAGCCGGTGTCGGCGCTGGACGTGTCGATCCAGGCCGGCGTGCTGAACCTGCTGGCCGAGCTCAAGGCGAAGCTCGACCTGTCGTACCTCTTCGTGTCGCACGACCTCTCGGTCATCCGTCACGTGGCCGACCGCGTCACGGTGATGTACCTCGGCCGCACCGTCGAGACGGGCCCGGTCGACGAGGTGTTCGAGCACCCGCTGCACCCGTACACGCAGGCGCTGCTGTCGGCCGTGCCGGTGCCCGACCCCGTCAAGGAGCGGGCACGCGAGCACATCGTGCTGCCGGGCGACCCGCCCACGCCGACCGTCAAGCAGACCGGCTGCCGGTTCCGCAGCCGCTGCCCGCTCTACGCGATGCTGCCCGAGGCCCAGCGGTCGCGCTGCGAGGACGAGGTCCCCGCGATGCTGCCGCACGGACGCGACGGGGCCGACCACACGGCCGCGTGCCACTTCGCCCGCGAGAAGCAGTTGGTCTGAGGCCCGGACGCTAGCCGACGAGCGCGGAGGCCGCGGTGACGGCCGCCACGTTCACGGCGACCGTGCCCCAGAAGGCGAGCTGGAACGACCGCTTGCTCGTCTTGTGCCGCAGCAGTTGTTGCGCGGCGAGGGCCCCGGCCCAGCCCCCGAGCAGGCCGAGCAGCAGAAGCGTCCGCTCCGGCATCCGGCGCCGTCCTCTGCGGGCCGCGGACTTGTCGAGTGCGTAGACGAGGGCCGTCAGCGCGTTGACGCCGACGAGTCCGCCGACCAGCCAGGGCGCGAGTCCGTCGAGTTGGGGGGACGTCGAGTCGCGGGTCAGGGCCCAGGCGGCTGCGGCGACGCCGAGCGCGACCACCAGCCCGACGACGAGGGCGACCTTGCCGGACCGCGTGGGACGGGGCGCCCGGGCACGTGGTGCCGACCAGCGCGAGCCCACGGCGGCCACCCGCACGGCCGCCGGGCCTCGGTCACCGTGGCGGTCGACCTCGTACGAGAACGTCTCGCCGAGCCGTGGTCGAGCGGTGCCGCGACCGAACGCCGTGATGTGGACGAAAGCCCGGCCGCGTCCCGAGGCCGGGGTGAGGAACCCGAAGCCGCGGTCGTCGTCCCACGAGGTGAGCGTGCCCTCGACCCGGGCCGGGCTGCCGGTCATGCGCCCGACCCTATCCCGCGTCGCCCGTGCCGCATTCGGCCATCCCGCCACGAGGTCGACATCCCGCCACGTTTTCGCGTGGCGGATCGTTCACTTCGTGGCGGCGTGGCGGCGTGGCCGCAGATCCGAGGAGGCGCGGCGCGGGTCAGTCGCGACGGATCGCCGCGTAGGAGCCGCCGGTGGCGCGCACGAGGTCGTCGGGTGCGATCTCGATGTCGAACCCGCGCCTCCCGCCGCTGACGAAGACCGAGGCGAAGGAGGCGGCGCTCGCGTCGACCACGGTCGTCGCGGCGGTCCGCTGCCCGAGGGGGCTGATGCCGCCCACGACGTAGCCCGTGCGGCGTTCGACCAGGGCGGGGTCGGCCAGCGAGGCCTTCTTGGCCCCGACGGCGGCCGCGAGCGCCTTGAGGTCGAGGCGACCCGAGACGGGGACGACGCCCACCACGAGGGTGCCCTCGGCGTCGACCACGAGGGTCTTGAAGACGCGCTCCGCCGAGAGGCCGAGCTCGGCGGCGGCCTCCTCGCCGAAGTTCGTCGCCGTGTCGTGGTGTTCGTAGGTGTGGGCCGTGAAGGGGATGCCGGCCGTGGTGAGCGCGACGGTGGCCGGCGTGGCGGGGCCGCGCGCCCCTCCGGACGCCTTGCTGGTCACGAGGCGGCCTCGGTCGTCGAGGCGCGGAACACCACCACGGTCGGCCCCGAGACGAGCAGGTCGTCACCGGGGGCCGTCGCCTGCGGCAGGCTGCGGTCGTCGCTCGACCACAGGGCCTCGTACGCCGTCACCCCGTCGTGTCGGGGGAGCGTCACCGAGACGGCGGTCTCGGCCCCGTGCACCACGACGAGGACCGTGTTGGGCGCCTCGTGCTCGGGCGTCGAGGTCGCGAGGTACTGCATCGTGCGGACGGCGGGGTCGTTCCACTCGTCGGGACGCATCTCGTCGCCCGAGGCCGAGTGCCACGACATCTCGTTGGCGCTGAGCGTGCAGGCGCCGTCGAGGCCGAACCGCGACGGGCGCAGGGCGGGATTCTCGGCTCGCAGCCGGGACAGCGTGGCGACGTCGTCGTGCAGGTCCCGGTGCCAGGGTTCGTCGGACCAGTCGACCCAGGTGAGCTCGCTGTCGGTGCAGTAGGCGTTGTTGTTGCCGTGCTGGGTGCGGCCGCGTTCGTCGCCGGCGGTCAGCATGGGGATGCCGGCCGACACGAAGAGGGTGGCGAGCAGGTTGCGCATCGAGCGGCGCCGGGCGTCCGAGATCCAGGGGTTGACGCTGTCGCCCTCGACGCCGTGGTTGAACGAGCGGTTGTCGTCGGTGCCGTCGCGGTTGTCCTCGCCGTTGCTGAGGTTGTGCTTGCCGTCGTACGACACGAGGTCGAGCAGGGTGAAGCCGTCGTGCGCCGTGACGAAGTTCACGCCCGACAGCGGACCGCGCTCGTGGGCGTAGATGTTGCTCGAGCCGCTGAGCTTCGACGCGAAGCTGCCGAGCCCGGACGGGGGAGCGCCCTGCGACCGGGCCGCGGCGATGTCGGTCAGCCAGAAGTCGCGGGCCCGGTTGCGGAACCGGTCGTTCCACTCGATCCAGCCGTCGGGGAAGGCACCGGTCTGCCAGCCGCCCATGCCGACGTCCCACGGCTCGGCGATCATCTTGACGCCCTCGAGCGCCGGATCGTCCACGATCGCGCTCAGCAGCGGGTGCTCGGGGTCGAAGACGTGGTCCGCACCGCGTCCGAGCGTGGCGGCGAGGTCGAAGCGGAAGCCGTCGATCTGCACCTCGTCGGCCCAGTACCGCAGGGAGTCGAGGACGAGCCGCGAGGCGGCCGGCGTGCTCGTGTCGAGCGAGTTGCCGCACCCCGTCACGTCGACCGGCCGACCGTCGGCGTCGTGTCGGTAGTAGCCGGAGCCGTCGAGACCGCGCAGGCTCGTGACCGGGCCGCCGACCTCGCCCTCTTCGGCCGTGTGGTTGTAGACCACGTCGAGGTAGACCTCAATGCCGGCCTCGTGCAGCAGGCGCACCATGCCCTTGAACTCGCGGAGGATCGCCGAGGCGCCGGCGAGCTGCGCGTCGCGGCTGGCGTAGGCGGCGTGCGGGGCGAAGTAGCCGAGGGTGTTGTAGCCCCAGTAGTTCTCGATGCCCTGCGCGACGAGGCGCTGCTCGTCGACGTGCTGGTGCACGGGCAACAGCTGCACCGCCGTCACGCCGAGGCCGGTCAGGTAGGCGATGGTCGACTCGGCGGCGAGGCCGGCGTAGCTGCCGCGCAGCTCTTCGGGCACGAAGGGGGCCAGGCGGGTGAGGCCGCGGACGTGCGCCTCGTAGACCACCACCCGGTCGAGCGGCGTGCGGGGCTTGGACACCCCACCCCAGTCGAACGACTCGTCGACGACGGCCGACTGCCACGTGCCGCGTCCGGTGCGACCGAGCCCACGCGCGTAGGGGTCGAGCAGCTCGAGCGAGGGGTCGAAGGCGTTGCCGCCCCCGGCGGGGCCGTCCGCCCGCAACCAATACCGCCGCCCGGGGGTGAGGGCGCCGTCGGTGGCGCTCCACACGTCGTGTGCGTCGCGGACCATCGGGACGACACGGTCGTGCGGGGCGTCGTCGATCACGACGTCGATCCGGGACGCCGACGCGGACCAGACGCGCAGCGTCGGCCCGTCGGGGCCGGAACGGATGCCGAGATCGCGCAGGGGGTCGGGGTCGGTCACGCGTTTACAGTAGAGGAGGCGCGTGTCGGCCCCGAAATCATCGAGCGTCAGCGCCCCACCCAGCCTGAGGACCCGAACATGAGCGTCTACCTCGACCACGCGGCCACCACGCCGATGCACCCGGCGGCGATCGCCGCCTACGCCGAGGCGCTCGGCACGGTCGGCAACCCGTCGTCCATCCACTCGGCCGGCCAGAACGCCAAGCGCGTCCTCGAAGAGGCCCGCGAGCGCGTGGCCGCGACCCTCGGCTGCGACCCGATCGAGATCGTCTTCACCTCGGGCGGCACCGAGGCGGTCAACCTCGCGATCAAGGGACTGTGGTGGGCGAGGCAGTCCGACCGACCGCGGCCGCGCCTCCTCGTCCCCGCCGGCGAGCACCACGCCACCGTCGACACCGTCGAGTGGCTCGAACGGTACGAGGGCGCCGTCGTCACCTGGCTGCCGCTCGACGAGCAGGGCCGGCTGCGCGTCGACGCCCTCGCCGCGGCCCTCGACGAGCACAACGACGTCGCCCTGGTCAGCCTGCTCTGGGCCAACAATGAGGTCGGCACGATGCAGCCCGTCGACGAGGTCGTGGCGCTCGCCGCCGCCCACGGGGTGCCGGTGCACTCGGACGCCGTCGCGGCCTACGGGCAGGTGCCGATCGACTTCGCGGCCTCCGGGCTCGCGGCGCTCAGCGTCAGCGCCCACAAGATCGGTGGGCCCATCGGCATCGGCGCGCTCGTGCTGTCGCGGTCGGCGACCGTCGTGCCCCTGATCCACGGGGGCGGACAGCAGCGACAGGTGCGCTCGGGAACGCAGGACGCCCCGGCCGCGGTCGCCTTCGCCGTGGCGGCCGAGCAGCCGCACGGGGCCTACGAGCCGCTGCGGGACCGGCTGATCGCCGGGGTGCTGGCGTCGGTGCCCGGGGCCGTGCTGCGGGGCGACCCCGTCGACCGGCTGCCCGGCAACGCCCACTTCACCTTCGACGGGTGCGAGGGCGACTCGTTGCTGTTCCTGCTCGACGCCGCCGGGGTCAGCGTCTCGACCGGATCGGCCTGCCAGGCGGGCATCCCCGAACCGTCGCACGTGCTGCTCGGCATGGGCCTGCCGGCGGACGCGGCCCGCGGTGCGCTCCGCATGACGATCGGCCACACGAGCACCGAGGCCGACGTCGACGCGCTGCTCGCGGCGCTCCCGACCGCCGTCGCGCGCGCCACGACGGCCGGTTACGCCGACCGCGCCCCGGTGCTCGGCGCCCGCTGATCCGGCCGCCGGGCAGGGCACCCCGGCCACGACCCCCGAACGGGTGGGTTGTCGCCCCCACGCGGGGGTGGTGTACTCGTCCCCAACACACGTGAGCACGCCTCACCGGCCGGGCCCCACCACCCCGCGCCGTCGCCTCCGCAAGGTCGCGGCGCTCGCCGCGGGCGGTGCGCTGGTCGTCGGCGGACTCGGCTACACCGTCGCGGCCTGGACCGACAGCGAGTGGGTCTACGCCGGGGACGGCACGGGCGGCCCCGGCATAGGCACCGGCACGTTCGAGGTGCAGCAGAGCGTCACCTCGCCCTACACGGCGGGCTTCTCCGACTACGAGACCGCACCGGGTCGCGGCACGGTCTTCACGCCGGGCGCGCAGACCCTCAGCCCGGGCGAGAGCGTCTACTCGGGCGTGGCCCTGCGGACGACGGCCACGACGAGCGTCCCCGCCGACGTGCAGGTCCGGGCCGCGGTGCCCGCCACCGGCGTGACCGTGGCCGATGCCGGGGGAGCGCTCTTCAGCGCCCTGACCGTCCGCGTCGCGACCGTCGAGGTCACGGCCGGGGGTGCCGCGCCGACCTGCACCGCCGCCGCGTTCACCGCGCCGACGACCATCGCCACGGGTTCGCTCTCGACGACGGGCGCCACGGCCACCCAACGACTCGCCGCCGCGTCCGGCACCACGCAGTTCTACTGCTTCGAGGTGACCCTGCCGGCGAGTGCCGCCACGTCGGCGAGCTCGACGCTCCAGGGCCGTACCGCCGCCCCGGCGTGGGAGTTCGCCTCGACCAGCGTCGAGTGACGGGCCGACCGGTGGTCGACACCGTGACCCGGCCCCGGGCGGAACGTCGGGGCCCCGAGGTCGAGCCGCGCCGGGCGGATCGCCGTGAGCGCCGTCGCCGACGCCCTCGCCGCCGACCGGTCGACGTCGTCAGCACGCTCCTGCTGTCGGTGGTCGGCCTCGTCGGCGCGGTCTGCCTCCTCTGGCTCGCCGTCTCGACGGTCCTCGGCCTCTCGCTCGTGGTCGTCCTGACCGGCTCGATGAGTCCCACCGTGCCCGCGGGCGGCGCCGTCGTCACCCGGGCGATCGCGGCGGCCGACGTGCGGCCCGGCGACGTGGTCACGGTGCCCCGACCCGGCTTCGACGTCCCCGTGACCCACCGGGTGGTCTCGACCACCGCCGTGCCCGGCGACGCCGCCGCGCGCTCCCTCGTGCTGCGGGGCGACGCCAACGACTCGGACGACCGCGACCCCTACGTCGTGCGCGACGCCCGGATCGTCGTCGCCTCGGCCCCGGGCCTCGGCTTCGTCCTGACGACGATGTCGACCCCGCCGGCCCGCGGGCTCGCGGTCGCCGTCGTCGGTGCCGCCGTCGTGCTGGCCTTCTGGCCGACGCGACGCGGCGCCGTCCGCCGAGGGTGAGGACGACCGTGGACGGGGAGTCGAGTGGCGGCGCGCCCGGCGGACCGGCCGGCGAGCACCACGGCCGCGGTGCGCACGACGGCCGCGGTGCGCACGACGGCCGCGGTGCGCACCGCGGACCCACGACCCGCGGGCACCGCGCCGCGACGACGCTCCTGGCCGTCGTGGGGACGGCCGCGTTCGTGCTCGGCGGGGCCCTCACCGTCCAGGCCGGCACCGCCCGTGCCCTCGAACCCGTGCCCGAGACCGGCCTCGACGGCCACCTCGTGCTGGCCGACGAACTGACCGGCACCGAGGACATCGCGCCCGCGGCCCCGGGCCGCTGGCAGATCGCGACCGACGTCACGACCGGCGACCGGGTGGCACTCGGCCTCGAGCTCGTCAGCTCGGGGTCGCTCGTCGACGACGAGGCCGGATTCACGCTGGGGGTCGAGACCTGCGACGTCGAGTGGCAGCGGGTCGAGACGACGCCGCTCTGCGCGACCGGGGCACGGACCGTGACCGCCCCGACCCGCGCCTCCGCGTTCGTCGACGGCAGTCCCTCGTGGCCGGTGCGCTCGGTCGGGGGCTCGGGCCGGGTCTTCGTGCTCGTCAGCCTCGGTCTCGCCGGTGGGCGCGGCGACGACGCCTCGTCCATGGGCCGGAGCGCCCGGGTCGGCGTCGGCATCACGGCGACGGCGCTGGACCCCGTCGCGACCCTCCCAGCCGAGCCCGAGCCCGAGCCCGAGCCCGAGCCGACCGTCACGACCGCCGTGCCCGGCGACCCGGCCGGTCCCGGCCCGGGCGGGGCGGACCCGGCGGCGCCCGGCACCGGCGGCACCGGCACCGGCCCCGGCGGCGACGCCCCCGTCATCGACTCCGCCGGCGACGGGCGCCCCGTCGACGTGACCCTCAGCGGTGTGGACGCCCCGCGCGCGCTCGCCTTCACCGGCGGCCTCTCGTCCGGCCCGGCCATCGCGGGTGCCGGTGCCCTGGTAGTCGGCCTCTCGCTGCACCTCCGCGGACGACGCCGGGCGGTGACGTCGTGACCGGCACGCACGGCCGCCGTCGCCGTCGCCCCACGGGTGTCGCCCGCCTCGTCGCGGCGCTCACCGCGCGACGGGCCGTCGTCGCCGTGGCGGCCGTGGTCGCCGTCGTGGGTGCCGTCATCGTGCCCCCGCCGCCCGTGACGACCGCCGCCTGGACCGACTCCGAGCGCACGTACGGGCTCGTCGGCACCACGAGGTTCACCTGCGGCACCGACACCGGGTACGCCGCCGCCGCGTCCAGCCGGTTCGTGCGCGGCAGCCTGGCCGGCACCGACCTCGACACCGTCGCGGCCGTGCGTGGGGCGGACCTGACGCGCACCCGCTCCGGCGTCGTCACCGCGGTGCCGGCATCGCCCGCCCCGACCACGGACGCGGGAGGCGCGACGACGTTCCGCAATCCCCTGTCGGCGAGCGCGGGGTCGGGTCTCGTCGGCCTCGACCTGACCGGGCTCGGCACGAACCTGCCGGCGGGGTCGGCCGGAGCCCTGAACCAGTTCACGCGGGTCGCCCCGACCGGCACGGCGGCCGCCGCCGCGGGTCTGGTGAGCGACTCGGGCGGGCTCGGCGTGACGCCGACGACCCCCGCCTCGTCACTGCCCGGTCCCGCCCGCATCGGCCTCACCTCGGTGCTGCCCGCCTCGACCGCCCTCGACCGGGCCGACCTGACCGTGGGCGCGGTGGCGTCCACGGCGACCCTCGACGGCTGCCGAGCGCTCGAGAGCCGCATCTGGGGCGACGGCAGCGTGACGGGGGTGACCCGCGACTACGGCGTCGCCGGTCTCGCCCTCGAGCTGCACAGCCCGGCGGTGGCGGGGCTGTCCGGACAGGTGTCGAGCACGGTCACGAGCCTGAACACGGCAGTTACGAGACTCGTCGGCGTGGACGGGACGATCTCTGGCACTGTCAAGACAGGGGTGTTGGGCACGGTCAACGCCTTGACGAACCTCCTCAGCCTGGGATCGGTCAGCGGCGACGTCAGCATCTCGGGCCTGAACTTGCAGACCGCGGTCGATCCGCTCGTGGCGGGCTCCCTGACGAGCGCCGACGGCACGGTGACCATCACCCCGGCGACAGGACTGGTGACGGTCGACCTGGCCAAGCTGTCGGGACCGTCCGGTGGCATCAACGGGCTGGCGCCGAACACGGAGATCGTGCTCAGTGCGACGGCGATGAACGCCATCACGGCGACGGTGAGTGGGCTTCTCGACGGGTTCACCTCGTCCCTCGTCACGGCGCTGAGGGCCGCGGTCGACAAAGCGACCCTGAACGTCGCGTTGCGAGTCGACCTCACCGCGACGCTGCTCGGAGTCGCCGTGCCGGTCCTCAAGGTCGACGTCGTCGTTCAGGGGTCGCTGTCACAGGTGCTCGCATCGCCGTCGACTGCCAAGGCGTCCGTGACCGGCACCGTGTTGCCCGTGCTCGGTCTCGGTGCGGCCCTCAGCGCGGTGCTGAACGGGCTCCTCACGCCCCTGGCGAACTCCGCCCCGACTCTGGTGGGGTCGATCGCGAGCCTGCTGACGACCACCCTCGTCACCCCGATCACGACCCTGGGCACCACGCTCTCGACCGCGCTCGCCCCGGTCGTCACCGCGGTGGGGACCCTGACCACCCGTCTGCCGTCCGTGCTGTCGCTGCGCGTCAACCTGCGCCCCGACCAGGCCGGCTACCCCGGGGGCGTCGTGACCACTGCGCCGGCCGACAAGTGGTCGACGAGCCCGTACCAGGTGGGGGCGCTGCGGGTGGCCCTGTCGGCCGGTGCGACGACGGTCAACTCGATCGACTTCGCGACCTCCCGCGTCGGCCCCGTCAGCACCCTGCCCCGGTAGTCGCCGCGCCGGCCACGGCGACGGCGTCGACCCGAGGAGGCGCGGGTCGGGCCGCGCAGGCCCCCTCGCGTCAGACTGGGCCCATGCAGCTCTACTCGGCCTCGCCCCTCGTCCGTACCCGCCAGGTGACCGGAGACGTGGTCGCGATCGGCCTCGTCGTCCTCTTCGTCGTGCTCGGGGTGAGCATCGCGACCTTCATCGGCACCTTCGCCGACCTCGGGAGGCAACTCGAGGAGGCGGGGGCCGGCTTCCAGGGCACCATGCAGGACGCGTCGCGCGCGCTGGAAGGGCTGCCCCTGGTCGGCGGTGCGGCCAGCGCACCGTTCGACGGGGCCAGCGGCGCCGGACAGTCCCTGGCCGACGCCGGACGGCAGCAGCAGGAGGGTGTCGCCCGGGCGGCACTGGTCGCCGGACTCGTCGTGGCCGGGGTGCCGAGCCTCGTGGTGCTGTGGGTCTGGCTGCGCGGGCGGATCGCGTTCGTGCGCCGCGCCTCCTCGGTCCGTTCGCTGCTCGCCCTGCCGGGCGGCGAAGACCTGCTCGCGCTGCGGGCCCTGACCGGCCGCGACACCAAGGCCGCCCTCGCCGTGTCGCCCGACCCCGTCGCGGCCTGGCGTGCGGGGGAGCCCGCGGTCGTCCGCCGTCTCGCCGACGTGGCCCTGCGCGAAGCGGGCGTCGCCCGGCGCTGACCGGCGCCGGCCGGTGCCGCACCGGGGGAACGGGACGAGGGAACCTTTCCGGCCGATCGGACATGTAGGGGAAGCGGCAACGGATCAGAGGGGACGTCGACATGACGACGAGAAGCGAGCGCGACGGATGACGGCGACGGGGGACGACGAGGTCTGGGCCCGGGCGGTCGCCGGGGACGCGGCCGCCTTCGGGGCCGTCTTCGACCGCCACCAGGACCGGGTGCACGGTCACGCCCTGAGGTTGTGCCGTCACCGGCACGA
The DNA here is from genome assembly GCF_902506305.1 of Frigoribacterium sp. 9N. NCBI lineage: Bacteria > Bacillati > Actinomycetota > Actinomycetes > Micrococcales > Microbacteriaceae > Frigoribacterium > Frigoribacterium sp. 9N. The sequence continues at coordinate 827,874 of NZ_LR733392.1, forward strand.
CGCCGAGGACGTCACGGCCGTGGTCTTCCTCGAGGCATGGCGCCGTCGGGACGCGGTCCGCGTCGTCGACGGCTCGGTCCTCGCGTGGTTGCTGGTGACGACGGGCCACGTCGCCCAGAACCTCGCGAGGTCGACCCGTCGCCATCGTCTCGCCCTGGCCTCCCTGCCGCCTCACCCCGTCGTCGACGATCCCGCCGACGGCGTCGCGGCGCGACTCGACGTCGTCGATCGGGACCGGCGGCTGCGCCTCGCCCTCGACGGCCTCGCGAAGGCCGATCGGGACGTCCTCGGGCTCTGCGTGCTCGAGGAGTTCCCGATGGCGACCGCGGCCGAGGCGCTCGGCGTGCCGGTCGGCACGGTCAAGTCCCGACTGTCGCGGGCCAAGGCGCGACTCGCGCGAGCGATGTCGGCCTCCGAGCCGTCCACCGAACGACCCGTCACCCTGAACGGAGAGACCCGATGAGCGACGCACCGAACGTCCGTCCCGACGGCCGGCACGACCGGCCCGGCCTTGATCGTGATCGTGCCGAGGCCATCCGCGGCCTCCTGACCGAGACCGTCGAGCGAGAACCCGAACGTGCCCGCTCTGCCCGTCGCCGCCGGGTCGTCCTGCTGTCGGTGGCCGGGGTGGCCGCCGTGGCGCTCGCCGTCGGGGGCGTCGCGCTCGCCGGGGGTGGCCCCCTGCCGTCGGGAAACGGTGAAGCGGCCCCCACCTCGCTCCCGTCCGATCGACCCGAGGACGATCCCGGCACGTCGCCCGGTGTCGTCGAACCGGCCGGGACGCCGTCGGCGACACCGGTCCCGCCACCGGCACCGGTGGTGGACGATCCGACGGCCCCGTCGACCTGGATCGTGTCCACCGATCGGATCGGGCCGCTGGTCCTCGGCGGCCGGCTCGAGGAGCAGGCCGCCCGGCTCACCACCTTCGACCGGCACCCGGACGACGGCTACGGCTGCCCGGCGTCGTTCTTCTCGGACGGCCGGGGACTGAGTCTCGCCCTCTCGCGCGGGTCGTCTCCGGACGCGACCGAGATCGCGACCGTCTCCGCCGACCCGACGTTCGACGACCCGGCCGCCCTCGCGAGCGCCACCCCCCGGACCGCGTCCGGCATCGGGCTCGGCGACGACGAAGCGACACTGGTCGCCGCCTACCCGGATGCCGAACTCACTCTCGACCACCACGAGAACTACGGGACGCAGTACGCCGTCGCCGGCGACGACGGGCAGTACCTCGTCTTCGTGGTGGGGACGTCCGACCGGATCACCGACATGAGCGTGGGCACGACGCGCATCGCCCCGCCCGAGTACTGCGGATGAGACGAGACCTCACCCTGTCGTCGGGAGGCGCGGGGCGGGTGGCGCGAGGCGGGCGGCGGGAGGCGCGGGGCACGGGCAGGCCCGGCCCACGCGGGCCGGGTAAGCTCGGGGACCATGATCGCACTGGATTTCTCTGAGCAGATTGCCGCCCTCCGGGCCACGTTCGAAGACATCCGTGCGGTGATCGGGCAAGACCGTCTCGTCGCCGAGATCGCCGAGCTCAGCGAACAGGCCTCGGCCCCCGACCTGTGGGACGACACCGACAACGCGCAGAAGGTCACCAGCGCCCTCAGCCACCGGCAGTCCGAGCTCGAGAAGCTCGAGACCACCGAGGCGCGGCTCGACGACCTCGAGGTGCTCGTCGAGATGGCGAACGACGGCGACGACCAAGAGAGCGCCGACGAGGCCCAGGCCGAGCTCAGGGCCCTGCAGAAGATGATGGACGTCCTCGAGGTGCAGACGCTGCTCGACGGCGAGTACGACCCGCGCCCGGCCGTCATCACGATCCGCGCCGGGGCCGGCGGGGTCGACGCCGCCGACTTCGCCGAGATGCTGCTGCGCATGTACCTGCGCTACGCCGAGAAGCACGGCATGTCCGCCACCGTCATGGACACCAGCTACGCGGAAGAGGCCGGCATCAAGAGCGCCACCTTCGAGATCGACGCCCCCTACGCCTTCGGCACGCTCAGCGTCGAGGCCGGCACGCACCGGCTCGTGCGCATGAGCCCCTTCGGCGCCGCCGGCAAGCGCCAGACCAGCTTCGCCGCGGTCGAGGTCATCCCGCTGATGGAAGAGACCGAGTCGATCGACATCCCCGAGAACGACATCCGCGTCGACGTCTTCCGGTCCTCGGGCCCCGGCGGTCAGAGCGTCAACACGACCGACTCGGCCGTGCGGCTGACGCACATCCCGACCGGCACCGTCGTCTCGATGCAGAACGAGAAGAGCCAGATCCAGAACCGCGCCGCCGCCATGCGCGTGCTGCAGTCGCGCCTCCTGCTGCTGCAGAAAGAAGCCGAGAACGCCAAGAAGAAAGAGCTGGCGGGCAACATCACCGCCAGCTGGGGCGACCAGATCCGCAGCTACGTGCTGGCGCCCTACCAGATGGTCAAAGACCTGCGCAGCGAGCACGAGGTCAACAACCCCTCGAACGTCTTCGACGGCGATCTCGACGGCTTCATCTCGGCGGGCATCCGCTGGCGCAAGCGCGACGACCAGGACTGACCGGGCGTCGCCCGCCCGGCGGCTCCCAGCACATCCATAGCCGCCCCGCCGCAGCGAGTCGCTGCGACGATCGTCGCCGGCCGCACTTAGGGTGATCCCCGTCATGATTCGGTTTGATGAAGTCACCAAGGTCTACGTCGGCAACCCCCGGCCCGCGCTGAACGCCGTCACCCTCGAGATCCTCAAGGGCGAGTTCGTGTTCCTCGTCGGGGCGAGCGGCTCCGGCAAGTCGAGCTTCCTGCGGCTCGTGCTGAAGGAAGAGAAGCCGTCCCAGGGCCAGATCCACGTCCTCGGGCAGCGTCTGGGCACGCTCTCGAGCCGCAAGGTGCCGTACTTCCGGCGCAACCTCGGCGTCGTGTTCCAGGACTTCCGGCTGCTGCCGCAGAAGAACGTGTTCGACAACGTCGCATTCAGCCTCCAGGTCATCGGCAAGAGCAAGGGCTTCATCCAGGAGGCCGTGCCCGACGTCCTCAAGATGGTCGGCCTGGTCGGCAAGCAGCACCGTCTGCCGCACGAGCTCTCGGGCGGCGAGCAGCAGCGCGTCGCCATCGCCCGTGCGATCGTCAACAAGCCGGCGATCCTGCTGGCCGACGAGCCCACCGGCAACCTCGACCCGTCGACCAGCGCCGGCATCATGACCCTGCTCGAGCGCATCAACGCCGGCGGCACGACGGTCATCATGGCGACCCACGACGCGGGCATCGTCGACCAGATGCAACGACGGGTGATCGAGCTCAGCGCGGGCAACATCCTCCGCGACGAGCGTCACGGCGGCTACCAGACCCAGGCGGTGCCCATCCAGGCCATCGGGGTCGAGGACCTCAGCACGAGAGGGGCCGACGCATGAGACTCGGACTCGTCATGAGCGAGGTCGGCAGCGGCCTCCGTCGCAACGCCTCGATGGTCATCTCCGTCGTGCTCGTCACGTTCATCTCGCTGACCTTCGTCGGCACCGCGGCCCTGCTGCAGATGCAGATCACGCAGATGAAGGGCTACTGGTACGACAAGGCCCAGGTCGCCGTCTACCTCTGCACCGACACCGACACGACCGGCAACTGCACCGGGGCGATGGCGACCAAGGACCAGATCGACGGCGTCCGCGCCCAGCTCGACAGCGACGTCCTGACGCCCTACGTCGACAAGTTCTACTTCGAGGACCAGACCCAGGCCTACGACCGCTTCAAGCAGCAGTTCGCCGACAGCCCGGCCACCGAGTTCGTGCAGCCGGCGTACCTCAACGAGACCTTCTGGGTGAACCTCAAGGACCCGACGCAGTCCGACGTCCTCACCGAGAGCCTGTCGAGCCTGGCCGGCGTCCAGAGCGTCGTCGACCAGCGCGGGTACCTCGACCCGATCTTCTCGGTGCTGAACGCGGCGAGCTACACGGCCATCGGCATCGCCTCCCTCATGTTGATCGCTGCCGTGCTGCTGATCGCCACGACCATCCGGTTGAGCGCGTTCAGCCGGCGTCGAGAACTCGGCATCATGCGCCTGGTCGGGGCGTCCAACCGGTTCATCCAGACGCCGTTCATCCTCGAGGGGGTGATCGCGGCCCTCGTGGGCTCGTTGCTGGCCGGTGGGGCGATCGTCGCGATCGTGAACTTCTTCGTGAAGGGCTACCTGGCGGTGACCTTCCAGGGCACGCCGTTCATCGGACTGCGGGACGCCGCCCTGGTCGTGCCGATCGTCATCGTCGTCGGCATCCTGCTCGCGGCCCTCAGCGCGAACGTCGCCATCAGGCGCTACCTCAAGGTCTAGAACCCGGCCCCGTGAAGGAGGCGCGGTGTCCGTCAGACGGGCACCGCGCCTCCTTCGCTGTATACTGAACGGCTGCCTGTCGGCAGCACCCCCACCCGAACGACCAGGAGGCCAGCGTGGCGAAAGAACGCGGTGAGAAGGTCGTGGCCACGAACCGCCGCGCGCGCCACGACTACACGATCGAGACGACGTACGAGGCGGGCATCGTCCTGAGCGGCACCGAGGTCAAGTCGCTGCGGCAGGGCCGCGCGTCGCTGGTCGACGGGTACGCGTTCGTCGACGCCGGCGAGGCCTGGCTCGACGCCGTGCACATTCCCGAGTACACCGAGGGCACCTGGAACAACCACGCACCCCGGCGCAAGCGCAAACTGCTGCTGCACCGCCACGAGATCGACAAGATCGGGCAGAAGACCAAGGAGGGCGGCTTCACGGTCGTCCCGCTCAAGATCTACTTCAGCGACGGTCGGGCCAAGGTCGAGATCGCCCTCGCGAAGGGAAAGCGCGAGTACGACAAGCGCCAGACCCTGCGCGAGCGCACCGCGACGCGCGAGGCGCAGTCGGCGATGTCGGCGCGCAAGCACCTGGGGGAGTGACCGGTCGGTCGTCGGGCACGGGCGGGCGGGTCGCCGACGGTGGCGCGAACGCGTCGGACGACGTAGACTGATGGGCCGCACGGAAACGTGCGTTGGTAATTCAAGAGCGTGTGACGACGGCCCCCTCATGGGGATGATCGGTTTCGACATCGCCTGTGTGCGAACGAGAAGCGGGCCGAGGATCCAGGGTTATCTCGTAAACGATCTCTGGAAAACAATAAGTGCCAATAACAAGCGCACTGACTTCGCTCTCGCTGCGTAAGCAGTAGAGCCACATGGAGTCCGTCAGTCTGGTGACCGCCTTCTAACCAGATCCTGACGTCATTTAGATGGCTTGCTGTGTGACTACGCCTGGGGGTCACACGGGACTTGCACTCGGGCTGGGCTCGTCGACCTAGAAGCCAGTAACAAAGGTCGGAGCCGAGCAGAACGCCTCATCTGGCTACGCCCGTAGAATGCGTGCAATCTCAGCGATGGACGGGGGTTCAATTCCCCCCATCTCCACCACCGGTCGTCGTCACACCTCTCGAACACCGAACGCCCCCGCCTCTCGAGGCGGGGGCGTTCGTGCGTCCCGGGCCTGAGCGGTCCGCGCCGTGTCGCACCGCCGGATGAGCATCGCACCGCCGAAGTGGACGGTGCGACGTTCATCCGGCGGTGCGACACCTGCGAAGGGAACCGGGGGGACCGGGGGCCGGGGGTGGCCGCCGCCGGACGCGGAACGGCCCCCGCCGCTGCCGAGGCAGCGACGGGGGCCGTCGTCGTGGTGCGGGTGTTACTCGCCGGCCACGTCGGTGGTCGCGAGCTTCGCGCGGCGGCGAGCGAGGACCATCAGCGTCGAGCCGAGCAGCAGCACGGCGGCGCCGATGCCGATGGCGGCCTCGGTGCCCTCGCTACCCGTGTACGCCAGGCCCGTGGTGCCGGTGGCGATCGGGGTGGCGGGCAGGGCTGCGGGCGTCACGGCGGCGACGAGGCTGAACGCCACGTCGGCCGAGGGGGCCGAGACGATCGGCTGACCGGCGGCGTCGAGCACCGGCGCGCCGTCGGCGTCGAGGAGGAACGACACGGCGGCGGCCGTGTAGTCGTTCGGCGTCAGGGCGAGGGTGACGGTCCAGTTGCCGGCGGCGTCGACCACGATCGGGTCGGCGGGGTCGGCGGGGACCGCAGCGGCGGCGGCGCGTCCGTTCTCGGCGGCCTCGAGCTCGTCCAGCTGGTCCGTCGGGACGACGGCCAGCAGGATGTTCGAGCCGGGGGTGCCGGTGCCCTCGAAGGTGACCTGGTCACCGACGACGACCTGACCCTGGGTGGGCGAGGTGGTCACCGGGGCGTCGAGGACGACGTCGGTCGGCGGGACGACCACGGCGGGCAGGTTGAACGAGCGGGGGACGTCACCCGAGCCCGCGCCGCCCGTGACCTGGGTCACGCGAACGGACTGCGCCACCGTGGCGTCGTCCGGGTAGGTGTAGTCGAGCGTCCAGCGGCCGTCGACGACGACGATCGCACCGGTGCCGGGGAGGCGGTTGCCGTCGGCGCCGAGGACGTTGACGGTCGAGCCGGAGGTGCCGGTTCCCGAGAAGGTGACGGTACGCGTGGCGGTGGTGGTGTCCGCGGCGGGCGTCTCGACGACGAGCGTCTGGCCCTGGGGCAGGACGAACGCGACGGGGGCGTCGCCGGTCCCGGAGCCACCCGTGACCTGGGTCACGCGCACGCTCTGGTTGCGGTCGACGGTCTCGGGGTAGGTGTACTGGAGCGACCACTGGCCGCCGACGACGGCGACGGCGCCGGTGCCGGGGAGGCGGTTGCCGTCGGTGCCGAGCACGTTGACGGTCGAACCCGAGATGCCGGTGCCCGAGAAGGTGACGGTGCGCGAGGCGAGCTGCTGGCCGACCTCGGGGGTCGTGACCGCGAAGACCTCGACCGGGGCGACGGCGGGCAGGCTGAACGAGCGCGTGACGGTCGGGTCGAAGCCGCTGAAGCCCTTCTCGCCGTCCACGAAGATGGTCTGCGCCACGATCGCCGTGTCGGGGTACTGGATCGTCGTCGAGAAGGCGCCGGTGGCGTCGGTGGTCGTGCGGGCGAGCACGGCTCCGTCGGTGTCGGTGTCCTTGATGATCACGTTGGCGTCGGCGATCGCCGTACCCGCCACGGTGACCAGACGCGAGTCCGTGGTCGAGGCGGCGGTCGGCGAGGTGACGATCAGGTCACTGTCGACGGCCTGGGCCGCCGTGGTGGAGAGGAGGGCCCCTCCGAGGGCGAGCGTGAGGACGGCCGGGACGGCCACCGCACGGCGCCAGGAGAACTTGGTGATCACGTGGTGAGTGCTTTCTTGATCGGTGGTGCAAGCGTCATCGCTTGTCCGCCCCCGGCCCAGCGCCGGGTGAGACGCGCAGCACGAAGGGAACCCCCCGTGCCCATCGAACCTATCCGGAACCTGAGAGAAACCCACCGAACTGTCCGGAATGCGCAGGGTGGTTGTCGGGTCACCCCTGTTTCACCTGGGTGGGAGTCGACGCCGGGGCCAGCAGATCGGCAGGCGTCAGACCGGCGCGGGCCCCGACGACCCCCGCCGCACGAGCGACGCGGGTGGCGCCTCGACCGACGCCACGGCCTCTCCCGCGAGCACGCCGAGCAGCATGCCCGCGGCCACCTCGCCGAGGCGTTGCACGTCGTGGCTGACCGCCGAGAGCGGGGGCGTCGACAACTGGCACTGCGACGAGTCGTCCCACGCGACGAGCGTCAGTCGCGTCGGCACCTCGACCCCGAGTCGTTGCGCCGCGGCGAGGCCGCCGAGCGCCATCTGGTCGTTGTCGAAGACGACGGCCGTCGGCGGCGTGGGCCCCGAGAGCAGACGCGAGAGGGCGGCCGCGCCGGCGTCCCACGAGTAGTCGCCCTCGATCGTCTCGACCACGGACGAGGAGGCGCGACTCGCGGCGACCAGCGCCTCCTGCCTGACCTGCGTGTGCAGCAGCGCCACCGGGCCCGACACGTGCGCGAGTCGACGGTGCCCGTCCGCGACGAGCGCGGCGACGGTGTCGCGCATGGCGACGCCGTCGCCGGTCCAGACGGCGGGCAGGTCTCCCGAGAGGGCGGGGTCGCCGAGCACGACCGCGGGCAGGCCGAGCTCGCGCAGCAGGGCCGGTCGGGGATCGTCGTCGGTGAGGTCGACGAGGACGACCGCGCCGAAGTCGCCCGAGGCCGCCCACCGCCGGTAGGCCGACAGCTCGGCGTCGCGGTCGGCGAGGGCCTGCAGCAGCAGGGTGTGGCCGCGGGGGCGCAGCACCCGTTCGATGCCGGCGATGAGTTCGTGGTAGAACGGCTCCGCCCCCAAGATCTCGCCGGGGCGGACGAGGGCGAGACCGACACGACGGCGGTCGCCCGGCCCGGCAGGGGCCACCCGGGTGTCGACGATCGAGTCGGTCATGCGCCCGAACCTACAGCCCCCGACAGGTCGGAGCGACGCCCGTGGTGACCCGCGACCCCGACCGGACCCCGACGCACCCCCCTGCCCGGCCCGCGACGCCGTGGCGGTCGCACACCTCGCCGCCCACCCCGGCACAGCCCACGGCGCAGCCCGCGCCACAGCCCACGGCGCAGCCCGCGCCGCAGACCAGCCGCGAACTCGTGGTCGACCTCGTGCGGTCGTCGGGCCCGATCAGCCGTGTCGAGCTCGCCCAGGCCAGTGGACTGACGCAGGCGTCGATCTCGACGATCGTCCGGCGGTTGCTGGACGAGGGGCTCGTCCGGGAGACCGGCCGGGTCGCGTCGACCGGTGGCAAGCCGCGCACGATGGTCGAGATCAACCCGCGTGCCGTCTACGGCATGGGAGTGCAGATCGGTGAGGACGCGCTCACCTACGTCGTCACCGACATGCGCGGGGGAGTCGTCGGGCGCCTGCAGGTCGACGCCGGGCCCGCCGCGTCCGACGACGTCACGGCCGCCGCGGTCCGCATCGTCGACGGCTTCCACGACGTCGTCGGCAGCCTCGGCCTCGCGAGCGGGGCGGTGGCCGGCCTGGCCGTCGTCGGTCCCCGTGCCACCCTCGCCCACGGGGTGCGTACCGGGCCCCGGTCGACCGAGAGCGCCCTCCACGCCGGGCTGCACGCCGCGCTGGCCCTGCGCCTCGGCCTGCCCGTGATCGTCGACAACGATGCGGCGGCCGCGGCGCTCGGCGAGTTCTGGAGTCGGCAGGTGCCGCGCTCCGAGACGTTCGCCTGCGTCTACCTCGGCACGGGGGTCGGCTCGGGCATCGTGCTCGACGGGGCCCTGCACCGGGGCGCGAGTTCGGGCGCCGGAGAGCTCGGCCACGTGTCGATCGACCTCGACGGCGAGCCCTGCTACTGCGGCAACCGCGGCTGCCTCGAGCTCGCGGCGTCGCCCGGGGCCGTCGTGGCCCGGGCCCGTCGCGACGCCGCCGCGTTCGACGACCTCGGCCTCGCCTGGGCGCCGGGCGGGGTCGCGCGCGACTTCGACCTGCTCGCCCGCGCAGCGATCGCCGGTCACGCCGCGGCCGACGGGCTCGTCACGCGCGCCGCCGAGCAGCTCGCCGCGGGTGTCGTCACGCTCGCCAACCTGCTCGACCTCGACCGCGTCGTGCTGAGCGGACCCGGGGTCGCGGTCGCCGGCTCGATCTACGCCCGGGCGGCCGTCGAGGCCCTGGCCCGCACGGCGTTCTCACGGGGCGTGCACACCACGAGGGTCGAGGTCTCGACCGACCCGCGCGACGCGGCCGCGATCGGTGCGGCCGCCCTCGTCGTGCAACGCGCCATCTCGCGCTGACCCCGCGACGGTGCCCGGACCCGGCCCGCGCCTCCTCGGTACCCCGAGTCGTGCACTGCACCGCGTCCGGTCGGCGGCCCGGGCGGGCCCGCACGTCTCCGCGCCGCGTTCCGTGCAGCACACCGCGTCTAGTCGGGGTGCCGTGCACGAAACGCGGTGCGGTGCGTGGGGAAGGTGCGCCGCACAGCATGCACCCGTTGCCCGGGCGGGCCCGCACGTCCCCGCGCCGCGTTGCGTGCAGCACACCGCGTCTCGTCGGGGTGCCGTGCACGAAACGCGGTGCGGTGCGGGCCGGGCCAGCGCGGGTCGGGCCGGTGCGGTTGGCCGCGGCACCGCAGGAGGGGCGGGTCACGATCCCGACACGTCCTCACAACTTTCTTGACTCGCTTACGTAAGTCGTCTAAGAAAGACCCCGGGACCAGGCGACGGCGCCTGGCACGACGAAGGGTCGACGATGCCTCTCTCCATGACCAACCGCCGACGGGTCGGGTTCGGTGCGATCGCACTCGCGACCGCCGCGGGCCTCGCGCTCACCGGGTGCACCGCCTCGAGCGGCGGCGACGAAGGCGGCATCACCGCCAACACGGGCCCGGCGGGCGACCTCACGGCCAACTTCAACCCGTTCTCGGCCACGGCCGACAGCACCTCGCAGGGCCTGCTCTACGAGCAGCTCTTCTACTACAACGTGCTCACCGGCACCGACCCCAAGCCCATGCTGGGCGAGGAGTACGAGTGGAACGACGACGGCACCGAGCTGACCGTCGACCTGCGCACCGGCGTGCAGTGGAGCGACGGCGAGGACTTCACGGCGGACGACGTCGCGTACACGTTCCAGACGATGCTCGACAAGCCCGAGCTGAACCGCGTCGGCTTCGAGGGCACCGTCGAGGCCACGGACGACGACACGGTGGTCTTCACCTTCGCCGACACCTCGTTCGTCAAGGGCCCGGACATCCTCGGCCAGGCCGCGATCGTGCCCGAGCACGTCTTCTCGAAGCTGTCCGACATCGCGACCGACCCGGTCGAGAAGCCGATCGGCACCGGGCCGTACATGCTCGACACCTTCACCCCGCAGAGCTACGTCTACAAGGCGAACCCGAACTACTGGCAGTCGGGCAAGCCCGAGGTAAAGAGCATCCGGTACATCGCCCTGGCGAACAACACCTCGGCCACCGACGCGATCGTCGGCGGCGACCTCGACTGGTCGAGCATCTTCATCCCCGAGGCCGACAAGGTGCTCGGCAGCAACCCCGACGTCAGCTACGTCGCCACCCCGCTGCAGCAGATCACGTTGATGACCTGCTCGAACGCCGACCTCGGCTGCACGGGCCCGCAGACCGATCCGGCCGTGCGCCAGGCGATCTACAAGGCGATGAACCGCGACCAGCTGAACGACCTGGCCTTCTCGGGCACGAACAAGCAGATCTCGCCGACCTTCATGACCCTCGGTCGTGACGACGACTACATCAGCCCCGACGTCGAGAAGGAGACGCCGATGACGGCCGACACCGAGGGCGCCGACGCGCTCCTGCAGTCGGCCGGCTACGCGAAGGGCTCGGACGGCATCTACGCCAAGGACGGCCAGAAGCTGCAGCTCGAGATCCAGGTCGTCACCGGCTACTCGGACTACATCGCGGCGATCGACGCCATGGCCGAGCAGCTGCGCGCGGTCGGCATCGAGATCACGCAGAGCGCCAAGTCGTACAACGAGTGGGTCGCCGCCCGCAACAACGGGCAGTTCCAGCTGACGATGGACTCGCTCGGCCAGGGCCCGTCGACCGACCCGTACTACCTCTACAACGGCAACTTCGACTCGACGACGACCTCGCCGGTGGGCGAGCAGGCGATCAACAACTTCGCCCGCTACTCGAACCCGACCGTCGACGCCGCGATCGTCGCGGCCGAGCAGACCGACGACGTCGCGGCGAAGACCGAGCAGTACTTCACGATCCAGAAGGAGATCGTGGCGGACATGCCGTACATCCCCGTGCTGCTGCAGTCCACGCTCACCGAGTTCAACAGCGCGAAGGTGACCGGCTGGCCCACGGGCGACGACGACACCGAGAACTTCCCGGCGACGTGGAAGACCTGGGACAACGCCCAGACCGTCCTGAACCTGAAGCTCAAGTGATCGTGGTCGGGACCGAGAAGGTCAGGAGGCGCGGATGAGGTACGTCGCGCAGAAGGTCGGCTTCTACGCGGTCGCGTTGTTCGCGGCCCTGACGCTGAACTTCTTCATCCCGCGGTTGCTGCCCGGTGACCCGGTGGACATCCTGCTGGCCAAGATGCAGCAGAAGGGACCGGTCAGCGAGGCGACCGTGACCAGCCTGCGCCTCCTTCTCGGTTCCGACTCGGACGAACCCCTGTTCTCGCAGTACGTGCAGTACCTCGGCAACCTGGCCCGGGGGGACCTCGGCATCTCGGTGTCGTACTTCCCGGCCGGGGTGTCGACCATCATCGGCCAGGCCATCCCGTGGACGATCGCCCTGATCGGCATCGCGACGATCCTGTCGTTCGTCTTCGGGGTGGGGCTCGGGACCCTCGCAGGGTGGAAGCGCGGTTCGGTGCTGGACAACTTCATCCCGGTGACGACGATGTTCCAGGCGGTGCCGTACTTCTGGCTCGCGCTCATCCTGTTGTACGTGTTCGGCAGCGTCCTGCGGGTGTTCCCGCTGTCGGGCGGCTACAACGTGTACGAGGCGACGCCGGGGCTCAACTGGACGTTCGTCCAGAGCGCGGTGCTCTACGGCACGCTGCCGGCGTTGACGATCATCATCTCGTCGGTCGGCGGCTGGCTGCTCGGCATGCGCAACATGATGGTGTCGACCCTCAGCGAGGACTACATCGTCACCGCCGAGGCCAAGGGCCTGTCGCCGATGCGCATCCGCCAGAGCTATGCGGCCCGCAACGCGGTGCTGCCGCAGTTCGCGGGCTTCGCGATCTCGCTCGGGTTCGTCGTGTCGGGCTCCATCGTGACCGAGCAGGTGTTCTCGTACCCGGGCATCGGCAACGCGCTCTTCACGGCGACGCAGAACAACGACTACGCGCTGATGCAGGGCATCTTCCTGGTCATCACCCTCGCCGTGCTGGGGACGAACTTCATCGTCGACCTGATGTACGGCTTCATCGACCCGCGCACGCGCGCCAAGCGTTAGGACGACGAGCATGTCCACGATCGACCTCGGCCAGCTCGCCGACCCGAACTCGCCCACCGGCGACAGCGGCGCGGGCACCGGCCGGAAGGGCCTCAAGCGGGTCTTCCCGCACGTGACGCCCAAGCTCTGGGTGGGGGCGGGCATGATCGCCGCCATCGCCCTGTTCGGCCTGGTCTTCCCGTTCGTCGTCCAGAACCCGCAGGCCATCAGCGACGTCGGCCTGAGCGCCCCGAGCGGGGAGCACCTGCTCGGCACCACGCAGACCGGGCAGGACGTCTTCGCCCAGCTGGCCTACGCGACCCGCGGCTCGCTGCTGATCGGCGTGCTGGTCGGCGTCGTCGCGATGGCGTTGGCCATCGTCTTCGGCGTGATCGGCACCTACGTCGGCGGGTTCGTCGACGAGGCGTTCTCGCTTTTCTCGAACGTCGTGCTGGTCATCCCCGGCCTGCCGCTCGCCATCATCGTGTCGAGCTACGTGCCGCAGAAGGGCCTCGTGGTGATCGCCTTCGTGATCGTCATCACGAGCTGGGCGGCCAGCGCCCGGGTGCTGCGCGCCATCACGCTGAGCCTGCGCTCGCGCGACTACGTCGCCGCGTCGCGGGTGTCGGGCGAGAAGACCTGGCGCATCGTCGCCGTCGAGATCCTGCCCAACGTGCTGCCCGTGCTGGCCAGCCAGTTCTTGTTCGCGGTGATCTTCGCGATCCTCGCCGAGGCGGGACTGTCGTTCCTGGGGCTCGGCGTCTCGGGCCAGTTCACCTGGGGCTCGATGCTCTACTTCGCGCAGAACGGGCTCGCGCTGCGACTCGGCGCCTGGTGGTGGTTCGTGCCGCCGGGGCTGATGATCGCGCTGCTGGGGTGCGCGCTGTCGCTGATGAACTTCGCCATCGACGAGATCATCAACCCGAAGCTGCGCGACCAGACCCGGGCCGGCGTCAGCCGGGCCGACCGCAAGCGACTGGCGCGGGCCGAGGCCGCCGCCGGCACCACCGAGGGGGCCACCGCATGAGCACCGTCCTGACCGTCGAGGACTTCAGCGTCGACTACGCCGTCGAGCACCCCGTGCACGCCGTCAAGAACGTCAGCTTCGAGCTGGCCCGGGGCGAGATCCTCGGGCTGGCGGGCGAGTCGGGCTGCGGCAAGACGACGCTCGCCTACGGCATCAACCGGCTGCTCGGGGCGCCGGCCGTGATCACGGGCGGTCGGGTGGTCTTCCACGACGCCGAGGGCGCCGACATCCTGCTGCCCGAGCTCGACGACAAGGCGTTGCGGGCGTTCCGCTGGGACAAGCTGTCGATGGTGTTCCAGGGGGCGATGAACGCGCTCAACCCGGTGACGACGATCCAGGCGCAGCTCGAGGACGTCTTCAAGACCCACCGGCCGTACTGGAAGAAGGCCGACCGCGTCGAGCGGGCGGGCAAGCTGCTCGAGACCGTCGGGGTCGACCGCAACCGGCTCCGGTCGTATCCGCACGAGCTCTCGGGCGGCATGCGCCAGCGCGTGATGATCGCGATGGCGCTCGCCCTCGGCCCGCAGATGATGATCATGGACGAGCCGACCACCGCCCTCGACGTCGTGGTGCAGCGCGAGATCCTGCGCGAGATCGGGCGGTTGCGAGACGAGTTGGGCTTCGCGGTCATCTTCATCACGCACGACCTGCCGTTGCTGCTCGAGATCAGCGACCGCATCGCCGTGATGCGCGCGGGCGAGATCGTCGAGATCGGGGAGTCCACCGAGCTCTACACGAACCCGCAGCACGAGTACACGAAGAAGCTGCTCGGGTCGTTCCCGAGCCTCACGGGCGACCGCGGGGCGTTCATCCGCAGCGGGGTCGACGAGACGGCCGGAGACGGCGCGACCCGCGCCTCCTCGGGGCACGAACGGGCGACGTCCGTCGCCACGAGCACAGGAGGCGCGGCGTGAGCACGCTCGAGTTCCGGAACGTCGTCAAGGACTACCGGGTGCGCGGGGGCCGGGGTGAGAAGGGTCGCCTGCGTGCGGTGGACGACGTCAGCTTCACGCTGGAGGCCGGCAGGACGGTGGCCCTGGTCGGCGAGAGCGGCAGCGGCAAGTCGACCATCGCCAAGATGCTGCTGCAGCTCGAACGGCCGACGAGCGGCTCGATCGTGCTCGACGGCGCGGTCGCGCCCCGGCACGGCGAGGCCCTCCGTCGCTACCGGAGCGACGTGCAGATGGTCTTCCAGGACCCGTTCGCCTCGCTCAACCCGTTCCACTCGATCGGGCACCACCTGGCGCGGCCGCTGCTGCTGCACGGCAAGGCGACCCGCTCGACGGTCGACGAGAAGGTGCGCGAGCTGCTCGGGCGGGTACAGCTCGGCCCGGCCGCCGACGTCGCCGCGCGTCGACCGCACGAGCTGTCGGGCGGGCAGCGGCAGCGCGTGGCGATCGCCCGGGCCCTGGCGCCCGAGCCGCGCATCCTGATCGCGGACGAGCCGGTCTCGATGCTCGACGTGTCGATCCGGCTCGGGGTGCTCAACCTGCTGGCCGACCTGCAGCGGCAGGAGGACCTCGGCGTGCTCTACATCACGCACGACCTGGCGACGGCCCGCCACTTCTCGGACGAGATCCTCGTGATGTACAAGGGGCAGGTGGTCGAGCGCGGGACCCCCGACGAGGTCATCCTGAACCCGCAGCACCCCTACACGCAGCAGCTCGCCGAGGCCGCGCCCGACCCCGAGAAGCGCATCGCCGAGCGGCGCGCCGCCCGCGCCTGACCCTCGCCCGACTCCACGCCACACCCTCGATCGCTGGGAGCGACATGAGCACCACCGACACCACCACCGGCCCCATCACCACCGGCACCACGACCCGCGCGACGCAGCGCGCCGTCCGCCCCCTGCACACCGGCTGGAGCCTGCGCAGCACCGCGGGCCCCGTGCCTCCCGAGATCGCGGCCGTCGACGTGCCCGCGACCGTCCCGGGCACGGTGCACACCGACCTGCTGGCGGCCGGCCTGATCGTCGACCCGTACCTGGACGCGAACGAGCACCTGCTCGCCTGGATCGGTCAGGCCGACTGGTCGTACGCGACGACCTTCGACTGGCGGCCCGACGGGCACGACCGTCACGAGCTGGTCTTCGCGGGCCTCGACACCGTGGCCACCGTGTTGCTCAACGGCGAGGTCGTGGCCGAGACGCGCAACCAGCACCGCACCTACCGGGTCGGGGTCGACGGACGGCTCCGCGAGGGGTCGAACGACCTCGAGGTGCGCTTCGGGTCGCCCGTGGCCTACGCCGACGCGCAGAGCCTGGCGCTCGGCTACCGGCCGCACGTGAACCACCACCCCTACAACGCGATCCGCAAGATGGCGTGCAGCTTCGGCTGGGACTGGGGGCTCGACACGGCGACCTCGGGCATCTGGAAGCCGGTGACGCTCGAGTCGTGGTCGTCGGTGCGGCTGGCGTCGGTCAGACCGGTGGTGACGGTCGACGGGTCGCGGGGCGTCGTCGACGTGCACGTCGACCTCGAGCGGGCGGGGGCCTCGGCCGGGGCGGCGGCGGAGCCGGTGACCGTCCGGGCGACCGTCGGCGCCGTCACGCAGGAGGCGCGGGTCGAGCCGGGCGCGGACTCCACGGTCGTGCAGGTGGTCGTCGACGACCCCGAGCTGTGGTGGCCGCGGGGTCACGGCGGGCAGCCGCTGTACGACGTGAGGGTCTCGGTGACCGGGGGAGGGG
>NZ_LR733392.1:844488-910800 GCF_902506305.1 Frigoribacterium sp. 9N
GGAGGGGACGGGGACGCGGGCCGCGCCTCCTCGGGGGATGACGGCGACGGGGTCGACGGGACCCGCGCCTCCTCGGCTGACGGGGAGACGGCCGGCGACGTGCTCGACGAGTGGTCGTCGCGGATCGGGTTCCGCACCGTCGAGGTGCGGGTCGAGCCCGACGACATCGGCACGAGCTTCACGGTGGTGGTGAACGGTGAGCCGCTGTGGATCAAGGGGGCGAACTGTATCCCCGACGACGCGTTCCCGCACCGCATCGGACGCGACCGCTACCGGGAGCGCATCGAGCAGGCCGAGTTCGGCAACGTGAACCTGCTGCGGGTGTGGGGTGGCGGCATCTTCGAGTCCGACGACTTCTACGAGCTGTGTGACGAGCGCGGCATGCTCACCTGGCAGGACTTCCTCTTCGCCTGTGCCGCCTACGCGGAGGAGGACCCGCTGCGCGGCGAGGTCGAGGCCGAGGTGCGCGACAACGTGACGCGGCTCATGACCCACCCGAGCCTGGTGCTGTGGACGGGCAACAACGAGAACATCTGGGGCCACGACGAGTGGGGCTGGGAGCGCCGGCTCGACGGGGCGACCTGGGGGCTGGGCTACTACCTCGACCTGCTGCCGGCGCTGGTGGGCGAGCTCGACCCGGGGCGTCCGTACGCAGCGGGCAGCCCCTGGTCGGGCAGCCTCGACGTGGCGCAGAGCGACCCCGACCACGGGTCGGTCCACCTGTGGGAGCAGTGGAACCGCAAGGACTACCCGACGTACCGCGACGTCGTGCCGCGCTTCGTGGCCGAGTTCGGCTGGCAGGGGCCGCCCACCTGGTCGGCGATGACCCGGGCGATCCACGACGAGCCGCTGACGCCCGAGTCGCCCGGCATGATCGTGCACCAGAAGGCCATGCAGGGCAACGACAAGCTGACCGACGGCCTGCTGGCGCACTACCGGCTGCCCGACGAGATCGAGGCGTGGCACTGGGCGATGCAGCTGAACCAGGCGAACGCGGTGCAGGTGGCGCTCGAGCACTTCCGCTCGCACGCCCCGCGGTGCAGGGGAGCCGTGGTGTGGCAGATCAACGACTGCTGGCCGGTGACGTCGTGGGCCGCCGTCGACGGCGACGGGCAGCGCAAGCCGCTGCTCTACGCGATGCGGCACGCGTTCGCCGACCGGCTCGTGACGATCCAGCCCCGGGACGGCGGCCTCGCGGTGGTCGTGGTCAACGACACCGAGGAGGCGCTGGCCGGCCCGCTCACGGTGCGTCGCGTCGCGTACGACGGTCGCG
Organism: Frigoribacterium sp. 9N; assembly: GCF_902506305.1. Lineage (NCBI taxonomy): Bacteria > Bacillati > Actinomycetota > Actinomycetes > Micrococcales > Microbacteriaceae > Frigoribacterium > Frigoribacterium sp. 9N. The sequence continues at coordinate 845,762 of NZ_LR733392.1, forward strand.
TCCTCGCCTCGGAGCAGGTGTCGCTCACGGTGGCGGCCCGCGACACGGTGACCGTGCCGGTGCCCCCGGCCGTGGCGGCGTTCGGCGCTCCGGAGTCGGAGCTGCTCGTGGCGTCGGTGGACGGGGTGGCCCGCGGGCTGTGGTTCCCGGTCGAGCCGCGGGACTCGGCGCTCGCCGCGGCGTCGCTGTCGACGTCGGTGACCGCGCTGGCCGAGGGATCGGGCTACCGGGTCGAGGTGACGGCGGGTTCGCTCGTACGCGACCTGGCCCTGCTCGTCGACAAGGTCGACCCTGCCGCGACGGTGGACGAGATGCTCGTGACGCTGCTGCCGGGCGAGGCGGCCGTGTTCACGGTGGCGTCCGAGGTGGTGGGCGTGGGGGAGGAGTTCGTCGCGCAACGGGTGTTGCGTACCGCGAACGAGTTGGTCGGGTGAGGGAGGCCGTCGTCCGGGGCGGGGGAGTCCGGCGAGGAATCGTCGGCTCCTTGTTATAGTCAGGTGCGCTGTGGCCGAGATCCGTGACCGAGTGCTAGGGGAGCGAGCCGCATGAGCGACATCTTCACGCTGACGCCGGACGAGGGCGACGGTGGCGAGCCGACGCCGGAGAAGAAGCGCGGGCGGCGTCGTTCGAAGCCGGTCATCGCTCTGATCACGCTGGCGTCGGTGCTGGTGGGGGTCATCGTGATCGTCGGGGTCGTGGGCGGCGTCTACGCGTCCCGGCTGGCGAACTCGTTCAACGACAACGCGACGAAGATCGAGCAGGCCTTCCCCGAGGAGTCGACGCGTCCGGCGCCGGCACCCGACGGGGCGATGAACATCCTGTTGATGGGTTCGGACTCCCGGGCCGACGCGACGACCATCGACGATCCGTCGTCGTCGGACCAGCGGACCGACTCGATGATGCTCGTGCACGTCGACGCCGACCGCGAGAACGTCTACGTGATGTCGATCATGCGCGACCTCTACGTGCCGATCCCCGGCCACGGCTCGAACAAGATCAACGCCGCCTTCGCCTACGGCGGTTCACCCCTGACAGTCCAGACGGTCGAGCAGCTGCTCGGCGTCCGCATCGACCACGTGGCCATCATCGACTTCGAGGGCTTCAAGGGCATGACGACGGCGCTGGGCGGGGTCGACGTGTTCTCGCCGCAGGCGTTCAGCGCGGGTCAGTTCTCGTACGTGGCCGGCGCGAACAAACTTGAGGGTGACGCTGCTCTTGCCTTCGTTCGTGAGCGCTACGCGTTCGCCGACGCCGACTTCACGCGCGTCAAGAACCAGCAGGCGTTTGTCAAGGGTCTGGCGAACACCGTTCTGAGCCGATCGACGTTGACCGACCCGGGCAAGGTGTCGGCCTTCGTGACGGCCATGTCGCCGTACCTGACCGTCGACAAAGAGTTCGACGTCGGCACGATCGCGTCTCTCGGCGCCAGCCTGCGGTCGATCAACCCGTCGAGCCTGCACTTCTTCACCGTCCCGACGGCCGGCACCGGCTCGGTCGGCGGTCAGTCGATCGTTAACGTCGACCAACCCGGCCTCGACGCCGTTAGGGCCGCGCTGGCCAATGACTCGTTGAACACCCTGCCAGTCGCCCAGTAGCGCAAACAGATGTGGGCGCCTCAACCCCGAACGCCTAACCCTCAACCCTCAACCCGCGTCTGCGCAGCTGTACCCGCGTAGCTGCCTCTACAGAGAGCAAACAATCAATGAAGACAGTCGTCGTAGGTCAGGGTTACGTCGGGCTGCCCGTCGCCATGAGGTCCGTAGAGGTCGGCCATGACGTTGTGGGCATCGATCTCGACAGCAACCGCATCGGGCTGCTCAAGTCCGGCTCGTCGTACGTCGACGACATCTCGGACGAAGCCCTCGCTGAGGCGGCTGCAAGCGGTCGGTACCTCGCGACCATGGACTACAGCGACACCGAAGGTTTTGACGTCGCGGTCATCACCGTGCCGACCCCACTGCGCGACTCACTGCCGGACTTGAGCTTCATCGAGCAGTCGGCCGCGTCGTTGGCCCCCTACGTGCGCATTGGGACCACTGTTGTGCTGGAGTCAACCACCTACCCCGGCACAACCGACGAACTGCTCGTGCCGATCCTCGAAGCTGGGTCGGGTCTGACCGCTGGCGTTGATTTTTTCGTGGGCTATAGCCCGGAGCGCATTGACCCCGGCAACAAGACGTGGGGCTTTCGCGAGACGCCCAAGGTCGTCTCGGGCATGGACGCGGCTTCGCTGCTGAGAGTGCAAGGTTTTTACGACGAGCTCGTCGAGACAACAGTGCCTGTATCGGGCACCAAGGAAGCTGAGCTGACGAAGTTGCTCGAGAACACCTTCCGCCATGTCAACATCGCGCTGGTGAACGAGCTCGCGATCTTCGCCCACCAGCTGGGGGTAGACGTCTGGGAAAGTATCGAGGCGGCGTCATCCAAGCCCTTCGGCTTCATGAAGTTCACCCCGGGGCCCGGCGTGGGTGGACACTGCCTGCCTGTGGACCCAAGCTACTTGTCGTGGCAGGTGCGCAAGCAGCTGGGCAAAAGCTTTCGCTTCGTCGAATTGGCGAATGACGTGAACGACCACATGCCCGACTACGTCGTGCAGCGAGCCATGACAATGTTGAATGACCGCTCAAAGGCGGTTCGGGGCGCGCGCATCTCGCTCGTCGGGCTTGCGTACAAACCGAACACGGGTGACATCCGAGAAGCCCCGTCAGCCCGAGTCATTGAATTGCTGGACGAATTGGGCGCTGAAATTCGGGGGCTAGATTCACACGTCGAGGAACACCGCTGGCCGTCCGGAGTGGTCCGTGTGGACTCGCTAGCGGATGCCCAGGATGGTGCGGATCTCGTCATCGTGCTGACAAATCATGCCGATGTCGATCTCGAAGCCTTGACCTCGTCGCACGTGCCCGTCTTCGATGCCCGCCACGTCGTTGCCGGCCGCAACATCGAGACGCTCTGACACATGAAGATCGTTTATCTGCACCAGTATTTCAAGACGCCGAAAGAAAACGGTGGAGTCCGTTCATATCACTTTGCAAGAGCGCTCACGTCGCGCGGTCACGACGTTCATGTCGTCACATCCGACACCGCTCCCGCAGGCCGTCTGGGCACGAGCCATGAGGTCGTTGACGGGATCGACGTTCATAGGATTGCCGTGGCTTACGACAACACCATGGGCGTATCGAGACGCGTCGTCGCCTTCATTCACTTCGCTCTTTCTTCCGCCAAGCTTGCTCGGCGATTGCGGGCCGATGTCGTGGTTGCCACGAGCACGCCGCTGACGATCGCGATACCAGCCATGTGGGCAGTCGCCGGTCGACGACACGCGCGATTTGTATTCGAGGTACGGGATCTCTGGCCCGAGGTACCGATTGCCATGGGCTATTTGAAGAATCCCTTCATGGTTAGGGCGGCCCGTTGGCTCGAGCGACGGACGTACGATCGCGCTGACCGGATCATCGCCCTGTCTCATGGCATGGCCGATGGGGTTGCCCGAGCAGGTGGCGAGCGGCAGAAACTCGCGGTAGTCCCCAACATCGCCGACATCGAGACTTTCCAGGCGGTCGACTCAGCTCAAAAGACGGTCTTGGACGACATTCCAGCCCTAGGCCGACGTCCAATTGCCCTGTATTGCGGTACCTTCGGGCGGGTCAATGGTCTTCACTACATGGTAGATCTCGCGATCGAGGCGGTTCGGCAAGAGTCAGACATCGCATTCGTGGCCGTGGGCACGGGGGTCCAATTTGACGAGGTCATCCAGTACGCGCGTCGCTATGGCGTCCTGAACAAGAGCTTCTTCGCGCTTCCTCCCGTGCCGAAGGCCGCGTTGCCTGGGCTGTTGGCTCGTGCGACCTTTGGCAGTTCGTGGGTGATCGACGTCGAGGCCCTTGAGCACAACAGTGCGAACAAGTTCTTCGACACGTTGGCTTCAGGACGCCCCATGCTGGTGAACCATGGCGGATGGCAAGCAGACGTCCTCCACGAGCGCGGAGCTGGGTGGGAGCTTTCGCGCAACGCCCGTAAGGCGGTCGAACAACTCGATGGAATATTGGAAGATGAAGCTTCGATCAAGCGGGCAGGAGAAGCCGCTTTCAAACTTGCAATCGAAAAATACTCATTGGAAGTTTTATCGCGATCATTCGTTGATATTGTGACAAATCCTTGACGACGGCACAGCCGGTGGTCTTGTCGCGTTCTTGGGCCGGCACCAGCGTGCAAGTGGTGGAGTTGCCGGTCAATGTTCATCCTTAGTGAGGAAACCCTGCTGAGGCTCCTAAATCATCTAGCTTATGAGGATTTAGCCCGCCTACAGGGATGGCGTCCGGGTCCGCATCCTCGATGTAAAACTTTCGGCAGGCCTTTGTTCACCTCGCGCCGAAGCATGATGCGCTGCCCGTTTATTCGCGCGAGAGTTCGGGTTCAGCGCGGGCATGCCGACCAATTGGCTCAAGCGTGCCGGGGGAGAAGAGAATGCGGTGCCTGGTCCGAAGCAGGCCGACGCAGCGGAGCGTCGTGATCCGGAACAGCGCCGTTAGTTGCTTGAGCAGGAGTACGAGCGTCTTCGGTGGGCCCGGAGCTTTCCGCCGGGGAGCCGCCCCAAAATGGTCTACCTGCTGGTTCGGGGCCTTGGCCCTGAGGGGTCCCCGTGAAAGTAGTTTCGGAAACCTCCCGCCAGCGGCTACTGGCAGGGTGATGCGCGCTCAGGTTCCTCGTCCCCGATATACAACACGTCGCGCCGAGTCCCCGACTCGCAATGGGACTCGTACAACACCTGCCTGACAAACCTGGCGTGAAACATCCGTCTTCCGAGTCCGAGCCCGGATACTAGTTGGTGTCCGACGGAATCGCCGACCATCGTGTCACAGCATTTGGGCCACAAATGTGGGTATTCCGTTCGGTTCAGGGACACTATCCCCTGCTTGCCAAAGAGCCCGGGCTGACAAGCAAGACCGGACCGCCAATGCACGACGACCTCGTGCTTCGACCGTTCTCAGTCGACCAGGCCAACCAGCTGTCGCTCGCCCAGATAACTGAGCGTAGGACGGATGATGACAAGCTTTATCTCTCCCGATCAGGGAAAAGTATTCGCGTCGGAGACTTGGCAGGGGTGCAAGAACCTTCCGAGACGCGGACTCCGGTGCTGGCGTAAGCCCGTTCTAGTCGTTGTTTTACCCAGGTTTCTGCCTGAACAGGAATGTCTATTCGTGCGCCTTGGCTTGGTGGTGGTCTCGAGCGAGGCAAGGCGCGCAACTGGCATGGTTCCAGTGTTGGTTCAGCACGCGCCCGCGTCGCTGTTGCCGCACGTTCGGTATTGCTGGGTCACGATGTCGCGAGACGGATGCCGCTGCGAAGACACCGAACGCGATCGCTGCGAGGTGGGACGACATTACGCCGGTGAGTGCGTCCTGGACCGTTCCAGAAACCAAAACGGAGAGCAGAACAAAGAATGCCCAGTTGCTTACGACAGCGATGGTGTCTGGTACGCCTGGCTCTCGAAGTTGTCGAAGGGCTACTACGAGTGCAACTACAAAGACCGTGATGAATAACGGTCCAACTATGAGGCCGTAGTCAGCAACTGCCCTTATATAGATATTATGGGCCTCGATCGGTAAAGGGGCGACGAGTCCGCCAGGTCCGACTCCGAGAAGAGGGTTTTGAAGAGAAGCTCTCCAAGCTACGTCCCAGATGCCGTTGGCGCGAACACCGACGCCGGCCTCAATACCGTTGGCGCTGAGACGACCGGACAAGTGCGGAATGATAAGTAAGGCCCCAACCGCGCCTATGAGTGCGGTGATGGTGACTGCGAAAGGGTTCAAGAGGGCGCGTCCCCGGCCAAGAACGAAAAGTAGCAGCGCCGCCAGTAGAATTGCGCCAAGACTGATGCGGGAGTTGGCAAGGTAGGCTCCCAGGGCACCAACGGCAAGCAGCGCAATGGCCCCAGGACGGTTGCCGGCCCGAACGCGAAGTTGCGCGATGCCAAATGCTGCGACCGCAGCAAAATATTGTCCAGTTCCGAAGGCGGACGGTTCACCAACGAGTTTCGGCCCGTAAGACTCCACAGTTTCACTCACTGCGTTGCCGAGCAACGTCCCGACCGTGCCGGTTGCGAATTGGTATGCCACCCAAATCATGTTCAGTCCTGCACCCACATAAACGGACCGCGATAGTGATGGCAACGCTCGCTCGTCAGCCCGAAGCCACAGGCCAGCGATCGAAGCAGCTATAACGAAGAGCTCCATGCCCCGCCCGTAAAAGGCTACTCGGCGAACTAGCGAAATTTCGGGCATGAGGATGATGGACGCAGCCGTAACCAAGCCGGCGAGGAGAGCGACAACGGGGACAAGCCAACGCGTCACCGCTCTAATAGGGCGAGAAGAGTCTTTGCGCCGGGCGATGAACAGGTACGCCACTACCGGGATAAGGAGCAGGTCTTGGAGACGTATGTCTGCTGTCGTCTCACCGCCAATTAAGCGAATCCTGGGGCTGATGGCAACTACGAGCACAAAGGCGAACAGAAGAAAAGCCGCGGTGCGGCTGCCCGCCGTGCGGTTGCCCGCCATGCGGTATTGGTTTCTATTAGAACCCATAATGTTCATCCTATGAGACGTGATTTAAACTGCCGAATAGTTCATGCATTTGATTTCTGGCTCCGATTGCTGACCTGTGGTAGTCACTGCCCATGATTTCTTGATTCGCGTATTTAGACCGACAGCTACGATGCAGCTGCGGCTTTGAATGGCTCGAACGACGACTTCATTCCACTACCTTTTTCAGTCGACGGCATGGGCGGAGTTAGCCAGCTTTCTCTCTGAGTCGGGTAATCCGTAAAGTTTTATACTTTAATGCTGGCCGCTCGACGAAACGATACGACAGCCACGCGAGGGGAATGGTCAACACGACAGACATAAGGGCAAATAGAAGAGGCTCGTTGATTGATGGCAGAGCGATATGGATCAACTGCTGAACGGGAAAGCCGTAGATGTACGTGCCGTAACTGAGGTCGTTGCGGGCGCCAAGCCACTGGAGCGGCAGCTTGACTCCAGTCCACATGAGCAGCAGCGCCAATGGAAGGGGGGCAAAGATCGCGTCTATTTTGAGTACGATTGTGATTCCGAGGAAGACTGCGACGGGAAGAAGGAGGGGCCAACGCATGGTAATCCTCGACCGGCCTAGGTAGAGGAAGGCGCCGGCAGCGAAGTATGAGCCAAGTTGTAAGCCCTTTATGACGACAACGGGTATGGATATAAGGCCGCCCGAAGCTAGAACTAGGAAGATCGAGCATGCGACGCCAGTCACTATCACCGTAGCAAGTCGCAATTTAGGTGGAATGACCGTGAAAGTTACCCCGATGAGAGCGTAACAGGCCGTTTCGTAAGCGAGGGTCCAGAGGGGATTGTTCCAAGAGTTTGCCACGGGCGAGTCTGTAAGGGTCGACCCGATACCGGGAGTGGTTATGAGCAGTGTCAGGTTTCGCCACACGTAGGTAAAGGAGTCTGTGGCCCGCCAAGGTTCACCCGTGAACACCGTCGAAAGGGGAGCTGCGATAAATGCAACGGCAAGCAAGGCACAGAAAAAACCTGGATATATTCTCAGGAATCGTTTCCATGCGAAGACCCGGAGTTGCGCGGTGGAATCGCGACTGGCGGTTATCAGGTAACCAGATATTGCAAAGAAGCCGCCTACTGCCCAATCGCCCCAATCCTGGCCGCCTAGTAAAGGATCCTCTCCGGCGCCAGTGACGGGCCACGAATGGGACAAAATAACGACCGTTGCCAGGGCCAAACGGATCGCGTTTAGCGAGTTGGCTTTCGGGTTGAAAACCCGAGCCAAGGACCGAGCGTTCAGTTCGCGTTCCATGGGGTCGATCCTTGTCGTTAAGAAACTTAGTGCAATTACGTAGTTGCATAGTGGATATGAAACGAGAGCGTGGATTGCAAGAATCTTATTTTAATTGCCGGCAGCCTTATTTGCATTCTTGGCCGCCTGCAGTGCAAATCGCGTCGCTTCTCCTGACATACGAAGAAGAGACCGGGACCGTCGGATTCCCATCGTGCCGTGCTCGACATGTCTCATTGTTATGGCTGGGATGTGGACGGTCTTGAGGCCGACTTTGCGGGCGTGCTCGGCGATATAGACTTCCTCGCCAAATAGAAAAAGTGGATGACGGAAATCGCCTGATGTTTCGAAAAACCTCCGCGTGAGGTACATAAAGGACCCGTGGGCCGCATATATGGTTCTCGGCTCCTTGGGGGTAGTTCGCGAGGATGGTTTGCGCCGTTTTCTCGCAGATGAAACGAACAGAGCCATTTGAGCGAGCCAAGGCGTGGCCGTTGCCCAGCGTCTTCTAGTTGCTGCCCGCACCGAGGGTCGCGAGACTAGATGCGGATTTTGATCACTGTTCGTCCGATCGCTCATAATGGCAGGTGCTAGCACCCCGACGCTTTGTCGGCTGATCGATTCGTCTCTGAGCTGCCGAAGAACTGTGGGACTCCCGAAGACGATGTCGGTGTTCATTACGACGACGTCCTCCGTCCCCTTCATCCTGTCAAAGGCGTATTGGGCCGCACCGAAGTAGCCGAGGTTGCTACCTGGCGAGACGATCTCGATTCTTCGGTCTCGGCTCGATATAAGCAGCAGGCTTTGCTGTTCGTCGTCACTTCCAGAATTGTCGACAATGAATAGACGCCAGCTGTCGAAGTCCTGAGTGAGAACCGAATCGACAAGGAGTCCCGCATCAGCTGATCCGAAGTAAGAAACGGCGATGATTGAAATAGCAGGGCTAGACAAGCTGGCTCCCTCTCCGAAGGCGAGTACCGAGGCAGTGCGTGGTCAATGTGTATGCCGCCGCGCCAGAGGCGAAGACCGCGGCGGGCCCGACGACGCCTGCCCGGCCCGTAAATAGGACGTTCGCGATGGCGCTAAGCACTGAGATTGAGACGATCAAAATTGCCATGAGCCGGGTCCTGTTCTCGACTTCAAGCTCTTTATGTGTCATCAAACCGAGCTGCCAAAGAGCGGCTCCGACAAGTAGCAATGGAACAAGAAGGGGGTCGTTGATGCGTATTCCTAGGATCAGCTCAAGCAGCACCCGACCGAACGCGCAGCCAGCGACGACGATGATGATTGAAATCCATATCAAATATCGCTTGAAGGTGCGATTAATTTCTATCGCGGTTGCCGCCTCTCCGCGGTTCCAGGCGCCCATGATGAGTGGGTGACTGACCATGGTTAGAGGAAAGCTCACCATGGCGAATCCCCGGACGATTACGTCCGAGGCGGCAGCGTATTCTCCGGCCGCTGAAGCGCCTAGAATCGATCCAATGATGACTCGGTCTTGATACAGCAGAAGCGAAGACGCTGCCAGCCAGATCGCCATGGGCCAGCCGTAGCGCCAGAATGTCGCCAGGGCTACATGGCCTGTTGGGGTCTCCCGCGTGCGAGTCAAACGGGCAGGGGCGGCTGTGCGTCGCCACCTGAGCAGGCCCATTGCGCCCGATGTGCTTAGGCAGAAACCGATCAGAATGGATGTTCCGCCCTCGACACCTCCCGAGGCGTGAATGAGAAGACTGGCTAGAACGGCCACGCCAACCCTGAAGACCTCAGCGAGCGTGTACGTCCCTGAACGGCCTTCTCGCTGGGCTGCCGCCTGGTATACGGTATATGTCGAGTTGATCACCGCGAAAAAAATTGCTGAGATGACGAATGGAGCTGGGTCTCCTACGGTCTGAAGCTGTAGGAAGACGAGAGCGGCGACTGGCAACGATGAAAAGAGGCTCGAAGTCGGGATCGTCCAGCGCGGCAAGGACTGCAGTGTTGCAGCGTCATTGCCCGTATGCCTGAGAAGGGCCTGGCGAATCCACCCAGTGAAAAGGGACCCCGAGAAAAGGGCGACGCTCCAAGCGATTGAATAAAAGCCGTATTGCTCGGATCCGAAAGTTCTGGTCCAAAGGGGAACGGCCAAGAAGAGCAGAATCCCGGGAATGACCTTGCCGGCGCCGTAGGCAACTAGGCTTCGTCGACCAATAGCTGGTGATCGGTCGGTCATCGGGCCGGAACACCCTTTACAGTCACGCCGCTCGGGACGTCGCGGACGACGCAGGCCGATGCACCGACAACGACATCCCGTGCCAAGGACAGTCCCTGGAGGATCGTCGCGTTGGCGCCTACGAGGGTTCGGGGCCCAATGTGCACGTCGCCGCTCACCACAGCGCCGGGATTGATCGAGACCCAGTCTTGCAGGCGGGTGTCATGTCCGATGAGGCTGCCCGCATTGACGTGCGTGTGGCGACCCAAGGTGACGTTGGTCGAGATCTGAGCGCCGGCACAGATCACCGATCCAGGCCCTATACGGCTCATGGAGCCGACCGTTGCGGCGGGATGAATGGCAATGAAGGCATCGCGCTGCGATTTGTCGAGACGTTCCGCGACAGCTGCCCTCACCGGCGGAGAACCAATTCCGATGAGGTACCTGACTTCCTGCGGCTGCGTCATCAATACATCGAGCTTGCCGAGCAGAGGAATGCCTCGAGCAGTCAGAAGCCCGACGTTCTGGTCTGTCGGGGCATCGTCGACAACGCCTAGCAAACGGATTCTGCCGGGCTCGGTAAGTCCAATGGCTTCAACAACGTCAAGGGTTTCACGACCGAAGCCACCAGCCCCTACGACAATGAGGTTCGTCGTCATGATGACCCGAACCCCGAGCCGTGAAACTCGCTCACCGTTGCGGAACCAGCTTCAGTGATGTCTTGACGACGGACAACCTTAATGGCCGTGAGGGCCAGGATGCGCAGGTCGCCGACGAAGGATTTCGTTTGGACGTACTGGACGTCGAGCTCGAGCTTGGCGTCCCACGAGATGGCGTTGCGTCCGCTGATCTGAGCGAGGCCCGTGACGCCCGGGCGCACATCGTGGCGATGCGCTTGCCGGGGCGAGTAACGATCTAGATAGCGAACGAGCAAGGGGCGCGGCCCGACGAGGCTCATGTCGCCCCGCAGGACGTTCCACAACGTGGGCAGTTCGTCGAGGCTCGTCGAGCGCAGGGTGGCTCCGAAAGCGGTCATGCGGTCCTCGTCCGTCACCAGGCCGCGAGACTCGTCGACGGGCAACATGGTGCGGAACTTGACGAGGTGGAATACCTTGGCACCCTTGCCCGGGCGCGCCTGGACGAACAGCACCGGCCGCCCCAGGCGTCGGGCGATGACGGCGGCCAACACGAGTTGGACGGGGGCGGTGACGAGCAGCCCGACACCGGCGACGGCGACGTCGAGCGCCCGCTTGGCGATTCGATCCGCGAGCCCTGCCTTCATGCGGCGTCCAAGAAGGACTGGATGCGGGCGTGGACGCGTTCCCGCTGCCCGGCGTCGAGAGCCGAACCGCTCGGCAACGTCAGCCCGCGCTCGAAAAGTCGCTCTGAGGCGCCCGTCACCCGCGCACGAGCCGACGCGAAGACCGGCTGCAGGTGCATGGGCTTCCACAACGGTCGCGACTCGATCTGCACCACGGCCAACCAGGCCGACAGATCGGCAGGCGCCCATCCGGTGACCGAACGGTCGACGAGGATCGACGTCAGCCAGACGTTGTCGAGTTCGTCTCCGTCGCGACCGAAGATCTCGACACCCTCGACCCCGGCGAAGACCGAGGCGTACAGCTCACGCATCTCGCGGCGCCGGGCGATCATCTCGTCGAGCCGGGTCAGCTGTGCGCGCCCAAGGGCCGCCAAGAGGTTGCTGAGACGGTAGTTGTAGCCGATCTCGGTGTGCTCGTAATGGGCGACGGGCTGTCGGGCCTGCGTCGACAGGTAGCGCACGCGCTGTGCCAGGTCGCCGTCGTCGGTCAGCAACATGCCGCCGCCCGACGTCGTCATGATCTTGTTGCCGTTGAAAGAGACCACGGACGCATCACCGAACGACCCAGCGGCACGTCCTCGATGGGATGCGCCGAGCGACTCCGCTGCGTCGGCGAGCAGTCGGACGCCGTGTCGATCGGTGAGCTCGGTGATGGCGGTGTAGTCGACGGCCTTGCCGAGCAGGTCGACGGGCACGACCGCGCCCACTCGTTCGCCCGAGGCCATGAGCTCGTCGAGAACGCTGGCGAGCAGGCCGGGGTCCATGTTGCCGGTCTCGGGGTCACAGTCGACGAAGTACGGCTCGGCGCCCGTGTATGCGATGGCGTTCGCCGTCGCGGCGAAGGTCATCGACGACGTGGGCACGACGTCGCCCGGCCCCACGCCCCAGGCGACGAGAGCGACGTGCAGGGCCGATGTGCCCGAACTGAGGGCGACGCCGTGCCCGACCCCGACCCGCTCCGCGACGTCGCGCTCGAAGGCGTCGACGTCGGGCCCCAGGGGCGCGATCCAACCGCCCGCCATGGCCGCCAGGACGTATTGCTGTTCGAGCTCGCCCACGTCGGGCGAGCTCATGTAGATCCGTTCGGTCACTCGGGGACTTCCTGTTTCGGGTCGAGGGCGAGCTCCGCCGTCCACGGGCCCACGTGGGCGTGCACGCCCTCGAGCTGCGACGGGTGCAGCGCGGGCACGGTGGTGTGCGAGATCTTCGGGTGCACGGGCCGGTTGTCGCTCTCGCCGAGGCCGACGAGCTCCTCGTGCATCTTCTCGCCCTCGCGCAGGCCCGTGTAGACGATGCCGATGTCCCGGCCCGACATGGCGATCATGCGTTCGGCGATGTCGAGGATGCGCACGGGCTCGCCCATGTCGAGGATGAGCACCTCGCTGGGCGAGCCGATCCCGCCCGCCTGCACCACGAGGTGGCACGCCTCGGGGATGGTCATGAAGAACCGCGTCACGTCGGGGTGCGTGATCGTCAGCGGGCCACCGGCCTCGATCAGCGAGGTGAACACCGGCAGCATCGACCCGCGGCTGCCCAGCACGTTGCCGAACCGCACCGACAGGTAGCGGGCACCGGTCTCGTCGGCGGTCCAGGCCGTGAGCCGTTCGGCCAGGCGCTTCGAGTGCCCGAGCACGCTCGTCGGGTTCGCCGCCTTGTCGGTCGAGATGTTGACGAACGTCGTCACCCCGACGGCCTTGCTCGCGTCGAGCACGTTCTGGGTGCCGAGCACGTTCGTCTTCCACGCCTCGTCGGGGTACTGCTCGAGCATCGGCAGGTGCTTCAGCGCCGCCGCATGGAAGACCACCTCGGGTCGACGGTCCTCGAAGATCGCTCGCAGCGCCTCCGGGTCCCTGATGTCGGCCAGCACGACCTCCTTGGTGTCGAGCAGGCCGTTGCCCGAGATCGACAGCTGCGACTGCTGCAGGCCGGTCTCGTCACGGTCGAGCATGATCAGCTCGGCAGGGCCGAACTTGGCGATCTGACGGCACAACTCGCTGCCGATCGACCCGCCGGCTCCCGTGACGAGGACGCGCTTGCCCGCCAGGTAGCCCGCGATCGACTCGACCTGCGTGTCGACCGGGTGACGGCCGATGATGTCCTCGATGGCGATGTCGCGCACGTCGCCGAGCCGCGACTTGCCCTCGAGGATCTCGTCGAGCAGCGGGAGGACCATCACGCGGAGTCCGGCCTCGGCGGCCCGGTCGGTGACGTCCTGCAGCAGGGGGGCGTCGGCCTTCGCGATGCCGATGATGATCGCCTTCGCCCCGCTCCGCTCGGCGGCGGCGACGAGGTCCTGTCTCGTCCCGAGGACGCGGACGCCCTCGATGCGCAGGCTCGACCGCGTGCGGTCGTCGTCGATCAGGCCGACGGGGAGGTACGGCGAGGCCGGGTCGGTCAGCATGCGGCGGACGAGGTGGTTGGCGAGACGACCCGCTCCGAAGATGAGCGTCGGTTGGGCGCTCTCGCCGGGCCGGTTCTTGGTCTCGACGTAGAGCCGGGCCACGTAGCGCAGGGCACCCATGAAGACGAAGACGACCGGCATGGCGATGAACACGGTGCTGCGCGCCAACATGATCTCCGTGCCGATCGCGAGGACGGGGATGCCGACGATCAGGCCCGTCCCGACGACCACCGCGACGATGGTGCGCACCTCGGCGAAGCTGCCCGGCACGAACCGGCGACGGTAGAGCCCCGTCGCGTAGCCGAGTGCCGCCCCGACGACGACCGTCACGGCGGCGACGCCGAAGACGGCCGACCAGGTGACGTCGCCGTACCAGAAGTCGTAGCGCAGCGACACGGCGAAGAAGATCGCGACGACCCACGAGAGGGCGTCGAGCCCCACCTGCAGGGCGGTCCGTCGCGCCGGCGAGGCCATGAACCGGTCGATCACCAGGTCACCCCGCCGTCCGTCGACACCGACACGACGTCGTCGGCCCAGAGCCAGACCGCCGCCGCCGAGGCCGAGAGCGCGATCGCTCCGGGCGTCTCGGACGACGCCGGCGCGCAGCCCACGGTCGTCGCGGCCGCGCCCGACGCGGTCGGCGGCGTCACGACGGCCGTGCCGTCGCAGTCGGCGGCACCGGTCGAGGCGACGAGGTAGGAGCCCGAGGCGGCGGTGACGGCGACGGCACCGTCGACGACGGTGCCCGCGTCCCAGGTGGTCGCGCCGTCACCGGTGCGGAAGAACGTCCGGTCGCTGCACAGCACACCGGCCTCGGCGTCGCTCACGACCGCGAGGTCGACGACGGTCGGGCACGGGGCCGCACGGTCACCCGAGGGGGAGTGAACGGTGCCGGGCGCGGTCCGGGCGACGTACCACGACGCCGCCAGTCGCTCGGGGTAGTCGCGGTACTCGGCACCCCCGCTGAAGGTCTGGGCGAACGCCGGCGCGCAGTCGTCCCCGGCGGGGCCGACGACGAAGGCCGACGACGCGTCCGTCGCCTGCAGGCGGTCCAGGCCGGCGAGGGAGCCACCGGTCTCGACCGACGTGGCCGACCAGGTGGCGCCTCCCGACGTCGTCTGCTCGACGACGGGCGCCGACGCGACGGTGCCGGGGGTGCAGCTCGCGGCCTGCGCGCGCCACGCGGTGCCCGCGTCGACGACCGACAGGAGGCGCGTCGGCGTCACGGCCTCGGCGGCGGTGGTGGGGGTCGCGGTGGGCGACGGCGTGCTCTCGGTCTCGACCGGGCGAGGCGTCGACGTGGCGGCGGGCTCGGCGTCGGCAGCCAGACCAGACGGTTCGCGGTTCAGGGCCAGGGCGACGAGTCCGAGGTCGACGAGGACGAAGGCCCCGATCCCGATGATGGCCAGGCGGCGGCGGGCGCGTGCTCGCGAGCCCCTCTTGCGGCGTGCGTCGGGCATCAGCGGTCACCCCCGTCGAGGGCGGCGGCGCGGGTCAGCACGTCGACGAGCACGTCGGCCGCGGGCACCAGCTGGCGACCCGACTCGGTGAACGTCTCGTCCGACCGGCGGTAGGGATCGACGACGTCGTCGTCCAGTGCGTCGTCCGGTGCCTCGACCGTGCCACGGCGGGAGGCCAGCAGGGCCACGGTCGCACGCAGTCGGTCGGCCACGGTGGACGCGTCGGCGGGCAGGGCGTCGACCAGCTCGGCGTCGGTCACGTCGCGGGCGAGGCGGGCGGCCTCGCGCAGGGTGAACGTGTATCGGCTGGCGCGGGGGTGCATCGAGACGACGGCCCGGCGGTGTTCGCGGGCGAGCGCCACGACGAGGTCGGCGTCGCGGACGTCGCGCTCGAACAGGAACCGGGCCCGGTGGTCGTCGGGCTCCAGGTCGAAGGACCGGGCGAGGGCCCGGGCCTGGTCGGGCATGACGTCGTCGTCGACGGCCATGGTGCCGGCGCTCGACACGGTCACGTCGTCCCACGACGAGAGACCGCGGCGGAGGTACAGCTCGGCCAGGGGTGACCGGCAGATGTTGCCGGTGCAGACGGTCAGCAGCGAGAAGGTGGTCGAGGTGCGGCGGGGGATCACGAAAGACACGGGGCCGCCTACTTCGCCGAGCGCGAGCTCGTCTTCGGGGCCACGGGCAGGTCACCGACGCCTGCCTCGGGGGCGTCCTGCTCCATGCCGTAGTACGCCCCGTAGTTGCCGTAGCCGTAGGCGTCCGGCCCCTTCGTCGGCAGCATGGTCAGCACGATGCCGTGCACCTTGCTGCCGATGTGCTCGAGGTTGCGCAGCGCGGACTGCAGCTCGTTGCGGGTCGTGCGGCCCGCGGCCGACACGACGATCGCCCCGCCGGTCAGCTTGCTGAGGATGGCCGCGTCGGTCACCGGCAGCAGCGGAGGCGCGTCGATCAGCACGTAGTCGAACGACGTCGTCAGCGATTCGATCAGCGACGACATCGCCTTCGAGCCGAGCAGCTCGCTCGGGTTCGGGGGAACGCGGCCGGCCGGCAGCACGTACATCGTGCCGCGGCCCCAAGGCTGCAGGACGTCCTGGAGGTCGGCCCGACCGATCAACACGTCGGTCAGGCCGACGACGCCCTCGAGCCCGAGGGTGTCGGCCAGGCGCGGCAGGCGGAGGTCGCCGTCGACGACGGCCACCGTGGCACCGGTCTCGGCGAGGGCCACCGCGAGGTTGGCCGTCGTGGTCGTCTTGCCCTCGCCGGGCAGCGACGAGGTGACGACGAAGCAGCGGCTGGCCGACTCGACGTTGACGAACTGCAGGTTGGTCCGCAGGGTGCGGAACGACTCGGCGCGCGGGTTGCGCGGGTCGACGTGCACGATCAGCGGGTGCTTCTTCGCCCCGGGGTCGTAGCTGATGCCACCGACGATCGGTGCGTCGGTGACGAGCTCGACGTCGTGCGAGCCGTGGATGCGGGTGTCGAGGGTGCTGCGCAGCACCGCGGCTCCGACGCCGAGGGCGAGGCCGATCAGGAGGCCCAGGCCGAGGTTCAGCGTGGTGCGCGGGGTCGAGGGGGCCGAGGCGACCGACCCGGGGACGATCGTCGCGATCTTGACCAGGCTCGCGCCTCCACCGGTCGGCGTCTCGAGCTCGTTGACGACGACGTCCGTGAGGGAGGCGCCCACCGCGTTGGCGACGTCGGCCGCGCGCTGGGCGTCGGTGTCGGTGACCGTGATGTTGATCAAGACGGTGTTCAGGGGCGACTCGGCCGTGATCTTCGAGGCGAGGCCCGCGGCCGTGGTGTCGAGGCCGAGTTGGTCGATCACCGGGTCGAGCACCGCGTCGCTCGTCACGACGTCGACGTACGACCGGACCTTCTGCTGGGCCGCGCTGCTGCCCTGCACCGCGTCGACCGTGGTCGACGAGTCCTGCGCCTGCACCGAGACGAACAGCCGGGTCGACGACACGTAGGTCGGCGTGGCCAGGATCGAGCTCAGCGCCCCGGCGGCGAGGCCGACGAGCGTGAGGGCGGCGATGAAGATCCAGCCCTTGCGGAGAATGCGGATGTAGTCACGGAGTTCCACGTGGCTGAGGTCCTGTCCTGATCGGGTGCGGGCACCGCGGCAGGCACCCCGGCAGTCGTCGCACGGACCATGCCTCCCGGCACCCTGATGGCTCCCCGCGACTCTGCGCCGTGACCAATACTCACACACGGGACGGCCAGACGGGGTACATATGTTGCCCGATCCGGCGAAGTGGCCCCCGAACGGGGGTGCACCGGGCCGTACCGCGACACCCGTCGCTGATCGTCCGCCTGAACGCTGGCTGTGATTCGGGCGCACCGCCCGACCCGCGCAATAGCCTGCCGACGACGGGCACGTCCCGTGCTCGCTCGTGATCAAGGAGGATCACCATGGCAACGAATCACGCGGTCGCCTACAAGGGCCCCGGCCAGGTCGAGGTCATCGACGTCGACTACCCGACCTTCGAGCTCAAGGACGGCCCCGGCGTCAACCCGGCCAACGTCGGGCGCAAGGTCAACCACGGCGCGATCCTGCGCACGGTCGCCACCAACATCTGCGGTTCCGACCAGCACATGGTCCGCGGCCGCACCACCGCCCCGACGAACCTCGTGCTCGGCCACGAGATCACCGGCGAGGTCGTCGAGGTCGGCCCCGACGTCGAGTTCATCAAGGTCGGCGACATCGTCTCGGTGCCGTTCAACATCGCCTGCGGCCGGTGCCGCAACTGCAAGGAACGCAAGACCGGCATCTGCCTCAACGTCAACCCCGACCGCCCCGGCAGCGCCTACGGCTACGTCGACATGGGCGGCTGGGTCGGCGGCCAGGCCGAGTACGTGCTCGTGCCCTACGCCGACTGGAACCTCCTCAAGTTCCCCGACGCCGACCAGGCCATGGAGAAGATCCTCGACCTGGCGATGCTGTCCGACATCTTCCCGACCGGCTTCCACGGTGCCGTCACCGCGGGCGTCGAGGTCGGCTCGACCGTCTACGTCGCCGGAGCCGGCCCCGTCGGCCTCGCCGCCGCCACCGGAGCCCTGCTGCTCGGTGCCAGCGTCGTCATCGTCGGCGACATGAACGCCGACCGCCTCGCCCAGGCGCGCAGCTTCGGCTGCGAGACCGTCGACCTGACCAAGGGCGAACCGGGCGAGCAGATCGACCAGATCCTCGGCGAACCCCTCGTCGACTGCGCCGTCGACGCGGTCGGCTTCGAGGCCAAGGGCCACGGAGGCGGTTCGGGCGAAGAAGCACCGGCCACCGTGCTGAACTCGCTGATGGACATCACCGCGGCCGGTGGCGCCATGGGCATCCCGGGGCTCTACGTCACCGGCGACCCGGGCGGCATCGACGCCGCCGCGCAGAAGGGCTCGCTGTCGCTCAGCCTCGGCACCGGCTGGGCCAAGTCGCTGTCGTTCACCACGGGCCAGTGCCCGGTGATGAAGTACAACCGGCAGCTGATGATGGCGATCCTCCACGACCGCACGAGCATCGCGAAGAACGTCCACGCCCAGGCGATCAGCCTCGAGGACGCCCCGCGCGGCTACGCCGAGTTCGACCAGGGCGCGGCCACCAAGTACGTCCTCAACCCGAACGGCCTGATCAAGGCGGCCTGACCGTCGTCGCCACCCGCGCCTCCTCGGCTCTCGGTTCCCCCGACCGACAGAGCCCGGGAGGCGCGGGTCGGCGCCCCCGCGCCCCTCGCGTTCCGCAGGCACCCGCGTCGTTGCAGGCCGTGCACGGTGTATGACGGAACGATCCCATGACGAAGACATCCGACACCCCTGCCCCGGGAGGCGCCGACGCCGCCCGCCCCGCCTCCGGCCGCGCCGCCCGCTCCGACGAAGAACGCCAGAAGTGGCGCGCCTTCGCCGTCTGCGTCGGCGTCGCCGCCCTGACGATCCTCGACCTGTCGAAGGTCAACGTCGGCCTGCCCAGCATCGAGGCGTCGCTCGGCGCCGGCCCCACCGCCCTGCAGCTGATCGTCGCCGGCTACGCGCTCGCCTTCGGCCTCTCGCTCGTGCCGTCCGGCCGACTCGGCGACCTCAAGTCGCGCCGCATGATGTTCGTCATCGGCCTGACCTCGTTCACCGTCGCGAGCCTGCTCTGCGCCCTCGCGCCGACCATCGAGTTGCTCGTCGCCGCGCGCATCCTGCAGGGCGTCGCCGCCGGAATCCAGATGCCGCAGGTGCTCGGGCTCATCCAGCAGCTCTTCCAGGGCAAGGAGCGCGGTCGCGCGTTCGGCTTCTTCGGCGCCATCATCGGCGTCAGCACGGCGTTCGGCCCGACCCTCGGTGGCCTGCTCATCGCGATCGGCGGCCCGGAGGACGGCTGGCGCCTGCTGTTCTGGATGAACATCCCCCTCGGCCTGATCGCCATCTTCTTCGCCCTCAAGCTGCTGCCGAAGACGCGGACGGCCTCCAACGGCCACAACGAGCTCGACCTGTTCGGCATCGTGCTGCTCGGCCTGACGATCTTCACCCTGATGCTGCCGTTCGTGCTGACCACGGGACAGGGCGACGACCCGCTGCGCTGGCTCTTCCTGATCGGCTTCGTCGGTTTCGGCGCCGCCTTCGTCTGGTGGGAGCAGCGCTACAAGGCCCGGGGCAAGTCGCCGGTCGTGCACTTCAGCCTGTTCTCGCTCGCGTCGTACCGCAACGGCACCCTGATCGCGACGGTCTACTTCTGCGCCCTGCCCGCGACCTTCCTGCTGACGACCCTGTACCTGCAGCAGGGGCTCGGCCTCGAACCCGTCTACGCCGGCATGGTCACCATCCCGTTCGCCCTGACCAGTGCCGTCGCGGCGTTCTACGGCGGACGCCTCGTCGACCGGTTCGGCCGCAGCCTGGTCGTCCTCGGGCTGGTCCTGGTCGCGGTGGGCTTCGTCGCCCTGCTGCTCGCGGCCGTGCTCACTCCGCGCGACATCACGCCCTATGCCATGGGCATCGGCATGCTGATCGCCGGCACCGGCGGCGGCTTCGTCATCTCGCCCAACCAGACGCTGACGCTGGCCGAGGTGCCCGTCGAGATGGGCGGCGTCGCCGGTTCGATGGGGCAGGTCGGCCAGCGGGCCGGCACGGCCATCGGCACGGCGGCGGCGGTCTCGACGTTCTACTCGGTCATCGCCGGCTCCGGGGGAGCGGACGGGGCGAACCTCGACGTCTACCACGAGGCGTACCGCAACGGCTTCTTCGTCACGATCGCCCTGGTGTCCGTGGCGCTCGTGCTCGGGCTGATGGACCTGCGCGCCCGCAAGAAGGGGCGCGTGGGCGAGGGGGCCGCGGCCTCGTAGCCGGCGACCGCTGTCGGGGAAGCGACCCGCGCCTCCCGGGGG
Organism: Frigoribacterium sp. 9N; assembly: GCF_902506305.1. NCBI lineage: Bacteria > Bacillati > Actinomycetota > Actinomycetes > Micrococcales > Microbacteriaceae > Frigoribacterium > Frigoribacterium sp. 9N. Next base: position 866,319 of record NZ_LR733392.1, read on the forward strand.
ACGCGCCTCCCGGGTCGTCGAACCGTCGGGCGGCGGATCGTCGGGCGGCGGACCGTCGGGCGTCGAACCGTCGGGTGGCGGTCGGGTCAGAGGCGGGCGAAGGCCTCGACGACGTAGCTCGTGACGTCGACCTGGCGCGTGGTCGGCAGGGCGATCGAGGCGGGGTCGATCGAGCCGGCGACCGTGCTGGTGGTGGCGGAGACGGAGACGGCGGGCGTGACGAACATGATGGGCCTTTCGATCGGCTGTTGACGCGGTCGGTGACGCGGTTGGCGAGGCCCGGCCGCCCGTGCAGGGACACGGGCGGCGGAGCCCCTGACGACCCTGCCCGAGCTGCTCGGTGCCCCTGTGCGGAGCCGGTGACGTCGTGTGATCAGTCAAGCCGTCCGCACGTTGCGTGAACATAAGCGCAGGGCTGAGTCGCCCTCCGTCGCAGGGATGAACCTCGTCCGCCGGTGCCGATCAGGCAGGAGGCGCGGCCACGACCCCGAGGACGCTTTCGTGCAGCAGTCCGTTCGTCGCCATCGCGGTGCCGTGCCAGGGCCCCGGCCGGCCGTCGGCACTGGTGAAGCGTCCGCCGGCCTCCTCGACGACGACCGCCACGGCGGCCATGTCGTAGGGCTGCAGGTCGAACTCGCCCGCGACGTCGAGCGCGCCCTCGGCGACGAGCATGTACGACCAGAAGTCGCCGTAGGCCCTCGTCCGCCAGACGCGGCTCGTCAGGTCGAGCAGCTGTGGCAGGCGCCCGGCGTCGATCCAGTACTCGAGCCCGTTGAAGCTCAGGGACGCGTCGGCCAGGTCGCGCACGCCCGACACCCGCAGCGGCCCGTCATGTTCGGTCGAGAACGCCCCGCCGCCCTGCGTCGCCCACCAGCGCCGGCCGAGCGCGGGAGCACTGACCACGCCCACCACGGGCACCCCGTCGACGACGAGCGAGATCAACGCCGCCCAGACCGGCACCCCGCGCAGGAAGTTCGCCGTGCCGTCGATCGGGTCGACCACCCACTGGCGGTGCGAGGGAGCGTCGTGGCCGTACTCCTCGCCGTAGAAGGTGTCGTCGGGCCGCGCGGCGGCGACCCGGTCGCGGATCGCCCGCTCGACGGCCTGGTCGGCGTCGGTCACGTGCGAGCGGTCGGGCTTGAGCGACACGTGCAGATCGGCCGACCGGTACCGCTCGGTGCTGATCGCGTCGGCCAGGTCGGCCAGCTCGAGCGCGAGCGCCAGGTCGTCCGCCCAGGGCGTCCCGGTGGATCGGTCGGACGAGGAGGCGCGGGTCGGCTCGGCAGCATCGGTCACCCCGTCAGCGTACCCAGCCCGCCCTGCTCGACCCTCCTGCACCGCCGCCCCGGCCCACGCCGCACCGCAAGGCCCCGCGCCGCACCTCACCGCCGCCCCGGTCCGCCCCGGCCCGCCCTGCACCTCACTGCACCGCGTTTCGTGCACGGCATCGCGACTAGTCCAGGTGTGCCGCACGAAACGCGGTGCGATGTCGCGCGGTCGGCACCGGCGCGGATCGGCCGACGCCGAGCGACCGAGTGCGGTGCGACGCGTCGGCGCACTAGCCGAGTTCGTCGCTGCGGGCGTCGTCGGCCGCGGCCGCGAGGTCGCGCGCGCTCACGCCGCCCTTGGACGCGAGCAGTGACTGCAGCGACTCGAGCCGTTCGCGGCCGACGTCGCCGAGCTCGCCGGCCTCGATGCGGTCGACGATCTCCCAGTCGTGGGCCTCGGCCAGCGGGATGCCGTCGACCGGCTCGCCCTCGGCCGGGATCGCGTGCGCCGCGAACGACTTGAGGATGTTCTCGGGGTCGACGTGCCCGAGACCGAACGACCGCACGCCGGGGGTGTCGACGATCCAGCCGCCGGTCGGCACCTTGAACGACACGGTCGACGACGAGGTGTGCCGTCCGCGACCGGTGACCGCGTTGACCACGCCCACCTCGCGACGCGACCCGGTCAGGGCGTTGACGAGGGTCGACTTGCCGACGCCCGAGTGGCCGACCGTGACGGTCACGTGGCCGTCGAGGACGCCGCGCAGCTCGTCGAGCGCGGGGGAGACCTGCCCGCCGGGTGCGACCTCGTCGAACGAGGTCGAGGTCGTCGTGACGATGCGCAGGTCGAAGCACGAGAAGTGCGCCGCGAACGGTGCCGGGTCGGCGAGGTCGGTCTTGGTGATGCAGAGGATCGGTTCGACCCCGGCGTCGAACGCCGCCACCATGTAGCGGTCGACCAGGCGGGGCCGGGGCTCGGGGTCGGCGGCGGCGACGACGATCAGCATCTGGTCGGCGTTGGCGACGATGACGCGCTCGACCGCGTCGCTGTCGTCGGCGCTGCGCCGCAGCAGGGTCGAGCGGTCGTGCACCTTGACGATGCGGGCGAGCGACCCCTCGGAGCCGCTCGTGTCCCCGACGACGCCGACGCGGTCACCGGTCACGACGCTCTTCTTGCCGAGCTCGCGGGCCCGTGCCGTCGTGATCTCGCGTTCGTCGGGGGTGCCGGCGTCCATCAGCACGCCGTAGCGGCCACGGTCGACCGTCCAGACGACGCCCTCCTCGGCGTTCGCGTAGGCCGGGCGCTGCTTGGTGCGCGGCTTGTTGCCCTTGGGGTTCGGGCGCACCCGCACCGAGCTCTCGTCGTACTGGGCGTAGTCGCCCTCGTCCTCGGCGTCGTCGCCGTCGCTCCACCAGCTCATCGTGCCTCGCTCATCGTCGACCGTGCCCCGCTCGTCCTGCGCCGTGCCCCGCTCATCGTCGTCGGCCCGGCGCCTAGAGGAAGCCGAGCAGGTCGATGTCGGCGGGGCTCTGGCGGACGGACCGGCCGAGCATCTCGTCCCACAACTCGACGAACTGCGGCAGCGTCTTGCCGACGACCCGGACGTCGTCGAGCTCGACCCCCTCGACCGCGAGGCCGATGATCGCCGCCGCCGTCGCCATGCGGTGGTCCTCGTAGGTGCGCCACTGGCCCGCGTGCAGCGGGGACGGCTCGATGCGCAGGCCGTCCTCGAGTTCGGTCACCGCGCCTCCGAGGGCGTTGATCTCGGCGGCGAGGGCCGCGAGGCGGTCGGTCTCGTGGCCGCGCAGGTGGCCGATGCCGGTGATCGTGCTCGGGCCCGACGCCAGGGCGGCGAGGGCGACCAGCGCCGGGGCGAGCTCGCCACCGCGGGACAGGTCGACGTCCACGCCGGGCAGCGAGCCGCCGCCGACGAGGCCCACGCCGCCGTCGACGGTGAGGGTGTCGCCGTCGAGCGTGACGGACGCACCCCAGAGCGGCAGCAGGTCGATCAGGTCGGCCCCGACCTGGGTCGTGTCGGCGGGCCAGTGCGGGATGGACACGGTGCCGCCCGCGACCAGGGCGGCCACGAGGAACGGCGCCGCGTTCGACAGGTCGGGTTCGATGACGACCTCGCGCCCTGCGATCGGCGTCGGCGACACGATCCAGGTGCCGACGGCGGGCGAGGCGACCTCGACCCCGCGCTGGGCGAGCGCGTCGATCGTCATCTCGATGTGCGGCAGGCTCGGCAGGCGTTCGCCGGTGTGGGTCAGGGTGAGGCCGCGCTCGAAGCGCGGGGCTGACAGCAGCAGCCCCGAGACGAACTGGCTCGAGGCCGACGCGTCGATCTCGACGTCGCCGCCCTCGACCTCGCCGGTGCCGTAGAGGCTGAAGGGCAGCGCGCCCCGGCCGTCGTCGTTCACCTCGACGCCGAGGGCGCGCAGGGCGTCGATCGTCGTGCGCATGGGGCGCTTGCGGGCTCCGGCGTCGCCGTCGAAGGTGACCGGTCCGAGGGCGAGGGCGGCGACCGGGGGCAGGAAGCGCATGACCGTGCCGGCCAGGCCGCAGTCGATCGTCGCGCCGCCCTGCAGCTCGCCGGGCGTGACGACCAGGTCGGGGCCGAAGGGGGAGTCGTTCGGGAACTCGGCGACCGTCGTGCCCAGGGCCTTGAGCGCCTCGATCATGAGCGCCGTGTCTCGGGAGTGCAGCGGCAGCCGCAGCGTCGACGGCGACGAGGCGAGCGCCGACAGCACGAGTTCGCGGTTCGTCAGGGACTTCGACCCGGGCAGGGACGAGGAGGCGCGCAACGGCCCGGAGGCGGTGGGCGCGACCCAGCGCCCCTCGTCGACCTCGGGAACCTTCCCGTCGCCGTAGGGAGAGAACTCGGGCCCGGAATACCTGTACACCTGCATCGGTTCACCACAGTAATGCAGCAAGAACCTGGAGGACCTGTGCCTGTCGCACTCGCACCGAGGGAAATCACCGTCGCCGAACTAGAATCGGCCCTGATGAGCACCCCCGAGGGCCACGAGCCCACACCGACCGCCGCCGTCGAACCGACCGAGGCCGACGTCGACGCCGCCCTCGAGGCGGTCGACGCCGACGCCGAGAAGCGCGCCCTGTTCGAAGAACAAGCGCTGCCGTTCATGGACCAGCTCTACGCCGCGGGCATGCGCATGACGCGCAACCCGGCCGACGCGAGCGACCTCGTGCAAGAGACGTTCGTCAAGGCCTACGCGGCGTTCGCGCAGTTCCAGCAGGGCACGAACCTGAAGGCCTGGCTCTACCGCATCCAGACCAACACGTTCATCAACACGTACCGCAAGAAGCAGCGCGACCCGTACCAGGGCACGATCGACGAGTTGGAAGACTGGCAGATGGGCGGCGCCGAGTCGGCGACCCGCGCCTCCGGCTCCACCCGCTCGGCCGAGGCCGAGGCGATCGACCACCTCCCCGACAGCGCCGTGAAGGACGCCCTGCAGAAGGTCCCCGAAGACTTCCGCATGGCCGTGTACTTCGCGGACGTCGAGGGCTTCTCGTACCAAGAGATCGCCGACATCATGAAGACCCCCGTGGGCACCGTGATGAGCCGCCTGCACCGCGGCCGTCGCCTGCTCCGTGAACTCCTCGCCGACTACGCACGCGATCGTGGCATCGCCGTTCCCGTCGGCTCGTCGAAGGGCGGAAAGAAATGACCGACTGTGGTTGCACCAAGGCCAAGGCCGAGCTCGAAGATTACCTGCACAACGAGTTGTGCCGCGAGGACGCGGCCGACATCCGCGAGCACATGGCGAACTGCGGCGACTGCTCGGGCGAGCACAAGGTCGGCGTCGTGCTGACCGAGGCCGTCCAGCGGGCCTGCCGCGAGACTGCACCCGAAGACCTGCGTGCCACGGTGCTCGCGCGCCTGCGCGAGCTGCAGTCCGCCCACCGCTAGTCGTCGCGCTCCGTGCCCGGCCGGTCGTCACATGACGAACGGCTGCGCTAGCGTCGTGGCATGACCGCAACGGTGCAGCCCCTCGGCATCCCGACCGCCAGCGACCTCGACGACCTCGTGTCGTTGATCGGCCTGCTCGGTTACACGCTCGACGCGGACGTCCTGTCCGCACGCCTGACCCGGCTCACGGCCGACGCGGGGCACGAGACGTGGGTCGTCCGCGGCGACGACGGGCGCATCACGGCCGTGGCCGGCGGTCACGTCGTGTGGGCGTACAACGACGACGCGCCGACGGCCGAGCTCCTGCTGCTCGTCGTGTCGGCCGAGGCCCGCCGCGACGGCGTCGGTTCGTACCTGCTGGGGCACTTCGAGTCCTGGGCCCGCGGGCACCAGGCGCGCGTTCTCAACGCCGTCTCGGCAGCCGCGACCGACTCGGCCAACCGGTTCTACCGCAAGCGCGGCTACCACGAGGCCGGCGTCCGCTACTCGAAGCTCGTCTGACCGCGGCGGTCCCGTCTCCTCCTGACGCTGGCCGCCCTCCCGGTGCTGGCCGCGCCGTCCCGGTGACGGCCCAGCCCTGAGGCGCGATCCCTCGCCGCGGTGCCGACTCCCTCCGCGGCCAGCGGTGTCGCGGGTGACGCGTCGTGCCTCGTGCGTCGTGCGCCGGTAACTCCTGGCCGGTGTCGTCGTGACGCGGCTGGACTGGGACTGCGCTCGCAGGAGTCCTGAATTGCCGACAGGCGGCACGGGTCCGCTCCCGGGGTCGACCATCGATGCCGATGCCGATGCCGATGCCGATGCCGGTGCCGGTGCCGGTGCCGGTGCCGGTGCTGGTGCTGGTGCCGGTGCGGTTGCCGTTCGTCGCGGGCGTGTGTGTGGGCAATTCCGGAGAACGGTTGCACATCGGGGTGTCTGCGCCCGCTGCGGCAGCAGGAGTCCTGAGTTGCCGACAGCGGGACGCGGACTCGAACCCGGGTGGACCGGGGCCGGTGCAAGCGCCGTCCGTCGGCCCGTCCCGCGGCCCCGAATCGATCCGCGTCGGCACGTCAGGCCTCTTGCCGTCGTTCAGCCCGGGGCCGTCCCCGGCGGGCACGGTTCTCCTGAGTTGCCGACGCGCGAGACGACCGTGGCCGCGCCTCCTGAAGGAGGCGCGGCCACGGTCGGTCGGATAGCCGCCTACAGGTCGAGTGCCTCGGCGATCAGGGTCGCCTGCTGCGCAGCGCTCGCCTTGTTCGAGCCGGCGGCCGGCGAAGCCGACGCGGGACGCGACGCCACGCGGATCTGTCGATCGAGGTGCTTCTGCAGCTCGAGCACGACGAACGGCCAGGCCCCCTGGTTCTCGGGCTCTTCTTGCGCCCAGACGAGTTCGGCGGACGGGTAGCGGTCGAGCACGCGGCGGATCTCGTCGAGGGGCAGCGGGTAGAGCTGCTCGAGGCGGACGAGCGCGACGTCGTTCTGGACGCCTCGCTTGTCGAGCTCGGTCGAGAGGTCGTAGTGGATCTTGCCGCTGTGCAGCACGACGCGCTTGGTCGACTCGGGCTCGGAGACCCGCGTGCAGTCGAGCACCGGCTCGAAGCGACCCGAGGTGAAGGCGTCGACCCCGCTGGTCGCCCCGCGCAGCCGCAGCATGGCCTTCGGGGTGAAGACCACGAGCGGACGACGCGGGCGGGCGTAGGCCTGACGACGCAACAGGTGGAAGTACGACGCGGGTGTCGACGGCCGCGCGATCGTCATGTTGTCCTCGGCGCAGAGCTGCAGGAAGCGTTCCATGCGGGCGGACGAGTGGTCGGGGCCCTGGCCCTCGTAACCGTGCGGCAGCAGCAGGACGACGCTCGAGCGCTGACCCCACTTCTGCTCGGCCGACGAGATGAACTCGTCGATGACCGTCTGGGCGCCGTTGCTGAAGTCGCCGAACTGCGCCTCCCACAGCACGAGCGCGTCGGCCCGCTCGACCGAGTAGCCGTATTCGAACGCCATGGCCGCGTACTCGCTGAGCAGCGAGTCGTAGATCCAGAGCTTCGCCTGGTTGTCGGCGACGTTCTGCAGCGGCAGCCACTCCTGGCCGTTCTCGCGGTCGTGCAGCACCGAGTGCCGCTGCACGAAGGTGCCGCGTCGGCTGTCCTGGCCCGCGAGGCGCACGGGGGTGCCCTCGGTGAGCAGCGAGCCGAAGGCCAGCAGCTCGGCGAAGGCCCAGTCGATGCCGCCGTTGCGGCTCATGTCGACGCGCTTCTTGAGCAGCTGCTGCAGCTTGGGGTGGACGGAGAACCCGGCAGGCGGGTTGTCGTGGGCGTCACCAATGTCGTGGACGAGCTCGAGCGACACCCCGGTGGTCTCGGGTTCGCCCCGGGCGTCGTCCTGCTGGGCCACGGGACGCTCGAGGTCGGCGACGTCGCCGTCGTCGTTCGTCACGACGGGGATCGACCCGGTCTGCGCGGCGTGCGTCTCGGCGAAGGCGCGCTCGAGGCGCTCCTGGAAGTCCCGGTGCGCCCCGTCGTACTCGTCCTGCGTGATGTCGCCCCGGCCGACGAGGGCCTCGGTGTAGAGGGTGCGCACCGAGCGCTTCTGCTCGATGAGGTTGTACATCAGCGGCTGGGTCATCGAGGGGTCGTCGCCCTCGTTGTGACCGCGTCGGCGGTAGCACACGAGGTCGATGACGATGTCGCGCTTGAACTGCTGACGGTACGAGAACGCGAGCTCGGCGACGCGGGCCACGGCCTCGGGGTCGTCGCCGTTCACGTGGAAGATCGGAGCCTGGATCGTCTTGGCGACGTCGGTCGAGTACACCGACGTGCGCGACTCGGACGGCGGGGTGGTGAAGCCCACCTGGTTGTTGATGACGATGTGGATGGTGCCGCCGACGCGGTAACCGCGCAGCTGCGACATCTGCAGCGTCTCGACCACGACGCCCTGCCCGGCCATGGCCGCGTCACCGTGGATCAGTATCGGCAACGTGCTGAAGGCCCCGGGCGTGCCGCGGTCCTGCTTGGCGCGCACGATGCCCTCAAGCACGCCGTCGCCGGCCTCGAGGTGCGACGGGTTCGCCGCCAGGTACACGGGGATGGTCTCGCCGACGGCACTCGTGAACTCGCCCTCGGTGCCGAGGTGGTACTTGACGTCGCCCGAGCCCTGGACCGTCTTCGGGTCTTGCGTGCCCTCGAACTCGCGGAAGATCTGACCGTAGGTCTTGCCGGCGATGTTCGTCAGCACGTTGAGGCGGCCGCGGTGGGCCATGCCGATGGCGACCTCGTCGAGGCCTTCGCGGGCGGCGTGCTGCATGACCGTGTCGAGCAGCGAGATGGTGGACTCGCCGCCCTCGAGGCTGAAGCGCTTCTGGCCGACGTACTTCGTCTGCAGGAAGGTCTCGAAGGCCTCGGCCTCGTTGAGCTTCGCGAGGATGCGCATCTGCTCGTCGTGCGAGGGCTTCGTGTAGGGCACCTCGAGGTGGTCCTGGATCCACCTGCGCTGCGCAGGATCCTGGATGTGCATGTACTCGACGCCGATGGTGCGGCAGTACGAGTCGCGCAGGATGCCGAGGATGTCGCGCAACAGGGCGTGGGTACGGCCGCCCAGGCCACCGGTGACGAACTCGCGGTCGAGGTCCCAGAAGGTGAGCCCGTGGCTCTCGATCGCGAGGTCGGGGTGCGTGCGCTGGCGGTACTCGAGCGGGTCGATGTCGGCCATCAGGTGGCCGCGCACGCGGTAGCTGTTGATCAGCTCTTGGACGCGGGCCGTCTTGCTGACGCGCTCGGCCAGGTTGACGTTGATGTCGGCGTTCCAGTGGATCGGCTCGTAGGGGATGCGCAGCGCCGCGAAGATGTCCTCGTAGAAGCCGCGCTGACCGATCAGCAGCTCGTGCACCTTCTTGAGGAACTCGCCCGAGCCCGCGCCCTGGATGACCCGGTGGTCGTAGGTGCTGGTGAGCGTGATGGTCTTGCCGATGCCCAGCTCGACGAGCGTCTTCGAGGCCGACCCCTGGAACTCGGCCGGGTAGTCGAGTGCACCGGCACCGATGATGGCGCCCGCGCCCTTCATCAGGCGGGGCACGCTGTGGACGGTGCCGATGCCGCCGGGATTGGTCAGCGAGATCGTGTTGCCCTGGAAGTCCGCCGCGGCGAGCTTGTTGTCGCGGGCGCGCTTGACGATGTCCTCGTAGGCGGTCAGGAACTCGCCGAAGTGCATCTCTTCGGCCTTCTTGATGCCGGGAACGAGCAGGGCCCGGGTGCCGTCGGGCTTCGGGATGTCGATCGCGAGGCCGAGGTTGACGTGCGCGGGGGTGACGACCGACGGCTTGCCGTCGACCTCGTCGTAGAAGACGTTCTGGCTGGGGAACTCTTTCAGGGCCTGGACCAGGGCCCAACCGATCAGGTGGGTGAACGACACCTTGCCGCCGCGGGCGCGCTTGAGGTGGTTGTTGATGACGATGCGGTTGTCGATCATCAGCTTCGCCGGGATCGTGCGGACGCTCGTCGCGGTGGGCACGGTGAGGCTGGCGTCCATGTTCGTGGCGAGCGACTTGGCCATGCCCCGCAGCGGCGAGACCACGTTCTCGGCCTCGGGCGTGGGCTGCTCGCCGGCCGAGGCGGGCTTCGCCTTGGCCTTGTCGGGCACCTGGGCCGGGATCGGCTTCGCCGCCGGCTCGATCGAGGTGGTGCGCGCGGCGGCCTTCTGGCCGGCGGTCGCAGCGGCGGCGGGTGCGGTCGCCTCAGCGGCCGGAGCGGCAGCGGACGACGCAGGAGGCGCGGGTGCGGTCTCGACGGACGGTGCGGAGGGCGACGTGGGGGCTGATCCGCCCTCGGGCGGCGTGTAGGCCTCGAGGATCGGCCACCACGACTCGTCGACCGAGTTCTTGTCGACCACCCACTGCTCGTAGAGCTCGTCGACGAGCCACTCGTTGGCCCCGAACTCGGCTGCAGCGCCGTCGTCAGTTGTACCGGTCACGTGGCTTGACACAGCCGATCGCCCACTCTCCGTTGATTGTTGATCAGTGCGTGGGCTGCGACGCCCACCTCCTCCACCTTAAGCGCAAACGGCCGGTCCTCGGCGGGACGACTCACAGGGATTACCGTGGACCCATGCGGTTCTACGAGACGACCCCCACGCACGATCTGACCTACTCCGACGTGTTCCTCGTCCCGAGCCGGTCGTCGATCACCAGCAGGCTCGACGTGTCCCTCTCCCCGGGCGACGGCACCGGTGCCACGATCCCGATCGTGTCGGCCAACATGAACTCGGTCACGGGCCCACGCCTGGCGGCGGCGCTGGCGCGTCGGGGCGGCCTCGGCGTCCTGCCGCAGGACATGCACCTCCAAGACCTCGACGCCGCGATCCGTTGGGTCAAGGACCAGCCCGTCGACTACGACACGCCGTACTCGCTCGACGCGGGGCAGACCGTCGAGCAGGCGCTCTCCGTCGTCCCGGCCGTCGAGGGCCACGGCATCGTCCTGCACGACGGCACGGGGGCGTACCTCGGCTGCATCGCCACCTCGCGCCTGGCGACGGCTCCGCGGGACGCGGTGCTCGGCGACCTGCTGCACGGCGCCCTGACCTCGCTCGACGCGGACGACGTCGACAGCCCCCGCGACGCCTTCGACCGCATGGTCGCGGCCGACATCCACTTCGCGCCCGTGCTGCGGCACGGTCGGGTCGTCGGCACGGTGAGCCGCAAGAGCGCGCTGCGTTCGACGATCTACCAGCCCGCGGTCGACGCCGACGGTCGGCTGCGCGTCGCCGCGGCGGTCGGCATCAACGGCGACGTCGCCGGCAAGGCGAGGGCGCTCGCCGCCGCGGGCGTCGACGTGCTCGTGATCGACACGGCCCACGGCGACCAGGACGGCATGATCCGGGCCGTCCAGGCGGTGTCGGCCCTCGGCCTGGGCCTGCCGATCGTCGCCGGCAACGTGGTCACCGAGGAGGCCGTTCGCCACCTCGTCGCGGCCGGCGCCTCGATCGTCAAGGTCGGCGTCGGGCCGGGCGCCATGTGCACCACCCGCATGATGACCGCCGTCGGCCGTCCCCAGTTCTCGGCCGTGCTCGAGACGGCCGCCACCGCCCGTTCCCTCGGCGCGCACGTCTGGGCCGACGGCGGGGTGCGCTACCCCCGCGACGTCGCGCTCGCCCTCGCGGCGGGTGCGTCGTCGGTGATGATCGGCTCGTGGTTCGCCGGCACCATCGAAGCGCCGGGCGAGCTGGCGAGCGACGAGCGCGGCCTCTACAAAGAGAGCTGGGGCATGGCCTCGACCAAGGCCGTGCGCGGTCGCTTCGAGCGCCTCGACCCCTACGAACTGGCCCGCAAGACGCTCTTCGCCGAGGGCATCTCGTCGTCGAAGATCTACCTCGACCCGCTGCGTCCCGGAGTGGAGGACCTCCTCGACATGATCACCTCGGGCGTCCGCAGCTCGTTCACCTACGCGGGGGCTCGGTCGGTCCCCGAGTTCGCCGAGCGAGCGCTCGTCGGCGTCCAGTCGGCGGCCGGCTACGAAGAGGGCAAGGCGCTCCCCGTCAGCTGGTGAGACGGGGCCGAGGTCGCGCGACGGAAAGCGTGCACGTGCCGTAAGATCTCCCGTCTATGGATGACCCTCCGTCTCAGACGACCGCACCCACGCACCATCGCACGCCGCGCCTCCTGACCTCGGGCGCCATGCCCTCCGAGCGGGGTGACGGAACCCGGTGAACGAGTGGATACTGCTCGCCTTCGGCCTGCTGCTCACCGTGGGCACCGGACTCTTCGTTGCCAGCGAGTTCTCGTTGGTGAACCTCGACCGGTCCGACCTCGAGGCCCGTCAGTCCCGAGGTGAGAAGGGGCTCGCCCCGACCATCGGGGCGCTGCGCATCACGTCGACGCACCTGTCGAGCGCCCAGCTCGGCATCACGCTCACGACCCTCCTGACCGGCTACACGATGGAGCCCGCGATCTCGCGCCTCCTGTCGCCGCCGCTCACCGCGGTCGGCGTGCCCGAGGGGGTCGTCGCGGTCGGTGCCCCGATCGTCTCGATCGTCGTCGCGACCCTGCTGTCGATGATCATCGGCGAGCTCGTGCCCAAGAACTTCGCCCTGGCCCTGCCGCTGAAGACGGCGAAGCTGGTCATCCCGTTCCAGGTCTTGTTCACCACGGTGTTCAAGCCCGCGGTCGCCCTGCTCAACAACACGGCCAACGCCGTGCTGCGCGCCATGGGCATCGAACCGAAAGAAGAGCTGTCGGGTGCCCGGACGGCTGAAGAGCTGTCGTCGCTGGTGCGACGCTCGGCCACGGAGGGCAGCCTCGACCGCGACACGGCGACCCTGCTCGCCCGGACGCTCGTGTTCAGCGACCACACCGCGTCCGACGTCATGACCCCGCGGCCCCGGCTCTCGACCGTCGCGCGCGGCGACTCCGCCGAGACGGTCCTCGAACTGGCGCGACGCACCGGCTACTCACGGTTCCCGGTGACCGACGACGGCATCGACGACGTCGTGGGCCTGGTCCACGTCAAGCAGGCCGTCTCGGTGCCGCGCGAGAAGCGGGTCGACGTGCCCGTGTCCGCCTTGCTGACCGATGCCGTCCGCGTCCCCGAGACGATGACCCTCGACAACCTGCTGGGCGAGGTGCGGGGTCGCGGCTACCAGATGGCCGTCGTCGTCGACGAGTACGGCGGGACCGCCGGCGTCGTCACCCTCGAGGACCTCATCGAGGAGCTGGTCGGCGAGGTCAGCGACGAACACGACCGCAGCCGGGTCGACGTCGTCCGGTCGCGCAACTGGCTGACCTTCCCCGGTCTGCTGCGTCCCGACGAGCTGCTCGAGCGCGCCTCGGTCAAGGTGCCGGAGGACGGCCCCTACGAGACCGTCGGCGGCTGGCTGATGAGCGAGCTGGGCCGCCTGCCCAAGGTCGGCGACGTCGTCGAGACCGACGACGGCGCGTTCCGCGTCGAACGGCTCGACGGGCGGCGCATCGATCGCATCCGCTTCACGCCCACGCCCGACGACGTGGTCGAGGCCACGGCGACCGAGCCGGGCCGCCGCGACGGGCGTGACGAGCGCGACCGGTCGGGCCGACGCGACCCGAAGGTGCTGCCCGAGAAGGTGCGCACGGGCGTCGAGGACGACCGTCGCGCGGTCCGCACGAAAGAGGTGACCCGATGAGCAGCGACTGGTGGGGCATCGTCTGGCTCGTCGTGTTGTTGGCCGGCAACGCGTTCTTCGTGGCCGCCGAGTTCGCCGTCATCTCGGCTCGTCGTTCGCAGATCGAGCCCAAGGCCGAGGCCGGCAGTCGCGCGGCGAAGACCACGCTGTGGGCCATGGAACACGCGACGATGATGCTCGCGACGACGCAGCTCGGCATCACCATCTGCTCTCTGCTGATCCTCAACGTGTCCGAGCCCTCGATCCACCACCTGCTCGAGGGGCCACTCGCCTGGACCGGGCTCAGCCCCGAGCTGGTCAGCGTCGTCGGCTTCGTCATCACGCTCGTGCTCGTGTCGTTCCTGCACGTCGTGTTCGGCGAGATGGTGCCGAAGAACATCTCGTTCTCCCTCCCGGACCGTGCCGCCCTCCTGCTGGCCCCGCCGCTCGTGGCGATCGCGCGCGTCCTGCACGTGGTCGTGCTGGCCCTCAACCACTCGGCCAACGCCGTGCTGCGGGCCTTCAAGGTCGAGCCGAAGGACGAGGCGACCAGCGCCTACACGGTCGACGAGGTCGCGACGATCGTCGCCCAGTCGCAGCGCGAGGGCATGATCACCGACGCGACCGGCACGGTGCGCGCGGCGTTCGAGTTCACCGAGAAGACCGTCGCGCAGACGGCCGTCCCGATGGCCGAGCTCGTCACCCTGCCCGAGGACGCCACGCCGCACGACGTCGAGCGGGCGGTCGCCCAACGCGGCTTCTCGCGGTACGTGCTGGTCGACGACGGCGGCGACCCCACGGGGTACCTGCACCTCAAGGACGTCATCGACCTCGACGAGGACGAGTTCGCCGACCCGGTGCCGCCGAAGCGCATCCGTCAGCTGATCTCGATCTTCCAGGGGACCGAGCTCGAGGACGCCCTGGCGACCATGCGCCGCAGCGGCGTCCACGTCGCCCGCTCGTTCGACGAGACCGGTGCCACGCGCGGCGTGCTGTTCCTCGAGGACATCCTCGAAGAGCTGATCGGCGAGGTCCAGGACGCGACCCGGCGTCGCTGAGCGAGCCCGCGCAGACGACGCGACCCGCGCCTCCTGACCCCGAGGGGTGAGGAGGCGCGGGTCGCGTCGTCCGGGACCGTCACGGCCCCCGGGCGGTCAGCCGTGTTCGGCCGGCCGCGCCCGGTTCAGTGCGCGCGGAAGGGCGCCCGCTGGTACTGCGGCGGCGTGTAGTCGAGCTCGATCCCGAGCTCGGCCGCGGCGCGGAGCGGGAAGTGCGGGTCGCGCAGGAACTCGCGCGCCATCAGCACGACGTCGGCCTGGCCACTGGCCACGACCTCGTTCGCCTGCTCGGCACCGACGATGAGGCCGACGGCCCCGGTCTCGACGCGGCCCTGCGTCCGGACGTGCTCGGCGAAGCGCACCTGGTAGCCGAGGCCCACGGGGATGCTCACGCCGGCGACGAGGCCGCCGGTCGAGATGTCGAACAGGTCGGCGCCGGCATCGTGCGCCCAGGCCGCGACGGTGGCGGTGTCGTCCTCGTCCCAGCCGCCGTCGGCCCAGTCGGTGGCCGAGAAACGGACGAGCAACGGGTACTCGTCGCCGACCTCGGCCCGGACGGCCGCGACGACCTCGAGCAGGAAGCGCGCACGGTTCTCGAGCGACCCGCCGTACTGGTCGTCGCGCGAGTTGCTCAGCGGCGAGAGGAACTGGTGCAGCAGGTAGCCGTGGGCGGCGTGCAGTTCGATCAGTTCGAAGCCGGCGTCGATCGAGCGGCGCGCGGCGACGCTGAACGCCTCGACGAGGTCGCTCACCGCCTCGGTGGTCAACGCGACGGGCTCGTCGTAGCCCTCGAAGGCGACGGCCGACGGGGCGACCGTGGTCCATCCGCCCTGCTCGGCGGGGACGGTGCCCTGCGTCTCGCTCCACGGGCGGAAGGTCGAGGCCTTGCGGCCGGCGTGCGCGAGCTGGACGCCGGGCACGGAACCCTGCGAGCGGATGAAGGCCGTGATCGGGCGGAACGCCTCGACCTGGGCGTCGTTCCAGAGACCGAGGTCCTGCGGCGAGATGCGACCCTCGGGCGTGACCGACGTGGCCTCGGCGATGACCGCACCCGCGCCTCCCCGGGCGAGCGAGCCCAGGTGGACGAGATGCCAGTCGATGGGGACGCCGTCCTCGAGCTCGGCCGAGTACTGGCACATCGGCGCGACCCAGAGGCGGTTGCGGAAGGCTTGGCCGCGCAGGGTGATGGGGTCGAAGAGACCGACGGGGGAGTCGGAGGGNCCGCGAAGCCCGCGACCCCCGCCGCCAAGGCCCCCTCGGCCGGTGCCGCTGCGCAGCCCGCGAGCTCGGCGCCCAAGCCCGGCGGCCCCCGTCCGGCAGCCCCCAAGCCTCCCGTCGCCGAGCCGACGCCCGCCCCCGTGGCGGCTGCCGAGCCCGACGTCGACGCGGCACCCGCACCCGTCGCCCCGCTGACGGTCGCCGAGCGCCAGGCCCAGGCCGAGGCACAGCGTGCCGCAGCAGCCGCCGCAGCCAAGGACGACGCGGCAGCTCCGGCCGACGACGCCGCCAAGCCCGGCGCCGCGGGTCCCAAGCCCGGCGGCCCGCGCCCCGGTGCCCCTCGTCCCGGCAACAACCCCTTCGCCAGCAACCAGGGCATGGGGCGCCCCAGTGCTCCTCGTCCCGGCGGCTCCGGTGCGGCCAGCAGCATGCCCCGTCCCGGCGGCGCCGCGGGCCCGCGCCCGCAGGCTCCCCGTCCCGGTGCTCCTCGTCCGGGCGCTCCGCGTCCCGGCGTCGGTGCCGGCCCCCGTCCCAACGGCTTCGGTCAGCGTCCCGCCGGTGGCGGCGCGGGTCGTCCCGGTGGTGCCGGCGGTGGCTTCCAGCGTCCCGGCGCCGGTGCCCCCGGCGCGGCCGGTGGCTTCCGTCCCGGCTTCAGCGGGCCCCGTCCCTCCGGTGGTGGCGGTCGAGGCCGCGGCCCCGGTGGCGGAACCGCCGGTGCGTTCGGTCGTGGTGGCGGCAAGAGCAAGGCACGCAAGTCGAAGCGGACGAAGAGGGCCGAGTTCGAGATGCGGTCGGCCCCGTCGCTGGGTGGCGTCAGCGTCCCCCGCGGCGACGGCAACACGATCGTCCGTCTGCGTCGTGGTGCGTCCATCAGCGACTTCGCCGACAAGATCGACGCGAGCCCCGGCAACCTGGTGACCGTCCTGTTCCACCTCGGTGAGATGGCGACGGCGACCGAGTCGCTCGACGAGGCCACCTTCCAGGTCCTCGGCGAAGAGCTGGGCTACAACATCCAGGTCGTCTCGCCCGAGGACGAAGACAAAGAGCTCCTCGAGGGCTTCGACATCGACCTCGAGCAAGAGCTCGAGGACGAGGACGAGTCCGTCCTGCAGATCCGCCCCCCGGTCGTCACGGTCATGGGCCACGTCGACCACGGAAAGACGCGTCTGCTCGACGCGATCCGCAACGCCAACGTGGTCGCCGGCGAGGCCGGTGGCATCACGCAGCACATCGGCGCCTACCAGGTGTGGGCTCCGCACGAGGGCGTCGAGCGCGCCATCACCTTCATCGACACCCCCGGTCACGAGGCGTTCACCGCCATGCGTGCCCGTGGTGCCCAGGTGACCGACATCGCGATCCTCGTGGTCGCGGCGGACGACGGCATCATGCCGCAGACCGTCGAGGCGTTGAACCACGCCCAGGCGGCCGGCGTGCCGATCGTCGTCGCGGTCAACAAGATCGACAAAGAGGGCGCGAACCCGGCGAAGGTGCGTCAGCAGCTCACCGAATACGGCCTCGTCGCCGAGGAGTACGGCGGAGACGTCATGTTCGTCGACGTGTCGGCCCGTGACAACAAGAACATCGACGCCCTCCTCGAGGCCGTCCTGCTCACGGCCGACGCCGGTCTCGACCTGCGCGCCAACCCCGACAAGGACGCCCGCGGCGTCGCCATCGAGGCCCGTCTCGACAAGGGTCGCGGTGCCGTCGCGACGGTCCTGATCCAGTCGGGCACGCTGCGCGTCGGTGACGCCATCGTCGCCGGTACGGCCTACGGCCGCGTCCGCGCCATGGTCGACGAGAACGGCGACTCGGTCGACGAGGCCTACCCGAGCCGGCCCGTGCTGGTCCAGGGTCTGTCGAGCGTTCCCCGGGCCGGTGACACCTTCCTCGTCACCGAGGAGGACCGCACCGCCCGTCAGATCGCCGAGAAGCGCGAAGCCGTCGAGCGCAACGCCTCGCTGGCCAAGGCCCGCAAGCGCATCTCGCTCGAGGACTTCACCCGTGCTCTCGAAGAGGGCAAGGTCGAAGCCCTCAACATCATCATCAAGGGTGACGTGTCCGGTGCCGTCGAGGCGCTGGAAGAATCGTTGCTCAAGATCGAGGTGGACGACAGCGTGCAGCTGCGCATCATCCACCGCGGTGTGGGTGCCGTCACCGAGAGCGACGTCAACCTCGCCACGGTCGACAACGCGGTCATCATCGGGTTCAACGTCCGTCCCGACACGAAGGCTCGTGAGCGCGCTGCTCGCGAGGGCGTCGACGTCCGGTTCTACTCGGTCATCTACGCGGCCCTCGAGGACATCGAGAACTCGCTCAAGGGCATGCTCAAGCCCGAGTTCGAGGAGAAGCAGTCCGGTGTCGCCGAGATCCGCGAGATCTTCCGCTCGTCGAAGGTCGGCAACATCGCCGGTGTCATCGTGCGCTCGGGAACGATCACCCGCAACGCTCGTGCCCGCGTGATCCGCGAGGGCGTCGTCGTCGGCGACAACCTGGCGATCGACTCGCTGCGTCGCTTCAAGGACGACGTCACCGAGGTGCGGACGGACTTCGAGGCCGGCATCGGTCTCGGCAAGTTCAACGACATCCAGATCGGCGACGAGATCGAGACCATCGAGATGGTCGAGAAGCCCCGGGGCTGACCCGGCGTCGTCGCAGTACACGAGGCCCCGCTCCGACTACGGTCGGGGCGGGGCCTCACCCCTCTCGCCACGGCGGCGAGCAGCACGAACAGGAGTGAACAATGGTTGACGCGCAACGCGCCCGCAAGATGGCCGACCGCATCCACGAGATCATCGCGCGGCGTCTCGAACGCGGCATCAAGGACCCTCGACTCGGGTTCGTGACGATCACCGACGTCAAGGTGACGGGAGACCTGCAGCACGCCTCGGTCTTCTACACGGTCTACGGCACCGACGAGGAACGGCGCGACACGGGTGCCGCCCTCAAGTCGGCGACCGGCATGTTGCGCAGCGAGGTGGGCAAGAACATCACCGCGCGGCTCACCCCGAGCCTCGAGTTCATCCTCGACGCACTCCCCGAGAACGCGGCCTCGATCGACCGTCTGCTGCAAGAAGCTCGCCAGCGCGACCACGAGAGCCAGACCATGGCCTCGTCGGCCGAGTACGCCGGCGACGCCGACCCGTACGTCAAGCCCCGCGACCTCGACGCGGACGACGACCTCGACGCGGACGACGAACTCGACGACGACCTGGCGATGGACGACGAGCTCGAGGCACCCGCCGCAGGCGAGTCGACCGAGCCCGACGGCTCGACCCGCTAGCCAGAGCACCCGTCAGGACGCCCCCGCCTCAGTCGGGCAGGCGATAGCCCTCGTCGGGCGACCCCGTGGCCAGACCGTCACGGAGCAGCCCGGCGAGGGCTCTCGCGCATTGCACGTCGTCCGGCCAGACGGTCGCGATCTCGGCCGCCGTGACGGGGACGTCGCTGGCCCGCAGCTCGGCCAGGATCAATCCGCGCACCTGGCGGTCCGATCCCTCGAAGCGGGCCTGGGTCCGGAGGCGCGGCCCGGTGTGTGCAGGACGACCCGCCAGCACCCACGCGCATCGGTCGACCAGCGGGCAGACGTCGCACTTCGGTGACCGCGCCGTGCAGACCAGGGCACCCAACTCCATGACGCCCGCGTTCGTGACCCGCGCCTCCTCGAGGTCGTCGGGCAGCTGCGACTCCATCAGGGGGAGGTCGCGCGAGGCCTTCGGCGCCCACGGTTCGGCGAGTCCCTCGACCGCACGGGCCAGGACCCGGCGGACGTTCGTGTCGACGACGGGGTGCCGGTGGCCGTAGGCGAAGACCGCGACGGCCCGTGCGGTGTAGTCGCCGATGCCGGGCAGTGCCAGGAGCGAGGGGACGTCCTCCGGCACGACCCCGTGGTGTCGCTCGGTGATGGCCACGGCGGCGGCGTGGAGGGCCAGGGCCCGACGCGGGTAGCCGAGGCGTTCCCAGGCGCGCACGGCCTCGGAGGCCGGTGACGCCGCCAGGTCGCGTGGTGTGGGCCAGCGGTCGAGCCACTGCTCGAGTCGTGGCACGACGCGGGCCACGGGGGTCTGCTGGAGCATGATCTCGCTGACCAGCGTGCCCCAGGCCGTGAAGCCGGGACGCCGCCACGGGAGGTCGCGACCGTTCTCGCGGAACCAGGCGGCCACGGCGGGGGAGATGCTCACCGTACGAGCCTACGGCTCGTCGAGGGCGTGCCCGGCGAGGTCCCGGCCGTCGGGCGTACGGTGGCCTCATGACCACCCGATGGGCCCCTGCCAAGAAGGACACGCTGCGCGAACTCGCCACCGAGATCGTGCACAACTACGGGCGCGGACGCGTGCTCGTCGCGATCGACAGCGATGGAGGCGCGGGTGCGGCTGGTCTCGCCGACGACCTCCTCGAGGCCTTCCGCGAGCAGGGCCACGCGGCGTTCCGTGCCTCGCTCGCCGGCTTCGAGAAACGGCCCGCAGGGGCATCTCGTGACTCCGCTCCGGTCCTCGACGAGAGCCTCTTCCGACGGGTGCTCGTCGAGCCGTTCCGGATGGGCGGCAGCACGGGCTGGGTCGACCGGGCCTGGGACGCCGACGCCGACCGTGCGGTCGAGTCCGCCTGGGTCACGGGCCCCGCCGACGCGGTGCTGCTCGTCGACGGCACCGACCTCGCCCGCCCCGGCCTCGCGGGGCTGTGGCACTACCGGGTGTGGGTCACGGCCGACGACTCGCGACTCGACGCCCGGGCCAGGGCCTCGGCCGTCGTCGACAACTCCGACCGCGAGCACCCCCGTCGACGTTTCGACGACGCGTGCTGAGCGCGTCCCCGGCTTGGTCGCGGTCCTGCTGCGCTAACGTCGTCGGGTGAACAGCGGTCTCCTCCTCGTCGACAAGCCGCAGGGCATCACCAGCCACGACGTGGTCTCCCGTGTGCGGAAGGCCGCGGGCACGCGCAAGGTCGGCCACGCCGGCACGCTCGACCCGCTGGCCACGGGGTTGCTGGTCTTGGGCCTGAACTCGTCGACGCGCCTCCTGACCTTCCTGGTCGGCCTCGACAAGGGCTACGACGCCACCATCCGCCTCGGCGTCTCCACCACCAGCGACGACAGCGACGGCGAGGTCGTCTCGACGACCGCGGCCGGAGACGTCACCGACGACGCCGTCGACGCCGGCATCGCGCGACTGACCGGGCCGATCAGCCAGGTGCCCACCACGGTCAGCGCGATCAAGGTCGACGGCCGTCGCGCCTACGACCTCGCCCGTGCCGGGGTCGAGGTCGAGTTGAAGGCCCGCGACGTGACGATCTCCGAGTTCACCGTGCTCGAGCGGCGCGACACCGTCGTCGACGGTGTGCCCGTGCGCGACCTCGACGTGCGGGTCTCGTGTTCGTCCGGCACCTACGTCCGGGCCCTCGCCCGCGACCTCGGAGCCGACCTCGGCGTCGGGGGACACCTGACCGCACTGCGTCGGACGCGGGTCGGGCCGTTCGACGTGACCCGCGCCTCCGTCCTCGAGGGCATCGACGTCGCCCCGGCGCTGCTCCCTCCCGTCGACGTCGCCCGCACCCTCTTCCCCGAGTGGTCGATGACCGCTGCCGAGGCCGTCGACCTCGGGCACGGCAAGCGCGTGGCCGTCGATCTGGCCGACACCCCGGGGCCCGTCGCCGCGGTCACCCCGACGGGCGCCCTCGCCGGCCTGGTCTCGGTGCGGGGCGGGGCCGCGAAGCCCATCGTGAACTTCCCGACCGACGAGGTGCAGGCATGATCGAGTGGTTCACCTGGGTGCAGGTCGTGGTGGCCGTCATGGCCGGCATCGTCTGCGTGGTCGCCTGCTTCGCCAAGCGTCAGCCCGACGACATCACCGTCGGCACGGGTGCCGTCGTGCTGCTGCTCCTGCTGGTGCAGCTGGTCGTCGCGATCGTCGCTCCCTTCGTCGGCAACGCACCGACGGGCAACCTCGTGGAGTTCTACATCTACCTGGTCTCGGCCATCCTCCTGCCGCCCCTCGCGACGGTCTGGGCGCTCGTCGACCGGACGCGCTGGAGCAACCTCGTGCTGGCGACCTCGTCGTTCGCGATCGCGGTGATGGTCTACCGGATGTTCCAGATCTGGACCGTCCAGGGCCTCTGACCCACCCGGTCGGCGGTGGAGGCGTCGGAGTCCTATCCTTGACGAGATGGTCACTCAGAAGTCAACGCGCGCGGTCGGCCTCGGCCGGGTCCTCATCGCCGTGTACGCCCTCCTCGCCCTCGCCGCCACCGGTCGGTCGGTCTTCCAGATCGCGACCCAGTTCTCCGAGGCTCCGCTGGCCTACACCCTGAGCGCGTTGTCGGCCGTCGTCTACATCGTCGCCACCGTGGCGCTCATCGGCCGTGGCCAGGGGTGGTACGCCGTCGCCTGGGCGACCATCAGCTTCGAGCTCGCCGGCGTCCTGATCATCGGTCTCGTGACCGTGCTCGACCCCGAACTCTTCCCGCACGACACCGTGTGGTCGTTCTTCGGTCGCGGGTACGGCTTCGTGCCGCTCGTCCTGCCCGTGCTCGGCATCCTGTGGCTGCGCCGGCAGGGCCGCGTGGCCCGGGCCGTCGACGCCTCGGGGGTCGACGGGGCGGGTGCCGACGGCGTGGGGGCCGGTGGGGTCCCTCGCGACCCGGGCACGACGAGGTAGCGCGCGTGCAGTTCTACGACCTGGTCGGCGACGTGCCGCCCGACTTCGGGCCGAGCGCCGTCACCATCGGCAAGTTCGACGGGGTCCACGTCGGGCACCGCGCCGTGATCGACATGCTCGAGGGGGTGGCGCGCGACGAGGGTCTCGTGTCCACCGTGGTCACGTTCGACCGGCACCCGTTGGCGGTCCTGCGACCCGACGACGTGCCGACGGCTCTCGTCAGCAACCGTCAGAAGCGCGAGCTGCTCGACGAGGCCGGGGTCGCCGCGACCCTCATGCTCACCTTCGACGCCGAGCTGCGGGCGCTGACGCCCGACGAGTTCGTTGACCGCATCCTCGTCGGGGCCCTGCACGCCCGCGTCGTGTTCGTGGGTGACGACTTCCGGTTCGGCGTGCGCGGCAGCGGCACGGTCGACACCCTGCGCGGCCTCGGTGCCTCGCGCGGGTTCCGGGTCGTGTCGATCGACGACGTGAGACCGAGTGGCGGCCGCCGAGCGTCGTCCACCTGGATCCGCGAGCTGATGGACGCGGGTGACGTCCGTGAGGCCGGCGTCCTGCTCGGCCGCGAGCCGTCGGTGCGCGGCATCGTCGTCCACGGAGAACAGCGGGGCCGCGAGCTGGGCTTCCCGACGGCCAACCTGGCCCGCGACAGCGAGGGGTTCGTCCCGGCCGACGGCGTCTACGCCGCCCGGGTCTCGGTCGGCGACACGCTCTACCCGGCGGCCGTGTCGGTCGGCAACAACCCGACGTTCGAGGGGGTGCCGGCCAAGCAGGTCGAGGCGCACCTGCTCGACGTCTCGCTCGACCTCTACGGGCTCGAGGTCACCGTCCACTTCGTCGACTGGGTGCGCGGCAACGTGCGCTTCGAGGGGCTCGACGCCCTGATCGCGCACATCAGGGCCGACGTCGTCCGCACGCGCGAGATCCTGGGGCTGCCGACCGCCTGAGGCGTCTCGCGTCGAGCGCCGTGAGTCGATCGTCCGGAGCACGTCGACGGCGGGACGCCGAGCCGTGCGAGGGCGCGGCCCGACGGCCCCGAGGAGGCGCGGGTCACGTCGTCGACGTCACCCGCGCCTCCTCGGCTCGTCAGTACGACGTCGTGTCGTCGCCCGCGCCCGAGGCACGGCCCGTCTCGAGGCGGTGCGCCAGGTCGGCGAGGATCGTGCCGCTGGCGCTCGTGCCGAAGCGCGTGACGCCGAGGTCGAGCATCTCGAGCACGGTGTCGAGGCCGCGCACGCCGCCCGAGGCCTTGACCTGCACCGAGTCGGAGACCGCCTCGCGCATGAGGCGCAGGTGCGGGAGCGTCGCCCCGCCCCCCGCGAAGCCGGTGGACGTCTTGACGAAGGCGGCCCCGGCGCGCTCGGCGGCCGTCGAACCCGCGACGATCTGGTCGTCGTCCAGGTAGGCCGTCTCGAGGATGACCTTGACGAGCGTGTCGCCCGCCGCCTCGACCACGCCGCGCACGTCGGCCTCGACCTCGTCGGTCATGCCGCTGCGCAGCCAGCCGATGTTGACGACCATGTCGAGTTCGGCGGCGCCGTCGGCGATCGCCTGGCGCGACTCGGCGGCCTTGGCGGCCGTCGAGGTCGTGCCGTGGGGGAAGCCGATGACGGTGCCGACGAGCACGCCGGTGCCCTCGAGGCGCTCGACGGCGTGCGCGATGTCGGAGGGCCGGACGCAGACGCTGAAGACGTGGTTCGCGGCGGCGTCGTCGAGGGCCGCGTCGACCTCGGCGCGGGTGAGCTCGGGCTTGAGGATCGCGTGGTCGATCATGCCGGCGACGGCGGAGACGGTGGGGAGCTGCTGGGTAGTCATGATGGGGTCCAGCGTAGCTTGGGCCCATGTCAGCGAACACTCCCGACGCCGAGCCGTCGAGCGCCCCCGTCACGAGCGACACCGACCACGCCGTGGC
The DNA here is from genome assembly GCF_902506305.1 of Frigoribacterium sp. 9N. NCBI lineage: Bacteria > Bacillati > Actinomycetota > Actinomycetes > Micrococcales > Microbacteriaceae > Frigoribacterium > Frigoribacterium sp. 9N. The sequence goes on from NZ_LR733392.1 coordinate 890,457, forward strand.
CTCCCGCCGGGTGCTGGTGACCGGGGCGACCGGGTACATCGGCGGGCGGTTGACGCCGCGGCTCGTGGCCGCCGGGGCGGACGTGCGGGTGCTGGTGCGATCGCCCGAGAAGCTGCGCGACGTGCCCTGGTCCGGCGACGTCGAGGTCGTCCAGGGCGACCTGACCGACCCCGAGACGGTGCGTCCGGCCATGGAGGGCGTCGACGTCGTCTACTACCTCGCCCACGCGATGGGTGGCAAGGGCGACTTCGAGCGCGCGGAGGCCGATGCGGCGCACACCGTCGCCGATGCGGCGCGCGACGCGGGTGTCCGCCGGATCGTCTACCTCGGCGGACTGCACCCCGAGGGCGACCTGTCGAAGCACCTGCAGTCGCGCAAGGACGTCGGCGACGTCCTGCTGGCGAGCGGGGTCCCGACCGTCGCCCTGCAGGCCGGCGTCGTCATCGGGTCGGGCAGCGCCTCGTTCGAGATGGTGCGCCACCTGACGGACGTGCTGCCCTACATGCCGGCACCGAAGTGGGTCCGCAACTTCATCCAGCCGATCGCCGTCCGCGACGTGCTGCACTACCTGCTCGGGGCGGCCGACGTGCCCGACGACGTCAACCGCACCTTCGACATCGGCGGTCCCGACGTGCTCCGGTACGGGCAGATGATGAACGGGTACGCCCTCGAGGCCGGCCTCAAGCAGCGGCCGATCGCGTCCCTCCCCGTCTTCACCCCGTGGCTCGCCTCGCAGTGGGTCAACCTCGTCACCCCCGTGCCCCGCGCCCTCGCCGTGCCGATCATCGCGTCGCTGCAGTACGACTGCGTCGTGCGCGAGCACGACATCGACGCCGTCGTGCCCCCGCCCGCCGAGGGGCTGCTGCCCTACCGTCGCGCCGTCCGCCTCGCCCTCCAGCGTGAACAGGACGGCGACGTCGAGACCAGCTGGCAGGACTCGTCGGTCGCCGGCGCGCCGAGCGACCTGTTGCCGAGCGACCCCGACTGGTCCGGGCACATCGTCTACACCGACGACCGGCAGACCGACACCTCCGCTCCGGCCGCCGAGCTCTGGAAGGTGCTCGAGAGCATCGGCGGAGAGAACGGGTGGTACTCGTTCCCGCTGGCGTGGTCGGCCCGCGGCTGGATGGACCGACTGGTCGGGGGAGTGGGCCTCCGTCGCGGCCGCCGCAGTGCGACCACCCTGCGCGTCGGTGACGCCCTCGACTGGTGGCGGGTCGAGAAGCTCGATCGCGGCCACCTGCTGCGGCTCCGGGCCGAGATGAAGGTCCCCGGAGGCGCGTGGCTGGAACTTACGGTCGAGCCGCGTCCCGACGGCGGCTCGCACTACCGCCAACGCGCGGTGTTCTTCCCGCAGGGACTCGGCGGGCGCCTCTACTGGTTCGCGATCCTGCCGTTCCACGGCGTGATCTTCTCGGGCATGCTGCGGCGCATCACGGCGACGGCCGAGCGGGAGGCGGCCGCCCGGGCGACCGAGCGGGTGGCCGGTGCCGCGGGCGGGGCCACGACCGACGCGACGGCCGTGGCGTGACCGACCCGCGCCTCCTCGTCCTGACGTCGTCGCCGGTGCCGCTGTACCCGGCGGGCGACGAGGCCATGTCGCCCGTGCCGTTGTGGCTCGGGGTGCTGTTCGGGGTGCTCGTCGTCGTGTCGTCGTTCGTGGTGCTGCTGCCGCGCGTCCGCCACGCGCTCGACCGCGTCTGGTCGAAGAGGCCGCGGCGCTTCCGACAGTGAGGTCGGGGCGGCGCGCACGCGCGCGCCGGTTCGCGGCTCCCAGCGGGTGATGGCACGATGGGGGCACTTCAGCAGACCACCAGGAGGTCGTGATGACACACCGAGAGACCGTCGCCTTCGTCGGCGACAGCTTGACCGAGAACGGCGACTGGGCGGCGTGGTTGCCCGACGAGCAGGTCGTCAACCTGGGCGTCGGGGGCGACACGGTCGCCGGCCTGACGGAACGGCTCCACGACGTCGTGGCCGCGAACCCCGACTCCGTCGTGCTCATGATCGGCACCAACGACTTCACCGCGCGACGCTCGGTCGAACAGGTGGTGCGCGGCATCGAGAACCTCATGGTGGCGATGCGTCGTGAACTGCCCGGGACGCGTCTGCTGCTGCAGTCGATCGCGCCACGGGGGGCGGAGTTCGCACCCCGCCTCAAGGACGCCAACCGCCACCTCCGTCAGTTCTCCTCGACGGTCCGGGCGCAGTGGCTCGACCTCTGGCCCGCCCTCGCCGACGAGTCCGGTGACGCGCTGCGACCCGAGTTCGCCGCCGACCACGTCCACCTCAGCGACGCCGGCTACCAGGCCTGGTTGGGCGAACTGCAGCCGGCCCTCGAGCGCCTGCGTGACGAGCCGCCGATGAGCCGTCCGATCAGCGTCCTCGACGTCGCCTACGACATCGAGTAGGCGGTGCCCACCCCCACCGCCCCCGCGTTCACTCGTCCGGCCCTGGCGCCCGGCCTGATCGCGGCCATCGCCCTGCTGGCCGGCACCGCGTTGCTCGGCTCGGACGTCTTCACGGTGTTCCGGTACGTGGTGTCGATCTTCGCCCTCATCGTCCTCGTCTTCGCCTACCGGGGGCGTGCCTGGTGGGCGCTGCCCCTGCTCGCCGCCGTGGCCGTCCTCTGGAACCCGGTGTTCGTGGTGCCCGTCCAGCCCGACCTCTGGCAGGGGCTGCAGTTCGTGGCCGCGGCGCTCATGATCGCCGTCGGGGTGCTCGTGAAGGTGCCGACCGCCGCCGCGACGACCACGGGGGCGGCCCCGGTCCGAGGCCGCCGCTGACCGTCGTGGGCGGCGGATCCGCCGAGGTGCCTCCGACCCCGTAAAATGCCGAGGGTGCGTCCGCCCGCCCGAGGCCCGCACGGAAGGTTGAGTCTGCATGGCCACGGAGATCCCCGGTACGTCAGAGATGGTCGGCACGTCCGAGAGCCCTCTCCTGACCCCTCGTCACCGAGCCGGTGGTCTCGACCGAGAGGACGTCGTGGTCCGCAAGGGCCAGTTCACGCTCCTCAACGGTCACCTCACGCCCCAGCAGTCGATGATCGAGGACCTGCTCTACATCCGGCGGGTGCTCGACGCCGCCCAGGTGCCCTTCCTGCTCGTGCGCGGCAATGACGTCCGCCCGGTGATCGCCGTCGACACCGTCCACCGTGACCGCTTCACCGCCGCCATGGTCGCGGCTTCGGCCACCGAGCCCTTCTACGCCAAGCCCCGCAAGGGTCAGGCGTCCCTCGTCGTCGAGGGCGGGCTCGAGCTCGAGACGGAGCGGGTCTTCCGTGTCTACCGGCCCCGCGTCGAACCCATCGGCCGCCTCCGCTACGGCGCGGGCACGGCCGTGCAGGTCGAGTTCTGGATCATCACCGACGACGAGATCCTCGCCCCGACCGAGAACGCACTCATGCGCACCGAACTGCCCCGTACCGAGGCCGTCGAACAGACCGTCGAGCGGTACGGCATCGAGTGGCCCACCCTCGAGCACATGTTCGACGACCACGCCACCGACATCACCTTCGACATCGACATCGTCTTCTCGTGGGTCGACGGGAACTCCATCGAGTACCAACGTGCCCGGGCCGCCCAGGCAAAACGTCACGTGGTCGGCGAGGGCGACGACTCGGCGGCCCGGTTCCGTCAGATCGACGAGCTCAAGTACGCCCTGCGGTCGGTCTACATGTTCGCCCCGTGGGTCCGGAACATCTACATCGCGACCGACTCGCCCGTGCCCGAGTGGTTGGGCGAGCACCCCCGCGTCCGCGTCGTGCGCAGCGAGGAGTTCTTCAGCGACCTCTCGATGCTCCCGACGCACAACTCGCAGGCCGTCGAGTCGCAGCTGCACCACATCGAGGGTCTCAGCGAGCACTTCCTGTACTCGAACGACGACATGTTCTTCGGGCGACCCGTCGCGCCGAGCATGTTCTTCTCTCCGGGCTCCGTCACCAAGTTCATCGAGGCCGACACCCGCATCGGGCTCGGGCACAACAACATCGACCGCAGCGGGTTCGAGAACGCCGCGCGGGTCAACCGCCGCCTGCTGCAGCAGCGCTTCGGCCGCGTCCTCACCCGCCACCTCGAGCACACGGCCGCGCCGCTGCGCCGCAGCGTCCTGTTCGAGATGGAGCACGAGTTCGCCGACGAGTTCGCCGCCACCGCCGGCAGCCCCTTCCGTGCGAAGGAGAACATCTCGGTCACGAACTCGCTCTACCACTACTACTCGCTGATGACGGGTCGGGCGATCGTGCAGGAGAACGCGAAGGTCAGCTACATCGACACCACGATGGTGTCGGGCCTGGCGTCGTTGTCCGAGGTGCTGAAGAAACGCGCGTTCGACTTCTTCTGCCTCAACGACGGCAGCTTCCCCGAGGTCACCGACGACGAGCGGACCGCGACGGTCACGGACTTCCTCGAGCGGTACTACCCGTTCCCCGCACCGTGGGAGAAGGACGAGATGCAGCGCGTCGCCCTCGAGAACGCCGAGCAGGACAGGCGGGCACTCGGAGCCGAGGCGGCGCAGTCGGGCGAGGCGACCGGATCGTCGTCCCGGCGGGGGCTCGAAGGGTCGGACTGACGCCGGTCGTACCCGCGTCGCGAGTGTGACGGGCGTCACCGGTCACCGGTCACCGGTCGCCGGTCACCGGCGCGGTGGCCGTCACCGTCGTCCGGACGGCCGCTCAGCTCGACGAGGTGCCGAAGCGGGCGGCCTGTTCGCCCGCGAGTGCGGCGTCGAGACGAGAGAGCATGTCTGGGCCCATGGGCGGCAGGGCGTCCAGCCGGAACCACCGGGCCTCGGTGTTCTCGCCGTCCGCGGGGGAGGGCTCGCCCGAGACGTAGCGCATCACGAAGGTGTGGTCGAGGTACTGCGCGCGGTCGCCGTTCGGATAGACGACCTCGTCGGTCACTCCGATCGAGGCCAGCCGTTCGGGGACGACGTTCAGGTCGGCTTCCTCGAGGGTCTCGCGGACGGCGGCGTCGGCGGGGTGCTCGCCCGGGTCGACGATGCCCGTCACCGGCGTCCAGGCGCCGGTGTCGGCTCGGCGCACCAGCAACGTCTCGTCACCTCGCACCACGACCGCGGTGACGCCGGCGAGCCACAGCGGTGCCGTGCCGATCTTCTCGCGCAGGGACAGGACGAAGTCGGGGGTGGCCATGTCAGCACCCTACCGACGGCCCGCCGTAGGCTGACCGCATGCGACTGCCCTGGACCCTTCACGGCTCGGACGTGCGGCGCATCTCCGACATGGCGGGCGAGTCGTTGCTCCTGGCCGGTGGGGGCAGGGCGATCCTGCTGCAACTCGCGAACCCCGGGGTGGGGCACGGCGTCGCCGAGCACAGCGACTTCGTCGAGCGCCCGTTGTCGCGGCTGCACGGCACCATGACGTACCTCTACGCCATCGTCTTCGGCACCCCGTCCGAGGTGGCCCACGTCCGCCGGGTCGTCGGGCGGGCGCACCGTCCGGTGCACGACGGCGGGTCCTCGCCGGTGCGGTACGACGCGTTCGACCCTGGTCTGCAGCTCTGGGTCGCAGCCACGCTCTACGACTCGGCCGTGCAGCTGTTCGAGCGGGTGCACGGGCCGATCGACCCGGCCCACGCCGAGACCGTCTACCAGGACTACGCCCTCGTCGGCACGTCGCTGCAGATGCCGCGCGAGCTGTGGCCGGCCGATGCGGCGTCGTTCCGGCGCTACTGGGACGACGCCGTCGCGCACCTCGTGGTGGACGACGTCACGCGTCGGGTCGCCCACGAGTTGTTGCACCCGACGACGGGGCCGTGGTGGCTGAGGGCGGTGATGCCGCTCGCCCGGCTCGTCACCGCAGGGTCGTTGCCGGGTCGAGTCCGTGACGACTTCGGCTTGCCCTGGTCGCCGGCCATCCAACGCCGCTACGACCGGGTGATGCGCGTCACGGCTGCGGTCGTCCCGCATCTGCCACCGCGCCTCCGTCACGTCCTCCGCGACGGGTACCTGCGTCGGCTGCGCGCAGTCATGGCCGCCGAGGCCCGCACCCCCGCCCACGGCTGACCCGGTCCGCCCGTCGCCGGCATCCGGGTCGGCACCGCCCGCCTCCTGTCACGGTGCCCTCGTCCCTCGTCGGCAACTCCTGACTCCCGTCACGGCGATCGCAGGCGGGGGCGTGTCGGCGTCGTTCGAGCGACGTGAAGCAGGAATTGCCGACTCGCGCGGGCCGTGTTCGGGGCGGTCGGTCGTCGTCGGCGTGGCTGCGTCGGGAGGGGCGGGGTCGACGGCACCGAGCGGGTCGGCAACTCCTGCTCCGTGCTGCACGACGGGCCAGGGAAGGGGGCGTACGAGGTCGCACGGAGCAGGAAGCAAGAATTAGCCGCCGGTGCTCGAAGCCGGCCGCGGCGGGCGGGACCTTAACGGCGGGCGGCACCTGGACGGCCGGCAGAACCTCCACGGCGGGCGGCACCTACCCAGCGGGCGAGTGCAGCGCGGCAGGTTCGGGGCGGTGGCGGGCGGGCCGGCCCGGTCAGAGCGTGTCGATCGGCCCCGTCAGTGCGAGGTCACGCGGCACCACGGGCACCGGTGCCGTGTCCGTCGCGCGGTGGCGGGGGGCGGCGGGGGCGATGCGCACGCCGGCGACGGCGAGCCGCTCGGCCACCACGTCGGCGGGCACGTACTCGCCCACGGTCTCGTAGGTGCCGATCGGCACGACCGAGTGCACGACGGTGCCCTCGTAGACGTGGACCAGGTTGAACGCCTGGGCACCGTCGCGGCCCCGCGTGCCGCCGCCGGCGACGTTGAGGTCCTGCGTGTAGCAGGTGGCCGACGCGACCGAGACGGGGACGCCCGCGAAGGTGGCGTTGGTCGAGTAGTGCAGGTGCCCCGCGATGATGGAGCGGACGTCGCTGCCCTCGATCACCTCGGCGAGGGCCGCCTGGTCACGCAGCTCGACGAGGGCCGTCAGGTCTTGCACGCTCGGGACCGGCGGGTGGTGCATGGCGATGATGGTGCCGTCGGGGGCATCGGTCGAGAGCTCCTCGGCGAGCCAGTCGAGCTGGTCTCCCGAGAGCCGGCCGAAGTGGTGGCCGGGCACGGTCGTGTCGAGGGTGATGACGCGCAGGCCGTTGACGTCGTAGACGAGATCGACGGGTCGCTGCGACGGCAGCTGCCCGAAGAGCTCGGACCGGAACGCGCTGCGGTCGTCGTGGTTGCCCATGGCCCAGATGACCTGGGCGCCGAGTCGCTCGGCGACGGGCTCGATCAGGGCGCGGAGCTTGCGGTAGGCCTCCGGCTCGCCCTTGTCGGCGAGGTCGCCCGTGAAGACGATGGCCTCGGGCCGCCCGTCGGACGCCTCGATCTCGTCCATGATCTGACGGAGCCGGGCCTCGCTGTCGACGGCGCCGTAGAGGTCGCGGTCACCGCCGACGAGGTGCGTGTCGCTGAGGTGCAGGATGAAGTGGTTCGGCCTGGGGTGTTCGGCCGTCCGGAGATCCATGGTTCTCTCAATCGATGTCGCCGACGTGGGCTCGGGACGAGACCCTCGTTGTTGATTCGTCACCAGTCCATCACCCGATTGCCATGAGTGGGGTGAACGTGCGCGCGCGTTTCGGTGAACGGTCGTCGAACAGGCCGCATTCCCGAGCGACGACGCTAGCCCGCCCCACGGGACGACGCGACCCCCAGGAGGCGGGGGTCGCGTCGTCGAGGTCTCTGACGTGTCGAGGCGTCAGGGCTTGAGGACGACCTTGATGCAGCCGTCCTCCTTGTTCTTGAAGACGTCGTACATGGCGGCGGCATCGGAGAGCGGCACCGGGTGGGTGACGAGGTCCTCGGTGCCGAGCGGGTCGGTCGGGTCCTCGACGAGGGGCATCAGGGTGTCCATCCACTTCTGGACGTTGCACTGGCCCATCTTGATGGTGATCTGCTTGTCGAAGAGCGTGAGGAAGGGCGTGGGGTCGGCCGTGCCGCCGTAGACCCCGCTGAGCGAGACGGTGCCGCCACGGCGGACGATCTCGAAGGCGAGGTGCATGGCGCCGAGGCTGTCGATGCCGGCCTTCTGCATGACGGCCTGGCCGATCGCGTCGGGCAGGGCGGCGGCGAACTTCTGCACGAGGCCGATGCCGGCGTGCTCGTGTGCCTCCATGCCGACGGCGTCGACGACGGAGTCGGGTCCGCGGTCGTCGGTCATGCCCTTGACGACGTCGGCGACGTCCTTCGTCAGGTCGAGGACCTCGACGCCGTGGCGCTCGGCCATGGCGCGACGCTCGGGCACGGGGTCGATGCCGATGACGCGGTAGCCGCGGTACTTGCCGATGCGCGACGCGAACTGGCCGACCGGGCCGAGGCCCAGGACGACCAGGGTGCCGCCTTCGGGCACCTGGGCGTACTCGACGCCCTGCCAGGCGGTCGGCAGGATGTCGCTGAGGAAGAGGTAGCGCTCGTCGGGCAGGTCGGCGCCGACCTTCACGAGGTTGGCGTCGGCACGCGCGATCCGCAGCTGCTCGGCCTGGCCACCGGGCACCTGGCCGTAGAGCTTGCTGAAGCCGTAGAGGGTGGCGCCCGAGTCGTACTCGGTGACCTGGGTGGTCTCGCACTGCGAGAAGAGCCCGCGGTCGCACATGAAGCAGTGGCCGCACGCGATGACGAAGGGGACGACGACGCGGTCGCCGACCTCGATGCGGCTGACCTCGGAACCGACCTGGGTGACGATGCCCATGGTCTCGTGGCCGAGCACGTCGCCCTTGTCGAGGAACGCGCCCAGGGCGTCGTACAGGTGCAGGTCGCTTCCGCAGATCGCGGCCGACGTGACCTTGATGACCGCGTCGCTCGGGTCGATGATCGTGGGATCGGGGACGTCCTCGACGGAGACGTTGGTGACGGACTGGTACGTGAGTGCCTTCATCGTTCCCGTCTACGCGTCCTCACCCCGTGCCGCCTGGACGAGGGGTACAGCGGGCACGGAAACGCCCCGGGGCGGCCGGGCCTGGGCCCGACCGCCCCGAGGCGGATGACGCGTGTGCTGTCGCCTAGGCGACGGCCGTCGCGGAGGCGACGATGTTGACGACCTTGCGGCCGCCCTTGTTGCCGAACTCGACCGAGCCGGGGGCGAGGGCGAAGAGGGTGTCGTCGCCGCCGCGGCCGACGTTGACGCCGGGGTGGAAGTGGGTGCCGCGCTGGCGGACGATGATCTCGCCGGCGAGGACGACCTGGCCGCCGAAGCGCTTCACGCCGAGGCGCTGTGCGTTCGAGTCACGACCGTTGCGGGTGGACGATGCGCCCTTTTTGTGTGCCATGTGGTGTCAGCCCCTTAGTTGGTGGTGATCGAGGTGATCTTGACGCGGGTCAGGTCGGCACGGAAGCCCATGCGACGCTTGTAGCCGGTCTTGTTCTTGTAGTTCTGGATGACGATCTTCGGGCCGCGCAGGTCGTTCAGGACCTCGCCCTCGACGGTGACCTTGGCCAGGTCGTCGCCCGACAGGATGGTGTCGCCGTCGACGTGCAGGACGGGGACGAACGAGACGGTGTCGGCGGTCGCGGCCTTGAGGCGGTCGACGGTCAGGATCGTGCCGACCTCGACCTTCTCCTGACGGCCACCGGCGCGCACGATTGCGAAAGCCATGGGAACTCCAAAAAAGTGGGGGATGTGACGCCCGGACTGCCGGACGACGTCGTGGTGCCACGAAGGCAACTTGGATAGTCTTTCACAAATGTCACGACCGATCAAACTTCGCCGCCCGCCGCAGTTCACGGCCGAGATCGTCGACGACGCCCGCCGGCGACTCCTCGACCTGCTGGACGACCTCGAGACGCTCACCACCGACCACGCGGACGACATCGAGGTCTGGGGTTCGGCCGTGACGACCGCCGGCTGGGAGATCGCGAGCCTCGGCCAGTGGCTCGGCCTCGAGGGCGAGGCGGTGCTGCTGCTCGGCGGCGCGTCGTACCCCGAGATCGCCGAGCACCAGGGCACCAGTGCCTCGGCCGTGTACGCGCGCGTCGGCCGGTCGCTCACCCTCGCGCCCTACGCGCACGCCTCCGGTGCCGACGGTGCGACCACCCGGGTCTCGGCCGAGGGCCTCGACCAGGCCCGGGCCGAGTACGACCAGGAGGCGCGGGCCGGCGACCCGACGGACGTCGCCCCGGCGACCGCGCCCGTCGGCGACTCCCTGGCCGACCGCGTGCCCGAGGTGCTGCGGAACGGCGCCCGGCGCACCACCGAGATCGTCGCCGCCCTGCCCGACTACCGCCGGAGCAGCGTGCTGTCGACGCTGAGCGTCCTCGCCCGGCAGGGCGTGGTCGACCGGGTGGGGCACGGCGTCTACGCCCTGCCCCACCCGCCGACCGACTGAGTCCCCGGGCGGCGTCGGCCGATCAGGCCGGGGTGTCGCCCACCGCGTCGTCGAGCCCGAACGCCCGCAGCTCGTCGTCGTCCAGCAGTCGTGACCTGATCAGGAACCGCCGGCCTTCCGGGCTCTCGATCGAGAACCCGGCCCCGCGGCCCGGCACGACGTCGATCGTGAGGTGCGTGTACTTCCAGTACTCGAACTGGCTCCGGGACATGTAGACCTCGATCGGGTCGATCCCGTCGACGTGCAGGTCGCCCAGGTGGACGTCGACTGCTCCCACCCGGAAGAACCCGACGGGGTAGCACATCGGCGACGAACCGTCGCAGCAGCCACCCGACTGGTGGAACATCAGCGGGCCGTGCTGCGCCGTCAGGGACACGAGGAACGCCGCCGCCTCGGGGGAGACGTCGACCCGGGAGGGGGTGGCGGCGACCATCCCGGAGGCGGGGGCCGGCGTGACCGCGCCGACCCGCGCCTCCTCGGCTGCTGCCACTGCCGGCGCGGCGGCGGCCGTCTGCTCGGGCGTCATCAGAAGAAGCCCATCGGACCGTCCGCGTAGCTGACCAGCAGGTTCTTGGTCTGCTGGTAGTGGTCGAGCATCATCTTGTGGTTCTCGCGACCGATGCCGGACTGCTTGTAGCCGCCGAACGCCGCCCCGGCGGGGTACTGGTGGTACGTGTTCGACCAGACGCGACCGGCCTGGATGTCGCGGCCGGCCCGGTAGAGCTGGGCACCGTTGCGGCTCCAGACGCCGGCACCGAGACCGTAGAGGGTGTCGTTGGCGATCTTGATGGCGTCGTCGTAGTCGCTGAAGCTCGTCAGGGACAGGACGGGACCGAAGATCTCCTCCTGGAAGATCCGCATCGAGTTGCGGCCCTCGAAGATCGTCGGGTTGACGTAGTAGCCGCCGGTCAGGTCGCCGCCCAGGTCGGCCCGGTCGCCGCCGAGCAGCAGCGTCGCGCCTTCCTGCTTGCCGATGTCCATGTAGCTCAGGATCTTCTCGAGCTGGTCGTTCGACGCCTGGGCGCCGATCATGGTGTCCATCGAGAGCGGGTCGCCCTGCTTCACCTTCTTCACCCGCTCGACGCCGTCGGCGGTGAACTGGTCGTAGATCGACTGCTGCACGAGCGCCCGGCTCGGGCAGGTGCACACCTCGCCCGAGTTCAGGTTGAAGAACGAGAAGCCCTCGAGGGCCTTGTCGTAGAAGTCGTCCCGTTCGTCGGCGACGTCGGCGAAGAAGACGTTCGGGCTCTTGCCGCCGAGCTCGAGCGTCACCGGGATGAGGTTCTCGCTCGCCATCTGCATGATCAGGCGCCCGGTGGTGGTCTCGCCGGTGAACGCGATCTTGCGGATGTTCGGGTGGCTCGCCAGGGGGGCGCCGGCCTCGACGCCGAAGCCGTTGACGATGTTGAGCACCCCGGCGGGCAGGAGGTCCTTGACGAGGTCCATGAAGACGTGGATCGACGCGGGGGTCTGCTCGGCCGGCTTGAGGACGACGCAGTTGCCGGCGGCGAGGGCGGGGGCGAGCTTCCACACGGCCATCAGCAGCGGGAAGTTCCAGGGGATGATCTGGCCGACCACGCCGAGCGGTTCGTGGAAGTGGTAGGCGACGGTGTCGGCGTCGATCTCGCCGGTCGAACCCTCCTGCGCCCGGATCGCCCCGGCGAAGTAGCGGAAGTGGTCGATCGCGAGCGGGACGTCGGCGGCGAGGGCCTCACGGATGGGCTTGCCGTTGTCCCAGGTCTCGGCGACGGCGAGCATCTCGAGGTTCGCCTCCATGACGTCGGCGATCCTGTTGAGGATCAGCGCGCGTTGGGCGATCGTCGTCTTCTTCCATGAGTCGAACGCGCGCCAGGCGGCCTCGACCGCCTTGTCGACGTCCGCGGCGTTGCCCCGGGCGACCTCCGTGAAGACCTTGCCGTTCACCGGGCTCGGGTTCTCGAAGTACTGCCCGCTCGCCGGGGCGACGTACTCGCCGCCGATGAAGTGGTCGTAGCGGGGCTTGAAGGCCACCTTCGCGTCGGGCCGTCCCGGCGCGGCGTAGGTGTTCGGGGGAGTGGTGACGGTCATGACGGTCCCTTTCGACGACGGTGTCGGGTCGGTGGCGGGGGTCGCCCGCCGCTGGCGGCAGGCTACGTCGGGCGGGGTTGCATCCGGTTGCGCGTCAGTCCCGGCCTCCGAGCGCCTCGAGGTGCGCGACCAGGTGCGTCCGCCGGGGTGATCCCGGCGGAAGCCGACGCAGCAGTTCGAGCAGCACGCGGACGTCGTCGCGACCCGCGTCCGACTCGGAGTAGGACACCAGGCTCTCGATCGACCCGCCGGTGAGCAGGGCGTCCCGGACGGTCGCCGCGACCTCGGCCCGCAGCGCCACGACGCCGGGCGCCGTGGACGAGGGCAGCGCCGGGCCGGTGTCGGCTCGCACGGCGGCGCGGTGGGCGCCGCGGTCGACGAGCCCGACGAGCGCGTCGAGGTCGAGGGCGACCGGGCGGGGCAGGCGGTACGGGCGCGACAGGGGGACCAGCGTGGGGTCGAGGGCCTCGACGACGTGCCGCAGGCGCACCATCTCGGGACGCAGGGTGGTCACCGCGTCGACGTCGCCGTAGACCGCGTCGGCCAATTCGTGAGCGGTGTAGCCGGCGGTCCGGTGGGCGAGCAAGGTCATGATCTCGGAGTGCCGGGCACCCAGCGCGATGCATCCGTCCCCGACCGTGAGGACGGCTTCGTCACGGCCCAGGGTCGTCAGGCCGGCGGGGGAGTCCGGACCGGATCGGACCGGCCGCCGGGGGGTGCGGGTCGGGACGCGATCGACCGCGGCGAACCCCAGGAGCGCGAGGTGCGCCTCCACGGCCGCGACGGTCGCCGTGACCAGGGGCAGCGTCAACGAGCCGGCCGCCCGCTCGTCTCCCGTGATGTCGACGACTCCGATGACGTGCCCGTCGACGGGATCGTGGACCGGGACGGCCGTGCAGCTCCAGGCCCGCACGCGGTGGTTCCAGTGCTCGTCGCCGCGGATCTGCACGCCCCGGTCGAGCACGAGGGCGGTGCCCGGGGCCGAGGTGCCGACCCGCGACTCCGACCAGCCCGCACCGGCGACGAACAGCATGTCCTCGGCGCGGCGGCGGGCCGCGTGGTCGCCCTCGACCCAGAGCAGGCGTCCGTGCTCGTCGCCCAGCGCGACGAGCAGTCCCGAGCCCGAGACGTCGTCCGTGAGCAGACGACGCACCACGGGCAGCGCGAGCGCTAACGGGTGGTCCCGACGCCAGTCGTCGAGGTCGTCCTCGGGCAGCTCGAGTCGGGGCAGGCCGTCGGGATCGAGCCGGTGCCGGGAGGCGCGGTCCCACGAGTCGCGCACCACCCGGCGCTGCGGCCCGACGTCGCGGGGCGGAGGGCTCGCGGTCAGCGTCATGGAGCACCAATCGTCGTCGATCGGGGCGAGTCGGCCGTCGTGCGGCGTCGTCGCCGGGGTGCTGTCAGCGTACGGCGGCGTGCGGCCGTCGGGGAAGGGCGGCGCGTGGGGGTCTGCTGTGACCTCGGGGAACCGTCCGTCCCGTCGGCAACTCCTGCTTCCCGTCGCGCCGTCGCGGGAAGCCCCGGGGGCAGGGGCCGTCGTCGTGCGTGGGCGACAGGAGTCAGGAGTCACCGACGCACGGCGTCGCGGGCGGCCGCGATCGTCGCGTCCAGCGCCTCGGGCCACGGGGTCGGTCCGATGTCGAGCAGGCGTTCGCTCTCGGACGAGTCCACGACGAAGGGCGAGTCGAACTGGTACTGCATCGCCCTCACCTCGCGGAGGAACGGCACCGTGCGGGTCAGGCCGGCCCACAGCAGCGGGTTCCACGGGCGGACGCGACCGGTCAGGCCGTACCGGCGCCGCGCCTCCTCGGCGATCGCGACCCGTGAGGCGTGGGTGGCGTGCGGCGTCAGCCAGGCGCGTCCCCACTCGTCGCGGTCGATGGCGGCCACGAGGGTCGAGACGACGTCGGGCAGGTACGCCCAGGCGTGCGGCTGGCTCACGTCGCCGACCGCGTGGGCGGTGCGGCCCGCGACGAGCGGCCCGAAGAAGTCGCTGCCGAGGTGGGCGTTGCGCCCGGCGCCGGGCCCGAAGTAGTCGCTCGCGCGCACCTCGACGGCCCGGACGCCCCGGTCGGCCGCGGCCAGGAGCCGCTGCCAGCTGTCGGCGCGCACCCTGCCCTTCCCCTCGGCGGAGGCGAGGGGCGTGTGTTCGGTCATCGGCTCGGACACCGGCCCGTGGCCGTAGAGGTTGCCCATCAGCACGATGCCCGCCCCCGTGGTGACGGCCGTCTCGATCAGGGCCGTGGTGATGGCCGGCCACTCGACGCCCCAGGCGGGGTAGGGCGGGTTCGAACAGACCACGATCGTGTCGACGCCGTGGGCCGCGTTCGTCAGGGCGGCGGCGTCCTTGGCGTCGAGCGTGAACGGGGCGGCCCCGGTGATCGCGGTGCCGCGGCGGGTGGCGACGCGCACGGTGTCGCCCCGCTCGGCGAGGCGGCGGACGAGGGGGGTGCCGATGGCTCCGGCTCCGACGACGAGATGGGTGGGCATGGGGTCCTCCTGGGGGCGATGAGCGAGAGCGGTGCTCTCGGATCTGACCCTAGGGTCGGGCGGCCCGACACGCAAGAGCGGTGCTCTCGTTTGTGTCGCGTGCTCTCGGGCGACAGGATCGGGGCATGACCACGAACGCAGGGGACGACGGACGCTCCAGGACCGTCGGGGGCGTCCGCGAGCGGGCACGGACCGAGATCGTCGAGCGCGCCCTCGCCTCGGCCCACCGGCAGCTGGCCGAGGTGGGAGCGGCCGCCCTCTCGGTGCGCGCCGTCGCGCGCGACCTGGGCATGGCGTCGTCGGCGATCTACCGGTACTTCCCGAGCCGCGACGCCCTGCTGACCCGCCTGATCACCGACGCCTACGTCGACCTCGCCGAGGCCGCCCGTCGGGCCGAGCAGGCCGTCGACCGGGCCGACCACCAGGAGCGGTTCCGCGCGACGGCCCGTGCGACCCGTCGCTGGGCGATCGCCGACCCGCACCGCTACGCCCTGCTCTACGGCTCACCGGTCCCCGGGTACGCGGCCCCCGTCGACACCGTCGAACCGGCGATCGCGGTGGGGCTGCTCCTGCTCGGGGCGGTCGACGACGCGGCGGCGAGCGGAGCCACGTTGCGGGCGATGCCCGTGCGGGCCGGCCTGGCCGACGAGTTCACGCAGCTCGCCCAGGGCCTCGGGGCGTCGGTCGCCCCCGGTGTGCTGGCCGCGGGCATCACCGCCTGGACGGCCCTCTACGGGCATCTCAGCTTCGAGCTCTTCGGTCACCTCACCAACGTCGTCACCGACCGCGACGCCTGGTTCGAGTCGTTCCTCGACGAGCAGATCGCTCGCATCTGGGGCTGACGCCCCGCTGACGCCCCCGCTGTGGGTGCGGGACGAGGCACCGGCAGGAGGCGCGGGTCAGCTCGCGCAGTCGATGCAGAGTCGGGCGGTGGGTCGCGCCTCGAGCCGCGCCTCGCCGATCCGGGCCGCACATCGCTCGCAGCGCCCGAAGGTGCCGTCGGCGAGCCGGGCCAGGGCGGCCTCGGCGTCGGCGGCGCGTTCGAGGGCCGATCGCCGGACGGCGTCGAGCTGCGACCGTTCGTAGGCGATCGTGGACCCCTCGGGGTCGTGCTCGTCGTCGACGTTGGCTCCCTCGCGGGCCGCGGCCACCGCCTCCATGTCCCCGAGCAGTCGCGCGGCCAGCGCCAGGGCCTCGTCGCGTGTGGTGCGCAACCGGTCCGAGGGATCGAGCACGAGGCGGTGCCTCAGGCCCCGACGAGCGTCGGCACCTCTTCACCGGCGCGGGGCGGTGCCGGGGGAGTGCCGTCGCCGAAGGGGCGGCCACCGAGCTGCTCGCGCCGGTGGTCGGTGAGCCATCCCGAGGCGTCCGGACCGACCGGGACGATGCCCGTGGGGTTGATGTCGGAGTGCACGACGTAGTAGTGCGCCTTGATCTGGTCGAAGTCGATCGTGTCGCCGAACCCGGGGGTCTGGAACAGGTCGCGGGCGTAGGCCCAGAGCACCGGCATCTCGCTGAGCTTGTTCCGGTTGCACTTGAAGTGCCCGTGGTAGACGGCGTCGAACCGGGCGAGCGTGGTGAACAGCCGGATGTCGGCCTCGGTGATGGTGTCGCCCACGAGGTAGCGCTGACCGGCCAGTCGCTCGGACAACCAGTCGAGCCGCTCGAAGAGGGTGCGGTAGGCCCGCTCGTAGCTCTTCTGCGACCCGGCGAAACCGGCGCGGTAGACCCCGTTGTTGACGTCGTGGAAGACCACGGCGTTCACCTCGTCGATCTCGCCGCGGAGGGCCTCGGGGTAGAGGTCGGGGGCGCCCTCACGGTGGTGGGCGGTCCACTCGGTCGCGAAGTCGAGGGTGATCTGGGGGAAGTCGTTCGTGACGACCTTGCCGCTCGGCACATCGACGATCGCCGGCACGGTGATGCCGCGCGGGTAGTCGGGCGTGCGGGCGAAGAACGCCTCTTGGAGGCGTTCGATGCCGAGGACGGGGTCGCGACCGTCGGGGTCGAGGTCGAAGGTCCAGCTGCGGGCGTCGTGCGTGGGGCCGGGCAGGCCGAGCGAGATCGCGTCCTCCAGCCCGAGCAGGCGTCGCGAGATGACGCTGCGGTTCGCCCAGGGGCAGGCCCGGGCGGCGACCAGGCGGTAGCGACCGGCCTCGACCGGCCACCCGTCGACGGCATCGCGCGTGATGCGGTCCTCGATGTAGTTGGTGTCGCGGGTGTACTCCTGACCCGGTTCGACGTAGCTGCCCTTGACCTGCTGATCGCTCATGTCGCCACCCTACGCACGGGGTGTCGGCAATTCCTGGCTGCTGCGACGTGCAGGGATGAGCGGCGGCCCCGGCCGCCGTGGTGGCGACACGGGTCAGGAGTTGCCGACGGCCAGGGACGAGGAGGCGCGGGCCGCGTTCCAGTCGCGCCACATCGCCTTGAGGTCCCACGCGTTCTCGGCCTCGAGCGAGATGCCGCGCTCGCCGGTGCGACGCGTGCGTCCCTGGATCACCATCAGCTGTGTGCCGAACAGCAGCGAGCCGGCGCGGGCCTGGGCCTCCTCGAAGAACGTGGAGTCGGAGCAGCCGCTGCCGTCGTCGAGGCTGATGAAGACCACGCGTTTGCCGCTGCGCATCGGCGGGGTCTGGGTCGCGATGCGGATGCCCGCCACGAGCACGGTCGTGCCGTTCCAGTGGTCGCGCAGGTCGGCGGCGCGCACCACGCCCAGGTCGTCGAGCATGGGCCGGTAGCTCTCGATCACGTGTTCGCTGACCTCCATCGAGAGGATGTCGAGCTCGTCGGCGACCCGCTGCCGGGCGTCGACGTCGGGCGTGCCGGTCGGCACCGTGTCGGAGTCGTCGATCGAGAAGTCGAGCTGGTTCTCGACGTCGGTGGCCTTCGGGCGCGACGACCGGCCGGTGAGCGCCCGCACCCGCGCCAGGACGTCGCCGCGGGTGCGGCCGGGCCCGGCGACCGAGTCGAGCGCCCCGACCTGCGCCAGGCGCTCGAAGAGCGATCGGGACGGCGTCGCCCGCTGCCAGAAGTCGGTGATCGAGTCGTAGGGACGGTTCACGACCACCCGGGCCAGCTCGGCGTCGCTGATGCCGTGCACGTCGGCCAGGGACAGCCGCAGCCCGAGGTCGCCCACCCGGGTCGGCGCGATCGGGGTCGCCGGCGGCCGGAGGCGCTCGACCCGGTAGACGTCGGTCGAGGCGTTGACGTCGAGCGGCAGCACGGGGACGCCCATGCGTCGCGCCTCGGTCAGCAGCAACCGCTTCGGGTACATGCCCGGGTCGTGGGTGAGGACGCCCGCCAGGAACTCGGCCGGGTAGTGGGTCTTCAACCACGCGCTCTGGTAGGTCGGCAGGGCGAACGCGGCCCCGTGGGCCTTGCAGAAGCCGAACGACCCGAACCCCTTGAGCGCGGCCCAGATCCGGTCGACCGCGGCGTCGTCGAAGCGTCGCCTCCCGGTCGCGGGGTCGAGGTTGCCGCGGGTGCGCTCGCGGAAGGTGGCCTCGAGCGCGTCGTCGTCGCCCTTGCCCATGTGCCGTCGGATCTCGTCGGCCTCGGCGAGCGACACCTGCATGGTCGCCTCGAGGATGCGCAGCACGTGCTCGTGGTAGATGACCACCCCGTAGCTGTCGTCGAGGAACGACGCGAAGCTCGGGTGCAGGTAGTCGGGCTGTTGGAATCCGTGCTTGGTGTCGAGGAACGGCGCGATCATGTTGCCCTTCATCGGGCCGGGCCGGAACAGCGAGATGTCGGCGATGAGGTCTTCGTAGCGGTCGGGCTGCATCTTGCCGATCAGCTCGCGCTGCCCGGGGCTCTCGATCTGGAACATGCCGAGCGTGTGGGTGGTGCGGATCGCCTCGAAGGTGGGCTCGTCGTCGTGCGGGATCTCGTCGAGCTCGATCCGACCCTGGCGGTTCACGTAGGGCACGTCGACGGGCAGGGCGCCGGCGAGGGCGGCACGGGGGCCGTTGACGCGTTCGATCTCGTCGAGGGCGTAGGCGAGCGAGCTCTGCATGCGGACGCCGAGGACGTCCAGCTTGAGCAGGCCGGCGTCGTTCATGTCGTACTTGTCGAACTGGCTCATCGGCAGGCCGATGCCGCTGGGCTGGACGGGGGTCGTGCTGAGCAGGTCGGAGTCGCCGAGGATGACCCCGCACGGGTGCATCGAGATGTGCCGGGGCAGACGGTCGAGCCGTTCGCTGAGGTCGACGAGCAGGTCGATCTGGTCGTTGCTCCGGGCGAGTTCGGCGATCTCGCGCAGCTCGGGTTTCTCGGCCATCGCCGTGCGCAGGTCTCGGGCGTTCGACCGCCAGACGTTCTTGGCCACGAGGTCGATCTGCTCGTCGTCGAGGCCCAGCGCGAGACCGGCGTCGCGCACCGCCCCGCGTCCGCGGTAGGTGGACTGCATCGACATGAGCGTGACCCGGTTGCTGCCGTACCGGTCGAAGATCGCCCGGTAGACCTCGTGCCGCCGCGCCGCCTCGACGTCGATGTCGATGTCGGGCAGGGTCTCACGCTTGTTGCCGAGGAACCGTTCGAACAGCAGGTCGTGCTCGATCGGGTCGACGTTCGAGATGCGCAGCAGGTAGGTGACGAGGCTGCCGGCCCCCGATCCCCGCGCCGCGTTGCGCACCCGCAGGTCGCGCATCAGTGCCGAGACGTCGGCCACGGTGAGGAAGTACCCGGCGAAGCCGAACCCGGTGATGATGCCGAGTTCGTAGCGCATGCGGTCCTCGACCTTGTCGCGCAGGGCACGGTCGGCGTCGCCGAAGCGTTCGGTGACGCCGGCCTGGGCCTGCCGGAACAGCGCCTGGTCGGGGTCGCCGTCGACGCCGATCGCGCTGAGCTCCGGCACCTTCGGGCGGCCCCAGCCGAGGTCGGCGACGGGGTCGAGTCGGCACCGGTCGGCCAGGCGTTCGGTGGCGGCGAGCATCTCGTCGCCGACGCTGCGGGGCAACGACGAGGCGTCGCTCACCAGACGGGCCAGTCGGCGCATGTCGGCGGGGCGTTTGAGGTAGGCCTGGGCGTTCGGTTGGGGCCGGAACGAGCCGAGGGCGGCCAGGTGCCCCGCCGAGTCGAGCACGTCGGCCGTGACGGCCTCGTCGGGATCGAGGTACCGCACGGCGTTCGTGAGCACGGCCGGCACCCGGACGTGGTCGGCCAACTCGAGCATGCGGGCGGCGTGCCGGATGCTGCGGCTCTCGCCCGGCTCGGTCAGGTGGCAGACCACCTCGACCACCACGCCGCCCGGCAGCGTCGCCGCCCAGTCGGCGAGCGACGCCGCGGCCTCGCTGTGACGCCCCGCCTGGACCAGTCGGCCCACGTCGGAGTCGGGCCCCAGCAGCACGGTCGCCGCCGGCTCGGTCTCGCCCTGGACGAAGCCCCTCACCCGGGACCGGGCGATGGTCGCCACGCTGTTGGCACTGCCGCTGGCGCGGCGGGTGGCCCGACCGTGGGACGCGCTGATCAGCCGGCAC
>NZ_LR733392.1:910900-924505 GCF_902506305.1 Frigoribacterium sp. 9N
CCGGCGGCCCTCGTGGCCGACGCCCCCGCCCTTCCCGTGATGATCATGCTCTCGGGGCAACCGGCCGAACCGAGTTCGGTGATCACGGCCGGCCACCTCGTCGAGACCTTGAACGCCTTCGCGGCGAAGAACCACGGGCTCGCGCCGATCGTCGTCGTGCCCGACCAGCTGAGCGCCGACGCCCACAACCCGATGTGCGTCGACGGCGCCCTGGGCAACAGCGCCACGTACATCACCACCGATGTGGTCGACTACATGACGAGTCACTTCCACGTCGCCACCGGGCCGCGGGCATGGGAGATCGGTGGGTTCTCGCAGGGGGGCACCTGCTCGATCCAGTTCGCGTCGGCACGGCCCGACCTGTTCTCGACCTTCATCGACGTGTCGGGTGAGCTCGGCCCCTCGATCGGCGACGAGAAGACCACGATCGACCAGGGGTTCGCCGGGAACCGAGCGGCCTACGAGGCGGCCCAACCGCAGGCGATCATGGCCGCGCACGGGCCCTACGCGGACACCGCGGCGTTCTTCGCCGTCGGTGCCACGGACGGTCGGTACGGCCAGATCATGACCGCGAACTCGGCGGCCGCGGCGAAGGCCGGCATGACGGTGACGCGCTACGTCTCCCCGGGCAGCGGGCACGACTGGACGACCGCGACGAACGGCTTCGCCCACGGCATCGGACAGTTCTACCCGCGCCTCGGCCTGAGCGCGACGGTGCAGACACCGTGAGCGGCGAGCTGGCCGGAGCCGACGCCGGTGCCGGGGCCGACGCCGGTGCCGGGGCCGACGCCGGTGCCGGGGCCGACGCCGGTGCCGGAGCCGACGCCGGCGCACCGACGGTGCCGACGGCCTCCACGACGGCACCCCCCGGTCCGGCATCCCACGAGCCCGATCCCCACGAGCCGGGGCGTGCGCGCCGGTTCGTGGACGGCGTCGCGACCCACGTGGTGGCGTTCGTCGACGGCCGTCCCGTCAGTCTCGCCCTCGCGCTGCTGCTCGTCGTGCTCGCGCTCGCCTCGGGCAGCGTGACGCATGCGCCGAGCGAGCGCCTGCGCGACCTCGTCGGAGCGGGTCTCGACCCCTTCGAGGACCGCACCTCATGGCTGCTCGTCGTCGGCTCGGTGTTCTTCGCCGGCAGTCCTGCGCAGCTCGTCCTGGCCGTGGTCGGCGTGCTCGTCCTCGTGGGCACCGCCGAGCGTCGCATGGGCTGGTCCCGCACGGTGGCCGCCTACCTCGTGACGGCCGTCGTCGCGACCGGGGTCGGCGTGGCGGTGCAGGCCCTGGGGCAGGCGATCGGCGAGACCTGGGCCCTCGAGGTGGCGGCCGAGTCCACCCTCCACCCGCTCACCCCCGCCCTCGGAACGATCATGACCGCCAGCGCGTTCTCCGGACCCCTCTGGCGACGGCGCATCCGGCTGGTCGGATTCTCGTGCGTGTTCGCCTTCGTGCTCTACGACGGGCACCCGTCCGGTCTCTACGCGCTGATCGGCGCCCTCGTCGGGCTCGCGTTCGGGGTGGTGCTGACCGGTCGCCCCGCCGAACGCGGCTGGTCGCGCAGTTCGCACCACGAGGTACGCCGCCTCGCGTCGACCATCGTCGCGGTGACCGCGCTGGGTCCCGTCCTGACCCTCCTCACCCGCAGCCCGATCGGGGCCCTCTCGCCCCTCGGCATGCTGTTCCGCGACGTCCTCCCCGGGCGGTCGCTCTCGGCCGCGTGCGCGGCCGCGGGACAGGGCGCACCGGATCGGCACGCGCCTCCGATCGGAGCCTGCGCGCGCGCCGCGGCCCTCGCCGGCATCGACACCGTCCCGACGGTCCTGCTGAGCCTGCTGCCGCTGGCCGTGCTGCTGCTCTGCGCCTGGTACCTGCGGCGGGGTCGTCGCCTCGCCCTCGACGTGGCCGTCGCGGTCAACGGGCTCCTCGCCCTCTTCGCCGGTCTGTACTACGTGGTGCTGCCCGTCACGACCGATCCGGTGGTCGACCAGCCCCGACACGTGGTCGAGAGGGTGGTGCTCGCCGGGCTGGCGGTCGCCGTGCCGGCCGCGGTGGCCCTCGGACTGTTCCTCCTGCGCCGTCATTTCGGCGTCGGTGCCGAGGGGACGCGACGACCGCGGTTCGCGCTCGCCGTCGTGCTGTCGGGTCTGGTGCTGGCGGTGACGTTCGCCGTCGTCGGGTGGCTGGGGCGCGCCTCCTTCGTCCCGACGATCGAACCGTGGACGTTGCTGCTGGACGTGCCCGAACGCTTCGTGCCGGTCGGGTTCGTCGGGCTCACCCGCATCGGACCGGTGCCGGACGGCGGGCTCGTCCGGGCCGCCTTCGAGTGGGTGGGGCCGGTCTGGTGGCTCGTCGTCCTGGTCGGGCTCGGGGTGGGCGCGACCCGGCCGGGGGACGTCCGTCCCGACGCGGCGCGCACCCAGGTGCGCGACATCGTCCACCGCGGGACCCCCGGCACGCTGTCGCACATGGCCCTCTGGGAGGGCAACCGGTACTGGTTCACGGAGGACGGCCTCGCCGCGGTCGCCTATCGCGTCGTCGCAGGCATCGCGATCACCACGGGCGAGCCGCTCTGCGCGGCCGACCGGCTCCGCGAGGTGACCCGCGAGTTCGCCCGGTGGTGCGACGACCAGGGCCTCACCCCGGTCTTCTACAGCGTGCGCGGCGAGCTCTCGCCCGTCTACGACGAGATGGGGTGGGCGACGCTGCCCGTCGGCGAGGAGACGGTGCTGCACCCGGCCACCTTCGCGATGACGGGCAAGAAGTGGCAGGACGTCCGGTCGAGCATCAACCGTGCGACGAAGAACGGCGTCCGGGCCGAATGGACCCGGTACGCCGACCTCCGTCCCGCCGTCGCCCGTCAGATCGGTGAGATCAGCGAGCAGTGGGTCGCCGAGAAGGACCTGCCCGAGATGGGCTTCACCCTCGGTGGCGTCGACGAGTTGCGCGACCCCGACGTGGCGCTGATGCTCGCCCTCGACGAGGACGACTCGGTCCAGGCCGTGACGAGCTGGTTGCCCTCGTGGCGCGACGGGGTCGTCGTCGGCTGGACGCTCGACTTCATGCGGCGTCGGCCGGACAGCATGAACGGCGTCATGGAGTTCGTCATCGCCTCGTCGGCCCTGGCGATGAAGGAGCAGGGCGTCGAGTTCCTGAGCCTGTCGGCGGCGCCGCTGGCGACCGGTGCGCCGTCCGACGGGCCGTCGACGCAGACGGAGCGCGTGCTCGCCTTCCTCGGGCGCGTGCTGGAGCCGGCCTACGGGTTCCGCACCCTGCTGGCGTTCAAGAAGAAGTTCCAGCCCGACTTCGTCCCGCTCGTCATGGCGTTCCCCGATCCGGTGCAGCTCCCGGCCATCGGCACGGCACTCGGCCGCGCCTACCTGCCCGACCTCTCGGTCGGGGCCGTCGTGCGGCTCGTCCGCACGGTGGTCTGATCGGGCGGGGGAGCCGAGGAGGCGCGGTGCCGGTCCGCGACGACCCGCGCCTCCTCGGTCGGTGCTAGCCTCGTCACGTGTTCACCGGCCTGCTCCTCCTTAGCTGCCGCGGCGAGTCCTGACCCAGGCCCCCCTCGTCGCGGAGTTCGTCGTCGGCCGACACCCCCGCGAAGAGCAGCCCCTCGAGGGCGAGAGAGACCACAGGACATGAAGAACGCACAGCAGCCGTCGGCCATGCCGATCCACAAGTACCGGCCTTTCCACGAGCAGATCGCCGTCGACCTGCCCGACCGCACCTGGCCGTCCCAGCGCATCACCGAGGCACCCCGCTGGTGCGCCGTCGATCTGCGCGACGGCAACCAGGCGCTGATCGACCCGATGAGCCCGGAGCGCAAGCGCATCATGTTCGACCTGCTGGTCGGCATGGGCTACAAAGAGATCGAGGTCGGCTTCCCGAGCGCCTCGCAGACCGACTTCGACTTCGTCCGCAGCCTCATCGACGAGGGGGCCATCCCCGACGACGTCACGATCCAGGTGCTGACCCAGGCGCGCGAGCACCTGATCGCCCGCACCTACGAGTCGATCGCCGGCGCCAAGCAGGCCATCGTCCACCTGTACAACTCGACGAGCGTGCTGCAACGGGACGTCGTGTTCCGCACCGACCGGCAGGGCATCGTCGACATCGCCCTCGAGGGCGTCCGCCTGTGCCTCGAGGCCGAGAAGACCATCCCCGAGACGGCCGTGTTCTACGAGTACTCGCCCGAGAGCTACACCGGCACCGAGCTCGACTTCGCGCTCGACATCTGCAACCAGGTGATCGAGGCCTTCGACGCGACGCCCTCGCGACCGGTGATCGTCAACCTGCCGGCGACCGTCGAGATGGCGACCCCCAACGTCTACGCCGACTCGATCGAGTGGATGCACCGTCACCTGGCCCGTCGCGACAGCGTCATCCTGTCGCTGCACCCGCACAACGACCGGGGCACCGGCATCGCGGCCGCCGAGCTGGGCTACCTGGCCGGCGCCGACCGCATCGAGGGCTGCCTCTTCGGCAACGGCGAGCGCACGGGCAACGTCGACCTCGTCGCGCTGGGCATCAACCTGTTCACCCAGGGCATCGACCCGCAGATCGACTTCAGCGACCTCGACATGGTCAAGCGCACCGCCGAGCACTGCAACCAGTTGCCCGTGCACGAGCGCAGCCCCTGGGCCGGCGATCTCGTCTACACGGCGTTCTCCGGTTCGCACCAGGACGCCATCAAGAAGGGTTTCGAGGCCATGGCCGCGACCGCGGCGTCGCGCGGGGTCGACGTCGACGCGCTCGAGTGGGCGGTGCCGTACCTGCCGGTCGACCCCAAAGACCTGGGGCGCAGCTACGAGGCGGTCATCCGCGTCAACTCGCAGTCGGGCAAGGGCGGTGTGGCCTACCTGCTGAAGGCCGACCATGCCATCGACCTGCCGCGCAAGCTGCAGATCGAGTTCAGCGGCGTCGTGCAGTCGCGTACCGACCAGGAGGGGGGCGAGATGACGAGCGCCCACATCTGGTCGATCTTCCAGGACGAGTACCTCCCCGCCGACGAGGCCGACGACAAGTGGGGTCGCTTCGAGTTGACCCGGACGAGCACCGCGAGCGACATGTCGGGCGAGACCGTCCTCGACGTCGACCTGCGGGTCGGCGAGACGGTCGAGTCGACGTCGGCCCGGGGCACGGGGCCCATCGCGGCGTTCATCGCCGTCCTCGCCGAGCAGGGCGTCCAGGTCAAGCTCTACGACTACGTCGAGCACACCCTCAGCGCCTCGGGCGACGCCCAGGCTGCGGCCTACGTCGAGCTCGACGTCGACGGCACGCGGCTCTGGGGAGTCGGCATCGACGCCGACATCTCGACGGCGTCGCTCAAGGCCATCGTCTCGGCGGTGAACCGCGCCATCCGCACGACGACCGACGTGCGCGAGCTCGCGTCGGTCTGACCGTCCCGTCCCGTCCCGCCCAGACTCGACCCGCCCCCGGTGCCCTCGCGGTGCCGGGGGCGTCGTCGTGCCGGCTGTCTCGCGCCTGCGGTCGTCGGCAACTCCTGCCTCGTGTAGCGCGCAGGCGCCGATGTGCGGCGTGTCCGGGTGTGCTGGCGCAGGGGGCAGGAGTTCCCGACGGGTGCGGGCAACTCCTGCCCGGTGCCGCGCGAGGGCGCGGCTGTGCGGCGTGTGGGGCTGTGCTGGCGCAGGGGGCAGGAGTTCCCGACGGGTGCGGGCAACTCCTGCCTGGTGTCGCGCGCGGGTGCGGGGGTGCGGCGTGTCGGGGTGAGCTGGCGCAAGGGGCAGGAGTTGGCGACGGGGTGCAGCCCGGGCCCGACGAGGGGCGCCGGATCCGACGAGGGGCGAGCGGCCGGGCGACGGGCCCGGGCGCCGAGACGGCAGCCGGACTCAGCGCGGACGACGCCAGCGGGGCAGCCGGCTGAGGGCGCGCTGCTCGGGCAGGGTCCAGCCGAACCGTACCGCCAGCATGCGGATGACCAGGGTGATCGACGTGCCCGCGATCGCGGAGACGGCCACGGGTGCGCCGAGCGTCACGGCCACGACCAGCACGACGGTGCCGCCGGCCGCCGCCACGGCGTAGAGCGATCCCACGTGCATCATCGCGATGGTGAGGTTCATCAGCAGGTCGCGGAGCACCGAGCCGCCGACGGCCGCGATGACCCCGACGAACACGGCCGGGATCTCGGGCAGTCCGAGCGAGAGCGCCTTTGTCGACCCGATCGCGCCGAGCAGGCCGATGGTCAGCGCGTCGAGCACGGTGATGACCCCGGCCAGCCGGGTGAACACGCGCTGGAGCGCCATGCCGACGATCGCCGCGGCGACGGCGACGAGCAGGTACCAGTTGCTCGACATGGCGCGCGGCACCTCGCCGAGCAGCACGTCGCGCAGCACGCCGCCGCCGAGCCCGGTGGCGATGCCGATGATGGCGATGCCGAGCAGGTCGAGACGGCGGTCCTTGTACTCCGACGCGAACATCGCCCCCTGAAGGCTGCCGATGCCGACGGCGAGGAGGTCCACCCACAGGGGTACGGCGAAGGCTGTGGCGTGCACCTGACGTTTGTACCACGCGTGCGATGCTTGGTCGGTGCCCGTCTACCGTGATGAATGCGTCGTGTTGCGCACCCACAAGCTGGGTGAGGCCGACCGCATCCTCACGATGCTCAGCCGCAACCACGGCAAGATCCGGGCCGTGGCCAAGGGCGTCCGACGCACGGCGTCGAAGTTCGGTGCGCGCCTCGAGCCGATGATGGTCGCCGACCTGCAGCTCTACGAGGGTCGCTCGCTCGACATCGTGCAGCAGGCCGAGTCGCTCGGCTCGTACGGTGCCGTGATCGCGGCCGACTACGAGAGCTACACGGCCGGCAGCGTGATGGTCGAGACGGCCGACAAGCTGACCGAGGCCGAGGCGGGTCTGCAGCAGTACCTCCTGCTCGTCGGGGCCCTCCGCTCGCTCGCGCGGCACGAGCACGCGCCCCAGCTCACGCTCGACTCGTACCTCTTGCGTGCGCTCAGCATCGCGGGCTGGTCGCCGAGCTTCGGCGACTGCGCCGTGACCGGTGCCCCCGGGCCGCACTCGGCCTTCGTCGTCCAGCTCGGTGGCGTGGTGGCCGACTCGCACGCGCCTCCCGGCGCTCCGCGCTTGACGCAGGAGGCGCTGGCCTTGTTGGGCGCGCTGCTCACGGGGGACTGGGACCACGCCGAGGACGCACCCGACGCGACCCGCAACCAGGCGAGCGGCGTCGTCGCCGCCTACACGCAGTGGCACCTCGAACGGGGACTGCGATCGCTGCAGCACGTCGACCGGGTGCCCGGAAGAGAGAGACCGTGAAGAAGACCCACCGCGACGCCGCCGACTTCCGCCCCCTCGACTGGACCGGCGTCCACCCGCCCGAGATGCCGCGGGGCGCCGTGCCCGAGCACGTCGCGATCGTGATGGACGGCAACGGCCGTTGGGCGAACGGGCGCGGGCTCACCCGTGTCGAGGGCCACAAGGCCGGCGAGATGTCGCTGCTCGACGTGGTCGCCGGGGCGATCCAGATCGGCGTGAAGCACCTCAGCGTGTACGCGTTCTCGACCGAGAACTGGAAGCGCTCGCCCGACGAGGTGCGCTTCCTGATGGGCTTCAACCGTGACGTGCTGCACCGACGTCGCGACCAGCTGAACGCTTGGGGCGTGCGGGTCCGCTGGGCCGGGCGCAAGCCGCGGCTGTGGGGGTCGGTGATCAGGGAACTGCAGTTCGCCGAAGAGCTGACCCAGGGCAACGACGTCCTGACGTTGACGATGTGCGTCAACTACGGCGGGCGGACCGAGATCGCCGACGCGGTGCGCTCGATCGCCGACGACGTCGCCGCCGGTCGGCTCAAGCCCTCGGCCGTCGGCGAGAAGCTGATCCAGAAGCGGCTGTACGCTCCCGAACTGCCCGACGTCGACCTCTTCGTGCGCAGCTCGGGCGAGCAGCGCACGAGCAACTTCATGCTCTGGCAGTCCGCCTACGCCGAGATGGTGTTCCTCGACCGGCTGTGGCCGGACTTCACCCGGACCGACCTCTGGCAGGCCGTCGAGACCTACGCCTCGCGCACCCGTCGTTTCGGGGGAGCGGTGGACGCCCCCGGTCCGGCCTGACCGGACGCCCGTCAGAACTGGATGTTGGCGCCCAGGAAGATCCGCTCGGCCGGCCACAGGAACTGCAGGGTCAGCGGTCCGTCGCTCGCCCGGTGGAACCAGGCGTTGGCGAAGACGGTCGACTCGCCCGGCAGCAGGTACCAGTTCGCGCTGTCGGCGGGGAACTTCGACTCGAGCGAGGTCTCGTAGCCCAGCTGGGTCAACAGATCCTGCCCGGCGAAGACGTCCTGCGTGGCGAGGTCGTTGCCGTACGACGAGTAGTCGGCGCTCAGGTCGGTCAGGTCGAGCCGACGCTGCGAGTTGTTCGTCAGCACGTAGGCCGTGACCTCGACGTCGGTGCCCGCGGGGTAGGGGTCGGTGCCGTCGGGGCGCGCGTAGATCGAGGGCGCCGAGGTCGTCAGCTCGCCGACGCCGTAGACGTAGATGGTGAGGTCCTTGTAGTTGACCTGGCCGAGCAGCGTGCCCCCGGGGGCGAGGGCGTCGGGCTGCGACCCCGTGCCGCCGCCGGTGCCGGGAGCCCCGGTGACCTGGGGCTGCGGCGCGCCGGTGGTTCCCGGGCCGGGGGTCGACGCCGATCCGCCCGCACCGGCCGGGGTGAGGTCGTCGAGGCTCGGGAAGCAGCCGGTCAGCCCGACGAGGGCCAGCACCGAGACGGCGATGCCGACGGTCAGTCTTGTGCGCACGACCTGCACCTCTCCTGGTTCGTCGGGCCAGCCTAACCCGGCGCCGTGGACGGCTCGCCCCGTGGCACCGGCACGAGGCCCAGCGCGTCGCCGTCCACCTGCTCGAAGGCGTCGAGGACCGCCCGCACGCTCGGCACCCGGTCGCCGCCACGCCCGTGGACCACGTGCACGACGCGGGCGAGGCCGTCGTCGAGTTCCACCACCCGCACCCCGCGAGGCACGGCGGCGGACACGAGCGAGAGCCCCGGGAGCAGGGCGACGCCGAGGCCCGCCGCGACGAGGCCGAGCACGGCCAGGGCGTTGTCGGTCTCGAGCACGATCTCGGGCTCGAACCCGGACGCGGCGCAGGTCGCGAGCAGGTGGCCCCGGCAGCGGGGGCATCCGCCGATCCACCTCTCGTGCGCGAGGCCGCCGAAGTCGTCGCCTCGCGTGAACGGGTGGGCAGACGGCACGGCGAGCACCGTGCGGTCGACGAAGGAGGCGCGGTGCAGCAGACCGTCGAGGTCGCGTTCGCCCCCGGGGTCGCCCCCGTGACGGAAGGTGACCGCGACGTCCGCCGAGCCGTCGCGCAGTCGTGCCAGCGCCTCCGGGGGTTCCGCCTCGACGTAGTCGACCGTGAGGCCCGGATGCCGGTCGCGCAGGCGCGAGAGCACGTCGGGGACGATCGTCGACGACGCGCTGGGGAACCCGGCCAGGGTGACGTGGCCCGTGGCGACGCCGCCCAGGTCGTCGAGGTCCTGCCGCGCGGCGTCGAGGGCCGCCTGCACGTGGACGGCGTGCGCGGCGAGCCTGTGCCCGGCCTCGGTGAGGGCGACGCCGCGCCCGGCGCGGAGCACGAGCGGTTGCCCGACCTGGCGTTCGGCTCGACGCAACTGCTGGCTGACGGCGGGTTGGCTGTAGCCGAGCAAGGCGGCCGCCGCCGTGATGGTGCCGGTGTCGGCCACGGCACGGACGACGCGCAAGGACGCGAGGTCGAGGTCGTCGGGCACGGACGAATCATAAGCCGCGGTGATGATCGGCCTCAGACACTGGTGGTTGTCCTCCGGTCTCGACGGGGGGAGCCTGAGGACATGACCGCGCCCCGACCTGACCTCTTCGCCCCCGCACCGGGCTACCTCGCCGCCTGCACCATGGGCCTGCCGATGCGGTCCACGGTCGAGGCGTCGCGCGCCGACCTCGACCGGTGGTCGTCCGGTCGGGCCGGCCCGGCCGCCTACGGCGCCGTCGTCGAGGAGGCGCGCGCGGCGTTCGCGCGGCTGGCCCGGGTCGGCGTCGACCGCGTGGCCATCGCGTCGCAGACGTCGGCGATGGTCGCCGTCATCGCGGCCTCGGTCCCGGACGGCGCCGAGGTGCTGGTGCCCACGGGCGACTTCAGCTCGATCGTCTACCCCTTCGTGGTGCAGGAGGCGCGGGGCGTCCGGGTGCGGAGCGTCCCGCTGGCCGAGCTGGCCGGCTCCGTCGGGCCCGGCACGCACCTCGTGGCCTGGTCGGCCGTCCAGTCCGCCACCGGCGAGGTCGCCGACGACGCCGCCATCGTCGCCGCGGCGGCCCGACACGGGGCGTTGACGCTGTGCGACCTCACGCAGGCGGCCGGCGTGCGGCCCGTCGACGCCTCGCGGTACGACGCCAGCGTCACGCACGCCTACAAGTGGTTGTGCTGCCCGCGAGGGGTGGCGTTCCTCACCGTGGGGGAGCGGCTGCAGGAGGCCATGGTCCCGGCCCAGGCCGGCTGGTACGCGGGCGACGACGTGTGGGCCTCGTGTTACGGCCCCGACATGAGCCTCGCCACGGACGCGCGGGCCTTCGACGTGTCGCCCGCCTGGCAGGCCTGGGCCGGGGCGCTGCCCGCGCTCACGACGTTCGCCGCGCTCGACCCCGACGAGACCTGGGCGCACGCCGCCGGGACGGGCGACGCGCTCTGCTCGCGGCTCGGGATCGAGGCGCAGGGCCGCGCGATCGTGACCTGGGCCGATCCCGACGGACGCGACCAGCGCCTCCTCGGCGACGCCGGTCTCGTGGTCTCGGGGCGCGCCGGTCGCGTCCGCGTGGCGTTCCACCTCTGGAACGACGAGAGCGACGTCGAGGCCGTCGCCGTCGCGCTCGGCCGGTGACGCACCGCCGGTAGAGTTGCCGGGTACCTCGACCGACCGGGCACCCAGCTCGGGCCTCAACTCATCGGAGCATCACACGTGGCAGCACCCAACCGTCTCGATTCCGTCATCGCCCTGGCCAAGCGCCGCGGCTTCGTCTTCCAGTCGGGAGAGATCTACGGCGGTTCGCGCTCGGCCTGGGACTACGGGCCCCTCGGCGTCGCCCTGAAGGAGAACATCAAGCGTCAGTGGTGGCAGACCATGGTGCAGGGCCGCGACGACGTCGTCGGCCTCGACTCGGCGGTCATCCTGCCGCGCCAGGTGTGGGAGGCCTCCGGGCACGTCGAGGTCTTCAGCGACCCGCTGGTCGAGTCGCTGCACACCCACAAGCGCTACCGCGCCGACCACCTGCTCGAGGCGTACGAGGCCAAGCACGGCCACCCGCCCGAGAACGGCCTGGCCGACGTCCGCGACCCCGACACGGGCCAGCCCGGCTCGTGGACCGAACCGCAGAACTTCTCCGGTCTGCTCAAGACCTTCCTCGGCCCGGTCGACAACGAGCAGGGCATGGCGTACCTGCGACCCGAGACCGCGCAGGGCATCTTCACCAACTTCGACAACATCCTGCAGTCGTCGCGCATCAAGCCGCCGTTCGGCATCGGCCAGATCGGCAAGAGCTTCCGCAACGAGATCACGCCCGGCAACTTCATCTTCCGCACGCGCGAGTTCGAGCAGATGGAGATGGAGTTCTTCGTCGAGCCCGGCAGCGACGAAGAGTGGCACCAGTACTGGATCGACCAGCGGTTCCAGTGGTACGTCGACCTCGGCATCGACCCCGAGAACCTGCGCCTCTACGAGCACGCGGCCGAGAAGCTCTCGCACTACTCCAAGCGCACCGTCGACATCGAGTACCGCTTCCGGTTCGCCGGCGGCGAGTTCGGCGAGCTCGAGGGCATCGCGAACCGCACCGACTACGACCTCAAGACCCATGCCGCCGCCTCGGGCAAAGACCTGACCTACTTCGACCAGGCCAAGAACGAGCGCTGGACCCCCTACGTCATCGAGCCCGCGGCCGGTCTCACCCGCTCGCTCATGGCGTTCCTCGTCGACGCCTACACCGAGGACGAGGCACCGAACGCCAAGGGTGGCGTCGACAAGCGCACCGTGCTGAAGCTCGACCGTCGCCTGGCACCGATCAAGGTGGCCGTGCTGCCGCTCAGCCGCAACGAGCAGCTGTCGCCGATGGCCCGCGGGCTCGCCGCCGACCTCCGCAAGTACTGGAACATCGACTTCGACGACGCGGGCGCCATCGGCCGTCGCTACCGCCGCCAGGACGAGATCGGCACGCCGTTCTGCGTCACGGTCGACTTCGACTCGCTCGAGGACGACGCCGTGACCGTGCGCGAGCGCGACACCATGGCCCAGCAGCGCATCCCCCTGGCCGGGCTGCGCGCCTACCTGGCCGAGCAGCTGCTCGGCGCGTAGCCGCCGGGGCGCCTCGCGCCCGCCCCTCCGCGACGGGCCCCGGTCGTGCACGCGTTGCACGACGGGGGCCCGTCTGTCGTCGGCAACTCCTGCCTCCCGCCGCGACCCGCGCCGCCCACGCGGCGTGTCGCTGGCCCACGAGGCACGGGGCAGGAGTTGCCGTCGCCCGAGTCGCAGTCCCCGCGACGAGGTCTCGGCCCCAGGGGAGCCACGCGCGGCCACCGTCCCCAAGCCGCCCTCGGCCGCCCCGGGAGAGGGGCACCGCTCGGCACGCTGTCGGGCATGACCACGATCGCCGAACTCGTCTCCGATGCCGGTGGCCTGCTGCACAAGCGTGACCTGGTCGCGCTGGGTGCCACGGACCGCCACCTGACCGTCGCCGTGCGCGCCCGCACGGTCCGTCGTCCCCGACGTGGCTGGTACTCGACGTGGCCGCCCGACGACCCGAGGTTCGTCGCCGTCGCCGTGGGTGGCCGGCTCACGGGGGCAGCTGCCCTGCACCAACTCGGTGCCTGGTCGTGGCGACGCCCGCGGATCACGGTCTCGGTACCCGAGACCGCCTCCCGCCTCCGCCGTCGACGGGGCGTCCGGGTGGTCTGGGACCCCGTCGCTCTGGGAGCCCGAGGCTCGACCTGGATGGTGGACCCACGTGACGCCCTCGCCCGCGCGGTCGTCGAGGCGGCATCGCTCGAGGACGCGGTGATCCTGGTCGACTGGGCCCGCAGCATGGGCCTCGTCGGCGACGACGAGGACGCCGCCGAGGTCCTCGCCCGGAAGCGTGCCGATGCCGTGGGCCTGGTGGCCTGGAGCGACGGGGGAGCACAGAGCATCCTCGAGTCGGCGGCCGGGACGCGGCTCCGGTTGGCCGGGCACCACGTCGTGCGGCAGGTGCCCGTCGGCACCACGGGCAAGGTCCTCGACATGCTCGTCGACGGCATCGTCGGTCTCGAGACCGACGGTCGCGAGCACCACGAGAGGCGGTTCGACCAGGACCGCCTCAAGGACGCCGACATCGCTCTGGACGGGCTCGTCCCGTTCCGCGCGGGGACGATCATGGTGCGTGACCTGTGGGCTCGCACCTCGGCCGCGATCGACGCCCTGGTGGCCACGGCGGGTGGCCCCACGCCCAGGTCACGTGTCGGCAACTCCTGCACGCCCCGGGTGCTCGGCCCCCGAGGCCGCAGGAACTGGCGGCTCGCCGTACTCGGGCAGCGCACGAGGCAGGAGTTGCCGACAGGGGAGGAGCCGGAGGGGGCGCCTGAGGGG
>NZ_LR733392.1:924605-1238379 GCF_902506305.1 Frigoribacterium sp. 9N
GCGGAGGGACGGCGCGGGGAATGGCGGGGCACGGCCGAGGGTTGGGCCTGCCGTGACCGCAGACCCAGCCACCCCGTCCGCGACCGTCAAGGTCGACATCTGGTCCGACATCGCCTGCCCGTGGTGCTTCATCGGCAAGCGCAAGTTCGAGGAGGCCGTGCGACGTTTCGACGGCCCCGTCGAGGTCGAGTACCACTCGTTCGAGCTCTCGCCCGACACCCCGGTCGACTTCGAGGGCGACGAGGTCGACTTCCTCTCGAAGCACAAGGGCATGCCCGCCGACCAGGTCCGCGGCATGCTCGACACCGTCGCCGGCATCGCGTCCGAGGTCGGCCTCGCCTACGACTTCGAGCACCTGCAGCACACCAACACGGTCAAGGCGCACGAGCTGCTCCACTTCGCCAAGGCGAACGGGCGTCAGGCCGAGATGAAGGAACGCCTCCTCCACGCCTACTTCGAGGAGGGCCGCCACGTGGGCCGCGTCGACGATCTCGTCACGTTGGCCGCCGAGGTCGGCCTCGACGAGCAGGAGGCGCGCGAAGCTCTCGAGACCGGGCGTCACCTCGACGACGTGCGGTCCGACCAGGCCCAGGCGCAGGCCTTCGGCATCACCGGCGTCCCGTTCTTCGTCCTCGACGGCAAGTACGGCATCTCGGGCGCCCAGGCTCCCGAGACGTTCGTCCAGGCCCTCGAGCAGGTCGCCTCCGAGGTGGCCCGATGAGCGATTCCCGCGAGGCCGGGGCCGGGTCGGGGGCCGGGCTCGCGACGCCGTCCGCGCCGTTGACCATGCTCGGTGCACCGGACGCCGTCGCCTGTGAGGGGGACTCCTGTCTGGTCGTCCCCCCGGTCGCCGAGGGCACGTCCGCGGTCGGGTCCCCGGCCGCCGAGCCCGGGAGGCGCGGCGTCAGTCGCTGACGTCGGCCACGGTCGCGTCGTACGCGGCGACGAGGTCGTCGGCCTCGACGAAGGCGCTGAAGCCGTGGGCTCCGGCACCCAGGGCGACGCGCCTCCCCACGATTCGGGAGTCCGCGACCACGGGCCACGCGGTCGAGCTGCCCAGGGGGGTGATGGTGCCCCGCTCGTATCCGGTGACCTCGAGGGCGACGTCGGCGCTCGGCATCGACAGCTTGTTGACGCCCACGACGGCTCGGAGCTTCGCCCACGAGATCTGTCGGTCGCCCGGCACGAGCGCGAACAGGAACGAGCCGTCGTGTCGCTTGACCACCAGGCTCTTCAGGATGTCGGACGGTTGCAGCCCGAGCAGAGCGGCAGCGGCCTCGAGCGAGTCGGCCGCGGGGCGCGCGACGATCTCGACCGCGAGACCGCGCGCAGCGGCGTCCGCCCGCACCCGGTCCGCGCCGTCGAGTCGACCCTGGTCGCCCCCGACGTCCGCGTCGTCCACACCACTCGTCAGCCCGCCGTCGCTCATGGGAGAATCGTAACGATGTCCACCACCACCCTGCCCTCGCGCGGCCTCTCGATCGGACCGATCGACGTGGCCTCGCCCGTCGTGCTCGCCCCCATGGCCGGAATCACCAACACGGCGTACCGCCGCCTCTGTCGCGAGTACGGCGCCGGCCTCTACGTGAGCGAGATGATCACGAGTCGGGCGCTGGTCGAGCGCACGCCCGAGTCGATGCGCCTCATCCAGCACCACGAGTCCGAGACGCCGCGCAGCATCCAGCTCTACGGCGTCGAGCCGAACACGGTGGCCGAGGCGGTCACCATGCTCGTCGCCGAGGACCGCGCCGACCACATCGACCTCAACTTCGGCTGCCCGGTGCCCAAGGTCACGCGCAAGGGCGGTGGCTCGGCCCTCCCCTGGAAGATCGGCCTCTTCCGCGAGATCGTCGAGGGTGCCGTCAAGGCCGCCGGCGACATCCCGTTGACCGTCAAGATGCGCAAGGGCATCGACGACGACCACCTCACCTATCTCGAGGCCGGTCGAGCCGCCCAGGGGGCCGGGGTCGCGAGCATCGCGCTGCACGCCCGCACGGCCGCCGACTTCTACTCGGGCACCGCCGACTGGTCCGCCATCGCCACCCTGAAGCAGACCGTGACCGACGTGCCGGTCCTCGGCAACGGCGACATCTGGTCGGCGGCCGACGCCCTGCGCATGGTCGACGAGACCGGGTGTGACGGCGTCGTCGTGGGTCGCGGCTGCCTCGGTCGGCCGTGGCTGTTCGGCGACCTCGCCGCGGCCTTCCGCGGCGAAGACCTGAAGGCCGAGCCGACGCTCGGCGAGGTGGGACGGGCCTTCCGGCGCCACGCCGAACTCATGGTCGAGTTCTGGTCGGGCGACGAGGGCCGCGCCTGCCGCGACATGCGCAAGCACGTCGCGTGGTACTTCAAGGGCTACCCCGTGGGCGGTGAGGTCCGGGCGGCTCTCGCCCTGGCCGACTCGTTGCAGCAGATCGACGACCTGCTCGCCACGATGGACCCCCACGAGCAGTACCCCGGCGAGGCGGCCGAGGGGCCGCGTGGCCGTGCGGGCAGCCCGAAGCGGCCCGCCCTGCCCGATCGGTGGCTCGAGAGCCGCGAGCTCGACGAGGCCTTCAAGGCCGAGCTCGCCGCGGCCGAGCTGCACCACAGCGGCGGCTAGGCACCCCCTCCCGAGATCCCTTCCCGTCCCGACCGAGAGGCCCCGGTGTCCACCGAAGCCCTGCCGAGCGCCACCCCCGGGTACGACCCCGCCGACTCCGAGCGCTGGGCGCCCGAGCAGCACTCCAACCGGCGAAGCGACTTCGCCCGCGACCGGGCCCGGTTGCTGCACTCCAGCGCGCTCCGGCGCCTGGCGGCCAAGACGCAGGTGCTGAGCCCCACGGCCGGCCTCGACTTCGCGCGTAACCGGCTGACGCACTCGCTCGAGGTGGCGCAGGTCGGTCGCGAGCTCGCCACGAGCCTCGGCCTCGATCCCGACGTCGTCGACACGGCCTGCCTCGCGCACGACCTCGGCCACCCGCCGTTCGGGCACAACGGCGAGCGGGCGCTGAACGACTGGTCGACCGACATCGGCGGCTTCGAGGGCAACGCGCAGACCCTGCGTCTGCTGACCCGCATCGAGCCGAAGGTCATCGACGCGACGGGACGCAGCTTCGGGCTGAACCTCACCCGTGCCAGCCTCGACGCCAGCTGCAAGTACCCGTGGCCCGCGGCCCAGGGCATCCCCGACCCGGGCGGTCGCATGAAGTTCGGTTTCTACGACGACGACACGGCCGCCTTCGAGTGGCTGCGTCGGGGTGCCCCGCGTCGCCGGCGGTGCGTCGAGGCCCAGGTCATGGACCTCAGCGACGACATCGCGTACTCGGTCCACGACTTCGAGGACGCCGTGGTCAACGGCTACGTCGACGTGGCCGCCCTCGGGGCGCGGGTCGACCACGACTCGCTCGTGACGGCCATGCACGAGTGGGTCGGCGGAGAGCTCAGTCGCGACGAGTTGACCGAGGCCTTCGACCGGTTGCAGGCGCTGCCGTTCTGGCTCGAGTCGTACGACGGCAGCCGGTTCGCGCAGGCCCGTCTCAAGAACCTCACGAGCCAGCTGATCGGGCGCTTCGCCGGTTCGGCCACCCAGGCGACGCGTGAGTCCTATCCCGGTGACGCCCTGATGCGCTTCGGCGCGTCGGTGGTCGTCGCCCCGGACGTGATCGGCGAGATCGCCGTGCTCAAGGGCATCGTCGCGGCCTTCGTCATGACGCGGGACAACCGGCAGCCCATCTACCTGCGCCAGCGCGAGGTCCTGACGAGCCTCGCCGACGCCCTGTGGCAGGCGGGCCCGTCAGAACTCGACCGTGGCTTCGCCGCCGACTGGGCCTCGGCGGACGACGACGCCGCGAGGCGCCGGGTCGTCGTCGACCAGGTCGCCTCGCTGACCGACCAGAGCGCCATGGCGTGGCACGACCGGCTCACCGCCGGCCGCTGACGGCGAGTCGCCGAGGAGGCGCGGGTCCCGACCGGCCGCACCGCGCCTCCTCGTCCTCCCGCGGCCGACCTCCCGGGTCGGCGTGGTCGGTGGCTCGACCTACAATCGACACGTGCCCGGCCTGATCAAACGCAACGACATCGACGAGGTCCGGTCGCGCACCAACATCGCCGACATCGTCGGCGACCACGTCACGCTCAAGGGGGCGGGCGTGGGGTCGCTCAAGGGGCTCTGCCCGTTCCACGACGAGCGCAGTCCGAGCTTCCACGTGCGGCCCCAGGTGGGGCGGTACCACTGCTTCGGCTGCGGTGAGGACGGCGACGTCTTCAGCTTCGTCATGAAGACCGACCACACGACCTTCCAAGAAGCGGTCGAACGCATGGCGGCGCGCATCGGTTTCGAGCTGCACTACGAGGACGGCGGGCAGGCCAGCGACCACGGCAACAGGGCGCGTCTGATCTCGGCGAACGAGGCCGCGCGCGAGTTCTTCGTGGACCACCTCACGGCCGCCGACGCCGAGCCCGCCCGGCGCTTCCTCGGCGAGCGGGGGTTCGACCCGGCCGCGGCCGAGCGGTTCGGCGTGGGGTTCGCCCCCAAGTCGTTCGACGCCCTGCGGTCGCACCTCAAGGGGCTCGGTTACCGCGACGACGAGCTCGTCACCGCGGGGTTGCTGAGCCAGGGCGACCGCAGCCCCTACGACCGCTTCCGCGGGCGGCTGGTGTGGCCGATCCGCGACGTCACGGGGTCGACCATCGGGTTCGGCGCGCGTCGGTTGCTCGAGGACGACAAGGGCCCGAAGTACCTCAACACCCCCGAGACGCCGATCTACCACAAGTCCCAGGTGCTCTACGGGCTCGACCTGGCCCGTCGGGACATCTCGAAGGGCAAGCAGGTCGTCATCGTCGAGGGCTACACCGACGTGATGGCGTGCCACCTGGCCGGGGTCACGACGGCCGTCGCGACCTGCGGCACGTCGTTCGGCGTGGACCACATCAAGGTGCTGCGACCCATGCTCGGCGACGTCAGCGGGGCCGACACCTCGACCGGCGGCGAGGTCGTCTTCACCTTCGACCCCGACGAGGCGGGCCAGAAGGCGGCGTCGCGCGCGTTCGCCGAAGAGCAGCGGTTCGCCGCACAGACCTTCGTCGCCGTGGCCCCCGACGGGCTCGACCCGTGCGACCTCAGGCTGAACCGCGGCGACGACGCCGTGCGCCGCCTCATCTCGACCAAGCGTCCGATGTTCGAGTTCATGATCCGCCGGCTCATCGACGGGCACGACCTCGAGACGGTCGAGGGTCGCGTGTCGGCGCTCCGGGCGGCCTCGCCGGTGGTGGCGGGCATCCGGGACCGCTCGATGACCCAGGGCTACGTGCGGTCGCTGGCCGGGTGGCTGGGGCTCGACCCGGCCGACGTCGCTCGGTCCGTCGACGACGCGGGTCGCGCCTCCTCGGCGCAGAACGCGCTCGAGCGGTCGCAGCCCAAGAGCGCCACCGACGGCCGACAGTCGATCACGAGCCTGCCGCCGGTGCCCGACGAGCCGGCCGGGCCGAGCCTGCTGACGCTCCCGGGCGACCTGACCACCCGCACCGAGCGCGACGCGCTCATGGCGATGCTGCAGCACCCGGCGACGGTCGGCTTCGAACTCATGCAGCGGGCGGCACGGGCACGCATCGAGAACGGTGCGCTGGCCGTCGTCCGCGACGCGATCGGCGCGAGCCTCGACCGGTTCGACTCGGCCGACTGGCTCGACGTCGTCCTCGGCCAGACCCCGTCGCCGTTCGACGCCCTGGCGAAGGAGCTCGCCGTCGCCCCCATCCCCGAACGCGAGGGACGCGAGATCACGACCTACTGTCGCGGCATCGTCGTCTCGATCGTCGAGCGCGACCTGATCCGCGAGAAGTCCGAACTGCTCGGGCAGTCGTTCC
This sequence comes from Frigoribacterium sp. 9N, assembly GCF_902506305.1. Classification (NCBI taxonomy): domain Bacteria; kingdom Bacillati; phylum Actinomycetota; class Actinomycetes; order Micrococcales; family Microbacteriaceae; genus Frigoribacterium; species Frigoribacterium sp. 9N. The sequence continues at coordinate 930,450 of NZ_LR733392.1, forward strand.
GCACCGACATGAAGACCGAACCCGAACGCTGGCGTGAGATCCAGGTGCGGATCGCCGCCGTCGAGGCCGAGCGTCGGTCCATCCGCCAAGAGTGAGGTCGGGGGCCGCCATGTGGCACTCGGGCCTGAACGCGCATACATCGCGAGGACGCTCCGCCGGCCTCGAGGCGACCAGTTGGCAAGGGTTCGTTGCGGGCCTGTAAACAGTTGCGCGATGAGCCCGTCTCGCGCTCACGTGTGTGTTACCAATGGACGTTCCCTGAAACGGCCGCGTCCACAGCACGGCCCGGGGCCCCTTGCACACAGAGAAAGAGGTAACCGGATATGACATCCGACTCCACGCTCGCCCGACGCGCCCTCGCCGTCGTCGGTGGCGCCGCTGCCACCGCACTCGTCCTCTCGGGCTGCGCCTCCGGTGGTGACGCGACCGACGCCCTCGACGGTCTCAGCATCGGCACGACCGACGTCATCACGTCGCTCGACCCGGCCGGTTCGTACGACAACGGCTCGTTCGCCGTCCAGAACCAGGTGTTCGGCTTCCTGACGAACGCCCCGTACGGCAGCCCCGACGTCGAGCCCGACCTGGCCGAGTCCGCCGACTTCACCAGCCCGACCGAGTACACGGTCAAGCTCAAGGACGGACTGACCTTCGCGAACGGCAACGCGCTCACCTCGAGCGACGTCAAGTTCAGCTTCGACCGCCAGCTGGCCATCGCCGACCCCAACGGCCCGTCGTCGTTGCTCGGCAACCTGGCCAGCACCGACGCGCCCGACGACACGACCGTCGTCTTCACGCTCAAGTCGGCCGACCAGACCTGGCCCCAGGTGCTCTCGAGCCCCGCCGGCCCGATCGTCGACGAGGACGTCTTCTCGGCGACCGGGCTCACCGACGCCGACGACATCGTCAAGGGCAACGCCTTCTCGGGTCAGTACACGATCACCGACTACTCGCAGAACGAGACGATCGCCTACGAGGCGAACGACGCCTACGACGGCGTGCTCGGTGCCCCGAAGACCGACTCGGTCACGGCGACCTACTACACCGAAGAGACCGACCTCAAGCTCGCCGTCCAGAACGGCGACGTCGACGTCGCGAACCGCAGCCTGAGCCCGACCGACCTGGCCGACCTGGCCAAGGACGACGCGCTCACCGTGCACAACGGCCCCGGCGGCGAGATCCGCTACCTGGTGTTCAACTTCAACACCATGCCCTACGGTGCCACGCAGCCCGACGCCGACCCGGCCAAGGCCCTGGCCGTGCGTCAGTCCGTGGCCGACACGGTCGACCGTGCCGCCCTGGCCAAGGACGTCTACAACGACACCTACACGCCGCTCTACTCGGTCGTCCCCGACGGCCTGACCGGTGCGACGACGCCCCTCGAGGGCCTCTACGGCGACGGCCAGGGGGGCCCCGACGTCGACAAGGCCGCCGCGGCCCTGTCGGCCGCCGGCGTGAGCACCCCGGTGTCGATCGACCTGCAGTACAGCCCCGACCACTACGGTGCGTCGAGCGACGAGGAGTACGCGCTGATCAAGTCGCAGCTCGAGGCGAGCGGCCTGTTCACCGTCAACCTCCAGTCGACCCTGTGGGACACCTACAGCACCGAGCGCCGCGAGGACGCCTACCCCGTCTACCAGCTGGGTTGGTTCCCCGACTTCTCGGACGCCGACAACTACCTGACGCCGTTCTTCAGCGCGGACAACTTCGTCGGCAACCACTACGACAGCCCGACCGTCCAGGGTCTGCTGACGAAGGAGATCGGCGAGCAGGACGCCTCGGCTCGTGAGGCGACCATCGGGGACATCCAGGACGCCGTCGCGGCCGACCTGCCGACCCTGCCGCTGCTGCAGGGCACGCAGGTCGTCGTCTCGCAGTCCGACGTGAAGGGCGTGGACGACACGCTCGACGCGTCGTTCAAGTTCCGTTACGGTGCGCTGAGCCGCTGACGCGCCTCCCCGTCCCCTGAGTCCCGCCGGTCCGCCGGTCGGCCTCGGGGGACGGGGGACTCCGCACCACGGCCGTACGCCGAGGGGGCGACCCGCGACACCGCGGGGCGCCCCCTCCGGTCTGCGACCGGCACCACACCATCGAAAGGCCCAACGACGTGACCCTGATCACCGACGGTTCCCTCACGGCACCGCCCACCTCCAGTCCCGGGAAGTCCCGGAGTTCCGGCGGCGGCGGCCTCGGACGCTACATCGTGATCCGCGCGATCCTCATCGTGCCCACCGTGTTCATCCTCGTCACGCTCGTGTTCTTCCTGATGCGCGTGGTCGGCAACCCGATCACCGCCTCCGTCGGCGGGCGACTCACCGAGGCCCAGCTGCAGGAGCGTCTCGCCGCCGCCGGCTACGACCGCCCAGTGATCGTGCAGTACCTCGAGTACCTCGGCCAGATCGTCCGAGGCGACTTCGGCACCACCGCGACCGACAACCGCGAGATCAGCGGCATCCTGCTGCAGTACGGCAGCGCCACGATCGAGCTGGTCTTCTACGCGCTGATCGTCGCGCTCGTGCTGGGCATCCCGCTCGGCATGCTCGCCGCGTACGTGCGCGACCGTTGGCCCGACGCGATCCTGCGCGTGTTGGCGATCCTCGCCTATGCGACCCCGGTCTTCTTCGCGGGCCTGTTGCTCAAGCTCACCTTCTCGGTCTGGCTCGGCTGGCTCCCGCTCGGCGGTCGTGCCAGCACGCGGGTCGCCATCGCCCTGGGGCGCATCGACAACCCCACGGGCATCTACATCGTCGACGCCCTGCGGACCGGCAACTCGACGATCATCGTCGACGTCCTCTCGCACGCCGTGCTGCCCGCCCTCGCGCTCGGCGTGCTGACCGCCGGCATCTTCCTGCGCCTGGTGCGCACGAACGTCATCGGCACGCTCGGTTCCGAGTACGTCGACGCGGCGCGGTCGCGGGGCGTCAGCGAGTTCCGGCTCGTCCGGGCCCATGCGCTCAAGCCCGCCCTGATCCCGATCATCACCGTCATGGGGCTGCAGATCGCGATGCTGCTCGGCGGCTCGGTGCTGACCGAGACCACCTTCGGCTGGCGGGGGCTGGGCTTCCAGCTGCAGCAGTACCTGTCGGCCCGCGACTTCATCGCCGTGCAGGGCATCGTCGCCGTGCTCGCCGTCATCGTCGCCGTGACCAACTTCGTGGTCGACGTGATCGCCGCCCTGATCGACCCCCGCGTGAGGTACTGACCATGACCGATTCGACCGTCGCGGCCGACCGCCGCGAACCCCTCTACAAGCGCCTCCCCGTCGTCGCCCAGATCCGCCGTTCGGTGGGGCTGCAGCGCGGCATGCTGCTGACCGGCGTCGTCATCGTCGCCGTGTTCGTGCTGCTGGCGATCTTCGCCCCCCTCATCGCGCCCTACGGCTTCGGCCAGCTGCGCGGTGCCACCGAGGCCTTCCCGCGCCAGGCGCCACCGTCGGCCGAGCACCTCTGGGGGACGACTGTCGGCGGCTACGACGTGTTCAGCCGCGTCATGTGGGGCACCCGGACCGCCGTGGCCGTCGTCATCGTGGCCGTGGTGCTGTCGATCACGATCGGCGTGACGCTCGGCCTGATCTCGGGCTACCTCGGCGGGTGGCTCGACCGCGTGCTCGTCGTCGTCGCCGACGCGGTCTACGCGTTCCCCTCGCTGCTGCTCGCCATCGTCGTCTCGATCGTCATCAGCGGGGGCCAGTCGAGCCTCTGGGGCGGCATCGTCTCGGCGGGCATCTCGATCACCGTGGTGTACGTCCCGCAGTACTTCCGCGTCGTCCGCGCCGAGGCAACGAGGCTCAAGGCCGAGGCGTTCGTCGAGTCGGCCAAGGTGAACGGCAGCAGCACGGGCCGCATCATGTTCAAGCACGTCCTCCGCAACGCCACGCGGAGCCTGCCCCTGATCCTCACGCTCAACGCGTCCGAGGCGATCCTGACCCTGGCGGCCCTCGGCTTCCTGGGGTTCGGCATCGGCCCGACCGCGGCGGCCGAGTGGGGTTACGACCTGAACCGCGCGCTCTCCGACACCGCCAGCGGCATCTGGTGGACCGGCGTCTTCCCCGGTGCGGCGATCGTGCTGATGGTGCTCGGCATCACGCTGATGGGCGAGAGCCTGAACGACCTGGCCGACCCGCGCCTCCGGACCCGCCGTCGCGCGAAGCGCAAGACCAAGGGCACCCGCCGCACCGAGCAGGCCCCGACCACGACCCACGACGAGGTGACCGCATGACCGCCGACACGACCACGACCGGCCGACCCGCGACGCCGCGCGACGAGCGCCCCGTCGCCGTCGGCATCACCGACCTCGAGGTGACCTTCGCGACCGACGGCGGCGACGTCGCGGCCGTCCAGGGCGTGACGCTCGACGTCCGCGCCGGCGAGGTGCTGGCGATCGTCGGCGAGTCGGGGAGCGGCAAGACCGTCACGGCGAAGACGATCCTCGGCCTCTTGCCCGAGACCGCGGTCGCCACCGGTGCCGTGCTGCTCTCGGGGCAGAACGTCCTCGAGGTCGGCCCGAAGAAGGTGCGCGAGCTCCGCGGCACCGACGTCGCCATGGTCTTCCAAGAGCCGTCGACCGCGCTCAACCCCGTCTACACGGTGGGCTGGCAGATCGCCGAGGGCCTGCGGGCCCACGGCAAGGTCGGACGCAAGGAGGCGCGGGTCAAGGCGATCGACATCCTGCGTCGCGTGGGCATCCCCGACCCCGAGACCCGCGTCGACTACTACCCGCACCAGTTCTCGGGCGGGCAGAAGCAGCGCGTGGTCATCGCGATGGCGCTCGTGCTCGACCCGTCGGTGATCGTCGCGGACGAGCCGACCACGGCCCTCGACGTGACCGTGCAGGCCGAGATCCTCGACCTGTTGCGCCGCTGCCGGGACGAGTTCGGCACGGCAATCGTGCTGATCACCCACAACATGGGCGTCGTCGCCGACCTCGCCGACCGCGTCGCCGTCATGTACCTCGGCAAGGTCGTCGAGCAGGCCCCGGCCGTCGAGCTGTTCGCGAACCCGCAGGACGACTACACGAAGCGCCTGCTCGGCTCGGTGCCGAAGCTCGAGGCCCGCGGCCACACGCAGCAGGAGCAGCCCGCCGACAGCGAGGTCGTCGTACGTGCCCGGGGTCTCGAGATCGAGTACCCCGGTCGCCTCGGCCGCGGCGGCTTCCGGGCCGTCAAGGGCGTCGACTTCACCATCGCCCGCGGCGAGGTCCTCGGCCTCGTCGGCGAGAGCGGTTCCGGCAAGACGACGATCGGACGGGCCATCGCCGGGCTGACGAAGGTCACCGGGGGGTCGCTCGAGGTGCTGGGCATCGAGATGAACGGGGTGCACGAGCGTGACTTCAAGCCGAAGCGCGCCGACATCGGCTTCGTCTTCCAGGACCCCGCGTCGAGCTTCAACCCGTTGCTGACGATCGCCGAGTGCGTGGCCGAGCCGCTCATCGTGCACGGTCGTGCGAAGGACGCCCGGGCCGCCCGTCCGCGCGTCGACGAACTCCTCGAGGCGGTCCAGCTGCCCAAGTCGTTCGCCGACCGGTACCCCCACGAGCTCAGCGGCGGGCAGCGTCAGCGGGCGAGCCTCGCCCGGTCGCTCGCCCTCGACCCGACGCTGTTGATCGCGGACGAGCCCACCAGCGCGTTGGACGTCTCCGTGCAGGCCCGGGTGCTCGAGCTGTTCACCGAGTTGCAGTCGCAGCTGGGCTTCGCCGCCCTGTTCATCAGCCACGACCTCGCGGTCGTCAACATGCTGGCCGACCGGATCGGCGTGCTGTTCCACGGCGACCTGATCGAGAGCGGACCGAACGACCAGGTCCTCGGCGCGCCCGAGCATCCCTACACGCAGCGCCTGCTGGCGTCGCTGCCGGTGCCCGATCCGATCGAGCAGGCGTCCCGCCGCGAGCGGTTGGCCGAACTCGACCGCCGGGCGGCGGGCGACCCGGAGCGCGGAACCGACACCGTCGGGGCGGCCTGACGGTGCCGGGTCGCGAGCTCGACCTCGACCAGCCGGTCGTCACCGACGACCTGTCGCTGCTCTACCCCGCCCGGGCGGGCCATCCGGCCGTGCGCGCCGTCGACGGGGTCACCCTGCGGGTCGAGCCGGGCGAGATCGTCGCCGTGCTCGGCGAGAGCGGTTCGGGCAAGTCGACGCTCGCGATGGCCCTCGCCGGACTGACCGGCACGGGCCGCGTCGACGAGGGGCGCCCGCGTCTGGTCGGTGGGACCGCACGGGTCTTCGGCCAGGACGTCGGCAAGCTCTCGGGCCGGCGCCGGGACCGGCTCTCGGCCATGGTCGGCTACCTGGCGCAGGACGACGGCGAGCGGCTGAGTCCCGACCTGACCGTCGGCGAGGCCATCGCCGAGCCGATCTACCAGCGCGACCGCAAGTTCGACCGCACCGAGGCCGGGCGCATCGTCGCGACGCTCGTCGACGGCGTGCACCTGCCGCTCGGCACCATGCTCAAGCAGACCTGGGAGCTCAGTTCCGGTCAGCGACAACGCGTCGCCCTGGCCCGCAGCCTCGTCCTCGAGCCCCCGCTGCTGATCGCCGACGAGCCCGCCCGGGGGGTGGACGTGCTCGTCCGCCAGGCCGTCCTCGACGTCATCGGGAACCTGCACGAGGGGCGTCAGTTCTCGGCGCTCGTCGTCACCTCCTCGGTGGCCGAGGCCCGAGCGATCACCGACCGCGTCGCCGTCATGCGCGGTGGCCGTCTGGTCGGACTGGGCGACATCGACGAGGTCCTGCGGACCGGCATCGACCCCTACGTCAAGGTGCTCTCGCAGACGACCCCGATCGACATCATCCGCCCGGAGGAGCGCGAGGCCGGGCGACCGCTCGACCCCGACGCCGGCCTCCGCGGAGACCGGCCCTCGTGACCGCCGAGCCGGCCACGGGCCCGACCACCTCGGACGCCGCAAGGGCGACGAGCCCGGGAGGCGCGCGCGGCCACCGCGCGGTCGTCACCGCGGGCCCCGTCCTCGCCCCGGGGCGACGCCCGACCCCGGGTGCCGTCTCGGTGGCCACGTCCGCTCCCCCGCCCCACCCCGGTCTTCGTCGACGCCGTGAGGGCCGGGGGAGCGGACGTCGTCCCCCTGGGCCCGGAGACCCGTGGCCTGGTCTGGCTCTCGTACCGCGACCCCGACGGCCTGGCCCGCGCGCTGGACGAGAACCCGGGCATCGAGTGGATCCAGCTGCCCTACGCCGGGGTCGACGCCTTCTCCGAGGTCATCACGGCCCGTGCCGACCGCGCGCTGCCGCTCTGGACGAGCGCCAAGGGGGCGTTCGCCGAACCCGTCGCCGAGCACGCCCTCATGCTCGTGCTGTCGCTGCTGAGGGTCGTTCCCCAGCGCGTGCGCGCCACCTCCTGGGCCACCGAACAACAGGGCCGGTCGCTCTACGGACGGCACGTCGTCATCGTCGGGGCGGGGGGCATCGCGATCGAGCTGATGCGCCTCCTGGCCCCGTTCGACGTCCGGGTGACCATCGTGCGCCGGTCGAGCGAACCCGTGCCCGGGGCCGACCGGACCGTCCCCGTCGAGCGACTCGACGAGGTGTTGCCCGAGGCCGACGTCCTCGTCCTCGCCGCCGCCGCGACGCCCGGCACGGCAGGCCTCCTCGACGCGCGTCGGCTCGCCCTGCTGCCGGCGACGGCCGTGCTCGTCAACGTCGCGCGGGGCAGCCTGGTCGACACGGACGCCCTCGTCGAGGCGGTCAGGGCGGAGCGACTCTGGGGCGCGGGGGTCGACGTCACCACGCCCGAGCCGCTCCCCGACGGGCACCCGCTCTTCGGCGAGCCGCGTGTCGTCGTCACGCCGCACCAGGCGGACACCCCCGAGATGACGGCCCCGCTGCTGGCCGAGCGCATCCGGCTCAACGTGCGGGCCTTCCTCGGCGACGGGGAGTTCGTCGGCGTGGTCGACCCGCACGACGGGTACTGACGCGGCGCTCGGAGCCGTGCGACGCGCCGCGTCGTCGGCGTGGTCCCTCGGGGGCTCAGATCTTTGCTAGTGTTGTCTCCGCTGTCACGGACGAAAGTCCGGGGCGGTTGCCATTCCTCGATAGCTCAATTGGCAGAGCAGCCGGCTGTTAACCGGCAGGTTGTTGGTTCGAGTCCAACTCGGGGAGCGAAGGCCCAGAGGCTCCACCCTCTGGGCCTTTTCTCTTGCCCGGTCCGTCCTCGGCCTCTCTCGCCGTTCCGTTACGTTCCGTTCCGTGCCCGAACGAGAAGGAGGCGCGTCCTGCGGTTCGCAGGACGCGCCTCCTCGGTCGCGGGGTCGGCCGGGGCCGGCCGTCAGTCCTCGAGGTGGTCGACGCCCGGCAGCCAGGTGCTGCCCGGTTGTCCCCAGCCCTTCTTGCGGACCGCCTTCGCGGCCGCCTTGTGGAAGGGATGCTCGAGCCGGTCCGCGTACAGGATGCCGTCGAGGTGGTCGTACTCGTGCTGGAAGACGCGGGCGAGCCAGCCCCAGGCCTCGATCTCGACCGCGTCGCCGTCGAGGTCGGTGGCCCGCAGCACGACGCCGTCGGCACGCCGCAACGGGAACCTCTCGCCGGGCACCGAGAGGCAGCCCTCGGACTCGGAGTCGTCGTCGAGCGGCTCGATCGAGAGCGGACTCTGCCAGAGCGTCGGGTTGATGGCCACGCCGCGCCACAGCTCGCCGTCGTCGTCGGTCCACGAGTAGACGAACAGGCGCTTGCCCACGCCCACCTGCGGGCCCGCCAGACCGACGCCCGGGGCGGCGTCCATCGTCTCGAACATGTCGGCGACGAGGGTGCGCAGGTCGTCGTCGACGACGGTCACCTCGGAGGCGGGGGAGTGGAGCACGGGGTCACCCGTGATGGAAATGGGTCGAACGGCCATTCGTCCAGACTATCCAGCGCCACGGCGCTAGCGTGGACGCCGTGACGACGGACATCGGGGAGCTCACCCAGCAGGTATCCCTGACCCCCTATCAGGCGCTCGGCATCCCGATCGCGCTGATCGGAGCGGTGTTCCTCTCGATCGGCGCCCAGCTCCAGCACCAGGGCGTCGCCAAGGTCGAGCGACGGATCGGTGCGGCGAAGAGCGGCATGAACGTCCGCCAGGTGCTCGCCCTCGTGGGCCGCCCCTCGTGGGTGCTGGGCACGCTGATGCTCGGCCTCGCGATCCTCTTCCAGCTGACCAGTCTGCGCATCGCCCCGCTCCTCGTGGTGCAGCCGCTCGGGGCGGTCGCCCTCGTCATCACGGCGGTCCTCAACTCCCGTTCGACGGGTCGACGACTCGACCGGCGCGCCAAGCGGGCCATCCTCTTCTGCGTCGGCGGCGTCGGGCTCTTCGTCACCGTGGCGGCCTTCACGGCCATCGAGCCCGAGATCACCACGCGGCAGCTCGTCACGGTCCTCGTGATCCTCGCCGTCGTCGGCTCCGTGCTGGGTGTCGCCTTCGCCCTGTTGCGCCGCCGTCGCAGCGCGCTGTTCTACATCATCGCGGCGGGCGTGCTCTACGGCTTCGTCGCGACCCTCGCCAAGGTCGTCCTCAACCGGGTCTTCGCCGGCAACTTCGACTGGTTGACGATCGTGTGCATCGTGTTCCTGCTCGCGGCAGGCCTGCTCGGCGGGTACTTCGTGCAGAACGCCTACTCGTCCGGCCCACCCGACCTCGTCATCGCCGGTCTCACGGTCGTCGATCCGCTCATCGCGGTCGGCATCGGCATCGTCGTCCTGGGCGAGGCGCAGAACGCCCCCGCGATCGCCGGCGTCTTCTTCGTCGTCGCGGCCGCCATCGCGGTCTACGGCGTGTTCCAACTCGCCAAATACCATCCCCAGACCCGAGCCTGAGCTAGCGTGGGGTCGTCTCGCCCGCCGGTCGACGATCGTCCGGGCACGATGCGCCGCACACCCCACCGAGCACGAGAAGGACGCCACGACCCGTGACACCTGCCCCGACGCCCTCGGAACCCGGCCGACCCGACGACGCGACGTCGGCTGACGTCGCGACCCGCGCCTCCTCGGGGTCGTCCGACCGCCTGACCGTCCTGATCGCGGGCGACACCTTCCCGCCCGACGTCAACGGCGCCGCCAACTTCACGGAGCGGCTCGCCGTGGGGCTCGCCCAGCGCGGCCACGACGTGCACCTCATGGTGCCCGCGGCCAGCCGGCACCACGGCACCTTCCTCGAGCAGCACGGCGGCGTGACGTTGACCGTCCACCGGCTGTACTCGACGCGGTGGCCGCTGCACGACTGGCTGCGCTTCGCCACCCCGTGGCGCGTGCAGGAGCACGCCGAGGCGATCTTCGACGAGATCCACCCCGACGTCGTCCACATCCAGTCGCACATCGTGATGGGCCGGGGCGTCGCGCAGGTCGCCGAACGCCGGGGCGTGCGGATCGTCGCCACGAACCACTTCATGCCCGAGAACCTGCTCGAGCACACCGGTCTGCCCAAGGGGCTGCGCGCCAAGGCGACCCAGATGGCCTGGAACGACGCGAGCAAGACGTTCCACAAGGCCGCGGCGATCACGACCCCCACGCAGAAGGCGGCCACGTTCCTCGAGAAGTCGGTCGCGGTCACGGGCGTGCTCGCCGTCTCCTGCGGGATCGAGGCCGGGCACTACACCGCCCTCGACACCCGTCCGGCCGAGAACCGCATCGTGTTCGTCGGCCGGGTCACGGCCGAGAAGCAGATCGACGTGCTGCTCAAGGCGATGACCCTGCTCGACCCGACCCTCGGCGCGACGCTCACGATCGTGGGCGGCGGAGACCTCTTCAAGCAGCTCCAGACGACCAGCCGCGACCTCGGCCTCGCCGACGTCGTCACCTTCGCCGGGTACCTGTCCGACGACGAGTTGCGACGCACGCTGACCGAGTCGACGGTCTTCGCCATGCCGTCGATCGCCGAACTCCAGAGCATCGCCAGCCTCGAGGCGATGGCGTCGGGGCTGCCCATCGTCGTGGCCGACGCCATGGCCCTGCCGCACCTGGTCGACGAGGGCCAGAACGGCTACCTCTTCCGCCCGGGCGACAGCCGCGACCTCGCCGACAAGCTCACGACCGTGTTGACCGCCCCCGACGACGAGTACCTCGCGATGCGCCGGGCCAGCCTGAAGATGATCGAGGGGCACGACATCGAGCGAACGCTCAGCGTGTTCGAGAGCCTGTATCGTGGTCAGCCGGTGGTCCCCTCCACCGACGCGGCGTCCGACCGCGCGCACTGACGGTCGACCGCGGCACCGCCCCGGCCGGCCACGGCTCGCACCGGTGGGCCGACGCGAGGGGCGGTAGCTCAGCCGGTTAGAGCAGTCGACTCATAATCGATCGGTCACGGGTTCAAGTCCCGTCCGCCCTACTCGTGGTGTCCGGTGGCGCCTGCCCCGGTTCCGGTCGGTTCGCGGCCTCCGGGCCTGCTGTGAGCGCGGCCGCGTCGTCGCCCGGCGTCCGTCGTGCGTGGCACGATGTCGTCCATGTTCACCAAGCGGCCCCGACAGCCGGAGCCCGACCCCGACGCCTGGGGCGGCGCCTCCTCCGACGACGCCGGGCGATCCGGCCCGGCGCGCATGGGCGTGGGGGCCCAGGTGTACGTCCTCGACTCGGACGAGGACCCTTCTACGCCGTTCCCGTACGGCCCGACGGGCATCGTGGTCCGGGCCGGGGGCAGCGCCTGGCAGGGGGTGTCGGCCATCGGCGGCTCGGCCCGCACCTGGTGGGTCGAGTTCGACTCGCCCCAGATCGACCGTGACGGCGACGGGCCCGTCTCGCAGGCGCAGGTCGCGGAGCGCTGGCTGCGCCTCGCCCCCCTCGCCTGACCGCCGCCGCAACCGCCCGCGCGCCACCGTCCGGCCCGACCCCAGTCCGTACCGCCTCGACCCCATCGCGTGGTCGGCAACTCCTGACTCCCGTCGTACCGGCCGGCGTCCGTCCCGTGACTCCGGGCCCGGGTCTCGGAGCTGCGACACCGGTCCTGAGTTGCCGACGCGTGCCGGCAACTCCTGCCCCCTGCGGCGCCGATCGGCGAGGGTCGCGTGCTTCCGGGCCCGGGCTTCCTCGACGCGGCACCGATCCGGAATTGCCGACACGTCCCACGTCGCGCACGGGGGTCGAGGTCGAGGCCAGGTCGTCCGCTGCGCGTTCCCGACGGCCGTCGCACGCCCCGGGAATGCCACGCCCCACCCCGAGGTTCACCGAAGTGCATGCAAACGCATGCAGATGTTCTAAGGTGGAGCAATGCAGTTCGGAATCTTCAGCGTCGGCGACATCACGACCGACCCCACCACCGGTGCCACCCCGACCGAGGGCGAGCGCCTCCAGGCGATGGTCACCATCGCGAAGAAGGCCGAGGAGGTCGGTCTCGACGTCTACGCCGCAGGCGAGCACCACAACCCGCCCTTCGTGAACTCGAGCCCGACGACCCTCCTCGCCTACATCGCCGCGCAGACCGAGCGCATCGTGCTCAGCACGGCGACGACGCTCATCACGACGAACGACCCGGTCAAGATCGCCGAGGACTTCGCGATGCTCCAGCACCTCGCCGGTGGCCGGGTCGACCTGACGCTCGGTCGCGGCAACACGGGCCCGGTCTACCCCTGGTTCGGCAAGGACATCCGTCAGGGCATCAACCTGGCGATCGAGAACTACGCCCTGTTGCACCGTCTCTGGCGCGAGGACGTCGTCGACTGGAAGGGCCACTTCCGCACCCCGCTGCAGGGCTTCACGGCGACCCCGCGTCCCCTCGACGGCGTCGCGCCCTTCGTCTGGCACGGGTCGATCCGCAGTCCCGAGATCGCCGAGCAGGCCGCTTACTACGGCGACGGCTTCTTCGCCAACCACATCTTCTGGCCCGCCTCGCACACGAAGCAGATGGTCGAGCTCTACCGCAGCCGCTTCGAGCACCACGGGCACGGGCGTGCCGACCAGGCGATCGTCGGTCTCGGCGGTCAGGTCTTCCTGGCGAAGAACTCGCAGGACGCCAAGCGCACCTTCCGTCCCTACTTCGACAACGCCCCGGTCTATGGCCACGGCCCCTCGATGGAGGACTTCACGAGCCAGACCCCGCTCACCGTCGGCAGCCCCCAGGAGGTCATCGACCGCACCCTCGGCTTCCGCGACTACGTCGGCGACTACCAGCGCCAGCTCTTCCTCATGGACCACGCCGGCCTGCCCCTGAAGACGGTCCTCGAGCAGCTCGACATCCTCGGCAGCGAGGTCGTGCCGGTCCTCCGTCGCGAGTTCGCCGCGAACCGTCCGGCCGACGTGCCCGACGCCCCCACGCACGCTTCGCTCGTCGAGGCCGCGGCCCGGGCGTCGCGGTCCACGGCCACACCCACCGCGCACGACGCGCTCACCGCGTCGTCCGCCCGCTGAGACACGGAGGAGGCGCGCCATGAGCACCAAGAGGATCATCGCCCTGTCCGCGGGGCTGGGCCAGCCGTCCTCCACCCGTCTGTTGGCCGACCGGCTGGTGGAGGCCACCACGCGTGACCTCGTCGGCCGCGGCTCGTTCGTCGAGGTCGAGGTCGTCGAGCTGCGCGACCTCGCGCACGAGGTGACGGACGCGATGCTGACCGGCTTCGCGCCTCCCGCCCTCGCCGAGGCGCTCGAGAAGGTGACGAGCGCCGACGGCGTGATCGCGGTCACGCCCGTCTTCTCGTCCTCGTACAGCGGCCTGTTCAAGTCGTTCGTCGACGTGATGGACCACAAGGCGCTGACCGGCACGCCCGTGCTGATCGGGGCGACCGGCGGCACGGCCCGCCACTCGTTGGCCCTCGAGTACGCGGTGCGACCCCTGTTCGCCTACCTCCAGGCCGTCGTCGTGCCCACCTCCGTGTTCGCGGCGTCCGAGGACTGGGGCGAGGGCGACGGCACCTCCACGACGCTGCCCGAGCGGGTCACGCGCGCCGCGGGGGAGTTCGCCGAGCTCGTGGCGCGGCACGAGGGCGCGCTCGACGACCCGTTCGCCGCGGTCGTCCCGTTCGACGAGCAGCTCCGGCGCCTCGCCGTGGGCGGCGACGACCTGCACGACTGAGACGACGGACGAGGAGGCGCGGTGCCGGTCCCGACCACGTCCCGTCCGTCGGGGCATGAACCGCGCCTCCCCGGCGTTGCCCCTCGTCAGACCCCAGGAGGACCGATGACCGACAGCACCGCCGACACCACCCGCCCGTCCGAGCACGCGGCCGCGCAGGCCGAGCTCGACCGCTTCCACGTCCTGCGCCGCACCCGCGCGGTGTCGCCGCAGGGTCCGCTCGCCCTGACCGGCACGCAGTGGGTCGACCACGAGCAGACCGTCTGGGGCGTGCCGGGCCGCTGGGCGCCGACCCCGCAGGGCGTGTCGGGACTGGCGCTGACGGCCGCCGCGGCGGACGGCATCCACGTGGACGGCGACCTGGTCGACGGCACCGTCGTCGTGGCGGGTGACGACGCGATGGTCCCGAGCAGCCTCCGGTTCTCGGAGACCACGACCGGCACGGTGATCGCGAACGACGACCACACCGGGTACGCCCTGCGCGTCTGGGACTCCGCGTCGGACGCCGTGACGGGCTTCGGGTCGATCGACGCCTTCCCGTTCGACCCGGACTGGGTCGTCACGGCCGACTTCGTGCCGACCGCGCCCGACACCCAGGTCGACATCCGTCACCAGGCGGACCTCGAGCTCAGTCGGCCCAAGCCGTTGCCCGGGCTCATCCGCTTCACCCGCGACGGGGTCGACCACGAGCTCGCGGCGTTCCCGTCGGGTGACGGCGACCGGTTGCAGCTCGTCTTCGGCGACGCGACCAACGGCGACAGCACGTACTCGGTCGGGCGGTTCCTCTTCCCGACCCCGAACGGCGACGGCACCATCACGCTCGACTTCAACCGGGCCGTCCTGCCGCCCTGCGCCTTCTCGTACGCCTTCAACTGCCCGATCCCGCCGGCCCAGAACCGCTTCGTGTCGCCGATCGAGGCGGGCGAGAAGAACGTCCTCGACGCCGCCGGTCAGCCGCTGCACTGAGAACGGGCCGTCGGTGTCGGCGCCGGGTGGGATGATCAGGCGGTGTTCTTCCTGCTGCGTCGACTGCCCGACGGCGACGTCGAGCTGACGCGGTACGAGCGCGGCGCGTCGGGGTTGCTCGAGGCGGTCGGCGTGGAGACCATCCCCGCGGCCGACCTGCCGGCGCGCGTGGCCGGCCTCGAGCGCGAGGCCTCGCCCCGCTGGGTCTGGGACGACACCCCGCGGTGGTACCCGCGCCTCCTCGACGCGGGGGTCACGCTGGCGCGCTGCGTCGACCTCCGGCTCGTGCACGCGATCCTGCGACGGTCGACGGCGGCGCCGGCCTTCCCCCTCGGAGGTGCGGCTCCCGGGCCGTGGGACGTCGCCCAGGCGTCGCCGGGCGAGTCCGACGGACTCTTCGAGGTCCTCCCCGAGTCGCTGCCCGACCCGGCGGCCGAGTTCCTCGCCCAGCGCGGGGCGGTCGAGGCGTCGCCCGCCCGGGGTCGGCTCGAGCTGCTCGTCGCCGCCGAGTCCACCGGTGCGTTGATCGCGGCCGAGATGCGCCACCGGGGCATCCCGTGGTCGCGCCGGGTGCACGACGAACTGCTGACCGCCGCCCTCGGGCCGAGGCCCGCCCCGGGGGAGCGACCGGCCCGCATGCGCGACGCCCTCGACGAGGTGCGGCAGGCGCTCGACGCGCCCGACCTCAACCCCGATTCGCCCGCCGAGCTGATCAGGGCCCTCAACCGTGCGGGCGTGCTCGTGCAGTCGACGCGGCAGTGGGAACTGCAACGGCACGAGCACCCCGCGATCGAGCCGTTGCTCCGCTACAAGAAGATGCAGCGGCTGCTCGTCGCCAACGGCTGGGCCTGGCTGGACGCCTGGGTGCACGGTGGGCGCTTCCGCCCCGACTACGTGCCGGGCGGCGTCGTGACCGGCCGGTGGGCCACGAGCGGAGGAGGCGCGCTGCAGCTTCCCCGGGCGGTCCGCGGGGCCGTCGTGGCCGACCCGGGCTGGAAGCTCGTGGTCGCCGACGCCTCGCAACTCGAGCCGCGCATCCTGACCGGCCTGTCCGGCGACCGCTCGATGGCCCGGGCCGGGTCGGGCGACCTCTACGAGGGCATCGTCGCCAGCGGAGCCGTCGCCACGCGGGCCGAGGCCAAGGTCGCGATGCTCGGCGCGATGTACGGCGCGACCCAGGGCGAGAGCGGCCGTCTCGTGCCCCGCCTGGCGCGGCGGTTCCCCGACGCCATGGCGCTCGTCGAGACGGCGGCGCGCACGGGCGAGGCCGGGGGAGTCGTCGACACCCTGCTCGGCCGCAGTTCACCGCGGCCGTCCGACGACCCGGACGCCTCCGGGGGCGCCGGGGCGGGCGCGCTGCCTCCCGAGATGGGCGTGCGGCCGGCCGATCGCGACGCACGCTCGTGGGGTCGGTTCACGCGCAACTTCGTCGTGCAGGGCACCGCCGCGGAGTGGGCCCTCTGCTGGATGGGTGCCCTGCGCCGTCGTCTGCACGCGCGCTGGGGGACCGGCGTCCCGGCACCCCACTTCGTGTTCTTCCTGCACGACGAGGTGGTGGTGCACGCCCCCGCGGCCGCCGCCGACGAGGTCGCGGCGATGGTCGCCGACAGCGCGGTCGAGGCCGGCCGGCTGCTCTTCGGCGACGCCCCGGTGGCCTTCCCGGTCACGGTCGCGGTCGTGGACGACTACTCGCAGGCCAAGTGAGCCGGCCGGCCGTGCGAGACGCCGCACCATTCGCAGGTGTTACACAGTTGTGATTTCTCAGGCGGGTCGGTCATAATTCACAGAACGGGGCACCGTCCCGCGCATCACCGGGTCCCGGCCCGCACAATCGAAGAACGCACACGAATCACGTCTGACAGGTCGATGGGGAAGTCGCACCTGAACCAGATGGAGGAATCGTGGCTGCTGCAACCGCTCGGGGAGTGCTCTACGTGCACTCGTCCCCTCGTGCACTGTGCCCACACGTCGAGTGGGCCGTCGGTCGTGCCCTCGGGCACGGCGTGAACTTCGCCTGGGTCGACCAACCCGTGCTGCCCGGCGCCCAGCGCACCGAGTTCTCGTGGCAGGGCGACGAAGGCTCCGGCGCGCGCATCGCCTCTGCTCTGCGGGGCTGGGAGCACCTCCGCTACGAGGTGACCGAAGACCCCGGCGAGACCCACGACGGGGGTCGCTGGATGCACTCTCCCGACC
The DNA here is from genome assembly GCF_902506305.1 of Frigoribacterium sp. 9N. NCBI lineage: Bacteria > Bacillati > Actinomycetota > Actinomycetes > Micrococcales > Microbacteriaceae > Frigoribacterium > Frigoribacterium sp. 9N. The sequence continues at coordinate 947,583 of NZ_LR733392.1, forward strand.
TGGGCGTGTTCTTCGCCCAGACCGACACCGCCGGCAACACGGTCATCCCCGAGGACCGCATCCGCTACGCGATGGAGATCGCCGGGTCGAACACCCTCGAGTTGCACCGCGAGCTGCGTCTCGCCCTCGGCCAGGCCTGGGACGACGAACTCGAACCGTTCCGCTACAGCGGCGAAGGCAACCCCGTCGTCTGGCTGCACAAGGTCAGCTGACCCGGCCCTGCCCGGGGAGGGGCGTCCCGGGCGCACCGGGTGACGACGCAGGAGGCGCGGGTGGCGTGATCACGCCACCCGCGCCTCCTGCGTCGGTCGCCTCGGTCAGACCGAGCGGAACCCGACGACGGCGTTGTGGCCGCCGAAGCCGAACGAGTTGCTGATGGCCACGATCTCGCCCTCGGGCAGGGGGCGCGGTTCTCCGACGACGACGTCCATGTCGATCTCGTCGTCCATCTGCGTGACGTTGATCGTCTGCGGTGCCACGCGCTCGTGCAGCGCCTTGACCGTGAACAGCGCCTCGATGCCGCCCGCGCCGCCGAGCAGGTGGCCCGTGGCCGCCTTGGTCGCCGAGACGATCAGCTTCGAGGTGTGGTCGCCGAAGACGCGCTTGATGGCGTGGTACTCGGCGATGTCGCCGACCGGGGTGCTCGTCGCGTGGGCGTTGACGTGGACGACCTGGTCGCGGTCGACCCCCGCGTTCTCGAGCGTCGCGATGACGGCCCGGGCGGCGCCGGTGCCCTCGGGGTCGGGAGCGGTGATGTGGTACGAGTCGCTGGTGACCGCACCACCGATGAGCTCGGCGTAGATGCGGGCCCCGCGGGCCAGGGCGTGCTCCTCGGTCTCGAGGACGAGCGCCGCGCCTCCTTCGGCGAGGACGAAGCCGTCGCGCGTGACGTCGTAGGGACGCGAGGCGGTGGCGGGGTCGTCGTTGCGCTTCGAGAGGGCCTGCATGGCCGCGAAGGAGGCCAGGGGCATCGGGTGGATGGCCGCCTCGGAACCGCCGGCGACGGCGATGTCGGCGAGGCCGGACTGCAGGTGCTCGTAGGCCATGGCGATCGACTCGGTGCTGGAGGCGCAGGCCGACACGACCGTGCGGGCTCCGGCGCGCGCACCCAGGCTCATCGAGATGGCGGCGGCGGGACCGTTCGGCATGAGCATGGGGACGGTCATCGGCAGGACGCGTCGCGGGCCCTTCTCGCGCAGGGTGTCCCACCCGTCGAGCAGCGTCCAGACACCGCCGATCCCGGTGGCCCAGTCGACGATGAAGCGTTCGGGGACGACCTCGGGCGAGCCGGCGTCGGCCCAGGCCTCGCGGGCCGCGGTGAGCGCGAACTGGCTCGACGGGTCGAGGCGCTTGATCTCGCGGCGGTCGAGCACGTCGGCCGAGGGGGTGCGTGCCTGGCCGGCGAAGGTGACGGGCAGCTCGTACTTGGCGACCCAGTCCTGTTCGAGCGTGGTGATGCCCGACTGGCCGGCGAGCAGGTTCTGCCAGCTCTCGGTGGCGGTGCCACCGAGCGGGCTCGTGGCGCCGAGGCCGGTGACGACGATCTTCTTGGTCATTGACGTTCCTTCTGGGAGGGCCGGTCGGTGGGCTGTGCCGATGTACGACGACGCCGTGACCCGGGCTGCAGCCGAGGCTGGTGGCGTGGGGTCGACGGCGTCGAGGGCACAGCGGCGGGGCCCGGTCGCCGTGAAGGCGACCGGGCAGCCGACGTCTTAGTTCTGCGCCTTGTGGATGTACGTGACGGCGTCGCCGACGGTCTTGAGGTTCTTGACCTCTTCGTCGGGGATCTTGACGTCGAACTTCTCTTCGGCGTTGACGACGATGGTCATCATGGAGATCGAGTCGATGTCGAGGTCGTCGGTGAACGACTTGTCCATCTCGACGGTGTCGGTGGCGATCCCGGTCTCGTCGTTGACGAGCTCGGCGAGGCCGGCGAGGACTTCTTCGGTGGACAGTGCCATGGTGTTGTCTCCTTGAGGGGGTGTCGTTGTGACCGGGGTAAAGCCTATACAGCGCCCCGCGGTCGGGTGGGCAGCGGCGCGCTAGGGCAGCACGACCACCTGGGCGCCGAACACGAGTCCGGCACCGAAACCGATCTGCAGCGCGAGACCGCCACTGAGTTCGGGGTGTTCGTCGAGCAGTCGGTGGGTCGCGAGCGGGATGCTGGCGGCCGAGGTGTTGCCGGTGGTCGCGATGTCGCGACCGATCACGACGGACTCGGGCAGGCCGAGCTGCTTCGCGAACTCGTCGATGATGCGCATGTTGGCCTGGTGGGGCACGAAGGCCGACAGCTGGTCGGCGGTCACGCCGGCGCGTTCGAGGGCCTCCTTGGCGACCTTGGCCATCTCCCAGACGGCCCAGCGGAAGACCGTCTGACCTTCTTGGCGGAGGGTCGGCCAGGGGATCTCGCCGGCACCCTCGCGGTACTCGGTCATGGTGTTGGTCATGCCGATGGCGTCCCACTTCGAGCCGTCCGAGCCCCAGACCGTCGGGCCGATGCCCGCGGTGTCGGACGGGCCGACGATGGCCGCACCCGCTCCGTCGGCGAGCAGGAACGAGATCGTGCGGTCGGTCGGGTCGATGACGTCGCTGAGCTTCTCGGCACCCACGACGAGGACGTACTCGGCGAGGCCCGACTTGACGAACGAGTCGGCCTGCGCGATGCCGTACGTGAAGCCGGCGCAGGCGGCCGAGATGTCGTAGGCGGCGGCCGGGTTCGCACCGACGCGCTCGGCGAGCAGCGAGGCGACCGACGGGGTCACGACGCCGGCACCGATGGTCGACACGAGGACGGCGCCGATCTGGTCGGGGCGGATGCCCGACTTGGCGATGGCCTCATTGGCGGCGGTCTCGGCGAGGTCGACGACCTTGACGTCCTTGCCTGCCCGTCGGCGGGTGATCACACCGGTGCGCTGCTGGATCCACTCGTCGCTGGAGTTGATCGGTTCGATGATGTCGGCGTTCGGGACCACGTTCTCACCGCGGGCGGCGCCGAGTGCGTAGATCCGGGTGAACTGCGCACCGGTGGTCTGGTTGAGCTGGGGGGTGGTCATGCTGCTCCCTCGATGAGGTCGACGGCGGCCTGCAGGTCGTCGGGTGTCTTGACGGCGACCGAGGGGACACCCCTCAGCGCGCGCTTGGCCAGGCCGGTCAGGGCTCCGGCCGGGGCGAGTTCGACGATGCCCGTCACACCGGCGTCGGCGAACGACCGCATCGTCGCATCCCATCGGACGGGAGACGAGACCTGCCCGACGAGCAGCTCGACGAAGCGCGCGCCCGAGTCGACGGTGCTGCCGTCGTGGTTGGTCCAGAGCGTCGTCGAGGGGTCGGCGGCCGTGACCGAGGCGGCGGCGGAGCGGAGGCGCTCGACGGCGGGCTGCATGTATCGCGTGTGGAAGGCGCCGGCGACCTGGAGGGGCACGACGCGGCTCTTGGCCGGCGGGTCGGCCGCCAGCTCGGCGAGTGCGGCGGTCTCGCCGGCGACGACGATCTGGCCGCCACCGTTGTAGTTGGCGGGGAAGAGCCCGAGGGCGTCGAGACGGGCGAGCAGTTCGTCTTCGTCACCGCCGAGCACGGCGCTCATGCCGGTCTCGACGAGTGCGGCGGCGTCGGCCATGGCCCGGCCCCGTTCGGCGACGAGCGTGACGGCGTCGAGGTCGCTCAGCACGCCGCTGACGGCCGCGGCGGTGAACTCGCCGACCGAGTGGCCCGCGACGCCGGCGACGGCGGAGCGCTCGACACGGCCGAAGAGGGCACGGGCGGTCAGGATGCCGGCCGCGACGATGAGGGGCTGGGCCACGGCGGTGTCGCGGATCGTGTCGGCGTCGGACGTGGTGCCGTGGGCGACGAGATCGAGGCCGGCCGCGTCGGAGAGCGACGTCAGCAGCTCACGCTGGTCGGGGTCTGCCAGCCAGGGGTCGAGGAAACCGGGAGTTTGGGAGCCCTGACCGGGCGCTACGACAACGATCACTGGTCCATCATGCCAACGAGTCGGGGGTCTGCGGTGTAGCAACTCGACCAAAGATGAGCGAGAACGTTGTCGAAGCGCACAGACGTCCTCGCGGGCAGCCCGACGGTCACTTGCGTCGGACCCCTGACCCCTCGGGGTCGGCGATCGATCCGAGCACGAGCGCCGACTGGAGGATCAGCGCCTCACGGGCGCCGGTGGCATCCCAGCCGATCACGTCCGTGACGCGCTTCAGGCGATACCGCACGGTGTTCGGGTGCACGAAGAGTTCGCGTGCCGTGGCCTCGAGCGAGCGCCCGTTGTCGAGGTAGCACCACAAGGTCGTCAGCAACTCGGTCGAGTGCGTCTTGAGGGGCTTGTAGATGCGGTTGACGAGGGTCGACCGTGCGACCGGGTCTCCGGCGAGGGCGCGCTCGGGCAGGAGGTCGTCGGCGAGGACGGGGCGGGGCGCGTTGCGCCAGGCCCGTGCGACCGCGAAACCGGCGAGGGCGGCCTTGGCGCTCTTCGAGGCGTCGACGAGGCTCGGCACCTCGTGGCCGAGCACGAGGTGCCCGTCGCCGAAGCCGGGTTCGAGCGCGCGCGCGATCTCGGTGAAGCTGGGGTGGGTCGAGGAGGCGCTGCCCTCGTCGAGCGGATCGGCCCGCCCGATGACGAGCACCAGTCGGCTACCCTGCACGCCGATGAGCACGTCGGCCTCCCGGTGCCGGGCCGTGCGTCGGAGCATGTCGACGTCGAGCATCCGCGGAGCCGTGCCGACGAGGACGGCGACCTCACCGTGCCCGTGCCATCCGAGCGCGGCGATGCGGCTGGGCAACTCGTCGTCGTACTCGCCGCTCAGGATCGAGTCGACGACCAGGGCCTCGAGTCGGGCGTCCCAGAGGCCTCGGGCTTCGGCGGCCCGGGCGTAGACGTCCGCCGAGGCGAACGCGATCTCGCGCGAGTACAGGAGGATCGCTTCGCGCAGCGAGTCGTCGCCGTCCTTGACGCGTTCTTCCACGACCTCGACGGTGATGCGGATGAGCTGCAGGGTCTGCGTGAGGCTGACCGAGCGGAGAAGTTCGCGGGGGGCCGAACCGAAGACGTCGGCTGCGATCCACGGGGTGGATCGCGGGTCGGCGAACCAGCTGATGAACGAGGTGATGCCGGCCTGGGCGACGAGCCCGACCGCCGAGCGGCGCCCGGGGGGCATGTCCCCGTACCAGGGCAGCGTCTCTTCGAGGCGCTTGATGGTCGCGGTGGACAGCTCACCCGAGACCGTCCGCAGCCACGCGAGCGTGCGCTCTTTCGTGGCCGCGGACGGCTGCAGGGGCGATCCGGGCACCCGCTCGGCGCTCACGGGGTCGTCAGGCCTCCCCGCCGGCGGTGCCGCTGGTGCCGGCCGTGACGTCGTGCAGCTGGTAACGATCGATCGCCTGCTGGACCACAGCGGGGTCGACCTCGCCGCGACGGGCCAGGGCCTGCAGGGTGCGGACGACGACCGACGGTCCGTCGATCTTGAAGAACCGGCGGGCGGCGGCCCGGGTGTCGCTGAAACCGAAGCCGTCGGCCCCGAGGGTCAGGTAGTCGCCGGGCACGTACTCGCGGATCTGGTCGGGCACGGCGGCCATGAAGTCGCTCGTGGCGATGACGGGGCCCTCGGAGTCCTTCAGCTTCTCGGTGACGTAGGGCGTCTTCGGCTCGTCGTTCGGGTGCAGGAAGTTGTGCTCATCGGCGGCCAGGCCGTCGCGGCGCAGTTCGTTCCAGCTCGTGACGCTCCAGACGTCGGCCGCGACGTTCCAGTCGTCGGCGAGCAGCTGCTGCGCCTCGAGAGCCCACGGCACACCGACGCCGGACGCCAGGAGCTGGGCGCGGGGACCCAGGTTCTCGGCGTCCTTGAGCTTGTAGATGCCGCGCACCACGCCGTCCACGTCGAGGCCCTCGGGTTCGACGGGCTGGGCCATCGGCTCGTTGTACACGGTGATGTAGTACATGACGTTCGGGTCGGAGTGCGACGCGTTGCCGTGCTCGTCCGTGCCGTACATGCGGTCCATGCCCGACTTGACGATGTGCCCGAGCTCGTAGCCGAACGCCGGGTCGTACGAGACGACCGCGGGGTTCGTCGACGCCAGCAGCAGGGAGTGGCCGTCGGCGTGCTGGAGGCCCTCGCCGGTCAGCGTCGTGCGACCCGCGGTGGCACCGATGATGAAGCCGCGCGCCATCTGGTCGCCGGCGGCCCACATGGCGTCGCCGGTGCGCTGGAACCCGAACATCGAGTAGAAGACGTAGACCGGGATGAGCGGTTCGCCCTGCGTCGAGTACGAGGTGCCGACGGCGGTGAAGGCCGCGAACGCGCCGGCCTCGTTGATGCCGACGTGGATGATCTGGCCCTGCGGGCTCTCCTTGTAGGCGAGCAGAAGTTCGCGGTCGACCGAGGTGTAGTGCTGACCGTTCGGGTTGTAGATCTTGGACGTCGGGAAGTACGCGTCCATGCCGAAGGTGCGGGCCTCGTCGGGGATGATCGGCACGATGCGGTGGCCGAAGTCGGGCGAGCGCAGCAGGTCCTTCAGGAGGCGCGCGAAGGCCATCGTGGTGGCGACCTCCTGCTTGCCCGACCCCTTCTTGACGACGTCGTAGGTCTTCGCCTCGGGGACCGCGATCTGGGTGTACTTGGTCCGGCGCTCGGGCACGTAGCCGCCGAGCGCACGACGACGCTCCTGCATGTACTGGATCGCGTCGTCGTCCTGACCGGGGTGGTAGTACGGCGGCAGGTACGGGTTCTCGTCGAGCTGGGCGTCGCTGATCGGGATGCGGAGCTCGTCACGGAACTGCTTGAGGTTGTCGAGCGTGAGCTTCTTCATCTGGTGGGTCGCGTTGCGCCCCTCGAAGGACGGCCCCAGGCCGTAGCCCTTGACCGTCTTGGCGAGGATGACCGTGGGCTGGCCCTTGTGCTCGGTCGCGGCCTTGAAGGCGGCGTAGACCTTGCGGTAGTCGTGGCCACCGCGCTTGAGGTTCCAGATGTCGTCGTCCGAGTAGTCCGAGACGAGTTCGAGGGCGCGTGGGTCGCGACCGAAGAAGTTGTCGCGGACGTAGCCGCCGCTCTCGGCCTTGTAGGTCTGGAAGTCGCCGTCGGGCGTGGTGTTCATGAGGTTGAGCAGTGCGCCGCTCGAGTCGTTCGCGAGCAGGGTGTCCCACTCGCGACCCCAGACGACCTTGATGACGTTCCAGCCGGCGCCGCGGAAGAACGACTCGAGTTCTTGGATGATCTTGCCGTTGCCGCGGACCGGACCGTCGAGGCGCTGCAGGTTGCAGTTGATGACGAAGTTCAGGTTGTCGAGGCCCTCGTTGGCCGCCACCTGCAGCTGACCGCGGCTCTCGACCTCGTCCATCTCGCCGTCGCCGAGGAACGCCCAGACCTGCTGGTCGCTGGCGTCCTTGATGCCACGGTTGGTGAGGTACTTGGCGACCTGCGCCTGGTAGATCGCGTTGATCGGACCGAGGCCCATCGACACGGTCGGGAACTGCCAGAAGTCGGGCATGAGGCGCGGGTGCGGATACGAGCTGAGTCCGCCCGAGGCGTGCGACTTCTCTTGGCGGAAGCCGTCGAGCTGGTCCGTGCCCAGCCGGCCCTCGAGGTAGGCGCGGGCGTACATGCCGGGGGAGGCGTGGCCCTGGAAGAACACCTGGTCGCCGCCACCGGAGTGGTCCTGACCGCGGAAGAAGTGGTTGTTGCCGACCTCGTACAGGGCGGCCGACGAGGCGTACGTCGAGATGTGGCCACCCACCGAGACGCCGGGGCGCTGGGCGCGGTGCACCGTGATGGCGGCGTTCCAGCGGACCCACTTGCGGTAGCGGCGCTCGAGGTCTTCGTCGCCGGGGAACTCGGGCTCGTCCTCGGGGGCGATGGTGTTGACGTAGTCCGTCTTCGGCACCATCGGCACGCCCAGGTGCAGCTCGCTCGACCGGGTGAGCAGGCTCTTCATGATCTCGCGGGCACGTTCGTGACCCTGCGCCTTCACGAGAGCGTCGAGCGACTCACGCCACTCGGCGGTCTCTTCGGGATCGCGATCGGCCTTGTCGACCGTGTACGGGTCCTGATCGTTAACCGTCACCCTTGACCTCAATCATCTGTGTGGAGCAGCCGTCTCTTGGAGGGCCACCGCGTGGAGTGGACAAACAGATGTCAGGCCCGTCGTGCCCGGGTTCCGAGACGCACTCCGCCTGACCAGCCCACTCTAGTTGCCCGGACCGGGACAGGCTCGGCACGCGCTGGGAACGTCCGGCCACGCCACCGTGTGGAAACCGACGAGTGAGGCGTAGGATCGGCGATCGTGTCAGTCGCCGACCGCCCGGGTCGACGCGAAAGGAACGCACCCATGGCTTTGGAGAACGCCATCCAGGCTCCCGACTTCGACCTGCCGAACCAGTTCGGCGAGCGAGTCCGGTTGAGCGACTTCCGGGGCGTCAAGCCCGTCGCGCTGGTGTTCTTCCCCCTGGCGTTCAGCAGCACCTGCACGAAAGAGCTCTGCACCCTCCGCGACAACCTCGCGATGTTCCAGGACCACCGCGTCGAGTTGCTCGTCGTCTCCGTCGACTCCAAGGCCACGCTGCGCGCCTTCGCCGAGGAGAAGGGCTACGAATTCACCCTGCTGGCGGACTTCTGGCCGCACGGCGAGGTCTCGAAGGAGTACGGCGTCTTCCTCGAGAACAAGGGTTTCGCGACCCGCACCACCTTCCTGATCGACGTCGACGGGGTGATCCGCGAACACTTCGGCACGGAGCCCGGCCAGGAGCGCTCGCTCGCCGACTACCGCGCCGCGCTCGACCTCCTCGTCCCCGTCTCGGCCTGACGACCGCGATCACGACCGCAGGAGGCGCGGGTCCGTTCGTCCACCCGCTAACCTGTAGTCGCTCGCCCGGCTCGTCCCGGTGCGAGGGCCTTTAGCTCAGTTGGTAGAGCGCCACGTTTACACCGTGGATGTCATCGGTTCGAGCCCGGTAGGGCCCACCTCACGAACGGTGGTCGGACGACCGCGGTTCTCCTCGGTCGCACGGCCCGTCGGGGCACGGACGCCCTGTCGGGCCGCGCCTGCGGGCGTCGTCGTCGGCGCGTGGCTGGCGACGGTCCGACGGCAGCACCCGGAGGAGAAAGCAAGCCCCTTGTCGCCGCGCAGTCGGTGACGTAGGACTGCCTCGTGGCGATTCCCGTCGAGGAGGGTGACCAGGTGAGCGATCAGCAGGACGACGACGCCGGATCGACGCGGGGTATGCGCGCCGTCTTCTGGCTGTGGATGAGCGTGATCGTCGCAGGACTCGTCGTGATGATCGCCGTCCCGTTGACGGCTCGGTGACGAGGATGCGTCGAGCCATCCGAGACCAGGGGCTCAGCACGGCCTTCCTCGTGATCTTCGTCGCCGCCCTCGTGGGCCAGTCGTTCGCCGGGCTCGCCGCCACCAACGAGGAACTCGCGGTGCACGGTCTTCCGCCCCTCGCCTACTGGGACTTCGTGTCGTCCTCGAGTTTCCTGGTGGACGTGGCCGAGAACTGGCAGTCCGAGTTCTTGCAGTTCTTCTTGTTCATCGCCGCGACGATCTGGCTGGTGCAACGCGGGTCGCCCGAGTCGAAGCGACCGGGGGACGAGGGCGTCGGCAGCGACGAGGCACAATCGGTCGGAGACCACGCGCGGCCGGGGTCGCCCGCGTGGGCGCGCCGGGGCGGATGGGCATCCATCGTGTACTCGAACTCGCTCCTGTTGGTGATGGGCGCCCTCTTCGTGTCGTCCTGGCTCGCACAGTCCCTCGGCGGGACCGTGGTCGCGAACGAGGAGAACGCGGAACACGGCGCACCACCCGAGACCTGGCTCCAGTACGTCACGTCCCCGGATTTCTGGAACAGGACCCTGCAGAACTGGCAGTCGGAGTTCCTGGCGGTCGGAGCGATGATCGTGTTCTCGATCTTCCTCCGCCAGCGTGGCTCGAGTGAGTCCAAGCCCGTCGGGGCACCGCACACCACGAGCGCGGAGGAGTCCGCCTGAGCACGAGGTCGTCGTTCCGTCCTGCGGGCAGTGGATGCCGCCGGCAGGACGATGCCCTCGGGGCGGCCGTCCGCGGCCGCCCCGACCGGGACCGGGTTCAGCGGCGAGCGGCGCCGCGGCGACCCGAGACGGCGACCCAGACGACCAGCACGACGATCGCGCCGATGATCGAGCCGATGATGCCGGCGGGCTGGAAGAACCCGTCCGTGGGGTCGTGCTGGAACAGCAGGAAGCCGAGGAACCCTCCGACGAACGAACCGATGATGCCCAGCAGGATCGTCATGGCGATCGAGAGGCTCTGGCGACCCGGGACGACCGCGCGGGCGATGAACCCTGCGATGAGGCCGACGACGAGCAAGCTGATGATGAGACCGATCATGGTGTTCTCCTTCCGGGAGAGATGGGCGACCGGCACCGTCGGTGCCGTGGTGTCGCAGGACCCAGCAGACCACCCCTGGAGGTGTGGCGGCACACCCCTCGGGGTGGGATGGTGTCCTCATGCCCCTCGCTCCGACCCGGTCGATCACCGTCGCACTCGTCGACGACTACGACGTCGTGCTCGCCGGTCTCGCCCACATGTTCGACCGCTACCGCGACCGGGTCGTCGTCGCCGAGATCGACGCCACGACGTCCCTGTCCGACCGGGTCGACGTCGTTCTCTACGACTCGTTCGCCCAGCCGGAGTCCGACCATCACGAGCTCGCCGAGCTGGTCGCCAACCCGGCGGCCGGCAAGGTCGTCGTCTACACCTGGAACTTCCACCCCGAGCTCGTCGAGTCGGCTCTGGCGCAGGGCGTGCACGGGTACCTGTCGAAGACCCTCGGTGCCCGCGAGCTGGTCGAGGCGCTCGAGGCGGTCCACCGGGGCGAGCGCGTCGTCAGCGAGGTGCGGGGGCGGGCGCCGAGTGCACCGGGCCTCGACTGGCCCGGCCGCCGCGAGGGCATCACCGACCGCGAGTCCGAGATCCTGGCCCTCATCACCCAGGGGAAGAGCAACGCCGAGGTCGCGGCACTGACCTACCTGAGTCCGAACACGGTCAAGTCGTACATCCGGTCGGTCTACCGGCGGATCGGCGCGACCAGTCGGACGCAGGCGGTGCTGTGGGGCGTCCAGAACGGCTTCCGGCCGGACCACCATCGGATCGACCACTGGCTCGGCGGCCCCTAGGAGGCGCTGCTGCGCCGTCGACGGACGCGCGCGTCAGTGCGCCAGGGGTTCGCCGTCCCACGAGAGGGCGACCCAGCCGGCCTCGGTCGAGCCCTCGAGGACGACCGACCCCGTGTTGCGGAGTCCGTGGGTGCGACTGAACGCGGCGTCGAGGTTGCGGGCGGTGTCGGCCGCCCAGACGCAGATGGCGGCTTCGTGCGAGACGAGCACCGCGGTCGAGTCGCCCGGTGTCGACGCCACGACCCGATCGACCGCTCCGCGGAACCGGGCCGTGAACTCGGTGCCGCTCTCGCCACCGGGGATGCGCGCCTCCGGGTCGGTCCACCACTGCTGCATGGTGCCGGCGTACCGGGGCAGGGCCTCGGCGTAGGGCAGACCCTCCAGGTCGCCGGCGTCGATCTCGTGGGCACCATCGACCTCGTGGTGGGGGAGGCCGAGACCCTCGGCGACGATCGCGGCGGTCTCACCGGCCCGGCGCAGGCGCGAGGAGTGCACGGCGACGATCGCTTCGCCCGCCAGAGCCGTCCCGAGGTCGGCGGCCTGTTCGCGGCCGAGCGGGGACAGCGGCGGGCCCGGGGGGCGCGAGCCGATGGTGCGGGCGACGTTGTCGGCGGTCTCGCCGTGGCGGATCAGGAGGAGGCGCATCGTGGCTTTCGGTCGGGGTAGAGCGTCCATCGTGTCACGGCGCCCGCCGACTCCTAGCGCGCGGTGCGATCCGCCAGCACGGCCCGGGCCGCCATCCCGATCACCGCGCTGTAGGTGGGGTAGGCGAAGCGCACCTCCGCCAGGGTGGCGACGTCGACACCGCCGGCCATGGCGGTGGTGACCGCCTGGACCACCTCGACGGCGTTCTCACCGACGGCATGGGCACCGAGCACGAGCTCACGACGGCGGTCGGCGATCAGCTTGAGGAACCCCGTCTCGCGGTCGTCGATCACGGCCCGGTCCACGGTCGAGTACGGGATCGTGACGACCACGCACGACTCGTCCGCTTCGCGGGCCTCGTCCTCGGTGAGGCCGACGCCGGCGTAGTCCGGGTCGGTGAACCCACCGGCGGGCAGGAGGTGGTGCGGCGTGCGGCGGTTGGCGCCGAGGACGGCGTTCTCGGCGGCGGCCTCCCCCTCGAACTGGGCGGCCTGGACGAGCATGTCGCGGCCGTTGGCGTCGCCCACGGCTAAGACGTGCGGGACGACGGTCCGGAAGTACCGGTCGACGGGGACGGACGAGCGCTCCACCTCGATCCCGGCGTTCTCCAGGCCGAGGTCCGCGACGTCCGCCGGCCACCCCGTGGCCATGACGACCACGTCGAAGTCGGCCCGGACGCTCGCGTTTTTCTGCCGCCAGGTCAGGGTGATCGAGCCGTCGTCGGCTCGGGCGAGGCTCTCGACGCCGTCGATCCCGGTGCGCACGTCGATGCCCTGCTCGGTGAACGCGACGGAGACCGCCTCCGAGATCGACGCGTCCGACGTCATCAGCACCCGCGGGGCGACGTCGAGGAGCGTCACGTCGCTGCCGAACGCGTCGAACACCGTCACGAGTTGCGCGCCCGTGTTGCCCGCGCCGATCACGGCCACCCGGTGGGGGAGGGACGGCAGGTCGAGGACGTGCTCGGGCACCGTCGCCAACTCGCCGCCCGGGATCGGCAGTCGGCGCGAGTGGCCGCCGACGCAGATCAGGATCGACGCCGCCGAGATCGTGCGCCCGCTGTCGAGGACGAGGGTCGAGTCGTCGACGAACCGGGCCCTGCCCTCGTGGACCAGCTCGACGCCCGCGGCCTCGAACCGCTCGGGCTCCCGCTTGATCGACCGCACCGCGTCGACGCGCTCCCGGACGCGCGCGACGGTCGTCGCCCAGTCGATGGTCGGCGGAGCGACGCCGACGCCGTAGACGTCCGCGTGCCGGGTCTCGCGGATCAGCCGGGCCGTCTTCGCCAGCACCCTGGTGGGCACGCATCCGGTGTTCACGCAGGTGCCTCCCTCGCGCCCTGCCTCCAGGACGACGACGCGGGCCCCGAGTTCGGCTGCACGCAGGGCCGCCGCGGTGCCCGCCGGACCGGCGCCGATGACGGCGACGTCGTAGTCCTTCTCCGAGATGCCCATGTGCTGCCTGCCCCTTCGTCGAGTCGGTCGTCAGGTCGAACTCAACCAGCTGCGGATGGGCGGACGCCCGTGCAGGCAAGTCGAGGCGGACGAGCAGACAGGTCCGTCCCGACTCGCTAGCATCACCACGTGACCATCGACCTGAAGACGACCCGGCCCGACGGCACGCCCCGTACGTTGCCGCTCACGGACGACGACGTCGCTCGGGGGCGGGTGCTCGTCCGGTGGATGCGCGTGGCCCTCGTCGTCGGCATCGTCGTCTCGCTCGGCCTGGTCGTCTTCGTCTGGACCCAGGTCCCGGTGTGGACGACCACGCCGTATCGGCGACACGGCGTCGAACACTCCTTGCCGACGTTCGCGCTGTTGCTCTTCCCCGGCCTCGGGGTCGGGATGCTCGCGTCGACCCTGCGGAAGTCGAGTGCCTACGTCCCGCCCCGCGAGAGGACGTTCCTGCTGGTCGCGATGCCGATCTTCGTCGTCTTCATCGTGGGCGCGACGGCCTACCTCGCGTCCACGTACCTGGCAGCGGGGGCGTCGTCCTGATCGGTCGATCGATCGCTCACCGGCCCGCGACGATCTCGTCGGCGTTGTCGAGGATCCAGTCCATGAGCGGCACGAGGCGGGCGGCCAGGTCGGTGCCGCGCTCGGTCAGCGAGTAGTCGACCCGCGGCGGGATCGTCGGCTGGGCGGCGCGATGGACGATGCCGTCGGCCTCGAGGGTCTTCAGGGTCGAGGCGAGCATCTTCTCGCTGACGCCCTCGATCTCGCGTCGCAACTCGCCCCACCGCATCGGCCCGCGTTCGAGCGCCAGCAGGATCAGCACTCCCCACCGACTCGTCACGTGGGTCAGCACCACGCGGCTCGGGCACTCCGCCGGGAAACGACCCGAGGGTGCAGGGCGGGCAGGGTTCACTATTCCGACGTCCACGTCAGTAGCTTACGAAAAGGTGCGTACCTGCAGATGGGAAGTCCCGGTGGATCGTCGTCGTTGTCCCGGGCACGCAACCGAAAGGAACACCATGTCCACGATCGTCACCGCCGCCTCCGGCCAGCTCGGCCGCCTCGTCGTCGAGGCCCTCCTCGCCCGCGGCGCCGCCCCCGAGAGCGTCGTCGCCACGTCGCGCGACGTCTCGAAGCTGGCCGACCTCGCCGAGCGCGGCGTCCGCACCGCCGAGCTCGACTACACCCGACCCGACACGATCGCGGCCGTCATCGGCGCGGGCGACGTCGTCGTCCTCATCTCGAGCGACGCGGTGGGCCAGCGGGTCCCGCAGCACGCCGCCGTGATCGACGCCGCGAAGGCCGCCGGTGCCGCCCGCATCGTCTACACGAGCGTCCTCGCGGCCTCGACCTCGCCCCTGATCCTCGCGCCCGAGCACAAGGCGACCGAGGAGCACCTCGCCGCCTCCGGGGTGCCCACGACGCTGCTGCGCAACGGCTGGTACACCGAGAACTACGTCGGCGAGATCGCCACCGCCCGCGACTCCGGCGTGGTCGCCGCGAGCGTGGGGGCCGGCCGTCTCGCCAGCGCCAGCCGTCGGGACTACGCCGAGGCCGCCGCGGTCGCGGCCCTCGACGAGTCGACCGCCGGTCGCACCTTCGAGCTGTCCGGCGACCACGCCTGGGACTTCGACGAGTTCGCCGAGGCGCTCACGACCGTCACGGGCCGACCCGTCCGCTACGAGTCGCTCACGCCCGAGCAGCACGCCGAGCGCCTGCGCGGCTTCGGCCTGGACGAGGGCACGGTCGGCTTCGTCGTCGCGCTCGACGGGAACATCCGCGACGGGCTGCTCGCCGACACGAGCGGCGACCTCGCCCGCCTGATCGGTCGTCCGACGACCCCGCTCGTCGAGGCCCTCACCGCCGCCACCGCGTAGTTCCGCCGAGACGCCGGGGCGGCAGCCCGCAGGAGGCGCGGTTCCGGTCGTCCGGGCACCGCGCCTCCTCGTCGGCCCCTCCCCGGCGCCGAGCGGCCGGCGTCCGGCGTCGACGGCGGGTCCCGGTGTCTAGGCTCGACGCATGGCCACCCTCGTCCTCGTCCGACACGGACGCACCACCGCCAACGCGAGCGGCGTGCTCGCCGGACGGACGGCCGGCGTCCGGCTCGACGACGTCGGACGCGAGCAGGCGCGGCGGACCGCCGACCGGCTCGCCGTCGTGCCGCTCGTCGGCGTCGTGTCGAGTCCTCTCGAACGCTGCCGTCAGACGTCCCGGGCGATCCTCGACCGTCAGACCGGGACGCCGGCGACGCCCGTCGAGCGGGGCATCACCGAATGCGACTACGGCGACTGGCAGGGTCGGCCGCTCAAGGACCTGGCCGGCGAGGCCCTCTGGTCCGTCGTGCAGAACCAACCGTCCGCCGCGGTCTTCCCGGGCGGCGAGTCGCTGCAGACCATGCAGTCCCGGGCGGTCGCCGCGGTCCGCCGGCACGACGCCGCGTTCGAGGCCGAACACGGTCCGGGCGCCGTGTGGGTCGCCGTCAGTCACGGTGACATCATCAAGTCGATCCTCGCCGACGCCTACGGCATGCACCTCGACCTGTTCCAGCGCATCAGCGTCGGCCCGGCCTCGGTGTCGATCGTGCGCTACGGGCCGAACCGGCCCGACGTCGTCGCGACGAACACGGACTCGGGCGACCTCTCGTGGCTGCGGCAGGCGGCTCCCGCCGCCGACGCCGCCGTCGGGGGAGGCGCGGGTCCGGCGGGCGGCGACGCCGCCGGCGACGAGCCTCCCGCGACCTGAGCGTCGGCGGCGGGGCGCTCGTAGACTCGCGGCATGCCCTCCATCGTCCACACCTTCGACTGGCCGGATCGGGTCGTCGTCGGGACCATCGGCCGTCCCGGCTCCCGCGCGTTCTACCTCCAGGCCCGTGACGGGTCGCGGGTCACGAGCGTCGGCCTCGAGAAGATGCAGTCGGCCGCACTCGCCGAGAAGATCGACGAGATCCTCGACCAGGTGATGGCCGCCGACGGCAACCCGGTCAGCGTGCCCACCGGCATCCCGGTCGAGCTCGTCGACAACGAGCCGCTCGACCAACCCGTCGAACCCGAGTTCCGGGCCGGAGCGCTCAGCCTCGGCTGGGACCCGTCCACCGCCCAGGTCGTCATCGAGGCGTTCCCGCTTGTCGAGGTGGCGGACGGCGCCGACGTCGACGAGGCCGAGCTCGAGCCCGACGAGGTCCTGGTCGTCCGCATCCCCGTCGGCACGGCGAGGGCGTTCGCGGCTCGGACCCTCGAGATCGTCGGGGCCGGTCGGCCCCTCTGCCCCTTCTGTGGCCAACCGATCGACCCCGAGGGCCACGTCTGCATCCTGTCCGGCGAGGCCTGATGTCCTCGGCGTCGACCGAGGACGCGCCGGCCGACGTGCCCGACGCGGTTCCGTCCGACGACGTCGAGCTCGAGCTCACCGGTCGCATCCGCACGGCGTCCAATGCGTCCTTCCTGGCCCGCCTCGGTGACGTGTCGGTCATCTACAAGCCCGTCGCCGGTGAACGGCCGCTCTGGGACTTCCCGGACGGGAGGCTCGCCGATCGTGAGGTCGCGGCCTACCTCGTCTCCGAGGCCATGGGCTGGGACGTCGTGCCGCGCACCTGGCTCCGTGACGGTCCGCTCGGCGAAGGCATGGTCCAGCTCTGGCAGGACGTCGACCCGGAGCAGGACGCGGTGGACCTCGTGCCGGCCCACGACCTGCCCGACGACGGATGGCGTCTCGTCCTCGAGGGGGACGGCGACGACGGACCGGTCGCCCTGATCCACGAGGACACCGATGCCCTCCGCCGCATGGCCGTGTTCGACGTCGTGGTCAACAACGCCGACCGCAAGGGTGCCCACGTGCTCGCCCTGCCCGACGGACGACGGCACGGCGTGGACCACGGACTCACCTTCCACGCCGAGCACAAACTGCGCACCGTGCTCTGGGGCTGGATCGGCGATCCGCTCACCACCGACGAACTCGCCGGGGTCGAGCGCGTCCGGGCCGGTCTGTCCGGTGGCCTGGGGACGGCCCTCGCGCCGCTCGTGACGTCGGACGAACTCGAGGCGCTCGACGACCGCTGCGCCCGCCTGCTCGCGTCCTCCGTCTTCCCCGAGCCGCACGGCCCTATGCCGGCGGTTCCGTGGCCCGTGTTCTGACGTACGACCCGACGACGGCCGCTCCGAGGTCGTCCAGGTCGGGGGCGGTCACCGTGCCGTCGACCCGCCGCGCCATCCCGTCGACGAAGCGGGCGAGCCCCGGGTCGTCGCCGAGCCGGAAGAACGTCGTGCGCGCGCCCAGGCGGCGGGCCACGTCGAGTTGCTCCACGGCGCGCAGGATCGTCACGGGGTGCGGCGGGTAGTCGAAGAAAACCTCGCCGCCGGGCTCGAGGTGGGAGGTCGGCTCACCGTCGGTGACGATCAGCAGCACGGGCTGCGCGGTCGGGTGCTTGCGGAAGTGCCGGTTCGCCAGCAGAAGGGCGTGGTGGAGGTTCGTCCCCTTGTCCCACTTCGCGTCGAGGGCGACGAGCTGCTCGATCGGCATGACCTCGGCGTGCCGGCCGAACCCGATGAGCTGCAGGTCGTCGCCGCGGAAGCGCGACGTGATCAGGGTGTGCAGGGCGAGGGCCGTGCGCTTCATCGGCACCCAGCGGTCCTCCATCGCCATCGAGAACGACGTGTCGACGAGCAGGGCGACGCAGGCCTGCGTCCGGGCGTCGGTCTCGTGCACCTCGACGTCGCCGATCTCGATCCGCACCCCGCCGTCGGTCCGGCCGCCCCCGGCGGCGGTCCGCGTGATCGCGTTCGTGATCGTCCGGGTGACGTCCCACGGCTCGGTGTCGCCGAACGCCCATTCGCGACTCGCGCCGGAGCGGTCGCCGAGGCCTCCCGCGGACCGCAACTCGCGCCTCCCCGCTCGTCCCGACATCTTCGCCGCGACGTCGCGCAGCAGGTCCTTGCCGAGCTGCCTCATGGCCCGGGGCGTCAGGGCCAGCGTGCCGTCGGCCCGACGGCGGAGGGCACCCGAGTCGCGGAGGGCCTTCTCGAGCCGCCGCAGGGCCGCGGCGTCGACGGCGGCCTGCTCGCCCAGTTGCCGGCGCAGGGCGTCGAGGTCGACGTCGTCGAGCGACGATCCGTGCGACTGCTGGGCGAGCTGTTCCGCGAGCGAGTCGAGGTCCGCGAGGTCCTGGAAGACCCCCGTGCCGTCCCCGAGCCCGAGGCCCTGTTCGCCGTCCATGCCCTCGGAGCCGCTCCAGTCCTGCCCCGGTCTCAGGGCACGCAGGGTGCCGTCGAGCCGTTCGAGGGACTGCATCAGGTCGGGGGAGCCGAAGGCCTGCTGGGCCAGGGCGTCCAGCTCGGCCCGTTGCTCGGCCGTCATCGAGTTGCGGAGACGCTGGGCGGCGGCCGCACGAGCGGCCAGGGCGTCGATCAACGCGTCGACGTCGCCCGGTTGCTCGGGGAACGACGCCCCGTGCTTCGCCATGAAGTCGTCGAACTGCTCCGGGGTGTCGTCACCACGGGCGTGGGCGGCGAGCAGGTCGTCGAGGTCGCGCAGCATCTCGGCCACGGCCTCGCGGTCGGCGTCCGAGGCGTTCTCGAGGGCGGTCTTCATCCCCGCGAAGCGCTGGTCGAGCATCTCGCGACCGAGCAGGTCCTTGATCTCGTCGTAGGCGTCCTGGGCCTCCCGGCTCTGCCACCGGTACTCCGTCAGCTCGGCGACGGCGCCGGCCGGGGACGGCGGAAGGCTGTCGAGCTGGAGCTCGGCGAGCGCGCGGTCGCCGTCGTCGAGGTCGACGTCCCGGGCGAGCTGGGCGCGCTCGGCCCGCAGGGCCCGGTCGAGGAGTTCACGGACCTCGTGGAGCGTGCCGTCGAGGTGGTGGTCGCGGGTCAGGGCCCGCCGACGTTCCGCGACCCGGCGGGCGAGGTCGTCGAGACCGGTCTGGTCGCGACCACCGCGCCGGAGGAACTCGCGGAGCGCCGCCTCGGCGCTCGTGCCCGCCATGACGTCCCGTCCGACGGCGTCGAGTGCTTCGGAGAGATCGGCAGGAGGCGCGAGCGGGTCGGGCCCGTCGGCGTACCTTTGGTAGCGGGCGGCCCGGTGCAGGCGACGGTTCGCCCTAGCCACGTCGCACCTCAGAACCCGTAGGCCGCTTCACCGTCGCCGCTCTCCTTGCTCACGCGTCGGGCCAGGAAGAGGCCCTCGAGCGCCAACTCGACGGCGCCGGCCCGACCGCCGTCGGTCGTCGCGCCGAGCCGTTCGGCGACGCGGTCGTAGAGGTCGTCCTCGCCGAGCGAGGGCAGACCGGCCAGGAACTCCCGGGCGGTGACCTGCTCACCGGTGGTCACCATGACGCCCGACTCGAGGGCGTCGACGAGCCCGTCGAAGTCGAGCCCGCGGAAGTGGGCACGGACGGTCTCGGCGGTGGACGTCCGCAGCAGGTGCTCGAGGACCTCCTCGGCACGGTCCTCTTCTCCGGACTCGAACTCGATCTTGCCGCCGAGCACGTCGACGGCCGTCTCGAGGTCGATCGGTCGTGCCACGGCCTCGTCCTCGCCCTGTCGGGTCGCGCGGTGCAGGGCGGCGGCCGCGATGGTCTCGGCTCCGGCGATCGCGAAGCGGGCGCTGACGCCGCTGCGCTGGTCCACCGAGGGGGACTCGCGGAGCGCGCGCGTGAAGCGCGCCAGGATCTCGACGAGGTGGTCCGGCACCTCGGCGACGAGGTCGGCCTCCTGACGGACGACCGCGACCTCGTCGGCGAGCTCGGCCGGGTAGTGCGTCCGGATCTCGGCACCGAAGCGGTCCTTGAGGGGCGTGATGATCCTCCCGCGGTTGGTGTAGTCCTCGGGGTTGGCGCTGGCCACGACGAGCACGTCGAGCGGGAGGCGGAGGACGTAACCGCGGATCTGGATGTCGCGCTCCTCCATCACGTTGAGCATCGCCACCTGGATGCGCTCGGCGAGGTCGGGCAACTCGTTGACCGCGACGATGCCGCGGTGGCCCCGGGGGATGAGCCCGAAGTGGATCGTCTCGGGATCGCCGAGGCTGCGTCCCTCGGCCACCCGCATCGGATCGACGTCGCCGATCAGGTCGGCGACGCTCGTGTCGGGCGTCGCCAGCTTCTCGACGTAGCGCTCGTCGCGTCCCCGCCAGGCGACGGGCAGGTCGTCGCCGAGCTCGGCGGCGCGACGGCGGCTCTCGCTCGTGATCGGCTCGAATGGGTGCTCGCCCAGCTCGGACCCCTCGATCACGGGGGACCACTCGTCGAGCAGACCGGCGAGCGTCCTGAGCAGGCGGGTCTTGCCCTGACCCCGCTCTCCCAGCAAGACGATGTCGTGGCCCGCGATCAAGGCCCGTTCCAGCTGCGGGATGACCGTGGACCGGAAGCCGTGGAGTCCTGGCCAGGGATCACGTCCCTCGCGCAGGGCGTCGAGCAGGTTGTCTCGGATCTCGGTGCGGAGGGGCTTGGGGACGTGCCCCGAGCGCCTGAGTTCGCCGACGGTTCTCGCGGAGGGAGGCATCACCCCGGTGACGCTACGCTCCCGGCCCGGACCTGGCGAGGGGCGCCTCCTGCGAGCTTGCCGAGACGTCACGATTCGACGACATCCGTCGCGCGACGGTGGTCGCCTCTCGTCGGAGCCGGTTGACTGGCCGACATGGCTGCCGACGACGACGTCCTCCGGACACCCGACCTCACGACCCCCGTCTCGACGAAGAGATGGCGCGTCATCGGCCCCGGGCTGGTGGTCGCGGCCACCGGCATCGGGGCGGGAGACCTCGTCGCCACCCTCGTCGCGGGCTCCCGCTTCGGCTACGCCCTCGCCTGGACCGTGGTCGTGGGCGTCGTCGTCAAGATCGCCCTCGTCGAGGGTGCCGGGCGCTGGTCGCTGGCCACGGGGCGGTCGATCTTCGAGGGGTGGCGATCGCTCGGGCGCTGGACGAGCGTGTACTTCGGCGTCTACGTCGTCGTCTGGGGCTTCGTCTACGGGGCCGCCGCGATGAGCTCGACCGCGCTGCCGTTGCAGGCGCTCTTCCCGGGGGTCGACCTCAAGGTGTTCGCGATCGGCGCCGGCGTGCTCGGCGGCGTCATGGTGTGGTTCGGCAAGTACTCGTTCTTCGAGAAGGTCATCGCCTTCTTCGTCGGCCTCATGTTCGTCACGGTGGTCGGCTCGGCGATCGTCACCCTGCCGAACCTCGGCGAACTCGCGGCCGGTCTCGTGCCGACCATCCCCGAGAACGGGCTGGTCGTCGCGCTCAGCGTCACCGGCGGGGTCGGTGGCACCATCACGCTCGCCGCCTATGGCTACTGGTTGCGCGAGAAGGGCTGGCACAGTCCGGGCTGGATGAAGGTCATGCGACTCGACAACGGCGTCGCCTACGTCGTGAGCGGCGTCTTCGTCCTCGCGATGCTCGTGGTCGGGGCCGAGCTCCTGTACTCCGGCGGCATCGCGTTGGCCGACGGCGAAGGGGGGCTGGTCCAGCTCGCGGCCGTCCTCGGCGAGCGCTACGGCACCTTCATGACCTGGTTCTTCCTGATCGGGTTCTTCGCGACCTCGTTCTCGTCGATCCTCGGCGTGTGGAACGGCGTGTCCCTCATGTTCGCCGATTTCGTGGGCACCCTTCGCGGTCTCGACGCGGACGACCCCCGACGCCGGATCGGCGGCCTCTACTACCGGGTCTTCGTCGTCTGGCTCACGGTTCCTCCGATGGCGATCCTCTTCCTGGACCGGCCGATCGGCTTGATCGTGCTCTACGGGGTGCTCGGGGCGCTCTTCATGCCGTTCCTCGCGATCACCCTGCTCTGGCTGCTGAACTCGTCACGCACGCCGGCCGAGTGGCGCAGCCGGTGGGTGAGCAACTCGCTCATGGGGATCTGCGCCGTGCTCTTCGTCGTGCTGGGTGCGCAGCAGCTCGCGACCGAGGTCGGCAAGCTGTTCGCCTGACCCGCGCGTCGGCAACTCCTGGTCCCTGCGGCGGTACGTGCCGCCCGCGGGGCGGTCAGGCCGGTCTCGCGCCGGGAGGCAGGAATTGCCGACGTCACGGGTCAGGCGCGCGCGGGCCCGTGGCGGACGGTGGCGCGGGGCGCTCAGTGACCTGCGGCGCGGGCGGCGGCCTCGACGCGGTCGTGGTGTCGTCGCCATCCGTCGGCATCGCGGTCCGGCACGTTCGGGTCGGCGGGGCCGTTGCCGAGGCCGCCGTCGATCAACTCGCGGACGACGTCGGCGTGGCCGGCGTGCCGGGCGGTCTCGACGGTCAGGTGCACGAGGATCTGGTGCAGCGTGACGGCACGGCGGTCGGGTCCCCACCAAGAGACGTCACCGGGCGCGTCGAGCGGCAACGCCCGGACGGTCTCGTCGGCGTGGGCGTTCGACCGCTGCAGGAGGTCGACGACGAAGCCGCGGCTCTCGTCCGGAGTCGCCCACAGGTCGGCCTCGGGTTCGCTCTCGTCGGTCAACCACGGCGTCTCGATGCCGCTCGGTCGCCCGAAGACGTCGCCGAGGTAGCCGAGCTGCACGGTGGCGACGTGCTTGACCAGCCCGAGCAGGTTGGTGCCGCTCGGCACCAGCGGGCGACGGACGTCGTACTCCGACAGTCCGTCGAGCTTGCGCACCAGGTCGTCGCGCGAACGGGTCAGGTACCGGCTGAGGTGTTCCTTCTGGTCCATGCCGACACTCTGCCCCTCAGGGCGTCGACCGTCCACCGGCCGACCACCCCTGGCCGGGCCGCCCGGAGACGGCGGACCTATTGCACCGCCGCCGTGAGGCGCGCGACGTTGTCGAGCACCTGCAGGGGAGCGGGCCTCGTCAGCCAGCTCGCCAGGGTGATCTCGTGCGACTTCGCGCGGTAGTCCGCCTCGACCTCGCGGACCTGGTCGACGAAGCCCGCTCCGCGCACCATGAGCGACACCTCGAAGTTGAGGCTGAACGACCGCATGTCCATGTTGCTCGAGCCGATCACCGCCACGTCGTCGTCCACCGTGAAGTGCTTCGAGTGCAGGACGATCGGCTTCTCGTAGAGGAAGATCCGCACCCCCGCCCGCAGCAGCGTCTCGTAGTACGAGCGCTGCGCGTGGTAGACGAGGAACTGGTCGGCGACCTCGCAGGCGAAGAGTTGCACGTCCACCCCGCGCTCCGCCGCGGTGGTGATGGCGTAGAGCATCGACTCGTCGGGCACGAAGTAGGGGCTCGCGATGATGAGGCGTTCCTGCGCGCCGTAGACCAGGGCGTTGAACAACCGGAGGTTGTTCTCGCCGTCGAACCCGGGTCCGCTCGGCACGACCTGGCACTCGTAGGCGTCGTCGCCCCCGCGTCGTTCGACGGGCGGCTCGGCCCCGGCGTCCGTGGGCAACTCGTCCGTCTCGCTGTACCAGTCGGTGATGAAGAGTGCGTTGAGGCCGATGGCGGCGGGACCGTCGAGACGCACCATGAGGTCCTTCCACTGCAGGCCGCGTCGGATGTTGCCGCGCTTGTTGTAGCTGGGGTCGGTCATGTTCTGCGAGCCGGTGAACGCCACGTCGCCGTCGACGACGACGATCTTGCGGTGGTTGCGCAGGTCAGGTCGGCGCCACATGCCCTTCGTGGGGTGGAACGGCAGCATCTCTTCGAAACGGATGCCGGAATCGCGGAGCCAGGTGCGCGTCACCCGGCCCTGGGGGTTGCGGATCGTGGCCCAGTGGTCGTAGAGCACCCGCACCTTGACGCCACGGTCGTGGGCACGCTTCAGCGCGTCGAAGAAGAGGAAGGTCGACTCGTCGCGCGTGAAGATGTAGAACTCGACGTGCACGTATCGTTCGGCCGCGTCGACGGCCTCGGTCATGGCCGCGATCGATCCGGCGTAGTCCGGCAGCAGCCGCGTCGTGTTGCCCGGGATGAGGGGCATGGCACCGAGCGTGCGGTTCAGCTGGACCACCGTCCCGAACCACGGCGGCTGGGTGTCGGTCGGCACGCGGTTGTCGAGACCCTGCGTGTTCTCGAGAATGAGCGAGTTGATCTCGCGCTGTTTGTCCCGCCGGTCCTTCGGCAGCTTGGTGCTGCCGAGGAGACCGTAGAGGACGCTGCCCGGGATGGGGGCGACGAAGATCGCCAGCAGCCACGCCATGGCCGAACTCGGTCGCCGGTTGCGCGGCACGACCGCCACCGACACGATCCTGATGAGGATGTCGACCACCAGGATCACGGTGGGGAACGCCTTGAGGAGCTTGCGCCAGGTCATCCGCCGATCATCGCAGGTCGACGGGGGACGGGGCCGCCCCGTTCGTTTCGCCGGTTCGACCCCGCCCCGCAGGTCAGCGCCCGCTGCCCGCCCCGCAGGTCAGCGCCCGCTGCCCGCCAGGCTGGCCGACTCGCCCTCGGGTGCGGTCGCGAGGTAGCAGGTGACCTCGCGGTCGCCGGTGGCCCAGGTGTCCTCGGTCGGCGTGAACCAGCCGTAGTCGAGGGCCGAGTCCTCCCAGGCGGACCCGACGTAGTCGTCGAAGACCTCGAAGCACGCGTCGTCGCCGAGCTGCCCGACCTCGTCGTCGCCGGGGAACGCCTCGTCGTCCAGGACCGGTTCGGCGAACACCTCGAAGTGGTGCACCTCGCCGCAGGCGGTCACGTCGACGAACGTCTGGTACTCGTCGTCGATCCCCTCCGTCATGTCGAAGCAGTCCCCGGTGGTGAGCTCGCTCACGAGCTCGGAACCGGTCTCGATCACGCCTCCCTCGCCCCCGTTCGCCTGGTAGAGGGCGAAGCAGATCCCGCCGAAGGCGAGGACGCCCACCGCACCCAGCACGCCGAGGAGCACGCCCCGCCGTCGCCTCGGTGCCGGGGCACCCGCGACGGCACCGGACGCGAACGCCTGCGGTGCGGGCCAGGCCGTGCCCAGACGGGACGCGGGCGGGACCAGGGCGGCCCACCGTCGCACCATGGACGAGGCCGCGTCGAGCACCACGGACGTCTCCTCGCCCACCCCGACGCCGAGGGGGTCCCGGCGCCGCTGCTCGAGGGGCGTGGGCCCCGAGGCGTCGATGCGCAGGGGCACCGCGAACCAGTGCGATCCGTCGTGCCCCAGGTCGACGAACTCGGTGGCGCCGAGCCGGACGCGCAGCATCTCGGGGTGGCCGGCTCCCGGGACCCCGACGGCGCCGGCGGGGTAGTCGCTCGGCAGGACGCGCATCTCGAGCGGTCCGAACCGCTGCACGAGTCCTTCGGCCACGACGGACACGGGGGTCGCGTCCGAGGCCCCCTCGGTCGTCGTCCGGTCGTCTGGTCGGTCCACGAGTTCCCCCTGCTGCTGCGCGAGCCGCGCCCCGTGGCGGCCGTCGAGGGATGTTACCGGCACGCGGCCCGGCCACAGCAGCCCCCGTCGGCGGGCCAGGGGACGGGCGTGCCACGGGGCGTGAGCCGGGGGCGCGGCCGCACCGCGCCTCCTATGCTCGGGGGATGTCGTCCGGTCAGCCGAGTCCGTCCCGCGTCGACGTCGACCTGGTCGTGGTCGGCGGCGGCGCCATGGGCCTCGCGACGGCCTGGCAGGCCGCGTCGCGCGGACACGAGGTCGTGCTCGTCGAGCGCTTCGAGCAGGGGCACCACCGGGGTGCCTCCCACGGCGCGACCCGGAACCTCAACGTCGCCTACGACGACGCCGACTACGTCGCCCTCGTGCAGGAGGCGCGGCGGCGGTGGGACGCGCTGGCCGACGAGACCGGCACCCCGCTGCTCGACCTCGTCGGGGTGGTCAACCACGGTCGCCCGGCGATGCTCCGTCGGATGCGGGCCCTGCACGTCGACGCAGGCGTCCCCAGCGAGCTGGTCGACGCCGCCGAGGCGGGGGAGCGGTGGCGGGGCATCCGCTTCGAGACCGAGGTGCTGCACGTGCCGGGCAGCGGACGCATCCGGGCCGCCGAGGCCCTGACGGTCCTCGCCCGGGCGGCCGAGGCCCACGGGGCGCGACTGCGCTGGTCGACGCCGGTCACGGGCCTGCACGTCGAGGGGCCGGAGCGCGTCCGGGTCGTCACGGCCGACGACGAGATCGTCGCCCGGCGGGTCGTGGTGACGGCGGGCGCCTGGACCGAGGACGTCGTCGGGGGCCTCGTCCGCCTCCCTCGCCTCACCGTGACCCAGGAGCAACCGGCGCACTTCGCCGTGACCGACGCCGAGGCCGTGTGGCCGAGCGTCAACCACCGTCCCGACCCCGACCGGCCCGCCGAGTCGTGGTGGCCGGGCGTCGTCTACGGCATGCTGACCCCGGGCGAGGGCGTGAAGGCGGGCTGGCACGGAGCCGGACCCGTCGTGCACCCCGACCGCCGGTCCTTCGAACCCGATCCCGTGCAGCTCGAGCAACTGCGGCGGTACGCCCGTGAGTGGTTGCCCGGCGTCGACGCCGAGACCGCCGACCCGATCAGCTGCACGTACACGACCACCGACGACGAGGACTTCGTGCTCGACCGGGTCGGCCCCGTCGTGGTGGGGGCGGGGTTCTCCGGGCACGGCTTCAAGTTCACGCCTCTCGTGGGGTCGATCCTCGTCGACCTCGTCGAGGGCGGCGACGCCCCCGCGCGGTTCCGGCGGCTGGGCCGGCCGTGAGCCCCCGGAGCGCGACGACCAGGGGCACCGTGGCGGGCCTGCCCTTCGTGCGCCGGGGGAGCGGCGTCCCGACGATCCTGCTGCCCGGGGTCGGCCCGGGTCGCCACCACCCCTCGACCTGGGACCGGACCCTGCTGCGGCTCGAGACGGCGCCGCTCGTCCGGCGGCTCGACCTGTGGACGCTCGGTCGACGCCGCGGGTTGCCCGAGGGCACGACGGTGGAGGACCTCGCCGACGACGTGGCCCGGGCCGCGGCCGAGATCGCGGACGGCCCGATCGACGTGGTCGGCACCTCGACGGGCGGCAGCATCGCGCTCCGACTGGCCGTCGACCACCCCGAGCTCGTCCGTCGACTGGTCCTCGTGTCCTCCGCCCACCGGCTGGGGGAGGCCGGGCGCGAGGCCCAGCGGCGCACGGCCGAGCGCCTCCGGGCCGGTGACGCGAGAGGTGCCTCGGCCGCGATGCTCGGTCAGACGACCACCGGCGTCCCGTCCTCGAACGCCCTGCGGCGCCTCGGACGGGTGGCACACCACTTCGTCGTCGGCGACCGACACGACGACCTGGTCGTGACGCTGGACGCCGAGGACTCGTTCGACGTGGGCGACCGCCTGGGCGAGGTCACGGCCCCGACGCTCGTCGTGGCCGGTGGCGCCGACGGTTTCTACCCCCTCGACCTGGTGGCGCGGACCGTCGCCGGCCTGCCGGACGCGACGCTCGCCGTGCACCCCCGGTCGGGCCACCTCGGCCTGGGCTCGCGAGGAGTGTCCCGCGAGGTGCTCGCCCACCTGACCCGCGCCTCCTGACGCCCGGGGCGTCGCGGACGCCCCGGGGTCGCCCGGGGGTCGGCCAGGGGACCCCGGACGACGAATGTGCCGGTCGGACCGGCGAGTCCGCCCGTCGCGGGGCCGTTCGTCACCTACCATCCGAGCATGGCCGACAACGTGCAGACCGCGAGCGTCGGGGGCATCGCACCCCTCGACGACGACGTCACGTTCCACCGGCGCCGTGTGACGTTCGTCGCACCCCTCGACGACACCGTCCCCGAGCCCTCCGCTCGCCCGGACCAGCAGGAGCACCACCCCGTGAACCAGACCCTCGCCCCCGAGACCTCCGAGGCCGCCGAGGCCCCCGTCGACCGGCTCGACGACACGACCGAGGACCGTCAGGCCGAGACGCGTCAGGCCGAGACGCGCCACACCGAGGCCCGCCCCGTCGATGCCGCCACTCCCGTGGCGCCCCGTCCCGTCTCGATCCCCTCGCACCGCGCCGACGTCGTCCTCGACGACGTCGTGCCCACGGACGCCTTCGAGGCCCGTCCGGCGAGCGTGGCCCGCCACTCGGTCGACACCTCGGCGATCACCCTGCCGGTGCTCGCCGTGTCGGTGCCCGACGACCTGCCCCAGCCCCCGGAGCGCATGACGCTCGACGACGAGGTGCTCGCGCGCCTGGTCGAGAAGCGCCTCGAGGACACCGCGACCATCGACCTGATGGCCGTCGTCCAGGCCCAGCTGGCCCTGCGCGAGGTCGAGGCCGCGCGCTTCGCGTCCTGGGAGGACGAGATCACCCGCGTCGGCACGGACGAGGCGGCTCGCGCCCTCGAGGCCACGCGCCTCCGGTTCACCGGGGTCCTGCCCGTCGTGACGCCCGGGGCGATCCGTCAGGCCAGGCCTGTCGTCGAGGCGGGCCACGCGCCGGACGCCGACCGCGACGCGCGCCCGGCCGCCGCCACCCCGACCTCGGCTCCCGTCGTCGTCCCGTCGACCGGCCCCCGTCCCCTCGCGCTCGACGCCGCCGACTCCGCCGACGCCCCGGACGCCCGGGCGGCAGCCGATCAGGAGGCGCTGGTCGCGCCGACCCGGTCGGCCTCCGACGTGCAGACGGTCGCCTCCGCCCCCGTCCCGCCCCTGCTGCGTCGTCCCCTCGCGCTCGTGGTCGCCGCCACGGCCGCGCTGATCGTCGTCGCGGCCGTCGTGCTGGCCTTCGTCCCCGCCCTGGCCGTGGCCTCGGCCGTCCTCGCCACCGTCGCCGTCCCCGTCGCGACCGGCCTCGTCGGCCTGACCGCGCTCGCCTCGGTCTCGACCCGCCCCGACGACGCCACCCGCGTCGCCCGCCGCGGTCCGGTGGGCGTCGTCGCCGGCGTCGTGGTCGGCACCGTCGTCGGCTTCGGTCTGCTCCTGAGCGACCTCGGTTCGTTCGCCTGGCAGGGATTCGTCGTCCGGGCCGTGGGCCTCACCGGCCTGTCGACGTCCGTCTCGGTGGTCGTCGCCCTGCTCGGCGCCTCGGTCGTCGCGTTCATCGTCGCGGTCATGATCACGGGGTTCCGCTCGACGGCTCGCGACTAGGCTGTCGGGGTGTCCACACTCGCCTCGGTCAACTCCGTCATCGAACGTCTCTGGCCTCTCGCGGGCGCGTCGTCGTGGGATTCTCCGGGTCTCGTCGTCGGTGACCCCGACCGGCCCGTGACCCACGTGCACCTGGCCGTCGACGCCGTGCTCGACACCGTCGACGAAGCCGTCGGCATGGGGGCCGACCTGTTGCTGGTCCACCATCCGCTGCTGTTCCACGGCGTCTCGACGGTGTCGGAGGACACCACCAAGGGTGCGGTCGTCGCACGGCTCGTCCGTGCCGGGTGCGGCCTCGTCGCCGCCCACACCAACGCCGACGTCGTCGAGACCGGCACGTCCCGCGTGCTCGCGCACCAGCTCGGCATCGTCGACCAGCGCCCGATCACCCCGGGCGCCACCGACGACACGGGACTCGGCATCGTCGGGCGCCTGCCGCACGCCATGACGCTCGTGGCCCTCGCCCGCCAGCTCGGCGACGTGCTGCCCCCGACCGCGTCCGGCATCCGTGTGGCAGGTGACGCCGACCGCGTCGTCGAGACCGTCGCCCTCTGCGCCGGTGCCGGCGACTCGCTGCTGGCCGACCCGGCGGTGCTCGCCGCCGACGTGTACGTCACCAGCGACCTGCGCCACCACCCCGCCTCCGACGCGCGCGAACTCATGAGGCTCGGCCGCGGCCCCGCCCTGGTCGACGTGTCGCACTGGGCGGCCGAGTGGCTCTGGCTCGACACGGCGGCCGCGCAGCTCCGCCGCGAGCTGCACGACGTCGAGGTCACCCTCAGCGACCTGCGCACGGACCCGTGGGACTTCGCCGTCGTGCAGTGAGCACGCCGAGCCGCCCGTCGCGACGTCGCCGGGTCGTGAGCCGCGAGACCTCGCGGCCCGCGCCTCCTCGTCGCCCCGTCCCTGCCTCCCCCCGACCCCGAGAAGCGCCCCCCGACCCCGAGAAGAGTCCCCATGCCCCTGATGAAAGCCAGCTACGAGCACCAGGCCCTGCTGCTCGACCTGCAGCAACTCGACACCGCACTCCGCCAGATCGCGCACAAGGGGGCGAACCTCCCCGAGATCGCCGTCCTCGCGTCGCTCGAGGGCGACGGCTCTCGCCTCCGCAGCCGCCTCGCGACCGAGCAGGGCGCCTGGGAGGACGCGCAGAGCGAGCTCAAGCGCATCGAGTCCGACGTCGCCGTCGTCGAGGCGCGCGTCGTCCGTGACGAACAGCGCATCGCGTCGTCGTCGTCCTCGAAGGACGTGGCCGCCCTCGAGGGTGAGCTCGCCGCCCTCGCCAAGCGTCGCTCCGACCTGGAGGACCTCCAGCTCGAGGTGATGGAACGCGTCGAGAGCCTGGGTGCCGTCGCGGCGGTGACGCGGGGCGAGCTCGACCAGCTCGACACCCGCCGCGTCGACGCCGAGACCGGGCGCGACGCGAAGCTCGCCGAGCTCGAGGCCGAGCGGGCCGAGGTCGTCGCCAACCGCGAGACCATCGCCGCCACGGTGCCCGCCGATCTGCTGGCCCTCTACGAGCGTCAGCGGGACCGCTACGGCGTGGGTGCCTCGTTGTTGCGTGGTGGCGTGTCGAGCGCGAGTGGCGTGGCCCTGACGGGCAGCGACCTCGCGGCCGTGCGTGCCGCCGCCGAGGACGACGTCGTGCTCTGCCCCGACAGCAACGCGGTCCTCGTCCGCACCTACGAATCAGGCCTCTGACCAGGGGCGGGGCCCCCGCACGAGCCGTGGCACACGGAGGGGCGTCGCACCGCTAGGCTCGGGGTCGCGAATGGGTCGACAAGACGGTCGCGTCGGCGGGCGAGAGCCCGTCGCCGAGGAACGTCCGGGCTCCACAGAGCAGGGCGGTGGGTAACACCCACCCGGGGCAACCCGCGAGAAAGTGCAACAGAGAGCAGACCGCCACGTGTCGCACCTCCGGGTGCGACACGGGGTAAGGGTGAAACGGCGGTGTAAGAGACCACCAGCGGCTCGGGTGACCGGCCGGCTATGTAAACCTCGCCCGGAGCAAGGTCAAAGAGGGGACGACGAGGCTGCTCGCCGAGTCCCCGGGTAGACCGCTAGAGAGCTGCGGCAACGTAGTTCCGAGAGAGATGGCCGTCCATGGTGCCTCGGCACCGGGACAGAACCCGGCGTAGCAGTCGGCCCATTCGCCTCACGCGAGACGACCCCGGCCCAGGAGGCGCGCCTCCTCGGCCGGGGTCGTCTCGCGTCGGTCGCGCCTCGCCTCAGAACGCCGGGTTCGAGTCGGCGGCCAGGGCGGCGGCACCCATGATGCCGGCGTTGTTGCGGAGTTTCGCCGGGACGATCTCGGCCCGCAGGTCGAGCAGCGGCAAGAACTCGTCGTGGTGCTTCGAGACGCCGCCGCCGACGATGATCAGGCGCGGGTAGAGCAGGGCCTCGAGGTGCGAGTAGTACTTCTGCAGGCGCTTCGCCCAGTGCTTCCAACTGAGGTCGTCGCGCTCCTTCGCCGCGAACGAGGCCTTGGTCTCGTAGTCCTTGCCACCGATCTCGAGGTGCCCGAGCTCGGCGTTGACGATGAGCACGCCGTCGTTGATCAGGGCGGTGCCGATGCCCGTGCCGAGCGTCGTCATGACGACGAGGCCCTTCACGTCCTTCGCGGCCCCGAAACGGGTCTCGGCGTAGCCTGCGGCGTCGGCGTCGTTGACGAAGTGGATGTCGCGGCCGAGTGTGGTCTCGAAGAGCTTCTCGGCCTCGAAGCCGATCCACTTCTTCGACACGTTGGCGGCCGAGAGGGTCTTGCCGTCCATGATGGCGGCCGGGAAACAGACGCCGACCGGCACCGAGGCGTCGTCGAGGCCGAGTTCGTCGACGATCTGCCGGACGACCGCGACGATGGCGTCGGGTTCGCCGCCCTCGGGAGTGCTCTTCTTGATGCGGTCCGAGAGGAGCTCGCCGCTGTCGAGGTCGACGATCGCCCCCTTGATGCCTGTGCCGCCGATGTCGATTCCCACTGCGGTGCGTGCCATGGGTGGTCCTTTCTCAGGAGAGCGTGAGGATGTCGGCACCGCGTTCGGTGACGACCAGGGTGTGCTCAAACTGGGCCGTGAGGCTCTTGTCGCGGGTGGTGACGGTCCAGTCGTCGTCCCAGACGTCGGCCTCGATGCCACCGAGGGTCAACATGGGCTCGATGGTGAACACCATCCCGACCTCGATGACGTCGTCGTACTGCGGCGCGTCGTAGTGGGGGATGATCAGGCCGGAGTGGAAGGCGCGTCCGACGCCGTGGCCGGTGTAGTCGCGCACGACGCCCAGGCCGAAGCGCTTGGCGTACGACTCGATCGCCCGACCGATCACGTTCACCTGACGCCCCGGAGCGACGGCCTTGATGCCGCGCCTCAGCGCCTCACGGGTGCGGTCGACCAGGTCGACGGTCTCGGGGGCGGCCTCGCCGACGACGAAGGTGCGGTTCAGGTCGCCGTGGACGCCGTTCTTGAACGCCGTGATGTCGACGTTGATCAGGTCGCCGTCGACCAGGACGGTGTCGTCGGGGATGCCGTGGCAGATGACCTCGTTCACCGAGGTGCAGACCGACTTGGGGTACCCGCGGTACCCCAGGGTCGACGGGTAGGCGTCGTGGGCGACGACGAACTCGTGGGCGATGCGGTCGAGTTCTTCGGTCGTCACGCCGGGGCGGAGGGCGGCCTCGACGGCGTCGATGGCCTGCGAGGCGATGCGGCCGCTCTCGCGGATCAGCTCGACGGTCTCGGCGTCGTAGACGTCGCCGTCGGTGTACTCGGCCGGAGCGGCCTTGCCGACGTACTCGGGTCGGGCGATCGACGGGGGGACCGGACGCTGCGCTGAGATCCGGCCCGGGGTCAAGAATCCGTGGGAGTCCCGGGGCATACGATCAAGCTTAGGGGGAGCGCGACGGGCTCGCGTTCTCGACAGCCGCACCGAGAGGACGACACCATGGCCGAGTTCTGGTTCAACACGAAGACGCACGAGGTCGAGGAGGGCAAGGTCTCTCCGGCCGTCGACCGCGCCGGGCCCTACGCCACCCGCGACGAGGCGGCCCGGGCGATCGAGACGATCAAGGCCCGCAACGCCGCCCTCGACGCCGAAGAGGCCGCGAACGACTGACCGGTCCGGTCGTCCGGTCGGCGCGTCGCCGTCGGGACGACCGGTCGCCGACGGGCCGATCGGGCGTCAGACCGTCGTCGGCCGGTAGGTGATCGGCAGACGGCGGTCCCGGCCGAAGGCCATGCCCGAGATCTTCGGGCCGATCGCCCCCTGGCGGCGCTTCCACTCGGAGCGGTCGACCAGCTTCGTGATCTCGGCCACCGTGTCCGCGTCGTAGCCGAGCGCCACGACGTCGGCCGCCCCGAGCGCGTTCGTGATGTACCCCTCGAGGATGCCGTCGAGCACCTCGTAGGGCGGCAACGAGTCCTCGTCCTTCTGGTCCGGCCGCAGCTCGGCCGACGGCGGCTTCGTGATCGAGTTCTCGGGGATGGGCGCGGTCTCGCCGATCGACTCGGCGTGGGCGTTGCGCCACCGGGCGAGCTCCCAGACCATCGTCTTGGGGACGTCCTTGATCGGGGCGAACCCACCGACCGAGTCGCCGTAGATCGTCGAGTAGCCGACGGCGAGCTCGGTCTTGTTGCCCGTGGTCAGCACGAGGTGGCCGTGCAGGTTTGACAACCCCATCAGCACGAGCGCCCGGGCGCGGGCCTGGACGTTCTCGGCGGCGAGGCCGGTGAGGTGCAACTGGTCCTCGAACGGTGCGACGAGGCCGGCGATCGGTTCGGTCGAGTACCGCACGCCGATCCGCTCGGCGACGTCGTCGGCGTCGCTGCGGCTGTGCTCGCTCGACCACTGGCTGGGCATCGAGACGCCGTACACGGCGTCGGCCCCGATGGCGTCGGCGGCGATCGCCGCGCACACGGCCGAGTCGATGCCGCCCGAGAGTCCGAGGATCACGCTGCGGAACCCGTTCTTCCGCACGTAGTCGCGAGTGCCCAGCACCAGGGCGTTCCAGAGCTGCTGGCGGTCGTCGGGCAGGTCGGCGACGTCGCGCTCGACCGGGGACGAGGAGGCGCGCCCGGCGTGCGGCCCGGAGCCACCGGCACCGACGACGGTCGCGTCGGAAGCCGGGTCGAGCTCGACGCGGCGGATGCCCTCGGGCAGCTCGGTGTCCGTGGCCGGCTCGGGGTCGAGGTCGACGACGAGCAGGTGCTCGTCGAACTGCGGGGCCCGGGCCAGGATCGTGCCGCTGCCGTCGACGACCACGCTGTCGCCGTCGAAGACGAGGTCGTCCTGACCGCCGACGATGTTGACGTAGGCCACCAGGGTGTCGTTCTCGACGGCCCGGCGGGTGACGAGGGGGAGGCGCACCTCGTCCTTGTCGCGGACGAACGGGCTCGCGTTGATCACGACGAGCAGGCCCGCGTCGGCGTGCAGCACGCGCTCGACGGGGCCGCCGTCGCGCCAGAGGTCCTCGCAGATCACGAGGGCGACGTCGACGCCCGCCACGCGGACGACGAGCAACTCGTCGCCGGGGATGAACACGCGGTACTCGTCGAAGACCGAGTAGTTCGGCAGGTGGTACTTGGCGGTGGTCGTCACGACGCGACCGCCCTGCAGGACGCTGGCGCAGTTCTTCGCGATGGCGGTCGGGGCGTTGCTCGTGCCCAGGAGGCGCGGCTCGAAGGGCCCGTCGGCGTGGCCGACCACCACGGGGAGGTCGCCCAGGCCCTCGGCCTCGAGGGTCTCGGCCAGCACCTCGACGGCGTGCCGACTGGCCTGGAGGAAGCTCGGCCGGCTGGCCAGGTCCTCGATCGGGTACCCCGTGACGCTCATCTCGCCCGCGGCGAGGAGGTCGGCGCCGGCGGCGTGCGCCCGGCGGGCCGCCTCGACGATCTGGGCGGAGTTGCCGGCGAGGTCGCCGACGACGGGGTTGGTCTGCGCGAGCGCCAAGCGGAGTCGGGGCATGTCCACTACCGTAGTGGCGGAGCAGAAAGGCCGTG
Source organism: Frigoribacterium sp. 9N (assembly GCF_902506305.1). Lineage (NCBI taxonomy): Bacteria > Bacillati > Actinomycetota > Actinomycetes > Micrococcales > Microbacteriaceae > Frigoribacterium > Frigoribacterium sp. 9N. The sequence goes on from NZ_LR733392.1 coordinate 982,684, forward strand.
GCATGGACAAACAGAGGGACTTCGTCCTCCGCACGATCGAAGAGCGCGGCATCAAGTTCATCCGCCTCTGGTTCACCGACGTGATCGGCACCCTCAAGTCCGTCGCCATCGCCCCGGCCGAGGTCGAGGGGGCGTTCGCCGAGGGCATCGGCTTCGACGGTTCGGCCATCGAGGGCCTGACGCGCTCGTACGAGGCCGACGTCCTCGCGCAGCCCGACCCGACGACCTTCCAGATCCTGCCCTGGCGGGGCGAGATCGATCCGACCGCCCGCATGTTCTGCGACATCACGACGCCCGACGGCCAGCCCGCCGTGGCGGATCCGCGCAACGTCCTGAAGCGCACCCTGGCTCGGGCCGGCGAGCGCGGCTTCACCTTCTACACGCACCCCGAGGTCGAGTTCTACCTGCTCAAGAGCGCGCAGCTCGGCGCCGACGGCCCCCAGCCGGTCGACTCGGCCGGCTACTTCGACAACGTCCCCGGCGGGACCGCCCACGACTTCCGTCGCCGCTCCGTCCGCATGCTCGAAGACCTCGGCATCTCGGTCGAGTTCAGCCACCACGAGGCGGGGCCCGGTCAGAACGAGATCGACCTGCGCTACGCCGACGCGCTGACGACGGCCGACAACATCATGACCTTCCGGACGGTCATCAAAGAGGTCGCCATCGAACAGGGCGTCTTCGCCTCGTTCATGCCGAAGCCGTTCAGCCAGCACCCCGGTTCGGGCATGCACACGCACATGTCGCTCTTCGAGGGCGACTCCAACGCCTTCTACGAGGCGGGCGCCGAGTACCAGCTGTCGACCATCGGTCGTCAGTTCATCGCGGGCCTGCTCAAGCACGCCCCCGAGATCACGGCCGTGACGAACCAGTTCGTCAACAGCTACAAGCGCCTCTGGGGCGGCGACGAGGCGCCGAGCTTCGTGACCTGGGGCCACAACAACCGCTCGGCGCTCGTGCGCGTCCCGCTCTACAAGCCGAACAAGGGCAACTCGAGCCGGGTCGAGTACCGTGCCATCGACTCCGCGGCGAACCCGTACCTGGCCTTCTCGCTGATGCTGGCGGCGGGGCTCAAGGGCATCGAAGAGGGCTACGAGCTGCCCGCCGAGGCCGAGGACAACGTCTGGGGCCTGAGCGACGCCGAGCGTCGTGCCCTGGGTTACCGTCAGCTGCCCGCCAGCCTCGACCACGCCCTGTCGATCATGGAGAACAGCGAGCTCGTCGCCGAGACGTTGGGCGAGCAGGTCTTCAACTACGTGCTCCTCAACAAGCGACAAGAGTGGAAAGAGTACCGGGCACAGGTCACGCCGTTCGAGCTGCGCTCGAACCTCGAGATCCTCTAGTCGACCGGCCACCCCGCCCTCATGCCCCGATCCGCGACCGGTCTCTCCGAGCTGGCGCGGCTCGGGTTCTCCGACCTCGGTGCCGGGCGTGACCGGCTCGACCGCCTCGTCGCCGAGGTGCCCCAGGTGCGCGACCTGGTCCCGTGGTTCGCCACGGTGGCCGACCCGGACGCGGCCCTGGCGCACCTCGAGCGATCGGTCGAGCGGGATCGTGCCGGCGTGGTCGAGTTGCTCGACGGCGAGGCCGGCCCGCGCCTCCTGAGGGTCCTCGGTGCCTCCGAGGGCCTTGCCGAGTTCGTCGCGCGTCGCCCGGCCGAGGCGGGCGTCCTGCTCGAACCGCTGGACGAACCACCGCCGGCCGCGACGTACCGTGACGACGTCCGTCGGGCGGCGACCGGGCTGACCGGCGACGAGGCGCGCGTCGCGCTCCGGGTCCGGTACCGGCGTCACCTGCTCCAGCTGGCGTCCTTCGACCTCGAGGCCGACGACCCCGTCGAGGTCCTGCCCCGCGTGGCCGCCGCCCTCGCCGACCTCGCGGGCGCCGCCCTCGACGCCGCCGTCGACGTGGCCCGACGCGAGGTCCCGTTCCCCGCCGCCGACGTCGAGCGCACCCGGCTCGCCGTCATCGGCATGGGCAAGGCCGGGGCCCGCGAGCTGAACTACCTCAGCGACGTCGACGTGGTCTACGTCGCCGAGGGCGTCGACGGGCTCGAGAACGGTCGGGCCGTCGAGATCGGCAGCCGTCTGGCGATGCACGCGGCTCGGGCGATCTCGGACCTCGCCGTCGAACCCGACCTCTGGGAGGTCGACGCGAACCTGCGGCCGGAGGGCAAGGACGGCGCCCTCGTCCGCACGCTCGAGTCGCACGTCGCTTACTACGAGCGCTGGGCCAAGGGGTGGGAGTTCCAGGCCCTGTTGAAGGCGCGGCCCCTCGCGGGCGACGTCGACCTCGGCGAGCGCTACGTCGCGGCCGTCGCGCCGTTCGTCTGGTCGGCCGCCTCACGCGAGAACTTCGTCGAGTCGGTCCAGGCCATGCGCGAACGGGTCACGGCCCTGATCCCGGCGGGCGAGGTCGACCAGCAGCTCAAACTCGGTCCCGGCGGACTGCGCGACATCGAGTTCACCATCCAGCTGCTGCAGCTCGTCCACGGGCAGGCCGACGAACGCGTGCACCAGCGCTCGACGCTCGACGCGTTGGGCGCCCTGGCCGCGCGGGGCTACGTCGGACGAGCCGAGGCCGCGGAGTTCGACCGCGACTACCGCGTGCTGCGCCTGCTGGAGCACCGCATCCAGCTGACGCGACTGCGGCGCACGCACCTCATGCCGACGGACGAGAACGCCCTCCGGGTCCTCGCCCGCGGCACCGGTCTCGCGCCGGGTGCCGCCCAACTCGTCGACCTGTGGCAAGGGGTGAAGCGTCGGGTCCGTACGTTGCACGTGCGGCTGTTCTACCGCCCGCTCCTGTCGGCCGTCGCGGCGCGACCCGAAGAAGACCTGGCGCTCAGCTCCGACCAGGCGTCGGCGCGGCTCGCGGCCATCGGATTCGCCGACCCGAAGGGCGCGCTCGGTCACATCGCCGCCCTGACGGCCGGCGTCTCCCGCCGGGCGAGCATCCAGCGCCACCTGCTGCCGGCCATGCTGCAGTGGTTCGCCGACGGCACCGACCCCGACCTCGGTCTGCTCGCGTTCCGGCGATTGAGCGACGGCCTCGGCGAGTCGTACTGGTTCCTCCGCATGCTGCGGGACTCGTCGGGGGCCGCCCACCGACTGACGACCGTCCTGTCGTCGTCGACCTTCGCCGCCGACCTGCTGGAGCGCATCCCCGAGGCCGCGGCGTGGCTCGAGAACGACGCGGAGCTCAAGGCCCGCTCCCTCTCGAGCCTCCTCGACGAGACGGCCGCCACCCTGGCGCGGCACCGTTCGCCCGACGCGGCGGCGACGGTCCTGCGGCAGGCGCGGCGCCGCGAGATCCTGCGGCTCGCCGTGGGCGGCATCCTGGGCATCCTCGACATCGGCACCCTGGCCCGGGGCCTGACCGCGGTGACGACGGCCTCGGTGACCGGGGCGTTGGCCCTCGCCCGCCGGGACGCCGGCGACCTCGAGTTCGCCGTGATCGCCATGGGCCGGTACGGGGGAGAAGAACTCGGGTTCGGCTCCGACGCCGACGTGCTCTACGTCTACCGCGCTCCCGAGGGCGACGAGACGGCCCATCGGCGTGCCCTCACGGTGGCCGCCGAGATGAGCCGACTCACGTCCGACGCCCTCGTGCCGTTCGACCTCGACACCGGCCTGCGCCCCGAGGGGAAGAACGGGCCGGTGGTCCGATCGCTGTCCTCGTACCGGGCCTACTACGCTCGCTGGTCGCTCACCTGGGAGGCCCAGTCGTTGTTGCGCGCCCGGCCCGTGGCCGGTGACGAGACGCTCCTCGACGACTTCATGGCCGTCGCCGACGCGGTGCGGTACCCCGCCGAGCTGACCGAGCAGCAGATCCGCGAGGTCAAGCGCATCAAGGCCAGGGTCGAGTCCGAGCGTCTGCCCAAGGGCGCCGAGCCCTCGCGTCACCTCAAGCTCGGTCGGGGCTCGCTGAGCGACGTCGAGTGGTTCGTCCAACTGCTCCAGCTGCAGCACGGGGTGGACGTGCCCGGCCTCCGGACCCCGTCGACGCTCGACGCCCTCGCCGCGGCGGTGGACGCCGGCCTGGTGGCCGACGAGGACGCCCGGCGGCTGCACGACGCCTGGATCATGGCCTCCCGGGCGCGCTCGGCGGTCACCCTCTGGACCTCCCGGACGCAGGACGTCCTGCCACGGGACCGTCGGCAGCTGGAAGGCGTGGCGCGCCTGATGGAGTACCCGCCGGGCTCCGCCACGACCCTCGAAGAGGACTACCTCGCGGCCACCCGTCGGTCACGCGCCGTCTTCGAGCGCGAGTTCTACGGCATCGACGAGGCACCCGAGCCGCTCGGCTGACCCGTCCGGGACGTGCGACACGCCCGGGCTGCGCCGGAGGCGGTCGATCCGCTCGGGTCGACGTCGGGCCATTTCGCTGTACCCCGTTTGGCGGTGTTGTACCCCTGTGCACGTGTCCATCGGATTTCGGGCAGATGACCCACGGGTGGGGGGTGGTCGTCGACGGCGGCGTCGAGGCCCATCGCTGCCCATTGGGCAACGCCCGTGCCGGGCGCTGATTCCGGGCTCGTGACCAGGCTTTTCGTTCGGCGTCGGATCACGGCTGCCCGTCCCACCTGCGGACCGATCGAACGGTTCCGTTCGGACGTCGAGCCCTCACTGACGTGTCAGCACTTCTGTCGACAGCACCTTGCCCGACCCGACGTACCCCGACCGGCGCGCCCGGCCACCCGCGGTCGGGGGGTGGTTGTGAGCCGCCCGTGAGTGACTGAGAATTCCCTCAACCCGATAGACCAATTCCCCAGCGTTGCGGAAGCCGATCCCTTCTCACACCTCAGGTGGCCATCGTGTTGACCTTCATCCTGCAGATCCGATCCATGGCGGGCGGATACCCCGAGATCTACCTCTTCGCCGCCTACAGCGCCCTCATCTGGGTGCTCTGGATCATCAAGGTCCTGCTCTCCCGCCGCTACCGCCCCTTCACGGGCGAGTTCCGCGGCACGACCAGCGTCGTCGTCCCCGTCGTGGACGAACCGCTCGACCTCTTCCGGGACGTCATCGGCCGCATGGTCGAACAGGGTCCCGGCGAGATCATCGTCGTCATCAACGGCAAGCCCAACCCCGAGCTCGCCGCCGTCTGCGAGGAGTTCGGGCCGCTCGTCCGGTGGGTGCACACGCCGATCCCGGGCAAGCGCAACGCCGTCATGATCGGCACCGAGCTCAGCCGGGGAGACATCACCGTCCTGGTCGACTCCGACACGGTCTGGACGCCGGGCACCCTCTCCGAGCTGCTCCGTCCGTTCGCCCAGGAGAACGTCGGGGGAGTCACCACCCGCCAGCGCATCCTCGAGCCCGAGCGCAGCTGGATCACGCGGTGGGCCGACTGGCTCGAGAACTCCCGTGCCCTCTACTCGATGCCGGCGCAGAGCGTGCTGGGGCAGATCGGCTGCCTGCCGGGCCGCACCATCGCCTTCCGCCGCGAGATCCTCGTCCGGGTCATGGACAGGTTCATGACGGAGAAGTTCATGGGCGTGTTCCTCGAGGTCAGTGACGACCGCACCCTGACGAACCTCACGCTCAAGGAGGGCTACCGCACCGTCTACCAGCACACCAGCCTCGTCTACACGGACGCCCCGCTCCAGGTCAAGAAGCTCTACAAGCAGCAGCTGCGCTGGGCTCGCGGGAGCCAGTACAACACCCTCCGCATGATGCCGTGGATGGTCGGGCACGCCCCGCTCCTCGCGTTCTTCTTCGCCATGGACATCGTGCTGCCCTTCATGCTCATGGGCGTCATCGGCGGCTGGATCTACCGGGGGATCACCGGCCAGGGCGTGAACCTGTACCGCGGCATCCTCGAGGAGTACGGCGTGCAGACCGGTCTCATCAGCATCGTCGTCCTCATGGTGGTCTCGTCCGTGCTCAGCATGTCGATCCGTCAGATGCGCCACCTGGCCGAGAAGCCCTCGGACTTCTTCCGCCTCCCGGTGTTCATCATCGTGTCGACGTTCTTCCTCATGCCCATCCGGGTCATCGGGTTCTTCCGCATGGGTCACGCCAGCGGTTGGGGCACCCGGGCCGGGGCCTACGCAGGAGGCGCGGCCAACGACGAGATGCAGGGTGCGCTCGACGAGGTGGCCGAGGAGGCCCCCATCGACGCCCTCGAACGGCAGTTCCGCGACGGCGTCGACCCGGGGGTCGACACGCTCTTCGACTTCGGCTCGACTGCCGACGAGACGGACGAACAGGGTGCGGTCCTCGTCCGGAGCCGCAAGGCGGCCCTGGCCGCCGAGGCCGACGGCGCGACCACGCCGGCACCGGTGGCCGCCGTGGCCACCGCCACCGCGCCTCCTCGTCGTCGCCTCAACCCCAAAGCCGGGTTCCCGTACCTGATCGGCGCCGCCATCATCGCCCTGGAGGTCTTCTTCATTGTCTGACTCGACGCAGGACTTCGTCACCCCCGTCCACATGCATTCCGGCGCCTGGTGGGCCACCTCGCACGGCAACGCCCGGCGCACGGCGCTCGGCGCCACCGCCGTGGTGGTGTTGCTCGCGATGATCTCGTGGCTCATCTGGGTCTCGCCGTCCGACAACATCGTCCGCAGTGCCGTCACCGAGGTCACGGGCGTCGACCCGTCCATCAACGTCTCGTCGCTCAAGGCGGACCGGTCCGCTTTGCTCGACCAGTTGGTCTCCGCGAAGAAGCAGCTCGCCGAGAGCAAGGCCGCCCTGGCCGACGTGCAGCAGCAGGCCTGGACGTCCGAGGGACAGCTGACCGCGGCGCAGGCGAAGCTCGCCTCCGCCGAGTCGGCACTGGCCCAGGCACAGTCCGCCGCGGACTCGGGGGGCACCGGTACCGGGTCGGGCGCCGCAGGCACCGCCGGCGGGCGGGGGACCGGCGCGTCGACCGGCTCCGGGTCGGGTGGCACGGGGTCGAACGGATCGACCGGAGGCGGTGCCACGGGCCCCGTCACGGTCGAGACGCCGTCCCTCGCCTCGATCATCGACCCCGACTCGCGGTACTTCGGGCTCTTCACGGACCAGGCACCGTTCAACTGGGCGACCTACGACGCGCAGGAGGCGGCGGTCGGTTCCGAGGCCAACATGGTCGGCTACTTCCAGGGCTTCGACCAGGAGTTCCGTGCCGACGCCGTCCGCTCGTCCTGGTCGCGGGGCAAGCTGCCCGTCCTGACGTGGGAGTCGCAGCCGATCAAGGCCGGCAACAACGAGCCCGAACAGCCCGACTACAGCCTGACGAAGATCATCGACGGCAGCTTCGACTCGTACCTGACCACCTACGCCGACGACATCGTGGCCAACGGCATGCCGCTGGCCCTGCGGTTCGACCACGAGATGAACGGCACCTGGTATCCCTGGAGCACCGACTACGGCAACAGCAAGGGCGCCGTCAACGGCAACGGACCCGGGGACTACGTCAAGGCCTGGCAGCACGTCCACGACCTCTTCGAGCGGCAGGGTGCGAACGACCTGGTCGCCTGGATCTGGGCGCCCACGCGGGTCGACCGTCTGGCCACGGGCAAGACGGGCGGGAGCAACCACACCACGGAGGACTTCCTGGCGACCCTCTACCCGGGCCCCGAGTACGTCGACATCGTGGGCATGTCGGGCTACTACCGCCCGCCGTACGACGACAAGTCCCAGCCGACCTTCGACAGCACCTTCGGCGCCACCCTGAAGCAGCTCCGGGCCATCGCACCGGGCAAGAACATCCTGCTCGCCGAGATCGGCGCCAGCGAGACGGGCGGCTCGTCGGATCCGACGGCCACGAGCGAGAAGGCGCAGTGGTTCAACTCGCTGTTCGCCGCGCTGGCCGATCCGGCGAACGCGGACATCATCGGCTTCTCGTACTTCGACCTCGTCGCCACCACGGTCGTGGACGGGGTGCGGTCGACCAACGACTGGCGCCTCACGTCCCGGTCCGACAGCCTCGCCGCCTTCACCGCGGGGATCACCCGACGCGACGTCGGTTACGACCTGCAGCCGTCGCCGTGACGACAGCCACCACCTTCCCCTTCTCCCGCCTCTTCCCCATCCCCAGGAGCGCATCATGAAGAAAGACGCCACCACCCCCGAGTCCGCCGTCGCCGCGACGGGGGCCGACGCCACCTCGGTGAAGCCCCGAATCAGCGTCATCGGCACCGGCTACCTCGGCGCCACGCACGCGGCGGCCATGGCCGAGATGGGCTTCGACGTCATCGGGGTCGACACCGACCCCGCCAAGGTCGCCGCCCTGGCCGAGGGGCGCGTGCCGTTCTTCGAGCCCGGCCTGCCCGAACTCATCCTCGAGCACGTGGGTACCGGTCGACTCTCCTTCACCACCGACCTCGCCGAGGCCGTGGCCCTGTCGGACGTGCACTTCATCTGCGTCGGCACGCCGCAGCGCCGGGGGAGTCACGCCGCGAACCTCTCGTACGTCGAGGAGGCGACCCGCAACGTCGCCGCCGCCCTGAGCCACGACGGCCTCATCGTCGGCAAGTCGACCGTCCCGGTCGGTACGGCGGCACACCTGCGCGAGATCGTGGCGGGCGTCGTCCCCGCCGGTGTCTCGGCCGACCTCGTCTGGAACCCCGAGTTCCTCCGCGAGGGCCATGCCGTCGAGGACACGCTGCGTCCCGACCGCATCGTCTTCGGCGGCACCGACGTCCGCACCGAGGCCCTGATGCGTGAGGTCTACGCCCTGCCGATCGCCACGGGCACGCCCGTCATCTCGTGCGACCTGCCGACCGCCGAACTCGTCAAGGTCAGCGCCAACGCGTTCCTCGCGACGAAGATCTCGTTCATCAACGCCATCAGCGAGTTGTGCGAGGCGGCCGGTGCCAACGTCTCGACTCTCGCCGACGCGCTGGGCTTCGACGACCGCATCGGACGCAAGTTCCTGAACGCGGGGCTCGGCTTCGGCGGCGGGTGCCTGCCGAAGGACATCCGTGCCCTGATGTTCCGGGCCAACGAGCTGTCCGCCCACCGCGTCGTCGGGCTCATGCAACAGGTCGACGAGATCAACATGGCCCAGCGCCAGCGGGTCATCGACCAGGCGATCGACGCCTGCGGCGGCTCCGTGCTCAACCGGCGCATCGCGGTGCTCGGGGCGGCCTTCAAGCCGCACACCGACGACGTGCGCGACTCGCCGGCCCTCAACGTCGCGGCGGCCCTGCACCTCCGGGGCGCCCAGGTGCTCGTCGTCGACCCCGAGGCCACGCAGACGGCCCAGCGGAGCTTCCCGACGCTGTCGTTCGCGGACTCGGCCGCCGAGGCCGTGACGGACGCCGACGCGGTGCTGCTTCTCACCGAGTGGCCCGAGTTCGTCGGGGCGGACGCGGCCGGGCTCGCCGAGCTCGCCGCCAACCCCGTGGTGATCGACGCGCGCAACGTGCTCGACGCCGAGGTCTGGTCGGCCGCCGGCTGGGAGGTCCGTCCGCTGGGCGGCCGTCGCACGCCGGCCCAGCGTCGCGTGCTGACGCCGACCGCCGTACCCGCCTGACCGGATCGTCGGGCACGGGCTGACGGGCCGCCTCCCTCGGGAGGCGGCCCGTCCTGCGTGCGCCCCCGCGCCTCCTGGTCCGGGGTGACCCAGAGGAGGCGCGGGTCGTCACCCCGAGGCCCGCTGGGGCAGCGACGCGAGAGGCCCGCACCCCCTCGGGGATGCGGGCCTCTCGTGGTGCGACGGCGTCAGACGCCGAAGTACAGCTCGAACTCGAAGGGGTGAGGACGCTGCGCCATGGGCAGGATCTCCTTCTCGCGCTTGTAGGCGATCCAGGTCTCGATGAGGTCCTCGGTGAACACGTTGCCCTTGGTCAGGAACTCGTGGTCGGCCTCGAGCGCGTCGAGCGCACCCTCGAGCGACGCGGGCACCTGCGGGATGTTCTTCGCCTCCTCGGGCGGCAGCTCGTAGAGGTCCTTGTCGACCGGCTCGTGCGGCTCGATGCGGTTCTGGATGCCGTCGAGGCCGGCCATCAGCTGCGCGGCGAACGCCAGGTACGGGTTCGAGGCGGCGTCGGGGACGCGGAACTCGATGCGCTTGGCCTTCGGGTTCGTGCCGGTGATCGGGATGCGGATGGCCGCCGAACGGTTGCCGGCCGAGTACACCAGGTTCACGGGGGCCTCGAAGCCCGGGATCAGACGGTGGTACGAGTTGATCGACGGGTTCGTGAAGGCGAGGACGGCGGGAGCGTGCTTGAGCAGGCCACCGATGTACCAGCGGGCGAGGTCGGACAGGCCGCCGTAGCCGTTCTCGTCGTAGAACAGCGGCTTGCCGTCGTTCCAGAGCGACTGGTGGGTGTGCATGCCCGAGCCGTTGTCGCCGAAGAGGGGCTTCGGCATGAAGGTCGCGACCTTGCCCCACTGCTCGGCGGTGTTCTTGACGATGTACTTGAACTTGAGGATGTCGTCCGCGGCGTGGACCATCGTGTCGAACTTGTAGTTGATCTCCTGCTGGCCGCCGGTGCCCACCTCGTGGTGCGCACGCTCGAGCTCCAGACCCGAGTCGATCAGCTTGAGGCTGATGTCGTCGCGCAGGTCGGCCGTCTTGTCGACGGGGCTGACGGGGAAGTAGCCGCCCTTGTACGCCGTCTTGTTGGCGAGGTTGCCGCCCTCTTCGACGCGGCCGGTGTTCCAGGCGCCCTCTTCGGAGTCGACGCTGTAGAAGCTGGCGTTCTGCTTCACTTCGTAGCGGACGTCGTCGAAGATGTAGAACTCCGCCTCGGGGGCGAAGAACGCGGTGTCGGCGATGCCGGTCGACGCGAGGTACTTCTCGGCCTTCTTGGCGACCTGGCGCGGGTCACGGCTGTACAGCTCGCCGTTGCGCGGGTTGAAGATGTCGAAGACGAGGACGAGCGTGCGCTCGGCGCGGAACGGGTCGACGTACCCGGTCGTGACGTCGGGGATGAGCTGCATGTCCGACTCGTGGATCGAGGCGAAGCCCCGGATGGAGGACCCGTCGAAGAGCTGTCCGACGGAGAAGAACTCCTCGTCGACCGTGGAGGCGGGGATGTTGAAGTGCTGCTGGACACCGGGAAGATCGGTGAAGCGGATGTCAAGGAACTTGACGTCGGTGTCCTTAATGAACTTCAGCACCTCGGAAGAATCAGTGAACATCTAGATGTCTCTCCAATGGGCTTGGAACGGATCGGATGCGGGACGCAGCCTCCGTCGAGGCTACGGAGGGGCCGTTTCGCTGCGGTGTCCCTGATGTTTCGGGCATGTTACGGCTCGGCCCCTCGGTAGGCTCGATGCATGCCCGATCGCACCGCGCCTCCTTCTCGTCCCGCCTCCGTGGGCGGCCCCGACGACGGCGCGCAACGCTGGCCGGGCGAGCGTCTCGGGCTGCCCGAGAAGGGGCCGCGCTCCGTGGCCCGACTCGGACGGCGCGTGGCGGGGCTCGCCGTCGACTGGGCGATCGCCTACGCCGTCGCCGCACTCTTCTTCGGCGGTGAGGGCCTGGCCATCACCGGGGTCTTCCTGCTGATGCAGATCCTGTTCCTGGTGCTCTTCGGCGGCACCCTGGGGCACCTCGCCCTGGGCATGCGCCTCGTGCCGATGGCGGGCGGTCGCATCGGCGTCGGCCGGCCGGTCCTGCGGTCGGTGCTGCTCGTGCTCGTCATCCCGGCCGTCGTCTGGGACCTCGACCAGCGCGGGCTGCACGATCGCGTCGCCGGGACGCTGCTCGTCCGCGTCTGAGGCACCCGTCCCGCACGCACGACGGCGCCCCTCCTGGTCGGAGGGGCGCCGTCGTCACGTCACGTCGAGGCGGGGGTCGCCGGGTCAGCGCGGACGGCCCGACCGCACCTTGAAGGGGTCGACACCCTTGGGGATGGGCAGACCGTTCTGGCCGAGGGACTGGAGGCGGTTGCTGACGGCCAGCACCTCGTTGCGGTTGATGGACGACTTGAGCTTGTTCATGCGTCCGGCGAGCTTGTGGAGGGGCACGGAGTCGGCATCGGGGCCGACGTTCAGCACGTGGACCGGCACGTTCGGCAGGATGCGCGTGACCTTGCGACGCTCTTCGTCGACGAGTCGGCGGGTCTGGCCGGCGCCGCCCTCGGCGATGAGCACCACGCCCGGCCGGCCGACCGCGCGGTACACCGCGGCCTGACTGCGCCCCTGGACGGCGACGGGCATCTCGGCGGCACGCCACGCACGACGCAGGCCGCTCTTCATGACGGCACCGACGGCACCCGGCTGCCCCTCGATCTGCGAGTAGGCCGCGCGCTCGGCCTTACGACCCAGCACGATCAGCAGCAGCAGGAACCCGAGCATGACGCCGACGACGATGTAGAGCACCAGCGCGAGCACGTTGCCACCCGTGAGCAGCAGCGCCGCGGCCACGCCGAGCAGCACGGGCACGAAGAACGCCAGCAGCATCATCGGCAGCGCCGTCTTGTCGACGCGGCGGGTCATCTGGAAGACCTGCCACATCTGCTTGAAACGGCCGGGTTCCTTCGGCGGTTTCGGGGACGTGTTCTCGGGAGACGTGCGTCGAGCCATGTGCACCAGGATACGGGGTCGGCGGTCCCGACGAATCCTCCCCAGGGACTCCGGTCCGTCGCCGGTCGACAGGGCTCCCCGGCGCGAGGGCGCCGACGACCACCGGACGACACCATCGCCTCATGACGAACGAGTCGATCGGCCCCTACCGCGTGCTCTCTCGGCGCCTCGACGGCGGGGTGGAGCGCATCCTCGCCGAGGCACCCGACGGCTCACGCGTCGTGCTCAGGAGGCGGGGGTCGCGTCCGACCGGGCGCTCTCCCGTCGCCGAGGCGGTCGCCTTCTCCCGGGCGGACCACGCCCACGTCGCCACCCTCGTCGACGTGGTGACGGACCCGTCCGGCGAGGTCGTGCTCGTCTTCGCGGACGTCGGCGGCGACCCACTCGCCTCGTGGCTGGCCGCCCGCGGTCGACCCGAGACCGGGGAGGTCATCACCCTCGTCGTCCCCGTGCTCGGTGCAGTCCAGCACTTGGCCCGTCGGGGCACGGCCGTCCGTGCCCTGGACGTCGACGACGTCGAGATCGACGCCCGCGGGGCACCCGTCCTGGTCGGCGTCCGTCCTGTGGACGCGGGGTCGGATGCGGGGCCGGACGCCGAGCGCACGTCGCTGCCCGTGGCGGCCGAGTTCGCCCGGGCCCTGGTCGAGCGGGCGGTGCGACCGGCCTCGCGATCCTCGGCGCCGGTCCTGGATTCGACGAGCTTCGAGTCCTTGGTCGAATCGGTCTTCGACCTCGGCGAAGCGGTCCCGCTCTCGAGTGTCGACGCCGTGGTCGAGGGTGACGAGGTCCCCCGGGGCGATCGCGTCGAGTCGGTCGCCGAGGACGAACCCGTCATGCCGGGCTGGCTCGCACTCCTGCCCGAGTCGGAGGCGATCGACCGGGTGATCGCGGGCGTGGCCGACCTCCGCCCACGGCGGCTGGTCGACGCCCTGCGAGCCGTCCGTCGGCGATACCGACTGCTCGCGGCCGCAGGCGTCGTCGTCGCCGGGGTGGCTCTCGTCCTCGGAGCGGCCGCCTCGACACGTGATGACGGTCCACGTCAGGACCGACCGGCCGACGGGGTGGGTCCGGTCGCGCCCGGGTCCGAGTCGTCGGCGCCGGTGAGCCCGTCCGGCGACTCCGCCGACACCCGCACGCCTGCACCCGCTCGGACGGGCGGGGCGGTGACGCCCGGTCAGGTCGAAGCCCTGGTGGGGGGTGACGATGCCGGTGCAGCCGCCGAGGTGCTCCTGCAGGCACGGCTGACGTGCCTGCGCGACGTCACGCCGAGTTGTCTCGACGCCGTCGATCAACCCGGTTCGCCGATCGCCCTCCGGGACGCCGACGTGCTCGACGACCCCTCGCTCGCCGCGGCGGCGATGGTCCCTCTCGAGCTCACGGGACGAGTGTCCCGAACCGGGGGGACGGCGTTGCTCGAGGCGACGGGCCCGCACGGCGAAACGGCCTCGGTCCTCGTGATGAGGACCGAGGCCGGTTGGCGGCTTCGCGACGTGATCGTCGATCGGTGAGGCCGCTCGGGCCTCACGCGGGGGACATCAGATGCCGAGCTTGGACGTGAAGTCCCCGCCCTCGAGGCGCTCCTTGACGGCGACCAGGAAGCGCGCCGCGTCGGCGCCGTCGACGATGCGGTGGTCGTACGACAGGGCCAGGTAGACCATCGACCGGATGGCGATGGACTCCGAACCGTCTGCCTTGATGACCACGGGGCGCTTGACGACGATGCCGGTGCCGAGGATGGCCACCTGCGGAAGGAAGACCACGGGGGTGTCGAACAGGGCGCCGCGCGATCCCGTGTTGGTGACGGTGAAGGTACCACCGGCCAGCTCGTCGGGCTTCAGCTTGTTGTCACGCGTGCGCTGCGCGAGGTCGGCGATCTGGCCGGCGATGCCCGCGAGGTCGAGGTCCGAGGCGTCCTTGATGACCGGCGTCAGCAGGCCGCGCTCCGTGTCGACCGCCATGGCAACGTGCTCGTGGTCGGGGTAGACGATCGAGTCACCGTCGACGGTGGCGTTCAGCTTCGGGTGCGCCTTGAGCGCCTCGGCGGCCGCCAGGGTGAAGAACGGCAGGAAGGACAGCTTGTTGCCGGTCTTCTCGAGGAAGGCACCCTTGTTGGCGTCGCGGAAGGCCGCGACCTTGGTGACGTCGACCTCGACCACGCTGGTGAGTTGGGCCATGGCCTGCATCGACTGGACCGCACGCTCGGCGACGACCTTGCGGAGGCGCGACATCGGAACGGTCGTGCCGCGCAACGGCGACACCTCGATCGGGGCGGGACCGGAGGAGGCCGGCGCCGAGGTCGTCGAGGTCGCGGCCGCTTCGGCGGCGGCGAGGACGTCCTCCTTGCGGATGCGACCGCCGACGCCACTGCCGGACAGGGTCGAGATGTCGACACCCTTCTCGTTCGCCAGCTTGCGGACGAGCGGGGTGACGTAACCGACCGGCGCACCGCTGCTCGGGGCCGGCGTGGCGGGTACCGACGTCTCGGACGAGCCCGTGGCGGGCGACGGCGTCGGTGCCGACGGGGCCGGCTGCTCGCTGCTGGGCCGGGCGGCCTGGGGCTGTGCGGCGGCCGGCTGCTGACCGGCGGCGTCCTGCTGTGCGTCGTCCTGCTGTGCGGCGGGCGCGGGGTCCACCGCGGGGGCGGGCTCGGGCGCGCTGGCGGCTGAGTCCTCACCCGGGGCAGGGGCCGCGGACGACGGGAGCTCGGGCGCCTCGGCCTCCGGCTCGGCGGGTGCCGAGGGTGCCTGCTCCGGCTCTGCGGCGGCTTCCGGTTCGTCCGCCGGCGACTCCGAGGCGCTGCCGTCTCCGATGCGGACGAGGGCCGTGCCCACCTCGACGGTCTCGTCCTCGGCGACGAGGATCTCCTCGATCACGCCGGCGACGGGCGAAGGGATCTCGGTGTCGACCTTGTCGGTCGAGACCTCGAGCAGCGGCTCGTCGACCTCGACGCGGTCACCGACGTTCTTCAACCAGCGGGTGACCGTACCCTCGGTGACACTCTCTCCGAGTGCCGGGAGGTTGACGGATTCGCTCATCTGTGGGGCTCCTTTGACGACATGTGTGTCTGTGGTTGCTGTGGTGGTGGTGCGGGCCCCTGCTGAGCAGGAGCGATGGTGCCAGGGATCTACATCGCGTGCAGCGGTTTGCCCGCGAGGGCCAGCATGGCTTCGCCGAGGGCTTCGTTCTGCGTGGGGTGCGCGTGGATCAGGGGAGCGACGTCCTCCGGGTAGGCCTCCCAGTTGACGGCGAGCTGTGCCTCACCGATCAGTTCGCCGACACGGGCGCCGATCATGTGCACGCCCACGACGGGACCGTCGACGACGCGGACCACCTTGACCGAGCCGCTGGTCCCGATGATGTGGCTCTTGCCGTTGCCCGCGAGGTTGTAGTCGTAGCTGGTGACCTTGTCGGCGCCGTACTGGTCGGCGGCCTTGACCTCGGTCAGGCCGACCGAAGCGACTTCGGGGTCGGAGTAGGTGACCTTGGGGATGTTCACGTCGGAGATCACCTGCGGCTTGAGGCCGGCGATCTCTTCCGCGACGAAGATGCCGTGCTGGAAGCTGCGGTGCGCGAGCTGCAGGCCGGGCACGATGTCGCCCAGGGCGTAGACGCCGGGCACATTCGTCGCGAGACGTTCGTTCGTCAGGACGAAACCGCGGTCCATCGTGATGCCGACCTCTTCGTAGCCGAGACCGGCGGTCGACGGGCCACGGCCGACGGCGACGAGCATGAGGTCGGCGTCGAACGTCTTGCCGTCCTCGAGGGTGACGACGACGCCGTCGTCGTTCTGCTCGACTCCCTGGAACCGGACGCCCAGCGAGAAGGCGATGCCGCGCTTGCGGAACGCGCGCTCGAACTGCTTCGAGATCGACTCCTCCTCGTTGGGGACGAGGTGCGGCAGTGCCTCGACGATGGTCACGTCGACGCCGAAGCTCTTCCAGACGCTGGCGAACTCGACGCCGATGACGCCACCGCCGAGGATGACGACCTTGTTCGGCACGTGGTCGAGCGCGAGGGCGTGCTCGCTGGTGATGACCTTGCCGCCGATCTCGAGACCGGGGAGGCTCCGCGAGTACGAACCCGTCGCGAGCACGACGTTCTTGGCCTTGAGCGTGGTCTCGCCGACCTGGACGGTCGAGGGCGACGTGAGCTTGCCCTCACCCTCGACGGTCGTGATGCCGCGGGCCTTGACGAGCCCCTGGAGACCCTTGTACTTGCTGGCGACGATGCCCTCGCGGTACGAGGTCACGGCGGCGATGTCGATGCCGTGGAAATCGGTGTTGACGCCGTACTTGGCGGATTCGCGCGACACGTCGGCCACCTCGGCCGAGTGCAACAGCGCCTTGGTGGGGATGCAGCCTCGGTGGAGGCACGTGCCCCCGACCTTGTCCTTCTCGACGAGTGCGACGCTCAGGCCCAACTCGCTCGCTCGCAGCGCTGCGGCGTATCCGCCGCTCCCGCCACCGAGCACCACCAGGTCAAAATTCTGTTCCGACACCCAGCAACTCCCTCGTGCGTCCGCGGTGCCCCGACGCCGAGGCGGGGCCGTCGCGGTGGCGACGACGCCCGTCCCCGAACCGACCGCACCGTTCGGCGGCGTCGTCGTGACGCTCGTCGGAGGATGCTCTCGGGGGACCGATCTCAGCGGGTTTCTCCCGCCCCCTCGACCCTACTACGCAGCAGAAAACTTGTCGGCCAGCTCGATCAGGGTACGGACGGTCACGCCCGTCGAGCCCTTGGCCGTGTAGCCGTATCCGCCGCCCTTGTTGTTGGACGGACCGGCGATGTCGAGGTGGGCCCAGGGGATCGGCGTCGTCGTGCCCTCCCGCGAGCCGACGAACTCGTTGAGGAAGACGCCGGCGAGCAGCATGCCTGCGGCCGTGTTGCCCGGGGTCGCGTTCACGAGGTCGGCCACGTCGGAGTTCAGGCGCGCGCGGAGCTCGGAGGCCAGCGGCATGCGCCAGAAGGTCTCTCCGGCCGCGTCGGCGAGCGACACGATCTCGGACGCGAGGTCGTCGTTGCCCATGACGCCGACGTAGCGCATGCCCAGGGCGACGACCTGGGCACCCGTGAGGGTGGCCACGTCGACGATGGCGTCGGGCTGCTCGTCGCTCGCCGCGACCAACCCGTCCGCCATGACCAGGCGGCCCTCGGCGTCGGTGTTCGTCACCTCGACGGTCGTGCCGCCCTTGATGGTGAGGACGTCGTCGGGTCGGATCGCCGTGCCGCTCGGCATGTTCTCGGCGATGCAGAGCCAGGCGGTCAGCCGCACGGGGAGCCGCAGCTTGGCCACGGCCACCGTCACGGCGAGCACCGTGGCGGCCCCGGTCATGTCGTCCTTCATGCCGAGCATGCTCGCGGCGGGCTTGAGGGACAACCCACCCGTGTCGTACGTGATGCCCTTGCCGACCAGGGCGAGGTGCTTGGCGGCTCCGGCGGGGGAGTACTCGACCTTGACGAGTCGGGGACCACGGCTCGAGCCCTGACCGACGCCGAGGATGCCGCCGTACCCGCCGTCACGGAGGCCCTCCTCGTCGAGCACGGTCACCGAGAGGGCGTCGTCCGACGCGTGCGCGACGGCGAAGTCGGCGAGTGCCTGGGGGTACATCTGCTGCGGGGGAGTCGTGGCGAGGTCACGGACGGTGTGCACCGCCTCGGCCACCACGGCGGCACGGTCGAGGACGGATTCCTGGACCTCCGTGGCCGTCGCGAGGGCGATGTCGCGAGCGTGTCGACGGGTGTCGGACGCCGAGGAGTGCCGGAACGCGTCGAACTCGTACGAGGCGATCGCGGCGCCCTCGAGGACGGCCAGTGCGTCGGCGGCGTCGCCCACGGGCAGGGCCAGGACGACCCGGTCGACGGCCGTGAGCTGACGGACGGCCGAGCCGGCGGCGTAGCGGAGGCTCTCGGTCGTGACGGTGTCGCCCAAGCCGACCAGCGCCACGAGGGTGGCGGTGACGCCGGACGCGGGGACCTTGACGAGTTCGTCCCGGGCGCCCGTGACACCGAGGGCGGCGAAGGACTCGGCGAGCCCCGGGACCTCGAGGGTCGGCTCGGGACCGTCGGCCCCCTTCACCACTCCGACGACGAGGACGTCGGCCTCGGCGGTGATCGGATCGGACGGCAGGACGGAGAGGGTGGCGACGGTCATCCATCCATCGTATCCACCGTGGTGTTCGCTCTCGGCACGTGGTCGCGCGCCCTCCTGGCGACGACCGGTGCCTAGCATGGAGACCATGCACGACCCCGCAGCTCTCTACGACTTCACCCCCGACGCCGACGGCGTGCCCGAGGGCCTCCCGCTCGTCGCCGGACTCACCGGGTTCGCCGACGCGGGTTCGGCGGTGAGCCAGCTCGCGGAGTACGTCCTCGACACCCTCGACCACACCCTCGTGGCGACGTTCGACGCCGACGAGCTCCTCGACTACCGGGCCCGTCGCCCGACCTTCACGTTCGACCAGGACCACATCTCCGAGATCGAGCCGTCGACCCTCTCCCTCTACCTCGTCCACGACGACCTGGGTCAGCGGTTCCTCCTCCTGGCGGGCTTCGAACCCGACTTCCAGTGGCAGCGCTTCACCGCGGCCGTCGTGCAGCTCGTCGAGCGCTACCGCGTCTCGACCACGACCTGGGTGCACTCGATCCCGATGCCCGTGCCCCACACCCGTCCCATCGGCGTGACGGTCAGCGGCAACCGGTCCGACCTGGTCGAGGCGATGTCCGTCTGGAAGCCCGTGACCCAGGCCCCCGCCAACGCTCTGCACCTCGTCGAACACCGGCTCGGCGAGACGGGTCACCCCACGGCGGGCTTCGTCCTGCTCGTCCCGCACTACCTGGCCGACACCGAGTTCCCCGACGCCGCCGTGGCGGCACTGTCGAGCATCAGTGCCGCGACGGGTCTGATCTTCCCGACCGACCGCCTCCGCGAAGAGGGTCGTGACTTCATGGTCAAGGTCGACGAGCAGGTCGCCGGCAACCACGAGCTCTCGCGCCTGGTCGCCACGCTCGAGGAACGTCACGACACCTACATGCAGGGAAACCCGCTGCCGTCGCCGTTGACCGACCAGGACGGCCAGGTGCCCACGGCCGACGCACTGGCGGCCGAACTCGAGAAGTTCCTCGCCACCCGGCGGGTCGACGGCGAGGGCGACGACCGCGCCTGACCGGCACCGCACCTCCCGGGTCCGTTCCGATCCGCGGACGCAGGAGGCGCGGGCCGGCGTCCGGCGCCCGGTCGGCTAGGGTCACGGGGTGAACTCCGCACGCGCCTGGCTCGTCTGGGGCGCCGCCGTCTTCGCCTACGTCGTCGCCGTCCTGCAGCGGTCGTCACTTGGCGTCTCGGGCGTCGAGGCCCAGCAGCTCTTCGGCGTCTCCGCCTCCACCCTGTCGACCCTGGCCGTCGTCCAACTCGTCGTCTACGCCGGGCTGCAGATCCCGGTCGGCGTCCTGCTCGACCGGGTGGGGCCCAAGAGGCTCATCGTCGCAGGGGCCGTCATGCTGGCAGCGGGCCAGCTGGTCGTGGCGCTCTCGCCCCCGACGATCGGCGTGGCCGTCGTGGGCCGCGTGCTCGTCGGCGCCGGCGACGCGATGACCTTCATCTCGGTGATCCGTCTGCTGCCCTCGTGGTTCCGTGGTCCGATCCTGCCGCAGGTGTCGCAGTGGACCGGCAACGTCGGACAACTGGGTCAGGTGCTGTCGGCCGTGCCGCTGTCGATCGTCCTGCACGGGGCGGGGTGGGGCCCCGCCTTCCTCAGCGCGGGGGCGTTGTCGGTCGTGGCCGCCGTGGTGGTGCTCATGGTCGTCAAGGAGTCGCCGACCGGTCGCGTCCGCTCCGAGACGGTCGTCAGTTGGGCCGACGCGGGGCGACAGCTCGGACAGAGCGTCCGGCGTCCCGGGACCCGGCTGGGGTTCTGGTCGCACTTCGTGACGCAGTCGTCGGGCACGGTCTTCAGCCTGCTGTGGGGCGTCCCCCTGTTGGTGGGCGGTCTGGGCTTCACGACCGCCGAGGCCTCGGGCATGCTCTCCCTCCTCGTGCTGTCCGGTGTCGTGGCGGGGCCGGTCCTCGGGGTGCTGGTCGCCCGGTACCCGATGCGACGCTCCAACCTGGTCCTCGGCATCGTCACGGTGCTGGCCGTGGTCTGGACGACGCTGCTCGCGTGGCCGGGGATACCCCCGCACTGGCTCGCCTACGTGCTCGTGGTCGTGCTCGGAGTGGGCGGGCCCGGTTCCCTGATCGGCTTCGACTTCGCGCGGACCTTCAACCCGCTTCGCAGCCTCGGCGTGGCCAACGGGGTGGTCAACGTCGGTGGCTTCCTGGCGAGCTTCGTGATGATGTTCCTCATCGGCGTCGTGCTCGATCGACTCGATGCCGCCCGCATCGCCTCGGGCCAGCCGAGCGACCTCTTCGCGTTCGAGTCGTTCCGCATCGCGCTGCTCGTGCAGTACGTGGTGATCGGCGGTGGCGTGGTGGCTCTGCTCGTCGAGCGTCGGCGCACCCGCCGGGGCCTGCGGCTGGAGGAAGGAATAGAGGTGGCGCCGCTCTGGGTTGCCCTCAACAAGAGATGGCATGCCGCACGCACCCGGGCCCGGAGGGGACCGACCGCCTGAGGTCGCCCTTGTCGCTCGGCACCGGTCGGACGTGCAATAATGGGATACGGACCCGTTCATGTCCATCGATCGAGTTACCGCGTCGACGTCGTCGACGCGCATTCGATCGAGGACTTGACATGGGTCCTAGTACTGCCCGAATTCGGCCGACGCCCAGTGCCGGTCGACGTCCCCACCGGCGCACGTGAACGCGACGATCGCGTCCGGTCCGGAACGTACCGAGAACTGAAAGGTGTTCGCATGGCTACACGAAGCAAGGCGACCACGGCCCCCGACGAGGCCGTGACCGACGACACGGCCGTCGAGGCCGAGACCATGGCTCCTCCCGCCAAGAAGGCGCCGGCCAAGAGGGCTCCCGCCAAGAAGGCGGCGACGAAGGCTCCGGCCAAGACCGCCGCGGCCAAGAAGGCCGCCGCAGCCGAACCCGCCGACGACGAGGTCGACGCCGAGGCCGCGGTCGACCCGGCTGCCGCCGACGACGCGGACGGCGAGGGCGCCAAGCCCGTCCCCGAGATCCTCCCCACCGGCGCGCTCGTCATCTCGCAGGACGACGACGACGAGATGCCCGTCTACTCGACGACGATCACGGGTGCGACGGCCGACCCCGTCAAGGACTACCTGAAGCAGATCGGCAAGGTCGCCCTGTTGAACGCGGCCGAAGAGGTCGAGCTCGCCATGCGGATCGAGGCGGGTCTCTTCGCCGACGACAAGCTCGCGAACAGCACCGGCCTGAGCCGCGAGCTCGAGCGTGAGCTGCGCTGGGTGTCGCGCGACGGTCAGCGGGCCAAGAGCCACCTGCTCGGTGCCAACCTCCGACTCGTGGTCAGCCTCGCCAAGCGTTACACGGGCCGTGGCATGCAGTTCCTCGACCTGATCCAAGAGGGAAACCTCGGCCTGATCCGCGCCGTCGAAAAGTTCGACTACACCAAGGGCTTCAAGTTCTCCACCTACGCCACCTGGTGGATCCGTCAGGCCATCACGCGGGCCATGGCGGACCAGGCTCGCACCATCCGCATCCCGGTGCACATGGTCGAGGTCATCAACAAGCTCGCCCGTGTCCAGCGTCAGATGCTGCAAGACCTGGGACGCGAGCCCACGCCCGAAGAGCTCTCGCGTGAACTCGACATGACGCCCGAGAAGGTCGTCGAGGTCCAGAAGTACGGCCGCGAGCCCATCTCGCTCCACACGCCCCTGGGTGAGGACGGCGACAGCGAGTTCGGCGACCTCATCGAGGACACCGAGGCCGTCGTGCCAGCCGACGCCGTCGGGTTCACGATGCTGCAGAAACAGCTCGAATCGCTGCTCGACAGCCTGTCCGAGCGCGAGGCCGGTGTCATCCGCATGCGCTTCGGGCTCGGTGACGGCATGCCGAAGACCCTCGACCAGATCGGTGACACGTTCGGCGTGACGCGCGAGCGCATCCGCCAGATCGAGTCCAAGACGATGGCGAAGCTCCGCCACCCGTCGCGTTCACAGTCGCTCCGCGACTACCTCGAGTAGGCCCGTGCGTTACCTGGTCCCCGTGCTGGCCGGCCGTCTCGTCCGGGCGGTCGCCCGGTTGCGTGGTGGCGGGTCGGCGTACCCGGGGCAGACGGTCCTGAAGCTCGCGCCCGACTTCCTCACCCATGTGTCGTCCCAGTTCGATCGCGGCGTCGTGTTCGTGCTCGGGTCGAACGGCAAGTCGACGACCACGATGATGCTCACCGAGACGCTTCGTGCCCACGGATTGAAGGTGTTCACGAACCCCACGGGTGCCAACCTCCCGCAGGGCATCGCGTCGGCCTTTCTCCGTGAGGTGACGCCCTTCGGTCGCGTCCGTGACGACATCGGGGTGATCGAGGTCGACGAGGCCTTCGCGGTCGAGTTGACGAAGTCCCTGCACCCCTCCACGGTGCTCATGCTCAACGTGCAGGTCGACCAGTTGTACCGGTTCTTCGAGACCGAGCGGGTCGGCACGATGATGACCGACACCGCCGCCGAGGCGACGGTCGCGGTCGTCACGAACCGCGACGACCAGCACCTCGGCCCCTACCAGCCGGTCGGTCGCCAGACGGTGACCCGGTTCGGCGCTTCCTCCGAGGTCGTCTCCGCGTCACCCAACGGCCTGCAGAACGCGCACGACTTCAGCCGTGAGGCCGACTCCTCGTTGACCGCGGAGACCGAGGTGACCGCGCTCACGGGCACAGGTGCCACCATCACGGTCTCGGGCACTCCGATCGACGTCCGGCTGCCGGCCCGTGGTCTCCACTACGCGGTCGACGCGGCAGCGGCGCTCCAGACGGCCTCGGTCGTCCTGGGGCACCCGGTCGACCCGGCCGCCGTCCGGCGGGCGTTCGCGAGCATGAAGCCGGCCTACGGTCGTGGTGAGCGCATGTCCCTCGGCGCCGACGAAGCCGAGTTCATCATGTTCAAGAACG
Organism: Frigoribacterium sp. 9N; assembly: GCF_902506305.1. Taxonomy (NCBI): domain Bacteria; kingdom Bacillati; phylum Actinomycetota; class Actinomycetes; order Micrococcales; family Microbacteriaceae; genus Frigoribacterium; species Frigoribacterium sp. 9N. The sequence goes on from NZ_LR733392.1 coordinate 1,006,172, forward strand.
CGGCGAGCCTCCAGATGAACCTCGACGCACTCCCGCAGGGCGTCGAGCAGGTCATGTTGGCCATCGACGAGGGCACGCCCGACATCTCGTGGATCTACGACATCGACTTCTCGCACCTCGACCACGTCGACGTCCTCGCCGGCGCGAAGGCGTGGCAGTTGGCCTTGAGGCTCGAGCACGAGGGCATCCCGGTCCACGTGATCGAAGAAGACATCTCGAAGGCCATCCGTCTGATGCGAGCGCTTCCGTCCCCGAGCGACAAGACCAAGCACTTCGTGACGAACTACGAGCAGATGATGCTGGCCCGTCGCATCCTCGGCCACCCCGACCTGGAGAAGACCGCGTGAGCGACGACGTCCTCCGAATCGTCCACCTCTACCCGGAAGAGCTCGGCGTGAGCGGCGATCGGGGCAACGTGACGTCGCTCTCGGTGCGCGCGCGGCGAGCCGGGGTCGACAGCCGCGTGTTCGAGTACCGCGTGGGCGACGACGTGCCGACCGTGGCCGACGTGGTCGTCGTGGGGCACGGCCCCCTGTCCGGCGTGCGAGCCGTCGCCGCCGATGCTCGCCGCCTCGCGCCGGCGCTCGAGTCGTTCGCGGCGTCCGGTGTGCCGGTCGTGGCGGTGGGGGGCGGTCTCGAGCTCCTCAGCCGCGGCGTCGAGGACGTCGACGGGGCGACGGTCGAGGGTGTCGGCTTCTTCGACGCAGTGGTCCGCCGCGGGGCTCCGCGACGGACGAACTACCTGCAGGTGAGCACTGACTACCAGGGCGACGAGGTCACCCTCTTCGGTTTCGAGGACCACGCCGCTCATCTCGAACTCGGGGCGGAGGCGGAGCCCTTCGGGACCGTCGTCCACGGAGGCGGCAACGGAGACGGTCGCGAGGGCGTCCGACGCGGGGTCTCCTTCGGCACGCAGCTGAAGGGCCCGGTCCTGCCGCTCAACCCCGTCCTCACCGACCGGGTGCTCCGCGTCGCCCTGAGCCGCCGGATGATCTCCTACTCGGCAGGCCCCGGGCACGCGAAGCTCGACGAGTACGCCGCCGCGTCGCAGAAGGTCATCGCCGACAACCTCGAGCGTTCGTTCAAGGCCATGTGACGACGTCGGTCCGCAGACACGACGAAGGCCCCGCATCGATCGGATGCGGGGCCTTCGTCGTACCGCCGGCCCGGGCTGTGGTCCGGGGAGGCGCGGCGTCTCAGTGGGCGAGGAGCTTCGAACTCTCGTCGAGCCACTCGATGGCGGTGGGCTGCAGCTTCTCCTTGAACTTCGCGCCGTGGTGGGCGCAGAAGAGCAGTTCGCCGGTGGCCATGGTCGCGCGGATGTAGGCCTGGGCTCCGCAGCTGTCGCAGCGGTCCGCGGCGCTCAACTGGTAACGGGAGCCGAGCTCGTCGACGGCGGTCTGGTCGGTGGCCATCTGAGTCATGTGATGCTCCTCCTGACGGTGGTGCGGTGGGTGAGACACTCATCAAAACACGCCGACGTCGGTATCGCGTGCCATCGGCACCGGATTTCGCTCATCGCGTAGCGGCGAGGGGCCGGTCGAGTGTCGGGACTGCCGTGTCGGCGGCCCTCGGTAGGCTGTAACGCGGTCACCGCCTCCCCGCATTCCCGTCGTCGAGAGATGGCGGCGGGCCCCTCAGGAGAACAATGCCCCCCACCTCGTCCGCCCCCGCCTCCGACTACTCGGCCCGGCACCTCTCGGTGCTCGAAGGCCTCGAGGCCGTGCGCAAACGCCCCGGCATGTACATCGGGTCGACCGACTCCCGGGGCCTGATGCACTGTCTGTGGGAGATCATCGACAACTCGGTCGACGAGGCGCTGGGCGGGCACGGCGACACCATCGACGTCGTTCTGCACCCCGACGACAGCGTCGAGGTCCGCGACAGCGGACGCGGGGTGCCCGTCGACATCGAACCCAAGACGGGTCTGAGCGGTGTCGAGGTCGTGTTCACGAAGCTCCACGCCGGCGGGAAGTTCGGCGGCGGGTCCTACACGTCGTCCGGCGGCCTCCACGGCGTCGGTGCCTCCGTCGTCAACGCACTGTCCGAGAGGCTCGACGTCGAGGTCGACCGGGGCGGCAAGACGTACGCCATGTCGTTCCGACGCGGTGAACCCGGCACCTTCGAGGACGTCGACGAACCCACCCCCGATTCACCGTTCACCCCCTTCGTGTCCGGCAGCGTGCTCCGAGAAGTGGGCAAGACCAAGCGTGGCGTCACCGGCACCCGGGTGCGTTACTGGGCCGATCGCCAGATCTTCACCCGAGGGGCCTCGTTCCAGACGGATGAGCTGTCGGCCAGGGCCCGGCAGACGGCCTTCCTCATCCCGGGGCTGACGTTGACCCTGCGCGACGAACGCGTGGGTTCCCTCACGGACGGCGGCTTCCCGCTCGAGAGCACCTTCCGCTTCGACGGGGGCATCAGCGAATACGTCGAGTTCCTCGCCCCCGACACCGCCGTGACCGACACGTGGCGTCTGACCGGGTCGGGCACCTACACCGAGACGGTGCCCGTGCTCACCGACGGTGGTGCCATGATCGCCACCGAACTCGAACGCCAGTGCGACGTCGACATCGCCCTGCGCTGGGGCGGGGGGTACGAGACGGTCTTCCGCAGCTACGTCAACATCATCGCGACGCCGAAGGGCGGATCGCACCAGACCGGTTTCGAGGCCGGGCTGCTGAAGTTCGTGCGGCAGCAGGTCGAAGCCAACGCCCGTCGCCTCAAGGTGGGCACCGACAAGATCGAGAAGGACGACGTCCTGGCCGGTCTGACGGCGGTCCTCACGGTGCGCCTGCCCGAGCCACAATTCGAGGGCCAGACGAAAGAGATCCTGGGCACGCCGGCCGTCCGCGCGATCGTCGCGAACGTCGTGGCGAACGAGCTGGGCGCGTTGTTCACGTCGACCCGGCGAGAAGACAAGGCGCAGACCGCCCTCGTGCTCGACAAGGTCGTCGCCGAGATGAAGACCCGCATCGCCGCACGGGCGCACAAAGAGACCCAGCGTCGCAAGAACGCCCTGGAGAACTCGACCCTGCCGGCCAAACTGGTCGACTGCCGGTCGAACGACGTGGCGAACAGCGAGCTGTTCATCGTCGAAGGGGACTCCGCGCTGGGGACGGCCAAGGTCGCCCGGAACAGCGAGTTCCAGGCACTCCTGCCCATTCGCGGCAAGATCCTCAACGTGCAGAAGGCCTCGGTCAGCGACATGCTCTCGAACCTCGAGTGCGCCTCCATCATCCAGGTGCTGGGAGCCGGGTCAGGACGGTCCTTCGATCTCGAGGCGGCCCGCTACGGCAAGGTCATCATCATGAGCGACGCCGACGTGGACGGTGCTCACATCCGGACGCTGCTGCTGACGCTGTTCTTCCGGTACATGAGACCGATGATCGAAGCCGGTCGCGTCTTCGCGGCCGTCCCCCCTCTGCACCGAGTGGTCGTGATGCACCCCGGCAGCAAGCCGAACGAGACGATCTACACGTACTCCGAGAAAGAGCTGCACGGTGTCCTCGCAGGGCTCAAACGCACGAACAAGAAGTTCCAGGACCCCATCCAGCGGTACAAGGGACTCGGCGAGATGGACGCCGAACAGCTCCGCACCACGACGATGGAACGCCAGAACCGCATGCTGCGGCGCGTCAAGGTCGACGACGCCGAGAACGCCGCCCGCGTCTTCGAACTGCTGATGGGCAACGACGTGGCTCCTCGCAAGGAGTTCATCATCGACGGCGCCGGTCTCAGCCGGGACCGCATCGACGTCTGAGTCCTGAGCAGGCCGTCACCGAGAACGAGGACGCCCTGTCTCGACGTCGAGGACGCCGCCTCGGTCGCTCCGTCGAGGAGTCACTCGTCCGGTTCGGCACCTGCCTCGAGGCCGGTGGCCGAATCGGCGATGTGCGCCACCGAGGCGCCGACCGAGCCCACGGGCGCGTCCAGGGGCGTGCCCGATCCGTCACGGCGTGAGAGCTCGGCGGGCAGAGTGCGGACCGAACCGTCCGGCCCGACCGCCTGAGCGGGAGCCGGGCCGACCCAGGCCAGCGACAGGGCGTCCTCGCCCTTCAGCAACGAGTGGGACCGGACGCCGCCCGTGGCACGCCCCTTGCCCGGGTACTCGTCGAACGCGCTGAGCTTGGCACGTCCGGGGTCGGTGCCGGCGATCGTCGAGTTGCTCGACGAGACCGTCGCGACGACGGCCTCGCGACCCGCGGGCACGGCACCGAAGAAGATCACGGTCGCGTCGTCCGGAAGGTTGATGCCGGCCACCCCGCCACCCGCGGGCCCCTGCGGCCGGACGGCGGAGGCGGTGAACCGGAGCAACTGCGTGGCGGACGTGACGAAGACGAGTTCGTCCTCGTCGACCCCTTGGGCGACGCCGACGACCTGGTCGCCCTTCTTCAGCGTGATGACCGGGAAGTCGGGTCGGGCGGGGTACTGGCCGGTCGCGACCCGTTTGACGACCCCGCGGGCCGTGCCGAGCGCGATGCTCCGGTCGGCGGTGAGCGAGACGAGCCCGAGCACGCGCTCCTTCTTGTCGACCACGCCGATGTAGTCCCGGATGGGCACCCCCGCACCCAGCTGGACGGACGTGGGCGGCACGGACGGGAGGTCGACGGGGGTGAACCGGACGAGGCGGCCGAGGTTCGTCACGGCGCCGATCTCGGTCCGCGTCGTCGTGTCGATCGACGAGAGGACGGCATCGTGCTTCGTGCGTCGGGTCGGGGGAGTGGGGGCAGCGGAGTCGGGGTCGAGGTGGTCCACCCGCAGGACGCGGCCCGTCGTCGAAAGGAACACCCGGGTCGGGGTGTCGGCGATCTCGAGCACCGGGGCCGACCTGCTGCCGCGACCGGTCGTCGCGACGCTCGCCTTGGCCTCCGTGAGCAGGGTCCGACGCGGCGTGCCGAACTGCTCGGCGATCTCGCCGAGCTCGCTGGACACGAGGGCCCTGAGGCGGGCGGGGTCGGCCAGCAGGTCCTTGAGGTCGGCGATGGCCGCGAGCAGCTCGTCGCGTTCGGCTTCGAGTTCGATGCGGCTGAACTTGGTGAGACGGCGCAGCTGCAGGTCGAGGATGTACTCGGCCTGGATCTCGCTGAGGTCGAAGACCTCGCGCAGGCGTGCCCGGGCGGCAGGCGTGTCGTCGCTCGTCCGGATCACCTGGATGACCTCGTCGATGTCGAGGATGGCGACGAGGAGGCCCTCGACGAGATGGAGGCGGTCTTCTTTCTTGGCCAGCCGGTAGCGGCTGCGACGCGTGACGACCGAGAGGCGGTGCGCGACGTAGACCTCGAGCATCTCCTTCAGGCCGAGGGTCCGCGGCTGCCCCTCGACCAGGGCGACGTTGTTGATGCTGAAGCCGTCTTCGAGCGGGGTGTAGCGATAGAGCTGCTCGAGGACCGCCTCGGGGCTGAAACCCGTCTTGATGCCGATCACGAGACGGAGACCGTGCTTGTGGTCGGTCAGGTCGGTGACGTCCGTGATGCCGGTGAGCTTCTTCGCCTGCACCCCGTCCTTGATCTTCTCGATCACCTTCTCGGGCCCCACGAGGTACGGCAGCTCGGTGACCACGAGGCCGTTCTTCCGTGCGGTGATGCTCTCGACGCCGACCCGCGCCCGGGTCTTGAAGCTGCCCCGACCCGTGGCGTAGGCGTCGCGGACCCCGGCCAGCCCGGCGATCGTGCCGCCGGTCGGCAGGTCGGGACCCGGCACGAAAGCCATCAGGTCGTCCAGGCTGGCGTCGGGGTGGTCGATCAGGTGCCGGGCGGCACCGACGACCTCGACGAGGTTGTGGGGCGCCATGTTGGTCGCCATGCCCACCGCGATGCCGCTCGCACCGTTCACGAGCAGGTTCGGGAAGGCCGCCGGAAGCACCTCGGGCTGCATCAACTGGTTGTCGTAGTTGGGGACGAAGTCGACGACGTCCTCGCCGAGTCCCTGGGTCATGGCCAACGACGCCTCGGCGAGACGAGCCTCGGTGTACCGCGGTGCGGCGGGCCCGTCGTCGAGCGAGCCGAAGTTGCCGTGCCCGTCGATGAGCGGCACCCGCATGGTGAAGGGTTGCGCCTGACGGACCATGGCGTCGTAGATCGCGGTGTCGCCGTGCGGGTGGAGTTTGCCCATGACCTCACCGACGACGCGCGCGCTCTTGACGTGGCCCCTGTCGGGCCGGAGGCCCATCTCCGACATCTGGTAGAGGATGCGACGCTGGACGGGCTTGAGGCCGTCCCGGGCGTCGGGCAGCGCTCGGGAGTAGATGACCGAGTACGCGTACTCGAGGAACGACCCCTGCATCTCGAGCGAGACGTCGATGTCCTCGATGCGTTCGCCGTGGTCGGAGCTGCTCGTGTTCTCGGTGGTGGTCATGCACTTCTCACGGATCGGGGTGGACGGGGCACCCGATCGTCGCTGTGCCAGACTGGGGCCGGTGTCCTCCATCGTACCGGCGCGCCCCCGTGGGGCCGTGAGCCTGGCCGACGTGGTGCCCTCGACTCTCGCGTCCCTGCGGGGCGAACCGAACGCGCTCCGCCTGCCCGCCGCGCGGGCCGCGGTGGTCGTCCTGGTGGACGGTCTCGGCCAGGCGGCCCTCGGCGCCCGTCGGGGCCACGCCCGGACGTTGTCGGGGGTGAAGGGCAGCCTGTGGTCCGGGTGGCCCACGACCACCGCCGCGGCGCTCACGACGCTGACGACCGGGGCACTCCCCGGCGAGCACGGCCTCGTCGGCTACTCGGCTCTCGACCCCGAGAACGATCGAGTGGTGAAGCAGCTCTCGGGGTGGGACGATCGCATGCGGCCCGACGAGTGGCAGCGGCGTCCCACGCTGTTCGAGACGGCCACCGACGTGGAGTCCCACGCCGTCGGCCCCAAGCGCTACCGCTCGTCCGGCCTGACCGAGGCCATCCTCCGGGGCGCCACCTACGACGTGGCGGAGAGCGTGGCCGACCGCTTCGAGACCGCGGCGATGCTCGTCGACTCGACCCGCGCCTCCTTGGTGTACCTCTACGTCCCCGAGCTCGACATGATCGCTCACCGTGCCGGCTGGGAATCGGACGAATGGATCGATGCCCTCGAAGGCGTCGACGGCGAGGTCCGGAGGCTGGAGGCCTCGGTCGCGCCCGACGTCGGGGTGATCGTCACGGCCGACCACGGCATCGTCGACGTGGCCGAACGGAGGCGCATCGTCTTCGGGGGCATGCCCGCCCTGGTCGACGGGGTGAGGCACGTGGCGGGGGAGCCCCGCTGCCTGCAACTGCACCTCGAGCCCGATGCCGACGAGGGCCGCCGGGATGCGGTGCTCGACGCGTGGCGAGCAGCCGAAGGCGACCGAGCCTGGGTGTTGTCCCGGTCGGAGGCCGTCGACGCCGGTTGGTTCGGGGCCGTGGACCCGGCGGTCCTGCCCCGCATCGGCGACGTGATCGTCGCCGCCCGGCGGGGCGTCGCCTACTACGACGGACGAGATCGCGGTGGTGCTCCGGGAACCATGGTCGGTCACCACGGATCGTGGTCCGACGACGAGACGCTCGTGCCCCTGAGGACGTTCGGCGCCTACCGGCGGTGATCGTGGCCGCCGGGGCGGGCCGGGAAGGTCAGGCGGGGTCGTCGTCCGTGCGCGCTCCGAAGACGATCTCGTCCCAGCTCGGCATCGAGGTGCGCCCCCGCGCCTTCTTCGTCGACTGGGCCGCGCTGGGCATCTCGCGTCGGCCAGCACGTCCCCGGCTGCCCCGGATGCCCGTGGGTTGGACCGGTGCGTCACCCGCCGGGGCGTCACCTCGGGTCGACCGGTCGGGCAGCACGGGTGTGGGTTTGGTGGCCCCTTCGGGCAGGCCGAAGTCGTCCAGGGGGACGTCGATCACGCGGATCGCCCCGGTGGCCTGGTGGTCCGGGCGCCCGTCGTCGTCGGAGAACCGGGCGGCCTCGCGTTCTCCGCGTCGGCGTCTCAGCGCCTCGAGGAGGTCCGCGGTCTGGTCGTGCCCGCTCTCGTCGTCGGGTGACCGGTTGGCGGCGGCGAAGGAGGCGGTGCTACGGACGCCGGGACGCAACCGGTCGGTCGCGGTCTCGGCCGGCAGTTCGACCGCGTCGGCCTGCTCGACCAGGAAGGCGCCGCTGTCGAAACGGCCCGAGGTGTCGTCGTGGCGCGGCTCACGGGAGACGGCGCGGAGACGAGGGACGAGTGGACCGACGTCCTCGCCGTGCTGCGAGAGGCGGTGGGCGTCGCCGCCGAGGGGGGCGAGGACCGACTTCTTCGGATCGAAGCGCCACGTCGCGTCGCGCTCGACCTCGTGCGTGACGAAGGCCAGGTGGACCACCCAGCCGTGCTCGGCGTCCTTGTAGGCGCTCCAGTCGCGCTGGGAGGTCTCGGCACCGTCCAGTCGCTCGTCGATGACGGCTCCGAATGTGGTCGCCTGCACACCGGACGCCGCGTCGTCGTCGACGGACACCGGGACGGCCCTGGCGCTCTCGAGCACGAAGGCGCGCTCGGCGAGGACCGGCCCTTCGAACCGGTGCACGTAGTCGAGGTCGGCGCCGGTCAGGTCGGACACCTGCTGAGGGGTCTTGCCCGCCCGGACCAGGGCCTGGATCTCACGGGGCGGTGCCTTGCGTTCGACCGGGGCGTCACCGGGGCTGGCCGCCCTCAGCTGGGAGTGGAGGGTGTGGGTGACGGGAAGGCGGTACTCGCCACCGGCGTCGGTGGCGACGAGCAGAGCTCCGCTCTGGACGCCTATGACCCTGAGATCCTGCATTTTCCACGCCTTTCACCGTCGTGATCCGGTGCCAAGAGTCGCACGTCGGCGGCCGTTCTCACGGGAATACGACGGGCGTGCCGTCAGTTCTTCCGAGGCGGCTGAAAGGCCGTGGGAACTGGTTTGCTATTCGACAACGAGTGATGCAAACTGCACCCGCCGAATCGGGCACACGAATCACCGAAGAACTGGATGGGCATGGCCACCGACTACGACGCACCTCGCAAGAACGACGACGACGGCTCGGAGTCGATCGAGGGGCTCAAAGAAAGGGTCCCCGACAAGATGACCGGCGTCGTCGACGACGACGCCGACAACCCGGGCTCGTTCGAGCTCGCCGGGCAGGACCTCTCGGACCTCGACCTCGACGTCGTCGTCCTCCCCCCGCAGGTCGACGAGTTCACCTGTGTCGAGTGCTTCCTGGTCAAGCACCGTTCGCAGCTCGACCACGAGACCAAGCTGGGCGCTATCTGCCGGGAGTGCGCCGCCTGATCGCCTCCAACCGTCGCACGACCTCGTCGGGTCGACGGGTCGACACCAACCAATAGGGCGCCGGGTCGTCGAGGTCCGTCAACGAGATCTTGACCACCGGTCGCACCCACCCCCGGAAGAGGGTCCAGGCTCGCGCGTCGAGCCGGGGCCCTCTTTCTCGTGTCGCGTCGGCGCCGGTGAAGCCCTCGGCGTCACCGATCTCGTGGGCGAACAGACGGGCCCGCCCCGCGGTGAAGCCATCGTCGTCGATCGTCAGCACGGGCGAGGTCAGGACGAGCAGGACGACGGCGGCCGCGTAGAACACGACGGCCATCACCACGCCGACCGTCGAGTTGATCGGCAGGAAGACCAGGAGGGTGGCGGGGACGAGGAGCGCGCAGGCCACGAAGACGGAGAGCGGCGGGAGCAGGCGCTCACGGTAGGGGTTCATGACGTCCATTCGACCAGACTTCTGCACTACCCTCGACACGTGATCCAGACCCTCGACGTCCTCATCGCCGCCGAGGCGATGTCGGTGCCCGTGTATTCCCACCCGGGCGACGCCGGCGCCGACCTGGTCTCGACCGAGGACCTCGTGCTGAGGCCCGGCCACCGCGCCCTGGTCGGCACGGGCGTCTCCATCGCCCTTCCCGAGGGTTTCGCCGCGTTCGTCATGCCCCGCAGCGGCCTCGCCGCCAAGCACGGCATCACCGTCGTGAACGCCCCGGGCACCGTCGACGCGGGGTACCGCGGAGAGATCAAGGTCTCGCTGCTCAACACCGACCTCGAGGCCGAGCACCACGTCGCCGTCGGTGACAAGATCGCCCAGCTCGTCATCATGCCGGTCGTCCGCGCGACCTTCGTCCCCGTCGCGACGCTCCCCGAGAGCGTCCGAGGGGTCGACGGTCACGGATCCACCGGATACGCACACAACCCAGGAGGCACCGCGTGAGGAAGTCCAAACGCCGCGAGCAAGAACTGGCCGCAGTCGAGATCGACGTCGAGTCGGCCGACGTCGCCGACGTCGAGATCGACATCGAGTCCCTCGACGACGCCGAGGTCGAGGTGTTCGACGACTCCAAGTCGGCACCCGCGGACCGCTCCGAGGTGGGCCCGCTGGACGAGACCGAGGCCAACCCCGTCCGCCCGTACGTCGATCTCGGTGGCGTCAAGATCCTGCCCCGCGAAGGGCTCCACCTCCGACTCGAAGTCGAAGAGGGAAGCAAGAGGGTCGTCGCCGTCGGCCTCGACTTCGCCAAGTCGACGCTGCAGGTGCAGCCGTTCGCGGCGCCCCGCACGACGGGACTCTGGAACGAGATCCGAGGTCAGATCAGCGAGCAGATCGAGAAGCAGGGCGGCACGACGGCCGAGGTCGAGGGGCCCTTCGGTCCCGAGGTCCGCGCCGAGATCCCGGTGATGGGCGGTGACCCCGGCACGACCCGGCGAGCACGCTTCATCGGCGTCGACGGGCCCCGCTGGTTCCTCCGCGGCGTGATCGCGGGCGACGCGGCTCACGAAGGCGACGCTGCCGAGAAGATCGAAGAACTCTTCCGCAGCATCGTCGTGGTCCGCGGGACGACCCCGATGCCTCCGCGCGAGCTGATCCCGCTGTCGATGCCGAAGGCCGGCCCGACCGACGCCCCGGGCACCACGCCCTCGGTCGTCTGACCCGACGTGTCCGCGTCCGACGACCGGCCCGATCCGGCTGATCCGTCGCCGCTCGACGACCCCCGGGTGTCGCTCGCGGCCCAGTTGCAAGCCGCCGCCCGACGGGCCGGCATCGGCCAGGTCGCCCCCGGCGAGGTCCCGACGGCGTCGGCGCTGCTCACCGCCATCGGCGGGGTGCGGGGGCTCGTCGAGTCCATCGTCCCCGGGCTCGGCTTCGTGGTCGTCTACACGATCACGCAGGACGTCGTCCCGTCGGTCCTCATCCCGCTGGTCCTGGCCGTGGCGTTCGTCGTCGCACGCGCGGTCCAGCGCGGTCCGGTCGCCCAGGCCCTCGCGGGTGTCTTCGGCATCGCCCTCTCCGCGGGGATCGCCTTGCTCTCCGGCCGTGCCGAGAACAACTTCGTGCCCGGCCTCCTGATCAACGCCGCGTCGCTCGCCGCGATGCTCGTCAGCATCGCCGTGCGCTGGCCGCTCATCGGCATCGTGGTCGGACTCCTCACGAACGACGGCACGGGCTGGCGGGGGGACCGGGCGAAACGACGCGTCCTCGTCCTGGCCACCTGGTTGTGGGCCGGACTGTTCGCCGCCCGCCTCGCCGTCCAGGTGCCGCTGTGGCTGGCCGGGGACGTCGCTCTCCTCGGGACGCTCAAGCTCGTCATGGGCGTGCCCCTCTACGCGGGGTTGCTCTGGGTGACCTGGCTCCTCGTGCGGACGGTCTACCGCGGACGCGAGGCGGCGGACGACGCGCGGGGCCCCTCGGCCTGACCCGCGCCTCCTGGTGCTATGTTTTGTCTCGACATCGAGACAAATCGCTGGGATCGGCCCCGGGGACACCCCGCGGACTTAGGCTGACCTCGCTGGTGGGCGTCGCGCGCACCGGCCAAGATGAGGGCGTAGTCAGCAAGGGAGACGGCACGTGTCTGCAATCAACAGTTTCGGCTCGAAGAACACCCTCACGGTCGGGTCCACCGACTACGAGGTCTACCGCATCGACGCGGTCGAGGGTTCTTCGACGCTTCCGTTCAGCCTCAAGGTCCTGCTCGAGAACCTGCTCCGCACCGAGGACGGTGCGAACGTCACGGGTGACCAGATCCGGGCCCTCGGCTCGTGGCAGCCCACCGCCGAGCCCGACACCGAGATCCAGTTCACGCCGGCGCGCGTGGTCATGCAGGACTTCACGGGGGTGCCCTGCATCGTCGACCTCGCCACCATGCGAGAGGCCGTCGCCGAGCTCGGCGGAGACCCGACCAAGATCAACCCGCTGGCACCGGCCGAGCTCGTCATCGACCACTCGGTCATCGCGGACCTCTTCGGCTCCGAGAACGCGCTCGAACGCAACGTCGAGATCGAGTACGAGCGCAACGGCGAGCGGTACCAGTTCCTCCGCTGGGGACAGACGGCCTTCGACGACTTCAAGGTCGTCCCGCCGGGCACCGGCATCGTCCACCAGGTCAACATCGAGTACCTGGCGCGCGTCACCTACAGCCGCGAGGTCGGCGGAGTGCTGCAGGCGTACCCCGACACCCTCGTCGGCACCGACTCGCACACGACGATGGTCAACGGCCTGGGCGTGCTCGGCTGGGGCGTCGGGGGCATCGAGGCCGAGGCCGCGATGCTCGGTCAGCCCGTGTCGATGTTGATCCCCAAGGTCGTCGGCTTCAAGCTCTCCGGCTCGATTCCGACCGGCGTGACGGCGACCGACGTGGTGCTCACCATCACGCAGCAGCTGCGCCGGCACGGCGTCGTCGGCAAGTTCGTCGAGTTCTACGGCGAAGGCGTCGCCGAGGTGCCCCTGGCCAACCGGGCGACCATCGGCAACATGAGCCCCGAGTTCGGTTCGACGGCGGCGATCTTCCCGATCGACGACGTGACCCTCGACTACCTGCGTCTGACCGGGCGCTCCGAGGAGCAGATCGACCTCGTCGAGCAGTACTCCAAGCTGCAGGGACTGTGGCACGACCCCTCGACCGAACCCGTGTTCAGCGAGTACCTCGAGCTCGACCTCGGGACGGTCGTCCCGTCCATCGCCGGGCCGAAGCGTCCGCAGGACCGCATCGAACTCACCGAGGCCAAGTCGCAGTTCGAGGTCGACCTCGAGAACTACGCCACGACGGACCACTCGCACGTCGACGCCGCGGTCGAGGGCACGTTCCCGGCCTCCGACCCGATCGGCTTCACGGCCGAGGACGACGACGACGCCCAGCCGCACTCGATCTCGCACACGTCGCACGCACCGGCCAAGGTCTCCAAGCCCACCTCCGTGGCACTCGGCGACGGCTCGACGTTCACGCTCGACCACGGCGCCGTGGCCATCGCTGCCATCACGTCGTGCACGAACACGTCGAACCCCTCCGTCATGCTCGCCGCGGGCCTGCTCGCCCGCAACGCCAGCAAGAAGGGGCTCAAGGCCAAGCCGTGGGTCAAGACGACCCTCGCGCCCGGGTCGAAGGTCGTCACGGACTACTACGAGAAGGCCGGCCTGACCACCTATCTCGAGGACCTCGGTTTCTACACCGTCGGCTACGGCTGCACGACCTGCATCGGCAACTCGGGCCCGCTGCTCGACGAGATCTCGACGGCGGTGCAGGACAACGACCTCGCCGTCACGGCCGTCCTGTCGGGCAACCGCAACTTCGAGGGTCGCATCAACCCCGACGTCAAGATGAACTACCTCGCCAGCCCGCCGCTCGTCATCGCGTACGCCCTCGCCGGGTCGATGAACTTCGACTTCGAGAACGACGCCCTGGGCACCGCCGACGACGGCTCCGACGTCTACCTCCGCGACATCTGGCCCGACGCGGCCGAGGTGCAGCAGACGATCGACTCGTCCATCGACACGGGGATGTTCACCCACGAGTACGCCGGGGTGTTCGACGGCGACGAGCGCTGGCGCTCCCTGCCGACCCCGACGGGCGCCACCTTCGAGTGGGACTCCGAGTCGACCTACGTGCGCAAACCTCCGTACTTCGAGGGCATGACGATCGAGACCACGCCGGTGACCGACATCCAGGGCGCCCGCGTGCTGGCCAAGCTCGGCGACTCGGTCACGACCGACCACATCAGCCCCGCCGGGTCGATCAAGGTCGACAGCCCGGCCGGCCACTACCTCGACGAGCACGGCGTGGACCGCAAGGACTTCAACTCGTACGGGTCCCGTCGAGGCAACCACGAGGTCATGATCCGGGGCACGTTCGCGAACATCCGCCTCAAGAACCAGTTGCTGGACGGGGTCGAGGGTGGCTACACCCGCGACTTCACCCAGGCCGAGGGGCCGCAGTCGTTCATCTACGACGCCAGTGCCCGCTACCAGGAGCAGGGCACGCCCTTGGTCATCCTGGGCGGCAAGGAGTACGGCTCGGGCTCGTCCCGGGACTGGGCCGCGAAGGGCACGAGCCTGCTCGGGGTCAAGGCGGTCATCACCGAGAGCTTCGAACGCATTCACCGATCGAACCTGATCGGCATGGGAGTGGTTCCCCTGCAGTTCCCGCAGGGCGAGAGCTGGGAGTCGCTCGGTCTCGACGGCACGGAGCAGATCGACATCGTCGGCATCGAGCAGCTCAACGAGGGCACGACGCCGAAGACGGTCCACGTCACGGCGACCCCCACCACCCATTCGCCCGCGGGCAAGCAGCCGGTCGAGTTCGACGCCGTCGTACGCATCGACACCCCCGGCGAGGCCGACTACTACCGCAACGGTGGCATCCTGCAGTACGTCCTGCGCAGCCTGGTCTGAGCGACGGACCCCGCAGTGACCAGGCCCCCGGACGATCGCCCGCGTCGTCCGGGGGTCGCACGGCGTTCTCGCCGGTCGCGTGCCTAGACTGGCGGGATGCCCGAGAGGGCCGAGAGGGAAGGCCAGCATGAGCCTGCTGCAGACGATCACGGGGCCTCGTGACCTCGACCGCCTGACGAACGAACAGATGGTCGAACTGGCCGCCGACATCCGCCGGTTCCTCGTGACCGAAGTGTCGAAGACCGGGGGCCACCTCGGGCCGAACCTCGGCGTCGTCGAGTTGACGTTGGCCATGCACCGGGTGTTCCACTCGCCGCACGACGCCTTCGTCTTCGACACCGGCCACCAGTCGTACGTCCACAAGCTCCTCACCGGTCGCCAGGACTTCTCGGGGCTCCGGCTCCGGGGCGGTCTCGCCGGATACCCGCAGCGGTCCGAGTCCGAGCACGACATCGTCGAGAGCTCACACGCCTCGAGTTCGCTCTCGTGGGCCGACGGCATCTCCCGGGCCTTCCAACTGACGGGCCGGGACGATCGGCACGTGGTCGCCGTCGTGGGCGACGGCGCGTTGACCGGGGGCATGACGTGGGAAGCCCTGAACAACATCAGCGACGACAACGACCGTCGCCTCACCATCGTGGTCAACGACAACGGCCGGTCCTACGCCCCGACCATCGGAGGAATGGCCCGTTTCCTCAACACGGTCCGCACCCGCCAGGCCTACCGCGAGCTCCACGTCGGCAGCAGGGCCGTCTTCGACCGACTCGGACATCCGGGTCGTGCGGTCTACCGCGGCGTCCGGGGTGGCCTGCACGGCTTCCTGAGCCGGTTCACGAACAACGAGGCCCTCTACTCGAACCTGGACATCAAGTACATCGGGCCGGTCGACGGTCACGACCAGGTCGCCATGGAAGAAGCGCTGCTCCAGGCGAAGAACTACGGGGCGCCCGTGATCGTGCACGCCATCACCGAGAAGGGCCGGGGATTCGATCCGGCGCGCGCCGACGTCGCCGACCAGTTCCACGCGGTCGGGCAGATCGACCCCGAGACGGGCGAACCCCTCGAGGCGGCCACCTCGCCGTCGTGGACGTCGGTCTTCGCCGACGAGATCGTCGACATCGCCGAGCACGACGAGAAGGTCGTCGGCATCACGGCGGCGATGCTGCGTCCCGTGGGCCTGCACAAGCTCGCCGAACGGTTCCCGAAGCGGGTCTTCGACGTCGGCATCGCCGAACAGCACGCGGTCACGAGTGCCGCGGGTCTCGCGTTCGGTGGACTGCACCCCGTCGTCGCGCTGTACGCCACCTTCGTGAACCGAGCCTTCGACCAGGTGCTGATGGACGTCGCCCTCCACCGGGCCGGTGTCACCTTCGTCCTGGACCGCGCCGGTGTGACCGGACCGGACGGCCCGAGCCACCACGGAATGTGGGACCTCGCCCTCCTGCAGATCGTGCCGCACATCCGTCTGGCCGCCCCTCGTGACGCGACGCGACTCCGCGAAGAGCTCCGGGAGGCCGTGGCGGTCGACGACGCTCCCACCGTCATCCGGTTCTCGAAAGGCGCCGTCGGCGTCGAGCACGACGCCGTCGAACGACTCGAGGACGGTGTCGAGGTGCTGCGACGCACCGGCCGTGACGACGTCCTCATCGTCTGCGTCGGCCCGATGGCCGGCATCGGACTCGAGGTCGCCGAACGACTGGAGGCCCAGGGCATCGGTGCCACGGTCGTCGATCCTCGATGGGTCGTCCCCGTCCCGGCCAGCATCATCGAGCTGGCCGCGGCCCACCGGCTCGTCATCACGATCGAGGACGGCGTGCGGGTGGGCGGGATCGGCACCCGTGTGCGACAGGACCTCCGTGGCGCAGGCATCGACACGGCCGTGACCGAGTTGGGACTGCCCGACGAGTTCCTCGAACACGGGTCCCGGGCCGAGATCCTCGACGAGGCCGGCCTCACGCCGCAGCACATCGCTCGCGACGTCGTCGCCCAGGTGCTCGGCAGCCGGATCCCGGTGGCGAGGCCACTGGACGAGACCGCTGCCGCATCCCGGCACGAGGACGCCCGGCACGACTGAGCCCCGGTGCGGTGTCACGCCGCACGACAGACGTCGAACGCCCCGTCCCTCTCGAGACGGGGCGTTTGGCGTGGGTGGTCTACTCGACGCCGCGGACCGCCGGATCGTGGAAGTCGCGACCCCGCACCCGGCGTGAGGCACCGACCCGGTCGAGGTACGGCGTGACCCCGCCCATCTGGAACGGGTACCCGGCGCCGAGGATCAGGCAGAGGTCGATGTCCTCGGCCGCGGCCACGACGTGGTCGTCGAGCATGCGCCCGACCTCGTCGGCGAGACCGTCCTCGATGCGGATGCGCAACTCGTCGTCGGTCAGGGCCGTTCCCGGTCCGGCGGCGAGGGCGACGGCCTTCTTGTCGAATCCCTTGCGACGGCCCTTCGAGTCGCGTTCGAAGATCGTGCCGTGCTCGGCCAGGCGGTGCAGTCCGTCACTGGCGAAGAACCGGTCGGGGAAGGCGGCATGGTGGGTGTCGAGGACGTGCGCCCCGACGGTCAGTCCCACCAGCTCGAGCAACTCGAACGGCGTCATCGGGAGGCCGAACGGCGCCGTCGCCCGATCGACGACCTCGAACGGCGTCCCCGTCTCGACGGCGTGCATGGCCTCGCCCAGCAGCTTGGCCAGGATCCGGTTGACCACGAACCCCGGGGTGTCGGCCGTGATGACGGCGTTCTTCCGCAGGGCCTTCGCCGTCACCATCGCCGTGCTCAGCGTCTCGTCGTCGGTCGCCGGGGTCTTGACGACCTCGACGAGGGGCATCACCGCGACCGGGTTGAAGAAGTGGAATCCGACCAGTCGCTCGGGATGAGCGAGGCGCGCCCCGATCTGCTCGACACTGAGCGACGACGTGTTGGTCGCCAGCACCGTGGTGTCCGAGACGACGGCCTCGACGTTCGCGAACACCTCCTGCTTGACCGACAACTCTTCGAACACGGCCTCGATGACCCAGTCGGCGTCGGCGAAGTCGGCGAGATCGGTCGTGCCCGTGATGAGCGCCTTGAGGCGGTTGGACTCGTCCCGCGAGATCCTCCCCCCGCCCTGCAACTCGTCGATCTCGCCTCTGATGCGGGCGAGTGCCGCGTCGACCCGAGCCTGGTCGAGGTCGGTGATGACGACCGGGACGCGCAGACGGCGCACGAAGAGCAGCGCGAACTGGCTCGCCATGAGTCCGGCCCCGACGATGCCCACCTTGCCGATCTTCCGGGCGAGGTCGGGGGAGGGCGCACCGGCGGGCTTCTTGGCCCGCTTCTGGACGAGATCGAAGGCGTACATGCTGGCGTGGAACTGGTCGCCTGCCACGAGGTCGGCCAGCGCTTCGTCCTCGGCCGCGAAGCCGGTCGTCCGGTCGGTGTTCTTCGCGGCCTTCAGCAGGTCAAGGGCGGCGTAGGGCGACTTCGCGACGGTGCCGATCTTCGACTCGAGCGACTTGCGCGCCACCGAGATCGCGACGTCCCACTTGACGGCACGCTCGAGCCTGCCCGGCACGTTCGGCCGCTTGACGCTGACGCGGCCGGTCAGCACCCCGTCGGCCCACCGGATGCTGTCCTCGAGGAACGACGCGGGGCCGAACATCGCGTCGACGATGCCGATTTCGAGCGCCTGGGCGGGCTTCAGGGTGCGGTTGTTCTTCAAGGGGTTCTCGATGACGACCTTGATGGCGTTCTCGATGCCGATCAGGTTCGGCAACAACCAGGCGCCACCCCACCCGGGGATGATGCCGAGGAAGACCTCCGGCAGGGCGATGGCGGCGGCCGACGAGTCGACCGTCCGGTAGTCGGCGTGCAGCCCGATCTCGACGCCACCGCCCAGGGCGAGCCCGTTGACGAAGACGAACGTCGGTACCGGGGCGTCGTGCAGCTTGCCGAGCACGGCGTGGCCGAGTCGGGCGAGCTCGCGGGCGACGTCACGGCTGGGGATGGCGCTCACCTTGCTGAGGTCGGCACCCGCCGCCAGGAAGTACGGCTTGCCCGTGACGGCGATCGCCGCGATCTCACCCGAGGAGGCGCGGCTGCGGACGGCGTCGAGGGTCGCGCCGAACTCGTGCAGCGTCGCGGGCCCCAGCGTGCTCGGCCGGGTGTGGTCGCGGCCGTTGTCGAGGGTGATGAGTGCCAGGACGCCGCCGGAGGGCAACGGCACGTCGCGGACGTAGGAATGCGTGACAACCTCGTCGGCCGACAGCTCGGTCAGTTGTTCGGTCGCCGTGCTCATGCGCGTGCCGCCTTCTTCGAGTAGTGGGGGTTCTCCCAGATGACGCTGCCGCCCTGGCCGAGGCCGATGCACATGGCCGTGAGGCCGTACCGCACCTCGGGGTGCTGCTCGAACTGGCGGGCGAGCTGGATCATCAGCCTCACGCCCGAGGACGCGAGGGGGTGACCGACGGCGATGGCCCCGCCCCAGGGGTTCACGCGCGGGTCGTCGTCGTCGATGCCGAAGTGGTCGAGCAGGGAGAGGACCTGCACCGCGAACGCCTCGTTCAGTTCGAAGAGGCCGATGTCGTCGATCGACAGCCCGGCCTTGCGGAGGGCCTTCTCGGTGGACGGCACGGGACCGATGCCCATGATCTCGGGCTCGACGCCGGCGAAGGCGAAGCTGACGAGGCGCATCTTGGGGGTGAGCCCGAGTTCCTTCGCCGCGGCACCCGACGCCATCAGGCTGACCGTCGCCCCGTCGTTGAGACCCGACGAGTTGCCCGCCGTGACGCGGCCGTGCGGCCGGAAGGGCGTGCGCAGCCCGGCGAGACCCTCCAACGTGGTCTCGGGTCGAGGCGCCTCGTCACGGGTGGCGAGCCCCCAGCCCTGGTCCGTCTTGATGGCCACCGGGACGAGGTCGGGTTGGATCTGGCCGGCGTCGTAGGCCGCTGCGAGTTTTTGTTGCGATCGCAGGGCGTACCGGTCGGAGCGCTCCTTCGTGAGCTGGGGGAACCGGTCGTGGATGCGCTCCGCGGTGTTGCCCATGTTCAGGGCCTCGCCGCTGACGAGCTTCTCGGCGGCGAAGCGCGGATTGGGGTCGGCGGCGAACCCCATGGGGTGACGCCCCATGTGCTCGACCCCGCCGGCGAGGGCGACGTCGTACGCGCCGAAGGCGATGCCGCCGGCGACGCTCGTCACGCTCGTCATGGCGCCGGCGCACATCCGGTCGATGGCGTACCCGGGCACGGACTGGGGGAGACCAGCGAGGAGCGCCGTCGTGCGTCCGAGGGTGAGGCCTTGATCGCCCTGTTGCGTGGTCGCCGCGATGGCGACGTCGTCGATGCGTTCGGGCGGTAGGGACGGGTTTCGCTCGAGCAGACCCTTCATCGCCTTGACGACCAGGTCGTCGGCGCGGGTCTGCCAGTACATGCCTTTGTCGCCGGCCCGACCGAACGGGGTGCGTACCCCGTCGACGAACACGACATCGTTGCTCTCGGCCACAGTGCCTCCAGTGTCAGGATCTGGTCCTGATCTTAGGGACGACGCCGGGGGCCCGAGAATCGTTCGAGCAATCCTACGAAGCGCCGTCGCCCGTCGCCTCGGGCTCTTGGTGGGCGTCGACAAAGGCCTCGGCGACCGCCTCGGCCACGGCCTCGACCTGCCAGGTCCGCGCACCGAGCTCGACCAGGGCGGCCGCGATGGTCGGTGCGTCGAAGGGGATGGGCGGGTCCCAGGCCAGCCGGCGCAGGGTCTCGGGTGTGAGCAGGTTCTCGACCGGCAGGTCGAGCCCCTCGGCGATCTCGGTCACCTTGGGGCGGACGGCCTTGTAGCGCGCGTCGGCCAGCGGGTTCTTGTCCGCCCACGATCGGGGCGGGGGGAGGGTGTCGCTCGCGGGCCCCCGGTGCGAGGGCAGGTCCGTCGTCTCACGGCCGCGTTCGATCGCCGCGAACCAACGGTCCAGCTCACTGCGACTGGCGCGGCCGACGAACTCCTTGATGCCGGCGAGGGACCGTTTGTCGGTGGGCATCGCCTTCGTGGCGGCCAGGAGCGAGGAGTCCGGGACGAGACGGCCCGGGGCCGTGTCGATCTCGCGCGCGTAGTCGTCCCGCGCCTGCCAGAGTTCACGAGCCACGGCGAGGGACCGGGACCCGCGCAGGCTGTGCAGCCCGGTCAGTCGACGCCACGGGTCGACCTTCGCGGGCTTGGCCTCCCGCCTCAGGGTCGCGTCGAACTCCTGGCGCGCGATCTCGAGCTTGCCCGCGTCCGCGAGGACCGCCTCCATGGCGTCCCGGAGGTCGACGAGCAGCTCGACGTCGAGAGCCGCGTAGACGAGCCAGCTCTGCGGCAACGGTCGCGTCGACCAGTCGGCGGCACTGTGTTCTTTCGCGAGGTGGACGCCCAGGAGCTGCTCGACGACGGCACCGAGCCCGACCTTGGGGAGCCCGGCGAGGCGCGCACCCAGTTCGGTGTCGAAGATGCGGCTCGGATCGAGGCCGACCTCGCGCAGGCACGCGAGGTCCTGGCTGGCGGCGTGGAGCACCCACTCCTCGTCGCCGATGACGGCTTGCAGTTCGGCGAACGAGCCGATGGCGGGTGGGTCGAGGAGGAACACCCCCGAGCCGCGTCGGAACACCTGGATGAGGTAGGCCCGCTGCGAGTAGCGATAGCCGGAGGCGCGCTCGGCGTCGATCGAGACCGGCCCGGTCCCGGCGCGGATCGCCTCGACGGCGGCGAGGTACCCCTCGCGGTCGTCGATGACGGTCACCTCGCCGTGCTGCGAGTCGGCGGTCTCGACGACGGGTCGGACGGAGACCCGGGGACGGGTGTCGCGCGGCTCGGAGCCGTGGGGTGCTGCCGCGTCGGCCGCCGCCGCGTCTGGTGCGGCCTCGTCTGGTGTCGCTGTGGTCATGTCTCCGCTGTTCTCTCCGGGGGCGCTGTTCTGTTCCGGTGGTTCAGTCTCGTCCGACCCGCCTCGAGGCGAGGAGGGTGACGCCCTCGACCGTCGGGGGCAGGCCGGCGAGCGTGCAGATCAGCTCGCTCCAGGCCTCGATGTGCGGGGCCAGGTCGGTGGTGGCGGGGCTCCAGGACGCCCGGAGTTCGAGCTGGGCCCCGTCACCGTGGCTGGCCAGCTCACCGTATCCGGTCGAGAGGATCTTGGTGGCGGTGCCCGATGCCTGGTCGTAGACGGCACCGCGGGCGTCGAGGCTGTCGACGAGCCAGGACCACGCGACGTCGGCCACGAACGGATCGAGGGCGATCTCGGTCTCGAGGGGCGCCTGCGCGAAGCTGACGACCCGGAAGGGTCCGCCCCACGCCTCGGGTTCGTCGTCGTCGTAGAGCAGCACGAAGCGTCCGGTGCCGAGGTCGGGGTCCGGGCGACCCGACGCGCCGATGACGTCCCCGGCGAGGGCCAGGGCGTGGGGCGCGAGGCCGTTCGGAGCGGGGATCTCGGTCACGGTGAGGGCGTCCCGCGCGGCGGCACGGTGGACGGACTCGACGGCCGCGGCGAACGCGGGCGGGCGGGTCGACGTCGGGGGGATCTCGGACACCCTGGAAGACTAGGGTCGATCCCGAGGGCGACCCCCGCGGCACGCCGCGCCCGGCTCAGCAGATCCACAGGTCTCCCCGCTCCATCTCACGCCGTCCGAGGAGCCGCCCGTGAACCGCCCCGCATCCACCGGTCGACGGGGCGTCGGCCCGCTCGCCGTCGTCTTGATCGCGGTCGGGGGCACCGTGGTGGTGTCGTCCACAGCCATCGTCTCGGGGATCGTCGCCATGGCCCGGAAGATCGTCACCCCTGCCCGGAGGCGACGCGACGACGTGCGCATCGAGGCCCACGACGCCGTGGCCGGGACGATCACCCTGCGTTCGACGCCCGACACGCGCCTCCCCGGTCGCTACAGCTTCTGGTACGACCGGGGCCGAGGGCACGCCCGCATCGGCGAGGTGGTGCACGACGACGGCCGGTACGTCGAACGTCGGGTCGAACACGAGGACGGCGTCGGGGGCGTCGAAGGAGTCGAGGCATCCGGCCTGCGGCGCGCCCACCGGGGTCGCATCGGCGGCTGGCTGTACCCGACGCCGCACGACGCGGGCCTCACGGCCGACGAGGTCGTGGTCGACACCGAGGTCGGTCCGGCGCCCGCCTGGCTGGTCCCCGCCGAGGGCGGGCTCGACGGCCCGTGGATGATCGGGGTTCACGGTCGCGGGGTGACGCGCGCCGAGACGATCCGTGCGGCACCGGTCTTCCGGCGAGAGGGCTTCACCTCGCTCCTCGTGTCGTACCGCAACGACGGCGAGGCGCCCCGTTCGCCCGACGGCCGTTACGCGCTGGGCGACTCCGAGTGGCGCGACGTCGAGGCGGCGATCCGGTTCGCCCTCGACCACGGGGCGAGGTCCGTCGTGCTGATGGGCTGGTCCATGGGTGGAGCGCTGGTGCTGCAGGCCGCCACCCGCTCCACCCTGCGCGGCGCCGTCTCGGGTCTCGTGCTCGAGTCGCCCGTCGTCGACTGGCGGACGACGCTCGCCTACCAGGGCGCGGCCATGCGGGTGCCGGGGGTCGTCCAGGGTCTGGTGCTGCGCCTCCTGGGGTCGCCCCTGCTCTGCCGGCTGGCCGGCAGCGCCGAGCCCATCGACTTCGACCGGCTCGACCTCGTCTCGCGCGCGGGCGAGCTCGACCTCCCGGTGCTGGTGCTGCACAGCGACGACGACGGCTTCGTGCCGTCCACCGCGTCACACGCGCTGGCCGAGGCGCGGCCCGACATCGTGACCTTCGAGGTGTTCGACGTCGCCCGGCACACCAAGCTCTGGAACCTCGACCCCGAGCGGTTCGAGGGGGCGATCGGTCGATGGCTCGACCGTCAGCGACTCGCGGGTCCACCGTCCACCGACCACCGCGCGTAGAGCGTGCTCTGCTCGTCGACCAGCAATTGGCCGAGGACGAGCGACGCCGGGTCGAAACGTTCGCGACCGAAGACGGGCAGGCCGCTGCCGATCACGACCGGCGAAGTCGACAGGCACAGCTCGTCGACGAGGCCGTCCCGGAGGAACTGCCCGGCGAGCGAGGGGCCGCCCTCGCAGACGAGCGAACGGAGGCGCTGCTCGCGCAGGCACCGGAGGATCGCGGCGGGCTCCAACCGGCCGCCGTCGTCGGTTGCCGTCAACACGCGGGCGGTCGCCCAGATCGCCTCACCGAGGGTCTCGCGGACCCGTGCCCGCGCGGATTCGGGGCAGACCACGACGACCCGCTCGGCTTCGGCCGGGTCCATCCGGTGGCCGGAGAGGTCGCCCGACGCCGTGACGACGACGAGTCGCGAGGACTTCGGCACCCGGTAGCCCTCGGCGCGCACGCTCGCCGCACCGACGAGGACACCGTCGGCGAGCGAGCGGATGGCGGCCAGGATCGTGCGGTCGGTGGCGTTGCTCAGCGTCTCGGAGGTGCCGTCGGACCCCGCGGCGTCACCGCTGACCGCCGCGATCAGGTTGAGTCGCAGCCACGTCTCGCTCGGCGGGGCGTACAGCTCGCGGATCCGGGCGGGGGTCGAGTCCTCGTCGATCTCGAGCTCGAGCCCGACGTCGCCGGGACGTCCGAGGGCGTGCAGCACCCGGAGCGTCACGCGACGGCGGTCCGTTCGCGGATCTGACGCTTGGCGCGGCCGAGCAGCGCGGTCATGCCGCGGATGCGCAGCGGGCTCACGGCCTCGGTCAGGCCGATCGTCTGCGGGTAGTCGTCGGGGACGTCGTCGAGCACCTGCTCGACGGTCAGTCCGTCGAGCCCCTGGGCGAGGATCGAGGCGAAGCCCCGGGTCGTCGGCGCCTCGCGCGGTGCCGTCGCGTGCAGGTGCACCCGACCGTCGGTGACCTCGACGAACAGGAACACGGGGGACTGGCACTCGACCACCCGTTCGAGCAGGTCGGGATGGTCGGCGTACCGGGCGGGCAGCTCGGGCAGCTCGTTCGAGAACTCGAGCAACAACTGAAGACGGTTCCGCACGTCGAGGGCGAGGAACTCCTCGCGGATCTCGACGAGCGCCTCGGGCAGGGCCGCGTCGGTCACCGGGCCGGCACCTCGCCCGGCTCGGTGCCCTGCACGATGGGGACCCGCACGGCGCTGCCCCACTCGGTCCAGGAGCCGTCGTAGTTGCGCACGTCCTCGAAGCCCATCAGGTGCGTCAGGACGAACCAGGTGTGGCTCGACCGCTCACCGATGCGGCAGTAGGCGACGACCTCGTCGCCGTCGGAGAGGCCCGCCCCGTCGCGGTAGATGGCGTCGAGTTCGGCGAGCGGCCGGAAGGTGCCGTCGTCGGCCGCGGCCTTGCCCCACGGCACGTTCTGGGCGCTCGGGATGTGACCGGCCCGCAGAGCGCCCTCGTCGGGGTAGGCCGGGGCCGTGGTGCGCTGGCCGGAGAACTCCTCGGGCGAGCGCACGTCGATCAGGGGCTTGCCGAGGTGCGCCAGCACGTCGTCCTTGTAGGCGCGGATGACGCTGTCGTCCCGCTCGACGACGGGGTAGTCGGTGGCCTCGACCTCGGGCGCCTCGGTCGTGTAGTCGCGTCCCTCGGCCTCCCACTTCGCGCGGCCGCCGTCGAGCAGACGGACGTCCTCGTGCCCGAAGAGCGAGAAGACCCACAGCGCGTACGCGGCCCACCAGTTGTTCTTATCGCCGTAGATGACGACCGTGCTGTCGCGCGTGATGCCGCTGCGGCTCATCAGCGCGGCGAAGCCCTCGCCGTCGACGTAGTCGCGCTGCACCGGGTCGTTGAGGTCGAGGTGCCAGTCGATCTTGACGGCGCCGACGATGTGGCCGGTCTCGTACAGGAGGACGTCCTCGTCGGACTCGACGACGACGAGCCCGGGGGTGCCGAGGTGCTGCTGCAGCCACTCGGTGCCGACGAGACGCTCGGGATGGGCGTACTCGCCGAAGCGGGCGGACGTGTCGTGCTCGACGGCCATGGTGTCTCCTTGTGCGGGGGTCGGGGTGGAGCCGACGCCGGGCGACGCGTGGTGCCCGGCGGCGTAGGATCGCCTCTGGTCGGCCCCGTCGAGGTTACGCATGCCGCGTGACCGTCGCCCGGGAACCGTACGACTCTGACACAGATCCCCGCCCACCCCACCGCGAGGCCGCGCCCATGCCCCCCGAATCCGTCAGCACCCTCGTCTCGCTGAGCGACCGCACCCCGACGATCACGGGGGCCGAGATCGTGACGCAACTCGTGCCTCCTCGTCAGTTCGCGGAGGCCTCGCTCGAGAACTACCGTCCCGACCCGGCCTTCGCCTCCCAGGCCGAGGCGGTGGCCGCCGTGACGGCGTTCGGAGGCGCGGGTCCCGACGCGCCGCGGAGGGGCCTGTTCCGCAAGAAGCCGGCTGCCCCGGCCGTGCGTCCCGGCCTGTACCTCGACGGCGGCTTCGGCGTGGGCAAGACCCACCTGCTCGCCGCCCTCTGGAACCGCACGCCCGGCCGGCGGTACTTCGGCACGTTCATCGAGTACACCGCGTTGGTCGGCGCCGTCGGCTACGCCGGGGCCGCGTCGCAGCTGAAGGGCGCCGCCCTCGTCTGCATCGACGAGTTCGAGCTCGACGACCCGGGCGACACGATGATGATGACCCGACTGCTCGGCGACCTGGCCGACGACGGCACGCGCATCGCCGCCACCTCGAACACGCCGCCCAACGCCCTCGGTGAGGGCCGGTTCGCCGCCGCCGACTTCCTCCGCGAGATCCAGGGGCTGAGCGACAAGTTCCTCACCCTGCGCATCGACGGGGACGACTACCGACGTCGCGAGGTCGAGGCCCGGGCGCACGTGGTCGACGACGTCGACGCGGCGGCGGCCGGCCTCGGCGGGACCGTGTCGCTCGACGACTTCGACGGGGTGGTCGCCCACCTCGCGACGGTCCACCCCAGCAAGTACGTGAAGCTCGTCGACGACCTCGACGCGGTGGGGCTGCGTGACGTCCACGTCCTCACGAGCCAGGTGGACGCCCTGCGCCTCGTGGCCTTCGTGGACCGCCTGTACGACGCGCAGATCCGGGTGGTCGCCTCGGGCACGCCCCTCGACCACGTCTTCTCGGACGAGATGCTCGCCGGCGGCTACCGCAAGAAGTACCTGCGCGCCGTGTCGCGCCTGGTGGCCCTGACCTCGCTCTGACGAGATCCCCACCCCGCACCGGGCATCCGGTAACACGTTGTTTACCTGCGCCCGAATCGTGTTACATCGGGGAAACAATCCCGCACACGGCCCGAAACCTCTCCCCGCGACACTGGGGGCCGCACCGGACGAGAGCGTTCGTCACCACAGCCCGTGAACCCACACGGTCGACCTCGACGTCGGTGCCTCCCCGGCTCCGAAACTCGAGAGGTGACCCACCCATGGACCAAGGCAACACCGCCTTCATGTTGATCTGCGCGGCACTCGTGCTGCTCATGACCCCCGGCCTGGCCTTCTTCTACGGCGGCCTCGTCAAGGCCAAGAGCGTCATCAGCATGATGATGCTCAGCTTCGGCGCGATGGGCCTCATCGGCGTCCTGTGGGTGCTCTTCGGCTACGCGATCGCCTTCGGCAACCCGACCTCGATCCCCGGTGGGAGCGAGAGCTTCGTGGGCATCCAGGGCCTGATCGGCCTCGACGTCGCGAACCTCGGCCTCGGCGCCGCCTTCGAGGACAGCCTGGACCCGACCGGCGCCTACCCCACGATCGCCTTCGCCGCCTTCCAGGCCACCTTCGCGATCATCACGGTGGCCCTCATCTCGGGCGCCATCGCCGACCGGGCCAAGTTCGGGGCGTGGATGATCTTCGCCGGCGTCTGGGCCACGGTCGTCTACTTCCCGGTCGCCAGCTGGGTCTTCAACTTCACGAAGGACGCCGACGGCAACACCGTCGGTGGCTGGATCGCCGCCATGGGCGTCATCGACTTCGCCGGCGGCACGGCCGTCCACATCAACGCCGGTGCCGCGGCCCTCGCCCTGGCACTCGTCCTCGGCAAGCGCGTCGGCTTCGCCAAGGGTGCCGACAAGCCGCACAACCCGCCCTTCGTCCTGCTGGGTGCCGGGCTGCTCTGGTTCGGCTGGTTCGGCTTCAACGCCGGCTCCGAGCTCGCGGCCGACGGCGTGGCCGCCCTGGCGTTCCTGAACACCATCGCCGCACCGGCCGCCGCCGTGCTCGGCTGGCTGGTCGTCGAGAAGCTCAAGGACGGCAAGGCCACCTCGGTCGGCGCCGCCTCGGGTGCCGTCGCCGGCCTCGTCGCCATCACCCCGGCCTGCGCCGCCCTCACCCCGGGGTGGGCCGTCGTCCTCGGCGTCGTCGCGGGTGCCGTCTGCGCCCTCGCCATCGACCTCAAGTTCAAGCTCGGGTTCGACGACTCCCTCGACGTCGTGGGCATCCACCTCGTCGGTGGCCTCATCGGGACGCTGTACCTCGGCATCTTCGCGAACGACACCGGCCTCATCTTCTCGGGCACCTTCACGCAGCTCGGCATCCAGGCCCTCTCGGCCCTGGCCGTCATGCTCTACTCGTTCGTCCTGGCCTTCGTCATCGGCTTCGTCATCGAGAAGACCATCGGCTTCCGCGTGAAGAACGAGGACGAGGTGGCCGGCATCGACCTCGCCCTGCACGGTGAAGAGGGCTACGTCCTCGAGAACTCGCGCGCCTGACCCACGTCGCACGACGAACGGCCCCGGTCCTCGGACTGGGGCCGTTCCGCGTCCAGGCCGCGGCAGAAGGCAGGAGGCGCGGTGCGCGACCGCGTCGCACCGCGCCTCCTGCGGGTGGTCGCCCGGTCGGACCGGGCCCGGGTCTCAGGTCAGCGAGAACCAGACCGTGGTCTCGCCCGGCACCTCGGTGACGCCGGCGAGCGTGTCGTGCAACGGTTCGCTGGAGGCCAGGACGCGTGCTCCGGTCGGCAGGTCGACCGGGCCGCCACCGAAGTTCGTCAGCGAGTGCCACCCCTCGTGGCGGGAGAAGTGCACGACGTCCTCTGAGGTGCCGTCTGCCCAGAGGAACGCCTCACCCCTCTGCAGCTCGCGGCGGAGGGCGAGGGCGCGCCGGTAGATCGACAACGTGGACTCGTCCTCGTCGTCCTGCACCGAGACGGCGAGGTCCTCGAACCACTCGGGTTGCGGCAGGTGCGGGGCGTGGTCCCCGAAGCCCAGGGCGGGCTCGCTCGTGTCCCAGGGCAGCGGCACCCGGCTGCCGTCCCGACCCTTGCGCCGGTGGCCCGTGCGGACCCAGACCGGGTCCTGCAGGTCGTCGGGACGCAGGTCGGCCACCTCGAAGAGGCCCAGTTCTTCTCCTTGGTAGACGTAGGCCGAACCCGGGAGGGCGAGCATGAGCAGCGTCGCCGCACGGGCCCGACGGAGGCCCGCATCGGGGTCGAGAGTGGGTCGGCGACCGTCGCTCAGCACGAAGGCGTCCAGGTCCTGCCCCTTCGGCAGGCCGTAGCGCGTGGCGTGACGGACGACGTCGTGGTTCGAGAGCACCCACGTGCTCGTCGCCCCGCTGACGGCCGCCTGCTCGAGGGTCGACGCGATGATGGTCCGGTACTGGTCGGCGTCGAAGTCGGCGCGCGTCAGGGCGAAGCTGAAGGCCTGGCCGAGCTCGGTGGGGCGGGCGTAGAGCGGCACCCGCTCGGGCTGCACCCAGGCCTCGGCCACGGCGCTCCGGGGCGGGTCGTACTCGTCGAGGACCCGGCGCCACCCCTCGAAGATCGTGTGCACCTCGTCACGGTCGTAGAGCGGATCGCTGCCGTCGACCGGCAGGACCTGACGTTCGGCCGCGTCGCGGAGGGGCTCGGTGAGGTCCTTCGCGAGCCCGTGGGCGACGTCGACCCGGAATCCGTCGACGCCACGGTCCGACCAGAACCGCAGCGTGCGTTCGAAGTCGGTGCGGACCTCGGGGTTGCTCCAGTCGAGGTCGGGTTGCTCGGGGGCGAACAGGTGCAGGTACCACTGTTCGGGCGTGCCGTCGGGGCGCTGCAGGCGGGTCCAGGCGCCACCGCCGAAGTTCGAGACCCAGGTCGACGGGGGAGTGTCTCCTCCCTCGCCGAGGCCGTCCCGGAACACGTACCGGCCACGGGCGGCGCTGCCGGGCTCGGACGCCACCGCCTCACGGAACCACTCGTGGTCGCTCGAGGTGTGGTTCGGGACGATGTCGACGACGACCCTCAGCCCGGCCGAGTGGAGGGCGGCGACCATCTCGTCGAAGTCGTCGAGGGTGCCGAGGCGGGGGTCGACGTCGCGGTAGTCGGCGACGTCGTACCCGCCGTCGGCGAGCGGGGACGGATAGAAGGGGCTCAGCCAGACGGCGTCGACCCCGAGCCGCTGCAGGTACGGCACGCGCGAGGTCACGCCGGCCAGGTCACCGATGCCGTCGTCGTTCGCGTCGGCGAAGCTGCGCGGATACACCTGGTACACCACAGCCTGCCGCCACCAGTCGGCGTCGGGGACGGGCGTCGGGCGGGTCGCGGCGGCGCGGGAGGTGGGGGAGTCGGTCATGGGGCGAGGATGCCACGTCTCGGCAGCGGGCGGCGTCGATGCCCCGACCGCGGCACCGGGCCGGGGATCGCGGGCCAGGAACGACGAAAGGCCCTGCAGGAGCAGGGCCTCTCGATGATGATCGTGGGCGATACCGGGCTCGAACCGATGACCTCTTCCGTGTGAAGGAAGCGCGCTACCAACTGCGCCAATCGCCCGTGTGGGACTCGACGATGCTAGTGCATCGCGGTGCTCGAACGCCATTCGGCCGGTCGTCGAGGGCACCGTCGTGAGCTGCCCCGTGATCGATCAAGACACGAACTTCCCTCGATTTGGTTTCTGCCCCGGGGTGTGGGTATTGTTCTTTTGCACGCAGAAATGCAAAGCGAAATGCGGATGTGGCGCAGCGGTAGCGCATCACCTTGCCAAGGTGAGGGTCGCGAGTTCGAATCTCGTCATCCGCTCGAGTGTAATGCTCACCAGAGGGTGGTCCACCGACTGGTGGCCTCCCTCTGGGGGGCTACTCGTATGGTGGAGTGGCCGAGAGGCGAGGCACCGGCCTGCAAAGCCGTTCACGCGGGTTCAAATCCCGTCTCCACCTCCATTCGATCTAGACCTAGGTCTAGACTCGATGTTGCAATTGAATAGTGCGGTTCGAGGGAAGATTCTCGGATCGTTGAGACATGAGCGATTGGCGCAGCGGTAGCGCGCTTCCCTGACACGGAAGAGGTCGCTGGTTCGATCCCAGTATCGCTCACACACAGAAAGCCCCGGCCTCGGCCGGGGCTTTCGTCATGTCCGGGCTTCTTCTCTCACGGGTGGCCCGCCTCTCCTGCCGAGAGGCCACGACCTGTCGCCCACCTCACGATGCGAGCGACGGGTCGTGACGTCCCGCGGCATCCGCCTAGGGGGTGTCGGTCCCCGTCCCGAGACCGACCCCGTTGCCCCGGCCGTTCCCGTTCCCGTTGGTACCCGGGCCGCCGTTGCCGCTGTTGCCGGGCCCGCTGTTCCCTCCGGGGACGTCGACGCCAGGGACGTCGACCGTCGGGGGCGTCACGGGGTCGACGGTCGGCTGCGTCGTCGGCTCGACCGGCGCCTCCTGGGTGGGGCTCACCTCGTCAGAGGGAGCCGGGTCCGCCGGTGAGTCGTCGGTGGAGTCGTCGGACGGTGACGGCGAGTCGACGTCCGACGACTCGGACGGCGTCGTCGAGGGATCCGTCTCGACGCTCGGACTCGTGCTCTCCGTCGGGTCGACCGTCCCACCGTCGCGGGTGGCGGCCCAACCGATGCCCGCCGCCAGCAGCCCGGCGACGACGATCGCCGCCAGCACGAGGGGCCAACGCCGACGCTTCCGGGTCCCGTCGTCCGCCGTGACGTCGGCGACCAGGTCCGTGGCGTCGGCGCGGGAGGCCGCCCCGGCCCCGAACACCGGCGTGCGGGCATCGTCCCGGGGCAGGACGCGAGTGGGGGAGTCGCCGCCGGGCAGGGCAGCCGTCGGCACGTCGGGAGCGGCCATGACGCGCGTGACGGCATCGGTCGACCCGGCGCCCTCGACGGCCAGCGTGCGGGCCGCTCGGGCGACCTCGGCGGCGGCCGGACGGTCGTCGGGTGCTCGCGCGGTCATGCGCGTCAACAGTTCCGCCCACCCCGAGCCGATCGAGGCCGGGATCTCGGGGTCGCGGGTGAGACGGGCCATGACCGACTCGACGACCGACCCCGTGAAGACGCGCCGCCCGGTCAGCGCCTCGACCAGCACCAACCCGAGCGAATAGACGTCGGACGCGGGGGCCGGCGGACGCCCCTCGGCCTGCTCCGGGCTGACGAAGGCGGCGGTGCCCATCAGGGTTCCCGTGGCCGTCACCCGCGTCGAGTCGATCAGGTAGGCGATGCCGAAGTCGGCGAGCTTGGCCCGTCGGGGGTCGCCCTCGTGGTGCGGCGCGGCGAGCAGGATGTTCGCGGGCTTGACGTCCCGGTGGACGACGCCGGCGCGGTGCACCGCCGCCAGGCCGTCCGCGACGTCGCCGAGCAACGCCGCGGCCTCGGCGTGCGACAACGGACCGTCGGCGAGCACGGTCTGCAGGGTGGGGCCGTCGACGTACTCCATCACGAGGTAGGCGTCGTCGTCGTGGCCGTCGCCCTCGACCCGGGCGTCGTAGAGCGTGACGAGCCCCGGGTGGTTGAGGGAGGCGAGGAGGCGCACCTCGCTGACCTGGCGGCTGAGGTCGTGGACGTCGTGCCCGTCCGAGGAGAAGAGCTTGACGGCGACGACCCGGCCGAGCTCGAGGTCGCTCGCCCGGTAGACGGCCCCCATGCCTCCGCGCCCGACGATCGCGTCGAGGCGGTAGCGACCGCCGACGGTCGTGCCGAGGCGGGGATCGGCCTGCTCGCGGGGGCTCATGCGCCCGCTCCCGTCGACGCGCCGGGGAGCACGGGAGGAGTGCCGCCACCCGACCCCCGACTCGCGACCCGACGGGACACCACGGCGTCGAGCACCGTCTCGGCCACGGCGGTCTTCGACCCCTCGGCCTCGGACACCACGTCACCGTCGGCGTCGATCACGACGACGGCCGTGTCGTCGCTGCCGAAGCCGGTCGTCCAGCCCACCGTGTTGAGGACGAGCAGGTCCGCTCCCTTCCGCCGCTGCTTGGCGCGCCCGAGCGAGAGCAGTTCGTCCCGGTCGGCGGCCGTCTCGGCCGCGAAGCCGACGACCACCTGCCCCACGGCCCGACGAGCGACGAGCCCGGCCAGGACGTCCGGGGTCCGGACGAGACGGACGGTCAGCTCGTCGCCCGAGTCGTCCTTCCGGATCTTCCCGTCGGCCACCGACGACGGCCGGTAGTCCGCCACCGCGGCCGCCATGATCACGACGTCCGCCGCCGGGGCGTGCTCGCCCATCGCGGCGTCGAGCTCGAGGGCGGTGCCGACCTCGACGACGTCGATCGTCCCCTCCGTCTCGAGCGTCTGCCGCACGGCTCCGTCGAGTGCGGCCGCGACGACGGTGACGTGGGCACCGCGGCGGGCCGCCCCGAGGGCGAGCGCCGCCCCCTGCGTACCGCTCGACCGGTTGCCGACGAACCGCACGGGGTCCAGGGGCTCACGGGTGCCGCCGGCCGAGACGACCAACCGGAGGCCGTCCAGGTCACCGACCCGCGCCTCCTGGTCCCCAGCCCCCGGGACGGCGGCGGGTGGGGCGTCGAGGGAGCCCGGGCCGGTCACGAGGGCGAGTGCCGCCGCGACGATCTCGTCGGGTTCGCTCAGCCGGCCGGGCCCCACGTCGCCCCCGGTCAGCGGCCCGTCGTCCGGCCCGACGACGGTCACCCCGCGCGACCTCAGCAGGTCGACGTTCGCGACCGTCGCCGGGTTCCGCCACATCTCGGTGTGCATGGCGGGCGCGACGACGAGCGGCGCGGTGCTCGCGAGGATCGTCGTGCCGAGCAGGTCGTCGGACAGCCCGTGGGCGATCTTCGCCAGGGTGTGCGCGGTCGCGGGGGCCACGACGATGAGGTCGGCGCGCTGCCCCAGGGCCACGTGCCGCACCTCCGCGACGTCGTCGAAGACGGACGTGTGCACGGGGTTGCGGCTCGTGGCCTCCCAGGTGGGCGCCCCGACGAAGCGCAGGGCGGCCTCGGTCGGCACGACGTGGACGTCGTGCCCCCGCAGCACGAGGCCGCGGACGACCCCCACGGCCTTGTACGCCGCGATGCCGCCCGACACGCCGACGACGACGGACAGGCGACGCGGGGCGCCGGCGGGGGAGGAGCGGGGGTGGTCGTGCGTCACGGTGGGCCTCGTCGATCGATGCGTCGGTCGGCCGACCCGGTGCCGGGTCGGTAGCGTTGCCCCCCACGATGCCGCATCCCGCGGTCGAGCGTCGGCACCCGCCCCGACGAGCCCCCACCCTGAGGACCCCATGTGCACCGTCGTCGTCGCCGTCCAGCCGGGCACGCCCTGGCCCGTCGTCTTCCTCGGGCTCCGGGACGAGTCGCCCGACCGCCCCTGGGACGAGCCGGGCGCCTGGTGGCCCGACCTCGGTGAGCGGGTGACCGGGGTGCACGACCGCGAGGCGGGCGGGGCCTGGTTGGCGACCGCCCGGGGCCCGAGCCGGGCGAGCGTCGTGCTCAACCGTCACGAGGCGCCCGCGTCGCCGCCCGGGGGATGGACCACCCGCGGTGCCCTGCCCCTCCGGGCGGCCGCCGACGGCGTCCTTCCCGACGGGCCGCAGACGACCCGCACCTTCAACCTGCTCACCGCCGACGCAGGAGGCGCGGTGCACTCCGTCTGGGACGGCACCGCCACCGAGACGGCCCGCCTCGCCCCCGGGGTGCACCTGCTCACGCACGCCGCCCCCGACGACCGGTCCGTGCCGCGCGTCGACCGCTGGCTGCCTCGGTTCCGTGACGTCGCGCCTCCGACCGGTCCGCTGCCGACGGCGGAAGAAGGCGAGGGCAGCTGGACACCGTGGCTCGACCTGCTGCGCGAGAGCAGCGCACTGCCGACCGACGACGACGACGCGCTCGTGCGGGCCGACCTGGTCGACGGACGCCTCTTCCACTCGCTGTCGCTGAGCACCGTCGCCGTCTCGGCCGACGACGTGGCCCACCGGCACGTGCGGCTCGACGGCGCCCCCTCGGTGGCGGAGGCGATCGCGCGACGCTGACGGGCGCGTGGCGACGCCGACGGGTGCGCGACGACGCCCGGCCTCCGTGGCCGCCAGGTCATGCGGAGTCATCGGGAATCACGCCCGCCCCCGCGGCGTTAGTGTCGGGAGGCTCGTCCGACCCCCGAGCCGCAGCAAAGGAACCCTCGTGAAGATCACCGCCGTCCGCACCGTCCGTCGCCTCGCCTCCGTCGGCGTCGTCGCCGCCGCCGCCATCGCGCTGGCCGCCTGCGCGCCCGCCTCCACCGACGGGGTCGTCCAGTCCACCGGCAGCGCGACCGCCGACACGAGCGCGGCGAAGAGCCTGTCCGACATCCAGGCCGCCGGCGAGCTCGTCATCGGCACCGAGGGCACCTACCAGCCGTTCACTTACCACGAGGGCGGGGCCGGCGCACTGACCGGCTACGACGTCGACGTCGCCACGGCCGTCGCCGAGAAGCTCGGCGTCACGCCGACCTTCGAGGAGACGCAGTTCGACGCCCTGCTCGCCGGACTCACCGCCGGCCGCTTCGACCTCGTGGCCAACCAGATCTCGATCACCGACGAGCGTGAGGCCACGTACGACTTCTCGACGCCCTACACGGTCAGCCGCGGTGTCGTGATCACGGCCGCCGACAACACCGACATCACCTCGCTCTCCGACCTCGAGGGCAAGACGACGGCCCAGTCGCAGTCGAGCAACTTCTACACGACCGCCAAGGACGCGGGCGCCGACGTGCAGGTCGTCGACGGCTGGGCCCAGTCGGTCGCGCTCCTCGAGCAGGGTCGCATCGACGCGACCGTCAACGACGAACTGACCTTCCTCGACTACGTGAAGACCAACCCCGACCAGGCCGCCGGCATCAAGATCGCGGCGACCACGGACGACGTCTCGCGCTCGGCCCTGGTCACCACGAAGGGCAGCGACGACCTCGTGTCCACGATCGACGACGCCCTCGCCGAGCTCGGGGCCGACGGGACGCTGTCGTCGATCAGCGAGAAGTACTTCGGCCAGGACGTCAGCGAGTAGGCGTGCAGTCCTCCCTCGACCTCTTCTGGCGGTCGCTCTGGCCGATCGTGTCGGGGGCGCTCGTCGCGTCGATCCCGCTCGCCTTCGCGTCGATGGCGATCGGGCTGGTCATCGCCGTCGTCATCGCGCTGATGCGCCTGTCGGGCCAGACGGTCCTCGCGGGCATCGCCCGGGTCTACATCTCGATCATCCGGGGCACGCCGCTGCTCGTGCAGCTCTTCGTCGTGTTCTACGGCCTCCCGTCGATCGGCGTCAAGCTCGATCCCTGGCCCAGCGCCATCATCGCGTTCTCCTTGAACGTCGGTGGGTACGCGGCCGAGGTCATCCGCGCGGCCATCCTCTCGGTGCCCAAGGGCCAGTGGGAGGCCGCCCACACCATCGGCATGTCGCGGGGGCTCGCCCTCCGGCGGATCATCCTGCCGCAGGCGGCGCGCGTCTCGGTGCCCCCGCTGTCGAACACCTTCATCAGCCTGGTCAAGGACACCTCGTTGGCGAGCGTCATCCTCGTCGTCGAGCTGTTCCGTCAGGCCGAGCAGATCGCCACCGTCTCGAACCAGTTCCTGCTGATCTACCTCGAGGCCGCCCTGGTCTACTGGGTGATCTGCCTGATCCTGTCGTTCGGGCAGGACGCCCTCGAGAAGAGATTGGACCGCCACGTTGCCCGCTGACGTCACCCCGCCCCGGCCGGCCGACGAGACCGGTGCCCCCGTGCTGACCGTCCGGGGGCTGCACAAGGCGTTCGGCACGAACGAGGTGCTGCGCGGCATCGACCTCGAGGTGCGCCGCGGACGCGTCGTCGCCATCATCGGGCCCTCGGGCTCGGGCAAGACGACCGTGCTGCGGTCGCTCAACAGCCTCGAGGTGCCCGACGGGGGAGTCGTCACGCTCTCCGACGGCCGCTCGATCGACTTCGGCACCACGGTCGGCAAGCGCGACCTGCTGGCCCTCCGCGACCGCTCGTCGATGGTGTTCCAGCACTTCAACCTGTTCCCGCACCTCACGGTGCTGCAGAACGTCGTCGAGGGACCGGTGCGCGTCCAGGGACGCGATCCGAAGGAGGCGCGGGCCGAGGCCGAGGCACTCCTCGCGCGCGTGGGCCTCGCCGAGAAGGCCGACGCCTACCCGGCCGAGCTCTCGGGCGGCCAGCAGCAGCGCGTGGGCATCGTGCGCGCGCTCGCCCTGCGGCCCGAACTCCTGCTCTTCGACGAGCCGACCTCGGCCCTCGACCCCGAACTGGTCGGTGACGTGCTCACCGTCGTGAAGGAACTCGCCGACGAGGGCTGGACGATGATCGTCGTCACCCACGAGCTCGAGTTCGCCCGACGCGTGGCCGACGAGCTGCTCTTCATGGACGCCGGCGTCGTCGTCGAGCGGGGCCGTCCCGCCGACGTGCTGTCCCGCCCCCGCGAGGCCCGCACGCAGCAGTTCCTGCAACGGGTGCTCAAGCCGCTCGACGACTGACGGGACGTCCGCGCGACGAGCGACCCGCGCCTCCTCGATCGGGGACCAGGAGGCGCGGGTCGACGCGGTCCGGGACGCTCAGCCGAACAGGCGGTGCGAGGCGATGCGCGCGCCCTCGCCGAGCGAGGCCAGCTTGGCCACCGCGATCTGCGGGTGGATGCGACCGCCCAGGCCGCAGTCGGTCGAGGCGACGACGTTCTCGGGGCCGACCAGCGAGGCGAACCGTTCGATGCGGTCGGCCACGAGTTCGGGGTGTTCGACCACGTTCGTGGCGTGGCTGACGACACCGGGCACGATCGTCTTGCCGGTCGGCAGCTCGACGTCGCGCCAGAGCTTCCACTCGTGCTCGTGACGGACGTTGGCCGCCTCGAACGAGTACGAGCCGGCGTCGATCTCGAGCATGAGGTCGACGATGTGACGGAACTCGACGTCGGTCGTGTGGGGACCGTGCCACGAGCCCCAACAGAGGTGGAAGCGCACCTGCTCCGGCGGCAGGCCGCTGAGGGCGTGGTTGAGCGCCTCGACGCGGATTCGGGTGAACGCCCGGTAGTCCTCGACGCTCGGCTCCGGGTTGATCTGGTCCCAGTTCTCGGCGATCGAGGGGTCGTCGATCTGGACGGTCAGGCCGGCCTCGACGATCGCCGTGTACTCCTCGCGCAGCACCTCGGCCCAGGCCCAGATGTGCTCCTCCTCGGTGGCGTAGAAGTCGTTGGCGATGCGGGCACCGCTGCCCGGGGACAACGACGTGAGGAAGCCCGAGGTCGAACCGCTCGCCTCGAGCCCGGCCTTCAGGTTGGCGATGTCCGAGGCGATGGCGGCGTGTCCGACGTAGGCCAGGGGTCCCGTCGTGCTCGGGAACGGCGTGGCACCCGAGCCCGTGCCGATGCCCGAGGTCGGGTCGGTGTAGGCGTCGTGGAAGGCCCGCCAGTCCCGGCGGTCGGGGAACGACGTCAGTCGTACGTCGCCGGGCGAGGACCGCACGGCCGGCTGGCTGAAGATGTCCGACCCGGTCAGCGACAGCCCGCCGACCCTCTGGAACGAGTACGACCACCAGGCGCCGTAGTCGACCGCGCTCGTCATGGCCTTCCCGTACTCGCCGTCGCCGACGATGGTGATGCCGAGATCGCTCTGGCGCCGGACGAGATCGACGACGGCGTCGGTCAGCAGGGCGTCGAACTCGGGGGTGCGCTCGAGGGTGAAGCCGTCCTCGCCGAGGGCGCGTGCGTCGTTCGCGGCGATCAGCTCGGGCGTGCGCGGCAGGCTTCCCGCGTGGGTGGTCTCGATGCGGCCGGGGGTGGTCGTCATGGGGTGCTCCGTTCGTCGCCACCACTCTGGCCCCGACCCCGGACGAGTGCGATGGGCACGACACGGGACGTCACAGCCGTGCGCTCGGGAACATCGGGCGGCCGTCGGCCGTTGCGACCCGTGTCGGCCGGAGCCGGGCCCCTCGGGGGGCCTCGGTACGATCGACGGGAAGGGACACCGTGACCACCACCTCCTCCGCACCATCCACCCACCGTCCGGGGCTGTCCGACGACGACGCCCGCCGTCTGCGCGCCGACTTCCCGCTCCTCGGGCAGGACGTCAACGGCGAGCCGCTCGCTTACCTCGACTCGGGGACGACCGCCCAACGGCCGGCGTCCGTGCTCGACGCCGAGCGGCGCTTCCTCGAGACGACGAACTCGGCCGTGCACCGGGGCGCCCACACGCTCGCCGCCCTGTCGACCGAGGCCTACGAAGAGGCGCGCGAGACGGTCGCCCGCTTCGTCGGTGCCGACGTCGACGAGATCGTCTGGACCTCCAACGCCACCGACGCCCTCAACCTCGTCGCGTACGGCGTCGCGAACGCGACGCACGGGCGGGGTGGTGAGGCCGCGCGACGCTTCGCCCTCGCGCCCGGCGACGAGATCGTCGTCACCGAGGCCGAACACCACGCGAACCTCGTCCCGTGGCAAGAACTCGCCGCGACGACCGGTGCCAGCCTGCGATTCGTGCCGGTCCGCGACGACGGCACCTGGACCACCGCCGACGCGGCCGCCGTGATCGGACCCCGCACGCGCCTCCTCGCCTTCGCCCACGTCTCGAACGTCACCGGCCTCGTCGCGCCCGTCGCCGAGCTGGTGGCGCTGGCGCACGACGTCGGCGCCCTCGTCGTCCTCGACGCCTGCCAGTCGGTCCCGCACCGCCCCGTCGACCTCCACGACCTCGACGTCGACTTCGCCGCATTCTCGGGCCATAAGATGCTGGGGCCCACGGGCATCGGCGTCCTCTACGGCCGGGCCGAGCTGCTGAACGCCCTGCCGCCGTTCCGGACCGGCGGCTCGATGATCACGACGGTGACGATGGAGGGCTCCGAGTACCTCCCCGCTCCGCAGCGCTTCGAGGCCGGCACGCAGCCCGTGTCCCAGGCCGTCGCCCTGGCCGAGGCCGTGCGCTACCTCGACGCCGTCGGCATGGACCGGGTGCGCGCCCACGAGGAGGCCCTCGCCGACCTGCTCGTCCGCGGCCTCGAGGCCGTCGACGGCGTCACGGTCGTGGGTCCGCCGGCCGGTGTGCCGCGATCGGGACTCGCCAGCTTCGTCGTCGACGGGGTGCACGCCCACGACGTCGGCCAGTTCCTCGACGCGCGCGGCGTCGCCGTGCGGGTCGGCCACCACTGCGCCCAGCCACTGCACCGTCGTCTCGGGGTGACGGCCACGACGCGGGCCAGCACCTACCTGTACTCGTCGAGCGACGAGGTCGACCGGCTGGTCGCCGGGGTCGCCGAGGTCCGCGGCTACTTCGGCGTCGTCGGCCCGGAGCCCGTCGACGAGAAGGCCGAGGAGGCGCGGTGAGCGCCGCCCTCGACGGCCTGTACCAGCAGGTCATCCTCGACCACGCCAAGGCGCGCCACGGCGACGGCGAGCTGCCCGGGGCCGACGCGCAGCACCACGAACGCAACCCGACCTGCGGTGACGAGATCACCGTCCGCGTCGCCCTCGAGCCCGGGACCGACCGCATCGCCGACCTCCGCTGGCAGGGCGCCGGCTGCAGCATCTCGATGGCCTCCGCCTCGGTGCTGGCGCAGCTGGCTCCGGGTCGCACGCTGACCGAGCTCGACGCACTCGTCGGAGAGTTCCGCGAGATGATGCGGTCCCGGGGCGCCGGGGAGCCCGACGACGAGGTCCTCGGCGACGCGGTCGTGTTCCACGGTGTCTCGAAGTTCGTCATGAGGGTGAAGTGCGGCATGCTCGCGTGGGTCGCGGCGGAGGCCTGTTCGACCGAACTGCGCGCCGTCTGAGCCGACCCGGGCCTCGTCGCCCGTCGAGGCCCTGGTCGGCCTGTCGGCGGTCGGTCGGCGACTAAAGTGGTCCCCGCCCCTCGACGATAGGAACCACCGCCGTGTCCGACCAGACCGACATCGACCCGACCGCCTCCTCAGCCGCGCCCGGCCTCTCGGCCGTCGAGGCCACCGCGACGACGACCGGCTCCGAGCTGTTCACCGACAAGTCGGTCGTGGCCGTCCGCGTGTCCGGCGAACTCCGCGACCTCGCGACCGAACTGCACGCGGGCGACGTGGCCGAGCCGATCACGATCGACTCGCCCGACGGCCTGGCCATCCTCCGGCACTCGGCTGCGCACGTGATGGCCCAGGCGGTGCAGCAGATCAACCCCGAGGCCAGGCTCGGCATCGGACCGCCCGTCACCGACGGCTTCTACTACGACTTCGACGTCGCGGAGCCCTTCACCCCCGACGACCTCAAGGCCATCGAGAAGGGCATGGAGCGCATCATCCGTCAGGGCCAGCGCTTCCGTCGTCGCGTCGTGACCGACGACGAGGCCCGCGAGCTGCTCGCCCACGAACCGTTCAAGCTCGAGCTCATCGGGCTCAAGGGCGGGTCGGCCGACGAGCTCGGCGCCGACGGCGAGTCGGTCGAGGTGGGCGGGGCCGAGCTCACGGTCTACGACAACCTCGACCCGAAGACCGGCGAGGTCGTCTGGTTCGACCTCTGCCGCGGTCCCCACGTGCCCAGCACGCGCCTCCTCGGCAACGCCACGAAGCTGATGCGCGTGGCGGCCGCCTACTGGCGCGGGTCCGAGAAGAACCCCCAGCTGCAACGCATCTACGGCACGGCGTGGCCCACCAAGGACGACCTGCGCGCCTACCAGGCCCGACTCGAGGAGGCCGCCAAGCGCGACCACCGCAAGCTCGGCGCCGAGCTCGACCTCTTCTCGTTCCCCGACGAGATCGGCTCGGGTCTCGCGATCTTCCACCCGAAGGGCGGCATCATCCGTCGCCAGATGGAGGACTACTCGCGCGAACGCCACGAGAAGGCCGGGTACGAGTTCGTCTACACGCCGCACATCACCAAGGCGGCCCTGTTCGAGACCTCGGGCCACCTGGGGTGGTACAAGGACGGCATGTTCCCGGCGATGCACCTCGACGAGGCACGCAACGACGAGGGCGAGATCACCCGTCAGGGTGCGGACTACTACCTCAAGCCGATGAACTGCCCGATGCACATCCTGGCGTACCGTTCGTCGGCCAAGTCCTACCGTGACCTGCCACAGCGCCTGTTCGAGTTCGGCACCGTGTACCGCAACGAGAAGTCCGGCGTCATCCACGGGCTCACCCGCGTGCGCGGCATGACCCAGGACGACGCGCACATCTTCACCACCCGTGACGACATGGCGGCCGAGCTCAAGGGCACGCTCGACTTCGTCCTCAGCCTGCTGCGCGACTACGGCCTCGACGACTTCTACCTCGAGCTGTCCACCAAGGACCCCGAGAAGTACGTGGGCGACGACGCCACCTGGGACGAGGCGACGGCGACGCTGAGGCAGGTCGCAGAAGAGACCGGCCTCGAACTCGTACCCGACCCGGCCGGCGCGGCGTTCTACGGGCCGAAGATCTCGGTCCAGGCACGCGACGCGATCGGACGCACCTGGCAGATGTCGACGGTGCAGCTCGACTTCAACCTGCCCGAGCGCTTCGACCTCGAGTACACGGCGGCCGACGGCTCGCGTCAGCGTCCGGTCATGATCCACCGGGCGTTGTTCGGTTCGATCGAGCGCTTCTTCGGCGTGCTCACCGAGCACTACGCCGGGGCCTTCCCGGTCTGGCTGGCGCCCGTCCAGGTCGTGGCGATCCCCGTCGCCGACGAGTACGGCGACTACCTCGACGGCGTCGTGGCACGTCTGCGCGAGGTCGGCGTCCGGGCGCAGGTCGACCACAGCGACGACCGCATGCCGAAGAAGATCCGCACGCACACCAAGGCCAAGGTGCCGTTCCAGTTGATCGCCGGCGAGGACGACCGCGCGGCCGGGGCCGTCAGCTTCCGCTACCGGGACGGCTCACAGGAGAACGGCGTGCCGCTCGACGAGGCGATCGCCAAGATCGTCGCCGCCATCGAGACCAAGGCCCAGGTCTGAGCGTGGTCGCCGACGGGTCCGCGGCCGAGTCCTCCGCCGACTTCGCCGCGGTCCCCGACGCGTTCCAGCGACTCTGGACGCCGCACCGCGCCGTCTACGTCGAGGCGGGCCAGGGCGCCCACGACGACTCCTGCCCGTTCTGCAGCGCCCCCTCGAGGTCGGACGACGACGCGCTCATCGTGGCCCGGGGCGAACACGCCTACGTGTTGCTCAACCTCTACCCCTACAACCCGGGGCACCTGCTGGTCTGCCCGTACCGGCACGTCTCCACCTACGACCTCGCCACCTCCGACGAGGTGGCCGAGATCGCGTCCCTGACCCAGACCGCCATGCGGGTCCTCACACAGGTGTCCCACGCGCAGGGCTTCAACATCGGCATGAACCAGGGGCAGGTCGGCGGAGCCGGCATCGCGGCCCACCTGCACCAACACGTGGTGCCGCGCTACGGCGGCGACTCGAACTTCTTCCCGATCATCGCTCAGACGAAGGCCGTCACGCAGCTGCTCGGCGACGTCCGCGTCGCGGTCTCCGAGGCCTGGCCGAGGGACGGCGACGGCACGACGCCGACGGCGGCGTCGGCGGTCTGATCGGGCCTAAGATAGGGGCCATCATGAGCGACACGACCCCTGCCTCCCACCAGTCCTCCACCACCGGTTCGAGCCGCGTCAAGCGCGGTCTCGCCGAGATGCTCAAGGGCGGCGTCATCATGGACGTCGTCAACGTCGAGCAGGCGAAGATCGCCGAAGACGCCGGGGCCGTGGCCGTCATGGCCCTCGAGCGCGTTCCCGCCGACATCCGGTCCCAGGGCGGTGTCGCCCGCATGAGCGACCCCGACATGATCGACGAGATCGTGGCGGCGGTCTCGATCCCCGTCATGGCGAAGGCCCGCATCGGCCACTTCGTCGAGGCCCAGATCCTCCAGACCCTCGGCGTGGACTACATCGACGAGTCCGAGGTGCTGAGCCCGGCCGACTACGTCAACCACATCGACAAGTGGAACTTCACCGTCCCCTTCGTCTGCGGGGCCACCAACCTGGGCGAGGCGCTGCGTCGCATCACCGAGGGCGCGGCCATGATCCGCTCCAAGGGCGAGGCCGGCACCGGTGACGTGTCCGAGGCCACCAAGCACATCCGCACGATCTCGAAAGAGATCGCCCAGCTCCGTGGGCTCAAGTCCGACGAGCTCTACGTCGCCGCGAAAGAACTGCAGGCTCCCTTCGAGCTCGTGAAAGAGATCGCCGAGACCGGCAAGCTCCCCGTCGTCCTCTTCACTGCGGGCGGCGTCGCGACACCCGCCGACGCGGCGCTCATGATGCAGCTCGGTGCCGACGGCGTCTTCGTCGGTTCGGGCATCTTCAAGTCGGGCAACCCGGCCGACCGTGCCAAGGCGATCGTCAAGGCCACCACCTTCTTCGACGACCCCCAGGTCGTGGCCGACGCGTCGCGCGGTCTCGGCGAGGCGATGGTCGGCATCAACGTGCCCGACCTCCCCGCACCGCACCGCCTCGCCGAGCGCGGCTGGTGACCTCGGCGGTCGATCGTCGGTGATGCCCGACCGAACGCCCCGGGTCGGCGTCCTGGCCCTGCAAGGCGATTTCCGTGAACACCTGGCCGTCCTGACCTCGCTGGGGGCCGAGGCCGTCCCCGTACGCCGAGCCTCCGAGCTCGACGAGATCGACGGTCTCGTGATCCCGGGCGGCGAGTCCAGCGTCATGGACAAGCTGTCGCGGATGTTCGACCTGGACGGGCCGCTCCGACGGGCGATCGGCTCGGGGATGCCCGTCTAC
Source organism: Frigoribacterium sp. 9N (assembly GCF_902506305.1). Classification (NCBI taxonomy): domain Bacteria; kingdom Bacillati; phylum Actinomycetota; class Actinomycetes; order Micrococcales; family Microbacteriaceae; genus Frigoribacterium; species Frigoribacterium sp. 9N. The sequence continues at coordinate 1,050,545 of NZ_LR733392.1, forward strand.
GGGACCTGCGCCGGCCTCATCATGCTCGCGGACCGCATCGTCGACGGCATCCCCGGCCAGCAGAGCATCGGGGGCCTCGACGTCTCGGTCCGGCGCAACGCGTTCGGCTCGCAGACCGACTCGTTCGAGACCGACGTCCACGTCCCCGTGCTCGACGGTCCACCCGTGCACGCGGTCTTCATCCGTGCCCCGGTGGTCGACGCGGTCGGGCCGGCCGCGACGGCGATCGGCGTCCTCGAGGACGGCCGGGTCGTCGCCGTCGAGCAGGGTCCTCTGATGGGCACCTCGTTCCACCCGGAGGTCACCGACGACCTGCGGTTCCACTCGCGGTTCCTCGACAAGGCCCGCGCGCGGGCGTCGCGGTAGACTCGTCGCGATCCACGTCAGCAGTCTGAAGGAGCACCGTGTCCGGGCATTCCAAGTGGGCAACGACCAAGCACAAGAAGGCCGTCATCGACAGTCGACGTGCCAAGTCGTTCGCCAAGCTCATCAAGAACATCGAGGTCGCGGCCAAGCAGGGCGGGGCCGACATGTCCGGCAACCCCACGCTGGTCGACGCCGTCCAGAAGGCCAAGAAGACCTCGGTCCCCAACGACAACATCGACCGGGCCGTCAAGCGCGGTGCCGGTCTCAGCGGCGAGAGCGTCGACTACCAGACGATCATGTACGAGGGGTACGGCCCCAACGGCGTCGCGTTGTTGATCGAGTGCCTCACCGACAACAAGAACCGCGCGGCCGCCAACGTCCGCACGGTGATGTCGCGCAACGGCGGCACCATGGCCGACCCCGGCAGCGTGGCCTACAACTTCAGCCGCAAGGGCGTCATCGCCGTCATGAAGACGGACGACCTCACCGAAGACGACGTCCTCGCCGCCGTCCTCGACGCCGGAGCCGAAGAGGTCACCGATCGTGGTGAAGGCTTCGAGATCGTCACCGAGGCCTCCGACCTGGTCCCGGCCCGTTCGGCCCTCCAGGACGCCGGCATCGACTACGACTCGGCCGACATCGAGTTCGTGCCCGGGCTCAAGATCGAGGTCGACCTCGAGACGGCACGCAAGGTCTTCCGACTCATCGACGCCCTCGACGACGACGACGACGTGCAGAACGTCTACGCGAACCACGACGTCCCCGCCGACGTGCAGGCCGCGCTCGACGACGAAGAATAGGCCGCCGCGGTGACGCTCCGGGTGCTCGGCATCGACCCCGGGCTCACCCGATGCGGGGTCGGCGTGGTCGAGGTCGACGCCCAGCGGCGTGCGACCCTGGTCGACGTGCAGGTCATCCGCACCGCCCCCGACCTCGCCCTCGAGTTGCGTCTCCTCGCCCTGGGTCGCGGTCTCGAGGCGCTCATCGACAAGCACCGGCCGGACGCCATGGCGATCGAGCGGGTCTTCGCCCAACAGAACGTCCGCAGCGTCATGGGGGTGGCACAGGTCAGCGGCCTCGCCCTGCGTGCCGCTGCCGAACGCGAGATCCCCGTCACGCTGCACACGCCGTCCGAGGTGAAGGCGGCCGTGACCGGCTACGGGTCGGCCGACAAGAAGCAGGTCGGGACGATGGTCGCCCGGTTGCTCGGGCTCGCCGAGGCGCCCCGGCCGGCGGACGCCGCCGACGCCCTGGCCCTGGCCATCTGCCATGCCTGGCGGGGTGCGCCCGTCGCCGCCCGCGCCTCCTCGGGTTCCCTCACGCCGGCCCAGCGAGCGTGGCGCGACGCCGAGAAGTCGGTGCGCACTCCTAGGCTGGGGGCATGATCTCGAGTGTCCGCGGTACCGTCCTGTCCGCGTCCGGCACATCGGTCGTGGTCGAGGTCGGCGGCGTGGGCCTCCGTGTCTCGGTCACCCCACAACTCGCACTGACGGTCCGCGTCGGCGAGCAGGCGCTCGTCCACACGGCGTTGATCGTCCGAGAAGACGACCTCTCGCTCTTCGGCTTCGCCGACCGCGAAGAACTCGAGGTCTTCGACCTGCTCCGCAGCGTCACCGGCGTCGGTCCGAAGTCGGCCCAGGGCGTCCTGTCGACGCTCACGCCCCATCAGGTCGCCACCGCCGTCGCCGCCGACGATGACGCCGCGTTCCGACGCGTCTCGGGCATCGGGCCGAAGACGGCCAAGCTCATCGTCCTCTCGCTGACCGGCAAGCTCGACGTGGCACCGACCGCGCCGACCGTCACGGCGGCGTCGACGACGGCTGCCGACGTGCTCGTCGCGTTGGTCGGGCTCGGGTGGTCCGACCGTGAGGCGCAGGCCGCCATCGACGCCGTCGTGGCGGACCGGGGCGACGCCGTCGCGGTGGCCGTGCCGCAGTTGCTGCGTGCCGCACTCGGTCACCTCGGTCCGCAGAAGTCCGCCGGGGCCCGAGCGTGAGCGACGACGACCTGACCCGCCCCACGCTCGAGTCCGAGGCCGAGCTGGCCTTCGAAGGGGCGCTGCGGCCCACCTCGCTCGGCGAGTTCGTCGGGCAGTCCAAGGTGCGGGGCCAGCTCGAGCTGCTGCTCAAGGCCGCGACGATGCAGGGCCGCACCCCCGACCACATCCTGCTCGCCGGACCGCCCGGGCTCGGCAAGACGACCCTGGCCATGATCGTGGCCCACGAAGGGGCTCGGCCGTTGCGCATGTCGTCGGGTCCCGCGATCCAGCACGCGGGCGACCTGGCCGCCGTCCTCTCCGCTCTCGTGCCGGGGGAGGTGCTCTTCATCGACGAGATCCATCGCATGGCGCGGCCGGCCGAAGAGATGCTGTACCTCGCGATGGAGGACTACCGGATCGACATCATGGTGGGCAAGGGGGCAGGAGCGACCAGCATCCCCCTCGAGTTGTCGCCCTTCACGCTCGTCGGTGCGACCACCCGCAGCGGACTGCTGCCCAACCCCCTACGCGACCGGTTCGGCTTCACGGCGCACCTCGAGTTCTACGACGAGGCCGAGCTGACCGAGGTCCTCCGCCGGGCGGCGTCCCTCCTCGGCATCGTCATCGACGGTGCCGCCCTGGCCGAGATCGCCGGACGGTGCCGGGGCACGCCTCGCATCGCGAACCGCCTGCTCCGACGCGTCCGCGACTACGCGCTCGTCCACGGGCGGGATGCCGACCTGACGACCGTGCGCGAAGCGCTCGATCTCTACGACGTCGATTCGCTGGGGCTCGACCGGCTCGACCGTGAGGTCGTCCGCACGGTGCTGACCCGGTTCGGCGGCGGACCCGTCGGCCTCAACACCCTCGCGGTCTCGGTGGGAGAAGAGGCCGACACGATCGAGTCGGTCGTCGAGCCGTTCCTCGTCCGGGTGGGCCTGCTCACCCGCACGCCGCGGGGACGCATCGCCACTCCCGAGGCCTGGCGGCACTTCGGTCTGGCGCACGCCTCAGGGGCGCTCTTCGGCGATGACCTATAATTCCTGCAGGTCCGAGGCCTTCGCTCGCTGAAGCGAGTCCCGCTCGGCCCACACCCCCAACAGCGAAAGGGAGTTCCGCATGGATCCCGCAACCCTCATCATGGTCCTCCTCCTGGTGGTCCTCGTCGTCTTCATGTTCCGCAACAAGAAGAAGCGCGACCGTCAGCAGGCCGAACTGCAGAACAAGCTCGTCCCCGGCGTCGAGGTCATGCTCTCGTTCGGCGTCTACGGCACCGTCGTCTCCATCGACGACGAGAACAACGTCGCCGAGGTCGAGGTCTCGCCCGGCACCGTCCTCAAGGTCCACCGTCAGACCCTGGGTCGCGTCGTCGAACCGGTCATCGACGAGCCCGTCGCCGACGACGCCGACTCGCTGGCCGACGGCTCCACCGAGCACGACCGCGTCATCGACGACGCTCCCGAGTTCGGTGAACGCGCCACGTCCGCACCGGTCGATTCGACGGTCGCCAAGGACTCCGACACCAAGGCCTGACCCGACGACCGCCTCGGCCGCCTGGCGCGGCCGGGTCCGATCCACGGCGCGCGCTCCACGTGAGCGCGCGCTCCCATGAGAAAGCAGAGTTCCTCCGTGGCACGCTCGACGCCGGTGAAGAAAGCAATACGATCCCTGACCTGGTTGTTGGTCATCATCGCCGGCCTCACGGCCCTGAACGGCACGGCCACGTTCCTGAACGACTCCGGTCGTGACGGGTGGTGGAACGGAGCGAGTTGGGTGCCCGAACTGGCCCTCGACCTGCAGGGCGGCACGCAGATCACCCTGGCGGCCCAGCTCCAGAGCGGCGAGACGGTGTCGTCGGAGCAGCTGGACCAGGCGGTCACGATCATCCGGCAGCGCATCGACTCGGCCGGCGTCTCGGAATCCGAGATCACCAAGCAGGGCACGCAGAACATCGTCGTGTCCATCCCCGGACGACCCGACAACGCGACCCTCGAACGCATCGAGGCGTCGGCCAAGCTGACCTTCCGCCCCGTGCTCTACACCGAGGCGGTCTCGAACGCCGCGGTCGGCGGAGAAGGCGACGGCGCCACTGCCAGCCCGAGCGCCACGCCCTACACCCCCAACCCCGAGCTCGAGAGCACGCCGACCGCGTCCCCGACGAACGCGTCCGACCTGGCGTGGATCACCCCCCAACTCGCCGACCTCTACCAGAACTACGACTGCGCGGCCGAGAACGACCTGGCCACGGCCCGTGACGACGAGCCACTGGTCACCTGCTCCACCGACGGCACGGCCAAGTACATCCTCGGCCCGGTCGAGGTGCAGGGTTCCGACATCAGCGACGCCACGAACGGCCTCGCCGCCGACTCGCAGGGCAACTCGACGAACACCTGGGCCGTGAACCTCGAGTTCAACGGCCAGGGCACCGACCGGTTCTCCCAGGTCACCTCGCGCCTCGTCTCGTTGCAGGCGCCGCAGAACCAGTTCGCCGTGACCCTCGACAACCAGGTCATCACGGCGCCGTCCGCGAACGCCGCCATCACCGACGGCCGGGCCCAGATCACGGGCCAGTTCACGCAGGACTCCTCGAAAACCCTCGCCGACCAGCTGAAGTTCGGTGCCCTCCCGCTCAGCTTCTCGGTCCAGAGCAACGAGACGATCACCGCGACCCTCGGACAGACCCAGCTGATCAGCGGCCTGATCGCCGGCCTCATCGGCCTGATCCTGGTGGTCATCTACTCGCTGATCCAGTACCGGGCCCTCGCCTTCGTGACCGTCCTGTCGCTGGTCATCGCCGCCGTGCTCACCTACCTCGTGATCGCCATCCTGTCCTGGCGAGAGGGCTACCGCCTCTCGCTGGCGGGGGTGACCGGTCTGATCGTGGCCATCGGCATCACGGCCGACTCATTCATCGTCTACTTCGAACGCATCCGGGACGAACTCCGCGACGGTCGCATCCTCGAGAGCGCCGTCGAATCGGGCTGGAAGCGCGCCATCCGCACGATCATCGCGTCCGACACGGTGAACTTCCTGGCGGCCATCACGCTCTTCATCCTCGCGGTCGGCAACGTCAAGGGCTTCGCGCTCACCTTGGGCATCACCACGGTGATCGACCTGATCGTGGTCTCGCTGTTCACCCACCCCATGCTCCAGCTCATCGCCCGGACGCGGTTCTTCGGCGAAGGCCACTCGTTCAGCGGGCTCAACCCACGCGCCCTCGGCGCGGTCTACCGGGGGCGGGCGCAGTTCCGAACCCCGGCCGTCGTCGGCCGCAAGCAAGCGGGCGGTCGCGAGGCCGTCAAGCGTCAGACCATCGCCGAGCGCAAAGCCGCCGAGAAGAACACCGAGCGCGTCGACTCGTCGACCGCCGGTGAAGGGAAGAAGGACTCCTGATGGCCAGTTTCTCGAAATTCGGCAACGACCTCTACACGGGTGCCCGGTCGTACGACATCGTCGGCCACCGCCGCCGCTGGTACTGGATCGCCGCCCTGGTCATCCTCATCTCGGTCACCGTCCCGTTCCTCCGCGGCGGCTTCCACTTCGGCATCGAGTTCACGGGTGGGTCGGAGTTCCAGGTCGCCCAGCCGGCCGAACTCGACCAGGACGTCGCCACGACGACCGTCGACGAGGTCGTACCCGGTTCGAACCCGCGGGTCACCCAGGTCGGCACCGACACGATCCGCGTGCAGACCTCGCAGCTGGAAGCCGCTCAGACGAACGACGTGGCGGCGGCGTTGGCCACCGCGTACGACGTCCCCGACGATCGAGTGACCTCGTCCTTCATCGGTGCCTCATGGGGTGCCGACATCACGAGCCAGGCCATCAAGGGTCTCGTGATCTTCCTGATCCTCGCCGCGATCGGCATGACGCTGTACTTCCGAACCTGGAAGATGTCGTTGGCCGCCATGGCAGCCCTGCTGCACGACCTCGTGCTGACCGCGGGCATCTACGGCATCGTCGGCTTCGAGGTCACCCCGGCGGCGGTCATCGGCTTCCTGACGATCCTCGGCTACTCGCTCTACGACACCGTGGTGGTGTTCGACAAGATCCGCGAGAACACCGCCGACGACGGCGAGGGCTCACGACGCACGTTCGGACAGTCCGTGAACCTGGCCGTCAACCAGACGTTGGTCCGGTCGATCAACACGTCGGTCGTGGCGCTCCTCCCCGTCGCGGCGATCCTCTTCATCGGGGCATTCGTCCTGGGAGCGGGCACCCTCCGCGACATCTCCCTGGCGCTCTTCATCGGCATCCTGGTCGGTACCTACTCGACGATCTTCATCGCCTCACCGCTCTACGCCACGCTCCGCCTCCGTGAGCCGGACATCGCGAAACGCGATGCCCGCAAGCTCGAGGCACAGAAGACCGAGCCCCTCACCGTCGACGAGACGGTGGGCGCATGATCGGCGACCACCGTCGACCCGAGATCGGGGCCGACGCCGCCATCGACGCCCTGTCCGACGGCACCTACGTGCTCGACGTCCGAGAACCGCACGAATGGGATGAAGGTCATGCGCCCGGCGCGACGTCCATCCCACTGTCCGAGCTGAACGAACGGGTCGGGGAGGTCCCCACCGACCGCCCCGTCCTCGTCGTCTGCCACTCCGGCATGCGGTCGGCCCGCGCAACGGACGCCCTCCGAGGCGTCGGCGTGGACGCCCGCAACGTCGTCGGTGGGATGCTCGCCTGGCGGGACGCGGGGGGCACGGTCGTGGCAGACGACGGCCACCCCGGGGCGTCGGTCGACTGACGGCCGACGGGTACCCTTGACCCCACGGAGTCCACGTCCGACCACGACGGCCGGCGGTGGCGCTCCGACCCGAGAGAACGAGGTGCAGCCGTGACCGAGATCACCACACGGAACAACTCCGCACCGCCCGAGACGCCCGGCGGTCAGAACACGGCCTCGTTGCGGACGCTCCTGCCTCGACTCTTCTCGCGCAGCCAACCGGCGGGCGCCGTCGACCGCTTGATCAAGACCGTGCGCATGCACCATCCCAAGGCCGACATCGTCATCATCGAGCGGGCCTACTCGGTGGCCGAGAAGGCGCACACGGGGCAACTGCGCAAGAGCGGCGAACCGTACATCACCCATCCCGTCGCGGTGGCGCAGATCCTCGCCGACCTGGGCATCGGCGCCAAGACCGTCGCGGCTGCACTGCTGCACGACACCGTCGAGGACACCGACTACACGCTGGCGATGCTGCAGCGCGACTTCGGGGACGAGATCGCGATGCTCGTCGACGGGGTCACCAAGCTCGACAAGCTGAAGTACGGCGACAGCGCTCAGGCCGAGACCGTCCGGAAGATGGTCGTGGCCATGTCGAAAGACATCCGGGTCCTCGTCATCAAGCTCGCCGACCGGCTGCACAACGCTCGGACCTGGGGTTTCGTCGAGTCGGCGTCAGCGACCCGCAAGGCCACCGAGACCCTCGAGATCTACGCCCCCCTGGCGCACCGGCTCGGCATCCAGACCATCAAATGGGAGCTCGAGGACCTCTCGTTCGCGGTGCTCCACCCCAAGCTCTACGTCGAGATCGACAACCTGGTCAAACAGCGCACGCCGCAACGCGAGCAGTTCGTGCAGAACGTCATCAACGCCGTCAAGTCCGACCTCAAGTCGACGAAGATCCGCGGCGACGTCATGGGTCGGCCCAAGCAGTACTACTCGATCTACCAGAAGATGATCGTCCGGGGTCGGGAGTTCGACGAGATCTACGACCTCGTCGGCATCCGCATCCTCGTCAACTCGCTCCGCGACTGCTACGCGGTGTTGGGCTCGATCCACGCCCGGTGGAACCCGATCCCCGGCCGCTTCAAGGACTACATCGCCACGCCGAAGTTCAACCTGTACCAGTCGCTGCACACGACCGTGATCGGTCCCAAGGGGCGACCCGTCGAGATCCAGATCCGCACGCACGAGATGCACCAGCGGGCCGAGTTCGGCGTGGCCGCCCACTGGAAGTACAAGCAGCGCATGAACGGCGGGCGCGACGACCAGGGCGGAGCGAAGACCGAGACCGACATGGCCTGGCTCGCCCACATCTCGGACTGGCAGGCCGAGACGGCGGACCCCAGTGAGTTCCTGGACAGCCTCCGTTTCGAGATCGGCGCGAAGGAGGTCTACGTCTTCACGCCCCAGGGCAAGGTCATCGGCTTGCCGTCGGGAGCGACCCCGGTCGACTTCGCCTACGCCGTGCACACCGAGGTCGGACACCGCACGATGGGCGCCAAGGTCAACGGTCGCCTCGTGCCCCTCGAGAGCGTCCTGTCGAGTGGCGACGTCGTCGAGGTCTTCACCTCGAAGAACCCCGACTCGGGGCCGAGCCAGGACTGGCTCGCCTTCGTCAAGAGCCCCCGCGCCCGGAACAAGATCAGGCAGTGGTTCACGAAAGAACGCCGCGACGAGGCCATGGAGCAGGGCAAGGACGCCATCGCCCGTGCCATGCGGAAGCAGAACCTGCCGCTCCAGAAGCTGATGACACAGGACAGCATCGCCGAAGTCGCCGCCACCATGCGGTACGACGACGTGTCGAGTCTCTACGCGGCCGTCGGCGAGGGCCACATCTCGACCCAGTCCGTCATCGAGAAGATCCTCGCCGCGGTCCACACGCAGACCGAGGTCGACGAAGGCGAGTTCGAGTTCCCCAGCCAAGGTCGAGCACGGCCGTTGCGCAACAGCGACTCGGGCGTGCTGGTCCGAGGGGCCCCGGACATCCTGGTGAAACTCGCCAAGTGCTGCACTCCCGTGCCGGGCGACCAGATCGTCGGATTCGTGACCCGAGGCCAGGGCGTCAGCGTCCACCAGGCGAACTGCCACAACGTCCAGGGCCTGTTGAAAGAGCCCGAGCGGATGATCGAGGTCGAATGGGCTCCCTCGTCCAAGAGCGTGTTCATGGTGCAGATCCAGATCGAGGCCCTCGATCGCAGCGGATTGCTGTCGGACGTCACCCGGGTCCTGAGCGAGCACCACGTCAACATCCTGTCGGCGAGCGTCTCGACCTCTGACGAACGCCTGGCCCTCAGCCGCTTCGTGTTCGAGATGGGGGACACCACCCACCTCGATCGCGTCCTGAACGCGGTCCGACGCATCGACGCCGTGTACGACGTCTACCGGGTCAGCGCCGGCTGAGACGCTGCCTCCGCCGACCGACCGGGTGGGCCTGCGTCTCGTCGCACCTCGTCATCGGCGCGGGCCGCGTCGGCGACGACTGGACAGACTCGATCGAGTCGCTCCACGGTCCGCGTTCGGTGGGGGAGCCGTCCACGTCGATCGAGGACGGCGATCGCGTCGGCGTACGTCACGCCCTGCTGAGACGCGACGTCCCGCGCGGCCGTCTCGTCCTCAGACGCCCAGCCCTCACAGCGAGCGAGGTCGACGACGGTCCGGGCCGGTGTGGTGACGGCCACACCATGGACGGTGACGATCTCGCCCTCGTCGATGACGACCTGTCGGACGATCGAACCCCGACCACGATGCTTCACCCGCGCCGGCGACACCACCAGACCCGAGTGGGGGAGTGGTGCCGGGCCTCGGGCACCCCAGACCCAGGCGGCACTCCGTTCGGCCGCGACGACTCCGGCGCCGAGGGCGATCCCGATCGCGATCGCCCGGCCCCCGGCGTCGTCGATCTCGGCGACGCTGCGCCACGAGCCACCGACCGCGTAGACCTGCCCGTCCAGTGCAGCCGCACGCAGTTCGGGTTCGGGCAGGTCGTCGTGGGTCAGGACCAGGGGGAGACGAGCAGGCATGCACCCAGCCTGGCCGACCCTGCCGACGACGACGAACCGCCCGGCCCTCCCTGTGGAGAATCGGACGGTTCGCGACGTCGGTGGGCGGTCGGCCCCTGACGGTCAGCCCAGGGCGTCGAGCCAGACCTTCCGGGCGTCCAGAGCTTCACGAGCCTCTCTGACACGACGAGCGTCGCCGCTGGCCTCGGCCGTCGCGAGTTCGTCCTCGAGCTTGCTGATGGCGTCGTGCAGTTGGCTCGCGAGCCCCTGGGACCGTGCCTGGCGTTCGGGGTTGTTCTTCTCCCAGAACTGCTCGTCGAGCTGACGCACGTGGGACTCGACCTTGCGGAGGCGATCCTCGACCACCCGGACCTGCTCGCGAGGAACGCGACCGATCTCGTCCCATCGCAGCTGGATCGAGGTGAGGGCCTCGCGCGCCGGGACCCGGTCCGTGACCGTCAGGATCTTCTCGGCCTCGGTGAGCAGCTCGAGTTTCTGTTCGAGGTTGCCCTCGTACTCGGCGGTGTCCTGCGCGACGACCTCGGACTTGGCTGCGTAGAGGACGTCGCCTGCACGCTTGAACTTCGCCCAGAGGGCGTCGTCGTGCTTCTTCCCGGCACGGCCGGCGCGCTTCCAGTCGTCGAGCAGCCCCCGGTAGGCCGAGATGCCGTCGACACCCTTCGGCGCCAGGGCCTCGGCCGATTCGACGAGGGCTTGCTTGCGCTGACGAGCGTCACGGTGGGTCGCGTCGAGTTCGGCGTAGAAGGCCTTGCGGTGCTGGTCGATGGTGGTGCGCGCAGCACGGAATCGTTTCCAGAGGTCGTTGCCCTCGCCCTTCGGGATGCGAGGACCGTCCTGTTGATGCTTCTGCCACCGGGCGAAGATGTCGTCGAGGGTGGCCGTGACCTGCTTCCACTGGACGCGGGCGGGGTCCTGGGCCGCCAGGGCCTCGGCCTCCGTGACGAGAGCGGTGCGGTAGGCGACCGCTTCGGTGAGGGCCTTCTGTGCCTCGGCGCTCTGCTGTTGCGTCAGCTCGTCGACCGTGGAGTCGAGTGCCGACACCCGAAGGCGCAGGGCCTCGAGATCCCCGACCGCGCTCGGTTCGACGAGCTGCTCGCGCAGGTGGGTGACCGTCTTGACGACGTCGCCCGCCGATGCGCCGCGCTTGATGCGCTGCTCGAGCAACGTCACCTGCCCGGCGAGTTCGATGAACTTGCGTTCGTAGTACGCGAGAGCCTCGGCGGGCGTCGCGTCGGGGTACTGCCCCACGGCGCGTTCGCCGTCGCCCTCGCGGACGTAGACCGTGCCGTCGTCGGCGACGCGGCCCCAGGGTGCCTGATCGTCAGTAGCCACTTTTATCCCTTGCTGAACGTGCTCGTCGCGGGACCAGGACAGGCCACCACGATGGGTGCTCAGCCTATTGCACAGCGGACCGCGGCGGACTACTCGATGGTCGCGCCCGTGATCGTCGTCGGCACGACGGGAGCGCCGTCGGTCTCGCTCGTACCGGGAGTCAGGCCCGCGTCCGTGATCTGCGCCTCGAGCTGGTCGAGTCCGCTCGTGACGCGTCCGACCACGGTGTAACCACCCGTCGAGCCGTCGAGGGTGGTGTCGCCGTAGGTGATGAAGAACTGCGTCGACTGCGAGTACGGGTCGGTGCTCCGAGCCATGGCGATCGTCCCCGTCGGGTACACGCCGTCCGACGGGACGTTCTCGAGTGGGCCGAAGGTGAAACCGGCGTCGCCCGTCCCGTCGCCGTTGGCGGACCCGCACTGGATGAACTTCGCCGTCGCGGCGTCGCTCATGCGATGGCAGGTCGTCCCCGTGTAGAAGCCCATCTGGATGAGGTCGATGACGACGCTCGACGCCTGCGGGGCCTTCGCCCCGTCCAGTTCGATCCCGAGCTCGACGCCGTCGTTGAGCGTGAGGCCGCCCGTCCAGGAGCGGCCGTCGGCGATCGCCTCGCTGGGCACGTCCCCGACGTTCTCGCCGGCGGCGGGCGTCGAGGAGGCGCTGGGCGCGTCAGACGGAGCCGCCGCGGGGGCACCGGGACCGCTGGTCGACCAGAACACCTGGGACACGGCCGCGACTCCGACCACGACCACGACGGCGGTCACGGCGAGGACGTTGTCCCGACGGCGTCGGGCGACCTGCGTCGCGTGCACCTGCTGACGAGCGGTGTACCTGCGGAGCCGGTCCCGGCTCTCACGGTCCGGGTTCTTGCTCGGTGCCACGGGTCCTCCAGCTCGGTGATGTCCAGCCTGCACTGTATCGGAGGGCCGGTCTAGCATGGGTCACCATGAGCCCGCTCCCGCAGAGCTCGACCCCTCTCGCGGTCCGCATGCGTCCCACCACCCTCGACGAGGTCGCCGGTCAACGGCACCTCTTGCGGCCCGGCTCGCCTCTGGTCACCCTGGCGTCCGACACGGGTGCCGACCAGGGGGCCGTCTCCGTCATCCTCTGGGGTCCGCCGGGTACGGGGAAGACCACCCTCGCCCAGGCCATCGCCCGCAGCTCCGGCCGACAGTTCATCGAGCTGTCAGCCGTGACCGCGGGAGTCAAGGACGTCCGACAGGTGATGGAGAAGGCCCTGTCGAACCGTGACCTCTACGGCACGACGACCGTGCTCTTCCTCGACGAGATCCATCGCTTCACCAAGGCGCAGCAGGACGCCCTGCTGCCCGGCGTCGAGAACGGCTGGGTCATCCTCATCGCCGCCACCACCGAGAACCCGTCCTTCTCGGTCATCACGCCCCTGCTGTCCCGTTCGCTCCTGCTGACGCTCGAACAGCTCAGCGACGACGACCTGGCCCAGTTGGTCCAGCGGGCGGTCGGCGACCCCCGCGGTCTCGACGGATCCGTGCGCCTCGACGACGAAGCCCTGGCCACCATCGTCCGACTGGCCTCCGGTGACGCCCGACGTGCGCTCACGGCCCTCGAGGCGTCCGCCCAGTCGGCGTGGGCCACGAAGCTCGAGGCCGACGCGGTGCCGACGGCCTCGGCCGACGACGCGTCCGACGCCGACTTCGACCCCGACGCCGAGTACGACGAGAACGATCCCGACGACGACCGTCCGACGATCACGTCCGAGATCGTCGCCCAGTCGGTCGACCGGGCGTTGCTGCGGTACGACCGCAACGGCGACGAGCACTACGACGTCATCAGCGCCTTCATCAAGTCCATCCGGGGGTCCGACGTCGACGCGTCGCTCCATTACCTCGCCCGCATGATCGAGGCGGGTGAGGACCCCCGCTTCATCTGCCGTCGGATCATCGTGTCGGCCGGTGAGGACATCGGCATGGCCGATCCGAACGCACTCACCGTCGCGGTCTCGGCCGCGACCGCCGTGCAGATGATCGGCATGCCCGAGGGACGCATCCCGATGGCCGAGGCCGTCGTCTACCTGGCGACCGCACCCAAGTCGAACCGGTCCTACTCCGCCCTCGACGCCGCGATCGCGGACGTCCGGGCCGGCAAGGCGGGCCGCGTGCCCAAGCACCTGCGCGACGCCCATTACCCCGGGGCACGACGCCTCGGCCACGGGAAGGGCTACCGCTACGCCCACGACTCCGAGTTCGGGGTGGTCGAGCAGCAGTACCTCCCCGACGAACTCGTCGGCCACGAGTACTACGATCCCACCGCCAACGGCAACGAACGCGACGTGGCGGCCCGTCTCGAGAAGCTGCGCCGGATCACCCGGGGGCACTGACGCCACGACCGCCGGCTGCTCGCATCGGCGCCCGGGCTCCTGTATGCTCGGGGGGTTGCCTGTTCTCGGGCGTCGACGCGCGGCTGCTGACGACGACCCGATCAAGGTGCGACGACCTGTAGCCGGTCGCCACCGCGGCACTCACCCCTCTTGTTACGCCGCCCGGCGCTCGCGCGCTGGGGCGGTCCCTGACGAACCACCGACAAGAAAAAGGAACAAGTGTCCACCAAGTCACGTACCCGCAGCAAGACCCGTCTCTCGCGTGCCCTCGGCATCGCCCTGACCCCGAAGGCTGCTCGTTACCTCGAGAAGCGCCCCTACGCTCCCGGCGAGCACGGCCGCACCAAGCGCAAGACCGACAGCGACTACGCCGTCCGTCTGCGTGAGAAGCAGCGCCTGCGCGCCCAGTACGGCATCCGCGAGGCCCAGCTCAAGATCGTCTTCAACGAGGCCCGCAAGGCTTCGGGCCTGACCGGTGAGAACCTGGTCGAGCTCCTCGAGACCCGTCTCGACGCCCTCGTCCTCCGTGCCGGCTTCGCCCGCACGACGGCCCAGGCCCGTCAGATGGTCGTCCACCGCCACATCCTGGTGGACGGCAAGCTCGTCGACCGCCCCTCGTTCCGCGTCAAGCCGGGTCAGATGATCCACGTCAAGGAGCGCAGCGAGAAGACCGAGCCCTTCCAGGTCGCCGCGGCCGGCGGTCACGTCGACCTGCTGCCCAAGGTGCCCGGTTACCTCGAGGTCGAGATCGACAAGCTGCAGGCCCGCCTCGTGCGTCGCCCGAAGCGCGTCGAGGTCCCGGTGACCTGCGAGGTCCAGCTCGTCGTCGAGTACTACGCCGCGCGCTAGAACTCGTCACCCCGTCAGGAGCGGGCCACGGTCGTGGCCCGCTCCTTTCGCGTTCCCGGGGCCGGGTAAGCTGTCGAGTCGTCGCGCTCGCACGTCGCGGCACCAGCCCCAAGAGGAGTCCCCGTGAAGAGCCTGTTCCTGCTCGCCGTCGGTGTCGTCGGCGGCTTCGCCGTCGCCCACCAGTTCAACAAGACATCTCGGGGTCAGCAGTTCTTCGGCGACCTCGACGGCAACGTGAAGTCGTTCCGTGCCGCCGTGGTAGACGGTTACAAGGCCCGCGAAGCCGAACTGCGTTCCGACCGCGACGAGTCCTGAGTGCGCCGCCGCGCCTCCTCGTCCTGACACACGACCAACCCACCCTCGGGAGAACCATGCAGACCGCCGAAATCCGCCGCCGTTGGCTCGACTACTTCGGCGATCGGGGCCACACCGTCGTCCCGTCCGCGTCCCTGGTCAGTGACGACCCCAGCCTGCTCTTCACGGTCGCGGGCATGGTCCCGTTCATCCCGTACCTCACGGGGCTCGTCCCGACGCCGTACCCGCGTGCCACCAGCGTCCAGAAGTGCATCCGCACCAACGACATCGAAGAGGTCGGCAAGACGCCGCGGCACGGCACGTTCTTCCAGATGAACGGCAACTTCTCGTTCGGCGACTACTTCAAGGAAGAGGCGATCGGCTACGCCTGGGAGCTCCTGACCTCGAGCGAGGCCGACGGAGGACTCGCGTTCTCGCCCGACGACCTCTGGGTGACGGTGTACGAAGAGGACGACGAGGCCATCGCCCTCTGGAAGAAGGTCGCCGGTCTGCCCGACGAGCGCATCCAGCGACTCGGCAAGGACTCCAACTACTGGCACACCGGCCAGCCGGGGCCCGCAGGTCCGTGCTCGGAGATCTTCTTCGACCGTGGTCCCGCCTACGGTGCCGACGGTGGCCCGGCGACGGACGACGACCGTTACGTCGAGATCTGGAACCTCGTGTTCATGCAGTACCAGATCGAGAACGTGCGCTCGAAGGTCGACTTCGACATCGTCCGCGAGCTGCCGAACAAGAACATCGACACCGGCATGGGTCTCGAGCGCGTGGCGTTCCTCAAGCAGGGCGTCGACAACATGTACGAGATCGACCAGGTGCGCCCCGTCCTCGACAAGGCCGCCGAGCTGTCGGGACGGCGCTACGGAGCCGTCCACGACGACGACGTGCGGATGCGGGTCATCGCCGACCACGTCCGCAGCTCGCTCATGTTGATGTCCGACGGGGTCCGCCCGTCCAACGAGGGTCGGGGCTACATCCTCCGCCGCCTCCTGCGCCGCACGGTCCGGTCGATGCGCTTGCTCGGCGTCGACGGCCCCACGTTCCCCTCGCTCTTCCCCGAGTCCCGCGACGCGATGAAGGCCGCCTACCCCGAGGTCGAGACCGACTACGAACGCATCTCGCGCCTGGCCTACGCCGAGGAGGAGACCTTCCTCCGCACCCTGGCCGCCGGGACGAACATCCTCGACATCGCCGTCGACGACACGAAGCAGCGTGCCTCGGCGGGCACGACCCCGCAGCTGCAGGGCGACACGGCGTTCCTCCTGCACGACACCTTCGGGTTCCCCATCGACCTGACGCTCGAGATCGCGGAGGAGAGCGGTCTGACGGTCGATCGCGAGGCATTCGACCGACTCATGTCCGAGCAGCGTGCCCGGGCGAAGGCCGATGCCAAGTCCCGGAAGGTGGCCCTGGCCGACCTGAGCGTCTACAGCGCGTTCCGGGCCCAGGGCGAGACGGTCTTCACCGGCTACGACGAGCTCGACACCGAGACGCGCGTGCTGGGCCTGATCGTCGACGGGGCCGACGTCGACCGGGCCGTGGCGGGTGACATCGCCGAGGTGATCCTCGCCGAGACCTCCCTGTACGCCGAGTCCGGCGGTCAGGAAGCCGACTCGGGCCGCATCGTCGGCGTGGGCTTCGACCTCGAGGTCCTCGACGTGCAGAAGCCCGTCAAGGGGCTGATCAGCCACCGCGTCCAGGTGACGTCCGGCGAGGTGGGGGTCGGCGACACGGCGACCAGCGTGGTCGACCCGGCCTACCGCCGCGGCGCGACGCAGGCGCATTCGGCGACGCACCTGATCCACGCCGCCCTCCGGGAGGTGCTCGGCCCGGAGGCGCACCAGGCGGGGTCGTACAACAAGGCCGGATACATGCGGCTCGACTTCAACTGGAACCAGGCGCTGAGCCCGCAGACACGCTCCGAGATCGAGGAGATCGCGAACAACGCCATCCGCGACGACCTGCAGGTCGTCACCCGCGAGATGCCCCTCGACGACGCCCGCGCGCTGGGCGCCATGGCGCTGTTCGGTGAGAAGTACGGCGAGACGGTCCGCATGGTCGACATCGGTGGTCCCTGGTCGCGCGAGCTCTGCGCGGGCACCCATGTCTCGACCAGCTCGCAGGTCGGCCTCATCAACCTCGTCAGCGAGAGCTCGGTGGGGTCGACCAACCGCCGCGTCGAGTCCCTCGTCGGCATGGACGCATTCCGTGACTTCGCCGCCGAGCGGGCTCTCGTGTCCCAACTGACCTCGTCGCTCAAGACTCCCCGTGATCAGCTGGCCGACCGCATCGGCGACCTGGTCACGAGCCTCCGGACGGCAGAGAAGAAGATCGCCGAGTTCGAGTCCGCCCGCCTCGCCACCCGCGTCCCGGCGCTGGCCGAGACGGCGAGTCGGATCGGCGACCTCACGGTCGTCGCCGAATCGGTCGGGTCGCTCGCTTCGACCGACGACCTGCGGTCGCTCGCCCTGTCGGTCCGCGAACGCCTGGGCGCGTCCAGCGCCTCCGTCGTCGCCCTGGCAGCCGACGTCGCGGGCAAGCCCGCCGTGATCGTGGCCACCACGGACGGCGCGCGCCAGGCCGGCGTCAAGGCCGGCCGTCTCGCCAAGGGCGCCGCCGCAGCTCTCGGTGGCGGGGGCGGCGGCAAGGACGACCTCGCCCAGGGCGGCGGATCCGACGTCTCGGCCATCCCCACCGCGCTGGCCGGCATCGTCGCCGAGCTCGGGTCCTGAGGACGCTCGTGCGGCGCGGAGTCCGGATCGGCATCGACGTGGGCAAGGCCCGGGTCGGTGTCGCCCGCACCGATCCCGACGGTCTGCTCGCCACCCCGGTCGAGACGCTGGCGCGTTCGGCCGACGGCGTGGCCGACATCGGTGCCGTCCGGGACCTCGTCGTCGGACTCGACGCGCTCGAGGTGATCGTCGGGCTGCCCATCGCCCTCTCGGGTCGCGACACGGCCTCCACCCAGGACGCCCGGGACTTCGCCGCGGCCGTCGCCCGGGCCGTGGCCGTGCCCGTGCGCCTCGTCGACGAGCGCTTGTCGACCGTGAGCGCCCAGGGCGCCCTCCGGGCCTCGGGCCGGAAGGGCAGGAGCCAGCGGTCCGTCATCGACCAAGTGGCCGCTGTTATCATCGTCCAGCACGCGCTCGACCTCGAGCGCTCGAGCGGTCGACCGCCCGGGCGGATGGTCGACGTGACCCGAGAGGCGAGCGGCGACGGTGCCGCACCCGCCACCGACGAGAGACAGTGATTCGTGGCCGACGAACCCGACTGGGACGACATCTTCGCGTCCCAACCCCAGAACGACCGCCCTGCCGACACCTCCGGACGACGACGGGGTGATCCGGGTGATGGTCGACCGGGCGACGCCGACGGTGCACCCCTCCGCCGCAGCACCCACGTCGACGCCCCCGCCATGTCCCGCCGCGAACAGCGTGAGCGCGAGCGACAGGCCGAACCCGCCGTCGTTCCCCCCTCCGACGGTGGGGGGGACCGCCCCCGCGGACGCACGA
The DNA here is from genome assembly GCF_902506305.1 of Frigoribacterium sp. 9N. Taxonomy (NCBI): domain Bacteria; kingdom Bacillati; phylum Actinomycetota; class Actinomycetes; order Micrococcales; family Microbacteriaceae; genus Frigoribacterium; species Frigoribacterium sp. 9N. The sequence goes on from NZ_LR733392.1 coordinate 1,069,002, forward strand.
CGCGCGAACCGCGCGAACGGCGTTCCAAGAAGGGCCCGATCGTCCTCGCGTCCATCCTCGTGCTCGTCCTGGCCGGCGGAACCGCCGGCGTCGCCGCCGCCTGGGGGCAGGTGCAGCCCCTGATCGCCAAGTTCACGGGTGACGACGAACCGGCCGACTACGCCGGCAGCGGGAACGGCACGCCCGTCGAGTTCGCCATCGTCTCAGGTCAGGTCGGCTCCGACATCGCGCAGAACCTCGCGGACGCGGGCGTCACGCAGAGCTACGAGTCGGCCTACTCGCTCCTCCTGTCCAACCCGTCGATGACTTTCCAACCGGGCACCTACACCCTGCAGCAGCAGATGAGCGCCCAGTCGGCCCTCGATGCACTGCAGGACAGCGCCAACCGCATCACCAACAAGGTCGTCATCCCCGAGGGGACCGTGGCGGCGGACGTCTACGAACTCCTGGCCACCGCGACGTCGATCCCCATCGCCGACGTCCAGGCCGCCGCTGCGGACTACACGACGTTCGGGCTGCCCGCCGAGGCCACGAGCCTCGAGGGATGGCTCTTCCCGGCGACCTACGAACTCGACCCGGGCAAGACCGCCCACGACTACCTGCAGGACATGGTGACGACCATGACCCAGCACCTGCAGTCCGCCGGCGCACAGCCCGCCGACTACCAGAAGACCATCGTCTTCGCGTCGCTCGTCCAGAAAGAGGCCGGTCTGGCCGACGACTACCCGAAGGTCGCGCGGGTCTTCCAGAACCGTCTCGACCAGGGCATGCTCCTCCAGTCCGACGCGACGGTGGCCTACGGCACCGGCAACACCCACCGGGTCACGACGACCGACGAAGAGCGCGGTGACGCAAACAACGCCTACAACACCTACGTCCACGAGGGTCTGCCGGTCGGGCCGATCTCGAACCCCGGTGATCTCGCCCTGAACGCCGCCCTCAAGCCGGCCGACGGGACCTGGCTCTACTTCGTCACGGTCGATCTCGACTCGGGCGAGACGGCGTTCTCGACCACGTTCGCGGAGCACCAGGCCGCGGTCAAGCAGTGGCAGGCCTGGATGCGGGAGCACCCCGAGTACCAGTGACCGACCCACGGGACCCCTGGGCAGACCCACCGGTCCCGAGGGGCCGATCGACCGTCACACGGTCGGTCGGCCCCTCTCTCTGTGGGAAGATCGACACCATGCTTCGTTGGTTGACCGCTGGAGAATCTCACGGGCCCGAGCTCGTCGCCGTCCTCGAAGGGCTGCCGGCCGGCGTGCCGGTGTCGCTCGACGCGATCCGTGCCGACCTCGCCCGACGCAAACTGGGCTACGGCCGCGGTTCCCGCATGAAGTTCGAGCAGGACGAACTCAACATCTCGGGCGGCGTCCGTCACGGTTTGACCATGGGCAGCCCCGTGGCCCTGCGGATCGGCAACACCGAATGGCCGAAGTGGGTCGAGGTGATGAACCCCGAGCCCGTCGAGGTGAGTGAGGCCTCCCGGGGGCGGAGCGCACCCCTCACCCGACCCCGTCCCGGCCACGCCGACCTCGTCGGCATGCAGAAGTACGACTTCGACGAGGCCCGTCCCATCCTCGAGCGGGCGAGCGCACGCGAGACGGCAGCGCGCGTCGCGCTCGGAGCCGTCGCCCGGTCGTTCCTCGCCGAGCTCGGCATCGAGCTCGTCAGCCACACCCTGTCGATCGGGCCCGTGCGCGTGCCCGACGGCAGCCCGGTGCCCGTCCCGACGGACGTGGACCGTCTCGACGACGACCCGTTGCGCTGCTTCGACCAGGCGACCAGCGCCCTCATGGTCGACGAGGTCGAGGCCGCCAAGAAAGACGGCGACACCCTGGGCGGCGTCGTCGAGGTGCTCGCCTACGGGGTGCCGCCCGGGCTCGGTTCGCACGTCCAGTGGGACCGCCGTCTCGACTCGCAGCTGGCCGCCGCGTTGATGGGCATCCAGGCGATCAAGGGAGTCGAGGTCGGCGACGGCTTCGAGACCACCCGGAGGCGCGGTTCCGTCGCCCACGACGAGCTCCACCGCACGGGAGGGGTCATCTCGCGTGACACCGACAGAGCCGGCGGCACCGAGGGGGGCATGAGCACCGGCACGGTCCTCCGCGTGCGTGCCGGCATGAAGCCCATCGCGACCGTGCCCCGGGCGCTGGCCACCGTCGACGTCACGAGCGGCGAAGAGAGCAAGGCGCACCACCAGCGCTCGGACGTCTGCGCGGTCCCGGCCGCCGGCGTCGTCGCCGAGTCGATGGTCGCCCTCGTCCTCGCGAACTCGATCTTGGAGAAGTTCGGCGGCGACTCGCTGGGCGAGACGGCGCGCAACCTGCGGGGCTACCTCGACGCCATCCCCGAGAACCTGCGGACTCAGCCGGCGTCCGCCGCCGAGTGACGGTCGCGCGGCCGGTCGTCCTGATCGGGCCCATGGGGGCGGGCAAGACGAGCATCGGCAAGAAGCTCTCCCGTCGTCTCGGCGTCCCGTTCGTCGACAGCGACCGTCTCGTCGTCCGGCGGCACGGGCCCATCGCCGACCTGTTCGACCGTCACGGCGAGGCCCACTTCCGGGCACTCGAACACGAGGCCGTGCTCGAGGCCCTGACCGGCGACGGGGTGGTGTCGCTGGGCGGGGGAGCCGTCCTCGACGAACGCACTCGCGCCTCCTTGTCCGGGTTGCCCGTCGTCCTGCTGACCGTGACGGCGGAGGCCGTCGAGTCGAGGCTGGCCGGGAGCACCCGGCCGCTGCTGCAGAGGGGCGGGATCGAGGCCTGGCGAGCCATCGCCGCCGAGCGCGATCCGGTCTACCGGGCACTGGCGTCCGCCGTGTTCGACACGTCCCACCGACCCGTCTCGACCGTCGTCGACGACATCGAGACCTGGCTCGACTCCGAGAGAGGCACCGCATGACCGACGCGACCGACACCACCACCATCCACGTCGGGGGAGACGCCCCGTACGACGTCCTGATCGGTCGGGGCCTCACCGGCCACCTGCCGGCGGTCCTGCACCCGCAGACCAAGAAGGTGCTGATCGTCCACGCCCCCACCTTGGGCCGCAAGGCCGGAGAGGTCCGCGACGCGCTCGTGGCGGCCGGCTACGAGGCCCTCATCGCCGAGGTGCCCGACGCCGAGGACGCCAAGCGCGTCGAGGTCGCCGCCTTCTGCTGGCAGGTGCTGGGCCAGGCCGACTTCACCCGCACCGACGCCGTCATCGGTCTCGGCGGCGGGGCGATCACCGACCTGGCCGGCTTCGTCGCCGGCACCTGGCTCCGAGGCGTCCCGCTGGTCCAGATGCCGACCAGCGTGCTGGGGCTCGTCGACGCGAGCGTCGGCGGCAAGACCGGAGTGAACACGGCCGAGGGCAAGAACCTCGTCGGTGTCTTCCACCCGCCGGTGGCGGTGCTCGCCGACCTCGACCACCTCGACACGCTCTCGAAGAACGAGATCCTCGCCGGCTTCGCCGAGGTCGTGAAGGTCGGGTTCATCGCCGAACCTGAGATCCTCGACATCGTCGAGGCGGACGTCGACCGGGCGACCGACCCGACCACGCCGGAGTTCCGGCGGGTGGTCGAACTGGCGATCGGGCTGAAGGCCCGCGTCGTGGGCGAAGACCTCACCGAGCAGGGCCTGCGCGAGATCCTGAACTACGGCCACACCCTCGGCCACGCCGTCGAACACGCCGAGCGTTACCAGTGGCGCCACGGGGCTGCGGTGTCGGTGGGCATGGTGTTCGCCGCAGAACTCGCCCGCCTGACCGGCCGGCTGTCCGACGAGGCGGTCGACCGTCATCGCCGCATCCTCGAGTCGCTGACCCTTCCCGTGTCGTATCCGCTCGGGCGCTGGAACACCCTGCTCGCCACCATGCAACGGGACAAGAAGGCCCGCGCGGGCCTGTTGCGCTTCATCGTCCTGGACGAGATCGGTCGGCCCACCGTGCTGCAGGGGCCCGACCAGAGCCTGCTCTTCGCGGCGTACCAAGAGATCGGTTCGTAGCCCTTCGGCCCTTCGGGGCGTCCGCTACACTCGACGATGGCCGATTCCGGCCGACCTCCCACCACCCCGAACGGATCATCCGCGCATGGCGACTACCAACGACATCAAGAACGGTGCCGTCCTCAACCTCGACGGTCAACTCTGGAACGTCATCGAGTTCCAGCACGTCAAGCCGGGCAAGGGTGGCGCGTTCGTCCGCACCAAGATGAAGAACGTGATGTCGGGCAAGGTCGTCGACAAGACGTTCAACGCGGGCACCAAGATCGATTTCGCCAACGTGGACCGTCGTGAGTACACGTACCTCTACGCCGAGGCCGACGGCTACGTGTTCATGGACACGAGCGACTACGACCAGATCAACGTGCCCGCCACGATCGTCGGCGACGCGAAGAACTTCATGCTCGAGAACCAGAACGTGCAGATGGCCCTGCACGACGGCGACCCGCTGTACATCGAGTTGCCCGCCTCGGTCATCCTCGAGGTCACGTACACCGAGCCCGGCCTCCAGGGCGACCGCTCGACCGGCGGGACGAAGCCCGCCACCGTCGAGACCGGCTACGAGATCCAGGTACCGCTGTTCCTCGAGACCGGCACCAAGGTCAAGGTCGACACCCGCGACGGCGGCTACCTCGGCCGCGTCAACGACTAGTCGGTGAGCGCACGCACCAAGGCGCGCAAGCGCGCCCTCGACGTCCTGTACGTCGCCGACATCCGACAGATCAGCATGACCGACGCGCTCGTCGCCGAGACCCAGCGGGCCCTCGACCAGCCCGAGCGGGGTTCGAGCTGGGGCTATGCGCGCGACATCGTGCAGGGCGTCATCGACCACCGCGACGAGATCGACGAACTGATCGAGACGTACTCGCAGGGCTGGACCCTCGCGCGCATGCCCACCCTCGACCGCGGCATCATCAGGATCGGCATCTGGGAGCTGCGTCACAACGACGAGATCCCCGACGCCGTGGCGATCAGCGAGGCCGTCGAACTGGCCCAGACCCTCAGCACCGACGACTCCGCCTCGTTCGTCAACGGACTGCTCGGTCGGATCGCGACCGCGGACTGACCGCCGACCGGCCGCCGTCGTCGCCGGCCGGCTCGTCGGGCGTCCGACGAACCGCTAGGGTTGAGCGACCCACACCGACATCCTTTAAATTCCGTCCCGAGAGGCGGGGAAGGAGGTCCGATTGAGCACCCGTACCGTGCTGAGTCAGGCTGACATCGCGCGTGCCCTCACGCGCATCTCGCACGAGATCCTCGAGTCGAACAAAGGTGCCGACGACCTGGTCGTCCTGGGCATCCCGACGCGGGGGGTCGTGCTCGCCGATCGGCTCGCCGCGACCCTCTCGTCCATCTCGGGGAGCACCGTTCCCGTGGGGTCCGTCGACGTGACGATGTACCGGGACGACCTCCGGCGCCAGCCCACCCGGTCGCCCCGCCCCACCTCGGTGCCCTCCGGCGGCATCGACGGCAAGACCGTCGTCCTCGTCGACGACGTCCTCTACTCGGGCCGTACCATCCGTGCCGCGTTGGACGCCCTGAGCTCGATCGGTCGGCCCCGGGCCGTCCGCCTCGCGGTCCTCGTCGACCGCGGCCACCGAGAACTGCCCATCCGTGCCGACTTCGTGGGCAAGAACCTGCCGACCTCGACCGTCGAGCGCATCTTCGTGCGGCTGCACGGCGTCGACGACGACGAACTCGTCGCCATCGACGACGCCACGACCGCAGGAGGCGCGGGGGCCGCCTCCGCGCCCGTCACCACCCCGGGGGCGAACCGATGAGGCACCTGCTCAGCACCGCCGACCTCTCGCGCGACGAGTCGATCCGCGTCCTCGACGTCGCGGAGGACATGGCGGACGTCGCCACCCGCGAGGTGCGCAAGCTGCCGACGCTCCGCGGCATCACGGTCGTCAACCTGTTCTACGAGGACAGCACCCGCACGCGCATCTCGTTCGAGGCCGCCGCCAAGCGGCTCAGTGCGGACGTCATCAACTTCGCCGCCAAGGGGTCGAGCGTCTCCAAGGGCGAGTCCCTGAAGGACACGGCCCAGACCCTCGCCGCCATGGGGGCCGACGGCATCGTGATCCGCCACCCGTCGAGCGGCGCACCTCGTGTGCTGGCCGACAGCGGCTGGGTGGACGCCGGCATCGTCAACGCCGGCGACGGCACCCACGAACACCCCACGCAGGCCCTGCTCGACGCGTTCACGATCCGCCGGCGCGTCCACGGCGCGGCGAGCCGGGGGCGCGACCTCGACGGCGTCGAGGTGATGATCGTCGGTGACATCCTGCACTCGCGGGTGGCCCGTTCCAACGCGTGGTTGTTGCGGACGCTCGGGGCGCACGTCACGGTGGTCGCGCCTCCCACGCTGATCCCGGTGGACGTCAGCCGCTTCGGCGTCTCCGTCCGCTACGACCTCGACGAGGCCCTGGCCGAGGTGCGACCGGACGTCGTCATGATGCTGCGCATCCAGCAAGAGCGCATGAACGACGCGTTCTTCCCGAATCCTCGCGAGTACGCGCGGTCCTGGGGGCTGGGTGCGATCCGGTTCCGGGCTCTGCCCGAGTCCACGCTCGTCATGCACCCCGGCCCGATGAACCGCGGCCTCGAGATCAGCGACGAGGCCGCCGACTCACCGCGCTCCACCGTCCGCGAGCAGGTCACGAACGGCGTGGCCGTCCGCATGGCCGTGCTCTACCTCACCCTCGCCGGCGACCGGGAGGACGCATCGTGACCACCACCCACCTCATCCGGGGCGCCGAGACCGTCGACGGCACCCGCACCGACGTCGTCGTCCGTGACGGCGTCGTCGCCGAACTCGGCACCGGCCTGACCGCCGCCGGTGCGACGGTCACCGACGCCGACGGCCTGCTCCTGCTCCCCGGCCTCGTCGACCTCCACACCCACCTGCGCGAGCCGGGGGGCGAGGGCAGCGAGACCGTCCTGACCGGATCGCGCGCAGCGGCCGCCGGCGGGTACACCGCGGTCAACGCCATGGCGAACTCGTCGCCGGTGGCCGACACCGCGGGGGTCGTCGAACAGGTGCAGGCGCTGGGGGAGCGGGCCGGCTTCGTGACCGTCCGCCCGATCGGTGCCGTGAGCCAGGGGCTGAAGGGGACCCACCTCTCCGAGATCGGTGCCATGGCCCGCTCGCGGGCCGCCGTCCGGGTCTTCTCCGATGACGGTTCCTGCGTCGCCGACCCGTTGCTGATGCGTCGGGCCCTCGAGTACATCAAGGGGTTCGGGGGAGTCCTCGCCCAGCACGCCCAGGAGCCGAGGCTCACGGAGGGCGCCCAGATGAACGAGGGCGCACTGTCGGCCGAACTGGGCCTGGGAGGCTGGCCCGCGGTCGCCGAAGAGGCGATCATCGCCCGCGACGTCCTGCTCGCCGACCACGTCGGCGCCCGACTGCACGTCTGCCACGTGTCGACGGCGGGCAGCGTCGAGGTCATCCGCTGGGCCAAGTCGCGCGGTATCGAGGTCACGGCCGAGGTGACGCCGCACCACCTCCTGCTGACGGAGGACCTCGTGTCGGGTTACGACTCACGGTTCAAGGTCAATCCGCCGCTGCGTCGCTCCGAAGACGTCGAGGCGTTGCGTGCCGCCCTGGCCGACGGCACGATCGACATCGTGGCCACCGACCACGCCCCGCACACGTCCGAGGCCAAGTGCTGCGAGTGGGATGCGGCCGCGAACGGCATGGTCGGCCTCGAGTCGGCCCTGTCGGTCGTCCACCACACGATGGTCGACACCGGGCTCGTCGGCTGGGCCGACGTCGCCCGCGTCATGTCGATCGCCCCGGCCGAGATCGGGCAGGTCGCCGGCCACGGCCGTCCCCTCGCCGTGGGCGAGCCCGCCGAGCTCACGCTCTACGATCGTGGGGTGACCCGCACGTTCTCGACCGAGCACCTCGCGGGCAAGAGCCGCAACTCGCCCTACCTCGGTCGCGTCCTGCCCGGACAGGTGCGGGCGACCTTCCACCAGGGCTACGCGACGGTGGTCGACGGGAACGTTGTCGAGAGCGAGGTCGTCGCCCACGCGGCTCGACTCGTCGACAGCGCCGCCGCCCTCGCCGCCTCCGAGGGGACGCCCGCCCGATGAGCCAGTGGATCATCGCCGCGCTCATCCTCGTCGGCGTCGGACTGCTGATCGGTCTGATGGCCCGCTCCTGGCGCGCCAGGGGGCGGCGTCAGTCCGACATCCCCGCGCCCGACCGGGCGCCCGACGACCTCTCGGCCCCCGTCCTCGCCGTCGACGCCCTCTACGTCGCCACGTCACGGGGCGGTGACCCGCTCGACCGCGTCGTCGTGCACGGCCTCGGGTTCCGCGGTCGGGCGATCGTGTCCGTCCACGCCGAGGGCGTGCGCCTCGAGATCGCGGGCGAACCGGCCGTGCTGATCCGCGCCTCCTCGTTGCGGGGGGTCGACCGTGCGACCTGGACAATCGACCGCGTCGTCGAGCGGGACGGCCTCGTCCTCGTCGGCTGGCGCCTCGGCGACGTCGACCTCGACACCTACCTGCGCATCACCGACGACCCGGCACCCGTCGTCGCCGCGATCCGCCCCCTCGTCCCCACGGCCCCCGGGGCCGGCACCACCAAGGAGAAGACCATTGACTGACGCCTCCACCACCGAGAGGGCCGTGCTGGTCCTCGCCGACGGCACCCGCTACACGGGTCGTGCCTACGGCGCCGTCGGACGCACCCTCGGCGAGGTCGTCTTCGCGACCGGCATGACCGGCTACCAGGAGACCCTCACCGACCCGTCGTACGCCGGGCAGATCGTCGTCATGACGGCACCGCACATCGGCAACACGGGGGTTAACGACACGGACCCCGAGTCACGCCGCATCTGGGTCGCCGGGTACGTCGTGCGGGACGCGAGCCGGGTGGTCTCGAACCACCGGGCGCAGGGCAGCCTCGACGACCAGCTCGTCGCCGACGGCATCGTCGGCATCCGCGGCATCGACACCCGCGCCGTCACGCGCCGGCTGCGCGAAGTCGGCTCGATGAAGGGCGGGGTCTTCAGCGGGCCCGACGCGGAGCTCGACCCCGACGAGCAGCTGTCCCTCGTCACCGCCGGGGCGGACATGCGCGGCCTCAACCTCTCGAGCCAGGTGTCGACGGTCGAGCCGTACGTCCTGCACGCCGAGGGCGACCGCATCGGCTCCGTCGCGGTGCTCGACCTGGGCGTGAAGACCTCGACGCTCCGCTACCTCGCGCAGCGCGGCTTCGAGGTGCACGTGCTGCCGCAGTCCACGACCCTGGACGAGCTCCGTGCCCTCGCCCCCGACGCCCTCTTCTACTCGAACGGCCCGGGCGACCCCGCGGCGAGCGACTCCCAGGTCGAACTGCTGCAGGGTGCCCTGCGGGACGGGCTGCCCTACTTCGGCATCTGCTTCGGCAACCAGCTCTTCGGCCGGGCCCTGGGATTCGGCACGTACAAGCTGCCCTTCGGCCACCGCGGCATCAACCAACCCGTGCTCGACAAGACGACGAACAAGGTCGAGATCACCAGCCAGAACCACGGCTTCGCGGTCGACGCACCCATCGACGGCGTCCTCGACTCCCCGGCCGGCTTCGGCCGGGTCGAGGTCAGCCACTACAGCCTGAACGACCAGGTCGTCGAGGGCCTCCGTGCCCTCGACATCCCCGCGTTCTCGGTGCAGTACCACCCCGAGGCCGCCGCGGGCCCCCACGACAGCAACCACCTCTTCGACCGCTTCCGCGAGGCGGTCGTCGCCCGCACGAACGGCCAGGCCGTCGACTTCGGCTCCGACATCGAAAGCAGCAACTGATGCCCAAGCGTGACGACATCAACTCCGTCCTCGTGATCGGCTCCGGGCCGATCGTCATCGGCCAGGCGGCCGAGTTCGACTACTCGGGCACCCAGGCGTGCCGCGTGCTGCGTGAAGAAGGGGTCCGGGTCATCCTCGTCAACCCGAACCCGGCCACGATCATGACCGACCCCGACTTCGCCGACGCGACGTACATCGAGCCCATCACGTCCGAGGTGCTCGAGGCGATCATCGTGAAGGAGCGCCCCGACGCGATCCTGCCCACCCTCGGCGGGCAGACGGCCCTGAACGCCGCCATCGCCCTCGACGAAGAAGGCATCCTCGCCAAGCACGGCGTCGAGTTGATCGGCGCCAAGGTCGAGGCCATCCAGAAGGGCGAGGACCGCCAGCTCTTCAAGAAGCTCGTGCTGGAGTCCGGTGCCGACGTCGCCAAGTCGTACATCGCCACGACGGTCGACCAGGCCGTCGAGTACGCCGAAGACCTCGGGTACCCGCTGGTCATCCGGCCCTCGTTCACCATGGGCGGGCTCGGATCGGGCTTCGCCTACACCCGTGACGAGCTCGTCCGCATGGTCACGGACGGCCTGCACCAGAGCCCGACCACCGAGGTGCTCCTCGAGGAGAGCATCCTCGGCTGGAAGGAGTACGAGCTCGAGATGATGCGGGACACGGCCGACAACACGGTCGTGGTCTGCTCGATCGAGAACGTCGACCCCGTCGGCGTCCACACCGGCGACTCGATCACCGTCGCCCCGGCGCTCACCCTCACCGACCGCGAGTACCAGAACCTGCGCGACATCAGCATCGACATCATCCGTCGCGTGGGCGTCGACACGGGCGGCTGCAACATCCAGTTCGCGGTGGACCCCGCGGACGGCCGCGTCATCGTCATCGAGATGAACCCCCGCGTGTCGCGCTCGAGCGCCCTGGCGTCGAAGGCGACCGGCTTCCCGATCGCCAAGATCGCGGCGAAGCTCGCCCTCGGGTACCGTCTCGACGAGATCCCGAACGACATCACGAAGGTGACCCCCGCCTCCTTCGAGCCGACGCTCGACTACGTCGTCGTCAAGGTGCCCCGGTTCGCCTTCGAGAAGTTCCCGGCGGCCGACACGACGCTGACCACGACGATGAAGAGCGTGGGCGAGGCCATGGCCCTCGGCCGCAACTTCACGCAGGCGCTGCAGAAGGCGCTCCGGTCGCTCGAGAAGCGTGGCTCGAGCTTCCACTGGCAGGGCGAGCCCGGAGACGAGGAGGCGCTGCTCGCGTTGTCGTCGACGCCCACGGACGGCCGCATCGTCACCGTCCAGCAGGCCCTGCGGGCCGGCGCCACCGCCGAGCAGGTCTTCGACGCCACGAAGATCGACCCCTGGTTCATCGACCAGGTCGTGTTGATCAACGAGGTCGCCGAGCAGGTCGCCGCGGCGGCCGAGCTCGACGCGGACGTGCTCGTGCTCGCGAAGGACCACGGCTTCAGCGACGACCAGATCGGCCAGTTGCGCGGTCTCTCCGAGCAGCAGGTCCGCGATCACCGGCACGCCCTCGACGTGCGTCCCGTCTTCAAGACCGTCGACACCTGCGCGGGGGAGTTCCCCGCGCTGACGCCGTACCACTACTCGAGCTACGACGCCGAGACCGAGGTCGTGGCCAGCGATCGCCGCAAGGTGATCATCCTCGGCTCCGGGCCGAACCGCATCGGGCAGGGCGTCGAGTTCGACTACTCGTGCGTCCACGCGAGCTTCGCCCTGAGCGACGCCGGGTTCGAGACGATCATGATCAACTGCAACCCCGAGACGGTGTCGACCGACTACGACACGAGCGACCGGTTGTACTTCGAGCCGCTCACCCTCGAGGACGTCCTCGAGGTGGTCCACGCCGAGAGCGCCAGCGGCGAGCTCGTCGGCGTCGTCGTGCAGCTCGGCGGCCAGACGGCCCTCGGCCTGTCGAAGGGCCTGGAGGCCGCGGGCGTGCCCATCCTCGGCACGACGCCCGACGCGATCGACTCGGCCGAAGAACGAGGCCTCTTCCAGGGCATCCTCGACGCCGCCGGCCTGCTCGCACCGCGCAACGGCACGGCGACCGACTACGACAGCGCCGTCGCCGTCGCCGAAGAGATCGGCTACCCGGTGCTGGTGCGCCCGTCGTACGTGCTCGGTGGCCGCGGCATGGAGATCGTCTACGACAGCCCCTCGCTCGCCGACTACTTCGAGCGGGTCGCCGACCAGGCCATCATCGGACCGGAGGCACCCCTGCTGGTCGACCGGTTCCTGGACGACGCCGTCGAGATCGACGTCGACGCGCTCTACGACGGCACCGAGCTCTACGTCGGCGGCATCATGGAGCACATCGAGGAGGCCGGCATCCACTCCGGTGACTCGAGCTGCACCCTTCCGCCCGTCACGCTCGGGAAGGGCGAGATCGACCGCGTCCGCGACGCGACCCTCGCCATCGCGAAGGGCATCGGCGTGTCCGGTCTGCTGAACGTGCAGTTCGCGATCGCGGCCGGCGTGCTCTACGTCATCGAGGCCAACCCCCGGGCGAGCCGCACGGTGCCCTTCGTCTCGAAGGCCCTCGGCATCCCGTTGGCCAAGGCGGCCTCGCTCATCATGGTCGGCCACAGCGTGCGCGACCTCGTGGAGACCGGCCTGCTGCCGGAGCAGGACGGCTCGGACGTCCCCCTCGACTCGCCGATCTCGGTGAAGGAAGCCGTGCTCCCCTTCAAGCGGTTCCGCACGAAGGAGGGCCAGGTCGTCGACAGCGTCCTCAGCCCCGAGATGCGTTCCACGGGCGAGGTCATGGGCATCGACCGCGACTTCCCCCGGGCGTTCGCGAAGAGCCAGACGGCGGCGTACGGCGGCCTCCCCACCTCGGGCACCGTCTTCGTCAGCGTCGCCGATCGTGACAAGCGGGCCATCGTGTTGCCGGTGCTGCGCCTCCAGCAGCTCGGCTTCCGCATCCTGGCGACCGAGGGGACGGCCACCGTCCTCGTCCGCAACGGCATCCACGCCGACACCGTCGACAAGTTCAGCGCCGGAGGCCACTCGGTCGTCGACCTGATCAACGCCGACGAGGTCGACATCGTGATCAACACCCCGAGCGGCTCGAGCGCCCGGGCCGACGGCTACGAGATCCGTGCGGCGACGGTCGCAGCGGACAAGGCGCTCTTCACGACCATCGCCCAGCTCGGTGCGGCCGTCGCCTCCATCGAGGCCGTCCAGAGCGACCTCGAGGTGACGAGCCTGCAGGACTACGGCCTCGCCCGGGCGGCCCGACGGTGAGCTCGTCGTTCGGCGACCGGCTCGCGGCGGCCTTCGCCGCGACCGGTCCGCTCTGCGTCGGCATCGATCCGCATCCCTACCTCCTCGACCAGTGGAGCCTGCCGTCCGACGCCTCGGGTGTCCGTGAGTTCGGCCTGCGCGTCCTCGACGGTCTGGTCGGCTCGGCGACGATCGTGAAACCGCAGGTCGCGTTCTTCGAACGGTGGGGCTCCGCGGGGTTCGCAGCCCTCGAAGACGTCCTCGAGGCCGGTCGCGAGCGGGGCCTGGTGCAGATCGGCGACGCGAAGCGGGGCGACATCGGCTCGACGATGGACGCCTACGGCGAGGCCTGGTTCGACGCGTCGTCACCGCTGCGGGTCGACGCGCTGACGGTCTCGCCCTATCTCGGCTTCGACTCCATGACCGGACTGGTCACCCGGGCACGGGCCGTCGGCGCCGGCGTCTTCGTGCTGGCCGCGACGTCCAACGTCGAGGCCCTCGCCACCCAGACGGCCGTCCGGACGGACGACCACGGCGCGGAGGGCACCGTCGCGAGCGGTATCGTCGACGACGTGCTCCATGACAACCAGACGGCGGGCGACGCTCCGTTCGGCAGCGTCGGCCTCGTGCTCGGCGCGACCGTCGACCTCGACGACTACGGCATCGACGCCGCCCGACTGACGACGACGCCGGTGCTCGCCCCGGGGTTCGGCCACCAGGGCGCGACCTATGCCGACCTGCCGCGGCTCTTCGGCCCCGCGGCCGGTGCCGTGCTCGTCTCCGCCTCCCGAGCCCTCCTCTCGGCGGGTCCGGAAGGGTTCGCCGACGCGGTCCGTCGTGATGCCGACGAGGTGCGTTCGTGCCTCGTCTGACCCCGCCTCCCGTCGACCGTGCCGCGGCGGCCCGAGCCGCCGTGGCCGCGCGTCGCGGTCGTGCCGCCGTCAAGAACGCCGTCGCCTCCCGGACCCGCAGCGCCCTCGACGTCGCCGAGTCCGCCTGGGCCGGTGAACCCACGAGCCCCGAGGGGTCGCTCAGGGTCCGCGAACTGCTCACCAGCATCCCGGGCATCGGTCCGACCCGCGTCGCCCGCATCATGACCGAGCTCGGCATCGCCGAGTCGAAGCGCGTCGGCGGCCTCGGGGTGAGGCAACGCCGCATCCTCGGCGACTGGTTGGCCGTCCGCGAGTCGAAGGGGCGCCTCCGGTCCCGGCTGGTCGTCCTGGCGGGCCCCACGGCCGTGGGCAAGGGCACGGTCTCGACCTACATCCGCGAGAACTACCCCGACGTGCACCTCAGCGTGTCGGCGACGACCCGTGCCCCGCGACCCGGCGAGGTCGACGGGGTCCACTACTACTTCGTGGACGACGCGGAGTTCGACCGCATGATCCGCGACCGCGAACTGCTCGAGTACGCCACGGTGCACAACTCGTACCGCTACGGCACGCCCCGCCCTCCGTTGGACGCCGCGTTGAACGAGGGGCGCAGCGTGCTGCTCGAGATCGACCTGCAGGGGGCTCGACTCGTCCGGGCCGCCATGCCCGAGGCCGTGCTCGTGTTCCTGCTGCCCCCGACCTGGGACGAACTCGTCCGTCGACTCATCGGTCGGGGTACCGAGGACGCCGCCGAACAGCAACGCCGACTCGAGACCGCAAAGGTCGAACTGGCCGCCCAGGACGAGTTCGACGCGCGGGTCGTCAACCACGACGTGGCCGAAGCGGCCCGGGAGGTCGTAGAATTGATGACTGCGCCCGAACCGGGCCACACCCGCGCGTGACCCGCGCCCCCATCTTGGTGCCCACGCTCGTCCCGAGCGGAGCCGGCACCGTCCCCCATCGACACGAGGAGCAACCAATGGCCGACAAGAACCAGGGCATCATCGATCCCCCCATCGACGAGCTGCTGTCGAAGGTCGAGTCGAAGTACGCACTCGTCATCTTCGCCTCCAAGCGCGCGCGTCAGATCAACGACTACTACGCCGACCTGCACGAGGGCAGCCTGTTCGACAACGTCGGCCCCCTGGTCGACAGCTCCATCGACGACAAGCCCCTGTCGGTCGCGATGCACGAGATCAACGAGGACAAGCTCGAGGTGAAGCCGCTCGCCGTCCCCTCCGAGTAGCGGGGCGACACGACCAGCCCCTCTGACGGTGGTCGGTCCTATCATCTGACGAGGCCCCCGGGAGTCCATCCCGCGGGGCCTCATCGCGTCCCCACCCAGAACGACACCCAGAGGAACACCGTGACCCCGACCGACACGACGACCGCCCCCGCCCCGACGGCATCGACCTCCCTTCGACTCTTCACCTCCGAGTCGGTCACCGAGGGCCACCCCGACAAGATCTGCGACCAGATCTCGGACGGCATCCTCGACGCGCTGCTGGCTGTCGACCCCGCCAGCCGGGTCGCGGTCGAGACCATGGTCACCACGGGACTCGTGCACGTGGCCGGCGAGGTCACCACCAAGGGCTACGTCGACATCCCCACGATCGTGCGCGACCTCATCGTGGGCATCGGCTACGACTCGTCGGCCGTGAGCTTCGACGGCCGTACCTGCGGCGTCGAGGTGTCGATCGGGTCCCAGTCGCCCGACATCGCCCAGGGCGTCGACACCGCCCTCGAGGCGCGTGGCGGCGACGACGACCTGCTCAACCGCCAGGGTGCCGGCGACCAGGGCATCATGTTCGGCTACGCCACCAACGAGACCCCCCAGTTCATGCCGCTCCCCGTGTGGCTGGCCCACCGGCTCGCCGAGCGACTGGCGGCCGTGCGCAAGTCGGGCACCCTCGACTACCTCCGGCCCGACGGCAAGACGCAGGTGACGGTCGGCTACGACGGGGTCGTGCCCACGACCGTCGACACCGTCGTCCTGTCGACCCAGCACTCGCCTGCGGTCTCGAGCGCTCAGCTCGAGTCCGACGTCATCGAGCACGTCATCCGCCCCGTCCTCGACGAGGCAGGGTTCTCGTCCACGGACACCCGGTTCATCATCAACCCGACCGGCAGGTTCGAGATCGGCGGCCCGCAGGGCGACGCCGGACTCACCGGCCGCAAGATCATCGTCGACACCTACGGCGGGGCGAGCCGTCACGGTGGGGGCGCGTTCTCGGGCAAGGACCCCTCGAAGGTCGACCGGTCCGCCGCGTACGCCATGCGGTGGGTGGCCAAGAACGCCGTCGCCGCGGGCCTCGCAGACCGGCTCGAACTCCAGGTGGCCTACGCGATCGGGCGGGCCGCACCCGTCGGCCTCTACGTCGAGACCTTCGGCACCGGGCACGTCGGCGACGACGTCATCACGGCCGCCATCGAAAGCGTGTTCGACCTCCGCCCGGCGGCGATCATCCGCGACCTCGACCTGCTGAGGCCGATCTACGCGGCGACGTCGACCTACGGCCACTTCGGTCGCGACCTGCCCGACTTCACCTGGGAGGCGCTCGACCGCGTCGACGCCCTCCGGGCCGCCGCCGGGCTCTGACCGTGGCGGCGGTCGCCGACGTCCCCGTCGACAGCGTGCCGCGCGTCGTCCGGGTGATGGTCGAATCGCCGCTGCCGCAACTCGACCGGTTGTTCGACTACGCCGTGCCCGAGCGGCTGCGCGACCAGATCGCCCCGGGCATCCGCGTCAAGGTTCCGCTCCGCTCCGCCGGGCGCATCGCCGACGGCTTCGTCGTCGAGGTCGCGTCGTCGTCCGAGCACGGCGGCGACCTGTCCGAGATCGAAGACGTCGTGTCAACCGTGTCGGTCCTGGCACCCGAGGTGTGGCGCCTCGCGCGCGCCGTGGCCGACCGGGCCGGCGGATCGGCCAGCGACGTCGTGCGGCTCGCGATCCCACCGCGTCAGGTCCGGGTCGAGAAGGCCCACCTGGCCGCCGCCGACAACTCGTCCTCACCGGCCTCCGGCCCCACCGGCCCCACTGCCCCGACCGTGGCTCCCGTGGCGCCCTCGACTCCCGACCACGACGCCGACGCCCACCCCGAACCCGTCCCGGTCGTCGTCGGCTATCGGTCGACCGACCTCGCCGGGCTCGTTGCGGCCCGCGGTCGCGCGGCGGTCGACGCCGTTCCGCTGCTGGTCGAACTGCCCGACGGGGCATGGGTGGGTCATTGGGCCCTCACGGCCGCCCAGCTCGCCGCGGTCGCCGTCGGCGCGGGCGACAACGCCGTGGTCGCCGTCCCCGACTACCGCGACGAAGAGCACGTCCTCCAGGCCCTCGCCGCCGTCCTCCCGCCCGACCGCGTCGTCCGGCTCGACTCCCGACAGTCGAACGCCGACCGCTACCGAGCGCTCCTCCGTGCCCGAGGCGACGAGCCCGTGGTCGTCGTCGGCAACCGGTCCGTCCTGCTCGCCCCCTCGGCCAGGCTCGGGGTCGTCGTGGTGTTCGACGACGGTGACCCGTCCTTCGGCGAGCCGCTCGCCCCGTACGTGCACGCCCGCGACACCGCGCTGCTCCGGCAGGCCCAACAAGACAGCGCCCTGGTGTTCCTCGGCCACTCCCGCAGCACCGACGTGCAGCGCCTGGTCGAGATCGGCTTCCTGGCCGAGGTGCGTCCCGATCCGCGCTACCAGCCCCGGGTCGTGCCGACCGTCCGTCAGGCCGCCACGGACGGATTCGCCGCGCAGGCCCGCATCCCCTCCTCGGCCTACGCCGAGGCGCGGGCCGCGGTCGAGCACGGACCGGTCCTGATCCAGGTGGCCTCGCCCGGCTACTCGCCACGCCTGGCCTGCGTCGACTGTGGCGACACGGCACGCTGCCTGCGCTGCAACGGCCCCCTCCAGCAACGCGAGCGAGGGGTGACCCCGGCCTGCGCCTGGTGTGGCGCCCTGGCCGTCTCGTGGCACTGCCGCACCTGCGAGGGAACGCGCATGCGGGCCGTCGGCACCGGCGCGTCGCGGACGGCCGACGAACTCGGCAAGGCGTTCCCCGGGGTGCGCGTCATCGTCTCGGACGGCGCGAGGGCCCTGACCCACGTCGACGCCGACCCGGCGATCGTCGTCGCGACCCGCGGGGCCGAGCCGATCGCCCCCGGCGGTTACCGAGCCGTGCTGCTGCTCGACGGTGAGCGCATGCTCGCCCGAGAGAGCCTCCGCGTGGCGGAGGACTGCCTCCGCTGGTGGGCCAACGCCACGGCCCTGGCCGCACGTCGCGCCCCGGTCGTGCTGGTCGGGGTGGGTGGCGCCATCGCCTCCGCCCTCGCGACGTGGGAGCTCGCCCGCTTCGTCTCCTCGGAGCTCGCCGACCGTCGCGTCCTGCGCTTCCCCCCGGCCGTCCGAGTGGCGACCGTGACCGGCACGGTCGACACCGTCGCGCGTGCGCTCGACGACCTTCCCGACGAAGTCCGTGCCGAGACCCTCGGCCCGGTGGACGTCGAGTCCGCCGGCGTCCGCGCCATCGTCCGCTTCGACTACTCGCGCGGTCACGACGTGGCGCTGGCCCTCCGCTCCCAGGTCATCCGGGCGGCCACGGACCGACGCAAGGCGCTCGGTCAGAAGCGTGCGCGGGCCGTCCCTACACTCAGAGTGCGGTTCGACGACGTCGAGCCGTTCGCCGACTGACCCGCCAGGAACCCCATGCGCCTCGTCTTCGCCGGCAGCCCCGCCGCTGCCGTGCCCTCGCTCACCGCCCTCGCCGACGGTCCTCACGAGATCGTCGCCGTGCTGACCCGCGACGACACCCCGCAGGGACGCAGACGCGTCCTGACCCCCACCCCCGTCGCCGTCGAGGCCGACCGCCTCGGTCTCCGCGTCGTCAAGGCCCGCCGCATCACGCCTGAGGTCACGGCCGAGCTCACGGGACTCGATCCCGACCTCGGCGTCGTCGTGGCCTACGGAGCCCTGCTCCGCGAGCCCCTCCTCGGCGCCCCCCGGCTCGGCTGGGTCAACCTGCACTTCTCCCTCCTTCCCGCCTGGCGCGGCGCCGCCCCCGTCCAGCGGTCGCTCATGGCGGGCGACGCCGTGTCGGGCGCCGCGGTGTTCCAGCTCGTCCCCGAGCTCGACGCGGGGGACGTCTACGGCACCCTCGAGCGCCTCCTCGACGGCACCGAGACCGCAGGCCAGCTCCTCGCCGAGCTCGCGCGTTCCGGTGCCGGCTTGCTGGTCGACGTCGTCGACCGCCTCGCCGACGGCACGGCCACGGCGACGCCCCAGACCGGCGCGGTCACGCTCGCCCCCAAGCTGACCCTCGCCGACGGCGTCCTCGACGCCTCGCGACCGGCGACCGAGGTGATCGCCCGTTTCCGAGGCGTCACGCCGGAGCCCGGCGCCCGCGTCGACCTCGACGGCTCGGGCCTCAAGATCACGGAGGCGCGGACGACGTCGAACGATGAGGCACCTCTCGAGGCCGGTCGCCTCGAGTCCCGGGGCCGCCGTGTGCTGTTGGGCACCGCCTCCTCGCCCGTCGAGCTGGTCCGGGTGCAACCGGCGGGCAAGAAAGAGATGTCGGCGGCCGACTGGTGGCGGGGGCTGCCCCGCGGGGTCGACCGTCGCGTGACCCCGCCCACCCCGCCCGTCCCGGCCGACACCGACACCGACCCGAAGAGCACCTCATGAGCCGAGTCCAGCCCGCCCGCCAGGTCGCCCTCGACGTCCTCCGGGCCGTCGAGCAGGACGACGCCTACGCCAACCTCCTGCTGCCGCAGCGCATCGTCCGGGCCCGTCTCGGGGCCCAGGACGCAGGGCTCGCGACCGAACTGACCTACGGCACCCTGCGCCTCCGGGGCTACTACGACCGCGTCATCGCGCTGGCCGCCCGTCGGGGCACCGACGCGATCGACCCGGCACTCCTCGACGTCCTCCGCCTCGGCACGCACCAGCTCCTCTCGACGCGCGTGGCCGTCCACGCGGCCGTCGACGAGAGCGTCGAGCTCGCGCGTCAGGTGGGCAGCCGATCGGGGACCGGATTCGTCAACGGCGTGCTGCGCACCATCTCGCGGTCGACGCCCGACGAGTGGCGCGAGCGGGTCCTGGCCGGCGCGACCGGGGACGACGACCGTCTGGCCGCGGAGTGGTCGCACCCCGCCTGGGTGGTGCGGGCGTTCCGTCGTTCGCTGGCCGCCGAGGGGCGGGAGGGCGAGCTCGTCGATCTGCTGTCGGCCGACAACGACGCCCCGAAGGTCAGCCTCGTTGCCCTGCCGGGCCTCGCCGAGGTGTCCGAGCTCGGCGCCCCGAGCGGGCGCCTGTCGCCGCTGGCGGCGACGAGCGGGGGTGGCGATCCGGCCCAGCAGACGGCCGTCCGCGAGGGGCGTGCGCGCGTGCAGGACGAAGGGTCCCAGCTCGCCGCGCTCCTCCTCAGCCGCCACCGCCCCGCCACACCCGGAGAACGGTGGCTCGACATGTGCGCCGGGCCCGGCGGCAAGGCCGCCCTGCTCGGCGCCGAGGCCGCTCGGGCGGGCGCCCACCTCGTCGCCAACGAGCTCGTCCCGGCACGGGCGGGGCTCGTCCGACAGGCGCTCGAGGCCGTCCCGGGCGACGTCGAGGTCCTCGAGGGTGACGCCACCCGCTTCGGGGCGGAACGGCCCGGAGGTTTCGACCGCATCCTGCTCGACGCCCCCTGCACCGGTCTCGGGGCCCTGCGGCGGCGACCCGAGGCCCGGTGGCGCAAGCAGCCGGCCGACGTCGGCCAGCTCACGGCCCTCCAGTCGCGCCTGTTCGCCAGCGCCCTCGACGCGCTGGCGCCCGGGGGAGTCCTGGCCTATGTGACCTGCTCCCCGCACACGGCCGAGACGCGCGGAGTCGTCGAGGCGGGCCTCCGAGGCCGTGACGACGATCTCGTCCTGCTCGACGCGACGGCCGGCGTCGAGCGCATCGCCGGCCGCTCCGTCGACCTGGCGTCGGCACCGTTCGTGCAGCTCTGGCCGCACCGTCACGGCACCGACGCCATGTTCGTCGCCCTGATCGAGAGACGTGCCGGACGGTAGGCTCGTCCCGTGTCGATCCGCATCAGCCCCAGCATCCTCTCGGCCGACTTCGCGAACCTCGAGCGCGACCTCGAGCGCATCTCGACCGCCGACCTCGTGCACGTCGACGTGATGGACGGCCACTTCGTGCCCAACCTCACCCTCGGCCTTCCCGTCGTGCAGCGTCTCGGCGAGGTCAGCCCCGTACCGCTCGACCTGCACCTGATGATCGACGACGCCGACCGCTGGGCACCCCGCTACGCCGAGACGGGCGCCTTCTCGGTGACCTTCTCCGCCGAGGCGGCGTCCGATCCCGTCTCGACGGCGCAGGCCATCCGCAGCAACGGCTCCCGCGCCTCCGTCGCCGTGAAGCCGGGCACCGACCTCGAGCCCTACCTCCAGACCCTCGACGCGTACGACATGATCCTCGTCATGACGGTCGAGCCGGGCTTCGGCGGACAGTCCTTCATGCCCGAGACGATGGCCAAGCTGGCCCGTGCCCGTGAGGCCGTGCGCGCCTCCGGGCTCGACGTGTGGCTCGAGGTCGACGGCGGCATCACGACCGAGACCATCGTCACGGCCGTCGAGAACGGTGCCGACACGGTGGTCGCCGGGTCCGCCGTCTACGGCGGGTCGGCCGTCGACAACATCGCTGCACTCCGGGCGGCCGCCGCGACGGTAGCCTTGACGTCGTGAAATCCTTCGACGACCTGTACCTCGAGCTCAGCGACAAGGCCCGCGACCGGCCCGAGGGGTCGGGCACCGTGGCCGAACTCGACGCCGGCGTGCACCAGATCGGCAAGAAGATCGTCGAAGAGGCCGCCGAGGTCTGGATGGCCGCCGAGTACGAGGGCGACGTCGCGACCGCCGAAGAGATCTCCCAGCTGCTCTACCACCTGCAGGTCATGATGATCGCCAAGGGCATCACCCCGGCCGACGTCTACCGACATCTCTGAGTCGGCCTCCGTCACCCCCGTTCGTCACGCCGCTCGCGCGGCGCCCCAGCAGACAGAGAACCCCATGCTCCGCGTCGCAGTGCCCAACAAGGGATCGCTCAGCGAGACCGCTTCCGCCATGCTCGCCGAGGCCGGCTACACCGGTCGCCGAGACCCCAAGACCCTCCACGTCGAGGACCCGCGCAACGGCGTCGAGTTCTTCTACCTCCGCCCGCGCGACATCGCGACCTACGTGGGGTCGGGCGCCCTCGACGTGGGCATCACGGGTCGCGACCTGCTGCTCGACTCGCACTCGCCGGCACACGAGGTCGCACCCCTCGACTTCGGCGGCTCGACCTTCCGTTTCGCGGGCCCTCCCGGCCGTTTCGCCGACCTCCGCCAGCTGCAGGGCACCCGGGTCGCGACGAGCTACGCCGGCCTCGTCGGCTCGTTCCTCGAGAGCCACGGCGTGACCGCGACCCTCGTGCCGCTCGACGGAGCGGTCGAGAGTGCCGTGCAGCTGGGCGTCGCCGACGCCGTGGCCGACGTCGTGTCGACCGGTGCGACCCTGCGTGCGGCCGGGCTCGAGATCTTCGGGCCGGTCATCCTCGAGTCGACGGCCGTCCTCATCTCGTCCGATGCCGAGGTGGACGGTCTGGCGGTCCTCCACCGTCGCCTGCAGGGCGTCCTCGTGGCCCGGCAGTACGTCCTCATGGACTACGACGTCCCGGTCGACAAGCTGGACGCCGCGACCGCCGTCGCCGGCGGCATGGAGTCGCCCACCGTCTCCCCGCTGCACGACCGCGACTGGGCCGCCGTCCGCGTGATGGTCCCGCGGTCCGACACCAACCAGGTCATGGACGCCCTCTACGACCTCGGCGCCCGGGCGATCCTGGTCAGCCCGATCCACGCCGCGAGGCTGTAGCCGTGACCGCCGACGACGCGGTCGTCCCCGGCGCGGTCGCCGCCGACGCCTCCCTCGCCATCCGGGTCATCCCGTGCCTCGACGTGGCCGCCGGCCGCGTGGTGAAGGGCGTCAACTTCCTCGACCTGCGCGACGCGGGCGATCCGGTCGAGCTGGCCCGCACGTACTACGAGCAGGGTGCCGACGAGATCACCTTCCTCGACGTCACCGCCACGGTCGACGAGCGGTCGACGACCTACGACGTCGTCCGGGCGACGGCCGAGCAGGTCTTCATCCCGCTGACGGTCGGGGGCGGCGTGCGCACCACCGACGACGTCGCCCGGCTGCAGGCGGCGGGGGCCGACAAGATCGGCGTGAACAGCGCCGCCATCGCGCGGCCCGACCTGATCGGCGAGATCGCCGACCGGTTCGGAGCCCAGGCGGTCGTCCTCTCGCTCGACGTCAAGCGTTCGAGCGGCACCCCCTCCGGCTTCGTCGTCACGACCCACGGCGGTCGCACCGAGACGACCCTCGACGCGCTCGCCTGGGCGCGTGAGGCCATCGAACGCGGGGCGGGCGAGTTGCTCGTCAACTCGATCGACGCCGACGGCACCAAGCAGGGCTTCGACCTCAAACTCGTCCGCGCCATGCGCGAGCTCAGCCGGGTGCCGGTCGTCGCGTCCGGAGGGGCGGGTCGGCTCGAGCACTTCGCCCCGGCCATCGAGGCGGGTGCCGACGCCGTGCTCGCGGCGTCGGTCTTCCACAACGGCGAACTCACCATCGGCCAGGTCAAGGACGAGCTGGCCCGGTCGGGGGCCGTCGTCCGCTGAGGCGGGCCGTCACCGCACCGGGCCGCAGCCGAGCAGCCGACATCGCATCGCATCGCATCGCATCGCATCGCATCGCATCGAGGAGCACACCATGACCGACCAGCTGACGCGTGAGACGGTCGAGCCCGTCGTCGCCCGTGCCCGGTTCGACGCGTCGGGCCTGCTGCCCGCCATCATCCAACAAGAGGGCACGAAAGACGTGCTCATGATGGGGTGGATGGACGCCGAGGCGCTCCGCCGCACCCTCACCGAGGGGCGCGTCACCTTCTGGTCCCGCTCTCGACAGGAGTACTGGCGCAAGGGCGACACGTCCGGTCACGCGCAGTTCGTCCGCGCCGCCGCCCTCGACTGTGACGACGACGTGCTGCTCGTCACGGTCGAACAGATCGGCGCCGCCTGCCACACGGGCTCGCACTCCTGTTTCGAGGTCGACCCGCTCGAGCCGGCCACCGCCTCCTCGTCCCTGCCGTCCGGCGACACCGACCCCACCGGAGGCCTCCGTGGCTGACGCCCCGATCCGCACCTCGACGACCCGGGCCCAGTTCGACGAGCGGCTGGCCGGGCACCGGGTCGTCCCGGTCGTCCGCGACCTGTTCGCCGACGGCGAGACGCCCGTGGGGGTGTACCGCAAGCTCGCCGACGGCAGGCCCGGCAGCTTCCTCCTCGAGTCGGCGGCCCAGGGCGGGATCTGGTCCCGGTGGTCCTTCGTCGGCGTCTCGTCGTTCGGCGTGCTCACGACCGACGACGGCGAGGCCCGCTGGATCGACTACGGCATCGACCGCGACCGGGCGCTGGGCGATGCCGTCGGCTGTCCCCTCGAGGTGCTCTCCGCCCTGCACCACCGGTGGGCGACCCCGCGCATCGACGGCATGCCGCCCCTCACCGGCGGCCTCGTCGGGTTCATCGGCTGGGAGGCCGTGCGCGAGCTCGAACACCTTCCCGACGCGCCGCCGGCCGAGTTCACGGTGCCCTCCCAGGCGCTCAGCTTCGTGTCCGAGCTCGTGGCCCTCGACCACCGCACGGGTGCCGTCCTGCTCGTCGCCACCGCGTTGAACGACGGAACCGACGAGCCCGACGTCCTGTGGGCCGACGCGCAGTCCCGACTCGACGACCTCCAATCCCGACTCGCGGCCCCGAGCGAGGCTTTCCTGTCCGACGTCGACCTGACGATCGAGGCCACGCCGACCCGCCGTTCGACCGACGACGAGTACGCGCACGCGATCCGGCGGTCGAAGCAGTTCATCCACGACGGCGACGTCTTCCAGGTCGTCGTCTCCCAGCGCTTCGACCACGAGGTCACGGCCGAGCCGCTCGACGTCTACCGGGTGCTGCGGACGCTCAACCCGAGCCCGTACATGTACCTGGTGACCCTCGACGACGTGCAGGGCCGGCCGTACACCATCGTGGGCTCGTCGCCCGAGGCGCTGGTCAAGGTCGACGGCCGGCGGGCCTACACGCATCCCATCGCCGGGTCGAAGCCCCGCGGAGCCTCGCCCGACGAGGACCAGCGCTTCGCCGACGAACTCGCCTCGGACGAGAAAGAACGCGCCGAGCACCTCATGCTCGTCGACCTCGCCCGCAACGACCTGCTCAAGGTGTGCACGCCGGGAACCGTCGAGGTCACCGAGTTCATGCAGGTCGAACGGTTCAGCCACATCATGCACCTCGTCTCGAGCGTCGAGGGCGACCTCGCTCCCGGCAAGGACGCCATCGACGCGTTCCGTGCCACCTTCCCGGCCGGCACGTTGTCGGGTGCTCCCAAGCCCCGGGCCCTCGAGATCATCGACGAACTCGAGCCCGCCCAGCGGGGCGTCTACGGGGGAGTGGTCGGCTACTTCGACTTCGCCGGCTCGGCCGACGTCGCGATCGCGATCCGCACCGTCCTGTTGCAGGACGGCGTGGCCCGCGTGCAGGCGGGTGCCGGTCTCGTCGCCGACAGCGACCCGGTCGCCGAGAACCAGGAGGCGCGCAACAAGGCCGCGGCCCCCTTGCGTGCCGTCGCGGTCGCGAACGCCATGGCACGGCTCCGCTGATGCCCGCTCGTCGCCTGAAGCTCACGACGATCCTCGGGGGCATCCTGCTCGCGGGACTCGCCCTGCTGTCCTGGACGCAGGACTGGTTCCACGTCGTCGTCGCCTCCCCCCAGGGCGGAGACCTCCCGCTCGACGTCGCCGGCGACGTCGCCGGTGCGCCGTTGTCCGCCCTGTCGCTGGCCAGCCTGGCGCTCTTCGGGGCGCTCACGATCGCCGGCCGCGTCTTCCGCGTCGTCCTGGGGGTTCTCCAGGTGGCACTGGGCGTCAGCGTGGTCGTCACGACGTCGACCGCCCTGGCCGACCCCGTGCGCGCCTCGGGGAGCGCCGTGACGACCGCCACGGGCGTCGACGGCACCGACTCGATCCGGGCCATCGTCTCCTCGGTCGAGCCCACGGCCTGGCCCTGGCTCGGGCTCGTGGCCGGCGTCCTCGCCGCGCTCCTCGGAGTCGCCACCGTGCTCCTCGCGGGCGCCTGGCCCCAGGCCACCCGCAAGTACTCCGCCACGCGACTGGTCGCCGCGGATCCCTCGGCCGATCCGGCGGCCGCCTGGGACGCGCTGTCGGGTGGCGACGATCCCACCGACGACCCGGCGCACCTCGACGAGGGCGGGTCGGGCCCCACCGAGCCGGGTCGTACCCGGTAGACTCAGCCCTCGTACCGACCTGATCCAAGGAGCACTGTGAGCACGAACACGACGAGCACCCCGTCCGGTGGCGACGCGCCCCTCGCGAACGCCCCCGCGAAGGTCGACTCCGGCTCGAAGGGCCGCGACACCGAGACGGCCGACGACCTCGGGCACGGCAACTCGCCCGCCGCCTGGACCGCCGTCGTCATCATGCTGGTCGGCTTCGCCATCGGCACGCTGGCCTTCTTCCTCGACGTCCCGTGGATCGTCTGGGCCTCGGCCGGCCTGGTCGTCGTCGGACTGATCGTCGGTCTCGTGCTCAAGAAGGCCGGTTACGGCGTCGGTGGTCACCGCTACGTGCCGAAGGCCCACAACTAGGTGCTCGACGACCTCTACGCGGGTGCCGTGGCCGACGCCGCAGCACGCCGCGAGTCCCTCCCGTTCGCCGCCGTCGAGGCAGCGGCGCTCTCTCGTGAGCCCGCACTCGACGCCCGCACCGCCCTCGCCCCCGGCGACCGTGTCAAGGTCATCGCCGAGGTGAAGCGCGCCAGCCCGTCACGGGGCCACCTCTCGACCATCGCCGACCCGGCGTCTCTGGCCCGCTCCTACGCGGCCGGGGGAGCGAGCGCGATCAGCGTCCTCACCGAGGGCCGGAAGTTCAAGGGCTCCCTCGCCGACCTCGAGGCCGTTCGCACCGCAGTCGACGTGCCCGTCCTCCGCAAGGACTTCATCGCCGACCCGTACCAGGTGTTCGAGGCCCGGGCGGCCGGTGCCGATCTCGTGCTGCTGATCGTCGCCGGGCTCGAACAGCCTCGCCTCCTCGAATTGCACGACCTCGTGAGGCAACTGGGCATGACCGCACTCATCGAGGCGCACTCCGCCGACGAGGTGTCGCGCGGCCTCGACGCCAATGCCACCGTCCTCGGCGTCAACGCCCGCGACCTCACGACCTTCGAACTCGACAGGGACCTCTTCGGTCGCCTGTCGCACTCGATCCCGACGGGCGTCACCCGCGTCGCCGAGTCGGCGGTCTCGTCGCCCGACGACGTCGCCCACTACCGTCGCTCCGGTGCCGACGTCGTGCTCGTGGGCGAAGCCCTCGTGACCCACGGCGACCCCGCCGACGCCATCACCCGCTTCCTGGAGGTCTGACCATGGCACTGCGCGACGAGACAGGTCCGTATTTCGGTTCGTTCGGGGGTCGCTTCGTCCCCGAGTCCCTGGTGGCCGCCCTCGACGAGCTCGACGCGGCCTACAAGGCCGCGGCCGTCGACCCCGAGTTCGCCGCCGAGCTGACGGCTCTCCACGCCACCTACACGGGCCGGCCGTCGATCATCACCGAGGTTCCGAGGTTCGCCCAGCACGCCGGTGGTGCCCGCATCATCCTCAAGCGTGAAGACCTCAACCACACGGGGTCCCACAAGATCAACAACGTGCTCGGACAGGCGCTGCTGGCCCGGAAGCTCGGCAAGACTCGCCTGATCGCCGAGACCGGAGCCGGTCAGCACGGCGTCGCGACGGCCACCGCCGCCGCCCTCTTCGGCATGGAGTGCGTCGTGTACATGGGGCAGGTCGACACCGAGCGCCAGGCGCTCAACGTCGCGCGGATGCGCCTGCTCGGAGCCGAGGTCGTCTCGGTCACGACGGGCTCCCGCACCCTCAAGGACGCCATCAACGACGCCATGCGCGACTGGGTCTCCAGCGTCGACACCACGCACTACGTGCTGGGCACGGTCGCCGGTCCGCACCCGTTCCCGGCCATGGTGCGCGACTTCCACAAGATCATCGGCGAAGAGGCCCGCCAGCAGGTCCTCGACCTGACCGGAGCACTGCCCGACGCCGTGACGGCCTGCGTCGGCGGCGGCTCGAACGCCATGGGCATCTTCCACGCGTTCCTCGACGACCCCTCGGTGCGGTTGTTCGGCTTCGAGGCCGGCGGGGACGGCGTCGAGACGGGCCGTCACGCGGCGTCGATCACCCTCGGCCGCATCGGCAACCTCCAGGGCACCAAGTCGTACCTCATGCAGGACGAAGACGGTCAGACGCTCGAGAGCCACTCCATCTCCGCGGGCCTCGACTACCCGAGCGTCGGCCCGGAGCACGCCTGGTTGTCCGAGTCGGGCCGGGCCGAGTACCAGCCGATCACCGACGACGAGGCGATGCAGGCCTTCCGACTGCTCTCGCAGACCGAGGGCATCATGCCCGCGATCGAGTCGGCACACGCCCTGGCGGGCACGATCAAGCTCGGTCTGGAGCACCCCGACTGGACGATCCTGGTCTCGCTCAGCGGCCGTGGCGACAAGGACGTCTCGACCGCGAGCCGGTACTTCGGCGTCCTCGACGAGAAGGCACAGCAGCTGTGACCGCCGCAGTCCCCGCCGGGACGAGCAAGGTCGGCGACGCGATCCGGGCCCGGCGAGACGCCGGGAGCGGTGCCGTCGTCGGATACCTGCCGGTCGGGTTCCCCGATCTCGACACCAGCATCGAGGCCGCGGTGGCGATGGCCGAGAACGGCATCGACGTCATCGAACTCGGCATCCCGTACTCCGACCCCGTGATGGACGGCCCGGTGATCCAGGCAGCCACACAGCGGTCCCTCGCCGAGGGGTTCCGCGTGCGCGACGTCTTCACGGCGATCCGTGAGATCACCTCCCGGGTCGACGCTCCCGTCATCCCGATGACCTACTGGAACCCGGTCGAGCAGTACGGCGTCCAGCGGTTCGCCGACGACCTCGCGGCCGCGGGCGGTGCCGGGCTCATCACCCCCGACCTCATCCCCGACGAGGCCGACGCGTGGATGTCCGCGGCCGAGGCCGCCGACCTCGACCGGGTGTTCCTGGCCGCTCCGTCGTCCAGCGACTCGCGCCTCCGGCAGGCCGTGGCCAGTAGTCGCGGCTTCGTCTACACCGTCTCGACGATGGGCATCACAGGAGCCCGAACCGACGTCGACGCGGCGGCGAGCACCCTCGTCGCCCGACTCCGCGAGGTGGGCGTCGAGAACGCCTGCGTCGGTCTCGGCATCTCCACGGCCCAGCAGGTCCGCGAGGTGCTCGACTACGCCGACGGTGCCATCATCGGTTCGGCCTTCGTCCGTGCCCTCGCCGACGGCGGGGTCGAACGCCTCGCCGAGGTCTCCGCCGACCTGTCGTCCGGCGCGGCCCCCTCCGCCTCCTGACCCCCTCGGGTCCGACGCCCTCGCGCTAGAGTCGTCACCCGTCGGGTGACCGACGCTCCGCACCCCCTCCGAAAGGCACCACGCCCGTGTTCGTTCCCTTGAGCATCCCGAGCCCGTCGGCCGCCTGGCAGTACTTCGACGTCACCGCCTGGTTGAACTCGACCTTCGGGGCGTCGTTGCCCGGCTCGCTGCGGATACACGCCTACGCGATCTGCATCCTCGTCGGCATCGTCGCAGCGGTGGTCATCACGAACCACCGTCTGAACCGGCAGGGGGCGGAGAAGGGCATCGTCATCGACGTGGCCATCTGGGCCGTGGTGTTCGGCATCGCGGGGGGACGCTTGTTCCACGTCATCACCCACCCGGCGGACTACTTCTCCTCGCCCGACCAGTACATCCACGTCCTCTTCGTGTGGGAGGGCGGCCTCGCCATCTACGGCGCCCTGCTGTTGGGTGCCGTCGGCGTCTGGCTGGGTTGCCGCTTCACCGGTCTCCGGTTCACGGTCTTCGCCGACGCCCTCGCCCCCGGCCTGCTCGTCGCGCAGGCCTTCGGACGCCTCGGCAACTGGTTCAACCACGAGCTCTTCGGCATGCCGACCGACCTGCCCTGGGGCCTCGAGATCGAGTCCACGAACGCCGCCTACCCCACCGGCCTGCCCGAGGGCACGCTCTTCCACCCGACCTTCCTCTACGAGATCGTCTGGATGCTCGCCGGCGTCGCGATCCTCGTGCTCCTCGAGAAGAAGGCCCCCATGCAGTGGGGTCGGTCGTTGGCCTTCTACCTGGTCTGGTACGGCATCGGACGGGCCTGGTTCGAGTCGATCCGCACCGATCCCAGCCTGCTCTTCTTCGGCATCCGCACCAACGTCTGGATGAGCTTCTTCGCCATCGTCCTCGGGATCGTCCTCTTCGTCCTCGCCTCCCGCCGCCACACCGGCACGGTCCCCGGCCCCTACGTGCCCGGCCGTGCGCCGAGCGAGCGGGCGGCTGCTGTAGACTCCGACGGCACGTACACGGAGAACGACGAACCCGAGTTGGTCACCGTCGGCGCATCGGACGACAACACCGATCGCTCACCGCGTCCCTAGGTCGTCCACTCCACGACGACCGCGGGCCCGGCGCCCCACCGTCGTGGCGCCCGATCCCCTCCACCCCATCCCGGTGCGAACGATCCGCCCGCGACACGGTCCCGTGCACGCACCCGCGCCTCGTAAGATCGAGCGCAGTCGGCCCCTCCCGCCGACGTGCACGCCCACGGTCGCCACGAGCCGACCTCTCCCGCCGAGTCGGGGCCGCCCACAGAAGCCGGCCCCGTCAGGCACCTCGGGCCGACGTCGTCCCGCCCCCTGTCGGATCTCTTCGTGAGGACGGATTCCATGGCTCTCACGCCAGCACACCAGCAGTTCAGCACGGTCCCCGAGGCCAGCGGCCTCTACGACCCGCGCAACGAGAAGGACGCCTGTGGCCTCGCCATGGTGGCGACCCTCCGTGGAACACCCGGTCACGACATCGTCGACACCGCCTTGCGGGCCCTCCGGAACCTCGAGCACCGAGGTGCCGTGGGTTCCGACGCCGGTACCGGGGACGGTGCGGGCATCCTCTGCCAGGTGCCCGACGAGTTCCTGCGCAACGAGGTCGACTTCGACCTGCCGCCGGCCGGTCAGTACGCGGTGGGCATCGCCTACCTGCCCCTCGACGAGCAGGAGCGCTCCGAGCTGAAGACGGGCATCGAGCGCATCGCCGACCTCGAGCACCTCGACGTCCTCGGCTGGCGCGAGGTCCCCGTGCGCCCCGAAGAACTCGGCACGTTGGCGCGCAACGCGATGCCCGCCTTCGAGCAGCTCTTCGTCGCCAGCAGGCACCACGACGCCGACGGCGTCCCGCTCGCCGGTGTCGCGCTCGACCGCCAGGCGTTCCGGCTGCGCAAGCGTGCCGAGCGCAAGCTCTCGGCCTACTTCACCTCTCTGGGCAGCCGGACCATGGTCTACAAGGGCATGGTCACGACACTTCAGCTCGAGCCGTTCTACCCCGACCTGAGCGACGAGCGCTTCGCCTCGAAACTCGCGATCGTGCACTCGCGCTACTCCACGAACACGTTCCCGTCGTGGCCGCTGGCACAGCCGTTCCGCATGATCGCCCACAACGGCGAGATCAACACCGTCCGGGGCAACCGCAACTGGATGCGCGCCCGGCAGTCCCAGCTCGAGAACGAGCTCATCGGCGACCTGAAGCCCATCCTCCCCATCGTCAGCCCCGGGGCGAGCGACTCGGCGTCGTTCGACGAGGTCGTCGAGTTGCTCAGCCTGACCGGCCGGTCCCTGCCGCACGCGGTCATGATGATGGTCCCCGAGGCGTGGGAGAACCAGGTCGACATCGACCCCACCCTGCGCGACTTCTACGAGTACCACTCGATGCTCATGGAGGCGTGGGACGGCCCCGCGGCCATCACGTTCACCGACGGCACGCACGTCGGCGCCACCCTCGACCGCAACGGCCTGCGACCGGGCCGCTACCTCGTCACCGACGACGGCCTCGTGGTCCTCGCGAGCGAGATCGGCGTCATCGACGTCGACCCCGCCAAGGTGGTCCGCAAGGGACGGCTCCGCCCCGGCAAGATGTTCCTGGTCGACACCGAGGCCGGCCGCATCATCGAGGACGACGAGATCAAACGCGACCTCGCCACGGCCGCGCCCT
This sequence comes from Frigoribacterium sp. 9N, assembly GCF_902506305.1. NCBI lineage: Bacteria > Bacillati > Actinomycetota > Actinomycetes > Micrococcales > Microbacteriaceae > Frigoribacterium > Frigoribacterium sp. 9N. The sequence goes on from NZ_LR733392.1 coordinate 1,101,120, forward strand.
ACGGCGAGTGGCTCGCCGAGGGGCGCATCCACCTCTCGGAGCTGCCCGAGCGCGAGCACATCGTGCACACCCCGGCGTCGGTCACCCGCCGTCAGCGCACCTTCGGGTACACCGAAGAAGAGGTTCGCATCCTGCTCACGCCCATGGCGAAGACCGGGGCGGAGCCCCTGGGCGCCATGGGAAGCGACACGCCGATCGCCGTCCTGTCCGAGCGCCCGCGCCTCCTGTTCGACTACTTCACGCAGCAGTTCGCCCAGGTGACGAACCCTCCGCTCGACTCCATCCGCGAGTCGGTGGTCACGTCGCTCAAGCTGGGTCTCGGTCCCGAGCGCAACCTGCTCGCCGCGACCCCCGAGCACGCCCGCCAGGTGATCCTGGACTTCCCCGTCATCGACAACGACGAGCTCGCCAAGATCCAGCACATCGACCCGAGCCCCGGCTCCCGCAAGACGTCGACCATCCGCGGGCTGTACCGCGCCGACAAGGGCCCGCGGGCACTCGAGAAGCGCATCGCCGCCATGTGCAACGAGGTGGACGACGCGATCGAGGCCGGTGCGGAGTTCATCGTCCTCTCCGACCGCGACTCGAACGCCGACTTCGCCCCGGTGCCGTCGCTGCTCATGATCGCCGCGGTGCACCACCACCTGATCCGCACCGAGAACCGCATGAAGGTCGGCCTGATCGTCGAGGCCGGTGACGTGCGCGAGGTGCACCACGTGGCCACGCTGATCGGCTACGGCGCGTCCGCGGTCAACCCGTACCTCGCGATGGAGACCTGCGAGAACCTCGTGAGGGCCGGGATGATCACCGGGCTGAGCCCCGAGGACGCCGTGCACAACCTGATCAAGGCTCTCGGCAAGGGCGTGCTCAAGATCATGTCGAAGATGGGCATCTCGACGGTGTCGAGCTACGCCGCGGCGCAGGCGTTCGAGGCCGTGGGCCTCAGCCAGGAGTTCGTCGACACGTACTTCACCGGTACCTCGTCGATGCTCGGAGGCGTGGGGATCGACGTCATCGCGGCCGAGAACAAGCAGCGACACACGAGCGCTTACCCCAGCGACGGCTCCGTCATCGCGCACGAGCGGCTGGCCACGGGCGGCGAGTACCAGTGGCGCCGCGAGGGTCCCCGGCACCTCTTCAACCCCGACACCGTGTTCCGGCTGCAGCACGCCACGCGCACCCGCCGCTACGACATCTTCCGCGAGTACACCAAGCTCGTCGACGACCAGGCCGAGCAGCTGATGACGCTGCGCGGGCTGTTCCGGCTCAAGCACGGCGTCCGCCCGGCCGTCCCGCTCGACGAGGTCGAGCCCATCGAGTCGATCGTGAAGCGGTTCTCGACGGGGGCGATGAGCTACGGCTCGATCTCGCAGGAGGCGCACGAGACCCTCGCCATCGCGATGAACCGCCTCGGCGGCAAATCCAACACCGGCGAGGGCGGAGAGGACGTCGACCGCCTCCTCGACCCCGAGCGCCGCAGCGCCGTGAAACAGGTGGCCTCCGGGCGCTTCGGGGTCACCAGCATGTACCTCACGCACGCCACCGACATCCAGCTCAAGATGGCCCAGGGCGCTAAGCCGGGCGAGGGCGGTCAGCTCCCGCCGACGAAGGTCTACCCCTGGGTGGCACGAACGCGTCACGCGACGGCCGGCGTCGGTCTCATCTCGCCGCCGCCGCACCACGACATCTACTCGATCGAGGACCTCAAGCAGCTGATCTTCGACGTCAAGCGCGCCAACCCCAAGGCCCGCGTCCACGTCAAGCTCGTGAGCCAGTCCGGCATCGGCGCGGTCGCGGCAGGGGTCACGAAGGCCCTGGCCGACGTCGTGCTCGTGTCCGGCCACGACGGGGGCACCGGCGCGAGCCCGTTGAACTCGCTCAAGCACGCGGGCACGCCCTGGGAGATCGGCCTCGCCGAGACCCAGCAGACCCTCATGCTGAACGGGATGCGCGAGCGTGTCGTCGTCCAGGTCGACGGTCAGATGAAGACCGGCCGCGACGTCCTCATCGCCGCCCTGCTCGGCGGCGAGGAGTTCGGCTTCGCCACGGCGCCGTTGATCGTCGAGGGCTGCATCATGATGAGGGTCTGCCACCTCGACACCTGCCCGGTCGGTGTCGCTACCCAGAACCCCGAGCTCCGTGCCCGCTTCTCCGGCAAGCCGGAGTTCGTCGTCAACTTCTTCGAGTTCCTGGCACAGGAGGTGCGCGAGTACCTCGCCGCGCTGGGCTTCCGCAGTCTCGACGAGGCCATCGGCCGGACGGACGTCCTCGACGTCGACCGCGCCGTCGACCACTGGAAGGCCTCGGGTCTCGACCTCGCCCCGGTGCTGGTCGGTCCGACGTTCTCCGACGACGAGCCCCGACGCAACCGCACCTCGCAGGACCACGGCCTCGACGAGCACTTCGACGTCCAGCTGATCGAGCGCAGTGCCGACGTGCTGGAGAACGGTGGGCACGTCGAGATCACGCTCCCGATCCGCAACACCGAGCGGGCGGTCGGCACCATGCTCGGGCACGAGGTCACCCTGCGACACGGTGAGCACGGCCTGCCCGACGGCAGCATCGAGATCAACCTCAGTGGTTCGGCCGGTCAGTCGCTCGGTGCGTTCCTGCCCGCCGGCATCACCCTGCGCCTCGAGGGCGACAGCAACGACTACGTGGGCAAGGGCCTCTCCGGCGGCAACGTCGTGGTGCGTCCGCCCCGCGGCAGCGCCTTCGCCGCCGAGGAGAACGTCATCGCCGGCAACGTCATCGGCTACGGCGCGACCCAGGGCAGCATGTTCCTGCGGGGCATCGTGGGGGAGCGCTTCCTGGTCCGCAACTCGGGGGCCAGCGCGGTCGCGGAGGGCGTGGGCGACCACGCGCTCGAGTACATGACGGGCGGTCTCGCCGTCATCCTCGGCGACACGGGCCGCAACCTCGGAGCAGGCATGTCCGGAGGGACGGCCTACGTGCACCGGCTCAAGCCCGAACGGGTCAACGCCGAGGCGCTCGCTTCGGGTGAACTCGAACTCCACCCCCTCGGCAGCGCCGACGTCGAGATCCTGACCGACCTGTTGCGCCGGCACCTCGCCGAGACCGGGTCACCCGTGGCGGAGCACATGCTCGACGACCTCGACGCCACGGTGGCCGAGTTCGTGAAGGTGCTGCCCCGCGACTACGCCGCCGTCCTCGCCACCCGGCAGACGGCCGTCGACGAGGGTCTCGACCCCGATGGCGACGAAGCATGGAAGAGAATCCTGGAGGTGACCGGTGGCTGACCCCAAAGGCTTCCTGAAGACGCAGACCCGCGAGCTGCCCAAGCGCCGACCCGTGTCGGTCCGGCTCATGGACTGGAAAGAGGTCTACGAGCAGCAGGAGAGCGGCGAGCTCCGACGTCAGGCGGGCCGTTGCATGGACTGCGGCGTCCCGTTCTGCCACCAGGGCTGCCCGCTCGGCAACCTGATCCCCGAGTGGAACGACCTCATGTGGCGTGGAGAGGGCCGTCAGGCCGTCGAGCGCCTGCACGCGACCAACAACTTCCCGGAGTTCACCGGTCGTCTCTGCCCCGCGCCGTGCGAGTCCTCCTGCGTCCTGGGCATCAACCAGCCCCCGGTGACGATCAAGCAGGTCGAGGTCTCGATCATCGACCAGGCGTTCGCCAACGGATGGGTCACCCCGCACCCGCCCGAGCGCCTGACGGGCAAGACGGTCGCCGTCGTCGGTTCCGGCCCCGCCGGGCTGGCCGCCGCCCAGCAGCTCACGCGTGCCGGCCACACGGTCGCCGTCTACGAGCGCGAGGACCGCATCGGTGGCCTGCTGCGTTACGGCATCCCCGACTTCAAGATGGAGAAGAAGCAGATCGAGCAGCGCATCGCCCAGATGCAGGCCGAGGGCACGCGTTTCCGCGCCCGGGTCGAGATCGGTCGGGACATCGCCTGGGACGACCTCCGGGCCCGCTACGACGCCGTGGTCGTCGCGACGGGCGCGACGGTTCCCCGTGATCTGCCGATCCCGGGACGCGACCTGTCCGGCATCCACTTCGCCATGGACTACCTCGTGCAGCAGAACAGGGCCGGAGCGGGCGACACGGTGGCCGACCAGATCACGGCCGAGGGCAAGCACGTCGTCGTGCTGGGCGGCGGCGACACCGGTGCGGACTGCATCGGTACCGCCCACCGGCAGGGTGCCCTCTCGGTGACCAACCTCGCGATCGGCCAGCAGCCCCCGGAAGAACGCCCCGAGGCACAGCCGTGGCCGATGTTCCCCACGCTGTTCGAGGTGTCGAGCGCCCACGAAGAAGGCGGCGAGCGGGTCTACCTCGCGTCGACGGTCGAGTTCCTGACCAACGAGGTCGGCGAGGTGCGGGCCATCCGCGTCGCCGAGACCGAGTACGTCGACGGGCGACGGGTCCCCAAGGCGGGCACCGAGCGCGAGGTCCCCGCCGACCTCGTCCTGCTCGCCCTCGGCTTCACGGGACCCGAGCGCGACACCATCGAGGAGCAGCTGCGGCTCACCTTCGACGGTGGCGGCTCCCTCGAGCGCGGTGCCACCTACGAGACGGGCGAACCCGGCGTCTTCGTGACCGGCGACGCCGGGCGCGGTCAGTCGCTCATCGTCTGGGCGATCGCCGAGGGCCGCGCCACGGCCTCCGCCGTCGACGCCTACCTCGAGGGCCAGACCGTGCTGCCCTTCCCGGTGAAGCCCACCGATCGGTCCATCTCGGTCTGATCCGGCCATCCGACGGGAATAGGGTGGGAGTCGGGCTGTAGTCGTCCCACCCCCTTTCCCCCCACACGAACGGAACACATGAGACGCGCAAAGATCGTCGCCACCCTCGGGCCGGCGACGTCGAGCTACGACGACATCCGGGCGATCATCGACGCCGGCGTCGACGTCGCCCGCATGAACCTCAGCCACGGCAGCTACGACGTCCACGAAGGCGTCTACGCGAACGTCCGCCAGGCGTCGGCCGACTCGGGCCGCGCCGTCGCGGTCCTCGTCGATCTGCAGGGCCCCAAGATCCGCCTCGGCAAGTTCGCCGACGGTCCGCACGACCTCGAGGTCGGCGACGTGTTCAAGATCACCACGGACGACATCCTGGGTTCCAAGGAGATCTGCGGCACGACGTTCAAGGGCCTCCCCGACGACGTCACGGCGGGAGACCCGCTCCTGATCGACGACGGCCGTGTCAAGCTCCGCGTCCTCGAGACCGACGGCACCGTCGTCACGACCGAGGTCGTCGTCGCCGGCACGGTGTCGAACAACAAGGGCATCAACCTCCCCGGCGTGGCGGTCAACGTGCCCGCCCTCTCCGACAAGGACGAGGCCGACCTCCGCTGGGGTCTCCGACTCGGCGCCGACCTGATCGCCCTGTCGTTCGTGCGCGACGCGGACGACGTCGTGCGCGTGCACGAGATCATGGCCGAAGAGGGCCGCAAGGTCCCCGTCTACGCGAAGATCGAGAAGCCCCAGGCCGTCGACAACCTCGAGGCCATCATCGACGCGTTCGACGGCATCATGGTCGCCCGTGGCGACCTGGGCGTCGAGTTGCCCCTCGAGGCCGTGCCCATCGTGCAGAAGCACGCGGTCGAGCTCTCGCGTCGCATGGCGAAGCCGGTCATCGTCGCCACCCAGATGCTCGAGTCCATGATCTCGAGCCCGATCCCGACCCGCGCCGAGACCTCGGACGTCGCCAACGCCGTCCTCGACGGCACCGACGCGGTCATGCTCTCGGGCGAGACGAGCGTCGGCGAGTACCCGGTCATCACGGTGCAGACCATGGCGCGCATCGTGGCCTCCACCGAAGAGCACGGGCTCGAGCGCATCCCTCCGCTCGGCACGCGTCCGCGCACGCAGGGCGGCGCCATCACCCTGGCAGCGGCCGACGTCGCCGACTTCGTCCAGGCGAAGTTCCTCTGCGTCTTCACCGAATCGGGTGACTCGGTGCGTCGCATGTCGCGCCTGCGTCACTCGATCCCCATCCTGGCCTTCACACCCAACGAGGCGATCCGACGCCGCATGGCGATCAGCTGGGGCGTCCAGTCCTACCTGGTCGAGACCGTCACGCACACCGACGCCATGTTCGCGCAGGTGGACGACATCCTGCTCGGCAACGACCTCGCCGAATCGGGCGACAAGGTCATCGTGATCGCCGGGTCCCCTCCCGGGATCGCGGGCTCGACGAACGATCTCCGGGTGCACCGCGTGGGTGACGCCCACGGGGAGGCCGCTCCGGCCTACGCGTCGCAGCCCTGACGCACCGCGACACCCCTGGCGAAGCCGGGGCGATCCCCTCGGATCGCCCCGGCTTCGTCGTGTCGGCGGGGCGTACGCTCACGGCATGTCCGTGGACGCCCGTCATCCCTCGTGCTTCGAGTTCGAGGCCCGCTTGTACGTGGTGCCGTCCTGGAGCGGTCACGGTGTGGTCGAGACTCGTCGCAGCCTCGGCCCCGAGATCCGAGAGACCAGCCGAGGAGGCGCGGGGGTGGGCCGGTGGGCAGCTCTCGGTGCCCTCGTGGGCGGCTCGTTCCTCGGGGGAGTGGCGGCGACCGTGTGGCGGGTCGACGGCCTCTGGGCCCTCTCGCTGATCTTCGTCCTCGGCGCCGCGGTCGGGGCCGTGCTGGCGATCGGCACCCGGACGATCTTCCAGGAGGGGGCGGGTGACCAAGCTCGTGGGACCGCGGCGCCGAGTCCACCGGAAGGACCTCTGCCTGCCGTCGAGGTGCCGTGGGACGTCGCCCGGGCGGCGCCCGAGGACTCCACCGGGGACGAACTGGTCCTCTGGGCGACCTTGACCAGCCGATACCGCGAGGCGCGGGAAGCCCTCGTCGCCGGTGGCGGCGAGGACGACCGGTTCACCGACCCGAGGGAGGCCGGAGCACGGATCGCCGAATGGGAGAGCGCCTACCGGACTGCGAGCCGGGACTACGAGCCGGTGGCGCGCCTCCTCGGCTTTCCCCTGCCGTGAGATGGCCGACCCTCCCACCCGAGACGGGAACGGAGAAAGCCCCGACCCGCCGGAGCGGATCGGGGCTTTCGGTTCAGTGGCGGGCGAGCCCGCCGACTGACGGCGTCACGAGGACGCCACCGAGTCAGATGACGCGGATGTTCTCGGCCTGGAGGCCCTTGTTGCCCTGAGCCGTGTCGAACTCGACCTTCTGGTTCTCTTCCAGGTTGCGGTAGCCGTCGCCGGCGATCGCGGAGAAGTGCGCGAAGACGTCAGTGGTTCCGTCGTCGGGGGTGATGAAGCCGAAGCCCTTTTCGGAGTTGAACCACTTAACGGTGCCTGTTGCCATTTTTCTTGTTCCTTCAATCAGAGTTGTCGATCTCGATTTCGAGATCGCTCGTCGCGGTGCCTTTTTGTCCGCTCCCTCTGAGAACGACGCCACCGTCGGAACCCCTCTCGGTGAGAGGAGGCCTTCGGCACGTCGCGAGATACAAATGCGTAACACAACAACCAGTTCCATCAGCGTAGTGCACGGATGCCCACGAACACACCCTCTGAGCAGAACTCGTGTCGGTGTGTCGGCCCGATGACCGGACGAGGCAAGGAGAGCCACATCTCGTCGGTCGGCTTCGCGCCGGGGCTGGTGCCGGATGTGGGACTCGAACCCACACGCCCTCACGGACAGAGCATTTTGAGTGCTCCGCGTCTGCCATTCCGCCAATCCGGCGCACAACAACCAGGTCGACAATACCGTAGGCTTCACGTCGTGAGTGACCAGGAAGCAACCCCAGCAGCACCCCGTCGCGTCGTCGTGGCCGAAGATGAGTCCCTCATCCGCCTCGACATCGTCGAGATCCTCCGCGACAATGGTTTCGAGGTGGTGGGAGAGGCCGGGGACGGCGAGACCGCCGTCGCCCTCGCCACCGAGTTGCGCCCCGACCTCGTCATCATGGACGTCAAGATGCCCCAACTGGACGGCATCTCCGCCGCCGAGCGGCTCTCGAAGGCGCACATCGCGCCGGTCGTCCTCCTGACCGCGTTCAGCCAGAAAGAGCTCGTCGAGCGGGCGAGCGAGGCAGGCGCCCTCGCCTACGTCGTGAAACCCTTCACCCCCAACGACCTGCTGCCCGCGATCGAGATCGCCCTCTCGCGGTACGCACAGATCATCACCCTCGAGGCCGAGGTCGCCGACCTGGTCGAGCGCTTCGAGACCCGCAAGCTCGTCGACCGGGCGAAGGGGCTCCTCAACGAGAAGATGGGGCTCACCGAACCCGAGGCCTTCCGATGGATCCAGAAGGCGTCCATGGACCGCCGCCTGACGATGCACGACGTGGCCCAGGCGATCATCGAACAGTTGAGCGCCAAGAAGTAGTCGTCCGCGACGAGAGAAGGCCCGCCCCGACGATCGGGGCGGGCCTTCTCTCGTCGGCTCACCGGTCGCGGGCGTCCGTGAGGAAGTTCGTGATGCGGACCGTCGACAACAGCCGACCGCGATCGTCGGTCATGACGACCTGGTGCGTCGTGAGCGTGGAACCGAGATGGATGGCCGTGCAGGTGCCCGTCACCCACCCGGTCGCCGCAGACCGGCTGTGGCTCGCGTTCAGTTCGATGCCCATCGCGACGCGTCCCGCTCCCGCGTGCACGTTCGCCGCCACGGACCCGAGGGTCTCGGCCAGGACGACGTGCGCGCCGCCGTGCAGGATGCCGACGGGTTGGGTGTTGCCGTCGACGGGCATCCGACCCACGGCACGCTCGGCGCTCATCTCGTCGATCACGATGCCCATCTTCTCGGCCAGGGCACCGACACCGCGTCGTCGGAACAACTCGACGGCGGCGTCGCTCAGGGACGCGTCCGACGAGACGGTCCTCTCGGCGTCGTTCGGGACGGCGGACGGAGTGCTCATGGTTCTCCGGTGGATCGGACCGGGGCGCCCGGCGACGGTGTCGGGGGTGCCCGCTAGGCTGACGTGGTGACGGACGACACGAAGCCTACCCTCCTGGTCATCGACGGCCATTCCCTGGCGTTCCGGGCCTTCTACGCCCTCCCGGTCGACAGTTTCGTGAACCGCGAAGGTCAGCACACCAACGCCATCCACGGCTTCATCTCGATGTTGCTCAGCCTGCTCAAGGCCGAGAAACCGACGCACCTGGCCGTCGCCTTCGACATCTCGCGCTTCTCCTTCCGCACCCGCGAGTACCCCGAGTACAAGGGCACGCGGTCCGAGACCCCGCCCGAGTTCGTGGGCCAGATACCGCTTCTCCAAGAGGCGTTGCACGCCATGGGCATCACCACGATCACCAAAGAGGACTTCGAGGCCGACGACATCCTCGCGACCCTGGCGAGCCGCGCTCGTGACGACGGGTACCGGGTACTGGTGGTCTCCGGCGATCGCGACGCCATCCAGATGGTCAACGACGACGTCACCCTCCTCTATCCCTCGGCCCGCGGTGTCAGCGAACTGACCCGCTACGACCGCGACAAGGTCTTCGAGCGATACGGCATCGAACCCCACCAGTACCCCGAGGTCGCCGCCCTCGTCGGCGAGACGAGCGACAACCTCATCGGCATCGACAAGGTGGGGGAGAAGACCGCCGTCAAGTGGATCAACCTCTACGGGGGTCTCGACGAGATCATCGCGCGGGCGGACGAGATCAAGGGCGTCGTCGGGCAGAAGCTCCGCGAGCAGAAAGAGAACGCGATCCGCAACCGCCGGCTCAACCGCCTGGTCACCGACGTCGAGCTCCCGGTGGGGCCGGGCGACCTCGAGCGCCGGGCGATCGACGAGGCCGCCGTCCGAGAACTCTTCGACAAACTGCAGTTCCGCACCCTGCTCGAACGCGTCCTGACCCTGTCGGGATCGACCGAACCCTCCGCCGCGAACGCGGGCGAGACAGCGGTGACGGCGGCCCCCGAAGGCCTGCCCGTCGTCCGGACCCTCATCGACGAAGAACTGGCCTTCTGGCTGAAGAAGCACGCGTCCGACCCCGAGAATCCCGTCGGCCTCACGGTCGAGTACGGCGCGGACGGCATCGTCGGGCTCGGCATCTCGTCCCTCGACGAGTCGGCGTACGTGCCCTGGGCCGCGGGTCGCGGCGACTACGTGGCCCTCGAGGCCTGGCTCGACGACGCCACGCCCAAGGTGGTCCACGACGCGAAGCGCGCCTACAAGGCGCTGTCGCGGGCCGGCCTCACGCTGACGGGCATCGCCGGCGACCCGCGGATCGCCGCCTGGCTGCTGCGCCCGGGCCGCACCTCGTTCGCCCTGTCCGACCTCGTCTACGAGCAGCTCGGAGAGACGCTGCCCGTCGGCGATCCCAACCAGCTCGTGTCGGCGGACGACGACGCCAACGTGGCCTCCGAGGCCTGGTACGTCCTCCGATTGTCCGAGTCGTTGGTTGCCGCCCTCGACGAGGGCTCCCGTCGGGTGCTCACCGAGATCGAGCTGCCCCTGGTGCCGGTGCTCGGAGACATGGAACTCACCGGTGTCGCCGCCGACCGCGACACGCTCAAGGCGCTCTCGCTCCGTCTGGGTGAACAGGCCGGCGAACTGGCCACGGCGGCGTTCGCCGAGATCGGACGCGAGGTCAACCTCGGCTCACCCAAGCAGCTGCAAGAGGTGCTGTTCGAGCAACTCCAGATGCCCAAGACCCGAGCGACCAAGACGGGCTTCTCGACCGACGCCGCCTCCCTGGCCGATCTGCAGGAGAAGCACCCGCACCCCTTCCTCGACCTGCTCCTGAAGCATCGCGACGCGACGAAGCTGCGCCAGATCATCGAGACCCTCGAGAAGTCGATCGCCGACGACGCGCGCATCCACACGACGTACGACCAGACGGGCACGACGACCGGGCGCATCTCGTCCGTCGACCCCAACCTCCAGAACATCCCGGTCAAGGCCGCCGTCGGTCGCGAGATCCGGGCCGCGTTCGTGCACGGGCCCGATTACGAGACGCTCCTCACGGCCGACTACTCGCAGATCGAGATGCGCATCATGGCGCACCTCTCGGGCGACGAGGGGCTGATCCAGGCGTTCAACGAGGGCGAAGACCTGCACCGGTTCGTCGGTGCCCGCATCTTCGGGGTCGAACCCGCCGACGTCAGCCCGGCCATGCGCACGAAGGTCAAGGCCATGTCCTACGGCCTCGCCTACGGGCTCAGCGCCTTCGGCCTGTCGAAGCAGCTGCGCATCGAGACCGCCGAGGCACGCCAGCTCATGACCGACTACTTCGCCCGGTTCGGTGCCGTACGCGAGTACCTCCGCAACGTCGTCGAGCAGGCGCGCGAAGACGGCTACACCGAGACCATCTACGGTCGGCGCCGCCCCTTCGCCGACCTCAAGTCCCCGAACCGCGTCCTGCGCGAGAACGCCGAGCGGGCCGCCCTGAACGCCCCGATCCAGGGCTCGGCCGCCGACATCATGAAGATCGCGATGCTCGGTGTCCGATCCGAACTCGACGAGCGAGAGATGGGGTCGCGCGTGCTGCTGCAGGTGCACGACGAACTCATCGTCGAGGTCGCACCGGGCGAGGTCGACGACGTGCGCGAGATCGTGCGTCGGCGCATGAGCGGGGCGGCCGACCTGCGCGTGCCGCTCGACGTCAGCGTCGGCCTCGGCGAGAGTTGGGACGCCGCGGCCCACTGAGCCCCGGGCGCCGCGGCGCCGAACGGCCACGGGCCCCGAGGTCCGTCTCGGCGACGTCGTACGTCGTACGTCGCACGTCGTACGACGTACGACGTACGTCGCCGAGACGGTCCGTCCTGCCCTTCTGCGCGCGCCTCCTGTCCCCGGGGTCCTACGACCCGGCCCGAGCGGCCCCGCTCGGGCACGTGCTGCCCGTTCATCGGGCATCTATTGCCCATCGGGCAGCCAATCGACGCCCCACTCGGGCACAAACGGACACGACACGCGGTACAGACTTGACCGGGCCACACAAACGGACTTATATAAGCGCAGATCAACAACAGTTGAACTCCTTCCGCACTTCCGCACCACCGGTCAGCCCCCGAGGCGGCCGTGCAGTCCGACGACGAGGTCTCCCATGTACGCACCGGAGCGTCACCAGCAGATCCTCGACACGGCCCTGTCCCGGGGCCGAGTCGAGGTGGCCGGTCTCGCACGAGAGCTCTCGGTCGCGCCCGAGACCGTGCGCCGCGACCTGACCGCCCTCGAGCGTCGGGGCGTCCTCCGCCGCGTTCACGGAGGCGCCATCGCCGTCGAGCGCCTCGGCATCGAGCCTCCCGTGGTCGACCGGGAGGGAACGGCCGCGTCCGAGAAGGAGCGCATCGCCCGGGCCGCCCTCGACGAGCTGCCCGACGGCGGCTCGATCATCGTCGACGCCGGCACCTCGACCATCCGCCTGGCCGAACTCCTGCCCCTCGACCGGGAGCTGACCGTGGTCACCCACTCGCTCGCCGTCGCCACCATCCTGATCAGCCGACCGAACGTCACGCTCCACCAGCTCGGCGGCCTCATCCGCACCCGCACGTACTCCGCGGTGGGGGACTGGACGCGGGCCCAGATCGCCGACGTCTTCGCCGACGTCGCCTTCATCGGGACGAACGGCGTCTCGGTGGAGCGCGGGATCAGCACCCCCGACCTGGCGGAGGCGCGGGTCAAGCGCGCGCTCATCGCCGCGTCACGACGCACCGTCGTCCTCGCCGACCACACCAAGTTCGGTCGCGAGGACTTCGCCAAGGTCGCACCGCTCACCGACGTCGACACCGTCATCACCGACTCCGGCGTGGACGCCGAGCTGGCCGACGACGTCGAACAGGCCGGCCCCCGGGTCGTGATCGCATGACGCGACTCCGACCGGCCCCCCTCGTTCCCTCCCGACGCACCACAGCACCTCGCACCACCTCCATCACCCCACACCCCTCTCGTCGCTGAGAGAAACAAGGAGAAGTCGTCACCATGTCCGAATTCACCCCCACCGTCACCGGTACGGGAGCCCGAGCGCGCGTCCAGCGCTTCGGTGGCTTCCTGGCCGGCATGATCATGCCGAACATCGGCGCCTTCATCGCCTGGGGCCTCATCACGGCCCTGTTCATCCAGACCGGTTGGACGCCGGTGCCCCAGCTCGGCGGCTTCGGCGAGATGTCCGACGGCACCCCGTGGCCCGGCCTCGTCGGTCCCATCATCAAGTACCTGCTGCCGATCCTGATCGCCTACACGGGTGGTCGCATGGTCCACGGTCAGCGCGGTGCCGTCATCGGCGCCGTCGCCGTCATGGGCGTCATCGTCGCGACCGACGTGCCGCAGTTCCTCGGCGCGATGATCGTCGGCCCGCTCGCCGCCTGGGTCCTCAAGCAGTTCGACAAGCTCGTCGACGGCCGCATCAAGTCCGGCTTCGAGATGCTCGTCAACAACTTCTCGCTCGGCATCATCGGTGGCGCCATGGGCGTGCTCGCCTTCTTCGGCCTGGCCCCGGTCACCACCGCGATCACGAACGTCTTCGGCGGCGCCGTCGGCTTCCTGGTCGACCGTGGCCTGCTGCCCCTGGCGTCGATCATCATCGAGCCGGCCAAGGTCCTGTTCCTCAACAACGCCATCAACCAGGGCATCCTCACCCCCCTCGGTGGCACGCAGGTGCAGGAGGCCGGCAAGTCGATCCTCTTCATGCTCGAGTCGAACCCCGGCCCGGGTCTCGGCATCCTCCTCGCGTACCTCTTCTTCGGTCCGCGCGCCATCCGCCCCTCGGCCCCGGCCGCGATCATCGTGCACTTCTTCGGTGGCATCCACGAGATCTACTTCCCGTACGTGCTGATGAAGCCGATCCTGCTCGTCGCCGCCGTCCTCGGTGGAGCGACCGGCATCGCGACGTTCGCCCTGTTCAACGTCGGCCTCGTCGGCCCTGCCTCGCCCGGCAGCATCATCGCCTACACGCTCGTCGCCGCCCGCGGGGACCTTCTCCCGATCTACCTGGGTATCCTGCTCTCGGCGGCCGTCTCGTTCGTCGTCTCGTCCCTCCTCATGGGCTTCGGTCGCAAGGAGAACCGCGAGGCCCGTGCCGAGGACTCCGCCGCACAGGAGCAGGCTCTCGCCGACGCCCAGGCCGCCACCGCGGCCAACAAGGCCACCAGCAAGGGCACCGCGGCACCCACCGCCTAGCCCGCCCGCACCACCAGTCAGCACCACCACCACACAAGGAGAAGGTCATGGCAACCCTCGACGGTTCCAGCATCAAGAAACTCATCGTCGCGTGCGACGCGGGCATGGGCAGCAGCGTCATGCTGGCGTCCACGCTCAAGAAGCAGCTGAAGAAGAGCGGTGTCACCGTCGAGCACTCGCCCGTCGCGTCGATCCCGTCGGACGCCGACGTCGTCGTCACCCAGAACAACCTCGCCGAGCGTGCCCGCGGCGTCGTGCCGAACGTGCCCGTCGTGCCGTTCCAGCTGTTCATGGGAGACCCCAACGTCGCCAAGGTCGTCAAGGCGATCCAGGACGGCTCGACGGTCGAGGTCTGACGATGACCGACCAGCAGGCACCCGAGCTCTCGGCGCTCCTCGCGGAGTCGTCCATCCGACTCGACGAGGTCGCCGCCTCGCGTGACGAGGCCATCCGCAAGACGGGTCGGGCCCTGATCGACGCGGGTGCGATCGACGAGTCGTACGTCGACGCCATGTTCGAGCGCGAGAACTCGGTGTCCACCTACGTCGGCGAGGGTGTGGCGATCCCGCACGGCACCCTCGCCGGCAAGGACTCGGTCAAAGAGGACGCCCTCGTCGTGCTGCGGTTCCCGACCCCGGTCGACTGGGACGGCAACGAGGTCTCGGTCACGGTCGGCATCGCCGCCAAGGGCAACGGCCACATCGCCATCCTCAGCCAGCTCGCCAGCATCCTGATGGACCCCGACAAGGCCGCCGCCCTGCGCGGGTCGACCACGACCGCCGAGGTCTACGAGTTGCTCGCGTCGACCGACGACGACGACTGATCCCCACCCCCTCCAGAGGAGAAGACATGCCAGAACGTTCCGTCACCATCGCCTCGAGCGTCGGGCTGCACGCCCGCCCCGCCTCGTTGTTCAGCCAGGCCGCCGGCAAGACCGGCGCCAAGGTCACGCTGACCTCCGCGGCCGGCAAGAGCGTCAACGCCGCCAGCATCCTCGGCGTGCTCTCGCTGGGCATCGGCCACGGTGAAGAGGTCGTCGTCGCGACCGAGGGCGACAACGCCGAGGCCGCCCTCGACGAACTCGTCGCGCTCCTGGCGACCGACCTCGACAAAGAGTAGGTACCGACACCAGAACGGGACGCCCGCCGACGAGAGTCGGCGGGCGTCCCGTTCGTCGTGGGAGCCGAGGAGGCGCGGTGCGGCCCCCCCCCTGCACCGCGCCTCCTGCGTCACTAGGCTCGTCGGCATGACCGATGCCGCGACGACGCCGACCCCTCGCACGCCCACCCCCGTCGACGGGGTCGCCGAACGCTGGGTGGACACCCTCTGCGAGCTCGACCCCACGACCGCGACCTGGATCGGCCGTGAGGGCCGGACGGGCGAGTACGGCGACTACTCGCCCGACGGCCATGCCCGACGCGTCGAGGCCGTCCGGGCCACGCTGGCCGAACTGCGGGCCACCACCCCCATCGACGACGTCGACCGGGTCACCCGGGACGACCTGACGATCGAGCTCGAGCTCGAGCTGCTCTACGCCGAACAGCGCCTCGAGTTGCGCGACCTCAGCGTGATCGCGTCGCCGGCCCAGGGCATCCGCGATGTGTTCGACCTCATGCCCACCGCATCCGAGGGCGACTGGGTCGACGTCGCGACCCGCCTCGGCCGGGTACGGACCGCCGTCGACCAGTACGTCGAGACGTTGCGCGAGGGCATCGCCGGGGGAGTCACCCCCGCCCGGCGCCAGGTCGAGAAGGTGGCCGAGCAGTGTGCCCGCATCGGTGCCGACGACGGCTTCTTCGCCGAGTTCGTGCGGGGCGCCCGGCTCGGTGACGGCACCGAACCCGGAACGGCGCTCGGCCGGGACCTCACCTCGGGCGCCTCGTCGGCGGCGGAGGCCTACGTCGACCTCCGACGCTTCCTGCTCGACGAGTTGCTCCCCGCGGCGACCGCCGACGACGCCGTCGGGCGCGACGCCTACGCCCTGCACTCGCGACGGTTCCTCGGAGCGACGGTCGACCTCGACGAGACCTACGAGTGGGGGATCGACGAGCTCGCCCGGATGACGGCCGAACAAGAAGAGGTCGCCCGGCAGATCGAACCCGGGGCGTCGGTCTCCCGGGCCATCGAGCTGCTCGATGCCGACCCCGCACGCCAGCTCGACGGCACCGACGCACTCCGCGCCTGGATGCAGGAGCTCAGCGACCGCGCGGTCGCCGAGCTGGGTCGGGACCAGTTCGACATCCCCGAGCCGGTCCGCCGGCTCGAGTGCCGCATCGCACCGACCAAGGACGGTGGCATCTACTACACGAGCCCCAGCGACGACTTCTCGCGTCCCGGCCGCATGTGGTGGTCCGTGCCCGAGGGGGTCACCCGTTTCGGCACGTGGCGTGAGACGACGACGGTCTTCCACGAGGGGGTCCCCGGTCACCACCTCCAACTCGGTCAGGCCGTCCACAACCGGGCCACGCTCAACACGTGGCGTCGCCAGCTGGCCGGCACCTCGGGGCACGCCGAGGGCTGGGCCCTGTACGCGGAACGGCTGATGGACGAGCTCGGTTGGCTCGGCGACCCGGGCGACCGGCTGGGCATGCTCGACGGTCAGCGCATGCGTGCCGCGCGTGTGGTGCTCGACATCGGGGTCCACCTCGGCAAGCCGTTCCCCGGCGGTGGCGGGCGGTGGGACGCGACGAACGCCTTCGCCTTCATGTCGGACAACGTCAACATGGACACCGAGTTCGTGCGCTTCGAGGTCGACCGGTACCTCGGCTGGCCGGGGCAGGCGCCGTCGTACAAGGTCGGTCAGCGCATCTGGGAAGACCTCCGTGCCGAACGCGCCCGTCGAGACGGCGCCACCTTCGACGTCAAGGCCTTCCACCGCGACGCCCTTCAGCTGGGCGGGGTCGGGCTCGACACGCTCAGGCGGGCACTGCTCGCGTGAGTCGGCGCGACCCGCGACACGCCGTTGCCCACACCTGCGGCGCCGCGCTAAGATTACCGAGCGCTATCTGCGTCGACATTTCCGCACGCCGCGTTCGACACACCCTCCCGAACACCGTTCGAGGGACGAGCACGGCCCGATTCATGCCCGTACTGGAGCACTAACTACATGACAACCGTAACGACCAAGGCACCCAAGCAGGTCGCCATCAACGACATCGGATCCGCTGATGACTTCCTGGCCGCGGTCGAGAAGACCCTGAAGTTCTTCAACGACGGCGACCTCATCGAGGGCACCGTCGTGAAGATCGACCGCGACGAGGTCCTCCTCGACGTCGGCTACAAGACCGAGGGCGTCATCCCCTCGCGCGAACTCTCGATCAAGCACGACGTCGACCCCACCGAGGTCGTCGAGGTCGGCGACACGGTCGAGGCCCTCGTCCTCCAGAAGGAAGACAAAGAAGGCCGTCTGATCCTGTCCAAGAAGCGCGCTCAGTACGAGCGTGCCTGGGGCGACGTGGAGAAGATCAAGGACGCCGACGGCGTCGTCACCGGTACGGTCATCGAGGTCGTCAAGGGTGGCCTCATCGTCGACATCGGCCTCCGTGGCTTCCTCCCCGCATCGCTCATCGAGCTGCGCCGCGTCCGCGACCTCACCCCCTACCTGGGCCAGGAGATCGAGGCCAAGATCCTCGAGCTCGACAAGAACCGCAACAACGTGGTCCTGTCGCGCCGTGCCCTGCTCGAGCAGACGCAGTCCGAGAGCCGCACGACCTTCCTCAACAACCTCCACAAGGGCCAGGTCCGCAAGGGCGTCGTCTCGTCGATCGTCAACTTCGGTGCGTTCGTCGACCTGGGCGGCGTGGACGGCCTCGTGCACGTCTCGGAGCTCAGCTGGAAGCACATCGAGCACGCCAGCGAGGTCGTCGAGGTGGGCCAGGAGGTCACCGTCGAGATCCTCGAGGTCGACCTCGACCGTGAGCGCGTGTCGCTCTCGCTCAAGGCCACCCAGGAAGACCCGTGGCAGGTGTTCGCCCGCACGCACGCGATCGGTCAGGTCGCTCCGGGCAAGGTCACCAAGCTCGTCCCCTTCGGTGCGTTCGTCCGCGTGGCCGACGGCATCGAGGGCCTCGTGCACATCTCCGAGCTGTCGGCGAAGCACGTCGAGCTGGCCGAGCAGGTCGTCGCCGTCGGCGACGAGGTGTTCGTCAAGGTCATCGACATCGACCTCGACCGCCGTCGCATCTCGCTGAGCCTCAAGCAGGCCAACGAGGGCGTCGACCCCGAGGGCACCGAGTTCGACCCGGCGCTCTACGGCATGCTCACCGAGTACGACGACCAGGGCAACTACAAGTACCCCGAGGGCTTCGACCCCGAGACGAACGAGTGGCGCGAGGGCTTCGACTCGCAGCGCGAGAAGTGGGAGCAGGACTACGCTGCCGCCCAGGCGCGCTGGGAAGCCCACAAGAAGCAGGTCGCTGCCTCGCTCGTCGAAGAGACGACGTTCGACGCTCCCACGGGTTCGTCCTTCTCGGCCGAGTCCGCTTCGGGCGCCGGCACCCTCGCCGACGACGAGTCGCTCGCCGCTCTGCGCGAGAAGCTGTCGAACAACAACTGAGTCCCTCCGGTCTCGACCAGAAGGCGGTTCCCCCTCGGGGGAGCCGCCTTCCGGCGTTTCCGGCGTAGTCTCGACGTCGTGTTCGTCTGTGGATTGACCGGTGGCATCGCCGCCGGCAAATCGGTCGTGGCCCGTCGACTCGCCGAACGGGGCGCGGGGCACATCGACGCCGACGCCCTCGCCCGCGAGGTGGTCGAGCCCGGATCCGCCGGACTCGAGGCCGTCGTCGCCCGCTTCGGGTCCGACGTCCTGCAGCCCGACGGCTCCCTCGACCGAGCCGCCCTGGGGGCGATCGTCTTCGCCGATGCCGCTGCACGCCGCGACCTCGAGGGCATCACCCACCCGGCCGTGCACGAGCTCTCGGTCCGGCGCATGTCCGACGCCGTCGCGGACGACGCAGGTCGCGTCGTCGTCTACGACGTGCCGTTGCTCGTCGAATCGCGGGGGACCGACGGCTTCGACGTGGTCGTCGTCGTGCACGCCCCGCGCGAGGTCCGCCTGAGGCGACTCGTCGAGCTCCGCGGGATGGACGACGAGGAGGCGCGGCGTCGCGTGGACGCGCAGGCGGACGACCGGACGCGGCTCGCCGTGGCGGACCTCGTCGTCGACTCCTCCGGTTCGCTCGAGAGCACGCTGGAACAGGCGGACGACCTCTACGACCGTCTGCGTTCGCTGTCAGCGGCGAAGCAGGCGGCCTCCCACGACACGAGTGTCGGTGGTCCCTCCTAAGCTGGAATCCATGGAACCGACCCGCAGTGTGCGCCCGTTCGAAGTCATCAGCGAATTCGAACCCAGTGGCGACCAGCCGGCCGCCATCGCCGAACTGGCGGGGCGCATCAACGCCGGCGAGACCGACGTCGTCCTGCTCGGCGCCACCGGAACGGGCAAGTCGGCGACCACCGCCTGGCTCGTCGAGCAGGTGCAACGGCCCACGCTCGTGCTCGCCCACAACAAGACGCTCGCGGCCCAGTTGGCGAACGAGTTCCGATCGCTCTTCCCGAACAACGCCGTCGAGTACTTCGTCTCGTACTACGACTACTACCAGCCCGAGGCCTACGTCCCGCAGACCGACACCTTCATCGAGAAGGACAGCTCGGTGAACGCCGAGGTCGAGCGGTTGCGGCACTCGACGACGAACTCGCTGCTGAGCCGACGCGACGTCATCGTCGTCTCGACGGTCTCCTGCATCTACGGGCTCGGCACCCCCGAGGGCTACATGGAGGCCATGATCGCCCTCCAGGTCGGCATGCGGATCGATCGCGAGACGCTCATCCGGCGGTTCGTCTCGATGCAGTACCAGCGGAACGACATCGACTTCTCCCGTGGCAACTTCCGCGTGAGGGGAGACACGATCGAGATCATCCCGATGTACGAAGAACTGGCCATCCGCATCGAGATGTTCGGCGACGAGGTGGAGGCGCTGTACGCCCTCCATCCGCTGACGGGCGACGTCGTCAAGACGATGGACGCCGTCTCGGTCTTCCCCGGTTCGCACTACGTCGCGGGCACAGATGTCATGCACCGCGCCATCGGCACCATCAAGGACGAACTCGCCACCCGCCTCGACGAGCTCGACAAGCAGGGAAAGCTCCTCGAGTCCCAGCGCCTGCGCATGCGCACGACCTTCGACCTCGAGATGATGGAACAGATCGGCTTCTGCAACGGCATCGAGAACTACTCCGCGCACATCGACGGTCGGTCGCCCGGCGAGGCACCCCACTGCCTGCTCGACTACTTCCCGGACGACCTGCTCGTGGTGATCGACGAGTCGCACGTCACCGTGCCCCAGATCGGCGCCATGTACGAAGGCGACGCCTCGCGCAAGCGCACCCTCGTCGACCACGGCTTCCGGCTTCCCAGCGCCCTCGACAACAGACCCCTCAAGTTCGAGGAGTTCCTCGACCGGGTCGGCCAGAAGGTCTACCTCTCGGCGACGCCCGGCAAGTACGAGCTGGGCATCACCGACAGCGTCGTCGAGCAGATCATCCGACCCACCGGGCTCATCGATCCCGAGATCGTGGTCAAGCCGTCCGCGGGCCAGATCGACGACCTGCTCGAAGAGATCCGCACACGGGTCGAGATCGATGAACGTGTCCTGGTCACCACCCTGACCAAGAAGATGGCCGAAGAACTCACCGACTTCCTCACCGAGGCCGGAGTGCGAGTCCGCTACCTGCACTCCGACGTCGACACGCTCCGGCGGGTCGAACTGCTCACCGAACTGCGGCAGGGCGTCTACGACGTGCTCGTCGGCATCAACTTGCTCCGTGAGGGCCTCGACCTCCCCGAGGTGTCGCTCGTCGCGATCCTCGACGCCGATAAAGAGGGCTTCCTCCGTTCGTCCACGTCACTCATCCAGACAATCGGCCGTGCGGCACGAAACGTCTCGGGTCAGGTCCACATGTACGCCGACGTGATGACCGACTCGATGAAACAGGCGCTCGAAGAGACCGATCGTCGTCGAGAGAAGCAGGTCGCCTACAACCTCGAGCGAGGCATCGACCCCCAACCGCTCCGCAAGAAGATCGCCGACATCACCGAGGTCCTGGCCCGAGAAGGTGCCGACACCGCACGCCTCCTCGCGGATCGCCAGGGTGGCAAGCGCGCCCCCACGCCAAACCTCCGCCGCGAGGGCAAGGCCGCCAGCGCCGCGAACGGCCTCGAAGCGATCATCGCCGACCTCAACGAGCAGATGCTGCAGGCCTCGGCCGAGCTCAAGTTCGAGTTGGCCGGTCGGCTCCGCGACGAGGTCGCCGACCTGAAGAAAGATCTGCGACAGATGGAGGCGGCCGGTCATGCCCGGTGATCGTCGACGCGTCGTCGTCACGGGTGCGACCGCAGGGCTCGGCTATTACTCCGCCGAGCGGCTCGTCGCGGCCGGTCACCAGGTCGTCCTCGCGGCCCGCGACGCCGAGAGGGCCGTGCGGGCCGCCGATCTCCTCCGCAGCCGCGTGCCCGGGGCGGACGTCGACACGGTCGCCCTCGACCTGGCCGACCTCGCGTCGGTCCGCACGGGTGCATCCGCCATCGCCGCCGGCGGACCGGTCGACGGCCTCCTGGCCAACGCCGGCGTCGTCGGCTCCCGTCGGCGTCAGACGACGACCGACGGGTTCGAGCTCCAGTTCGGCACCAATCATCTCGGCCACTTCGCCCTGGTCTCGCACCTCATGCCGGCCCTCGAGTCGGCAGGGCGGGCTCGAGTCGTGCACCTCGGAAGCATCAGCCATCGGTGGGTGCGACTCGACTTGGACGATCCCATGATGGTCTCGAGCTACTCCGGCGCGGTCGCCTACGCACGTTCCAAGCTCGCGGTCATGACCTTCGGCTTCGACCTCGACCGTCGCCTCCGGGCCGCCGGATCCTCGGTCTCCAGCGTCGTCGCCCACCCCGGGTTCTCGTGGGACTCGCTCAGCGACCCGCGCCCGCCCGTCGTCGAGCCCCGCCGCCCTCCCGCCGTCCTCACCTCGATGATGCACGTCTTCTCCCAGGGCAAGGAGGTCGGAGCAGAGCCTCTCGTCCACGCCCTCGTGGGCGAAGACGTCCACGGCGGGGAATACTGGGGTCCGGCCGGATGGTTCCAGTTGACCGGCGCTCCGGCCCGCGTGCCCGCGAAACGTCACAGCCGTGACGAGTCGGTGGCATCGCGTCTGTGGCAGGTGTCCGCCGGCCTGACGGGCGTCCATCCGACCGTCTCGTCCCCGGCCCCCTGACCCCGCGCCGCCGGCTGCACCTCCCGCGGGCCCGCCCGCCACGACGACGAGTGTCGTCCACATCGACAGAATGGTAAGAGTGTCCATCTCACCTGTAGAAGGTTCCTCCACGCTGAGCGTCCGGGGTGCCCGAGTGCACAACCTGAACAACGTCGACCTCGAGATCCCACGTGACTCGTTGGTCGTCTTCACCGGATTGTCCGGCTCGGGCAAATCGTCCCTGGCGTTCGACACGATCTTCGCCGAGGGGCAACGTCGGTACGTCGAGTCCCTGTCGGCCTACGCGCGGCAGTTCCTGGGTCAGGTCGACCGTCCCGACGTCGATTTCATCGAGGGCCTGAGCCCGGCCGTCTCCATCGACCAGAAGTCCACGAACCGCAACCCGCGGTCCACGGTCGGCACGATCACCGAGATCTACGACTACATGCGCCTCCTCTGGGCACGCATCGGCGTTCCGCACTGCGCCGTCTGCGGCGAGAAGATCAGCAAGCAGAGCGTGCAGCAGATCGCCGACCAGCTCATGACCCTCGAGTCGGGCATCCGGTACCAGGTGCTGAGCCCCGTGGTCTCGCAGAAGAAGGGCGAGTTCGTCGACCTGTTCGCCGAGCTCGCGTCCACGGGGTACTCCCGGGCCATCGTCGACGGTGAGCAGATCCAGCTCAGTTCGCCGCCCAAGCTGAAGAAGCAGATCAAGCACGACATCTCGGTCGTGGTCGATCGCCTCGTCGCCTCCGACCAGGCGCTGACCCGTCTGACCGACTCGCTCGAGACCGCCCTGCGCCTGACGGACGGCCTGGTCACGATCGACTTCGTCGACACCGACGAGGGCGCGGCCGGCAAGTACCGGACGTTCTCCGAGAAGCTCTCGTGCCCGAACAACCACCCGGTCCAGCTCACCGAGATCGAACCCCGCACGTTCTCGTTCAACGCCCCCTTCGGCGCTTGTCCCGAGTGCTCCGGACTCGGCACGAAGATGTCGGTCGACTCCGACCTGCTGCTCGGCGACCCCGAGCTCAGCCTCGCCGACGGAGTCATCCTGCCCTGGACCCAATCCGGCAAGGGGCTCTACAACTACTTCCAGAAGCTCCTCGAGGGCTTGGCCGGTGATCTGGGCTTCAGCCTCAAGACGCCCTGGCACGAGCTGCCCGAGAAGGTCCGACAGGCCGTCCTGCAGGGCAACGACTTCGAGGTCACCGTGAAGTGGCGCAACCGCTTCGGCCGAGAGATGACCTACTCGACGGGCTTCGAGGGTGTCATGCCCTACATCGAGCGCAAGTACGCCGAGGCCGAGACCGACACGCAGCGCCAGCGCTACGCGTCCTACCTCCGCGAGATCCCGTGCGTCGTCTGCAAGGGCAAGCGGCTCAAGCCCGAGGTCCTCGCCGTCCTGGTCGACGGGCACGACATCGCGAGCGTGTCCGAACTCAGCCTCGCCGACGCGTTCGGGTTCATGAACAGCCTCACCCTCACGACCCGTGAGGCGCGCATCGCGGCCCAGGTGCTGCGTGAGATCCGCGTCAGACTCGAGTTCCTGCTCGAAGTGGGTCTCACGTACCTCTCCCTGGCCCGCGCCGCGGGGTCCCTCTCCGGTGGAGAAGCCCAGCGCATCCGCCTCGCGACCCAGATCGGGTCGGGTCTCACCGGAGTCCTCTACGTCCTCGACGAGCCGAGCATCGGCCTCCACCAGCGTGACAACCGCCGACTCATCGACACGCTTGTCAAACTCAAGAACCTCGGCAACACGTTGATCGTCGTCGAACACGATGAAGACACCATCAAGACGGCCGACTGGGTCGTCGACATCGGCCCGGGTGCCGGCGTCAACGGCGGCACGGTCGTTCACTCGGGCAGTTACGAGGACCTCGTCGCCAACACCGACTCGTACACCGGCGACTACCTCGCCGGGCGGCGCTCCATCGAGACCCCGACCAGCCGTCGCCCCGTCGACAAGAAGCGCATGATCTCGGTCGTGGGCGCCAAGGCCAACAACCTGCGCGACGTCACCGTCGACTTCCCGTTGGGCACCTTCGTCGCGGTGACGGGCGTCAGCGGCTCGGGCAAATCCTCGCTCGTCAACGACATCCTGTACAAGGTCCTGGCCAACCAGCTCAACGGAGCCCGTCAGATCCCCGGCAAGCACACGAGGGTCACGGGCCTCGACGCCCTCGACAAGGTCGTCCACGTCGACCAGGCGCCGATCGGTCGCACCCCGCGCTCGAACCCGGCGACCTACACGGGTGTCTTCGATCGCATCCGCACCCTCTTCGCCGAGACGACCGACGCGAAGGCCCGCGGCTACCTGCCTGGCCGGTTCAGCTTCAACGTCAAGGGCGGCCGCTGCGAGAACTGCGCAGGTGACGGCACGATCAAGATCGAGATGAACTTCCTTCCCGACGTCTACGTCGCCTGCGAGGTGTGCGGTGGTGCGCGGTACAACCGCGACACCCTGGCGGTGCGGTACAAGGGCAAGAACATCTCCGAGGTCCTCGAGATGCCGATCAGCGAGGCCGCCGAGTTCTTCGCCCCCATCTCGGCGATCTCCCGGTTCATGTCGACGCTGGTCGACGTCGGCCTGGGCTACGTGCGACTCGGCCAGAGTGCCACCACGCTGAGCGGGGGCGAAGCCCAGCGCGTCAAGCTCGCGACCGAGCTGCAGAAGCGCTCCAACGGGCGCAGCGTCTACGTGCTCGACGAACCGACGACCGGCCTGCACTTCGAGGACGTCCGCAAGCTCCTCCTCGTGCTGAACGGTCTGGTCGAGAAGGGCAACACCGTCATCACGATCGAACACAACCTCGACGTCATCAAGTCCGCCGACTGGCTGATCGACATGGGCCCGGAAGGAGGTGCGGGTGGCGGCACCGTCATCGCCACCGGAACCCCCGAGCACCTCGCGACCGTGCCCGAGAGCCACACGGGCGTCTTCCTGAAGGAGATCCTCGAGTCGGGTCACACCGTGCCCCGGGTGCAGAAGAAGAAGGCCACGTCGACGCGACGCCGGGAGGCCGTCGAAGCACGATGAGCAACACCGTCTCCTGGCGTCCGAAAGCGGGCGAGATCCCCACCGACCCCGGCGTCTACCGCTGGCGTGACGAGCGGGGGAGGGTGCTGTACGTCGGCAAGGCCAAGAACCTCCGGGCCCGGCTGAGCAACTACTTCGCACCGCTTCCGTCGCTGCACGAACGCACCCGACGAATGGTCCTCACCGCTCGATCCGTCGAATGGACCGTGGTGGGCAGCGACATCGAGGCCCTCCAGCTCGAGTACACGTGGATCAAAGAGTTCGACCCGCCCTTCAACGTCAAGTTCCGCGACGACAAGACCTATCCGTTCATGGCCGTCACCCTGGCCGACGAGGCACCTCGGGTGATGGTCACGCGCAACCCGCGCATCAAGGGGGCCAAGTACTTCGGGCCGTACCCGAAGATCTGGGCCGTCCACGACACCATCGACCTGATGATCAAGGTCTTCCCGATCAGGACCTGTTCCGACAGCAGCTACAAGAAGGCCATGCAGACGGGCAAGCCCTGCTTCCCGGGGCAGATCGGTCGTTGTGGGGGGCCGTGTTCGCACAAGGTGTCGATCGACGAGCACCGGGCGATCGTCGACGAGTTCGTCAAGTTCATGGGCAGCTACGACAAGAGGGTGATCGCCGACCTGCAGCGCTCCATGAAGACGGCCGCCATGGAGCAGCGCTTCGAGGACGCGGCCACGTACCGCGACCAGGTCCAGGCCCTCGAGGCCGTGCTCGACAAGTCGGCGGTCGTCCTCCGCGACAACGTCGATCTCGACCTCTACGCCCTCGCCGAGGACGAGCTGGCGGCCGCCGTCCAGCTCTTCACGGTGAGGGGCGGTCGCATCCGTGGCTCCCGCGGCTGGGTCGTCGACAAAGAGATCGACATCTCGACCGGCGACCTCGTCGAGCAGGTCCTGCAGGGCATCTACACCGCCGGCGCCGAGCTTCCCCGCGAGATCGTCGTGACCGAGACGCCGGACGACAACGACGCCCTCGAGAGCGTGCTCAGCACCGTCCGCGGTCGGGGACGGGTCCAGATCCACACGGCACAGCGCGGCGAGAAGGCCAACCTGATGCAGACGGCGACCCTCAACGCGCAGCAGTCGCTCATGCTCTACAAGACCCGTCGCAGCGCCGACTTCGCCACCCGGTCGACCGCCCTGGCCGACATCCAGGAGGCCCTCGGCATGAGCGACGCGCCCTTGCGCATGGAGTGCTACGACGTGTCCCACCTCTCGGGCACGAACATCGTCGCCTCGATGGTGGTCTTCGAGGACGGCCTGCCGCGGAAGGACCAGTACCGGCGTTTCAACATCCCCCGGTCGACCGACGACACCGAGTCGATCTACCAGACGCTCAGCCGCCGTCTCTCTCGCCTCGACGACGAACTCGCTCCCGTCGAGGAGGTGGGTGAGCAACGCAAACGGTTCGCCTACCGCCCCAACCTCCTCATCGTCGACGGCGGACAACCCCAGGTGGCGGCGGCCCGACGAGCACTCGACGACGCCGGCGTCACGGACATCGCGCTCTGCGGGATCGCGAAACGGCTCGAGGAGATCTGGTTGCCCGACGACGACTTCCCGGTCATCCTCCCTCGCAACAGCGACGCGCTGTTCCTCATCCAACGCATCCGCGACGAAGCGCACCGGTTCGCGATCACGCACCAGCGACAGCGTCGCAAGCGCGACATCTCGACGCAGCTCGCGGAGATCCCGGGGTTGGGGCCCTCCCGGGTGGCCGTGCTCCTGAAGCACTTCGGCTCGGTCAAGCGGTTGAAGGATGCCGAGGCAGCGGACATCTCGGCCATCCGCGGCATCGGCCCGACGCTCGCCGCCGCAGTCGTCGAGCGGCTGCGCGGGGCCGAGGACGTGGCGGCCGACGACGTGGCGGCCGCCGACGTCGTGCCCCCCACGAGCCCCGCCTAGACTCGATGCACCGCACGCCGACCCGGAGGACACCACCGACATGAGCGACGTCAGCGAACAGCAAGAGGTCCTGATCGTGACGGGGATGTCCGGCGCCGGGCGGTCGACCGTCGGCAACGCCCTGGAGGACCTCGACTGGTACGTGGTCGACAACCTGCCGGCGCAGATGTTGCGACCGCTGCTCGACCTGGCCGAACGTGCGGGGGACTCGCTCCCCAAGATCGCTGCCGTGGTCGACGTCCGCGGGGGACGCCTCTTCAGTGAGGCCCAAGAGGCCGTGCGCACCTTGCGGGCGAGCATGCCCAGCAAGGTGCGGGTGCTGTTCCTCGACGCGACCGACGCGGCGCTGGTCCGGCGTTTCGAGCAGGTCCGGCGACCGCACCCGTTGCAGGGTGACGGCACCTTGCTCGACGGCATCCTCGCCGAGCGTGCGCGCATGGAAGAGCTCCGCGAGACGAGCGACGTGATCATCGACACGTCGGAACTCAACATCCACCAGTTGGCCACGACGATCTCCGAGAAGTTCGCCGAGTCCGACCGCGCCGGGGTCCAGGTGACCGTCCTCAGTTTCGGGTTCAAGTACGGCCTGCCCACCGACGCCGACATGGTGGGCGACGCGAGGTTCCTCCCCAACCCGTTCTGGGTGCCCGCGCTCCGGCAGCAGTCCGGGCTCGACGAGCCGGTCACGTCGTACGTCATGCAGCAGGACGGGGCCCGGGAGTTCGTCGACGCCTTCGCCGCTTCGCTCGTCCCCGTCTTGTCGGGCTATCAGCGTGAGAACAAGAGACACGCTACGATCGCCATTGGCTGCACCGGGGGCAAACATCGATCGGTCACCCTCGTGGGTGAACTGGCGGCGCGTCTGCGTGGACTCCCCGGCGTGGCCGTCAGCGTGAAACACCGCGACCTCGGCCGAGAATGACCCACCGAGGTGCTTCAGCACGCCCGTGTACCGACGACACCTCGACCTGACGAAAAGGAACAACCGGAGTGGCCCAGACTGCCGACGTCAAAGAAGAACTCGCCCGCGTCGAGGTGAGCAGGACGACGATCCGGGCCGCTGAGCTCGCCACCGTCCTCCGTTTCGCCGGGGGACTGCACCTCATCTCCGGTCGGATCGCCGTCGAGGCGGAACTCGATTCCGCGCTCATCGCCCGACGGGTCCGGAAGGACCTGGCCGAGCTGTACGGAGCCAGGAGCGACGTCGCGATGACGGCTCCTTCCGGCTCACGCCGCACCCCCGGGTTCCTCGTCCGGGTCCACGAGGCCGGTGAGACGCTGGCCCGTCAGACCGGGCTCATGGACGCCCGCCGACGACCCGTCCGTGGCCTGCCGAACCGGCTCACGACCGGCTCGCGCGACGATCTCGCCGCCATCTGGCGAGGGGCGTTCCTCGCGCAGGGCTCGTTGACCGATCCCGGTCGGTCCGCCTCGCTCGAGGTCGTGTGCCCCGGCAACGAGACCGCCATGGCGCTCGTCGGGGCCGCTGGCCGACTGGGCGTCGCGGCGAAGGCCCGAGAGGTCCGCGGCGTGCACCGGGTCATCATCCGCGACGGCGAGGCCATCGGCACCATGCTCAAGGTGATGGGCGCCGAGAAGAGCGTCACCGACTGGGAAGAGATGCGCCAGCGCCGCGAGGTGCGCGCGACGGCGAACCGACTCGTCAACTTCGACGACGCCAACCTGCGACGGTCGGCCCAGGCCGCCGTGGCCGCGTGCGCCCGCGTCGACCGGGCGATGGAACTGCTCGGCGACGACATCCCCGAGCACCTCAAGTACGCGGGCGAGCTGCGACTTGCCCATCGCGACGCCAGCCTGGACGAACTCGGCCACCACGCCGACCCCCCGATGACCAAGGACGCCGTCGCGGGTCGGATCCGTCGCCTGCTCGCCATGGCCGACAAGAAGGCCGGCGACCTGGGGTTGCCGGGTACGGACGCCAACCTGCCGCACGACCTCGACCTCGACTGAGGGGCGGCGGAGGGTCTTCACGACGTCACCGGAGGACGAATTCCGGAGGGCTGCTGCTACTGTCGTAAGCGGTGTCCGACCCGAGGTCATCGAGAGTTCGGGCGTCGCCACGGGCCTGGTCGCCCACACCCTCCACGCGTCCCCACGACGCCTGATCATCAGGAGTTTCATTGACCGTCAAGATCGGCATCAACGGCTTCGGTCGCATCGGCCGTAACTACTTCCGCGCGGCGCTCGCCAAGGGAACCGACATCGAGATCGTCGCCGTCAACGACCTGACCGACAACGCCGCCCTCGCGCACCTCCTCAAGTTCGACTCGATCACGGGACGTCTCGACGCGACCGTCGAGCTGGACGGCGACTCGATCGTCGTCGACGGCAAGCCGATCAAGGTCCTGGCCGAGCGCGACCCCGCCAACCTGCCCTGGGGCGAGCTGGGCGTCGACATCGTCGTCGAGTCGACCGGTTTCTTCACGAAGGCCGAGGACGCACGCAAGCACATCACCGCCGGCGCGAAGAAGGTCCTCATCTCGGCTCCGGCCACCGGTGACGACGCCACCATCGTGCTGGGTGTGAACGAGGGCATCTACGACCCCGCCAACCACCACATCATCTCGAACGCGTCCTGCACGACGAACAGCCTGGCCCCCCTGATGAAGGTGTTCCTGGACAACTTCGGCGTCGAACGCGGTCTCATGACGACGGTCCACGCGTACACGGCCGACCAGAACCTGCAGGACGGTCCGCACAAGGACCCCCGCCGTGCCCGTGCCGCCGCGCTCAACATCGTCCCGACGTCGACCGGCGCCGCCAAGGCCATCGGCCTCGTGATCCCCGAGCTCGCCGGCAAGCTCGACGGTTACGCCCTGCGCGTGCCCGTGCCCACCGGCTCGATCACCGACGTGACCCTCGAGACCAGCACGCCGGTGACGGTCGAGCAGATCAACGCCGCCTACAAGGCCGCCGCCGAGGGTGAGCTCAAGGGCATCCTGGCCTACTCCGAAGACCCTCTGGTGTCGACCGACATCACGACCGACCCGCACTCGTCGATCTACGACTCGGGCCTGACCAAGGTCATCGGCAACCTCGTCAAGATCACCTCGTGGTACGACAACGAGTGGGGCTACTCGAACCGTCTCGTCGACCTGACGAAGTACGTGGCCGACCGCCTCTAGTCCGACCTCGGTGCCCCGGCCCTCACGGGCCGGGGCACCGTCCTCCGAACCCGAAACGAACCCATGAGCCTGCGCACCCTCGATTCCCTCGGTCCCCTGTCGGGCAGACGCGTCATCGTCAGATGCGACCTCAACGTCCCTCTGAAGGACGGCGAGATCACCGACGACGGACGCATCCGTGCCTCCCTCGAGACCCTCGACCTGCTGATCAACCAGGGGGCCAGGGTCGTCGTCATCTCGCACCTCGGCCGCCCTGACGGCGAGGCCAAGCCCGAGTACAGCCTCCGACCGGTCGCCCAACGCCTCAGCGAACTCCTCGGGAAGAGCGTCGGCTTCGCCGCGCACACCGTGGGTGACGAGACCGCCGCAGCAGTGGACGACCTCACCGACGGCCAGATCGTCGTCCTCGAGAACCTCCGCTTCAACGCTGCCGAGACGTCGAAGGACGAGTCCGAGCGTCGGGAGTTCGCCGCACGCCTGGCCGAGCTCGGTGATGTCTTCGTCTCCGACGGCTTCGGGGTCGTGCACCGCAAGCAGGCGAGTGTGTACGAATTGCCCGCGCTCCTCCCGAGTGCGGCCGGGACGCTCATCTCGCGCGAACTCGAGGTCCTCGACAAGCTGACCGAGAAGCCCACGCGCCCCTACAGCGTCGTCCTCGGCGGCTCGAAGGTCTCCGACAAGCTCGGCGTCATCGAGCACCTCCTTCCCCGGGTCGACAACCTGCTCATCGGTGGAGGGATGCTCTTCACGTTCCTCGCCGCCCAGGGACTCCCCGTCGGCAAGAGCCTGCTCGAGAAGGACCAGCTCGACCGGGTCCGCGGCTACGTCGACGAGGCCGCGCGCCGGGGCGTCAACCTCGTGCTCCCCGTCGACGTGGTGGTCGCCTCGTCCTTCAGCGCCGACGCCGAGCACACGGTGGTCGCCTCGGACGGCATCGAATCCTCTGCTCTGGGCTCCGAGGCCCTGGGCCTGGACATCGGCCCCGAGACGGCCGCGCGCTTCGCGGAGACCGTCCAGACGTCGTCCACGGTCTTCTGGAACGGTCCGATGGGAGTCTTCGAGTTCCCCGCCTTCGCACACGGCACCCAGAAGGTCGCCGACGCGTTGACCCGGGTCTCCGGTCTCGGGGTCGTGGGCGGCGGCGACTCGGCCGCGGCCGTTCGTGCCCTGGGGTTCTCCGACGACCAGTTCGGCCACATCTCCACCGGCGGTGGAGCCAGCCTCGAGTTCCTCGAGGGCAAACGACTCCCCGGACTGGAGGTCCTCGGATGGTGACCACACGCACGCCCCTCATCGCCGGCAACTGGAAGATGAACCTCGATCACCTGCAGGCGATCGCGTTCGTCCAGAAGCTCGCATGGTCGCTCAAGGACGCCAAGCACGACTTCGACGCGGTCGAGACCGCGGTGTTCCCGCCGTTCACCGACCTCCGAAGCGTGCAGACGCTGCTCGACGCCGACAAGCTCGAGTTGGCTCTCGGTGCCCAAGACCTGTCCGCTCACGACTCGGGTGCCTACACGGGCGAGATCTCGGGGCAGTTCCTCGCCAAGCTCGACGTGCGCTACGTCCTGGTCGGTCACTCGGAGCGTCGGACGCTCCACGCCGAGGACGACGAGGTCGTGGCGACGAAGGTCGCCGCCGCGCACCGCTCGGGCCTCGTCCCCGTCGTCTGCGTCGGTGAGACGGCCGACGATCTCGAGCAGCACGGCCCCAGCGCGGTGCCGGTCGCCCAGCTCCGCGCGGCGCTCGCCCAGGTGCCGACCTCCGCCGAGATCGTCGTGGCTTACGAGCCCGTCTGGGCCATCGGTTCCGGGCAGGCTGCCACGGCCGAGCAGGCCGAGCAGGTCTGCGCGGCCCTGCGGGCGGCCCTGGTCGAGATCGTCGGTTCGGACGCCGCGGCCACCACCCGCGTCCTCTACGGCGGCTCGGTCAAGTCCACGAACATCGCATCGTTCATGCGAGAGCCCAACGTCGACGGAGCCCTCGTCGGTGGGGCGAGCCTCGACGTGTCCGAGTTCGCCAACATCGTCCGCTTCCAGGCGCACGTCGGCGTCTGACGGGCCGGGTGCGTCGCCCGTCGGCGCCCCTCCGACTCGGCCTGCCGGGGCGACGGCCTCTCGCGGTTATACTGTTCAGCGGTCTCACCGCATCGAAAGGTCCTACGTGGAAATTCTCCAGGTCATCCTGCAGGTGTTGCTCGGCATCACGAGCCTCCTGTTGACCCTCCTCATCCTGCTCCACCGCGGCCGTGGTGGCGGTCTCTCCGACATGTTCGGCGGTGGTGTCACGAGCAACCTCGGGGCGTCCGGCGTCGCCGAGCGCAACCTCAACCGCATCACGGTCTTCCTGGGTCTCGTCTGGATCACCTGCATCGTGGTCCTGGGCCTCATCACCAAGTTCGCGGCGGTCAGCTGATGGCCTCTGGCGGTAGCGCAATCCGCGGCTCGCGCGTAGGCGCAGGTCCCATGGGTGAGCAAGATCGCGGCTTCCACGCCGAGCGGATCACCATCTCGTACTGGGATGCCCTCGGCAACGAGGTCGTCCGTCACTTCGCGGCCAACGTGCCCGACGAAGAGATCCCCGAGACCGTCGACTCACCCTCGAGTGGATTGCCGGCAGGGCGCGACAAGGCGAACCCGCCGACGGTCGCGAAGCTCGAGCCGTACAAGACGCACCTCGCGTACGTCAAAGAGCGACGGACCGAAGAAGAAGCCGAGCAGTTGCTCGAAGAGGCTCTGCAGCAGCTGCGAGTCCGACGCGGCAAGGCCTGACCCAGCCGATCGCGCCTCCCGGTGTCTCCACTCCGGACATGACGAAGGGCCCCGCAGCCGTGAGCTGCGGGGCCCTTCGTCATGCCGGCGTCGGGGCGCCCGCGGCGGGACTCAGTAGGTGGAGGCGATCAGGTTCTCGGGGACCTCGGCCGCCGCGTCCTGGTCGACGAAGAAGACCGTCCGCTTGCGTCCCTTGACCCCTGCCACCGGCACCTGGTCCGCGCCGGCACCCGCCAGGGCGAGCCCCAACGACGAAGCCTTCTCGGCTCCGGCGAGGATCATCCAGACGCGCTGAGAGTTGTTGATGACCGGCAGGCTCAACGTGAGGCGTACGGGCGGAGGCTTGGGGGAGTCGTCGATCGTGAGCACGGTCGGCTCGAGCTGACGGATCTGTGCCTTGTCGGGGAACAACGAGGCGACGTGACCGTCGGGACCGACGCCGAGGAGCGTGATGTCGAAGCGGGGGGCCGCGTCGTCGGCCTGTGCGTGCTGCAGCAACTCGTTCCGGTAAGCGTCGGCGGCCGCCTCGACGTCGTCGAAGTCGCCGACCGCACCGAATCGGTGGACGTTCTCGGGCAGCAACCCGATGTGGTCGAGCAGGTCGATGCCGGCCTGGGTGTCGTTTCGGTCTGCGTCCCCTGCGGGGACCCAACGCTCGTCGGCCCACCAGATCGAGACCTTCGACCAGTCGACGCTGTCACGAGCCGGCGACGCGTTGATGGCCGCCAGCACGAGCGTGCTCACCGAGCCGCCGCTGACGACGACCGACGCGTAGTTCTGCTCTTCGAGCACGTCGATGATCTTGGTGATGAAGCGGGCGGCCACGGAGGCACCCAGCGATTCTTTGTCGGGGTGGACCAGCACCCGGCGTTCGTTCGTCACGGTTCTCTATCTGCTCTAGTTGCTCTGGACGGGTTCGCTCAGTTGGCCGACCCCGTGTCTCACGACGTTCCCGAACAGGTCGTCGGGGTCGAGTCTACGGAGTTCCTCGGCCAGGCAGTCGCGCAGCGAGCGGCGTGGCAGCGCGAGGTCGTGCGTGGGTTGACCCGGTTGGGTGAGCGTCGCCACGTCGTCCAGGGAGCGTTCGAGGACGATGGCCCCGGAGGCGCGGACCAGTTGGACACCGTGGATGCCGCTCGATCCCGTCGCCCGGGTCGTCAGCTCACCGTCGACGGGTACCTGGAGCTGCAGACGCAACCAGGCGGCCAGGAGCAACGTCGACGGAGAATCGGGTGCGCCGGAGACAGCGACCTCGGTGACGGATTCGTAAGGCGGCTGGTCGAGCACGGCAGCCAGTTGCGCCCGCCAGAGGGTGAGCCGGGTCCAGGCGAAGTCGGTGTCGCCGGGAGCGTAGCTCCGGGCGAGGTCGATGATCGACTGGCGTGGATTGGACTGGCTCGCCGCGTCCGTGATCCGCCGTTGCGCGATGCGCCCCAGGGGAGACTCGGAGACGACGGCGGGAGCGGTCTTCGGCCACCAGGCGACGACGGGAGCGTCGGGCAGCAGGAGCCCGGTCACGAGCCCCTCCTCGTCGCTCGCGGTCTCTCCGTAGGCCCGGAGCAGGATGACCTCGCTGGCACCGGCGTCGCCGCCGACCCGGATCTGCGCGTCCAGTCGCCCGTCGACCTCGTCGAGATCGAGGTCGGTCGACGTGGAGACGACGATGACCCTCATGGGGTGCTCTCGCGAGGCGTCGTTCGCGGCCTCGATGGCTTCCTCCTCGTCACCGAGACGGGTGGAGATGATCAGGGTGAGGACTCGGCCCAGCGCGACCGCGCCTCCTTCTTCCCTGATCTTGACCAGCGTCTTCTGGACGCGGCTGATGGTGCTGTCGGGCAGGTCGACGATCACGGACGCCTCCAGGTACGGCCGTCACGGGCCATGAGTTCGTCGGCAGAGGCGGGTCCCCACGTGCCGGGTCGGTACTGTTCGGGCTGACCCTGAGTCGCCCAGAACTCCTCGATCGGGTCGAGGATCTTCCAGGAGAGCTCGACCTCCTCGTGCCGGGGGAACAGGGGCGGGTCGCCCAGGAGGACGTCGAGGATGAGGCGCTCGTAGGCCTCCGGGCTCGCCTCGGTGAAGGCGTGCCCGTATCCGAAGTCCATCGTGACGTCACGGACCTGCGTGCCGATCCCGGGCACCTTGGACCCGAAGCGCAGGGTCACTCCCTCGTCGGGCTGGACCCGGATCACGAGGGCGTTCTGCCCCAGCGACGTCTGCGTGCCGAAGATGTTCTCGGGCACCTGCTTGAAGACGACGGCGATCTCGGTCACGCGACGGCCGAGACGCTTTCCGGCCCGGAGGTAGAAGGGGACTCCCGCCCACCGCCGGGTCGCGATCTCGAGCTTGATGGCGGCGAACGTCTCGGTCGTGCTCTCGGGATTCATGCCTTCTTCGTCCAGGAAGCCGAGCACCTTCTCTCCGCCCTGCCACCCCCCGGCGTACTGACCCCGCGCGGTTCCCGCGGCGAGGTCGGCGGGGAGGCGGACGGCCGAGAGGATCTTCTCCTTCTCGGCCCGGAGGTCACGGGCGGCGAAGGTGACCGGCTCTTCCATCGCCGTCAGGGCGAGGAGCTGGAGGAGGTGGTTCTGGATGACGTCACGAGCGGCGCCGATGCCGTCGTAGTAACCGGCGCGGCCGCCGACGCCGATGTCCTCGGCCATGGTGATCTGCACGTGGTCGACGTAGTTGGAGTTCCAGAGGGGTTCGTACATCTGGTTGGCGAACCGCAGCGTGAGGAGGTTCTGCACCGTCTCTTTGCCGAGGTAGTGGTCGATTCGGAACACGCTGTCGGGCTCGAAGACGGTCTCGACGACGGCGTTGAGCTCGCGGGCCGTCGTGAGGTCGCTGCCGAAGGGCTTCTCGATGACGACGCGTCTCCACGCACCGTCCTTCTCCTCGGCGAGGCCCGAGTTGCGCAGCTGCTCGGTGACCATGGGGAACGCCTTGGGCGGGATCGAGAGGTAGAAGGCGTGGTTGCCCATCGTCCCGCGCTCACGGTCGAGCTCTTCGATGGTGTCCTTGAGCCGAGCGAACGCGTCGGCGTCGTCGAAGACCCCCTGGACGAAACGGAAGCCTTCTTTGAGTTGACGCCAGACGTCTTCGTCGAACGGCGTGCGAGCGTGCTCCTTGACGGCCTGGTACACGACCTGTTCGAAGTCCTGGCCCTCGAATTCACGACGGGCGAAGCCGACGAGCGCGAACCCGGGGGGCAACAGACCACGGTTGGCCAGGTCGTACACGGCAGGCATGAGCTTCTTGCGGGAGAGATCACCCGTCACACCGAAGATGATGAGACCGCTGGGCCCCGCGATGCGGTTGAGACGTCGGTCGGAGGGCAACCGGAGCGGGTTGGACTCCGGCGTGATCGGCACCGGTGACATGATGTTCCGTTCTGTGGTTCGAAGGTGTTCCGGTCGGGACGGGCGGAGCCGGCCGGGAACACCGGTGGCAAGGCGAAAGGGCCGGCGCCCCTGGGGACGCCGGCCCTTTCGGCTCAGCGGAGTGCGGCGGTGATGACCGGCAGCGCGGCCGCCACGTCGGTCACCGTCAGCGTGAGCACGGGACGGCCGTGCTCGGCCAGGACCTTGGCGTCACCGGCGGCCTGGGCCTGCACGAGCTGCCCGAACGTGAACGGGCTGTCCGGGATCTCGAGGTCGGTCGCGGGGACCTGCGTGATCTGCAGGAACACACCGTTGGCCGGCCCACCCTTGTGGTACTGACCCGTCGAGTGCAGGAAGCGCGGACCCCATCCGAAGGTGACGGGACGCTGCGTGCGCATCGCGAGGACGTCGCGGACCTCTTCGAGCTGCGGGTTCGCCACGCGGTCGACGTAGGCCTGGATCGAGACGTAGCCGTCGTCGCTCAGGTGCGAGAGGAGCGCGGCCACGGCGGACTCGAGAGAGTCGCCCAGCTCGATTCCTCCGACCTCGCGGACCTCGACACCCTCGGCCGTGAAGGCCGGGGGAGTGGGCTCGGGACGGTCGTCGAGCAATGCCCGCGTCGCGACCTTGGCCGACTCGACGTCGGGCTGGTCGAACGGGTTGATGTCGAGCAGACGCCCGGCCACGGCGACGGCGTACTCCCAGACCATGATCTGGCCACCGAGCGAACCCGAGATCTCGACCTCGCCGGGCGCGACCTCACGGGTCTCGTCGGCGTTCGCCACGAGACGGACGACCTGCACGTCGTGCAGCCCCGCCGTGATCTCGGGGGCGGAGGTGCCGATGACGACGGGGAGCAGGCCGCGACCCTGCTTGCCGGTCGACTCGGCGATGAGCTGTTCGGCCCAGTCCGGGAACCCCACGATGTGGGTGCCGTCGGCGACGATGGCGATCTTGTCGCGCAGGGGCGAGGTGCCTGCCAGGACGGCACCCAACACGAGACCCGGGTTGTCGGCGCGGTCCTGGGCCAGCTCGACCGTGACGGCGTCGGCCTCGGCGAGCAGCTCGCGGATGTCGGCGCCGGCCAGGCCGGACGGCACGAGGCCGAACGCCGACAGGGCCGAGTAGCGCCCGCCGATGTTGGGGTCGGCGTTGAAGACGCGGTAACCGGCCTCACGGGCCTGCCCGTCGAGGGGCGATCCGGGATCGGTGACCACGACGATGCGCTCGACGGGGTCGATGCCGGCGTCGGTGAACGCCTTCTCGAAGGTCTTGCGCTGGCTGGCGGTCTCGACGGTGGAACCCGACTTCGACGAGACCACGAGCACGGTGCGCTCGAGACGGTCGGCGAGGGCCGTGAGGACCTGACCGGGCTCCGTGGCGTCGAGCACGGTGAGCTCGACGCCGTAGGTGCGGGTGATGACCTCGGGCGCGAGCGACGATCCACCCATGCCCGCGAGGACGACGTGGTCGACACCCTTGGCGGCGAGCTCGTCCCGGAGCGAGTCGATCTCGTCGAGCAGCGGAGTCGAGACCACGACGGCCTCGGTCCAGCCGAGACGCTTGGCGGACTCGTCCTCGGCGTCAGGGCCCCACAGGGTGGGGTTCTGAGCCGTGATGCCCGAGGCGACGAGGTCACTCACGAGCTGCGGGACGACCGTCTCGACCGCCTGTGCGGCGTCGCCGCTGGCAGCGATGGTGATGGTCACTTGGACTCCCCGGCGGGCTTGGCGGCCTCGAGGGCAGCGGTGACCGTGTCGAGCAGTTCGTTCCACGAGACGACGAACTTCTCGACGCCCTCTTTCTCGAGGGCCTCGGTCACGTCGTCGTACGAGACGCCCTGCGCCGCGATCGCGTCCATGGTCTCGTTGGCCGAGGCGTAGGAGGCGCTGATCGTGTCGCCACGGACGTCACCGTGGTCGAAGGTCGCCTCGAGCGTCTTCTCGGGCATCGTGTTGACGACGTCCTGGGCGACGAGCTCGACCACGTACGTGGTGTCGAGGACGGCGGGGTCCTTGACACCGGTGGAAGCCCAGAGGGGACGCTGCTTGTTGGCACCGGCGGCCAGGAGGCCCTTGGCCCGCTCGGTGTCGAAGGCCTGCTGGTAGACCTCGTAGGCGAGCTGGGCGTTGGCCACGCCGGCCTTGCCCTTCAGGGCCTTGGCCTCGTCGGTCCCGACCGCGTCGAGACGCTTGTCGATCTCGGTGTCGACGCGCGACACGAAGAACGAGGCGACGGAGTGGATCTCGGTGATGTCGATGCCGGCGGCCTTGGCCTGCTCGAGACCCGTGAGGTACGCGTTGATGACGGCGCGGTAGCGCTCGAGGCTGAAGATCAAGGTCACGTTGACGCTGATGCCCTGGGCGATGACGGCGGTGATGGCCTCGAGGCCCTCGACGGTCGCGGGGATCTTGATCAGGGCGTTGGGGCGACCGACCTTGGCGGCGAGCTTGACCGCCTGGTCGATGGTGCCCTGCGCGTCGTGCGCGAGACCGGGCTCGACCTCGATCGACACGCGGCCGTCGAAGCCGTCCGTCGTGTCGTAGAGCTCGCGGAAGATGTCGCAGGCGCGGGTGACGTCGTCGGTCGTGATCTCGAAGACGGCGTCCGTGACGCTGACACCGGTCTTCGCGAGCAGGGCGACCTGGTCGTCGTAGGCCTCGCCCTTGGCGAGAGCCGACGCGAAGATCGTGGGGTTGGTGGTGACGCCGACGACGTTGCGCTCGGCGATCAGCTTCTGGAGGCCGCCCGCGTTGATGCGCTCACGCGAGAGGTCGTCGAGCCAGATGCTGACGCCTGCGGCGGACAGCTGTGCGGTGTTGGAATCGGTCATGGTGTTCTTCTCTTTCCTTCGTCGTCGCTCAGAGAGCGGCGATCGAGTCCTTGGCGGCGGCGACGGCGGCTTCGGTCGTCATGCCGAACTGCTTGAACAGCGTCTTGTAGTCGGCCGAAGCACCGAAGTGCTCGATCGACACGCTGCGACCGGCGTCACCGACGATGCCGCGCCACGGCATGGCCACACCGGCCTCGATCGAGACGCGGGCCTTGACGGCGGCCGGGAGGACCGCCTCCTTGTACTCGTCGCTCTGCTCGTCGAACCACTCGATGCTCGGTGCCGAGACGACGCGGGCGTTGATGCCCTCGCCGCGCAGGACCTCACGGGCCTCGACGGCGATCTGCACCTCGGAACCCGTGGCGACGAAGATCACGTCGGGCGTTCCGCCCGGTGCCTCGGCCAGGACGTAGGCGCCCTTCGCCACGTTCTTCGCCGACGCGAAGGTGTCACCCTCGGCGTCACCGGTGCCGCGCTCGAAGACGGGCAGGTTCTGACGGCTGAGCGCGATGCCGGCGGGGCCGTGGTGGCGCTCGAGGATCGTCGCCCAGGCCCAGGCCGTCTCGTTGGCGTCGGCGGGACGCACGACGTCGAGGTCGGGGATCGCGCGGAGCGACGCGAGCTGCTCGATCGGCTGGTGCGTCGGACCGTCCTCGCCCAGGGCCACGGAGTCGTGGGTCCAGACGTAGATCGCCGGGGACTTCATCAGTGCCGCGAGGCGGACCGCCGGGCGCATGTAGTCGCTGAAGATCAGGAACGTGCCACCGAACGGGCGCGTGTTGCCGTGCAGCGTGATGCCGTTGAGGATGGCGCCCATCGCGTGCTCGCGGATGCCGAAGTGCAGAACGCGACCGTAGGGGTCTCCGCTCCACTCGTCGGTCGACCACTCGGTGGGGACGAACGACTTCGAGCCCGTGATCGTCGTCAGGTTCGACTCGGCCAGGTCGGCCGACCCGCCCCAGAGCTCGGGGACCACGCCGGCGAGGGCGTTGATGACCTTGCCGGAGGCGGCGCGGGTGGAGACGTCCTTGCCGGCCTCGAAGACGGGGAGCGCTTCTTCGACTCCCTCGGGCAGCTCGTTCGCGAGGATGCGGTCGAGCATGACCTTCTTGTCGGGGTTGGCCGACGCCCAGGCGGCGAGCTTCTCGTCCCACTCGGCGTGCTGGGCCTGACCGCGCTCGACGGCCTTGCGGGTGTGCTCGAGGACGGCGGGGTCGACGTCGAAGGACTTCTCGGGGTCGAACCCGAGGACCGACTTGAGGCCGGCGACCTCGTCGGCGCCGAGGGCCGAACCGTGAATCTTGCCGGAGTTCTGCTTCTTGGGCGAGGGCCAGCCGATGATCGTCTTGAGGATGATCAGGGAGGGCTTGTCGGTGACGGCCTTGGCCTTCTCGATGGCGTCGTGCAGCTCGGCGACGTCCTCGACGTACTCGCCGGTCTTCTTCCAGTCGACGACCTGGACGTCCCAGTCGTAGGACTCGAAGCGCTTGTGGACGTCCTCGGTGAAGGCGATGTTGGTGTCGTCCTCGATCGAGATCTGGTTCGAGTCGTAGATGGCGACGAGGTTGCCGAGCTTCTGGTGCCCGGCCAGCGACGCGGCCTCGCTCGTGACGCCCTCTTGCATGTCGCCGTCACCGGCGATGACGTACACGAAGTGGTCGAAGGGGCTCGTGCCGGGGGCGGCGTCGGGGTCGAACAGGCCGCGCTCGAAACGGGCGGCGTAGGCGAAGCCCACCGAGCTGGCGAAGCCCTGGCCCAGCGGACCGGTGGTGATCTCGATGCCGTCCGTGTGGCCGTACTCGGGGTGGCCGGGGGTCTTCGAGCCCCAGGTGCGCAAGGCCTCGAGGTCGTCGAGCTCGAGACCGTAGCCGCCCAGGTAGAACTGGATGTACTGCGTCAGCGAGCTGTGGCCGACGGACAGGATGAACCGGTCGCGACCGATCCAGGTGCTGTCGCTCGGGTCACGACGCATGACCTTCTGGAAGAGCAGGTACGCGGCGGGCGCCAGGCTCATCGCGGTGCCGGGGTGACCGTTGCCGACCTTCTCGACCGCGTCGGCCGCGAGGACGCGGACCGTGTCTACTGCTTTGTTGTCAATGGATTCCCATTGCAGATCTGCCACTGGAAGTTGACCCTTCTTGATGCGAACTGCGCGGGGTCGATTCGCTCCCGCGCTGACGTGCGCCTGCCGAGACGTCGTCGGCTGGGTCGCACACACGCCGGGGCGGAGATCGGGACGGTTCGTCCGGTGATTCGGGACCGAGAGGGCGTACGACTGGCAAGCACCTGTAAGTATAGGGACGAACCCCCTTCGCCCGTCCGCATCGGCCGAGGGTTCGCCGTCAGCGTCGACGTTCATCGCCTAGACTCCTTGGGCAAACCGTTCGTCTCGTTAGAGGACTCATGACCGCAGCCGTTGACATCCGCCCCGACACGTCACCCCGGGGCTTCCGTCGCAAGGCTCGGGCGTACGTCGCCCTCACGAAGCCCCGCGTGATGGAGCTCCTGCTCGTCACCACGGCGCCGACGATGTTCCTGGCCCAGGGGGGCATCCCCAACCTGTGGCTCGTCGCCGCGACCCTGATCGGTGGGGCGCTGAGCGCCGGCTCGGCCTCGGCCTTCAACTGCTACATCGACCGCGACATCGACCGCATCATGAAGCGGACCCAGGGCCGACCGCTCGTGACCGGCGAGGTCAGCGACCGCGAGGCGCTGATCTTCTCGTACGTGGTCGGCGTCGCGT
Source organism: Frigoribacterium sp. 9N (assembly GCF_902506305.1). Classification (NCBI taxonomy): domain Bacteria; kingdom Bacillati; phylum Actinomycetota; class Actinomycetes; order Micrococcales; family Microbacteriaceae; genus Frigoribacterium; species Frigoribacterium sp. 9N. The sequence continues at coordinate 1,143,242 of NZ_LR733392.1, forward strand.
CGATCGTCTGGCTCGGCCTGACGGTCAACCTGCTCTCGGCGGCGCTGTCGCTCGGGGCGATCCTCTTCTACGTCGTCGTGTACACGCTCTGGCTGAAGCGCCGCACGCCGCAGAACATCGTGTGGGGCGGCATCGCCGGGTGCATGCCGGTGCTCATCGGCTGGGCCGCCGTCACGAACGACCTGTCCTGGTCGGCCGTCATCCTCTTCATGGTCATCTTCCTCTGGACGCCGCCGCACTACTGGCCGCTGTCGATGAAGTACCGCGACGACTACGCCGCGGCCGACGTCCCCATGCTCGCCGTGGTGCGCGGCCGGTCGATCGTCGGCCTGCAGGTGATCCTCTACGCCTGGGCCACCGTGGTCTGCTCGCTGATCCTCGTCCCCGTCGCAGGCATGGGCGTGCTCTACACCGTCGTGGCACTCGCGAGCGGGGCCTGGTTCGTCTGGGAGTCGCACCGGCTCTACAGCCGGGCCATCCAGCACGTCGCCGAGGTCCGTCCGATGCGCGTCTTCCACAGCTCCATCACGTACCTCACGCTCCTGTTCGTCGCCGTCGGGGTCGACCCCCTGCTGCCGTTCTGATCCCGTGAGGCCGTCCGACTGGACCGTCCGTCCGGCGAGCCCGGACGACCTCGAACAGCTGACCGCTCTCAAGCTCGTGGTGCTGCGACCCGAGTTCGAGAGGCTCGGCATCTGGAACCCGGCCCGCCACCGGGCTCGATTCGTCCGCGAGTACGTGGCCGACGAGACACGAGTCGTCGAAGGCGACCAGCGCCTCCTCGGCTGCATCGCGCTCCACCCGGACGGCGACACGACCTGGCTCCGTCACTTCTACCTGGTCGAGGAGGCGCGGGGTCACGGGATCGGGACGACCCTCCTCGCGCAGGCGATCGACTCGGTCACCACGGGGTCGGTCACCCTCGACGTGCTCACGGGAAGCCGAGCCGTGTCGCTCTACGAGCGGACGGGCTTCGTCGTCGTCGAGCAGGACGACGTCGACACCGTCATGCGCCGGGGCTAGACCCCCGGTCGCCCGGGTCAGACGCGGGCGGCGGCCGCCTCGACGATCGGCTCGACCTCGTCGGGAGCCTGGTCGTTGCGCAGCGACAGCACCACGGCGGTCGTCGCGGCCACCAGCAGCGCGGCCAGGACCATGTGACTCCCCACGAGCAGGGGCGGCAGTCCGGAGCGCGCCTGGGTGATGCCGACGGCGATCTGGACGAGTTCGACGCCCAGCAGCGCCACGGGGAACCGACGGGGGAGGCCCGCCTGGACGGACCAGGCGAGGACCGCCAGGGTGAGAGCGAGGGTCGCGTAGGCCGGCCAGCTGTGGACGTGGTCCATGACCGCCGGGTCGAGGCCGTTGCGGGGGGTCGCCGCATCGCCGGCGTGGGGGCCGGAGCCGGTCGTCAGGACGCCGACGATCACGGTCACGCCGACCACGGCGGCCGTCACGTGGACGAGTCGCGCATAACCACGCGGAGTGGCGGCGTGGTGCCCACGGGGCCCGCGGTACACGCGCCAGAGCAGGGTGGTGGTGAGGGCGACGAGGGCGATCGAGACGACGAAGTGTGCCCCGACGATGTACGGGTTCAGACCGGTGAGGACGGTGATCCCCCCGAGCACGGCCTGGAAGGGGATGCTCAGGCCCTGGACGAGGGTGAGCCAGAAGAAGTCGCGGCGGACCTTCCGCATCCGCAGCACGAAGAGGAAGGCGAGGATGACGACGAGCGTGAGCACGAAGGTCAGGAGGCGGTTGCCGAACTCGATGACCCCGTGGATGCCCATCTCGGGCGTGCTGACGAAGGAGTCGGCGGTGCAGCGTGGCCAGGTGGGGCAGCCGAGCCCTGATCCCGTGAGCCGCACGGCACCTCCCGTGCCGATCAGCAGCACCTGGCAGACGAACGACGCCCACGCGACGAAACGGACCCGGCGATCGACGGTCGTGGGGAGCCACGACCAGGCTCGGGTCAGGACTCCGGTGGCGCCCACCTGTGCGTTGCTCACGACTTGCTGCCTTTCGTCACTTTCGGCGGTCGGCCCTGTAGAATCAACGGGTTCAGGAACACGACCCGGCAGGGTGTCGACGGAGACATCCGAAGGACGTGAGATCCGCAGAAGCGGGACACGGCCTTCATCAACAGTCTAAGCAACGCCACCTGACGTCTCGATCATGTCGAACGTCGGCGGACGGAGCGGCGGCAGCCGACGTGTTCGACTCGCAGGGCGAGCAGCTGGGCCGCTCCACCACCCGGGGAATGCCGTTCGGCCGACCCGTGTTCGGTCCGGCAGAGAAAGAGGTAGTCATGTCAGACGTGTTGATCGATCGACCCGAGCTCGAGAGCCTGGGGCAGTACGAGTTCGGCTGGTCCGACTCCGACACCGCGGGCGCCTCGGCGCGCCGAGGGGTGTCACCCGAGGTCGTCACCGACATCTCGAACTTGAAGAGCGAACCCGAGTGGATGCTCAAGAACAGGCTCAAGGGCCTGACGCTGTTCGAACGCAAGCCCATGCCGACGTGGGGTGCCGACCTGTCGGGCATCGACTTCGACAACATCAAGTACTTCGTCCGGTCGACCGAGAAGCAGGCGACGACCTGGGACGAGCTGCCGGACGACATCAAGAACACCTACGAGAAGCTCGGCATCCCCGAGGCCGAGCGCAACCGCCTCGTCGCCGGCGTCGCCGCCCAGTACGAGTCCGAGGTGGTCTACCACCAGATCCGCGAGGACCTCGAGCAGCAGGGTGTCATCTTCATGGACACCGACACCGCGCTGCGCGAGCATCCCGAACTCTTCCAGGAGTACTTCGGCACGGTCATCCCGGCCGGCGACAACAAGTTCGCCGCATTGAACACCGCCGTGTGGTCGGGCGGCTCGTTCGTGTACGTGCCCAAGGGCGTCCACGTCGAGATCCCGCTCCAGGCGTACTTCCGCATCAACACCGAGAACATGGGTCAGTTCGAGCGGACGCTGATCATCGCCGACGAGGGCAGCTACGTCCACTACATCGAGGGATGCACGGCCCCGATCTACAAATCGGACTCCCTGCACTCGGCCGTGGTCGAGATCATCGTGAAGAAGAACGCCCGAGTGCGGTACACGACGATCCAGAACTGGTCGAACAACGTGTACAACCTGGTCACCAAGCGGGCGATCGCGCACGAGGGCGCCACCATGGAGTGGATCGACGGCAACATCGGCTCGAAGGTGACGATGAAGTACCCGTCCATCTACCTGGTCGGTGAGCACGCCAAGGGCGAGACCCTGTCCGTGGCCTTCGCGGGCCCCGGTCAGCACCAGGACGCCGGCGCGAAGATGATCCACATGGCGCCTTACACGACGTCGTCCATCGTGTCGAAGTCGATCGCGCGAGGCGGCGGTCGCGCGGGTTACCGTGGCGAGGTGAGAGTCGACGAGGCCGCCCACCACGCGGCCAACACGGTCCGCTGTGACGCCCTGCTCGTCGACACGATCTCTCGTTCCGACACCTACCCCGCGATCGACATCCGCGTCGACGACGTCCAGCTCGGTCACGAGGCGACGGTGTCGCGGGTCAGCGAAGAGCAGCTCTTCTACCTCATGTCACGCGGCATGGCCGAAGACGAGGCCATGGCGATGATCGTCCGTGGCTTCATCGAGCCCATCGCCCGCGAACTCCCGATGGAGTACGCGCTCGAACTCAACAAGCTCATCGAGATGAGCATGGAAGGATCAGTCGGCTAGATGTCCGCCGCAGCACCCACCACCACACCAGAGTCCACCACCACGCCGGGCGTCCAGCACGGCGCGGGTGCCCACAGTGACGGCGGCTGGGGCCTCGTGCCCGTCCAGACGCGTTCCGAGCGGTTCACCTCGGTCGACCCCACGGCGTTCCCCGACGTGACCGGTCGCGAGGTGGACTGGAAGCTCAGTCCGGTGTCGCGCCTCCGTCCGTTGATCGACGGAGACCTCGACGGCTCGCCTTACGCCTACCTTGCCCGCGAGACACCCGGCGCGACCGTCGAATGGGTCGACCGGTCCGACTCCCGTGTCGGCACGGCGGGCACTCCCGAGGACAAGGCCGCCGCCAACGCGTGGTCGAGCGTCGAGAAGGTGCTCGTCATGACCCTCGACGGCGACGAACCGTCGGCCATCACCATCGGCCGCTCGGGCCTCGACCGTGAACCACGGGCGGGTCATACGCTGATCCACGCCAAGGCCAACAGCCAGTCCATGGTCGTCCTCCGCAACACCGGATCGGCCCAGCTGGTCGAGAACGTCGAGATCGTCGTGGACGAGGGCGCGCACCTCACCGTCGTCACGCTCCAGGAGTGGGACGACGACGCCGTGCACCTCGCGAGCCACCACGCCCGGATCGGGCGCGACGCCCAGCTGAAGCACTTCGTCGTCAGCCTGGGTGGCTCGGTCGTCCGGGTCAACCCGTCGGCCCACCTGGCCGAGCAGGGCGCGGACGCCGAGCTCTACGGCGTGTACTTCGCGGACGCCGGTCAGCACCTCGAACAGCAGGTGTACGTGAACCACGACGCCCCCAAGACGCGGAGCCGGGTGAACTACAAGGGCGCCCTGCAGGGTGCCGGTGCCCGCACGGTGTGGATCGGCGACGTCCTGATCGGTCGGACGGCACCCGGCACCGACAGCTACGAGCAGAACCGCAACCTGGTGCTGAGCGAGGGCACGCGCGCCGACTCGATCCCGAACCTCGAGATCGAGACCGGCGACATCGAAGGCGCCGGTCACGCCAGCGCGACGGGTCGCTTCGACGACGAGCACCTCTTCTACCTCCAGTCGCGCGGCATCTCCGAGCACGAGGCGCGTCGCCTCGTCGTCCTCGGATTCCTCGTCGAGGTCATCCAGAAGATCGGGGACGCCGACCTGCAGGCCCGCCTCGTGGACGCCATCGAGGTCGAACTGGCCGCGGGCGAGGCGACCTCGACCGAGACGATCGCCTGATGGCGACGAAGGTCTGCGGCGTCGACGACGTCAGCCCCTCCCAGGCCCACCGCGTCGTCGTCGACGGCGTCGCGATCGCCGTCGTGAAGGACAGCGCCGGTACGATCCACGCCATCGGCGACACCTGCACCCACGGCGACATCTCGCTCTCCGAGGGCTTCGTCGAGGACGAGACCCTCGAATGCTGGGCCCACGGCTCGAAGTTCGAGCTCACCACCGGCAAGCCGCTCACGCTGCCCGCCTACGAACCCGTACCGGTCTTCTCGGTCTCCGTCATCGACGGCGAGGTGTACGTCGACACCACCTCGACCTCCACCGGCGCCGCACAGTAAAGGAACAGAACGCATGTCCACTCTCGAGATCCGTGACCTCAAGGTCAGCATCGACACCGACGCCGGCCCCAAGCCCATCCTCAAGGGCGTCGACCTCACCATCAACGAGGGCGAGATCCACGCCGTCATGGGCCCCAACGGCTCGGGCAAGTCGACGCTCGCCTACACGATCGCCGGCCACCCCCGCTACAACGTCGACGGCGGATCGATCCTGCTCGACGGTCGCGAGGTGCTCGAGATGAGCGTCGACGAGCGTGCCAAGGCGGGCCTCTTCCTCGCCATGCAGTACCCCGTCGAGATCCCCGGAGTCACGGTCTCGAACTTCCTCCGGACGGCGAAGACGGCCCTGGACGGAGAGGCCCCCGCGATCCGCGGCTGGATCAAGGACCTCCGCGAGTCGATGACCGCCCTCAAGATGGACTCGGCCTTCGCCGAGCGCAACGTCAACGAGGGTTTCTCGGGTGGCGAGAAGAAGCGCCACGAGATCATGCAACTCGAACTGCTTAAGCCGAAGTTCGCCGTCCTCGACGAGACCGACTCCGGTCTGGACGTCGACGCCCTCAAGATCGTGTCCGAGGGTGTCAACCGCGCGAAGGCCAACACCGGCCTCGGTCTGTTGCTCATCACGCACTACACGCGCATCCTCCGTTACATCAAGCCCGACTTCGTCCACGTCTTCGTCGACGGCCACGTCGCCGACGAGGGCGGCCCCGAGCTGGCCGACCGTCTCGAGAACGAGGGCTACGACCGGTACGTGACGGCCGCCGCCGCCGAGGCCGCCGCGACCTCGGCGGTCTGACCATGGCCGTCGCACTCAGCCCCGAGAAGTTCGACCAGACCATCGAGGCCCTGAAAGAGGTCGTCGACCCCGAGCTGGGCGTCAACATCGTCGACCTCGGTCTCATCTACGACCTGGCGATGGACGAAGAGCACGAGAACGCCCTCATCATCAGCATGACGCTCACGAGTGCAGGCTGCCCGTTGACGGACGTCATCGAGGGTGACACGGCCAACGCCCTCGACGGGGTCGTGGACGCGTTCCGCATCAACTGGGTGTGGATGCCGCCGTGGGGCCCCGACCGCATCACGGACGACGGACGCGACATGATGCGAGCCATCGGGTTCTCCATCTGAGAGTCGCCCGACGACGACACGACGAAGCCCCGCCCCTCCGAGAGGGGCGGGGCTTCGTCGTCGCGTCCCTCGCCGAGCACGCCGAGGGAGCGGGAGGCGGCTAGTCGCCGATGCGCTTCAGAGCACGCCAGGCGAGGGGCAGGGCCGCCGCCGCGATCAGCCACTTGGCGATCCCGCCCACGATGAACGGGTACAGACCGGCGGCGAGGACGCTCGGCAGGTCGTTCGGCAGGCCCAGCGATCCGAGCACGACGGCCAGGTAGGGGAGGCCCACGGCGAAGGGGATCAGGCTCGCGAGGAAGAACGCGGCGGCAGAACGCCACCATTTCTTGTCCCACTCGCGCTCGGAGAGCCAGCCGATGACGGCAGCCGCCACGACGAATCCGATGACGAAGCCGAAGCTCGGCTTGAGGACGCTGAGGGGACCGCCCGAGAACTCGGCGAAGATCGGCAGGCCGGCGACTCCCAGCACGAGGTAGGTGGCCAACGACAGCGCCCCTCGACGGGCCCCGAGGGAGGCGCCGACGAGCATGACGCCGAGCGTCTGTCCCGTGACGGGCACCGGCCAGAGCGGCACCTGGACCTGCGCGAGCGCCGAGACGACGGCGACTCCACCGAGGACGAGGGCCACGTCGGCGGCGGCGCCCCGGGCCACCAGACGGTCGGCGAGGACCGGCCGTGAGGTCGATGCGGCAGTGTTCGTCATGGGGACTCCTAGAATGGGTAGGTTGATCGGCCGAGCGGCTGGTCGGCAGCGCAGTGCTGCGACCCTCTCCACACGACGTCCCCATCTTATGGGCGGCCCCCTTCCGGGCCCCGTTGTGGACTCCTCACCAATCGATTGGACATCTGCTGTGCTCTCCGTGCACGATCTCGAGATCCGCGTCGGCGCGCGCCTCCTCATGGCCGACGTCTCGTTCCGGGTCGACCGGGGCGACAAGATCGGCCTCGTCGGCCGCAACGGCGCCGGCAAGACGACCATGACCAAGACGCTGGCCGGCGAGACCCTCCCGACGGGCGGCAAGATCGAACGCTCCGGCGAGATCGGCTACCTGCCGCAGGACCCCCGCAGCGGCAACCCCGAGGACCTCGCCCGGACGCGCATCCTCGACGCCCGAGGTCTCGGCCAGTTGCTGCTCGGCATCCAGGAAGCGACCCTGGCCATGGGCGACCCCGACCCCGCCGTCGCCGCCCGCGCCATGAAGCGCTACGGCGACCTCGACGACCAGTTCAACGCGCTCGGCGGGTACGCGGCCGAGGCCGAGGCGGCCTCCATCGCGAGCAACCTCAGCCTGCCCGACCGCATCCTCGACCAGCCCCTGTCGACGTTGTCGGGTGGCCAGCGCCGGCGCATCGAACTGGCCCGCATCCTCTTCTCGGCCGCCGACACGATGATCCTCGACGAGCCGACGAACCACCTCGACGCCGATTCGGTCGTCTGGCTGCGCGAGTACCTGAAGACCTACCAGGGCGGCGTCATCGTGATCAGCCACGACATCGAACTCGTCGAGGAGGTCGTCAACCGCGTCTTCTACCTGGACGCCAATCGACAGGCGATCGACGTCTACAACATGGGTTGGCGGAACTACCAGCGACAGCGCGCCGCCGACGAGGAGCGCCGCAAGAAAGAGCGCTCGAACGCCGAGAAGCAGGCCTCGGCCCTGCAGAAGCAGGCGGCCCGGTTCGGCGCCAAGGCGTCGAAGGCCGCTGCGGCCCACCAGATGGTGGCTCGGGCCGAGAAGCTCCTCTCCGGCCTGGACGAGGTCCGCGCGGTCGACCGCGTGGCGAAGCTGCGCTTCCCGACGCCGGTCGCGTGTGGCAAGACGCCGCTAATGGCCTCGAACCTCTCGAAGAGCTACGGTTCCCTCGAGATCTTCACGGCCGTGGACCTCGCCATCGACCGCGGCTCGAAGGTCGTCATCCTGGGCCTGAACGGTGCGGGCAAGACGACCCTGCTCCGCATCCTCGCCGGGGTCGACGCTCCCGACACCGGGCAGCTCGAGCCGGGCCACGGGCTGCGGGTCGGCTACTACGCCCAGGAGCACGAGACGATCGACGTCAAGCGCAGCGTCCTCGAGAACATGGTGCACTCCTCTCCGAACATCACCGAGATGGAGGCGCGACGCGTGTTGGGCTCGTTCCTCTTCACGGGCGACGACTCGGCGAAGCCGGCCGGCGTGCTGTCCGGGGGCGAGAAGACCCGCCTGGCGCTGGCCATGATCGTCGTCTCGGGGGCGAACGTCCTGCTGCTCGACGAGCCCACCAACAACCTCGACCCCGCGAGCCGACTCGAGATCCTCGACGCCCTGAGCAACTACGAGGGTGCCGTTGTCCTCGTGAGCCACGACGAGGGCGCCGTCGAGGCCCTGAACCCCGAGCGCGTGCTGATCATGCCCGAAGGCACCGAGGACCACTGGACCCCGGACTACTCCGACCTGATCAACCTGGCCTGACCCGGGCACCGGCCCAAGCCCCAGGCCCCAGGCTCCCGGCCCTGGGTGCCGTGGGGCCCCGGTCCACCCGGGCCCGGCCGGCGGTCCGGTCAGCGGTGAGCGCCGTCCAGGATCTCGTCCTCGACGTCGTTGTCGTGGCGGGGTCGGGCGTCACGACGGCGCTGGCGTTCTGCCTCGCGTTCGACGAGTTCGTCGTCGTCCGCGTTCTGGTTGCGGTACTCCTGGCGGAACACGTAGAACAGGAACCCGAAGGCACCGACCGCGAACATGAGCCACTGGACGAAGTACGACAGGTTCAGACCGGTGTCGATCTCGGGCTTCGTGGACGGCACGGGTGCCGTGGCCGGCGCGGGGCTCTCGCTGACGACCAGACCGTAGGCGCTCGAGTAGACGGGCTGCCCGACTCGCGATTCGACCTCGCTGAGTTGGATGGTCGCGATCTGGTTCGTCCCGGGGACGCCCGTGCGGTCGCCCAGTGCCGGCTCGCCCGGCTTCAGGCGTGCGACCACGGTGACGTCGCCCGAAGGAGGCGCGGGCACGACGTCGGGGGAGTCCTGGGCGTTGCCGGTGGGTACCCAACCGCGGTCCACCACGAAGACGTCGCCCTGGGTGGTGCGGAACGGGACGAGGACCTCGAAGCCGGGTTGGCCGTTGAGCGGACGGTTGCGGACCAGCAACTCGTCGTCGGTGAGGTAGCGCCCCGTCATCTCGACCGGTTGCCACTCCTGGGCCGCGTCGTAGGACGACAGTTCGGGCAGGGCCTGGTGGAGGGGGACCGGGTCGGCGTCGTAGGTTTGCTCGAGCTGGTGCACGACCGCGAGCTTCTCGTCGTGTCGGGACCACTGCCAGTGCGCGAGGAACACGCAGATGATCGCGAACGCGACGGCGACGGCGAGGTAGCCCAGCCATCTGCGTGAGAGGGCGAAGCGGATGTTCGTCACCGCGCCTCCGTTCCGACCTGTTCGACGACCTCTGACACCCCCGTCACGACAACCGGGAAGTCACGTGCCGCGAGGAACTCGCGCAGGAAGTCGACGTGCTCGTCGCATGCCGACCACACCTTGACCCGGTCGATGCCGTGGATCTTGGGGTTGCGCCAGTGGACATTATGCCGTGCCTCGGCTCGACACGAGGCGCGAGAGCACTGGACGCCGACGGGATCGAGACCGAGCATCAGACGGTGCGCCGATCGTGGTCGGGCTCGCCGGGGACGTCGTCGGACGGGTCGGCGGGGCCCGCAGGACCGGCGTCGCCGTCGACCACCGTCGGTCGGAACGGCGCCTGGGGCTCGCGGTACAGCTCGATGCCGCCGGGGCTCTCGACCGCGTCGCCGGACTCGTGACCGACGTTGGCGAACACCACGGCGATGTACGGGATGACGACGGCACCGATGACGGGCAACAACGTCCACCACCCGAGGGGGAAGACGAAGCACAGGGCGATGCAGACCAACCTGATGCCCATCGCCACCAGGTACTTGACCATGCGGGAGTGCCGGTCGTCGGTGGGGGAGGGGGGCAGGGACGTGATCGTGTTCGAGGCCTTCACGGGGCACACCTCGATGTCGGGAGGAGGGTGGACGCACCACGGACGGGTGCCGGATCGATCTCGGGGACCAGACGTCCGGGGGACCGCCTCGATCCTAAGACCCGGGTCCGACAGTAGGCTGGTCGGCGGCCTGCCGATCACAGGTTCGCCGTGAGTCCGCCGCACCGAGCGGTGGCCGTCGAGATCGCCCCCGAGGAGACCACCCATGACCACGCCCCGCACCGTCCTCGTCACCGGCGGCAACCGAGGCATCGGCTTCGCCATCGCGGAGGAGTTCGTCGCCCAGGGACACCGCGTCGCCGTCACCGCCCGGAGCGGTCAGGGCCCCGAGGGCACGCTGACCGTCGTCGCCGACGTCACCGACGCCGCCTCGATCGACGCGGCCTTCAGCACCGTCGAGGCCGAGCTCGGCCCGGTCGAGGTCGTCGTGGCCAACGCCGGCATCACGAAGGACGGTCTGCTCATGCGCATGACCGAGGACGACTTCACCTCGGTCGTCGACACCAACCTCGGCGGGGCCTTCCGCGTCGTGAAGCGGGCGTCCAAGGGCATGCTCAAGGCCCGGTTCGGGCGCATCGTCCTCGTGTCGAGCGTGGTCGGCCTCTACGGCGGACCGGGCCAGGCCAACTACGCGGCCTCGAAGGCGGGCCTCGTCGGCTTCGCCCGCTCCCTGACCCGCGAGCTCGGTGCCCGCGGCATCACCGCCAACGTGGTGGCCCCCGGCTTCGTCGAGACCGACATGACCGCCGTCCTCCCCGAGGCACAGCAGGCCGAGTACAAGAAGAGCATCCCCGCCGGCCGGTACGGCACGACGGCCGAGGTCGCGAAGACGATCACGTGGCTCGCGGGCGACGACGCCGCCTACATCTCGGGTGCCGTGATCCCCGTCGACGGCGGCCTCGGCATGGGCCACTAGGCCCACCGGGCAGGAGGCGCGGGTCCACCACCGACGGGCGCCCGCCTCGTCCGGTGGCTCAGCCCCGGAGCCCGAGCAGGGGCAGCACCTGGGACAGGTCGTTCGTCCCGACGACCACGTCGGCGCGCTCCCGGACCCGCGGCTTGGCGTTGAACGCCACCGAGAGCCCTGCCACGGCCATCATCTCGAGGTCGTTGGCCCCGTCGCCGACCGCGACGGTGTGCGCGAGGTCGACCCGCGCCTCCTCGGCCCATCCGCGAAGAGCGGCGGCCTTGGCGTGCGCGTCGATCACGGGACCGGAGACCCGTCCGGTCAGCCTGCCCCCTCGGAGCTCGAGGCGGTTGGCCCGGCGGAAGTCGAGCCCCAGGTCGTCCGCGAGCGGGTCGAGGGTCTCGTGGAACCCACCGGACACGACGCCCACCAGACCGTCGGCGGCATGGACGCCGTCGACGAGTTCACGGACGCCGCGGGTCGGCGTGAGGTGCGCTCGGACCTCGGCGAGGACCGACTCGGGCAGACCCTCGAGGGTCGCGACGCGCTCGGCGAGACTCGCGGCGAAGTCCAGCTCGCCGGCCATGGCCCGGGAGGTCACGTCCTCGACGTGTGCCCGGGTGCCGGCGGCGTCGGCGAGGAGTTCGATGACCTCGTCCTCGATGAGGGTGGAGTCGACGTCGAGGACGATGAGGAAACGCGGCACGCCGACAGCCTAGGGCCGCCGACGCACCGCGCCGCTCGTGTGACTCCGGGCGTCTACTGGTCGACCCGGACGCCCTTGCCGACCACCGTGATGCCGGAGGGCGTGACGGTGAACCCGCGGGCCCGGTCGGCCTCGGGATCGACGCCGACGGAGGCGCCGGCCGCGATGACGACGTCCTTGTCGAGGATCGCCCGGTTGACGACGGCGTTCGGGCCGACGTGGGCCCGCTCGAAGACCACCGAGTCGACGACCCGCGAGCCGCTGTCGAGGGTGCACCATGGCCCCAGGACGCTGCGCTCCACGTGCGCTCCCGAGAGCAACGAACCGAGCGACACGATCGAGTCGATCGTCGTGCCGAGGTTGCCGTGGCCGTCGCGGACGAACTTCGCGGGGGGCGAGTTGAGCTGCTGGCTGAAGATCGGCCAGTCGGTGTTGTAGAGGTTGAAGATCGGCAGGGCCGAGATCAGGTCGCGGTGCGCGTCGTAGAACGAGTCGATGGTGCCGACGTCGCGCCAGTAGTAGCGGTCGCGCTCGGTCGACCCGGGCACCTCGTTGCGGTTGAGGTCGTACACCGCCGCGTCGCCCCGGGAGACGAAGTCGGGGACGATGTCCCCGCCCATGTCGTGGTTGGAGTCGGGCTTCTCACCGTCGCGCAGCACGGCGTCGATCAGGACGTCCGCATCGAAGACGTAGTTGCCCATCGACGCGAGGATCTCGTCGGGGGAGTCCGGCAGGCCCGTGGCGTCGGTCGGCTTCTCGAGGAACCGGCCGATGCGGGTCGGGTCGTCCGAGTCGACCTCGATCACGCCGAACTGGTCGGCCAGCGAGATGGGCTGACGGATGGCGGCGACGGTGACCCCGGCGCCCGAGGCGATGTGCGCCTCGATCATCTGCGAGAAGTCCATGCGGTAGACGTGGTCGGCACCCACCACGACGACGATGTCGGGCTTCTCGTCACGCAGGAGGTTCAGGCTCTGCAGGATCGCGTCTGCGCTGCCGGCGAACCATCGCTTGCCGAGCCGCTGCTGGGCCGGGACCGAGGCGACGTAGGCACCCAGCAGGCCCTCGATGCTCCAGGTCTGCGACACGTGGCGGTCGAGGCTGTGCGACTTGTACTGGGTCAGGACGACGACCTGCCGGAGACCCGAATTGATCAGGTTCGACAGGGCGAAGTCGATGAGACGGTAGTTGCCACCGAACGGGACAGCGGGTTTCGCGCGGTCGGCGGTCAGCGGCATCAGGCGTTTGCCCTCGCCACCAGCCAGGACGATGCCGAAGATCTTCTTTGATGCCATGGGGCCAGAATGGCACGATTCGCGGTCGCACGACTACGGTGAACCACGTGCGAGTCGATGTCATCACCAAGGAATACCCGCCCAACGTCTACGGGGGAGCGGGCGTCCACGTCGTCGAACTCGTCAAGGCCCTGCGTCAGGGCGTCGAGGTGCAGGTCCGTGCCTTCGGCGAGGTCGACCCCGAACCCGACACGACCGGGTACCCCGACCTGCCCCAGCTCGACCAGGCCAACGCCACGCTGCGCACCCTCGGCGTGGACGTCAGCATGGCCCAGGACGTGGCCGGAGCCGACGTCGTCCACAGCCACACCTGGTACGCGAACGCGGCCGGCCAGTTGGCCCAGATGCTGCACGGGGTCCCGCACGTCCTGACGGCCCACAGCCTCGAACCGCTCCGACCCTGGAAGGCCGAACAGCTCGGAGGCGGTTACCGCGTCTCGAGCTGGATCGAGCGTCAGGCCTACGAGACCGCCGACCGCGTCATCGCGGTCAGCGACGGGATGCGCCGCGACATCCTGCGCTCCTACCCGTCGATCGACGAGTCGAAGGTCCAGGTCGTGTACAACGGGATCGACCTCGAGGGCTGGAAGCGCGTCGACGACGCCGAGCTGGTCCGCAGCCTGGGCATCGATCCCGACCGCCCCTCCGTCGTCTTCGTCGGTCGCATCACCCGCCAGAAGGGCCTGCCGTACCTGCTGCGCGCGGCCAAGCTGCTGCCGGCCGACGTGCAGCTCGTGCTCTGCGCCGGCGCGCCGGACACCCCCGAGATCATGGCCGAGGTCACGGGTCTCGTCCGAGAGTTGCAAGAGGAGCGCACCGGTGTCGTGTGGATCGACACCGTGCTGCCCCGTCACCAGCTCAGTGCGGTGCTGAGCGCCGCCACCACCTTCGTCTGCCCCTCGGTGTACGAACCCCTCGGCATCGTCAACCTCGAGGCGATGGCCTGTGGCGTCCCCGTCGTCGGGTCCGACACTGGCGGCATCCCCGAGGTCGTCGCGGACGGTCTGACGGGCCGGATCGTGCCCCTCGACCAGGTGCAGGACGGCACCGGCACCCCGGTCGACCCCGACCGCTTCGTGGCCGACCTGGCGGCCACCCTCACCGAGGTCGTCTCCGACCCGGCACTCGCCCGCCTCATGGGACGAGCCGGCCGCATGAGGGCCGAAGAAGAGTTCTCGTGGGCGCGGATCGCCGAGCAGACGCTGGGGATCTACGAGGGCCTGCTCAACTAGGCTGAGGACCATGCCTACCGTCCTGCAGCTCACCGATGTCTCGATCGTCCGAGGCGGCACAGCCGTCGTCGACAAACTGACCTGGACGGTCGACTCCGACGAGCGCTGGGTCGTGCTCGGCCCGAACGGTGCCGGCAAGACGAGCCTGCTGCAGGTCGCCGCCGCGCAGAGCCACCCGTCCTCGGGCGAGGCCAGCATCCTCGGCTCCGACCTCGGCTCCGTCGACCTGTTCGACCTGCGGCCACGCATCGGCTTCGCCTCGACGGCCATCGCCCGGCGCATCCCGGCGAAGGAGAAGGTCGTCGACGTCGTCCTGACGGCCGCCTACTCGGTCACCGGGCGCTGGAACGAAGAGTACGAGGGCGTCGACGTCCGTCGGGCGCACCGCGTTCTCGACGAGTGGAAGCTCGACCACCTCTCGGACCGTACCTTCGGCGAGCTGAGCGACGGCGAGCAGAAGCGCGTCCAGATCGCCCGCTCGGTCATGACCGACCCCGAGTTGCTGCTGCTCGACGAGCCGGCCGCGAGCCTCGACCTCGGCGCCCGCGAAGAGCTGCTTCAGATGCTCTCGGGCTACGCCTCGTCCGAGGGCGCTCCGGCCATCGTCATGGTGACCCACCACGTCGAGGAGATCCCCAAGGGATTCACGCACGCCCTGCTGCTCGACCACGGCTCCGTCGTGGCCGCCGGCCCCCTCGACGAGGTCATCACGGCCGAGACCCTCGGCGCCACGTTCGGCGTCGAACTGCGGGTCGAGTCCGACGGGGGCCGGTACTCGGCCCGCGCCGCGGGCTGAACCGCGCCTCCTACGATCCGGGCCGTCGGTCTGGTATCGTTGACAGCTGGCCCGCAGCGATGCTGCACGCGCCTCCTGAACTCACCATCATCACTCGTTCGCTAGACCTAGGACAATCATGAAGACCGACATCCACCCCGAGTACAAGCAGATCGTCTTCCGGGACCTCGCGTCGGGCGCCACGTTCCTCACGCGCTCCACGACGACCAGCGACAAGACCATCGAGCTCGACGGTGAGACCTACCCGGTCATCGACGTCGAGATCTCGTCCGAGTCGCACCCGTTCTACACGGGCAAGCAGCGCATCCTCGACTCGGCCGGTCGCGTCGAGAAGTTCAACTCGCGCTACAAGAACTTCGGCAAGTAGGCCACAGCCCACACGCCCGAAAGAGGCGGTCCACTTCGGTGGGCCGCCTCTTTCGTGCGCCCGGGTGAGGGTGCCCGACCGAGAGGGTGGACGCCGACAGGACACCGCACCGCAGGAGGCCCGAGCGAGCCCAGGAGGCGGAGGCGCGGGTGAGCCCAGGAGGCGCGGTGCCGCGTTCGTGCTCAGGCGAACGGCAGGGGGCGGTGCGGCCAGTCACCGTGGGCGGTGAAGGTGGGGTCTTTCGCACGGCGCATGTACTGCTGGAAACTCTCGGCCTGGGTCGAGCACCACCCGACCTGGAGGTCGTGCAACTCGGTCACGGGCACGTCGAGGCGATCGGGATACCGCTTGGCCATCGCCTGGGCGACACGGCCGGCGGCGATGGCGTCGGCCCCGGCGTCG
Organism: Frigoribacterium sp. 9N; assembly: GCF_902506305.1. Classification (NCBI taxonomy): domain Bacteria; kingdom Bacillati; phylum Actinomycetota; class Actinomycetes; order Micrococcales; family Microbacteriaceae; genus Frigoribacterium; species Frigoribacterium sp. 9N. The sequence continues at coordinate 1,159,368 of NZ_LR733392.1, forward strand.
TGGGCGTCGTCGAGCGAGACGCCGTAGACGGCCGCGGCGGCCTCGAGGGTGCGTTTGCCCTTGCGGTAGGTGTCGACGGCCTTGTCGATGACGAGCGGATCGACGACGCAGCCGATCTCGCCCACCTCGCCGAGAGGTTCGACACCGTGGCGGCGGGCCTCACGATCGAGCAGCGTGAGGTCGTAGGGCGCGTTGTAGACGACCAACGGCACGCCGCGGGCGAAGACGGCACGGATGGCCGCGACGATCTCGGCCACGACCTCGGCGGCCGGTCGCCCCTCGGCTCGGGCCCGCTCGGTCGAGATGCCGTGGACGGCGCTGGCCTGCTCGGGGATCTCGACGCCCGGATCGGCCAACCACTCGCCGTGTGCGACCGTCGCACCGGTGGCGTCGATCAGGCCGACGTGCGCGGTGACGATCCGGGCCGTCTCGACGTCGATGCCCGTCGTCTCGAGGTCGAAGACGCCGAGGGCCTGCCACCAGGCGGCCGGCGGCTCGCCCACGGCCGCGAGGTCGGGGGCGGTGCCGGTCGTGTCGGTGTCAGTCACCCTGTGAGCTTAGGAGGCGCCACCGACAGCGGGTGCCACCGCCACGGGCACGTCGCCGACGTGCAGCCAGAAGAACGCCTGCGTGCCGAGGGTCAGGGTGACCTTGCCCTCGTCGTCGAACGAGGGGAACTGCGCTCCGCCGAAGAGGTCGACCAACGTGCGCCCGGCGAACTGCGGGGCCACGATGTCGACCGAGGTCGGGTTGTGACCGAACGAGAAGACGCAGAGGATGTCCTCGGCCGAGTCGCCGAACTGCGTGCCGGCCCCCTCGTAGGACCGGACGAACGACAGGACGGACTCCTGGTTCGTCTCGAGCACCTCGAGGGTGCCGAGGCCGAAGGTCGGGTGGGCCTTGCGCACGTGGATGACGTTGCGGACCCAGTGCAGCAGCGACCGCGACTGCGCCAGCTGGCTCTCGACGTTGACCAGGTTGTAGTTGTAGACGAGCGACTGGACGACGGGCAGGAAGAGCTTGCCCGGGTCGGCGGTCGAGAAGCCGGCGTTGCGGTCGGGCGTCCACTGCATCGGCGTGCGGGACGAGTCGCGGTCCGGCAGCCAGATGTTGTCGCCCATGCCGATCTCGTCGCCGTAGTACAGGAACGGACTGCCGGGCAGCGAGAAGAGCAGCGCGTGGACGAGTTCGAGTTCGGCGCGCGAGTTGTCGAGCAGAGGAGCGAGGCGACGACGGATGCCGATGTTCGAGCGCATGCGGGGGTCGTACGCGTACCAGCCGTACATCGCCTGCCGGTACTCCTCGCTGACCATCTCGAGGGTGAGCTCGTCGTGGTTGCGGAGGAAGACGGCCCAGGCCGCGCCCGGGGGCACCTCGGTCGTCTCGGAGAGGATGCGCTTGAGCTCGTCGGCGCTCTGGGCGCGCAGCGAGTAGAAGATGCGGGGCATGACCGGGAAGTCGAAGGCCATGTGGCACTCCGGCTCGTCCTCGGTGCCGAAGAACGCCGCCGTCTCGGCGGGCCACTGGTTCGCCTCGGCGATGAGCACGCGACCCGGGAACTCCTCGTCGACCATGGCGCGCAGACGCTTGATGAACTCGTGCGTGGCCGGTTCGCCCTCGCCGTTGCCCTCTTCGGTCTCGAACAGGTACGGGATCGCGTCGAGGCGGAGCCCGTCGACGCCCATCGCCAGCCAGTGACGGACGACGTCGAAGACCGCTTCCTGGACGGCGGGGTTCTCGAAGTTGAGGTCGGGCTGGTGCGAGAAGAAGCGGTGGAAGAAGAACTGACGACGCACCGGGTCGAACGTCCAGTTCGACTCTTCGGTGTCGACGAAGATGACGCGGATGTTCGAGTACTCGTCGTCGGTGTCGCGCCAGACGTAGAAGTCGCCGTAGGGGCCCTCGGGGTCTTCGCGGCTCTGCTGGAACCACTCGTGCTGGTCGCTGGTGTGGTTCAGCACCATGTCGATGACGATGCGCATGTTGCGCTCGTGCGACTTCGTGACCAGGTCGCGGAACTCGTCGAGTGTGCCGAACTCGGGCAGGATCGCCTTGTAGTCCTGGATGTCGTACCCGCCGTCGCGCAGGGGCGACTGGAAGAACGGCGGCAGCCAGAGGGCGTCGACGCCGAGCCACTGCAGGTAGTCGAGGCGGGTGAGCAGACCCTGGAGGTCGCCCGCCCCGTCCCCGTTGCTGTCGACGAACGACCGCACCATCACCTCGTAGAACACCGCACGGCGGTGCCAGTTGGGGTCGAGGGTCAGTCCGGGCTGCTGGATCGGGGCAGTGAAGCTCACCCGCCCACCCTACGGGCGCGCGCCCCGGGACGCGCACTCCGACCAGCGCGTCGCTCGTAGACTCGGGCTCGTGATCGTCCGACCCCCGCGCGTGAAGTCGCCCTACCGTGCCCGCCTCGACGCCCGACCGGTGCGCGACGACGCCGTCGAGGTCGCCGGCAGCCTCACCCGCTACTGGACGTACGAGCCGCCCGAGGGGCAGGAGGCGCGGGTCACCGTCGTCGCGGTGCACGGCTTCCGGGGCGACCACCACGGTCTCGAACCGGTCGTGGCGCACCTCGACCACGCGAGGGTGGTCATGCCCGACCTGCCGGGCTTCGGCGAGTCGACCCCGCTCGACGGCGAGCACAGCGTCGCGGCGTACGCGCGCTGGCTGACCGCGTTCGTGGCGACCCTCTCGCTCGGTGACGACGTCGTGGTGCTGGGGCACTCGTTCGGCTCGATCGTCACGGCGGCCGCGGTGGCCGACGGGCTCCGCGCCTCCCGGTTGATCCTGGTCAACCCGATCGCCGCCCCCGCCCTGCAGGGCCCGCGCGGCGTGGTCACGCGTCTGGCCGTCTTCTACTACTGGGCCGGCGCGGCCCTGCCCGAACGTGCCGGTCGGCAGGTGCTGCAGAACGCGGCCGTGACGAGGTTCACCAGCCTCGCCATGGTCAAGACCCACGACCGGGCCCTGCGCCGGTGGATCCACGACCAGCACGACAGCTTCTTCTCGCGGTTCTCGGACCGTCGCGTGGTGCTCGACGCGTTCCGCGCATCGGTCTCGAGCGACGTGAGCACGTACGCCGCCCGCGTCACCGTCCCCACCCTGCTCGTCGCCGCCGACCGCGACGACATCACCGCCCTGCCCGCCCAGCACCGACTGCAGGCGCTCTTCCCCGACGCCACGCTCGACGTGATCGAGGGCGTGGGCCACCTGATCCACTACGAGAAGCCGCGCCAGGCCGCCGCCGCGATCGAGGCCTTCGTCCGATGAGGATCGTCGTCGACTGCCGCTACGTCCGCGTCGGACGCCACGACGGCATCAGCCGCTTCAGCGCCGGCGTGGTGTCGGCGCTGGCCGAGCGCCACGAGGTGACGATGTTGGTCAGCGACCCCCGCCAGCTCCACGCGTTGCCCGACGCACCCCACCTGCTCGTCAGCGCGCCCACGAGCGTCCTCGAGCCGCTCGTGGCCCGGCAGGTGAACACGCTGCGCCCCGACGTCGTCTGGTCGCCCATGCAGACCATGGGTTCCGCCGGACGCCGGTACCCGCTCGTCCTGACCCTGCACGACCTGATCTACTACACGAACCGCACGCCGCCACCCGAGTTCGCCTGGCCGATCAAGCTGCTCTGGCGGCTGTACCACCTGGCCTGGTGGCCGCAGCGGGTGCTCCTGAACCGGGCCGACGCCGTCGTCACCGTGAGCCGCACGACGCGGGACGAGATGCGTCGCCACCGTCTGACCCGGCGTCCCGTGACGGTGGTGTACAACGCGGCCGACCCGGTCGACCCCGTCGATCCCCGCACCGCGCCGGTGAGCCGCGACCTCGTCTACATGGGGTCGTTCATGCCGTACAAGAACGTGGCCGCGCTGGCCAGGGCACTGCCGTTGCTCGACGGGTACCGACTGCACCTGATGAGCCGGGTGTCCGGGGCCGAGCGCGCCTCCTTGACGGCCCTGGCACCCGTCGGGTCGTTGGTCTTCCACGACGGGGCGAGCGACGACGAGTACCGCGAGACCCTGCTCGGGGCGACGGCCGTCGTGACGGCCTCGCGTGCCGAGGGCTTCGGCATCCCGCTCGTCGAGGGCATGGCCCTCGGCACGCCGGCCGTGGTCAGCGACATCCCGATCTTCCGCGAGATCGGCGGAGACGCGGCGCTCTACTTCGACCCGTCGTCGCCCGCGTCGATCGCCGCCGCCGTCCGACGACTCGAGGGCGAGTGGGAGGCGCGCTCGGCCGCGTCGGTCGAGCAGGCCGCCCGGTTCAGCTGGCGTGACTCGGCCGACGTGCTGCTGCGCCTGCTGGCCGACGTCGCCGCAGCGGGCGGCCACCGGCGTCGTCGCCCGGGACGCTGACCCACCGGCGCCCGGGACGCTGACCCGTCGGCGGCCGGGGCCGGCGGCTCAGGCCGGTTCGGCCGCATCGCGCTCGAGCGGGTTCTGGTACTCGAACGAGTAGGTGCCGGCACGTTCGGACTCGACCTCGATCGGGTCGTCGAACTCCCGCAGCGTCAGGGCGTCGCCCGTGAACTCGAACGAGTGGACGGACCCGTTGCGGATGGGCACTCCCAGGTGCGCGTCGGTGTCGGGGGAGACGTGGTTCACGACCGCCCGGATGACCGCGCCGTGCGTCGCGACGACCACGGACGAGCCGTCGCCGTGCCGTGCCGCGATCGCGGCGAGGGCGGGCAGCACCCGTGCGACGAGGGCCCCGCGGCTCTCACGACCGGGCACCGGGGTGCCGTGGGGGAACCGTGCCTCGACCTGCTCGCCGGTCAGCCCCTCGGCGTCGCCGTAGCGACGCTCGGCGACCTCGGGGACGAGCTCGGGCGCGCCCAGGCCCAGGCGCTCGGCGATGATGGACCCGGTCTCGGCCGCGCGCGACAGAGGGCTGGCGACGACGGCGTCGAACCGACGCCGGGCGAGCAGGTCGCCGGTCTCTCGGGCCTGCGACCGACCGAGGTCGTTCAGGGGGATGTCGGTGGAGCCCTGGATGCGTCGGGCGCGGTTCCAGTCGGTCTCGCCGTGGCGGACCAGGTACAAGAGCGTCATCGTTCCTCCGGTGGGCACGGCCCGGGGGTCAGGCGCCCAGGTGCTCGGCCAGGGCCGCCAGGGTCTCCGACGTGCCGGCGTCCAGCTTAACCGTGGCCCGCGAGTCGCCCTTGGTGACGCCGCGGTTCAGGACGACCACGGGCAGCTTCCGGCGCGTCGCCTGGTCGAGCAGGCGGATGCCGCTGTTGACGACGAGCGAGGAGCCGGCGACGAGCAGCGCCTCGGCGCCGACGACCATCGAGCGCGCCTCGGCGAACCGCTCGGTGGGCACGAACTCGCCGAAGAACACGACGTCGGGTTTGAGCAGGCCGCCGCACACCGTGCAGGTCGGCACGACGAACGCGTCGATGTCGTGCACCTCGACGTCGCCGTCCGGGGCGAGCCGCACCTGGTCGGGCTCGTCGATCCAGGGGTTCTCGGCGGCGAGGCGGGCCGCCACCATGTCGCGGGCGAACGCCTGCCCGCAGGTGAGGCAGACGACGCGGTCGACGGTGCCGTGCAGGTCGACGACCCGGCGCGACCCGGCGCGGACGTGCAGGTTGTCGACGTTCTGGGTGATGACGCCGTTCGTGACGCCGGCGGCCTCGAGCCGGGCCAGCGCCCGGTGCCCCTCGTTGGGCCCGGCGGCACGGAAGGACTTCCAGCCGAGGTGGCTGCCGGCCCAGTAGCGCTTGCGGTAGCTCTCGCTCGAGAGGAACTGCTGGAAGGTCATGGGGTTGCGGGGCGGAGCGCCCTCGCCCCGGTAGTCGGGGATGCCCGAGTCGGTGCTGACCCCCGCCCCGGTGAGCACGGCCACGCGGCGCCCGCGGAGGGCCTCGACCGCGGCCTCGAGGGCCTGCTCGTCGGTGGGGGCCGCGGGGGCGTTCGACACGGGTGGGGCTCCTTCGGGTGCGGTGACGCTAGCCTAAACGCGTCCCCCTCCGATTCGATTCCAGCGGTCGCCCGTCCGCCGGGGCCGTCCCCCGTGGAGCACCGTGCACGTCACCCGCATCACCGACCTCGACCACGAGGCACTCGCCGACTACAACCGGCTCACCGACGTCGCGCTGCGGCGCGTGTCCGAGCCGGAGGGCGGCCTCTACATCGCCGAGTCGACCAAGGTCATCGAGCGGGCGCTGCGGGCGGGCCACGTGCCCCGGTCGGTGTTGATGACCGACCGGTGGTTGCCCGACATCGAACCCCTCGTGGCCGACCACGAGGGCGAGATCTTCGTCGGCGACGCGGCCCTGCTCGAGACGCTGACCGGCTACCACCTGCACCGCGGGGCCCTCGCCGCCATGCACCGTCCCGAGCTGCCCACGGTCGTGTCGGTGCTCGAGGGCGCTCGGCGCGTCGTCGTGCTCGAGGACATCGTCGACCACACGAACGTGGGCGCGATCTTCCGGGCCGTCGCCGGCCTGGGGGCGGACGCCGTCCTGATCACCCCGCGCTGCGCCGACCCGCTCTATCGGCGGAGCGTCCGCGTCAGCATGGGCACCGTGCTGCAGGTCCCGTGGACGCGCCTCCCCGAGTGGCCGGCCGGTGCCGGGCTGCTCCGCGAGGCGGGGTTCGAGGTGGCCGCCCTGGCGCTGAGCGACGACGCGGTGACCCTCGACGCCTACGCGGCCGCGCCTTCGGACCGCGTCGCCCTGCTGCTCGGCACCGAGGGCGACGGGCTCAGCCGGGCCGCCCTGCGGGCCGCCGACACGGTGGTGACCATCCCGATGCTGCACGGCGTCGACAGCCTCAACGTGGCCGCCGCCTCGGCCGTGGCCCTCTGGGCCCTGCGTCTGCCGGCGGACGGGTCGGCGGCGGTCGCGTGACCGGTCGCGTGACCGGAGTCGACGGGCGTCGTCGACCCGGCGTGGTCCGGAGGCGCGTGGGCGTGGTCGCGCTGCTCGCCCTGGTCGTCGCGGTCGGCGGCTACGTCCCCCTGGCACTGCTCAGCCCGCTGGCGCCCGCCGCGGCGGACGTCGCCTCGTACGCCGCACCGGCCGAGGAGGCTCCCGACCTGACCTTCCCCGCCTACGGCGCGACGGCGGTCGAGGCGATCGGCTGGGACGACAGCCTGACGACGAGCGGCGACGAACGACCCCGTCCGATCGCGAGCATCAGCAAGGTGGTCACGGCCCTCGTCGTCCTCGACGAGAAACCCCTCGACGGCGGTGACGGCCCGTCCCTCACCTTCGGCCCGGCCGAGGCGGCCCTGGTCGACGCGTACCGCGCACGGAACGGCAAGGTGGCACCGATGGCGGCCGGGCAGGTCCTCACCGAGCGGCAGGTGCTCGAGGTCATGCTGATCGAGTCCGCCAACAACTACGCCGAGGTGCTGGCCCGGTGGGCGTTCGGCAGCGACCAGGCCTTCGTCGACGCGGCGCGGTCCTGGCTCGACGGCCACGGCCTCTCGTCGACCACGCTCGTCGAACCCACCGGGTTGTCGCCGCAGAACACGAGCACCTCGACCGACCTGATCGCACTCGGCCGACTGGCCCTGGCCGACCCCGACGTCGCCCGCACGGTCGGCACGGCGACGACGTCCGTGCCCGGCATCGGCGAGATCAGCAACAGCAACGAACTGCTCGGGCTGGACGGCGTCGTCGGCATCAAGACGGGGACGCTCGACGAGGCCGGCGCCTGCCTGCTGTTCGCGGCGGACTACACGATCGGCGGGCGACGGGTCACGGTCGTGGGCGCCATGCTCGGCGGCGTCGACCACGACCAGCTGGACCGCGACGTGCAGGCCCTGCTCGCGAGCGTCGCGGAGGGCTTCCGGACCATCACGCTGACCAGCCGCGGCGACGCCTTCGCCGACTACGAACTGCCCTGGGGCGACGAGGCCCGAGCGGTGGCCGCGGAGGACGCCACCGTCCTCGTCTGGGGCGACGAGACCGTGCAGGCGTCGGTCGAGACCGACGACGTGGGCGCGGCCCCGGTCGGGACGCGCGTGGGCGACGTCACCTTCACCGTCGACGGAGAACGGCACGTCGTGCCCCTCGAACTCGACGCGGGCATCGGCGAGCCGGGCGCCTGGTGGCGCTTGACGCATCCCGACGAGGTGTTCTGACCCGAGCGTCAGTCGTCGGTGCGGTGGACCACGGTGACGGCGTCCGGTCGCTTGGCCCGGACCAGGTCGCCCGACGACTGGTGCCGGATGCGCCGTACCACCCAGGGCACGAGGTACTCGCGGGCCCAGCCCATGTCGTCGGCCCGTGCGTTGCGCCAGGGGCGACGCTCGAGCGGCTCGGGCTCGTAGGGCGCGAGGTCGTTCTCGACCGCGAGGGCCTGCAGGACCATCCGCGCGATCGTGTGGTGGCCGAGGGGACTGAAGTGCAACCGGTCGGGCGCCCACATCCGTGGGTCGACGAGCTGACGCAACGCCCACATGTCCGCGACCACCGCGTCGTGTCGCAGCGCGATGGCGTGGACGTGCTCGTTGTAGATCGCGACCTTTCCGCGGAGACGACCGAGGACCGGGGTGAGGCCGATGTCGGGCCCGGTGAAGACCACGACCGTGGCACCGTCGGACCGCAGTCGTGCGACCAGTCCCTCGAAGCCCGCGGCGACCTCGTCGGGGTCGGTGCCGGGACGGATGATGTCGTTGCCCCCGGCCGAGACCGAGATGAGGTCGGGCCGCAGGGCGAGCGCGGCCTCGGACTGCTCGTCGATGATCTGCTTCAGCAGGCGGCCCCGGACGGCGAGGTTGGCGTAGGCGAAGTCCTCGGTCGAGGAGCCCAGCACCTCGGCGACGCGGTCGGCCCAGCCCCGGTGCCCCCCGGGGGAGCGCTCCTCGGGGTCGCCGATCCCCTCGGTGAACGAGTCGCCGAGGGCGACGTAACGGGACCACGGGTGTTGCTGACTCATGCCACCAAACTACTCTCGACGCGTGCCCGCACCGAAGCCCGCCCCTCCGTCCGACCCGACCCGTGCCTCCTGGTCGCCCGGCGAGCTGCTGCCCGACGAGCTGCTCGAGCGCTTCCGGGGGCGGGCCGCCGACCACGACCGCGAGAACACGTTCCCCCACGACGACCTCGCCGAACTGCGCGAGCGCGGCTACCTGAGGGCGTTCGTCCCGGAGCACCGAGGAGGCGCGGGTCTCGGACTCGAGCAGGTCGCGTCCCTGCAGTCACGCCTCGCGGCGGCGGCCCCGGCCACGGCGCTGGCGGTCAACATGCACCTGGTCTGGACCGGGTGCGCGGCCGTGCTGCACGCCCGGGGCGACGACTCGCTCGACCTCGTCCTCGAGGACGCCGCGCACGACGAGGTCTTCGCCTTCGGGGTGAGCGAGCCCGGCAACGACCTCGTCCTGTCCGACTCGGTGACCTCGGCCGAACCCACGGGCGACGGCGGCTACCGGTTCACCGGCACCAAGGTCTCCACGTCGCTCTCGCCGGTCTGGACGCGCCTCGGCGTCTTCGGACGGGACGACTCCGACCCGGAGGCGCCGGCCCTCGTCCACGGGTTCGTCCACCGCGAGCAGCCGGGCCACGCCTCGCTCGAGGACTGGGACACCATCGGCATGCGCGCCACGCAGAGCCACACGACCCGGCTGACCGGGGTCGAGGTGCCCGCCTCACGCATCGTCCGTCGACTGCCCGTCGGCCCGAGCGCCGACCCGTTCGTCTTCGCGGTCTTCGCCGTCTTCGAGACGACCGTCGCCGCCGTGTACCGGGGCATCGCCCGCCGGGCCCTCGAGCTCGCCGTCGAGTCGGCACTCGGGACGACCTCGCGGCGTGCCGGGGGAGCGGCCAGGGCGCTCGACCCCGTGGTCCGTTGGCGCGTCGCCGACGCCGGGCTGGCGGTCGACGGACTCGAGCCACAGGTCGACCGGGTCGCCCGCGACGTCGACGAACTCGTCGACCACGGGGCCGACTGGCCGCGGCTCGTCGTCGGGCTCAAGACGCGCGCCACCGGGACGGCCCGCGCGGTGGTCGAGCAGGCGGTCACGGTGGCCGGGGGGTCCTCGTACCGGGCGTCGTCCGAGCTCGGGCGCCTGCAACGCGACGTCCTCGCCGGACGCTTCCACCCGTCGAACACCGACTCGGCGCACGCGACCATCGCGGCGGCGCTCCTCGGGCCGGGTTCCTGACGGGTCGACGCACGCGGCCGCATCGGGGGCCGCGCCCCGGGCGACGACGATGTCGGTGGCGCGTGTGAGGATGCTCCGGTGAGCAAACAAGACGGCAGCGGGCGGATCGTCACGACGGTGCCGACCGACGACGCGACCGCGCCGATCTTCCACGTCGACATGGACGCCTTCTTCGCGTCCGTCGAGTTGCTCGACCACCCCGAGCTCCGGGGCCGACCCGTGGTCATCGGGCACCGCTCCGACCGGTCGGTCGTCACGGCCGCCACCTACGAGGCCCGCAAGTACGGCGTCAACTCGGCGATGCCCATGGCGATCGCGTTGCGTCGCTGCCCGCAGGCCGTCGTGCTCGAACCGCACTTCGAGAAGTACCAGCACTGGTCCTCACGAGTCATGTCGATGTTCGACGACGTCACGCCCCTGGTCGAGCGCCTCGGCATCGACGAGGCGTTCCTCGACGTCAGCGGGTCGATCCGCCTGATGGGTTCGCCGTTCGAGATCGCCACGGCACTGCGTCGTCGGGTCCACGCCGAGACCGGGCTGCACTGCAGCATCGGGGCCGCGTCGACCAAGTTCGTCGCCAAGCTCGCGTCGAGCGTCGCCAAGCCCGACGGGCTCCTGCTCGTACCGCACCGCCACACCCTGGCCTTCTTGCACCCGCGGCCGATCAGCGCGCTCTGGGGCGTGGGCGGCAAGACCGAACAGGTGCTGCTCGACCGCGGCCTCCGAACGGTCGGCGACGTCGCCTCGGCCCCTCTCGACATGCTCGTCCATGCGGTCGGGCCGGCCGCGGGCGCGAAGCTGCACGACCTGGCGTGGGGTCGCGATCCCCGCAGCGTCCACACCGAGACGGCCGAGAAGAGCGTCGGCAACGAGAACACGTTCGGCACCGACGTCGTCGACCCCGTCGTCGTCCGACGTGAACTCCTCCGCCTGAGCGACAAGGTCGGCACCCGTCTGCGGGCCGCAGGCGTGAGCGGTCGCACGGTCGTGCTCAAGTTGCGGACGACCGACTTCGTGACGATCACGCGGTCCCGGACGCTCGCCGACCCGACCGACCTCGGGCGACGAATCTACGACGAGGTCGTGTCCCTCTACGAGACCACGGGCAAGCAGCACGAACGAATCCGGCTCGTCGGCGTGCGCGTCGAGCAGCTCAGCGAGGGGACGGGCGGTGACTCGCTCGGCCTGTGGGACGACGACGCCGACTGGCGCGAGGCGGAGTCGACCATGGACGCCCTCCGGGCCAAGTTCGGCTCGGCCATGCTGACGCCGGCCTCGCTGCTCGGCACCTCGCGGCGTCGACCCGGCACCTCCGGTCGAGATGCGGGTGCCGCGTCCGTCGACGACGCCGGTCGAGGGTAAACTCGGTTCGAGTGAGCACCGCCAACGCATCCGACCCCGCCGGGGGTGAGCAGCACCTCGACGGCCTCTCGTCCGACCCTCTCGACGTCGGCGTCTCGGCAGGCAACTCGGCCGCCGAACACCTCTCGCCCGCGTTCCCCGAGCGGGCCGCCTGGGGCACCGCCAGCAAGTTGCGCGCGTGGCAGGCCGACGCCCTCGAGCTCTACTTCTCGACGATGCCGAGGGACTTCCTCGCGGCGGCCACACCGGGCGCCGGCAAGACGACGTTCGCCCTCCGCCTCGCCACCGAACTCCTGTCCCGCGGCGAGGTCGACCGCGTCGTGGTCGTCGCCCCCACCGAGCACCTGAAGCGCCAGTGGGCCGACGCCGCCGACCGGGTCAACCTCCGCCTCGATCCGATGTTCAAGAACGCCGACGGCACCTTCGGACGGCACTACCACGGCATCGCCGTCACCTACGCCCAGGTCGGCATGAAACCCGAGGTGCACAAGGCCATCACGACGGCCGGTCGCACCCTCGTGATCCTCGACGAGGTGCACCACGGCGGCGACGCGCTCAGTTGGGGCGACGGCATCCGCGAGGCCTACACCGGTGCCACCCGTCGTCTCTCGCTGACGGGCACCCCGTTCCGGTCCGACACGGCGCCGATCCCGTTCGTGCAGTACGCCCCGGACGAGCACGGCATCCGCACCTCGAGGGCCGACTACTCGTACGGCTACGGCCGCGCCCTCGCCGACGGCGTGGTGCGACCCGTCCTCTTCATGGCGTACGCCGGCCAGATGCGCTGGCGCACCCGGATGGGCGACGAGATGAGCGCGTCCCTCGGCGAAGCCGTGACGAAAGACATCACGGCCCAGGCCTGGCGTACGGCGCTGTCGCCGCAGGGCGACTGGATCCCGGCCGTGCTCTCGGCGGCCGACAAGCGCCTCACCGAGGTGCGCCGGGGCGTGCCCGACGCGGGGGGTCTCGTCATCGCCACCGACCACACCGCGGCTCGGCAGTACGCAGCCGTGTTGCAGAAGCTCACGGGTGAACGCCCCACCGTCGTCCTGAGCGACGAGAAGGCCGCCTCCGACCGCATCCAGGCCTTCTCCGACGGCGACAGCCGCTGGATGGTCGCGGTCCGGATGGTCTCCGAGGGCGTCGACGTCCCGCGTCTCGCCGTCGGCGTGTACGCCACCTCGGCGTCGACGCCGCTCTTCTTCGCCCAGGTCGTGGGACGGTTCGTCCGAGCCCGCCGACGGGGCGAGACCGCGTCGATCTTCCTGCCGAGCGTGCCCAGCCTGATGGCCCTGGCCAACCAGCTCGAACTGCAGCGCGACCACGCGCTCGACCGACCCACCGACGCCGACGACGGCCTGTTCGCCCCCGAAGAAGACATGATGGCCGCGGCCAACCGCGACGAGAAGGCGTCGAGCCTCCTCGAGCAGCAACCGTTCGAGGCCCTGGACTCGCAGGCCTCGTTCGACCGGGTGCTCTACGACGGCGGCGAGTTCGGCACCGGAGGCGAGATCGGCAGCCTCGAAGAACTCGACTTCATCGGCATCCCCGGTCTGCTCGAGCCCGACCAGGTCCGCGACCTGCTGCGGCAGCGGCAGGCCACCCAGGCGCGACGGGCTCCGAAGACCGGGTTGCCCACGACCGCTCCGGTCGCTGAGGCCCGACCCCTCTACCAGACCATCAAAGAGCAGCGGCAAGAGCTCAGCCGGCTCGTGTCGATCTGGTCGCGGCACTCGAACGAACCGCACGGGCTGATCCACGCGGACCTCAGGCGCATCAGCGGGGGCCCGTCCGTCGCTCAGGCCAGCACCGAACAGATCCAGAAGCGCATCGACGTGTTGCGCGGCCGCCTCGGCCAGCGCGCCTGACCCGGGTACGATCGACCGATGCTCGACGAGAACGTCCCCGACCGGTGGACCGTGCGCGCCGACCCCGAGGGGGCACCCGAGGCGGTCGTCGAGCGCTTCGGCGGCGGCTACCGACTGAGCCGGTGGAGCCCGACCGACGCCGAGCCGGCCCGCCTGGGCGTCTACACGTCCCCCGAGCTCGCCGAGACCGCCTGGTGGCGACTCGTCGACCGCGAGCGGGGTCAGGGCAGGCGGACGATGTCGACCAGGCGGACGGGCCTCGAGGACGCCTGAGGGACGCCGTCCGGGGACGGGCGCACCCTGGTGCCCCCGCTCGGTCCGAGCGTCGAGACACCCTCGTCGCCGCACAGCAGCACCGGTCTGACCTCGAAGGCCCGTCCTCGTCCGAGCGCCCGGAGGCCGTCACCCCACCGGCGGTCCGAGGGATGGGCCGACGCGGCGCCGACCCTCTCGAGGACGAACGCCACGGTCGCGGCGCCGAACTCGGTGGCGACGGCGGCCAGGGCATCGCCGTAGTGGTCGAGCGCGGCGGTGTCGGGCACCTCGGGGATGCCCTCCAGGGGCACCATGAGGGGGAGGGGGACGTCGTCGTCGTCGAAGAACAACGTCCAGAGCTGGCGACGCACCGCCGACGGGACGATGGCCTCGACGTGCCGGACGAGGTCGTCGACGTCGTGGACGGGGGCGTGCGGATCGGGGACGCGTCCCGGATCGGACGCGATGGCCGCGACCGGGTCGGCGGGAGGGCGGTCGAGGGTGGTGTCGAGGACCGAGGTGAGTGTCATGGGTCGAGCCTCTCGGGCCGCCCCCGCTCCCGGACGGTTCTCCCCAGCCGCATCGATCGACGAGGGTCGATGCGAGGCTGGGGAGGACCGATCAGCCTTGGAGTCGCACGGAGTCGCCGACGGCGACCGTCTCGCCGCCCTGGCCCGGTGCTCCGGACAGTGCCCGGAGCGCCCTGCGGAGCACCGTGCTGGACGTGCTCATGGTGTACGGGAAGTAGACGACCTCGACCCCGACCGCCCCGAACTCGCGCTCGAGCCGGAGGCCCTTCTCGGTGCCCCGCCAGTCGTCGCCCTTGAAGAAGACGTCGAAGCGGAGCTCGCGCCAGACGTCCATCTTGTCGGGCACGGTCTCGGCGTGGACGCCGTCCACGACGTCGATGTGGCGGACGATCTCGAGCCGTTCGGCGAGCGGGACGACGGGCGAGATGCCCTTGGTCACCTGCAACATCTCGTCGGACACGACGCCGGCGATGAGGTGGTCGCACTGCGCGGACGCGTGCCGCAGCAGGTTCAGGTGACCGATGTGGAACAGGTCGAAGGCGCCGGCCGCGTAGCCGACCCGGCCCGCGCCTCCTCGTCCGCTCCCGCCGTCGACGGGGTCGAGGGCGAGGCCGGTGGCGGGGGTGGGGATGACGTCCACGGGTGTGGTCCTCTCGTCGGGGTGGTGCTCGGAGGTGCTCACGACAGGGCACCGGGCCGGCGTCGGAGGCGGGGGAGGTCCTGCAGCGGGCGGGCGGCGCCCGCGTGGTCCACGAGGTCGGCGATGCTGAACGAGGGCGCGGGTTCCTCGACGGGGTGACGGACGTCGTCGTCGAGCCAGGTGGCACGCACCAGGACCCGGCGCCACGGGGGCACCCCGGTCAGCACGACGCCCACGGGTTGCACGTCCAGGCTGACGAGCTCGGCGCTCAGGCTCCGGAGGGACTCGACCGTCGTGACCCCGGACCGGACGACCAGCAGCACGCCGTCCACCTCGTCGGTCACGCTGCGCAGCGCGAGCGGGTGCGAGTCGCTGGAGGCCTGGACGACGGAGACGTCGTAGTCCTCGCGCAGAGCGGTGAAGAAGGCGTGGGTTCCCGAACGGACCAGGTGACGGGACGACGCGACGACCCCGTCGGACACCGGCACGCGGTCGTAGCCGTGCCGATCGGCCTCGACCTCCTCGGGCACGGCGCCCACGGGCACCGTCGAGGGACGGGACAGCGTGCGGGTGTCGAAGTCGGACTGGACCAGGGCGCACGTGGCGCCGAGCTCGACGACGGCGCGCGCGAGGCCGCCGTCGACGCCGACCGCCTCGCGGACCGAGTCCGTCCGGGCCAGCAGGAGCGTGGCGGGCAGCGAGCCACCCCGGAGGGCCCTCGTGTTCTGCACGACCTCGCGCAGGGCCGTGCGGGTCCGGGCGGACGAGGCTCCGGTCACCGGGTCGTCGCCCTGCCGGAGGGCCCCCGGGAGCTGTCCCACGACCGGCAGCCCCGTGATGCGGCGCACGTCGTCGACCGTGTCGACCGTGGGCCGGGCACGGGCCAGGACGAGCGCGCCGGCGAGACCGACCGCCAGGCCGGCGAGGAGACCCGAGAGGACCGTCAGCGCGAGGCCCGGTTCGTCGGGCGTCGTCGGGACGGCCGCGGGGGAGGTGAGGTCGAGCGCGACGGTCTGACCGTCCGTCCCGGCGTCCGATTCGGCGCGATCCACGACCGCCGAGAGGCTCTCGGCGACGTCGTCGGCGAGCGAGGCGGCCCCGTCGGGCGTTCCGGCCGTCGTCTGCACGCGGAGGACCGCGGTGCCGTCCGGGTTGACCACCGAGACCCGCTCGGCGAGCTCGTCGACGGGCAGGCCGAGGTCGGCCGCGACCGGTCCGAGGACTTCCGGGCTCGTGCCGAGCTCGGCGTAGGACGCCACGCGCTGCTGGGCGAACTGCCCGCGGGCCGCGAGGCCCGAGCCCGGGGACTCGACCCGGACGAGGAGCGTCGCCTCGGCGCGCCAGCCGGCCGGAGCGAGCTGAGACCCGCCGACGCCCGCGGCCACCCCGAGGAGCGCCGCCACGCCGATGAGCGCGGCATGGCGCGAGACGGCCCGACCGAGACCCCCCGCGACGGCACGACGGGCCGGGGCGACCTCGTGGCTCACGACCTCGAACCGATCGACGGGGGAGTCAGGGACTTCAGCTCGCGGAACCACTTCGGCAGGGCGAGGACGAGGTAGCCGGCGTTCGCGACGAGGAGCGCCAGGTAGACCACCGTGAACGCCGGCGGCCAGGCCAGCAGGACGAACGCGAGGCACATCAGGCCGTAGTCCGTCGGGACGACCGCCAGCGAGTAGAGCAGTCCCGTGCGACGTCCGACGGGCGCGGCGACGCCGGTCCGGGCCGCCTCCGCCCGGCGGAGCTGGTCGGTCAGCACGATGGCGAAGAACGCCACCGTCGCCACGACCTGGTAGACGAGCGGCGCGGCCAGCAGGGCTTCGCGACCCTCCGGTTCACGGAGCCACGACGCGAAGACCGCCAGGTGCAGCACCGCGATCTTGGTCGCGTCGATGACGTGGTCGAGCCACTCGCCCGCGGGGCTGCCGCCGCCCCGGAGGCGCGCGACCTGTCCGTCGGCCGAGTCGAGGGCGTAACCCACGACGAGCAGCAGGACGACGGCCAGGGCCGTCCCGATGCCGGACGGCGCGAAGGCGAGGACCGCTATGCCGGCGAAGGTGCACGCGGCGCTGAGTGCCGTGACCTGGTTCGGAGTGGCACCCACGGTGTAGGCCACCGCGGCGGCCCATCGACCGAGTCGGCGGTTGACGAAGCGCGAATAGGCGGGCGCACCCGTGGACGGCTTCTGGGCCGACGCGAGCGCGGCGAGGGCGGGACGCACGGCGCGGGGCACGGCGGGTCGGGCCGAGGTCGCCTCGGCGGTCGCGGGGGCGTCGGTCACGAGGCCACCGCCAGGGAGTCGACGTCGGCCGTGTGCAGCTCGCGGGTGACCACCGCGCCGATCCGGCGACGCATGCGTTCCGGTGTGAACCGCTGGAGGTAGGCCTCGCGGGCGTGGCGCCCGGCGACGGCCAGGGTGGAGACGTCCATCGACGCCAGGATCTCGGTCAGGCCGTCGACGTCGCGACGGTCGAAGAGCCAGCCCGTGTGCCCCTCGTCGACGACTTCTTCCGGGCCGCCGGAGCGGCTGGCGATGACGGGACGCCCCTGGCTGAACGCCTCGAGCGTGACGAGTCCGAAGCCCTCGAGGGTGTCGGTCGGCAGGATGACCGCGTCGGCGTCGCGGAGGTAGGGCGACGCGTCGTCGACCTCTCCCACGACGGTGACCGTCTCGGGTCGCGAGACGATCGCCGCGACCAGACCGGGCACGTCGACGGAGGAGCCGACGGCCGGCGGGCCGCCCAGGATGACGAGCTGCCCGGGGCAGCCTGCCGCGTTCCAGGCCGTCAGGAGCGTCGCGTGGCCTTTGTGGCCGTTCCAGCGACTCGCGACCACGTACTGGGGCGCGCGACCCTCGGCACGGTCGGTGACGGCGATCGAGCGGTCCGACACGCCGTTGTGGACCACGACGGCGCGCGAGTCCTCCGAGAGGCCGGACGAGTCGAGCACCGACCGAGACACGGCGACCAACGAGGTGCAGGCGCGGGCCAGGGGACGGAGACCTCGACGGTCCCCGTCGCTCCAGGGCTCCTGCAGGTGCCCCACGACGCGGCGGACGCCCATGGCCCGGGCGACGGGCGCGACGATCAGGCAGGCGCTCGTGGCGCAGTAGACGAGGTCGAAGTGGCGCCCGGACAGTCTCAGCGCCGTGCGCGCCGCGTCGCGGGCCAGGCGGACGAGTCCGAGCGGTCCGAGCCGGGTCCGGCGCAGGATCGGGAGGGGCGTGCGCTCGACGCGCGCCCCGAGCTCGCGCAGCCTCGGCCCCAGGGGCCCGACGGAGACGTCGGAGGGCAGCCAGACCGTCACGTCGAGGTCGTCGCGGGCGGCGAGCTCACCGACCACCTCGAGGACGATCCGGTCCGAGCCGTACATCTCGTCGGACGAGTGCACCAGCAGCACCCGGCTGCGCCGCGATCCCCTCCGGCGGCGGGGGAGTTCGGGCAGGTCGACGCCCGTCCGGGCGTCCTCCCGCAGGATCGGTGCGGCGGTCGTCGCCGGTGCGGACTCGCGGTCCCGGTAGTGCCTGATGTCGACGGACATGCTCTCTCCCCTGTCGTCGTGAGCGTGGTCCGGGCCCGTGAACGGCCCGCGGTGGTCTCGGATGCTGCTGGTGGGGGTCAATACGCTCCCCGGTGCTCGAAGAGGACCCGGACGGTGCGCCACATGATGACGAAGTCGACCGTCAGCGACCAGTTCTCGACGTAGTAGAGGTCGAGGCGGACGCTCTCCTCCCAGCTGAGGTCGCTGCGTCCGTTCACCTGCCACATGCCCGTGAGTCCGGGCTTGATGTACAGGCGTCGGTGGACGTGGTCCTCGTACCCCTCGACCTCGCGAGGGAGGGGCGGCCGGGGCCCGACGACGCTCATGTCGCCTCGGACGATGTTCCACAGTTGGGGCAGCTCGTCGAGCGACCACCGACGGAGGACGGCACCCACGCGGGTGACCCGCGGGTCGGACTTCATCTTGAAGAGCAGGCCGGCTCCCTCGTCCGCCTGCGCGAGGCCGGCGAGCCGGCTCTCGGCGTCGACGACCATGGAGCGGAACTTCAGCATCTCGAAGGTGCGCCCGTCACGGCCGACCCTGCGCTGACGGAACAGCACCGGGCCGGGACCGTCGAGCCGCACCGCGAGGGCGACGACGGCGAACACCGGCGCGAGGACGACGAGCGCGGCGGACGCCAGTGCGAGGTCGGACAGACGCTTGAGGGCGTGTCGCGGGCCGTCGAACTGCGGCAGCTCGACGTGCATGAGGGGGAGACCCTCGACCGGGCGGTAGTGGATGCGGGGCCCGGCGACGTTCGTCAGTCGCGAGGCGATGACGAGCTCCGTCGCTCGTCCTTCGAGCGACCATCCGAGGTCGCGCAGGTACTCCCGGCCACGACCCGGTTCGCCGGCGACGATCACGCTCTCGGCGCCCAGGCGCCAGACCGCACGCGGAACGCCGTCGAGGTCCGCCACCACGGGGACGGTGCGGCCTCCGACCACGATGCCCCTCGGGTCGGCGTCCGGGACGGCCGCCCCGACGACGTCGTACACGGCACCGCTCGTCTTGTCGATGCGACGGACGACGTCGGCGATGTCGTCGCGCGATCCCACGATGACGGCTCTCGACAGGTAGTGGCCCTTGGCCCGCTGGCGTTCGAGCCAGCGCCGCATGGTCCACCGGCCGACGACCAGGCCGGCACCGCCGACGGGCAGCGCCACCAGGAAGTAGCCCTCGCCGCCGATGTGGCCGACCGAGGCGAACCCGATCGCCACGACGGCGAAGGCCCAGACGCTCGCCGTGAGGAGGCGCTTGTACTCGACGACGCCGCTGCCGACGACCGCGAGGTCGCGGGTGCGGTGCAGCGTGAGGCAGAAGGTCCAGACCAGCCCGACGACGACGGGGAGCACGGGAGAACCCACCGACTCGATCAGGGTGGACGCGTCCGAGCCCCGACCGGCGGCGATGGCCCTCGCGGCGTCCACCACGACGGCACCGACGATGCTCAGGGTCAGGACGGCCGTGTCGACGAGGCGGAGCCGGCGCCGGTAGCGGCGAGCCCAGGCGGCGCCGGACTCGGCGTCGTGCGTCGCGGCGGGCGCCGCGAGGGGGCCGTCCGACTCGGTCAGGTCGAACGGGGGATCGATCCGTCGGGGTGACGACGGTCCGACCAGGAGTGAGCGGAGTTCGCTCTGCGTGCTGGACATCGGGTCTCGGGTTCGGGTAGGCGACGGCGCGCCCACGTCGGTGGTGACGACGGGGGCGGTGGCGGGCGGTCGATCGAGGTTCGGGTTCGATCGACCGCCCAGGCGTCGCGCCGGAGCACGGACGTCACGAGGGTGCGCGACGTCGGCCGGGCGGCGACGGGCGCGCCGGGCAGCGGGTCTGCTCGACGCACGATTCGGGTCGGTGCGGTGACGGGAGCAGATGCTCCCGGTGGAGAGGGTCGGGTTTCTCGGTTCCTGGCGATTTCGGGTCGACCAGGAGGATGCTGTGACTCTAGTTCGGGGGGCACCCGCCATAGGAGTCTAACAAGACCCCCCGTTCGGGGGCGATCGTGTCCCCCCTGTTGCCGACACCCGAACGGGTGACCCTCGGACCCCGCGATGTCACCCGTGCGGGGGTGACAAGAAGCCGTGAAAAGCGCGGCCACGGCGCGTCCCGTTCCAGGCGGAGGGTGGCCCGCGGCGTGAGACACGCAAAAGGCCTGTTCAGGCCGGTGACACGACGTCCGGACCGAGGGTCGACACGCCGCCGTCCGTGCCGTTCATCACCCCGACAGGTGTCGTTCATCTCTCGTCGCCCCTGGTGTCTGCAGCGCAGGTGGGGTACAGACGGACAGTGCCCCCCGGCCCTTCGGCCGGGGGGCGCATCACCCGTCACAATCACCCTCGTCCGCGTGTCACGGACGGGTGACGAATCCTTGCTCGACCATCCAGTCGAAGGCCACGTCGGCGGGCTCTTCGCCCTCGACGTCGACCGCCAGGTTGAGTCGTCGCATCTCGGTGTCCGTGAGGGCCGGCGAGATCTCGTCGTACACCTCGGCCAGCTGCGGGTACTCCTCGAGGGTGGCCGTCGAGAGGACGGGTGCCGCGTTGTAGGCGGGGAAGAAGCCCTGGTCGTCCTCCAGCACGGCGAGGTCGAGCGAGTCGATCCGGCCGTCCGTCGTGAAGACCTCGCCGAAGTTGCAGCTGCCCCGGTCGGTCGCGGTGTAGACCGTGCCCGTGTCCAGGATGCTCACGTTGCTCGTCGGCACACCGTCGGCGGCGCCGAGTTCGAGCCCGTACGCCGCGAGCATGGGGGCGAACCCGTCGGCCCTCGAGTTGAACTCGGCCTCGACGCAGAAGGTGCGCTGCTCGACCGGCAGGTCGGCGATCTGGGAGAGCGACGTGATGTCGCCGAGCTCGGGAACGGCCTCGGCCCGGACCGCCATGGCGTAGGTGTTGTTGAGGGGCGCGGGCTCGAGCCAGGTCAGGCCGTTGTCGGCGTCCGCGTCGCGGACGGCCTCGTACTGCTCCTGCTGGTCGGGGATGCCCTCCGCCTCGGCAAGGTAGGTCAGCCAGGCGGTGCCGGTGTACTCGTAGGTCATGTCGGCCGTCCCGTCGAGCATCAGCTGTCGCACCGCCACCGACCCCGGCACGTTCGTCATGTCGGTGACCTCGAAGCCCGCGGCCTGCGCGGCGAGCACGGCGATCTTCCCGAGGATCAACTGCTCGGTGAAGTTCTTCGCCGTCACGGTGATCGCCGCGTCGTCGGGCAACCCCTCGACGGCTCGGATCGAGCCGGGCGCCACGGCGGGCACGAACGCCGTCGCCGGCTGCAGGCCGCACCCGGTCAGAGCGAGCGTCGCGGCGCCGACCACGGCGAGGGACGAGGAGGCGCGACGCAGTCGTCGGGGGAGGCGGGAGACGGTCATGCGCGGAGTCCCTTCGGACGGGCGACGTACTCGACCACACGGCCCAGCCAGTCGATCAAGAGGGCGAGCAGGGCGATGAGCAGGGCCCCGGAGACGAGGACCCGCGGCAGGAACAGGTTGACCCCGGTGGTGATCAGCAGCCCCAGGCCGCCGGCACCGATGAACGTGGCGAGGGCCGCCGACCCCACGAGCAGCACGAGGGCCGTACGGATGCCGGAGAGCATCACGGGGACGGCCAGCGGCAGCTCGACCTTCAGCAGGACGGACGACGCACTCATCCCCATGCCCCGACCGGCCTCGACGAGGCGGGCGTCGACGCTCTGCAGTCCGATCATGGTGTTGCGCAGCACCGGAAGCGCCGCGTAGAGCACGAGGGCGACGACAGCAGCCCAGAACGTGAAGCCGAGCCAGAACGCGAGCAGCACGATGAGTCCGATGGCCGGCGCGGCCTGGCCGAAGTTCGCGAGGAGCAGGACGGGACCGCTGATGCGCACGAACGGCCGCCGGGTGAGCAGCACGCCGAGGGGGATGGCGAGGACGAGGACGATCGCCGCGGAGACGAAGGTCAACGCCAGGTGCTCGCCCGTGTAGGCCAGCAGGTCGGAGGGGTTGAGGGTGGTCCGTTCGGCCGTCGTCAGGTCGGCCGTGGTCAGCCACACGACGAATGCCGCGAACACGGCGAACACGGCCACGGGTTGCACGAGCAGTCCGAGCCACGCCGGGCGGGGCCCTTGCCGGCCGGACGAGCGTCCGTCGACCGAGGCCGGGGCGACCGAGGCGGTCACGCCGCGTCCTTCTCGTCGACGGGGGCTCCCGGCACGACGTCGAACGAGCCCGTGTTGGTGCCCACCGGAGCGTCGTGGTGGGCCTCCGCGGCCGACGCGCGCGCCCGCGTGATGGCCTCCATGACGACCTCGACCGTGATGACGCCGATGAAGGCGTCGCGTCGACCGGTGACCAGGGCCGCACCCGCACTCGAGACGAGCATCGTGTCCAGGGCGTCGTTGAGGGTGGCGCCGCTGCCGATGACCGGCAGGTCGGCGTCGGGTGACGAGCCCAGCACGTCGAGACGGCCGAGCTGGCGGCGCGAGGGCCACGAGACGGGGCGCTCCCGGTCGTCGACGACGACCGCGTGGCCGTGGCCGGCCGCCTCGACCCGGGCGAGGACGTCGGCGGCCGAGTCGCCCGCTCGGGCGACGATGGCCTCGGCGAGGTCGACGTCACGGACGCGCGTCAGCGTCAGCTGCTTGAGGCCGGCCCCCGACCCGATGAAGTTCTCGACGAACTCGTTCGCCGGCTCGGCGAGGATGCGCTCCGGGGTGTCGTACTGCACGATGTGCGCGCCCTCGGAGAAGATGACGATCCAGTCGCCGAGCTTCACGGCCTCGTCGAAGTCGTGGGTGACGATGACGATGGTCTTCTGCAGCTCGTGCTGGATGTTGATCAGCTCGTCCTGCAGGCGCTGGCGGGTGATGGGGTCGACGGCACCGAAGGGCTCGTCCATCAGCAACACGGGCGGGTCCGCCGCCAGTGCCCGCGCGACGCCGACGCGCTGCTGCTGACCACCCGAGAGCTCACGCGGGTAACGGTCGCGGTACGTGGCCGGATCGAGCGACACGAGTTCGAGCAGCTCGTCGACGCGGGCGGCGATGCGCTCCTTCGACCAACCGAGCATCTTCGGGACGATGGCGATGTTCGCCCCGACGGTCATGTGCGGGAACAATCCACCGGCCTGGATCACGTAGCCGATGCGGCGGCGCAACTCGTCGCCGTCGATCGAGGTGACGTCGTCGCCGTCCAGGACGATCCGCCCCTCGGTGGGCTCGATCAGCCGGTTGATCATCTTGAGGGTCGTGGTCTTGCCGCACCCCGACGGTCCGACGAGCATGACGATCTTGCCGGCCGGGATCTCGAGCGTGATGCCGTCGACGGCCGGCTCGGCCTGGCCGGGGTACCGCTTGGTGACCTGGTCGAGGGTGATGCTGCGGCCCGAGACCTCGTCCGAGGGGGACGAGGAGGCGCGGGTGGGGTCAGTTCTGGACACGGATGCCTCTCGAGATGGTCAGGCGGCCGAGGCCGACGAGGAGGAGGTCGAGGACGAGGGCGAGGAGGACCACGCCCACCACGCCCGTGACCACGGAGGCGAGCGCGTTCGCGCCGCCCAGTCGGGACAGGCCCGAGAAGATGAAGCCGCCGAGGCCCGGGCCGAGCGCGTACGCCGCGACCGCGGCGATGCCCATAACCATCTGCGCGCTGACGCGCACGCCGGTGAGGATGATCGGCCAGGCGAGGGGCATCTGGACGGTCGCCAGGGTCCGGAAGCGCCCCATGCCGATGCCGCGAGCCGACTCGACGAGCGAACCGTCGACCTCGTGCAGGCCGACGACGGCGTTCCGCAGGATCGGCAGTGCGGCGAAGAACGTGACGACGATGACCGACGGCGCCACGCCGAACCCCGCGAAGGGGATGAGCAGGCCGACCAGCGCGAACGACGGAAGGGTCAGCCCCACGGCCGACACCCCGTTGGCCAGCGCGTAGAGCGTCGGGTTGCGGTGCACCAGGGCGGCGAGGCCGACCGAGACGACGACCGCCAGGACGAGGCACTGCACCACGAGGGAGAAGTGCTGCCATGAGGCGAACCAGATCTGGCTCCACCGGTCCACCACGAAATCCCACGCCAAGCAGACCATCTCCTCTGAGCAACGACCATCAGTCCGAATCGTCGCTTCCCCGAGAGGCGACCGGCGTCCACACTAACCACGGCCCCCACGCCGCGTCATGTCGCCGACCACCCTTCCGGGAGCCTTAGAGTCGCCTGCCGTTATCGAATCCGACGAACGAAAGCCCCGATGGGAACGGCGTGTCGGCTTTCGCCGACACGCCGTTGTAACGATCCTCAGATCCTCGCCCCGCAGGGCCTCCGTCAGCCGACGCGGGCTCCGGTCGAGATCTTGTACCGCGCCCCGTGGTGCTCGTCCGGCAACCGGTCTCCGCGCCCGAACAGCTTCTGCCGCAGCGTGCCCGGTTCGTACTCGGTGGGATAGACGCCCCGGGCCTGGAGCACGGGGATCACGTGCTCGACGACGTCCTCGAACGTGCCCGGAGTGATGGCGTAGGCGAGGTTGAACCCGTCGACGTCGGTCTCGTCGACCCACTCCTGGAGCTGGTCGGCGATCTCCTCGCCGGACCCGACGATGCGGGGCCCGAGACCGCCGATCCCGGCCGCCTCGGCGATGTCGCGGATCGTCCACTCCGCGCCCGTGTCACCCGCCTGCGCCTGGAAGTTCGCGAGGGCCGACTGGATGGCGTTGCTCTCGACGTCACCCACGGGGTCGTCGAGCGAGTAGGTCGAGAGGTCGACGCCCATCCACCCCGACATGAGCGTCAGGGCGCCCTCGTGCGAGGCGTATCGCCGGTACTCGTCGTGCTTGGCCCGGGCGGCCTCGGGGGTGGCGTCGGTGATGATGGTCAGCAACGTGTAGATGCGCGCCGAGTAGCGGTCGCGGCCCGCGGCCTCGAGCGCGTCCCGGATCTTGCCGACCGTCGCGGCCAGGCGTTCCTTGGTCGGGGCCGCCACGAAGATCGACTCGGCGTTGCCGGCGGCGAAGCGGATGCCCCGCGGCGAGGCACCCGCCTGGTAGATCACGGGGGTGCGCTGAGGGCTGGGCTCGGCGATGTGGATGCCGGGCACCTTGTAGTAGGTGCCGTCGTGCCCGATCTCGTGCACCTTCGCCGGGTCGGTGAAGACGCCGGACTCACGGTCGCGGACGACCGCGTCGTCCTCCCACGACCCCTCCCACAGCTTGTACAGGACCTCGAGGTACTCGTCGGCCTGGTCGTACCGGGTGTCGTGGTCGAGCTGGTCGTCGGCCCCCATGTTGCGGGCGGCGCTCGGCAGGTAGCCGGTGACGACGTTCCAGCCGATCCGCCCCTCCGTCAGGTGGTCGAGCGTCGACATGCGCCGGGCGAACGGGTAGGGGTGCTCGTAGGCCGTGCCGGCGGTGATGCCGAAGCCCAGGTGCTCGGTCGCGGCGGCCATGGCCGAGACGAGCAGCACCGGGTCGCCGACCGGGGTCTGGGTGCCGTTGCGCAACGCCGCGTCGTGGTTGCCGCCGTAGACGTCGTACGTGCCGAGCACGTCGGCGATGAAGAGCCCGTCGAAGACGCCCTTCTCGAGGAGGCGCGCGAGGGAGGTCCAGTAGCTCAGCTTCGTGTAGTCGGCCGAGCGGTCGTCGGGGTGCCGCCAGAGACCGGGGGACTGGTGCCCCACGCAGTTCATGTCGAAGGCGTTGAACCGGATTCGTCGAGTCATGAGGCCATCATCACGACCCGGGCCCGTGCTGTCGTCCTCGCCGACACACGAGGTCACACTCCGCGCCCCGTAGCCTGTGTCGGTGCTCCCGTTCCGCCGCCACGTCACCGACGTCGACCGCCCCCGTCTCACCCGCGACGTCTACGTCCTCGGCGTGATCGCCTTCTTCGTCATGGTCGGCTTCGGGGTGGTCGTCCCGGTCCTGCCGGTCTACGCCCGCAGCTTCGGCGTCGACCACGCCCTGGTGGGTGCCGTCCTCTCGGCCTTCGCCCTCATGCGCCTCGTGGCGAGCCCGTTCGTGGGTCGACTCATCGACCTGATGGGCGAGCGGGTCGTGCTCTCGGTGGGCATCGGCATCGTGGCGCTGTCGAGCGGACTCGCCGGGCTCGCCCAGACCTATCCGCAGCTCCTCCTGCTCCGGGGGGCGGGTGGCATCGGCTCGGCCATGTTCAGCATCGCGGCGATGACGTTGCTGCTCGGCGCGACCGACCCGTCGCTCCGGGCCCGGGCCGTCGGCTTCTACCAGGGCGGGTTCCTCGTCGGCGGCATGGCGGGTCCTGCCCTCGGCGGGCTGCTCGCGACCATCTCGTTGACGGCGCCGTTCTTCTTCTACGCGGGCACGCTCGCCGTGGCCGGCCTGGTCGGCGTCGTGCTCCTGCGCCGGGCACCGCAGCACTCCTCGACGACCGTCACCGCGCCTCCGGTGCCCCTCGGGGTCGTGCTGCGCGACGTGCGGTTCCGGACCGCGTGCGTGGCCAACTTCGCACAGGGTTGGTCGTCGCTGGGGGTGCGCAGCGCCCTCGTCCCCGTCCTGGTGGTGGAGGTCCTGCGCGGACCGACGGCCTGGACGGGGTTGCTCTTCGCCGCGTCGGCGGTGGCACAGACCATCGCGCTGGCACCGGCTGCGCGCTTCGTCGACACGGTCGGCCGTCGACCGGCCGTGATCGGCTCGTTCGCGGTGGCGGCCGTGACCCTGTTCGCGGTGTCCCTCGCCCCGGACGTCTGGACGCTCGGCGCCCTGCTCTGCGTCTACGGCGTGGCGACGGCGTTCATGGGCACCGCGCCCGCGGCACTCGTCGGCGACGCCGCGGGGGCCCGCGGTGGTCGTCCCGTCGCGATCTTCTCGATGTGCTCGGACGTGGGGGCGATCGCCGGGCCGCTCGTCGCGGGCCTGCTCGTCGACACGGTCTCGTACCCCGCGGCGTTCGGCGTCGCGGCCGTCCTGCTGGCCGTGGCGGCCGGGGCGGCGATCCGCCTGCCCCGGACCGCCACCGGCACGCCGACCCCGGCCTGATCAGCCGAGGTGCACGGGCGCCTCGGTGGGCAGCAGGTCCTCCTTGCGGCCGCGGATGAGGAAGAACGAGATCGGCGCGGCGAGCAGCATGGCGACCGCGGCGGCGAGGAAGGCCACCGAGTAGCCGTCGACCAGCGGACCGAGCGGCCCGCCCACCGTCGACGTCGAGGACGCGACGGCCCCGGCGTAGAGGTTCGTGAAGACGGCGAGACCAATCGATCCGCCGATCTGCATCATGGCGTTCGAGGTCGCGCTGGCGGCACCGGCGTCGTGCGGGGCGACCCGGCTGAGCGCCAGGTTCTGCATGGGCACGAAGACGCCGGCGAGGCCGACGCCCATGACGAGCAGGGCCGGCAGCACCTGGACGGCGTACGAGCCGTCGGCCGTGATCTGCGTGGCGAGCCAGAGCAGCCCGGCCCCCGCGACGAGCGGCCCGACGATCATCATCGGGCGGGGGCCGACGATCGGCAGCGCCTTCGTCAGCAGGGGGGCGCAGACCATGATGACCAGCGTCATCGGCAGGCTGGCGAGCCCCGCCTCGAGCGGGCCGAAGCCGAGCACGATCTGCAGGTGGAAGGTCAGGTAGAGCAGGGCGCCGATCATGACGCTCCCGACGATCAACTGCACCAGGAAGGCTCCGCCACGGACGCGGTCGGCGAGCACGCGCATCGGCAGCAGCGGGTGGTCGCTCCGTCGCTCGACGACGACGAACAGGGCGAGCAGACCGGCCCCCAGGGCGATGAAGCCGATGACGACGGCCGAGCCCCAGCCGTCCTCGGCCCGGGTGAAGCCGTAGACGAGGCTGGCGAGGCCGGCCGCGACGACGATCGTGCCGACGACGTCGAGGCGGTTCCGCCCCTCGGCCCGGCTCTCGCTCACGACGAAGGCGGCGGCGACGATGGCGACGAGCACGATCGGCACGTTGACGAGCAGGCACCAGCGCCAGCTGACGAACTCGGTCAGCACGCCGCCGAGCACGAGCCCGACGGCCGCGCCGGCGCCCGAGATGGCGCCGAAGACGGCGAAGGCGGTGTTCCGGTCGCGACCCGACGCGAAGGTGGTGGTGAGCACGGCCAGGGCCGCGGGGGCGAGCAGGGCCGCGAACACGCCCTGCAGGCCGCGGGCGAGGATCAGCTCACCACCGGTCTGCACGAGCCCGCCGAACGCGGAGGCGGCTCCGAAGCCGACCATCCCGACGATGAAGGTGCGCTTGCGGCCCCAGAAGTCGGCGATCCGACCGCCGAGCAGCAGCAGCGCGCCGAAGGCGAGCGCGTAGGCCGTCACGACCCACTGGCGGTTCTCGTCGCTGAGGCCGAGGTCGGCCTGGGCGTCGGGCAGGGCGATGTTGACGATGGTGCCGTCGAGGACGACGACGAGTTGCGCGAGGGCGACGATGACGAGCACCCACCAACGGCGCGACGAACGCGTCTCGGTGGGGGCGGGGGCGACGGTGGTCACTGCGGTACCTGTTTCTCTGGGGGACGACGAACTACCCTACCTACTAGTTGGTTGGTCCGTAAGTCGGCTACGGTGATCCGATGCGAACCGATGCCGCCGAGACCCGTCGAGCCATCCTCGAGGCCGCGACCGCGGAGTTCTCGCGACACGGGTTGGCCGGGGCGCGCGTCGACCGCATCGCGGCCGAGGCCGGCTGCAGCAAGGAGCGTCTCTACGCGAACTTCGGTGACAAGCGGTCGCTCTTCACGACCGTCCTGAACGGCACCTTCGAGACCATGGGCGAGGCCGCGTCCCGCCCTGCCGCGAGCGTCGAGGAGTTCGCCCTCGCCGTCTTCGACCACATGCAGGCCCACCCCGACCACAACCGGCTGCTCGCCTGGGCCCGGCTCGAGGGCGAGCACGACTGGGAGGCCTCGGTCCCCACCCTGCGCTCGGTCCAGGACGCCGCCCTGTCGCAGCTCGACCGCCTTCGCGGCGACCCCGCCGTGACGGTGTCCTGGAGCAGCGACGACATCTTCGCCCTCGTCATGTCGCTCGCCTGCGCCTGGCAGAACCTGCCCGGTCTCGGCGAGGCGCATCCGGGCGTGGTGCTCGACCCCGCCCTGCAACGCGAGATCGTGCACGAGGCCGTGCGGCGCCTCACCACGGCCTGAGCCGGGCCCCGGGCCGCTCCACCGCACCGACGACGAAGGAGGCGCGCCCCGGTCACCCGGGACGCGCCTCCTTCTCGAGATCGGTCGCGACTACTTCTTCGCGTCGACCTTCGGGGTCACCTTGAGGAATCCCGCGCGCGGATCGCCGAGACCCACCAGCGGGGTCGTGTCGCGGCCGCCGACGAAGTTCGTCACCCAGCCCGACAGGATGCGGAACTTCCGGTTCAGCGTCGGCATCGCGTACAGGTGGTAGCCACGGTGGGCCATCCAGGCCGGCACGTTCTTCAGCTGGAGGCCGAACATGCTGGCCGCGCCCTTGCCGATGCCGTAGCTCGCCACGGTGCCGAGCGACTCGTGGCGGTACTCCTTGACGGGCTCGCCCGACAGGGTCGCGATGACGTTGTCGGCCACGGTGACCGCCTGGCGCACGGCATTCTGTGCGTTCGGCGGGTAGTACGCCGGCTGCTTCTCGGCCAGCAGGTCGGGGACCTGCGCGCCGTCGCCGAGGGCCCAGACGCCGTCGAGCTTGTGGCCGTCCTCGGTCTGGACCTGCAGGGTCGCGCTGACGTTCACGTGTCCCTTCGGGCCGAGGGGGAGGCCCATGTCGCCGAGCACCGGGTTCGGCTTGACGCCGGCCGTCCAGACGATCGTGCCGGCGGGGATGGTCTCGCCGTCGCTCAGCACGACGTCGCCGTCGACGCACGAGGGCATCGTCGTCTTGAGGCGGATGTCGATGCCTCGACCGCGCAGCTGGCCCAGGGTCCACTTCGAGAGCTCGGGACCGACCTCGGGGGCGACGCGGTCCAGGGCCTCGACGAGCACGAAGCGCAGTTCGTCGCGCGACAGGTTCGGGAACGTGTCGACGGCGGAGTTCGCGGCGTCGGACAATTCGGCGAGGGCCTCGACGCCCGTGTAGCCGCCACCGACGAAGACGACGGTGAGGAGCTTGCGGCGGACGGCCGGGTCCTTGACGCTCGCCGCCTCGGCGATGTTGCCGAGGATGCGGTCACGGACGTACTGAGCCTCTTCGACGCTCTTGAAGCCCACGCCGTTCTCGGCCAGGCCCGGGGTCGGGAAGGTCCGGGTGACGGCGCCGAGGGCGACGACCAACTGGTCGTAGGCGATGTCGCTGGACTCGCCGTCCGCACTCGTGACGGTGACCTTCTTGGCCTCGCTGTCGAGCCCGGTGACCGACGCCTCGACGACCTTCGTGCGCTTGAGCGTCTTGCGCAGCGGCACGGTGACGTCGCGCGCGGCGATGTGGCCACCGGCGACCTCGGGCAAGAACGGCTGGTAGGTGAAGTACGGGGCCTGGTCGACGAGGGTGATGCTCGCCGCCTGGGGTGGGTGTCGCTTCTGCAGTTCGAGTGCAGTGGTGAGCCCGGCGGAACCGCCGCCGAGAATTACGATTCGCTTGGTCATGTATGTGTTCCTCCCTCAGACGACCGTACCCCCGGGGCCGCCTGCCGGAACGCCACACGCCGAACGGCCCGGCACCCCTCGGGGGCCGGGCCGGGCACGGCCACGCGTCGGCCGGTGGGGTCAGCGACCGCCGTCGAGGTCGCTCTGCGTGAACGACCCGTCCGGTTCGCCGTCGTGGGGACCGCCGTCGGCGGCCGGCTCGTCCGGGACCTGCGCGTCCACGTACGACCCGTCGCCCTCGCTCGTGCCGGCCTCTTCGGTGTAGGTGCCGTCGGCCTCGCCGTCGTGCGGCCCGCGCGTGCGGGCGCCGCCGTCGAGGTCGTCGTCGACGTACGAGCCGTCCTCGCCCGAGGTGGGTCCGCCGGTGCTCGGCCGGTCGTGCTCGTGGTGGTTGGCGTCGCTGCCCATGGGTGCTGCCCTTCGTCGAGGTCGGTCGGCGTCGTCGCCGCCCGTGCGGCTCACCCTAGACCGACGTGGTGCCGGTCGACCGGGCGGGACCGTGTCGTCAGAACCCCTCGTTCTCGCGGGTCACGTAGGGCGACTCCAGCGCGTCGAGCTCGTCGTCGGTGAGCCACAGGTCGACCGAGGCCACGGCGTCGTCGAGGTGCTGCATCTTCGTGGCGCCGACGATGGGGGACGTGACCGCGTCCTGCTGCCGCACCCAGGCCAACGCGACCTGTGCGCGAGGCACGCCCCGCGCCTCCGCGACGTCGGCGACGGCCTGCGCCACGAGGCGGTCACCGTCCTCGCGCTGCTTGTAGAGCGTCTGACCGAAGCGGTCGGTCTCGGTCCGGGCCGTGGTGGCGTCCCAGTCCCGGGTCAGCTTCCCGCGGGCCAGGGGCGACCAGGGCAGCACGCCGACCCCCTGGTCCAGGCAATAGGGGTGCATCTCACGCTCTTCCTCGCGTTGGATCAGGCTGTACTGGTCCTGCATCGAGACGAAACGCGTCCAGCCCCCGAGGTCGGCCGCGTGCTGCATCGAGGCGAACTGCCAGGCCCACATGCTCGAGGCGCCGATGTAGCGGGCCTTGCCGGCCTTGACGACGTCGTGGAGCGCCTCCATCGTCTCCTCCACGGGCACCTCGGGGTCGAAGCGGTGGATCTGGTACAGGTCGACGTAGTCGGTGCCGAGCCGGCGCAGGCTGTCGTCGATCGCGCTCATGACGTGCCCCCGGCTGAGCCCGGCCCCGTTCGGACCGGGACGCATCCGGCCGTGCACCTTGGTCGCCAGGACGACCTCCTCGCGGGTCGCGAAGTCCCGCAGTGCCCGTCCGACGATCTCCTCGCTGGTGCCGTCCGAGTAGACGTCGGCGGTGTCGAAGGTCGTGATGCCGAGCTCGAGCGCCCGCGAGATGAACGGGCGGCTCTCGTCCTCGGGCAGGCTCCACTCGTGCGTCCCGCGGTCGGGCACGCCGTAGCTCATGCACCCCAGGGTCACCGCCGAGACGGTCAGGCCGCTCGTGCCCAGTCGTGCGTACTCCATGTGTGGCACCTCTCGTCGTCGAGGCGGGGCACCGACGCCCGCGCCGACTGCGACCCTACGCGCGGGGCGGCGCGGTCCGGCCCGCGATCGACGGGTCCCCGCGGATCACCGAGGCGGCGTGTCGGAGCGCCCGCCGCGCCTCCGGGGTCCAGGGAGCGCCGACGAAGTCGTGGAAGGCACCGCGGTACAGCCGCAGCTCGACGCGTCCACCCGCCGCGGTCACGCCCGCGGCCAGCCGCTTCACGTCGGGCGTCAGCAGGTCGCGATCGCCGGCGTAGGCGAACACGGGCGGGAGACCCGAGAGGTCGCCGCGCACCGGGCTGACGACGGGGTCGGCCGGATCACGGTCGCCGGCCCACCACCGACCCGCGGCGACGAGACCGTCGCGGGCGAGCATCGGGTCGAGCGGTGCGACCTCGTCGATCGCGGGGGAGTCGAGCAGGGCGTCCACCCACGGCGAGAAGAGCACGAGCGCGTCGGGTGCCGGTCGGCCGGCGTCGCGTCCCCGCATGGCCGCGACGAGGGCGAGCGCCCCGCCCGCCGAGTCGCCGGCCACGACGACGCGGGACGGGGAGGCGCGGCGCACGTCCGCGAGGACGGCGTCCAGCAGCGGCAGCGCGTCGTCCACGTCGTGGGCCGGGGCGAGACCGTAGAGGGGCACCGTGACGACGGCCCCGGAGGCGCGGACGAGACCCGCGAGCAGGTTCCAGTGCGTGGCCAGGACGGGGTGCACGTAGGCACCGCCGTGCAGGTAGACCACGTGGACGCCGCTCGGGGCCCGACGCGGACGGAGCGTGACGACGCGCTCACCACCGACCCGCGCCTCCTCGACGGTCGCGACGCGGTGCACCGCTCGCGTGACCGGCGCGGCGGAGCCCTGACGGGCGACCGAGCGGACGAGCGAGTCCTCGGACTCGGTCGAGCGGGGGCGGAGGCGGAGCCGGAGGCGCAGAAGAGCACGCGTGGCGGCCATCGAGAGCGACATGACCCGACCCTACGGGCGCCGGGGACGACCAGGGGAGGCGGGGGCTACCGGACGGGAGGCGAGGGGGCTAGCTTGTCCCCCGAACGGGTCACCCGACCCCGACG
Organism: Frigoribacterium sp. 9N; assembly: GCF_902506305.1. Taxonomy (NCBI): domain Bacteria; kingdom Bacillati; phylum Actinomycetota; class Actinomycetes; order Micrococcales; family Microbacteriaceae; genus Frigoribacterium; species Frigoribacterium sp. 9N. The sequence goes on from NZ_LR733392.1 coordinate 1,192,751, forward strand.
TCGCCGGTGCCGTCATCTGGGAGCGCGCACCGACGGCACACCTCGCTGCACGAACACACCCGAAGGAACGACGATGTTCGACACACGCTTCATCAGCAGTGCCATCTCCCGGAGCGCCGAGACCCCGATCGATCGACGACGGCTGCTCGCCGCCGCCGGCGTCACCGGCCTCGGCACGGGGCTCGCCGCGGTCGCCGCGACGCTGCCCGCCCAGTCCGCGGCCGCCGTCTCGCCCTCCGACGAGGTGATCAGTGATGCGACGATCCTGAACTTCGCACTCAACCTCGAGTACCTCGAGGCGGAGTTCTACCTCCGGGCCGTCACCGGCTCGGGGCTGCCCGCCGACCAGATCACGGGCATCGACCCCCAGGGCGGCGTCGTCGGCGGCGCACCCGTGCCGTTCAAGACCACGATCGTCAAGCGCATCGCGCAGGAGATCGCGGCGGACGAGAAGGCGCACGTCTCCTTCTTGCGGTCGGCACTCGGCGGCGCGAAGGTGTCGCGACCGGCGATCGACCTGCAGAGCAGCTTCACGGCGGCGGCCCTCGCGGCAGGGGTCATCACGCCGGGCCAGACCTTCGACCCGTTCGCCTCGGAGGAGAACTTCCTGCTCGGGGCGTTCATCTTCGAGGACGTCGGCGTGACCGCCTACAAGGGGGCCGCACCCCTGATCTACAACAAGACGTACCTCGGCGCGGCCGCCGGCATCCTCGCGGTCGAGGCCTACCACGCGGGCATCATCCGCACCACGCTGAACGCCAAGGGACTGCAGGTGCCCGCGACGAAGATCTCGGACGCCCGCGACTCCCTCGACGGGTCGACGGACGACGACCAGGGTCTGACCCTCGGTGGCGTCCAGAACCTCGTGCCGACCGACGCCAACGCCATCGTCTACGGACGGACCGCCGAGCGCGTGCTCAACGTCGTGTACCTCACGCCGAACCAGATCGACAAGGGCGGGTTCTTCCCGCAGGGCATCAACGGCTCGATCGTCGCCAGCGGCAACCCCGGCAGCGCGGTCTGACGACCGACGAAGGCCGGAGAACCAAGGAAGGCCCGCACACCGGGGTGTGCGGGCCTTCCGTCGCTTGCGAACAAGCATCTGTCTCAACACAGATCTGGTGAAACGCCTCTCGAGAGAGAGTGTTTCGAGTGTCCGAGGGGGGACTTGAACCCCCACGCCCTATACGGGCACTAGCACCTCAAGCTAGCGCGTCTGCCATTTCCGCCACCCGGACTGGATGGTGCCGACCGAAGCCGACACGAAAGATTAGCACGGCTCGGAGGGCCCTCGTGACCACGGCCACGTCCGTCGGCGTGAGCGGCGCGGCAGGTAGCGTGGGGCGCATGACGACGACCCCCACGAGCACCGGACAGACCGAGCCCGAGCTCGACGAGACGGCCCGCATCGCCCGCGACCTCATCCGGTTCGACACGTCGAACTACGGCGGTGGGCGGTCGAACGGCGAGGCCGAAGCCGCCGAGTACGTCGAGGCGGCCCTCCGCGACCTCGGCCTCGAGCCGCAGCTGTTCGAGTCCGAACCCGGCCGGGTCAGCGTGATCGCCCGGGTCGAGGGCGCCGAGCCGGCGAAGCCCGGACTGGTGGTGCACGGCCACCTCGACGTCGTGCCCGCCGACCCCGCGAACTGGTCGGTCGACCCGTTCGGCGGCGTCGTCCGCGACGGCATGCTCTGGGGGCGCGGCGCCGTCGACATGAAGAACATGGACGCCATGATGCTGACGGCCGTCGGCGACATCCTGCGGGCGGGCGAACGACCGGCCCGCGACCTCGTGCTGGGCTTCCTCGCCGACGAGGAGGCCGGGGGAGTCCTCGGCTCGCACTTCCTGGTGAAGGAACACCCCGGGTTGTTCGACGGCGCCACCGAGGCGATCAGCGAGGTCGGTGGCTACTCGACCTTCATCGACGGTCGACGCTCGTACCTGCTGCAGACGGGCGAGAAGGCCCTGATCTGGATCAAGCTCAGGGCTCGGGGCACCGCCGGCCACGGCTCGCAGATGATCGAGGCGAACGCCGTGACGCGCCTGGCCGAGGCGGTGGCCGTCCTCGGCCGCCAGCAGTGGCCGATCGTGCTGACGGACACGACGACCGCCCTGCTGGGCGAGGTGGCCCGCATCCTCGACGTCGACGTGCACGAGGTCGCACCCGACGAACTGGTCCTGCGCACCGGCACCGCCAAGGGCTTCATCCGCGGCTCGCTGCGCACGACGACCAACCCCACGATGCTGACGGCGGGCTACAAGCACAACGTCGTGCCCGACACGGCCGAGGCCCTGGTCGACATCCGGTGCATGCCGGGGCAGGAGGCGGCGGTGCTCGCCGAGGTCCGGGCCCTGATCGGCGATGACGTCGAGATCGAGACGATGCACACCGACATCGGGCTCGAGACGCCCTTCTCGGGGCCCCTGGTGGACGCCATCACCGCCACCCTCGACCGGCACGACCCGGGAGCACCCGTCCTGCCCTACCTGCTCTCGGGCGGCACCGACAACAAGGCCCTCAGCCTGCTCGGCATCGCCGGGTACGGCTTCGCCCCGCTCCGGCTCGACGAGGGCATGGACTTCCCGGCCATGTTCCACGGCGTCGACGAACGGGTCCCGCTCGACGCACTATCCTTTGGCAGTCGCGTCCTGCGGGACTTGTTGTCGACGTACTAGCAACCCCCGCACCAGAAGGGTCACCCGCGTGGAGCATCTCCTCCAGGCACTCCTGCTCGGCCTCGTCCAGGGCCTCACGGAGTTCCTCCCCGTCTCGTCGAGCGCCCACCTGCGGCTCGTCGGCCTGTTCTTCAGCGATCCCGGGGCGGCGGCCGAGTTCGACCCGGGCGCCACCTTCACGGCGATCACGCAGCTCGGCACCGAGCTCGCGGTCGTCATCTACTTCCGGCGCGACATCACCCGCATCGTCTCGCGCTGGTTCGCGGGCGTGACCGGCAAGATCCCCCGCACCGACCCCGACGTCCGCATGGGCTGGCTCGTCATCATCGGCACCGTCCCGATCGTGCTCGTGGGGTACGTCGCGCAGGAGTACATCCGCACGGTGTTCCGCTCGCTCTGGATCGTGGCGATCGTCCTGATCGTGTTCGGCGTCCTTCTCGGACTGGCCGATCGTCTCGGCAAGAAGACCGAGCGCTTCGAGGACATGCGCTACGGCCACGGCATCGCCGTCGGCGTCGCCCAGGTGCTGGCGCTCTTCCCCGGCGTCTCGCGGTCGGGTGCCACGACGACCACGGCACTCGCGCTCGGCTACACGCGTCCCGCCGCCGCCCGGTTCTCGTTCCTGCTCGCCGTGCCCGCCGTCTTCGGCAGCGGTCTCTACGAACTCGTCCAGAGCTTCAGCGACCCCGGGCCCTACTCTCTGGGCGAGACCCTGGCCGCCACGGTCGTCGCGTTCGTCGTCGGCTTCGTCGTCATCGCGTTCTTCATGAACTACATCTCGCGCCGCAGCTTCGCCCCGTTCGTGGCCTACCGCATCGTGCTCGGCGTCGTCCTGCTCGTCCTGCTCGGCACGGGCGTGGTGGCCGCATGAGGTCCTGGGCAGAACCCGACGTCCCGCGCCTCCCGGGCCTGGGCGACCTCCCGTCGCTCCACGACACGTCGACCGGCACGGTGCACCCGACCGAGGTCGACGGGTCGCGGGCCGGTCTCTACGTGTGCGGCATCACTCCGTACGACGCCACCCACCTGGGTCACGCGTCGACCTACCTGGCCTTCGACACCCTGCTGCGCGTCTGGCGCGACGCCGGGGTCGAGGTGGTCTACGCGCAGAACACGACCGACGTCGACGACCCGCTGCTCGAGCGGGCGACGGCCACCGGCGTCGACTGGCGAGAGCTCGCGGACGGCCAGACCGACCTCTTCCGCAGCGACATGCAGCACCTGGCCGTGGTGCCGCCGACGCACTACGTCGCGGTGACCGAGGTGGTGACCGACGTCGCCGACGCCGTGGCGCGCCTCCTCGACCGGGGTCTCGCGTACCCCGTGCCCACCGATGCCTCGACCGCCGGCGACGACCTGTACTTCGACGTCCGAGCCGCCGAACGCGACACCGACTGGCACCTGGGGCTCGAGAGTCGCTACGACGCCGAGACGATGGCCCGGTTCTTCGCCGAGCGCGGCGGTGACCCCGATCGCGCCGGCAAGCGCGACCCCCTCGACCCGCTGCTCTGGCGCGCGGCCCGCGACGACGAGCCGTCGTGGCCCACCACCGTGGGCGCCGGCCGACCCGGTTGGCACATCGAGTGCACCGTCATCGCCCAGCAGCACCTCGACGTGCCCGTCACCGTCAATGGCGGCGGGAGCGACCTGGTGTTCCCGCACCACGAGATGAGCACGGCGCACGGCACGGCCCTCACCGGCCGCCCCTACGCCGTCCACCACACGCACACCGGGATGGTCGGCTACCAGGGCGAGAAGATGAGCAAGTCGCTCGGCAACCTCGTGAAGGTCAGCGAGCTCGTCGCCGCGGGCCGCGACCCCCGCGCCGTCCGGCTCGCCCTCCTGGCGCACCACTACCGCTCCGACTGGGAGTGGTTCGACGCCGACCTCGTCACCGCCGAAGGACGGCTCGAGCGCTGGCTCGCCTGGGCCGCCACGAGAGCAGGAGGCGCGGTGCCGGTCCCGGCCCCCACCCCGTTGGTCGTCGGCCTGCGCTCGTCGCTGGCGGACGACCTCGACACGCCCTCGGCCCTCGACTCCGTCGACGCCGTCGTGGCCCGGGGAACGGCCCCGTCCGAGGTCGACGTCGACGCCGTGCAGGCGCTGTTGGGCATCGACCTGCGCGTCTGAACGCCGCCGACGGCGCCGAGGCGACCGGTCCGCCCCGGCACCCGGACGAAACGGGTCGTCCATCCCGTTCTCCATGCGCATGCATGAGTGTTCCTCAATCAGCACGCCCGTCTGCCCTACGATGGTCGGCGTGGAGACGTCGACGACCGCCCCGGCCCCGGCCGCGACGCCGGGCGACGCCCGCCGGCCGCTCACCCGACGCGACACCCGCGTCGACCTCTGGATCACCGCCCTCACCGCGGCGCTCGGCCTCGTCACGCTCTGGCTCAGCGCCGTCATCGTCGAGGACGCCGACGGGGCGGGTTCGCCCTCGACCCTCGAGAGCGTGCTGTGGCTCCTGGGCCTCTGCGCCCCGCTCGCCTTCCGACGGCAGCGTCCCGTGGCCGTCCTCGTCGTCGTGTCGGCCGTGTTCCTGGCCGCCCAGCTGCGGGGCTACCCCGACACCCTCACCCCGTCGATCGTCGAGTTCGTGGTCATCTTCACCGCGAACGCCTGGGCCGCCCGGCGCGCCCGTGCGCTCGTCGTCAGCGTCGTCGTGACCGCGGTCATGTTCGTCTGGCTCGGCGTGTGGCTGCACTCCGTCTACGTGTCCGACGCCGAGGCACCCGACCCCGTGACCCTCGCCACGATCGCCTACACGCTCGTGTCGAACGGCATCGTCCTCGTCACGGCCATCGCGTTCGGCCGGGCGGCCCGCGTGTCGGCCACCCGGCTGCACGCCCTCGAACGCACGGGGGTCGAGTTGCGCGCCGCCCACGAGCTCGTCGCCGATCGGGCCATCAACGAAGAACGCACCCGCCTCGCCCGCGAGCTGCACGACGTGGTCGCCCATCACGTCGCCGTCATCGGCATCCAGGCGGGCGCCGCCCGGCGGACGCTCGACCGGCCCGACATCGCGCGAGGCGCCCTCTCGGCCGTCGAGGGCACGGCGCGGACGACCATCGACGAGTTGGACCGCCTACTGTCCGTCCTGCGGTCGCGGGACGGCGAGGCCGGGTCCGGCCCCTCGGGCCTCGGTGCCCTGCCCGAACTCATGGCCGACACGCGAGCCCTGGGCCTCGAGGTCCGGTTCTCGGTGCACGGCGACGCCCGCGACGTCCCCGAGAGCATCGGGGTCACCCTGTACCGCATCACCCAGGAGGCCCTGACCAACACCCTCAAGCACGGCAACGCCTCCCTCGCCGAGGTGCACCTCCGCTACGGCGACCGGACGATCGAGGTCGAGGTCGTCGACGACGGTCGTCCCGGCCCCATGCCCTATCCCGGCGCGGGAATCCCGCTGGGATCGACGGCGACCGGCCCCGGACTGGGCCAGCGGGGCATGCGCGAGAGGGTCGACCTGCACGGGGGCGAGCTCCAGCTCGGCCCCCGCCCGCGCGGGGGCTACCGGGTGTGCGCGGTCCTGCCCGTGAACGCCTGCGCCGACGCCCGCCCCCTCGACCACGTCACCGCCGCCGACCCCTCCGAGAGACCATGACCGACACGACCGCCCCCGTCTCCGTCCTGCTCGTCGACGACCAGGACCTCGTCCGCACGGGTTTCCGCATCATCCTCGACACCGCACCCGACGTCCGCGTCGTCGGCGAGGCCTGCGACGGGCTCGAGGCCGTCGACCTCGTCCGGCGGCTCCGCCCCGACGTCGTCGTCATGGACATCGAGATGCCCGTCCTCGACGGACTCGAGGCCACGCGTCGCATCCTCGCGCAGTCACCCGGGGGCGGCCCGGCGGTCCTCGTTCTGACGACGTTCGGCCGGGACGACTACGTCTTCCGGGCCCTGCAGGCGGGGGCGAGCGGCTTCCTGCTCAAGACGGCCACGCCCGAGGACCTGATCGAGGCGATCGCCGTCGTCCACCGCGGAGACGCCTTGCTCTCGCCCCAACTCACCCGTGCCGTGGTCGAACGCGCCGTGGGCGACCCCGCGACGACGCGCGTCGTCGTCCCCAGCCCCGCACTGGCGACCCTCACCGAACGCGAACGCGAGGTGCTCGACCGGTTGGCATCGGGGGCCTCCAACGCCGAGATCGCCCGCCGGCTGTTCCTGGGCGAGGCCACGGTCAAGACGCACGTCTCCAACGTGCTCGGCAAGCTCGGCCTCCGCGACCGGACGGCGGCCGTGGTGTTCGCCTACGAGAACGGCGTCGCGGTCCCGGGCGGGCCCGCCACCTGACCGGGGCCCTCGTACCGGGCCCCACCCCGCCCCTCCTGACGGGTCGCCGGCGGACCGGTCAGGGGACCGGGGGGTACCGCGGGTCGTCCGGTCGTCCGTCCCCGCCCTTGCCGTCGCGCCGACGGAGGTACCGTTCGAACTCCTGCGCGATGGCCTCACCGCTCGCCTCGGGGCTGTCCACCGTGTCGCGGGCCTGCTCGAGCTGCTCGATGTAGCCCGCCATGTCCTCGTCGTCGGCGGCGAGTGCGTCGATGCCGGACTCCCAGGCCGTCGACTCGGCGGCGAGCTCGCCGCGGGGGATCGTCACGCCCGAGAGCTCGTCGAGCTTCTCGATGAGCGCGAGCGTCGCCTTGGGCGACGGGGCGTTGTGGACGTAGTGGGGGACGGAGGCCCAGATCGACAGGGTCGGCACGCCCGCGGCCTCGACGGCGTCGGCGAGGACCGACAAGATGCCCACCGGCCCCTCGTAGGTGCTGCGCTCGAGGGTGTACTCGTCGCGGACGGCCTCGTTCTCGCTGCTGACGAAGACCGAGATGGGCCGCGTGTGGGGGACGTCGGCGAGCATGGCTCCGAGGAACACCACGCCCGTGACGTCGTGCACGTCGATCAGGTCGACGATCTCGGCGGCGAAGCCGCGCCAGCTCCGCGACGGTTCGGCACCGAGCAGCACGAGCACCTCGGTGGTGGGCGACGACGGGTCGCGGGGGAGGACCGTCGCGGCGTCGGCGGCCGCGTGCAGCTGGATGCGCGGCCACACGAGGGTTCGCACGCCGTCGTCGTCGAGCCCCACCTGCGGGCGGTTGAACTGGTAGTCGATGTACCGTTCGCCGTCGAGTTCGGCCACCGGTTCGAGCGAGAGGGTCTCGACCAGGCTGCGCGCGACGCCGCTGGCGGCCTCGCCGGCGTCGTTCCAGCCCTCGAAGGCGACCACCAGCAGGCGTCCCGCAGCGAAATCCGACGTGTTCGTCAACCTGAGTCCTCACCGTGCCGGAAGGGCGTCCGGCGCTTGACCCTCCACGATAGACCGTGACCGCCACCAGGAGGCGCGGGCCGGGAGGCCACGTCGACCAGGCCCGGTAGACTCGTCCGCCGTGACCGAAACCCTGCCTGCCGCCGTCCTGTGGGACATGGACGGAACCCTCGTCGACACCGAACCGTACTGGTTCCTCTGCCAGGTCGAACTGGTCGAGTCGTTCGGCGGCACCTGGAGCCGCGAGGACGGCGACGCCATGATCGGGAGCGGCCTGTGGCAGTCCGCCCGGGTCCTGCAGTCCCACGGGGTCGACCTGACCGAGGACGAGATCATCGACCGCCTGACCACCGCGGTCCTCGAGCGGGCCGCGGTCGAGATCCCGTGGCGTCCCGGGGCGAAGGAACTCCTCGCCGAGCTCCGGCGAGAAGGCGTCCCGACCGCCCTGGTCACCATGTCCATCCGCCGCATGGCCCAGTTCATGGTCGACGCCATCGAGTTCGAGGCATTCGACGCGATCGTCGCCGGCGACGACGTCGAGCACGCCAAGCCGCACCCCGAGGCCTACCTCCGGGGCGCCGCCCTGCTGGGCGTCGACCCCGCCGACTGCATCGCCATCGAGGACAGCACGCCCGGCCTGGCCTCGGCCGTCGCCGCCGGCACCGTCGCGATCGGCGTCGAGCACCACGCACCGCTCGCTGACGACGGCCCCTACATCCGCCGCGACACCCTCGTCGGCACCACGGTCGACGACCTCCGCGCGGTGCACCGGGCCGGCCGTGCCGTCCGCGACCAGGCGACCTCCGACTCCTGACCCCGGTGCGCACGCCGCGCCTCCTGCACCCCTCGGGGTGCGACCCGATCGAAAGCAGCACCCTCGCATGACCGCGTTCCGCCGCCAGTCCGGCCCCTTCGTCGAAGGCGACAAGGTCCAGCTCACGGGCCCCAAGGGCAAGATGAACACCATCGTGCTGACCCCGGGCGCCGTGTTCCACACGCACCGCGGCATGATCGCGCACGACGACGTCGTCGGGTTGCCCGACGGGTCCGTCGTCCCCAGCACGACGGGCGACGAGTACCTCGCCCTCCGTCCGCTGCTGAGCGACTTCGTGATGTCCATGCCCCGGGGCGCGGCCATCGTCTACCCGAAGGACGCCGCCCAGATCGTGGCGTTCGCCGACATCTTCCCCGGCGCGACGGTCGTCGAGGCCGGCGTGGGTTCGGGTGCGCTGTCGCTCTGGCTGCTGCGGGCCGTCGGCCCCGAGGGTCGCCTGGCGTCCTTCGAGCGCCGACGGGAGTTCGCCGACGTCGCCGAGGGCAACGTCGCGAGCTTCTTCGGTGCCGAGCCCGAGAACTGGACGGTCACGGTCGGCGACCTGGCCGACGAGTTGCCCGCGGCGATGCCCGACGGGACGGTCGACCGGGTCGTGCTCGACATGCTCGCGCCGTGGGAGAACGTCGACGTCACGGCCGACGCCCTCAAGCCGGGCGGTCTGGTGATCTGCTACGTCGCCACCGCGACACAGCTCTCGCGCACGGCCGAGGCCCTGCGCGCCTCCGAGGCCTTCACCGAGCCCGACGCGTCCGAGACGCTCGTCCGCGGCTGGCACGTCGAGGGCCTCGCCGTCCGCCCCGACCACCGCATGATCGGGCACACCGGCTTCCTCCTCACCGCCCGCCGGCTGGCACCGGGAGCGGTGCTCCCGCAGCTCAAACGACGCCCCTCGAAGTCCGACTACAGCGATGCCGACGTCGAGGCCTGGACGCCCGGCGCACTCGGCGAGCGGTCGGCCAGCGACAAGAAGCTGCGCAAGACGGCACGCCAGGCCCGGACGGCGGCGGAGGCCGCGTTCGCGGCGACCGAGGCCGTCGACGGCACCACCGACGGAGCCGGCGCCGACGGCACGTCGACCGGTTCCGCCCCGGCCTGAGCATCGTCGAGGGCTCCGACCACCCCCGCTAAGCTGTCCCCGCATCCGAAGTGCGGGCGGTGCAGGGCGGTGCGGCGGGGGCTCAGCGCTGCAGCGAGGCGGTGGCGCCGACGCGACCGCGGGCGACCCGCACGGCGATCGTGACGACCAGCACGACGGCGGCGGCGACGATCGCGGCCACCCCGGCGACGACGTTCTCGGGTTCGCCGGTCAGGCGGCCGACCGCGATCCAGGCGAGTCCCCACGAGAGCGACAGGGCGGGGGCGAGGCGGCCGCGCCCGGCGAAGGCCAGCACGACGCCGACGAATGCGGCCACGGCGAGCACCACCGACGACCAGAACCCGGCCGCGAAGCCGAAGCCGTCGAAGCCCGCGTCGACCAGGCCTGCGGCGATGTTGGCGACCGTCGCGACGCTGACCCAGCCGAGGTAGAGGCCGAGGGTGCCGTCGGTGACGACCGCGTCGACCCACCCGCTCGACGCGGTGTGGAACAGGATGACGAAGATGCGCGCGAGCACCAGCAGCAGCGCGACGATCACGACGGCGCCCAGCCAGACGCTGCCGAGCTGCACGGCGGCGAACAGCCAGGCGGCGTTGAGCAGCAGCGAGGCCGCGACCCAGTAGCCGAGCCGACGGTGTCGGGTCACGGCGCGCTGACCGGGCAGGGCCTGGTAGATCGCGTAGGCGACGAGGCCGAGGTAGATGACGCTCCAGATGCTGAAGGCCGTGGTCGCCGGGGCTACCGTCGTGGCCGTCGCGCTGAGGGCCCCGCCCGCCGCGTCGGACACCGCGACGCCGCCGAACGCGCCCGATCCGTAGGCGGCCAGCACGATCGCGAGGACCGCGGTCACGACCACGACGATCTGGCGGACGACGTCACGCGACGTCGCGGTCTCGGCAGGGGGTCGGGTGCTCGTGTCGGTGCTCATGAGGGGGACGCTAGTCGTGCCCGCCGGTCGATCTCTTAGTTGCTAAGAGGATTGTCAGGGAAGGGGCGGCGAGGGAGGGGCGGCACAGCCGAGGAGGCGCGGTGCGGTCGGGCGGTCAGCCCACCTGCACGGGCGGCCCCGCGATCAGCAGCACCACGAAGACGACCACCACGGCGACGACCAGCAGCACGACGGCGAGGACGAGGTGCCCGAGCATCCAGCGCAACAGGCGGTCGAGGGGGCGTCGGTCGCGCGGGTCGTCGGTCGCCGTGCGGCGCCAGGCACCGGCGAGGAGGCCGCGGCGGTCGATCCAGCGCTCGACGGGCAACGAGGCGAACGGCACGACGGCGCTGGCGAGGGCGGCCAGGGTCACCCCGCCCGACCAGCGCTGGTTCACCGCGACGACGACGCCCGCGACGAGGTACGCGAGGAACACGAAACCGTGGATCGGCCCGGCCACGCTGACCGGCCAGTCGCCGACCCCCACCGCGTACTTGAGGATCATGCCCGCGATGAGCAGCGACCAGGTCACCACCTCGGCGACGGCGAACGAGCGGAAGAGGGTGCGAGGCGACACGAGCTGCTCCTGGTGAGGGGCCGACGGGGACGCGCCCATGCTCGCAGCCCCCTGCTGAGCGCCGGCCCTGCCCGCTCGCCCCGGTGACTCGGCCACGCGGCCCTGCCCGCTCTACGCGGCCACCCGGCCACGCGGCCACGCGGCCACGCGGCCCGCGTACCCCTCCGGCTGGGTGCCGCCCCGCGCCTCCTCGGTTGGATGGGTCCCATGACGACACTCGCGATCATCGGTGCAGGCAAGGGGCTCGGCGCTGCCGTGGCCCGACGATTCGGCGCGGAGGGCTTCAGCGTGGCCCTCATCTCCCGCCACCAGGGCAGGCTCGACGCCCTCGCGGCCGAACTCGAGGCCGACGGCGTCACGGCCCAGGGCTTCACCGCCGACGTGCGCGACCCGGCGAGCATCGCCGCCGCGCTCGAGCAGGCGACCGAGCAGCTCGGACCGATCCAGGTCATGCAGTACAGCCCGCTGCCGCAGAAGGACTTCATGCGTCCCGTGCTCGAGACCATGCCCGCCGACCTGGTCGGTCCGGTCGAGTTCTCGATCTACGGGCCGGTCGCAGCCGTGCACCAGGTGCTGCCCGACATGCGGTTCCTGCCCGACGGCGGCGGCACCATCCTCTTCGTCAACGGCGGCTCGGCCGTCACGCCCGGCGCGAAGGTGACGGGCACCTCCATCGCCTTCGCCGGGCTGACCGCCTACGCGCAGCTGCTCCACGACGAGCTCGCCGGCGAGGGCATCCACGTCGGTCAGCTGATCATCCCCGGCGGCATCGAGCCCGAGAGCAGCGACAAGAGCCCGGAGGCGCTGGCCGAGTTGCTCTGGCAGCAGCACGTCACGCGCGGCGACTTCCGGACCACGGCGCCCGAGAAGGGCACGCCCGCCTGACGCCCGGCGTTCGGGTGGGGGCTGGTACCTCCGCCGGACGGCCGGCGGCCTCAGACGCCGCCGAAGCGTTCGGTGCGGACGCGGGTCGGCGCGTGCCCGAGCTCGACCAGCCAGCCGGCGACGACCGCCACGAACGAGTTCGCCCCGCAGACGTAGACCAACGGATGCTCGGACGCGGGCAGCACGAGCCGCTCGAGCTCGTCGCGGGTGAGTCGGCCCGCCGGCCGTGCGTGCCCCTCGGGAGCCGTGCGGCTGAAGACCCAGTCGACCACGAGGGGCGCTCGAGACCCCGTCGCGTCGCGAGCCGAGGAGGCGCGCGCGGCCTCGTCCAGCTCGCCGACGTACCACCGCGAACCCGGGTCGCGCACCGAGGCGAGCAGACGCATCGGGGGTGCGTCCCGGCCTCGGGTCCGCACCATCGCCATCAGCGGCGCGACGCCCGAGCCCCCACCGATCAACTGCACGGGGGCCGCCGTCGGCGGGGTCGCCCCCTCGGGCTCGGGCAGCACCGCGTGGACGGCCGAGTCGGGCTCGAACTCGGTCGGCGGCCAGACGAACCAGCCGCCGATCGGGCCGCGCACTTCGATCGGATCGCCGGGTTCGGCCGCGTCGACCAGGTAGGGCGAGACCTCGCCGTCGTCCAGGCGCTCGACGGTGACCTCGATCTGCGGGACCGGGCCCGCCCCTCCTGCGCCCCGCGCCCCGTCGCGGCCACCGGAGGCCCTGACGTCGCTCAGCGAGTACGACCGCACGGCCGTGTACCCGTCGTCCGCGGTCAGCCGCAGGTCGACGTGCTGGCCGGCTCGCGCGGGCCGGAGGCCGGGCACCGCGAGGGTCAGCGACCGGGCCCGCGGCGTCTGCGCGACCGACGACACGATCGTGGCGGGCAGCCAGGCGTACGGATCACCCGCAGGGTCGAGCCCGGTGACGCCGCCGACCCCGGGGTCGGGAACGGGGTCGCTCACGCGTACCGTTCTTCCTTCCACGGGTCGCCGTGCGGGTGGTAGCCCATGCTCTCCCAGAAGCCGCGACGATCAGTGGCCATGGTCTGGATGCCCTGCAGCCACTTCGCGCTCTTCCAGAAGTAGAGGCCGGGCACGAAGAGGCGCGCGGGGCCGCCGTGTTCGGCGTGCAGCGGCTGCCCCTCGTAGGTGTCGACCACCCAGGCCTTGCCCCCGAGCAGCTCGCCGAGCGGCAGGTTGGTCGTGTACCCGCCGTGGCTGGTCGCCATCGCGAACTCGTGCGTGGTCTCGAGGCCGTCGAAGAGGGTGTCGAGCGAGACGCCCCGCCAGTGGGTGCCGAGCTTCGACCAGCTCGTGACGCAGTGGATGTCGGTCTCGATCGCCTCGTGCGGCAGGGCCTGGAAGTCGGCCCAGGTGAGGGAGCGCTGCCCGGTCTCGGTGGCGACCTGGAGCTCCCACCGCTTGATGTTCGGCGTGGGACCGGCCGACAGGACCGGGAACCCGCTCTCGAGGTACTGCCCCGGGGGCAGTCGCGGGTCGGCCGCGCGTCGCCTGCCGAAGCCGGTGAATCCTGCCATGGTGCGCCTCCTCGGGGTGGAGCGGGGTCGTTCGCGGGTGCGTCGTACGCCCGTCAGCCTACGCACGACCCCCGACGGCGCCGGGCCGCGAGGCTGCGTCCGCGCTGGGAGAACGTTGACCCCGGCATGGGTGGAGGTCGTACGGTGGATGCAGGTCAATTCGAAAGGACCCCACATGGCTGAGTACACCCTGCCCGATCTGCCCTACGACTACTCCGCTCTGGCGCCGCACATCAGCGCGAAGATCATGGAGTTGCACCACTCCAAGCACCACAACACCTATGTCACCGGCGCGAACACGGCCAACGCCGCCCTCGCCGAGGCCCGCTCGACGGGTGACCTGGCGAACGTCAACAAGCTCGAGAAGGACCTCGCCTTCAACCTCGGTGGCCACGTCAACCACTCGATCTTCTGGACGAACCTCACCCCCGAGACCAGCGAGCCCACCGGCGACCTGCTCGAGGCCATCGGCCGCGACTTCGGCGACCTCGAGAAGTTCAAGGCCCACTTCACCGCCACCGCGCTCGGCGTGCAGGGCTCGGGTTGGTCCGTGCTCGCGTACGACGTGCTCGGCCAGCGCCTCAGCGTCTTCCAGCTCTTCGACCAGCAGGGCAACGTGCCGTTCGGCCTCGTCCCCCTGCTGATGCTCGACGTGTGGGAGCACGCCTACTACCTCGACTACCAGAACGTGCGCGCCGACTACGTCAAGGCCTTCTGGAACATCGTGAACTGGAGCAACGTCGAGGCCCGCCTCGCCGCCGCGACGACCAAGACCGACGGTCTGATCACGCTCTAGTCCCTCCAGTCCCACCACGCCGACGGCGCGTCCCCACCCGGGGGCGCGCCGTCGCCGCGTCCCCGGGGCCCGACGGCTCGTCCCCACCCCGGCGCGTTCGTCCTCAAGGATGAAAACCCCGCAGGAGGCGCGCGCGGCCGGTCGACGACGCCTTACGGTCGTCGACATGGACACCATCCCCGACGACCTGCGCACCTGGGTGCCGCGCCTCGCGGCCCCCGTCGCCGCCGCGGTCTTCGTGCTGCTGTGGACGATCGCCGAGGCCGGCCGGGGCGAGATCGTCGAGAACGTCGTCCTGTTCGGGCTCTTCGGCCTGGCCGTCGGCCTCGCGGTCTGGATGCCGTGGACGTCGATCGGCCTGATGGTGACGATCCCGGCCCTGCAGCTCGCCGGCTGGGTGCAGCCCCCGACGGACACCACCTGGCCCACGTACCTCGCCCTCGCGTTCGTGTCGTTCTTCGCGGCGTTCGCCCGCTCGGTCGCCGTGCGGCTGGTCCCCCTCGCCGCCGCCGGCCTCGCGTCGGGACTCGCCGCGATCGCGATGGCCGTGCCCACCCTCGCGCGACCGTACGTGTGGTCGTCGTGGGTCGGCGGCGGCCAGGGCACGAAGACCGACGTGATCACCCTGGCGGCCTCGCTCTTCGGTGCCGCGGCCGCGGCCTGGGCGGTCGGCATCTTCCTCTCGAGCGTGCTGCGGGTCCGCCGCATCGGGCAGGTGCTCGAGCGCACCGAGACGCGCT
The DNA here is from genome assembly GCF_902506305.1 of Frigoribacterium sp. 9N. Lineage (NCBI taxonomy): Bacteria > Bacillati > Actinomycetota > Actinomycetes > Micrococcales > Microbacteriaceae > Frigoribacterium > Frigoribacterium sp. 9N. The sequence goes on from NZ_LR733392.1 coordinate 1,208,093, forward strand.
TCCACGAGACGGATTTCGAGCTGCGCCTCGCCCACGACCGTGCCCGGATCTCCCGTGACGTGCACGACGCCCTCGCCCACTCGCTGGCGGTGATCGTGTCGCAGGCGCAGGGCGCCCTCGCCTTGTCGGCGACCCGTCCCGAGGTCGTCGAGCAGGCGCTGCGCACGATCGCCGACGTCGGCCGCACCTCGTTGGTCGACGTGCGGCACCTGGTCGAGCGCATCCAGCAGGACGCCGACGACGTGACGCCCCGCGAGACCCTCGCCGACCTCGACCGACTCGCGACGACGATGCGCGACGTGGGCATGACCGTCACCCTGCGGCACCTCGGCGACGCCTCCGAACTGTTGCCCTCGCAAGAACTCGCGGTCTTCCGCATCGTGCAGGAGAGCCTGACCAACGCCCTCAAGCACTCCGGCTCGTCGAGCACGGTCGACGTCGCCCTCGACTGGCGGGGGCCCGGCCTCGCCCTGCTGGTGACGTCGTCGGGCGACGACCCGCTCGTCGCCGCCCGCCGCGGCACCGGCCGGGGCACCGGCATCGCCAGCATGACCGAACGGGCCCGGCTCGCCGGTGGCTGGCTGACGGCCGAGCTCGGCGACGACGGCGTCTTCGTCGTCACCGCCTTCCTGCCGACTCCCGAACCGATCGGACTCCTGCAGTCCTGGACGGAGCAACCCGCATGACCGACGTGACGACCGCGACGACGCGCACCGCGCCTCCTGCCCTCGTGAGGGTGGTCGTCGTCGACGACCAGCCGCTGTTCGCCTCCGGGCTGCAGATGCTGATCGAGGCGCAGGCCGACCTGGTCTGCGTGGGCACGGCCGTCGACGGGGCGGCCGGGGTCGCCCTGGTCGAGCGTGAGCGGCCCGACGTCGTGCTGATGGACCTGCGCATGCCCGTGATGAACGGCCTCGAGGCCACCACGCGCATCGTGGCGGCGGCCGGCACCGACCCCGACTCGGCCCCGCGCGTCGTCGCCCTGACCACGATCCAGCGCGACGAGGCCGTGTTCAGCGCGTTGAAGGCCGGGGCCTACGCGTTCCTCACGAAGGACGCCACGCCCGACGAGGTGCTGACGACGATCCGCGCGGCGGCGGCCGGCGAGCCCGTCCCGACCACGGCCGCCGCTCTCGACGTCGTGCACGCGTTCGCCGTGCCGACACCGTCGCCGAAGCGGCGGACCGAACCGCTCGAGGTGCTCTCGCCCCGCGAGCGCGAGATCTTCCTGCTCGTGGCACGGGGCCTGAGCAACGCCGAGATCGCCGAGAGCGCGTGGCTGAGCGAGGCGACGGTCAAGAGCCACGTGCGCGCCGTGCTGCAGAAGCTCGGCATGCGCAACCGCGTGCAGATCGTCGTCTTCGCCTACGAGAACGACCTGGTGGGCCCGGCCCGCGACGACGAGGGGGCCACGCGATGACCGACGAGAAGAACGTCCCGACCCGCGACGTCCCGCCCGGCGGCGTCTCGCCTCGACAGCGACGCGCGAAGCGGGTGACGCTCGCAGCCGTGGTCGCGGTGGTGGCCGGCGTCGTCGCCTACGGCATCCCGGCCAACGCCGCCTACGCCCTGCCCGACCTGCCCGAGAAGGACGTCGACGCGTGGACGATGCCGCTCGACCGGTACGTGCCGGTCGGCGAGACCTCGTCGTCCTACGCCCTCCTGCTCGTCGCGCAGCAGTGCATGATCGCGGCCGGTCACGACGACTTCGTGGTGCCGTGGCGGGACGTGGCGGCGGGCGACCGGGCGGGCGAGCTGTCGATGAACGGCTCGCTGCGCCTCCGGGCCTTCGACCTGGCGACGGCCGAGACCCGCGGCTACCACGCCCTGTCGGTCATCGACGCGGGGGCGGCCGCCTGGTCCGAGTTCTCGTCGCAACCCTGGACGGACGAGAGGTCCGCCCGGTTCGACACCTGCGTGCAGCGCGCCCGCGGGACGGTGCCGTCACTGGACGACTACTCGAACCGCACCCAGTCGCTCGTCCGCCTGAACAACGCCGCGTTCGAGGGGGCCCGTGACGACCCCACGGTGACGGCGACCTGGGACGACTGGCGCGGGTGCATGCAGGACGCCCGGGTGGGCGACGTGGCCTCCGACCCGTCGGGCATGCCGACCCTCGAGATGGCCGACCGGTTCGAGACGCTCGACTCGAGCACGTCGCCGACCGACGACGAGATCGAGATCGCGACGGCCGACGCCCGGTGCCGTGAGTCCTCCGGCTACCGCGACGCCCTCTACGAGGCCGAGTGGCAGCGACAACTCACCGTGCCGCACGACGACGGCGAGCTGCTCTCCGCGATCGACACGGCGGCCCTGGCCGCGGACAACGCGGAGATCCGGCGGGTGCTGGCCGAGCTCACCCCACCGCGGCCACCGTCCTGACCCGCCCCCTCCTCGAGGGACTAGGAAACCGGTCGGCCAGTATCTAAACTGGGTCCACAGAGGACACGTCGGGGGACGGGGGAACGTCCGACGGCCTGATCAGCGGGGGCAACGAGCTGGTCAGGCCTTCGTGCCCGGGGGCCACGACCGTCGGCAGCACGAACGCCCACATGTCGCGCAGCCGGTCGAAGAGGTCGGCGCGGGCGGTCAGGGCCTGCGACACGATGTGCACGCCGGCGTACGACCCGACGACGAAGCGGGCGACGCTCTCGACGTCGGTGTCGGCCCGGAAGTCGCCCTCGGCGACCGCGCGCTCGACGAGCCCCGAGATCTGGGCCTGCCAGTCGAGGTACGGGTGCTCGACCCGGAGGTCGCGGCTCGGCGACTGGGTGGTCAGACGGATGCCCGCCGTCACGAGCACCTCGGTGGTGAGCTGCGTGGCGAGCGACGCGCACGAGAGCATGAGCGCCTCGGCACCGCTGCCCGCGGTCTCGGACACCCGGTCGGCGTAGGCGCGCGAGAGCGCGTGCTGCTCGGCGATGACCGCGTTCGCGAGGTCGGCCTTCGAGCGGAAGTGGAAGTAGAGCGCACCCTTGGTCACGGTGGCGGTCTCGGCGACGAGGTCGAGCGAGGCCTCGCTGTAGCCGTGCTCGTCGAAGACGACGGCGGCCCCTCGGATGATGGCGGCGCGGGTCGCCTGGGCACGTTTCTGCTGGGGCATCGGGTGGGTCTCTCCTGCGGGTCGAGACGGTGCCCCTGCGAGGCACCGCACGGCCGCCCCCCGCCGGCCGCTGCACACGTTACCGGGGCGACCTGCGCCCTCCGACCGTCGCCGGGGTACGCGTGGCGAAGCGTTTCGGGGTACGACCGACCGGTCCGCCTGCGGCTCGTGACGTCGCGTGCCGCGCATGGTCACGGCGCGCTAGCGTGCGGGCATGACGCTCAGCCTCGTGCCCATGCCCACCTCCCGCCTCGTGCCCTGGATGCGACGCTCGACCGCCGAGTACGAGAAGTCCCGCGTGCTCGCCGGCGAGACCCCCGAGCAGGCCGCCTTGGCCGCCCGACGCTCGTTCGGCGAGGCCTTCCCCGACGGGGCACCGGCCGAGGGCCACCTCGTCTACGACGTCATCGACGACGCCCGACCGGGTGAGCCCGTCGGCATCCTCTGGATCGCACCCCGCGTGCCCGGCTCGTCGGACTGGTGGGTCTTCGACGTCGAGATCGACGAGGCCCACCGCGGTGCCGGACTCGGCCGGGCGACGATGCTCCTCGCCGAGCAGGCCGCCGCCCGTCACGGCGCCGAGACCCTCGGCCTGAATGTGTTCGGCCACAACGAGGTCGCCCGCCACCTCTACGAATCGCTCGGCTACGAGACGACCGCCGTGCAGATGAAGAAGCCCGTCACCGCCTGAGGGGCGACCCGGGAGGCGCGGTGTCGGTCTCGGGGACGGGCACCGGCTCGGGCGGGGCGACCCGCGCCTCCTCGGGGTCGCCGTCCGCGGCGCGAGCCCTCGGCACCCGGCTGGCGTAGAGCACGCCGCCGACCACCGCGACGCCGGCCACGAGCTCGACCAGGTCGGGCACCTCGCCGAACGCCAGCCACGAGGCCAGCACGCCGACCACGGGCACGAGCATCGAGAACGGTGCGACGGTCGCCGAGGGGTAGACCGAGAGCAGGCGCGTCCAGATGCCGTAGCCGACGACCGAGGCGATCAGCACGAGGTAGAGCAGGCAGAGCACCGACGGCAGCGCCTCGAGCGTGAAGACCGTGCCGAGGCTCTCACCGATGCGCTCGGGGCCCTCGACGACGAACGACAGGGCGAGCATCGGCACCGGCGCGACGATCGACATCCACAGCGTCAGGTGCATCGGGTTGGGCGGCGCGGCCCGTCGGACGGCCACGTTGCCGATCGCCCAGCCGAGCGCGCCGCACAGCGTCAGCACGACGGGGAGCAACGCGGCGATCTGCGACCGGTGCCCCGCGATGACGACGAGCCCCACCACGGCGATGCCGATGCCGATCGCCTGTCGGCGGGTGATGCGTTCCCGGAGCCAGAAGCCGGCGATCACGACCGTGAACGGTGCCGACGCCTGCAACACGAGCGAGGCGAGACCCGAGGGCATGCCCGCCGCGATGCCGAGGTAGAGGAAGGCGAACTGCAGCATGCCGAGGGTGGCCCCCACGAGCAGGAGGCGCGACCACGGGATCGCCGGACGCGGCACCAGCAGCACGGTCGGCACCGCGAGCAACGTGAAGCGCAGCGCCACGAGCAGGAACGGCGGGAAGTGCTCGAGGGCGATCGCCGTCACGGGGAAGTTGATGCCCCAGCAGACGGCGACGACGAGGGCGAGGAGGCGGTCACGGACGGTCACGTCTCCATCGTGGCGTGCCCGACCGTTCAGGACCAGCGCAGATCCCCGCGTGCACTTTGTAGGCTGCCTTCATGGACCTGTCCCATCTCGACCTGCTGCGGGAACTCGCCGACCGCGGCAGCGTCACCGCCGTCGCGACCGCCACGCACCGGTCGCCCAGCGCCGTGTCGCAGCAGCTGAAGACGGTGCAGCGTCAGCTCGGGGTCGAGCTCGTCCGTCGCGTCGGCCGGGGCGTCGTGCTCACGGAGGAGGGCCGGGCGCTGGCCCGGGCGTCGGTCGGGGTCGCGACCGCGGTCGCCGAGGCCGAGGCGGCGTTCGACGCCGTCCGCGGAGGCACGGGTGGCGTCGTGCGGGTGTCCGTGTTCGCCTCGGCGGCCGAGCTGCTGCTGCCCGGAGTGTTGCACCGCATGCGGTCGCACCCGGGCATCGAGCTCGACGTGGCCGACCGCGACGTCTCCGAGGACGAGTTCGCCCCGCTGACGGCGGACTTCGACGTGGTGCTCGCCCACCGGTCGGACGGCGTGCTGCCGCCGGGCCGAGCGTCGACGACCGTCGTGTCGCTGCTGCGCGAACCGCTCGAGGTCGCCCTCCCCCTCGGCCACCGACTGGCCGACCGCAGTCGGGTGGCCGTCGACGACGTCATCCGCGAGCCCTGGATCGGCGTGCCCGAGGGCTACCCGATCGACCGCGTGCTGGTGGCGATGGCCCTGCAATCGGGCGTCGCACCCGAGGTCGTCCACCGCACGGTGCACCTGCCCCTGATCGAGAACCTCGTGGCGGCCGGTCACGGGGTCGCCCTCGTCCCACGCCACACGTCGGCCTCGCGGGCGCCCGGTCGGTTCCACCTCGCGACGCTCGAGAACGTCCGCGCCGGGCGCCACCTCGAGGCGCTGATGCGACCCGACCGGGCGGCCCGGCCGGCCGTCCGCACCGTCGTCGACGAGATCCGGGCCGAAGCCGCGTCGATCTGACGAACCGATGGACGAGGCGCGCGAAGTCTCCTCGCCGTCTTGTGACACGGACCTCTCGGACGTACAATTTCCTGTACTCAGGAGGAACGATGAAGACACTCACCTATTCCGAGTCGCGGGCGAACTACGCAGCGACGCTCGACGCGGTCATCGACGATCGCGAAGAGGTCGTCATCACCCGCGCCGGGCACGATCCCGTCGTGCTCGTCGCGCTCGACGACTACGAGTCGTTGAAAGAGGCGGCCTACCTCTTGCGCAGCCCGGCCAACGCGCGGCGCCTGCTCGGCGCGATCGAGCGTCTGAGCGAGGGCGGCGGGAGCGAGCGAGAACTGCACGGATGAGGATCGTCTTCGACGACGACGCCTGGGACGACTACGTGTACTGGCAGACGCAAGACCGGAAGGTGCTGAAGCGCATCAACACCCTGATCCGCGACATCGAACGCAACGGGAACGAAGGCATCGGCAAGCCCGAGGCCTTGAAGCACGGCTTCCACGGATTCTGGTCTCGCCGCATCACCGACGAGCACAGGTTGGTCTACAAGGTGACCGAGACGGACGTCCTGGTCGCGCAGTGCCGCTACCACTACTCCAGCTGAACTCGGGTCGTCAGCGGACGCCCTTCGACGCGAGGAAGACCACGGGGTCGGTCGGGACGCCGCCCTGCCGCACCTCGAGGTGCAGGTGGCAGCCGGTCGAGCCGCCCGAGGTGCCGACGCCGGCGATGTTCTGGCCGGCCGCGACCTGCTGGCCGACCGAGACGTAGATGCCGTTGCGTTCCATGTGGGCGTAGGCGCTGCTGACCCCGCCGCCGTGGTCCACGACGATCAGGTTGCCGTAGCCGCTCGACGGCCCGGCGTAGCTGACGCGACCGGCCGAGACCGAGTAGATCGGCGTGCCGCAGGAGGCCCCGAAGTCGGCTCCGGCGTGCAGCTTGTACTCGCCCGTGATCGGGTGGATGCGGTAGCCGTAGGCCTGGTACGAGCCGAACGCGCGGATGGCGGCGACCCACCCGGTGCCCGGGTCGGGCACGGTGACGCCCGGGCCGGGACCGCCCGTGCCCGGCGCGACGGGGCCCGTGCCACCACCCGCGGCGGGGGCGGGACGCGCAGCGGCGGCGGCGGCCGCAGCCGCGGCCGCCTGTGCCTGCGCGTAGGCCTGCTCGAGCGTCATGCGGTCGTCCTCGAGCAGGGCGACCTGGGCGGCGAGGGTGGCCTTCTCGTCGTCGACGGCCGCGAGGTCGGCCTCGGCCGTCACGCTGGCCGCGGCCGCCTCGTCGAGTGCGGTCTGCGCGTCGGCCGCGAGCCGGTCGCGTTCGGCGAGCGCCACGGCGGCCTGGTCGGCCAGCGAGGTCGCGAGGTTGTCGGCGGCCTGGGCCCGCTCGCGGAGGCGACCGACGTTCTCGCCCAGCTTGCTCGACAGGCTCAGCCCCTTGAGCACCTCTTGGGCGCCGTCGCCGGCCGCGAGCAGGTCGCCCACCATGCCCCCGCTGCCGGGGCGGGCCAGCAGGGCGGCGGCCTGGCCGACGACCCGTCGTGAGGAGTCGGCGGTCTCGCGGGCCTCGGCCCGGCGCGTCTCGAGCCGCTCGTGCCGTGCGGTCGCCTCGTCGACGGCGGCCTGGGCCTCGCCCAGCACGCGTCCGGCCTCGTCCGCCGAGGTGCGGGCGGCCTCGGCACGGGCCGAGGCCGCGTCGAGCGCCGTCTGCAGGTCGGCGAGCGCCTTCTTCTTGGCGGACTCGTCGTCGCGGGCGGCGAGGACGGCCTGCCAGGTCGGGGCGGCGGCGATCGCTCGGTCGGGGACGAGGAGCGTGGCGAGCACGGCCAGCACGAGGGCGACGGTGGCTGCCGACGTCCGGCGGCGGAGGGGGCTCGAGAGGGGAACGGGGCGGACGGAGTGGGACATGGCTCTCTGTCTGTCTGGTGCACGCGTCGCGTGCGGTGGTGCAGGGGCGTCCGCGCTCGGGCCTCGCGGAGCACCCACACTACCGAGGCGCTCCGGGACGGAAGCGGCGTGCTCGCCCCGCACCGCGCCTCCTCGGGGCGGTCGCCGGGCTGGGGACGAGACGTCGACGCGGCGCCGTCAGCGATGCCGACGCCTCGGCGACGCGGCGCCGACCCGGCGCCCGCGAGGTACGGCCGTGTCCCCCTTTCGGCCCCTGTGCGTCGGCCGGCATCCGTGGTCGACTGTCCCTTCCACCACCGTCGGGGCAGCTCCCCGGGTGCGCCGAGAGAGGCGCAGATGGCATCGTCCCGACCGGCCCGCACCACCCTCGGCCTGCTCGCCGCGGCCGCCGTCGTCCTGCTGACCGCGTGCTCGTCGGGCGACGCCACCCGTCCGACGCCGACGGGCGCGCCGGCCACCCCGACGCCGACCCCGACGTCGCAGGCGACCCGGGTGACGCCCGAGACGATCCGCTCGGCTCCGTCCGGCACGGTGTTCCACGGGGGCATCGCGCTCGAGCCGAACTCGCTGGCGATCCGGGCCGAGGCCACGCTGAGCGCCGACGGCGAGACGGACGCCGCGCGGGCCGCGGCCCTCATCGCGAAGCGCCCCGTGGCGATGTGGATCGGCGACGGCTACGACGACGCCCAGCTCGTGAAGGTGATCACCGACTACCTGGCCGCCGCCGAGGACCAGGGGGCGACGCCCGTGTTCGTCACCTACGCGATCCCCGACCGGGACTGCGGCAACTACTCGGCCGGCGGCTTGTCCGTCGAGCGCTACCCCGCCTGGAACGCGACCATCGCGGCCACCCTCGCCGGGCACCGGGCCGTCGTCATCGTCGAACCCGACTCGCTCGGCATCCTCAGCCGGTGTCCGCAGCTGGCCGACACGCGCCTCCCCCTGCTGAAGCAGGCCGTCGCCGACTTCGCGGCGGCCGGCGTGCCCGCCTACCTCGACGGCGGCAACTCGCACTGGGTGCCGCCCGAGGTGATGGCCGAGCGGCTCGAGGCGGCGGGCATCGAGCAGGCCCGCGGCTTCTTCACCAACGTCGCGGGCTTCTACCCCGTGGGCGACGAACAGCCCTACGCCGAGGAGGTCGCGGCGATGACGGGCGGCAGCCGCTACGTGATCGACGTGTCCCGCAACGGCCGCGGCTGGAAGGGGACGTGGTGCAACCCCGAGGACGTCGGCCTCGGCCAGGACCCCCGCGTGGTGTCCGACGACGGCCGCCTCGACGCCCTGCTCTGGGTCAAGACGCCGGGCATCAGCGACGGCACCTGCAACGACGGCCCCCCGGCCGGTGAGTGGTACCCGTCGTACGCCGAGATGCTCGTCGACCGCCGCCCCGAGTGGGCCCGCAGCTGACGCACGGTCGGCCGGCCCGCCCCGGGACCGCGCCACGAGATGAACACGCCGCCACATCATCGAGTGGCGGCGTGTTTACTTCGTGGCGGCTTGAGCCGAGCGACCGGGCCGGACCGGGCCGCGCCGGGCCGGGCCGGGCCGGCGGTTTCTAGCCCAGGCGGGCGCGCAGCAGCTCGAGGAACTCGTCCGCCATCGCGAGCTGACGCTCGAGCTTCGCGCGACGCTCGACGGTCTCGTCGATGAACGCCGCCAAGGAGGCGCGGGTCGCCTGACCGCGCCCGTCGCCCTCGGCGCCCGCCCCGCCGTCGTCGTCGACCGCGGCGGCCTCGTCACCCGCCCCGCCGTCGAGTGCGTCGACGACCCGCAGCAGTTCGGCCATCTCGTCGAGGCTGAACCCGAGCGGCTTCATGCGTCGGATCACCATGAGCCGCAGGTAGTCGTCGTGCGTGTAGAGCCGGAATCCGCCCTCGCTGCGGCCCGACGGCGTCAGCAGACCGACCTCGTCGTAGTGGCGGATCGTGCGCAGCGACATCTCGGTGCGCTCGGCCAGCTCGCCGATCTGCATCGTGGCGGTCTCGTCGGGCATGGGATCTCGTTTCATCTCTACCCTCACGTAAGGGTAGGGTTGCATCGTACGGCAGTGTCGCCGACTCCCCATTCTTCCGCACACCCCAGGAGTCCTCCGTGACCACTGCCCACGACTCCGACCGCGCGCGCCCTGAACCCGCCGCGCGGTCGGTCCTCCCCGTCCGCCCCACCGACACGGTGCTGTCCGTGTTGCGCAACCCGCGCCTCCTGACCCGCGAGGCCCTGGCCGGCGTCGTCACGACGCTCGCGCTCGTGCCCGAGGTCATCTCGTTCTCGGTGATCGCCGGGGTCGACCCGATGGTCAGCCTCGTCGCGTCGATCGTGCTCGCGCTCGTCATGTCGGTCCTCGGCGGCCGGCCGGCGATGGTGACCGCAGCCGCGGGCTCGGTCGCCCTCGTCATCGCGCCACTGGTCCGCGAGCACGGCACCGACTACGTGCTGCCCACGGTCGTGTTGGCCGGGCTCGTGCAGCTCGCGTTCGGGCTCGCCGGCCTCGCCCGGCTGATGCGCTTCATCCCCCGCTCGGTCATGATCGGCTTCGTCAACGCGCTCGGCGTGCTGATCTTCGTGGCGCAGGTGCCGCACATCATCGACCAGCCGTGGGTCGTCTACCCGCTGTTCGCCCTGACCATCGCGATCGTCGTGCTGCTGCCGAAGGTGACGAAGGCCGTACCCGCGCCGCTCGTCGCCATCGTCGTCGTGACGGTCATCGCCGTGGCCGCCCGCCTCGACGTGCACACCGTCGGCGACGAGGGCCCGATGGGCGGCGGCCTGCCCGGCCTGACCCCGTGGCTCGCCCCGTTCACCCTCGAGACGTTGCAGATCATCTGGCCGACCGCCCTCAGCGTCGCCTTCGTCGGCCTGATGGAGACCCTGCTGACCGCGAAGCTCGTCGACGACCTCACCGAGACCCCGTCGCACAAGGGCAAGGAGTCCTGGGCGCTCGGCGTCGCGAACATCGCGGCGGGCTTCTACGGCGGCATCGCTGGCTGCGCCATGATCGGCCAGACCGTCGTCAACGTGAAGATCGGACGGGCCCGCACGCGGGTGTCGACCATCGCAGCCGGGCTCTTCCTGCTGTTGCTGGTCACCGGGCTGAGCGCCGTGATGTCGACGATCCCGATGGTGGCGCTGGCCGCGGTCATGATGATCGTCGCGATCACCACCGTCGACTGGCACTCGCTGAAGCCGTCGACCCTCCGCCGCATGCCCGTGCCCGAGACACTGGTCATGGTGGTCACGGTGGCGGTGGTCGTCGCGACGAACAACCTCGCCCTCGGCGTCGCGGTCGGCGTGCTCCTCGCGATGGTGCTGTTCGCGCGCCGCGTGGCCCATGTGATCACGGTCGAGCGGCACGTGACGCCGGCCCCCGCGGGCGCCACCGACTCCTCCGACACCTCCGGCACCTTAGGCACCGCCAGCGACACCGTCGGGGTCACCCCGAGCGCAGGAGGCGCGGGTGCCGTCGTCGACGGACCCCCGGCCCCCGAGACGGTGCGGTACGACGTCGTCGGCCCGCTGTTCTTCGGCAGCAGCAACGACCTCGTCGAGCACTTCTCCTACGGAGACGACCCCGCGACGGTCACCGTCGACCTGTCCCGCGCCCAGGTGTGGGACGCGTCGAGCGTCGCCGCCCTCGACTCGGTCGACGAGAAGTTCCGCGCACACGGCGTGACGGCGACGTTCGTCGGGCTGGACGACCGTAGCGAGGCGTTCCACGGCCGTCTCACCGGCCGCCTCGGGTAGCGGGTCCGGAGCACCGCGCACGGGCACGCGGCACTGCGGCAGGGTGCCTGCCCTGGTGCGGGCGGACGGCGGAGCCGCGGAGGCGCGGGTCGTCAGATCAGGTCGTCAGAGCGGCAGACGCAGCCGAACCCGAGGGACGGCTCAGCCGTCGATGCGGACGAAGTGGTGCGCCTGGTTCCAGATCGGGCGGACGTCGACGAAGCCGCCGGGCTTCGGGGCGTCGAGGATCATGCCGTTGCCGGCGTAGATGCCGTCGTGGGCCAGGTTGTCGAACACGACGAGGTCGCCGGGGACCGCCTCGGACTCGGGGATGGTCCGGCCCTCGGTGTTCTGCGTCGGCACGTAGTGGGTCAACTCGATGCCGAACTGCGCGTAGACGAACGTGATGAGGCCCGAGCAGTCGAACTTCGAGGGGTCTTCGCCGCCGTGCACGTACGGCGTGCCGATGTACTGCAGCGCGACCGCGAGCACCTGGTCGCGGTCGAGTTCGGGGTAGAGCGGGTTCGCGAGGTAGTCGGCCGTGGTCGGCCCCTCGTAGGTCGTGTTCGCCGCGGCCTTGCGGTTCTGCAGGTTCTGCGTCACGACGTCGACCATCGACGTGGCCGAGTAGGCGTCGCGGGCGGTCTCGTCGGACTCGTCGGACAGCGAGGCGGTGTCGACCGACAGCGTCTGCGAACCGAGCGACGACCGCGCCGTCGCACCCGCGGCGACGGCCTGGGCCTCGTCGCCGGTGGTCGCGAGCAGGGGGAGGACGCCGCTGGCGGCGAAACCGACGATCGCGGTGACGATGGAGAGCTTCTTGACGGCGGTGCCGACGCTGCGCGCCGCACCGGGGCGGCCGGCGGCCGCACGGGTCGGCGAGGCGGGACGTGCGGCCACGACCGCGGCACGGCGAGCGCGGCGTGACAGACGGGCAGGCGCCGGGTGGCCGGTGGACGAGGAGGCGCGGGCCGCATCCTCGGGACGAGCGGCGGCGCTGGCCGTGGCGGACTCTTCGAGACCGAGCAGGGGGCCGGTTTGAACCGGCGCGTCGGCGCGTCGGGGTCGGACGCGCGGGGCGACCGAGGCCTCGGCGGCACCGACGAGGGCGGGGCACTCGACGAAGGACTCACGGTGCGAGGTGGGGAGGACGTCCCGTCGGGCACGGCGTTCGCGACGCTCGAGGGCGAGGCGGGCCGAACGCTCTCCGAGCGGACGGACGCCGGTCGGACCAGCCTGACGCTGACCAGCACTTTCGACGTGACCAGCCGTCGCGCCACCCTGATCCGGAGAGGTCGGGGAGGCGGGCTTCGTCACGCGTGCGGTCCTCTCGTCTGGGGGTGGTGCGAACACTCGACCCTAGCGCGCATCATCCTCGAGGTGTAGTTCTCGCCCGAAAAAGATCACGAACAGGTCACGAGGCCAGGCGGGCATCACTCGTCGGATGACGGCGGCCCACCCGGCCCGGACGACGAGCCCGGGTCGCCTCGGCGCCGCTTGAGCTCGCGTCGCAGGGCCCGCCGTTCGCGCCAGCTCGGGGGTGGTGGCGGCACGGCGGCGGCCTCGGCGGCACGGCGCGCCTGCCGCCTCTCGTGCCAGAGCAGGACCTCGCCGTCGACGTCCCGCGTGGGCGTCACCACCGGGGGTCCGCCGGACAACTGGCGCCTGGCCTCGACGATGCGCGCGTTGAAGTCCTCGAGGTGCGACCGCACGGCGGCCTCGGAACGCAGCCGGTCGAGCTCGGCGTGCAGACCCGTGCTCTCGGCGCGCAGCGACAGGGCCGGAGGGGCGAGCCCGGTGAGCCCCTCGCGCTCGATCAGACCGCGGAGCCACCAGTCGGGGTCGACCGTGCCGCCGGCCAGGCCGGGCAGCGGCTTGCCGGCGAGCGGCAGGTCGTCGAACTCGCCACGGGCGATCGCCTGGTCGATGGCGGTGCGGGCCCAGGCCCGCATCTCGGCGGCCGTGCGGGTGTCGCGGGGCGCGTCGTCGCTCGGCACGTCGCCGTCGACCCGGTAGCGGGCCGCGTCGACGCGGTGGTCGCGACCCTGCGGTCGTCGTTCGGGTTCTCGGTCCATGCGCCGCGCCTCCTGCGCTCGTCGTGGGGCGGCGGACGGTGCCCGACCGTCGCTCCTGGTCGTTCGTGCTCTTCGGGGTTCGTGGCGTCGAGGGTACGCCGCACCACCGACGGTGACCGGGCCTACCCTGGAGGCCCCGCCCGCCGATCGAGGAGGCCCGATGCGCGACGCCGCCCCACCCGCCCCCCGCACGATCTCGGCGGCGTACGCCCTGTGGATCGCCGTCGTCGCCCTGGGCGTCGTCGGTGCCGTCCTGCTGATGCTGTTCGGCGGGCCGGCCCGGGTGTCGACGTCCGGCGGGGCCCTGGCCGACCCGCGCGGGGCGGACATCGCCGGCGGCGTGTTCGCGATCGTGGTCGCCCTGGTGCAGCTCGCGGTCGTGCGGTCGATGCGCGACGGGCGCCGCTGGGCACGCACCGTGCTGCTCGTGCTGACGATCCTGCAGGTGCTGGGCGGCGTGAGCGGGGCGAGCGGCGGCGGGGTGCTCGAGTGGGCGTCCGTGATCTGCGCGCTGATCGCCTCCCTGCTGATGCTGCTGCCGCCGTCGACGGCGTTCTTCGAGCGGCACGACCGCTAGGCGCGTCGGCGCTCCACGACGCCCCGAGGAGGCGCGGGTCGTCCGGCGAGGACGCGCGGGTCGCCCGGCGAGGACGCGCCGCTCGTCAGCGGAGGCGCGGGTCGTCCGGTGAGGACGCGCCGCCCGTCAGACCGAGCGGCCCCGACCCCGGGCGCGCAGCACGTCGACGACGACCGCGCCGACCACCGCGCCGGCACCGATCAGGGCGAGCACGGTGCTCGACCGGACGAAGTCCGAGCGGCGACCGCGGGGCAGGCGACCGGCCGCGAGGTCGTGCAGCAGCTGGCCGGACGCGGCGAGGCAGGCGGACTCGGCCTCGGCGTCGTGCAGCGACCAGTCCGGCACCGACACGTCGCCGATCACGCTGACGTCGCCGTCGTCAGCGTCGAACCAGACGTCGATCGGCGCCCGCCGTGGGCCCGTGATCGTCAGCACGCGCGACTGCCAGCCAGCACGACGGATCGCACCACCTGGCACCTCGTCGCCGACCCACGAGTGGACGACCCGCAGGCGCCCGCTCTCCTCCGCGGCGGCCAGGTCGAGTGCCCGCTGCAGCCGGTCGACGAACGGCGGACGCTCGGGTTCGGGCAACGAGATGGTCGGCAGGCCTCGGTACATGCCGACAGTGTGCCCCGCCCGCCTGGACGCCGCCGCACCCCGCCGGCCCGCCAGCCCGCCAGCCCGCCAGCCCGCCAGCCCGCCACGAACTAAACATTCCGCCACGCAAAAAGGTGGCGGCTTGTTTACTTCGTGGCGTGATGTCCACTTCGTGGCGGCGAGGGCAGGGAGGCGCGGCGAGCGACGGACGGCTGGGCTCAGCCGGCGTTCGGCAGCCGCGCCTCCAGCGTGCCGTCGACGACGCGGGTCTCGAAGCGCGGCTGGGGCGAGGTCGCCGGCCCGTGGACGACTTCGCCCGTCGCGAGCGAGAAGACGCTGTCGTGCCACGGGCAGGTGACGCAGGCCTCGCCGCGTTCCGTGCCGACGCGGCCGTCGGCGAGGGACGCCGACAGGTGGCTGCAGGTGTCCGACAGCACCTCGACGCGGTCGCCGTGGCGATACGCCACCACGGGCTGGCCCGACACCTCGAGGGCGGTGAGTTCGCGGTCGGGCAGCTCGTCGACCCGGGCGATCTCGTGCCAGCCGGGCGCGACCAGGTGCGGGACGTCCTCGGCGTGGTTGGCGCCGACGGCCTGACGATAGGCGAGGTGTCCGCCGATGAAGCCGCCGGCCGAGACGGCACCGAGCCCCGCGAAGCCGAGCAGCTTGGCGCTGAGCGACCGTCCTCGCACGCGCTGCAGGTGCGAGGCCCCGTACAGGGCCGTCGCGACGAGGTTGGCCGCCGAGTGGACGAGGCCGACGCGCTTCTGCTGCTCGTGCGTCGCGGCCCAGTCGGCGAAGCCGGCGAGCGCGGACGGCGCCACGGCGAGCACGCCCACGCCGACGAGGGTCCGGGCGGCCCGGTCCTGGCCGGGCAGCAGGTCGAGCACGGCCGCGCTGATCCAGGCGCCGGTCGGCACGAGCACCATCACGGGGTGCAACGGGTGGCCGGCGGGGACGCCGTGCAGCACGTCGCGCAGGCTGCGCGGCGCGAGGACCCGGTCGACGACGCCGGCGACGCGGTCGACGAGCGGGTCCAGCCGCTCGGCGTTCTCGAGGGCGGTCAGGGTCCTGACGATTCCGAGTTCTCGCATGACGTGCCTCCAGTGCTGGTCCGGGCCGTGGATTCGTGTTGTCCCGAGCAAACACCCGTTGCACCCGACCCGCCGTCTCGCCCACCACCACCGCCGCAGCCCGCCGGCCCGCCAACCGTCGCTGCCAGCCCGCCACGAACTGAACACTCCGCCACGAGAAAAAGTGGCGGCATGTTCACTTCGTGGCGGCGAGAGCAGGGAGGTCTGGTGCAGCCCGCCAACCCGCCACCATGTGGTCACGGCGCCACGACCAGTCCTGGCGCTGTGGCCATCTCCTGGCGTGGAGGGCAGGAGGCGCGGTGTCGGCCGGGCGCGGCGAGCGCAGGAGGCGCGGCCAGCGCAGGAGGCGCGGCGCCGGCCGCCGACGGAGCCCGCCCCCGTCACACGCTTGGCACGGAGCCCCGCAGGCAGTTGACTGTGTCCACCCGCCCGCCTCGGGGACCGCCCGTCGTCCCGCCTCCGTCACCCGCGCCTCCTCGGGGTCGCCGGCGGCCTCGCCGGTCTCGCCCTGCTCGCCGGCTGTGCCAGCGNACCCCCGGTCGCCTCCACGAAATGAGTCCCCGTGCGCAAGATCCCCGCCCTCGTCGTGACGGTCGGCCTGCTCGCCTCGATGACGGCCTGCTCGAGCACGGCCGGCCCCGGCTCTGCCGGCTGCCCTCCCACGGGTGACGCCGCCTCGGTCGTCACCGCGACCGGCGACTTCGGCACGAAGCCCGACGTCGACGTGCCGACGCCGATCGTGACCAAGAAGACCGAGGTCTCGACGCTCATCGAGGGCGACGGTCAACGACTCGTCGACGGCACCCCGGTCGTCATCGACTACACCCTGTTCGACGGCAGCACGGGCCAGGAACTCGAGGACAGCGGCTACGACGGCTCGACGAACGTCCCGTTGACGGTGGGCGGGCAGACGCTCGCCCCGCTCGTCGACGCGTTGGAGTGCTCCACGGTGGGTTCGCGCGTCGCGGTCGCCGTCAAGGCCAGCGACCTCTCGGCATCGATCAACGGCGCCGCGTCGACCCCGAACGACGATCCCGACGCCGCCTACGTCGCCGTCGTCGACGTCAAGCGGGCGTTCCTCGCGAAGGCCGACGGGGCCCTCCAGCTCGGCGCGGACGGCCTGCCCGCGGTGGTCACCGCCCCCGACGGTGCACCCGGCATCACGATCCCCGCGGGTGACGCCCCCACCGACGAGGTCGTGCACCTCGTCCGCAAGGGGCACGGTCCGACGTTGACCGCCGACGACTCCGCTGTGGTGCAGTTCACGGCCGTCACCTGGAGCCAGCCGTCCACGGTCGCGGGGTCGACCTGGACCAACGGCGGTTCGGCGACGCCGGTCGACCTCGGCGACGAGCAGATCCCCGACGACATCCGGTCGGCCCTGGTGGGCCAGCAGGTCGGCTCGCAGGTCATGGTCGTGCTCCCCGCGACGTCCGACAGCGGTGGCTCCGCCTACGTGTACGTGTTCGACGTGCTCGGGGCGATCCGATGACCCGGCCCTGCTGAGCCGGTCGCCGTGCCCACTGCCCGCACCCCCCGCGTCCCCGTCGAAGAGCGACTGTTCAGCCTCGTGTTGGCCCTGCTCGCGACGGACTCCGGGTTGAGCAAGACCGAGATCCTGTCGACCGTCCAGGGGTACCGCCAGAGGTACTCGCGCTCGGGTGACAACGCCGCGCTCGAGCGGCAGTTCGAGCGGGACAAGGACGACATCCGCGAACTGGGCGTCCCCCTCGAGACGATCGACGATCCCGCGGCGGCAGGCAACAACCAGGCCCTCCGCTATCGCATCCCGCGGGGCGCGTACGAACTGCCCGAGGACATCTCGTTCTCGTCCGAGGAGACCGCCCTCCTCACCTTGGCGGCGATGGTGTGGCGCGAGGGGTCGCTCTCCCACGAGTCCCGACGGGCACTCCTCAAGTTGCGCTCGCTCGGCGGCGCGGCGAGCGTGCCCGAGCTCGAGTACGCCCCTCGGCTCCGTTCCCGCGACGCGGCCTTCGAGCCGCTGCGGACGGCGCTCGACCGGGGCGTCGTCGTCCGGTTCGACTACCTGAAGCCCGGTGACGAGTCCGCCCGCCGGCGCGAGGTCGCCCCGGCAGCCCTGGTCCAGCACCAGGGCCGGTGGCTGGTGTCGGCGGTCGAGGTCGGCACGGGGGCGCTCAAGACCTTCCTCCTGTCCCGTGTCGTCGGCCCCGTCCAGCTGACCACCACCCCGTACACGAGACCCGACGACGCCACGGCCGAGCGCGCGCTGGCCGACCTCGAGCAGGTCTGGCGCGATCGCACCGCGACCGTCCGCGTCGAGCCCTTGTCCGACGCCGAGACCCGACTCGGCAAGCGCCGTGGCACGACCCGTCTCGATCCCGACACGCTCCTCGTCCACTGGACCGACGACAACCTGCTCGCCGACGAGCTGGCCTCCTTCGGTCCCGAGGTCACCGTCGTCGAACCCGACGGACTCCGTGCCCTGGTGCGCACCCGCCTCGAGGCCGTGCTCGCCGCCCACACCACCGGCCCGGTCGACGGGGGTGCCCGTGGCTGAGCCCCGCGGTGCCCTCCACGCGGCCGACAAGCTCGCCTTCCTGCTGTCGCTCGTCCCGTGGCTCATGGACCACGAGCGAGTCAGCGTGGCCGAGGCGGCCGCGCACTTCGGCGTGAGCGTGAGCGAGATCCGGCGTGCGGTCGAGCTGATCGCCGTCTCGGGCGTCCCTGGCGAGACGACGCAGTACCAGCACGGCGACCTCTTCGACATCGCGTGGGACGACTTCGAGCAGAACGACGTCATCGTGCTGACCAACCTCGTCGCCATCGACGACTCGCCACGGTTCTCCGCTCGCGAAGCGGCCGCCCTCATCGCGGGCCTGCAGTACCTCTCGTCGCTGCCCGAGAACGCGGACCGCGCGGCCATCGCCACACTGATGAGCAAGCTGTCGCGTGGGGCGTCCAGCGAACCGAGCCAGGTGGCCGTCGACCAGTCCGAGACGAACGAGGTCCTGGGGCTCGTCGGCCGGGCGGTCGAGGCGGGCGTCCAACTCGAGTTCGACTATCGCGGCACCCGGGGGGTCGCGGAACGACGGCGGGTGGACCCGCTGCGGGTCGAGTCGGTCGACGCCGACTGGTACCTCAGGGCCTGGGACCACCTGCGCGAGGCGCCCCGGACGTTCCGACTCGACCGGATCGCCTCCCCGGCGCTCACCGCGACTCCGATCGCTCACCGGGCCGACGACGTCACCCTGCCCGAGACGCTGTTCGAGGGGTCTCCGGACGACCTGGTCGTGGTGCTCGACCTCGACGCCGCCGCGGCGCCGCTCCTCGCGGACTACGGTCCCGACGAACCCGAACCCCTCCCGCACGACCGCGTGCGCCTCCGGTTGCGCGTCAACCGACTCGGCACGCTCTGTCGGCTCGTGGCGGGACTCCCGGGTCACCCCGAGGTCGTCGGGCCCGAGTCGGCGCGCTCGGCCGTCGCCGACTGGGCGCGTCGGGCGATCGAGCGTTACGACGTCGACCCGTCCGTCGACCCGTCCGTCGCCCCCTGAACGTCCGGCTGCGGCACGCCCTGTGCATCGCCTGCGCCGTGCCTGCCGCGGACGAGCCCGCACGGTAGAGTGGACGTCACCCTGCCCCGCAAGGAGACCCCATCATGTTCGGAAACGCGCTCTCAGGCTGGCACCTGATCATCATCCTGGCGATCGTCCTGTTGCTCTTCGGTGCGCCGAAGCTGCCGGCCCTCGCGAAGAGCATCGCCCAGTCGATGCGCATCTTCAAGAACGAGGTCAACAGCGACAAGAAGGAGTCGGCCGTCGACGACGACCTCGACGACCGTCCCGTGCGTCGTCCGGACGACTCGTCCGCCCGGTACACCGACGGTCCGACCGCACGCCGCGTCGACGACTCGTACCCGTCGCCGAACCGCGACGTCCCGCCGAAGTCCTGACGCGTGGCCACGACGACGACTCGTGGCGACAGCACCCAGGGGAGGGGCACGGGCCGCAGCCGAGGCCGTGACGGCAAGATGTCCCTCGGGCAACACCTGCTCGAGTTGCGCAAGCGACTCTTCATCTCCGCCCTGGCCCTCATCCTGGCCGCTGTCGCCGGTTGGTTCCTCGCGCCCTTCGTCCTCGACGCCCTGAGGTCGCCGGTCGAGGCGATCGCGGCGGCACGCACGGGTGAGACCACCCTCAACTACTCGAACATCACGGGCGCCTTCGACCTGAAGCTCCAGATCGCGGTCACCGTCGGGGTCGTCATCTCCAGTCCCGTCTGGCTGTACCAGGTCTGGGCCTTCATCGTCCCCGCCCTCGTGCGCAAAGAGAAGCTCTACGCCGTCGGCTTCATCGGCACCGCCATCCCGCTCTTCCTGGGCGGCTGCCTGGCGGGGTGGTACGTGCTGCCCCACATCGTCGAGGTCATGACCGGCTTCGTCGACACCCAGGACGCGACGATCATCGAGTCGAAGGTCTACTACGACTTCGTCCTCAAGCTGGTGCTCGCCGTGGGCATCGCCTTCGTCATGCCGGTGTTCCTGGTGCTGTTGAACTTCGTGGGCGTCGTCTCGGCCGCCGCCATCGTCAAGGGCTGGCGGGTGGCCATCCTCGTCATCGTCCTGTTCACCGCGATCGCGACCCCGTCGGCCGACATCTTCTCGATGTTCCTCCTGGCCATCCCCATGATCGTGCTGTTCTTCCTCGCCGCCGGCGTCGCCTGGCTGCACGACCGCCGGGTCGCGAAGCGGGCGGCCGCGCTCGACGCCGAACTCGCGGCGGGGTGACCCGGTGAGCCCCGACCTCAGTCCCGCGGAACGCTTCGCCGCGGCGAAGACGCGAGACAAGACCCCCAAGCTCCAGGCCTTCCGGTCCCGTCTCGGCTTCGCGCTCGACCCGTTCCAGCTCGCCGCGTGCGCCGCCCTCGAAGCGGGCGACAGCGTCCTCGTCGCAGCACCGACCGGCGCCGGCAAGACCCTGGTGGCCGAGTACGCGATCCACCTCGCCATGCAGGACCCGCGGGCCAAGGTGTTCTACACCGCACCCATGAAGGCACTGAGCAACCAGAAGTTCCAAGAGCTCGTGGCCGAGTACGGAGCGTCCGAGGTCGGGCTGCTCACCGGTGACACGAACGTGAACTCCCGGGCGCGCATCGTCGTGATGACGACCGAGGTGCTCCGCAACATGATCTACGCCGGGTCCGAGATGCTGACCGACCTGCGGTACGTCGTCCTCGACGAGGTCCACTTCCTGGCCGACCGGTTCCGCGGCGCGGTCTGGGAAGAAGTCATCATCCACCTGCCGCTCGACGTGCGGCTCATCTCGTTGAGCGCCACGGTGTCGAACGCCGAAGAGTTCGGCGACTGGCTCCAGACGGTCCGGGGGAGCACCGAGGTCATCGTCTCCGAGGACCGTCCCGTGCCGCTCGACCAACACGTCCTGGTCGGGGGCAAGTTCCTCGACCTCTTCGACTCCTCGGGGCAGGCCGCGACGAACCGGGTCAACCCCGAGCTCCTGCGCGCGACCTCCCTCGGCCGACGCGGCGGGCGGAGCGGTGGTCGTCGAGACGGCCACTCCGCGGGTCGGACCGGCCCCCGGGGCCACGTCGTACCGCCGACGCAGGGTGGTCCCGGTCGCCTCGACCGCTGGAAGATCGTCGAGATGCTCGACGACCAGAACCTGCTTCCCGCCATCTTCTTCGTCTTCAGCCGGGTCGGCTGCGACCAGGCCGTGTCCCAGGTGCTGAGGTCGGGCATCCGTCTCACGACCGCCGACCAGCGTCGTGAGATCCGCGAGATCGTCGAGGCCCGTTGTCGCACCCTGCGCGACGAAGACCTCGCGGTCCTCGGCTACTGGCGGTGGCTCGACGGGCTCGAGCGAGGTGTGGCGGCTCACCACGCCGGCCTGTTGCCGGCCTTCAAGGAAGTCGTCGAAGAGCTCTTCCAGAAGAAGCTCGTCAAGGTCGTGTTCGCGACCGAGACGCTGGCGCTCGGCATCAACATGCCGGCCCGCACCGTCGTGCTCGAGAAGCTCGAGAAGTTCAACGGCGAGGCTCGGGTGCCCATCACGCCCGGCGAGTACACCCAGTTGACCGGTCGTGCCGGTCGCCGGGGCATCGACGTCGAGGGCCACTCGCTCATCCAGTGGCAGCAGGGTCTCGACCCGCAGGCCGTCGCCTCGTTGGCCTCGCGGCGCACCTACCCGATGAACAGCAGCTTCCGGCCGACGTACAACATGGCCGTCAACCTCATCGAGCAGTTCGGGCGATCCCGCACCCGCGAGGTGCTCGAGACGTCGTTCGCCCAGTTCCAGGCCGACCGCTCGGTCGTCGACCTGGCCCGCAAGGTGCGATCGCAGCAGCAGTCGCTCGACGGCTACGCCGCGTCGATGGCCTGCCATCTGGGCGACTTCGGCGAGTACACGATGCTGCGTCGCGAGGTCGGCGACCTCGAGAAGCAGGGGGCGGCCCGGGCCGACTCGCAGTCGCGGGCCGAGCGCGACAAGCGTCAGCGTCGCATCGGCGAACTGCGTCGGCAGGTGCGGACGCACCCCTGCCACGCCTGTCCGGAGCGCGAACAGCACGCCCGCTGGTCCGAGCGCTGGTTCAAGCTGAAGAAGCAGACCGACCAACTGTCGGCGCAGATCCGCAGTCGGACCGGCGCGGTCGCCAAGGTCTTCGACCGGGTCACCGACGTGCTGCTCGACCGCGGCTACCTCGTCCCCACGGGCACGAACGCAGGAGGGGCGGGTCGCGTCCCGCGGGACGCCGAGGTCACCGTCGCCCCGACCGGTCGCACGTTGCGGCGCATCTACGGCGATCGCGACCTGCTCGTGGCCGAGAGCCTGCGCCTCGGTGTGTGGAACATGCTCGACGTGCCGTCCATGGCGGCCATGGCGGCCACCCTCGTGTACGAGCCCCGTCGGGACGAAGGCCAGCTCTCCGAGCGATTCCTGCCTCGCGGCGAGTTCCGTGCCGCGCTCGACGCCACGCAGCTGCTCTGGGCGGAGCTCGACGACCTCGAGCACGAGCACCACCTTCCGGGCAGCCAGCCCCCGGCACCGGGTCTCGCCCTCGCGATGCACCGTTGGGCCCGAGGTGCCGCACTCGATTCTGTGCTCGACGACGCCGACCTCGCCGCCGGCGACTTCGTCCGCTGGACGAAGCAGACGATCGACCTGCTCGACCAGCTGTCGGTCGTGGGGGACCTGCCGGTCGGTCCGACGGCCCGGCAGGCGCTCGACGCCGTCCGTCGCGGCATCGTGGCCTACACCGCGGTCGGCCCCTGACCCTCCTCCCCGACGAGGCCGGACGTCCGCCGAGGACGACCGGCCTCCCAGACGCCGCCACCTAGAATCACGGGGTGTCTTCCCGAGCGACCGACGTCCGACTGCCCCTCTGGCTCGCCCTGATCGTCGCCCTCGGTGCCGGCGCCGTCCTCGACGGCGGCTTCCCGGACGGCGACGTCTGGCCGCTGACCTTCGTCGGCATCGGGTTCGTGCTGGTGGCCCTCCGGGGCCGATCGCTCGGCGGTTCCTTCCTGGTCGGCCTCGTGGCGGGCCTGTCCTTCTACCTGATCCACATCTCGTGGGCGACGCTCTTCCTCGGTGTCGTGCCCTGGGCCGCGTTGTCGACCCTCGAGGCGCTCTTCTTCGCCGCCGGGGCGATGCTCATCACCCTCGCGTACCGCTGGGTCCCGCTCATCTGGCCCGGCACCCTGGGCCGCACGGTCCTCCTGCCCGTCGTCGTCGGGGGGCTCTGGACGCTCCGTGAGTTCGTCGCCGGCAACTGGCCCTACGGCGGCTTCGCCTGGGGTCGCGTGGCCCTCAGCCAGTCCGAGAGCCCGTTCGCCGGTCTCGTCGCCTGGCTCGGCATCTCGGGGCTGTCGTTCCTCATGGTGGCGATCGTCGCCGCACTGATCCAGCTCGCCTTGCAGACGACCGTCCGGGGTTCGACCCGCGTGCTCGCCGCTGCCACGGTCGTGGTCGCCGCCCTCGCGGTGCCGCACTGGCCGACGCACTCCTCGGGCACCGCCACCATCGCCGCCGTCCAGGGCGACGGCGACGCCGGCTACTTCGCCGACCGGCAGTACGGCGACCTGACCAACGCCCAGGTGCTCGCGATGAGCGACCTGCAGGCCCAGCTCGCACGGCTGCCGGAGGACCAGCGCTCCCTCGACATGATCGTCTGGCCCGAGGGAGGCAGCGACCGTGATCCCACCCGCGACGCCACCGGCCAGTACGTCTTCGACGCGATCTCCCGTGGCTACGACGCCCCCCTCGTGTCGGGCGTCATCACCGAGAGCGACGACGGTGCGACCGTCCACAACTCGTCCCTGCTCTGGTCGGGCGGTGGCGTGACGGACCAGTACGACAAGAAGCACCCGGTCCCGTTCGGGGAGTACGTCCCCGATCGCGCCTTCTGGCGGCCCTTCGCTCCCGACCTGATCGACCTCATCGGGCGGGACTACACGCCGGGCACGCGGGACGAGGTCTTCGACCTCGGCGACTTCCGTGCCGGGATATCGATCTGCTTCGACATCGTCGACGACCAGCTCATCACCAACATGATGGACGAGGGCGCGCAGGTCATCATCGGCCAGACGAACAACGCCGACTTCGGGACCCGTCCCGGGCAGACCGACGAGAACGAGCAACAGCTCGCCATCGCGCGCCTGCGGGCGATCGAGACGGCACGTCCCCTCGTCAACGTCTCGACCGTCGCCTCGACGCGGGCCATCGACGCCTCGGGCAGGACGACCGCGAGCATCTCCGACTACGAGCCCGGAACGATGGTGGCTGTCGTCGACCTCGGTACCGGGACGACCCCCGCCGTCGTGGCGAGTCGGGCGATCGAACTCCTCGTGTCGTTCTTCGGTCTCGCGATGCTGCTGCTGTCGCGCCTCTTCATCGGGACCCGACGTTCCACTCGTCGACGCCGGCTCGACGAGGCACCCGATCCGGTCCTGCCGCGGTGGCGGGTCGTCGACTGACGGTCCGGCCCCGCCGAGACGAGAGAAGGCCCGACCACCGTGAGGTGGTCGGGCCTTCTCGTCGGATCGCTGCCGGACGGGTCGTCAGGCGCCGATCTTGTGCTGACCCTTTCGGGCCCTGAGGAAGTCGAGTCGTTCTTGGAGGAGCTCCTCGAGCTCGTCGCGGCTGCGTCGCTCGAGCAACATGTCCCAGTGGCTCCGGGGGACCTTCACGTCTCCGGCGTCGATCTCGACGGGCTTGCCGTCGGCCGAGAGCAGACGACCCTCTTGGCCGCTCTTGGGCGACTGCCAGATGTCCGGGATCTCGGCGTCCGCAGCGAACACCATGTCGAACGTCTGACCGTCGGTCGTCTGGTAGACGGCCTTCTTGCGGGGCGAGAACTCCACGCCCTCTTCGCTCTGCAGGCTCTGGCTGCCGAGCCTCATTCCGCGCAAACTGCGATCTGCCATTGTGTGGTCTCCTCTCGCGTTGCAATCACCCGTTGTAACCCGTTCTGGACCTCCGCCGTTCCGAGCCGTGCGATTTCACAGTCCCTTCACAGTGCCCGGGCAGTCTCGGGCCAGGGTCACACGTCGCGCCGACGCACCTCTTCGAGCGCCAGGTCGGCGCGATCGGTGACGATGCCGTGCACGCCCAGGTCGAGCAGCCTCACCATGTCGGCAGGCTCGTTGACGGTCCACACGTGCGTCTCGACACCCAGGGCCGCCCACTCGGCCACGCGCGCGGTCGTGACGATGCGGACCGGGCCCTTGCGCTCGGGGACCTGGACGGCCCGGCACCCGGCGAGGGCGCGCCGCACCAGCGACCGCCGGAGGCGGGGGAGCGGGACGAGGCCTGCGGCCACCGCCGCGACGATGCCCCGGGACGAGGCCGACGTCGCGACTCCCGGCAGCGCCCGGACCGCCCGCAGACGCCTCCGGTGGTCGAACGAGGTCACCAGGACGCGATCATTCGCCCGGACGCGGGCGATCGCTCGGACGGCCGGCGCGACGGCCTCGTCCGACTTGAGGTCGATGTTGAACCGGGTCTCGGGGAAGGCGTCGAGCGCCTCGTCGAGGGTGGGGATCTCGTGCTCACCGTCGAGCCGGACCATCTTGACCTCCGCGAGGTCGAGGTCGAGGAGGCGCTGCTCGCGTCCCGCGAGCCGCGTCAGGTCGGGATCGTGGCTGATCACCGCGATGCCGTCGCGCGTGGCGTGCACGTCGGTCTCGACGTACGTCGCCCCGGCCGACACGGCGAGGGCGAACGCCAGCATCGTGTTCTCCGGGGCGTCGACGGCCAGGCCGCGATGCGCCAACACCCGGGGGCCGGCGGGAGCGAACCAGCCGGCCGAGACCGGGGGAGCGGACGGCACTACGAGGTCGCCGGAGGAGTGGTCGGCCCGGTGTCCGACGCGCCCGCCCCGGGAGCCGGCCGATCGGCGCCGGCCGCACCCGCGCCTCCGGAACCGACCCCGGAGCCGGTCTCACCGGGCGTGGTGACGGTCGGGAAGCCGAGGTCCGGTTCGGCCTCGAGGTCGACGGTAGATGCGAGGTCGGGCGTGACGTCCATCTCGGAGACCTTGGGGGCCTCGGTCGGGGTCCACCCCGGGGCGTTCGGGTCGCGCGGGGCGAAGAAGCCCTGCCCGATGCCCTTCAGGGCCTCGGTCAACTCGCTCGGGATGATCCACATCGTGTTGGCCGAGCCGTCCGCGATCTTCGGCAGGGTCTGGAGGTACTGGTACGCGAGCAGCTTCGGGTCGGGGTCGCCGGCGTGGATGGCGTTGAAGACCGTCGCGATGGCCTCGGCTTCGCCCTGTGCCCGCAGCACCTGGGCCTTGGCGTCGCCCTCGGCCTTGAGGATCGACGACTGTCGCGACCCCTCGGCCTCGAGGATCTGGGACTGCTTGGTGCCCTCGGCGGTGAGGATGGCGGCGCGACGGTTGCGCTCGGCACGCATCTGCTGCTCCATGGAGTCCTGGATCGACAGGGGCGGATCGATGGCCTTCAGCTCGACGCGACCGACCCGGATGCCCCATTTGCCGGTGGCCTCGTCGAGCACGATGCGCAACTGGCCGTTGATGTTGTCGCGACTGGTGAGGGCCTGCTCGAGGTTCAACCCACCGACCACGTTGCGCAGCGTGGTCGTCGTGAGCTGTTCGACGGCCCCGAGGTAGTTGGCGATCTCGTAGGTGGCCGCCCGGGCGTCGGTCACCTGGAAGTACACGACCGTGTCGATCGAGACGACCAGGTTGTCCTCGGTGATGACGGGCTGCGGCGGGAACGAGACGACCTGCTCGCGCATGTCGATCAGCGGCCGCACGCGGTCGATGAACGGCACCAGCAGGTTGAGCCCGGGGGAGAGGGTCTTGTGGTACCGCCCCAGACGTTCGACCACGCCGGCACTCGCCTGCGGGATGATGCGGACCGAGCGGAAGAGGATGACGAGGACGAGCACGACGACGATCGCGACGACCACGATCGTGACGACGGTTCCGGCACTGATGGTGTCCATGGCTTCAGGACCTCTCTGCGGGGGCGACGAAGGCGGTCGACCCCTCGATGGCGGTCACGACGACCGGGGCCCCGGTGTCGAGTGCGAGGTCGGCGCCTGCCGACGTCGCGGGGGAGGACAGCACGCGGGCCGTCCAGGTCTCGCCGTTCGACAGCTTGACCTGGCCGGGGTCGGAGCCGATGGGCACGACGACCGTGCCGCGCAGCCCGAGCAGCGCCTCGACGTTGCTGGGGGTCGGATCGCCCCCGCGGCGGAGCGCCCGCAGCAACGGCGGCCGCACGGTGAACAGCAACAGGACCGCGAGGACGGCCGCGATGATCGCCTGCAGCCACCACGGGGCACCGAAGAGGCCGGCGAGCAGACCGCCGACGCTGCCGATGGCGAGCATGAGGAAGGTGAATTCGAGCGTCGTCACCTCGACGATGACGAACACCAGGATGAGCGCGATCCACGCGACCCATGCGTAATCGTTCAAGACGTCCACGTCGACCTTCTCTCGTTCCCCTGTTATGAAAACTATCACCCGCCCCTGACGATGACGAGGGGGATTGGTAGGGTCGAGTCCGGTCCACGGGCCGATCGATCCCCGCACAGTCTGGAGCACGCCTTGTCCAACCCCCTCGCCGCAGAGTCCCTCGCCGGAGCCCGAGTCCTGGTCACCGGATCGTCCCGGGGGATCGGTGCCGACACCGTGCGCTACTTCGCCGAGGCCGGAGCCAAGGTCGTCGTGAACTACCGCAACAAGGAGAAGCGCGCACTGCAGCTCGTCTCGACCATCGAGCAGGCGGGCGGCGAGGCGATCGCCATCGGGGCCGACCTCACCGACGAGGCCAGCCTGGCGGCGATGTTCGACACGGTGCGTGACGCCTGGGGCGGCCTCGACGTGCTCGTGATGAACGCCTCGGGCGGCATGGAGACGGGCATGGCCGAGGACTACGCGCTCAAGCTCAACCGCGACGCCCAGGTGGCGCTGTTGACCGCGGCCCTGCCGCTGCTCGCCCCGGGGTCGCGCGTCGTCTTCGTCACGAGCCACCAGGCGCACTTCATCCGCACGACCGAGACGATGCCCGAGTACCTCCCCGTCGCCCTCAGCAAGCGTGCCGGCGAGGACGCCCTGCGCGAGATGCTGCCGCAGCTCGAGACCGCGGGCGTCGAGTTCGTCGTGGTCTCGGGGGACATGATCGAGGGCACGATCACGGCGACCCTGCTCGAACGCTCGAACCCCGGTGCCATCTCGTCGCGGAAAGAGAGCGCGGGCAAGCTGTACAACGTCGCGGAGTTCGCAGCCGAGGTCGCGTCGGCCGCCGTCGACCCCGTCCCGGCCGACCACACCCGCCTGGTGGGCGACACCAGCGACTTCG
Organism: Frigoribacterium sp. 9N; assembly: GCF_902506305.1. Classification (NCBI taxonomy): domain Bacteria; kingdom Bacillati; phylum Actinomycetota; class Actinomycetes; order Micrococcales; family Microbacteriaceae; genus Frigoribacterium; species Frigoribacterium sp. 9N. Next base: position 1,236,609 of record NZ_LR733392.1, read on the forward strand.
CCCCGATCGTCTGAGACGGGCCCCTTCGTGACCGAGCGCATCGTCCGACCGACCTCGCGCCTCCTCGTCCTCGACGACGACGACCGCGTGCTGCTGATGAAGACGGTGGCGCCCGACACGAGTCGCTTCGCTCGCTGGATCACGCCGGGTGGCGGGGTCGACCCGGGCGAGACCCATGTCGAGGCGGCGATCCGCGAGTTGCACGAAGAGACCGGTCAGGTGGTCACCGAGATCGGTGACGTCGTGCGCGTGGACGACTTCGAGGTGTCGTGGGACGACGCCGACCACACGCACGGTCACGCCGAGTTCTACGTCGTCCGCCTTCCGCACTTCGAGGTCGTCGACGACGACTGGACCGACGACGAGCGCAGCGACATCGTCGAGTCGCGCTGGTTCACCCTCGAGGAGCTGGCGACCACCGACGAGCCGGTCGAACCCGGCGACCTGGCCGAGCTGCTGCGTCGGGTGCTGGCCGAGTCGTCCGGGGCATGAGGGCGGGGCGCCACCCGAGCCACCGTGCACCCCTTCCGGCGTCATCCGCGCGTGACTGATAATGCACATTATGTCAAGTAACATCGAGAGGGGCGACGGAAGCGCTCCCCGCTGACGCACGCCGCGCCTCCTCGGAGTTTCCTGGTCGCATGACGACCGACACGACCCCCACGCCGCCCGACGACGCGCATCGCCGACCCCAGGGGCTCGACGACGACACCGTCGCTGCCCTCGGTGAACTCTCCGCCGCGCTCGAGATCGTCGAGCAGGCCCGTGGATTCCTCTACGGATTCCACCGACTGACCGGCAAGGCCGACCTCGCCCTCGGCGATGCCGTGGAATCGCTTCGCCGAGCCGGGCACGACGAGATCGCCGACCTGCTGGACCGGGACCTCGTCGGTCGCAACGTCGTCGAGGGACGCTGGACCTACCAACTCGTCGAGGACTACGACGACGGCTACTACGCCGCCTTCCGCGACCATGAGAAGAACGTACGTGATTCCTTGGCGGACGGCAAGAAGCACCTCTTCGAGGCCGAGATGAAGGAGGCGCGGCGCAGCCACGGACGGCGCCACCACGAGGCGCTCCCCCGCGAGACCGCCGTCGACCTCGGGAGCAGCACGGACGGCGCGGTCGGCCCCTCCGCCTGAGAGGATGGTGCGATGACTCCTCCGCCGATCGACGGGCCCCGCATCGAGGCCGCCGTGCTCGAACTGCTCGCCGCGATCGGTGAGGACGTCGACCGGCCCGGGCTCGAGTCGACCCCCCGACGCGTGGCCGACGCCTACGCCGAGTTCTTCTCGGGGCTCACGGTCGACGCGGCCGAACTCGTCCGCCAGGCCACCGTCCCGGCCGAAGCGCACCAGCTGGGCGAGGTCGTGATCGTTCGCGACATCTCGTTCCGGTCGGTGTGCGAGCACCACCTGCTGCCCTTCGTCGGCGTCGCTCACGTGGCCTACGTCCCGGGCGAGACGATCGTCGGCTTGGGTGCGCTCCCCCGCGTGGTCGACGCGGTCGCCTCGCGCCCCCAGCTCCAGGAGCGGCTCGGCGAGGAGATCGCCGAGGCCGTGGAGACCGGCGCCTGCCCCGACGGCGTCCTCGTGGTGCTCGACGCCTCGCACGGATGCGTCACGACCCGGGGCCCCCGTCAGACGGGCAGCACGACGGTGACGCTCGCGAGCCGGGGCGTCCTGTCCACGCCGTCGGCGCGGGCCGAGGCGGTCGCCCTGATCGGCACCTCCCGTGGCTGAGGCGGCCGCTCCCTCCCCCGCGGCCGACC
>NZ_LR733392.1:1238479-1351739 GCF_902506305.1 Frigoribacterium sp. 9N
GGATTCGCCGTGCCGCCCCTCCTCGTCCCCCGCCGCCGCATCGGGTCGCGGACCTTCGACTTCTCGCACCAGGTCGCCGTGATGGCGATCGTCAACCGCACGCCCGACTCGTTCTTCGACCGTGGCGCCACCTTCGCCCTCGACCGCGCCGTGGAGGCCGCCGTGGACGCGGCCGAGGCGGGCGCCGACTGGGTCGACATCGGGGGCGTCCCGTTCGCGCCCGGGCCCGAGCTGTCCGCCTCCGACGAACTCGACCGGGTGCTGCCCGTGGTCGAGGCGCTCGCGAGCCGGTCCGACGTCGTGATCTCGGTCGACACCTTCCGCCCCGAGGTCGCCGAACGCGTCATCGCCGCCGGGGCGCACGTCGTCAACGACACCACGGGGCTCCACGATCCGCGCCTGGCCGACGTGGTCGCCGACAGCGAGGCCACGCTCGTCGTCACCCACAGCCTGGCGGCACCACGGCGTCCGCATCCCCGTCCGCACTACGGCGACGTCGTGGCCGAGGTCGTCGAGTTCCTCGCACGACGGGTCGACGTCGCCCGTGCCCACGGCGTGCCCGACGAGAGACTCGTCGTCGATCCGGGGCACGACCTGAACAAGACGACCCGGCACTCGCTCGAACTCACCCGGCGCCTGTCCGAGGTGGCGGCCCTGGGTCACCCGACGCTCGCCGCGGTGTCCAACAAGGACTTCGTCGGCGAGTCGCTCGGTCGCGACAAGCCCGACCGCCTGGCGGGCTCGCTCGCGGCGGCCACGGTGAGCGTGCTGCAGGGCGCACGCATCGTCCGCATGCACGACGTCCGGGCCAGCGTCGACGCCGTCCGGATGATCGAGGCGATCCTCGGCTGGCGGGACCCCCTCGTCGAGCGCCACAACCTCGACGAGGACGCCCTGTGACCGCGACCACCCTCGTGCAGCTGCACCCCGCTCCCCCGGTCGGCCGTGGCGCACTGACGATCGACGACCTCGTCGAGCTCCACCGGCCCCACGACCGGACGACGCCGTCCGTGCGGGCGAACTTCGTCGCCAGCGTCGACGGATCGGCGACGGCGGCCGGCAGGACGCGCGACCTGGGCGGGCCGGCCGACCTGCTCGTCTTCGACCTGCTGCGCCGACTCTGCGACGTGGTCGTGGTCGGGGCGGGCACGGTCCGTGACGAGGGCTACGGCCCGATGCGACTCGACGACGAGGCCGTCGCCTGGCGTCGGGCCGCGGGCCTGTCCGACCATCCCGTCTTCGCCGTGGTCTCGAGCGGACTCGGCCTCGACCCGGCGAGCGGCGTTTTCGCCGACGCGCCCGTCCGCCCCCTGGTGCTCACCCACGACGCGGCACCCCGCGCGGCTCGGGCCCGACTCGACGAGGTCGCCGACGTCGTGTCGTGCGGTCGCGACCGGGTGGACCCGCGCCTCCTCGTCCGGGTCCTGGTCGAGCGCGGGCTTCCCCAGATCCACACCGAAGGAGGCCCGGCGTTGCTCGGCGACCTCGTCGCCGCCGACGTCGTCGACGAGCTGTGCCTCACCGTGTCGCCCAACCTCGAGGGCGGAGCCGGCCCGCGCATCGTCGCGGCCCGCGACGAGATGGCCCTGCTCGGCCTCGCCCTCGACCACGTCCTGGTGTCGGGCGACATGCTCCTCACGAAATGGTCGCGACGGCGCTAGGTCGCGGCCGCGCGACGCGAGGTCAGGAGGAGCGGGCTCCGCGGGCGATCAGCTCGCCTTCTCGCCGAAACCGCCTTCGATCAAGGCGATGAGGTCGTCCACGGCGGCCGCGGCGTCGGGACCGGTCGCCATGACGGCCACCGTCGAACCGACGCCCACGTTCAACCCCATGATGCGGAGCAGGCTCTTGGCGTCGACGCCGTTGACCGTGACGTCGGCCTGGAACCGAGACGCGTGCGTGACGAGGTCGGCGGCGGGACGGGCGTGCAGCCCCGACGCGTTGACGAGGACGGCCGAGCGCTCGACGGCGTCGCCACCTCGGAGGTCGCGCTCGTCGGCGTGCGCGTCGGCGACTCCGGTGGCCGTCCGGGCGGCCGCCGCCACGGCCTCGAGGTCTCCCCCGGTCTCGGCGGAGACGGCCGCGGCGACCGTTCCCTCGACCAGTGGCGCATCGGCGATGAGCACCCGCTGCTTGTCGGCGTCGTCGAGGAAGTCGACGGCCGTCTCGCTCGTCAGGATGGCGGAACCGAGGTCGCAGAGCACGACCGCCCCGCCGCCCCGCCCGGCCTCGGCCAGGGCGGCGGAGATCTTGTCGAAGCTGGTGCCGATGGACCCGTCGTCCGTCCCTCCGGCGGCCACGAGGGTGGTCGTGGGGGCCATCTGGCGAGCGAGGTCGACCACGCCCTCGGCGATCTTGACACTGTGCGAGACGACGACGATTCCGATGGTGGGCATGCTCAGGACTCCTTGCTCGAGCCGTCCGCGGCGTCGGCCGCGGCGGCGATGATGAGGGACGACGACTGCGCGCCGGGATCGCGGTGACCCACGGCACGCTCGCCGAGGTAGCTGGCTCGGCCCTTGCGGGCGACGAGGGGTTCGGTCGAGGCGGCACCGGTCGCCGCGGCGTCCGCTGCGGCACGGAGGACGCCTGCGGGCGAGACACCGTCCGCAGCTGCGGCGGCTGCTGCGTCGACGGCCGGGGTCCACGCGTCGATCATGGTCTTGTCGCCGACCTCGGCCTTGCCCCTCAGCACGACACCGTCGCGGGCCGCGGTCAGGAAGGCGACCAGCGCCTCCGCGTCCAGCTCCGTGGCGTCGCCCAGGGCCGCCGACCCTTTCAGGTACGCCGTGCCCAGCAGGGGACCCGACGCGCCGCCGACCGTCGAGATGAGCGTCGTGGCGACGAGTTTGAGGGCTGCTCCGGGCGTCGCGTCGGCGGGGAGGTCGGCGAGCCGGGCGCGCACGGCGGTGAAGCCGCGGGACAGGTTCTCGCCGTGGTCGCCGTCGCCGATCTGGCGGTCGAGTTCACTGAGGGCCGTGTGGTGGGCGGCGACGACGTCGGCCGTCCGGTCGATCCAGGCCCGGGTCCAGGTGGCGTCGAGTGTCATGCGGTGGTCGTTCCTCTCATCGTGCGGTGGTTCGGTGATGCGGCGCGGCGTGCCCTGCTCTTGGCGTCCACGCGGACGCCTACCGGCCCCGGCGCAGGGCCGCGGTCTCGACCGGGGCGTCCCAGAGATCGGCCAGCTCGTCGTCGAGGCGGGTCACCGTGATCGACATGCCCTGCATCTCGAGCGAGGTGACGTACGAACCGACGAGGCTGCGGTACACCTCGACTCCTCGTGCTTCGAGGGCCTCGGCCGCACGACGGTAGGCGATGTAGAGCTCGACGAGCGGCGTGCCGCCCATGCCGTTGACGAAGAGCAGCACCCGCTCGCCGGAGGCGAGTCCCAGATCGTCGGTGACGGCGTCGAGCAGCCGGTCGACGATGGCGTCGACCGGTTCGAGCGGGATGCGCTCTCGGCCCGGTTCGCCGTGGATGCCGATCCCGATCTCGACCTCGTCGTCGGCCAGCGTGAAGCTCGGCTCACCGGCATGGGGGACGGTGCCCGCGGTGAGGGCGACGCCCATCGACCTGGTCGCCGCGTTCGTGCGTCGGGCCACCTCGGCGACGGCGTCGAGCGAATCGCCCCGCTCGGCCGCGGCACCGGCGGTCTTCTCGACCACGACCGTGCCGGCGACGCCTCGGCGACCGGCGGTGTAAAGGGAGTCCTTGACCGCGACGTCGTCGTCGACGACCACCGAGCGCACCTGGATGCCCTCGGCCTCCACGAGGTCGGCAGCCGTCTCGAAGTTGAGGACGTCGCCCGTGTAGTTCTTGACGATGTAGAGGACGCCCGCTCCGGCATCCACCGCCTGCGTGGCGGCGACGATCGGATCGGGCGTGGGCGACGTGAACATCGGACCCGGCACGGCGGCCGAGAGCATGCCGAAGCCGACGAACCCCGCGTGCAACGGTTCGTGACCACTGCCGCCGCCGCTCACGATCGCGACCTTGCCTGCCACGGGAGCCGCCGATCGGCGGACGAACGTCGGATCGTGGGAGACGACCACGAGGTCCGCGTGGGCCGCGCCGAAGCCGGCCACGGCCTCGGCGACGACGTCGGACGGATCGTTGATGAGCTTCTTCATCGAAGTCCCTTTCTCGGCGCCGGGAACGGTGCTCTGGTGCACCAGGCTGCCGCTCAACCTACTCCCGGCACCCCCTGATGCACATATGTGCAATCACCGGATCTTTCCTTCTCATCACGTGTGATCACCGCACTAAGGTGTTGACACACGCTCACCGCGGGTGCACTGTCGCCCCGCCGTACGACAAGGAAGGTCGACGTGAACCTGGGATTGATTTTTCTTTCAGAAACGGTGGGCACCGCATTGCTGCTCACCCTCGGTGGCGGAGTCGTCGCCAACGTCGCCCTGACGAAGACGAAGGGCTTCAACGGCGGCACGCTCATGGTCAACTTCGGCTGGGGCCTCGCGGTCTTCGTCGGCATCCTGGCCTCGTACTCGTCCGGGGCGCACCTCAACCCGGCCGTCAGCATCGCCCAGCTGATCCTCGGCAACATCACGTTCGCCGCGTTCCTCGTCTACGTCGCGGCGCAGATGGTCGGTGCGATCATCGGTGCGGTCGTCGTCTGGCTGGCCTACAAACAGCACTTCGACGAGGAGCCCGACCCGGCCACCAAGCTCGGCGTGTTCTCGACCGGCCCGGCCATCCGCAACTACGGCTGGAACCTCGTCACCGAGATCATCGGCACCTTCGTGCTGGTCTTCACGATCATCGCCATCACCAACGGCGCCTCCCCGAACGCCGCGAACCTCGGCCCGCTCGGCGGCCTGGCAGTCGCACTCCTCGTGGTCGGCATCGGCGCCTCGCTCGGTGGTCCCACGGGCTACGCCATCAACCCGGCCCGCGACCTCGGCCCTCGCATCGCCCACGCCTTCCTGCCCATCAAGGGCAAGGGCGGCAGCGACTGGTCCTACGCCTGGGTGCCGGTCGTCGGCCCCCTCGTCGGCGGTGCCCTCGCGGCACTGCTGTCCTTCCCGCTCCTCCCCCTGGCCGCCTGACCCGGCGACCCGCTGATCGGCTGAGGCCGGCTCCCCCGCGCCGTCCGACGCCCATCGATCCACCCGCTCCCCGCAGAGGCTCGGGCCCGTCCGCTCCACTGGACCGACCCGGGCCTCCGTGCGAGCCGCATCCATCAACGACGAAGGAGTTCCACCCGTGAGCGACACCGACTACATCCTGGCCATCGACCAGGGAACGACCAGCACCCGCGCCATCATCTTCGACCACTCGGGCTCGATCGTGGCCACCGGCCAGAAAGAGCACGAGCAGATCTTCCCCCGTGCCGGCTGGGTCGAGCACGACCCCGCCGAGATCTGGGAGAACACCCGCGAGGTCATCGGCCAGGCCCTCTCCCGGGCCGACATCACGCGCCACAACATCAAGGCCGTCGGCATCACCAACCAGCGCGAGACCGCCGTGGTCTGGGACAAGACCACCGGCAAGGCCGTCTACAACGCCATCGTCTGGCAGGACACCCGCACGCAGTCCATCGTCGACCGCCTGGCCGCCGACGGTGGCGTCGAGCGCTTCAAGCCGATCGTCGGCCTGCCGCTCGCGACCTACTTCTCGGGCACGAAGGTCGTCTGGATCCTCGAGAACGTCGAGGGCGCCCGTGAGAAGGCCGAGGCGGGCGACCTGCTCTTCGGCACGACCGACACCTGGGTCCTCTGGAACCTCACCGGCGGCACCGACGGTGGCGTCCACGTCACCGACGTGACGAACGCCTCGCGCACCCTCTTCATGGACCTCGAGACGCTCGAGTGGCGCGACGACATCCTCGAGGCCTTCGACGTGCCGAGGTCGATGCTCCCCGAGATCAAGAGCTCGTCCGAGGTCTACGGCACGGTCGAGGCCTCGAGCCTGCTGCGCGAGGTGCCCATCGCCGGCATCCTCGGCGACCAGCAGGCCGCCACCTTCGGCCAGGCCGCCTTCGACCAGGGCGAGTCGAAGAACACGTACGGCACCGGCAACTTCCTGATCTTCAACACGGGCGAAGAGATCGTCCACTCGAAGAACGGGTTGCTCACGACGCTCGGCTACAAGCTCGGCGACGCCGCACCCCACTACGCCCTCGAAGGGTCCATCGCGGTCACGGGTTCGCTGATCCAGTGGCTGCGCGACAACCTGGGCATGATCGGCTCCGCCCCCGAGGTCGAGGAGCTCGCCAAGACCGTCGAGGACAACGGCGGAGTGTACTTCGTGCCCGCCTTCTCGGGCCTGTTCGCGCCCTACTGGCGGTCCGACGCGCGTGGTGCCCTCGTCGGCCTCACCCGCTACGTCAACAAGGGCCACATCGCCCGCGCCGCCCTCGAGGCGACCGCGTTCCAGACCCGCGAGGTGCTCGACGCGGTCAACGCCGACTCCGGCGTCGACCTGACCGAGCTCAAGGTCGACGGTGGCATGACCGCCAACGACGCGCTCATGCAGTTCCAGGCCGACATCCTCGACGTCCCGGTCGTCCGTCCCGTGGTCGCCGAGACCACCGCGCTCGGAGCGGCCTACGCGGCCGGTCTCGCGGTCGGCTTCTGGGAGACGCTCGACGACCTCCGTGCCAACTGGCAGGAGGACAAGCGCTGGACGCCGAACATCGACGCCGACGAGCGTGACCGCACGCTGCGTCTCTGGAAGAAGGCCGTCACGAAGACCTTCGACTGGGTCGACGACGACGTCAACTGATCCTCCGCGCGAAGGGCCCGTCCGATCGGACGGGCCCTTCGTCGTCCGCCCGCCCGAGGACGAGGAGGCACGGTTCGTCTCAGGAGGCGCGGGTCGCCGCCACCCACTGGTCCAGTTTCGCGATCGCCGCCCCCGAGTCGACGGCGCGGGCCGCGACGTCCAGCTGCTCCCGGAAGCGGGCGAGGAGCGGCCGTTCGCGCTGGCCCGGGTCCGCGGCCAGCCCGTACGAGACCAGTCCGGCCGCCGCGTTGAGCAGCACGATGTCGCGGACGGGGCCGCGCTCCCCCGCCAGCACCTCGCGGGCGACGGCCGCGTTGTACGCCGCGTCGCCGCCGACGAGGTCGGAGATGCGCGCCCGCGGGATGCCCAACTCGAGCGGGTCGAGGTCGTGCTCGGTCACCGAGCCTCCGGTGACCTCCCAGATGTGGCTGTGACCGGTGGTGGTCAACTCGTCGAGGCCGTCGTCGCCGCGGAACACGAGCGCCGTCGCGCCCCGGGTCTGGAACACGCCCACGATCAGCGGCACCTTGTCGAGCGACGCGACGCCGACCGCACTCGCCTCGGGTCGTGCCGGGTTCACGAGGGGCCCCAGGAAGTTGAAGACCGTCGGGACGCCGATCTCACGCCGCACGGCGGCGGCGTTGCCGAAGCCCGGGTGGAAGGCGGCCGCGAAGGCGAAGGTCAGCCCGGCTTCGCGCAGGACCTCGGCCACACGGTCGGCGCCGATGGTCAGGTCGATGCCGAGGGCCGACAGGACGTCCGAGGAACCGGACGACGAACTCGCCGCCCGGTTGCCGTGCTTGATGACGGGCACGCCGGTGGCCGCCACGACGACGGAGGCCATGGTCGAGACGTTGACCGTCCCGAAACGGTCTCCGCCCGTGCCGACGATGTCGACGGCCATGCTGTCGACCGGCAGGGCCACGGCGTGGGCGAGGACGGCGTCGCGGAACCCCACGATCTCGTCCACCGTCTCCCCCTTGGCCCGCAGGGCCACGAGGAAGGCCCCGAGCTGGGCCGGGGTGACGTCGCCGGTCATGACCTGCTCCATCGACCACGTCGCCTCGCTGATCGAGAGGTCGCGACCGACGAGGAGCGCGTCGATGATCAGGGGCCAGGTGAGCTCGGAGGTCATGCGCCCAGGCTACCGGCGGAGCACGGGCGGCTCCGATGTCTCGGCGTCAAGGGAAATTCCCGACCCGGGGTTTCGAGCGCAAACCCAAAGCGACTTACCAGGCATAATGGACCTCGTGACAAGTACCTCTCTCTCGAGACCTTCTGGCGGCCCCGTCGTCAATCGACCCAGCACGGTTGCCGTGGGCACCATCGTGTGGCTCGGCAGCGAGGTCATGTTCTTCGCCGGCCTCTTCGCGATCTACTTCACGCTCCGCTCGACGTCTCCGGGCCTGTGGGCCGACCAGACGGCGCTGCACAACGTGCCGTTCGCGCTGACCAACACCATCACCCTGGTGCTGTCCTCGGTCGCCTGCCAGTTCGGCGTGTTCGCGGCCGAGCGCATGCAGCCGCACCGTACCGGCCGCCTGTTCCAGGTCGGCCGCTGGGGCATGGTCGAGTGGTTCTTCCTCACCTACGCCATGGGCGCGGTCTTCGTCTGCGGCCAGGTGTTCGAGTACGCGACGCTGATCTCCGAGCACGTCACCCTCAGCTCCAGCGCCTACGGCTCGGCCTTCTACATGACGACCGGCTTCCACGGCGCCCACGTCATCGGTGGCCTCATCGCCTTCCTGCTCACCATCGGTCGTGCCTACGCAGTCAAGAACTTCGGGCACAAAGAGGCCACGACGGCCATCGTCGTGTCGTACTACTGGCACTTCGTCGACGTCGTCTGGATCGGCCTCTTCATCGTCATCTACCTCCTCAAATAGGCATTGGATCGTCTGCACAGCATGTTCTCCAGAACCTCGTCCTCCCGACGCACCAAGAAGGCCGGCCGTCGCGGCCCCGTCGCCACCGCCTCCCTCCTGCTCGTCGGTCTGCTCACCACGGGCGGTGCCTACGCGCTCTTCTCCTCGACCGCCTCGGCAGACGAGAGCAGCGCCACCGCCACGTCGCAGCAGAGCATCGACGAGGGTCAGAAACTCTTCGCCTCAAACTGTGCGACCTGCCACGGTCTGAGCGCCGCCGGCACCGACAGCGGTCCCAGCTTGATCGGCGTCGGGGCGGCCTCGGTCGACTTCCAGGTCGGCACCGGTCGCATGCCCATGGCCGTGAACGGTCCTCAGGCCGAACAGAAGCCCACGCAGTTCTCCGACGAGCAGGTCGCCGCCATGGCCGCCTACGTCGCCTCCCTCGCCCCGGGTCCGGCCATCCCCGACGAGTCGCTGCTCCAGGCCGACGGCGACACGACCAACGGCGCCGAGCTGTTCCGCATCAACTGCGCCATGTGCCACAACGTGGCCGGTGCGGGTGGCGCGCTCACCCAGGGCAAGTTCGCCCCCGCACTCGACGGCGTCACCGCCCACCACATCTACGAGGCCATGCAGACGGGCCCGCAGAACATGCCGGTCTTCAACGACCTCAACCTGTCGCCCCAAGACAAGGCCGACATCATCACGTACCTCAAGTACGTCGAGAACAACCCGTCGCCGGGTGGATTCGAGCTCGGGAGCCTCGGCCCCGTCGCCGAAGGTCTCTTCATCTGGATCTTCGGGCTCGGTGCGATCGTCGCGATCACCATCTGGCTGACCGCCCGGTCGAACTGACCAGCGTTCTCTCCGTACTTCACGAAAGGCAGAATCAATGGCAGAGCACGACGACGAGGCCCCCACGGCGGGCTCGGCTGTCGAGAAGCGTGAGCCTCGACAGGTCTCGGCCGGCACGGCGGTCGTGACGTCCGACGTGTTCCAGAACCCGGGTGAACCGCCCCACCGCGACCGCGTCACCGACATCGACCCCAAGGTCGAGAAGCGTGCGGAGCGTCAGGTCAGCCTGTTCTTCTTCCTGTCGATCGTCGGCAGCATCGCGGCCATCGGCGCGTACGTGGCCTTCCCGATCACGTCGGGTGACTCCGGCTCGGTCCGCCTGAACAACCTGTTCCTGGGTCTCGGGATCGCCCTCGGTCTGTTGTCCGTCGGAATCGGTGCGGTGCACTGGTCCAAGACGCTCATGCCGGCGCGAGAGATCACCGAGATGCGCCACGACACGCGTGGCTCCGAGCCGACGCGTGAGAAGGCCGTCGAGGTCTTCGCACTGGGCAACCACGAGAGCGGCTTTGGTCGTCGTTCGCTCATCCGCAACAGCCTGATCGGCGCCCTCGTCGCGACGCCCCTCCCCGCCGTGGTGCTGTTCCGCGACCTCGCACCTGCGGAAGACCCCAACGCGGTCCTCCGCCACACGCTGTGGGAAGAAGGCATGCACCTCGCCGCCGACCCCTCCGGAACCCGCATCAAGGCGTCGGACGTCACCCTCGGCTCCGTGTTCCACGTCATCCCCGAGAACCTCAACGAATCAGAACACCTGCTCGAAGAGAAAGCCAAAGCGGCCGTCCTTCTCATGCGCCTCAAGCCGGAAGACCTCAACCCGGCCGAGGGACGCGAAGACTGGCAGTACGACGGAATCGTCGCCTACTCCAAGATCTGCACGCACGTCGGGTGCCCCGTGGCCCTCTACGAACAGCAGACACACCACCTGCTCTGCCCCTGCCACCAGTCCACGTTCGACGTGACGAACAACTGCGAAGTCATCTTCGGGCCCGCCAAGCGCCCCCTGCCGCAGCTGCCCATCACGGTCGACGCCGACGGGTACCTCGTCGCGCAGAGCGACTTCCACGAACCTGTGGGCCCGAGCTTCTGGGAGCGCGAAAAGTGATCACCACCACCCCGGCACACGGTGCCGAACCGGCCACGTCCGAGAACATCGGCAAGGCTCCTGCCTTCGCACCGACGAAGACGAACAAATTCCTCGGCGCGACGGCCAACTACATCGACGAGCGCACGAGCATGTCCGGCCTGGTCAAAGAGGTGGGTCGCAAGATCTTCCCCGACCACTGGTCGTTCATGTTGGGCGAGGTCGCTCTCTATTCGTTCGTCGTGATCCTGCTCTCGGGCACGTTCCTGACGTTCTTCTTCCAGCCCTCGATGGCTGAGGTCAACTACAACGGTTCGTACGTTCCGCTCAAGGGCCTCAACATGTCGGCGGCGATGGCCTCGACGCTCGACATCTCGTTCGACATCCGTGGCGGCCTCCTGTTCCGCCAGATCCACCACTGGGCCGCTCTGCTGTTCGTGGCCGCGATCATGCTGCACATGCTGCGCGTCTACTTCACCGGCGCGTTCCGCAAGCCCCGCGAGATCAACTGGGTCGTCGGCTTCACGCTCTGGATCCTCGCGATGGCCGAGGGCTTCACCGGGTACTCGCTTCCCGACGACCTCCTCTCCGGCAACGGTGCCCGCATCATCGACGGCATGATCAAGGGCATCCCGGTGATCGGCGTCTGGATCTCGTACCTCGTGTTCGGTGGAGAATTCCCGGGTACCGACATGGTCGGCCGGTTCTACTCGCTGCACATCATGCTGCTGCCCGCACTGTTGATCGCCCTCCTGGGCGTGCACCTGCTGTTGCTCATCATCAACAAGCACACGCAGTTCGCCGGCCCCGGCAAGACGAACCAGAACGTCGTGGGCGTGCCCGTCATGCCCGTGTTCGCGGCGAAGGCCGGTGGATTCTTCTTCATCGTCTTCGGCGTCATCGTGTTGATCGCCTCGCTGTTCACTATCAACCCCATCTGGAACTACGGCCCGTACGACCCCTCCCCCGTGTCGGCAGGTACGCAACCCGACTGGTACATCGGTTTCGCCGACGGCGCCCTTCGACTCGTTCCCCCGGGCTGGGAGTTCGTCGCCTTCGGTTACACGGTCTCGATGAACATCCTTGTGCCGATTACGGTCCTGGGTCTCTTCATCGTCGTCGTCCTGCTGTATCCGTTCTTCGAGGCCTGGGTGACCGGCGACAAGCGCGAGCACCACATCCTCGACCGGCCTCGCAACGCTCCGACGCGCACCGCGATCGGCGCCGCCGGCATCGTGTTCTACGCCAGCCTCTGGGCAGCGGCGAGCTCCGACATCATGGCGACGCACTTCCACCTGTCGCTGAACTACGTCATCCACGCGTGCCAGGCAGCCCTGATCATCGGGCCCTTCATCGCCTTCTGGGTCACGAAGCGGGTCTGCCTCGCCCTTCAGAAGAAGGACCGTGAGATCGCTCTCCACGGTTACGAGTCGGGACGCATCGTTCGACTGCCGGGTGGTGAGTACATCGAGGTGCACGAGCAGCTCGACGAGTACGAGCGCTGGCGCCTGCTCGACTTCAACGAGTACGAGCCCCTCATGGTCCGACCGAACGCCAACGGCAAGATCACGGCTCTGCAGCGGGCCCGAGCATCAGCGTCGTCGTTCTTCTTCGAGGACCGCATCGCCCCGGTGAAGCGTTCCGAGATCGAGGCATCGCACCACGACGAAGGACACTGACCTTCGGTAGCCCCTGGGCCCGGTCGCACATCGTGTGCGGCCGGGCCTTCGGCATTCCCGGGGTGGCTCACGGCAGTCCAGTCGGCCCACGCTCGCGCAGCCGATGAGTCCAACCGTTGGGTGAGATGGGATCTCCGGCGACAACCCCTCTGGACGTCATCGGATCGAGTGTCGAGACGCCGCGACAGCATCTCCCTCGAACCGTCGAGGCTGAGACATCCCGGCCGACCGCACGAGCGGGCCTCCTCCGAACGATGCTGCGTGGTACCTGGCTATGATGACTCCTCCAGTCCTGCACGGAGTTGACACAGTGATCCCGGCCAGGGTGATCGGTACATCACCGCGGCCTGCGGCCAGGTTCTCAGCCACGACGTCACACCCTCGGTTGAGCGCCTGTCACGGTCGGCGGTGGCGATCACCGCCCGGATTCTCGACCTCGTGTGCTCCCTGTGCCCGCTCCATGCGAGGCCCCAGGATGACTCTGCCTCGCTCGCTCACCACTCGCTGGGGAGACGGAGGATCGATGTCAGCTCCCTCCAGGGGCGTGCTCACCATTCCCCAGCTTGACGACCGCGTGAGTCCGTCACGTTCGTTCACGCTGACGCTGTCGTCCCCGAGGACACGGCCCACGTTCCCTTCAGCACGGCACTCCTGAGGAATCCCACGCATGTCCCTGCGCCGCCTCTTCCTGGCAGGGACAGTCGACGATGCCTCCGGGGCTCGACCAGACCCAGAGCCAGGCCCGGCTGGGCGAGAACGGCGACCGTAGACCGGGCCAGCACTCCCTCGGCCTCACTCACGTCGTCCAGAGCCGCGGGGCCATGGCGCCTACTTCTCGCCCCTGGCCGCTTCCCCGCGTCTCAGGGCCGCGCGTCGACCAGAACCAGGAGCGACCGCGACCGCGGAGGACACCCTGATGACCGAAACCCGGCCCTGCGGTCGAACCCAAGCCAGCCGCGTGGACCAGGGGAATCCTGTACGGTCGTCGCCGGTACGGACGCATGCGGAGCCAGAGGGACAGCACAGGCGCAGGACCAGGCCCAGGCACTGCCACAGAAAGGCTCCGGCTACCGGCGCTTGTCTACCAGCGCTTGGCACCGACCAGCGGTCAGCGGCCCATAGGCAGCGGCCAGGGGCACGTAGGCATCGGCCTGGGGCCCGTAGGCAGCGGCCAGCGGTGCCCGTAGGCAGCGGCCAGCGGCCCGTAGGCAGCGACCAGCAGCCCGTAGGCAGCGGCCAGCGGTGCCCGTAGGCAGCGGCCAGCGGCCCGTAGGCAGCAGCCAGCAGCCAGCAGCCAGCAGCCAGCGGCCAGCGACCAGCGACCAGCGACCAGCGACCAGCGACCAGCGGCCAGCGGCTAGCGGCTAGCGGCTAGCGGCTAAGCATCCTTCACAAGATGTTTAGACTGATCGTCTTGGCCGGCCCAGAGCGGCCTGACCCGGACGCGACGACGAGACGCCCGGCGGCCCACTCACCGGTTCAGACTTGTACCCCTCACCTCTGGCCACGACCCCTGTTGCGAACACGACGAAGGGCGTCAGCCCGAAGACCGACGCCCTTCATACTCAAGGGAGCAGTGATGTCAGTGTGCGAAGTTTCCGCGGTAGTACTCGTAGACCCAGCCGACCAAGGCCACGGCCGTCAGGGCCGCACCGATGTAGATGATCCACATGCCGACGGCCAGCGCCAGGAAGATCAGGCTGCAACCGGCGGCCAAGATGATGGGCCACCACGACCAGGGGCTGAAGAAGCCCATCTCGGGGTCACCGTCGTCGATGTTGGCGTCCAGACGGTCCTCGGGAAGCTCGCCTCCCTGGGTCGCGTGCGAGCGACCCATGTAGAACGCCAGGAATGCTCCGAGCATGCCGGCCAGACCGATGCCGAGCGTACCGGCCCATTCGACCTGACCGGTGTCGAGGAGGCTCCAGAGCACGTAGACCGCACACATGAGGAAGAAGAAGATCGCGAGGATCCAGAACAGCGTCGCGTTGGTCTTCATCAGGTCTACTTCACTTTCTCGCTGGACGCGTCGTACGTGGGGGCGTCAGGGGCATCCTTCACCGGCCCGATGCCCACGGGCAGTCCGGCCTCGGGGTGGTTGAGGTCGAATGCCGGCGACTCCGAACGGATGCGCGGGATCGACGTGAAGTTGTGTCGCGGCGGCGGGCACGAGGTGGCCCACTCGAGCGAGCGAGAGTAACCCCAGGGATCGTTGACCTCGACCTTGGGCGCACGCCGAGCCGTGATGTAGACGTTGTAGAGGAACGGCAAGATCGAAACACCGAGCAACATGGCGCCGATGGTCGAGAGCTGGTTCATCCACGTGAAGTGGTCTTCCGGCTGGTAGGTGGCGTAGCGACGGGGCATGCCCATCACGCCGAGCCAGTGCTGCACGAGGAACGTGGTGTGGAAACCGACGAACAGCATCCAGAAGTGGATCTTGCCCAGACGCTCGTTGAGCATCTTGCCGGTCCACTTCGGCCACCAGAAGTAAAACCCGGAGAACATCGCGAAGACGACGGTACCGAAGACCACGTAGTGGAAGTGAGCCACGACGAAGTACGTGTCGGACACGTGGAAGTCGAGCGGGGGCGAGGCCAGGATGACGCCGGTGAGGCCACCGAAGGTGAACGTGATGAGGAATCCGATGGCCCAGAGCATGGGAGTCTCGAACGTCACCGAACCGCGCCACATGGTGCCGATCCAGTTGAAGATCTTCACGCCGGTGGGCACCGCGATGAGCATGGTCATCAGCGAGAAGAAGGGCAGCAGGACCGAGCCGGTGACGTACATGTGGTGGGCCCACACGGTGACGGACAGGGCGGCGATCGAGATGGTGGCGTAGACGAGCGTCTTGTACCCGAAGATCGGCTTGCGGCTGAAGACCGGGAACACCTCGGACACGATGCCGAAGAACGGCAAGGCGATGATGTAGACCTCGGGGTGACCGAAGAACCAGAACAGGTGCTGCCAGAGGATGGCGCCACCGTTCGCGGGGTTGAAGACCTGGGCGTCGAAGACGCGGTCGAACCCGAGGCCGAACAGTGCGGCCGCCAGCACTGGGAACGCCATGATCACCAGGATGGAGGTGATGAGGGTGTTCCAGGTGAAGATCGGCATGCGCCACATGGTCATGCCCGGAGCACGCATCGAGACGATGGTCGTGATGAAGTTCACCGAACCGAGGATCGTGCTGAAGCCGGTGAGGCCGAGACCGAACACCCACAGGTTGCCGCCGAGCCCTGGAGAGAACGTCGTGTCACTCAGCGGCGCGTAGGCGAACCAGCCGAACGATGCGGCACCCTGCGGGGTGAGGAAGCCGGCGACGGCGATGATCGAGCCGAACGAGTAGAGCCAGAACGCGAAGCCGTTCAGGCGGGGGAAGGCGACGTCCGGTGCACCGATCTGCAGCGGCATGAGCACGTTGGCGAATCCCGAGAAGAGCGGGGTCGCGAACATGAGCAACATGATCGTGCCGTGCATCGTGAAGAGCTGGTTGTACTGCTCTTTCGTGGCCACGATCTCGAGGCCCGGTGCGAAGAGCTGGGCGCGGATGATGAGCGCCATCACCCCACCGAGGCAGAAGAAGAGGAACGACGTGATCAGGTACATGTACCCGATCGTCTTGTGGTCGGTCGACGTGATCCAGTTGACGACGACGTTGCCCTTGCGGCCGACCTTCGTGGCGCCGAAGTTCTGACCGGACGAGGTCCCGCCGGTGGTGGGACGGGTGGCGGTGGCTGAGCTCATCGAACCGTGCCTTACTTCTCGGAGTCTTCGGTGCCGGCGGCGTTGGCGGGAGCCTCGGTGCCGGGCTGGTTGGTGTTGGTGTTGTACTGGTCGCCCAGCAGGCCGGTGTTTCCCTCGGCATCGAGCGTCTGGATGTACTGGTCGTACTCGGACTGCGACACGACCTTGACGTTGAACAGCATCAACGAGTGGTACTCGCCGCACAGCTCGGCGCACTTGCCGCTGAACGTGCCCTCTTTCTCGGGCGTGAAGTACATCGAGTTGGTCTTGCCGGGGATCGTGTCCTTCTTGTAGAGGAAGTCGATGATCCAGAAGGAGTGAGCCACGTCGCGGGACTTGAGGTCGATCTGCACCGTCTTGCCGACAGGCAGGTAGAGCTCGGGGAGCTGGCTCTCGTCGATCGTGCCGTCACCCAGTTCTTGCGCCTGGATGCCCTGGTAGTAGACGCTCTCGTCTTCGTTCTGCTGGTCGATGTAGTTGAAGTCCCACGCCCAGCGCTTGGCGTAGACGTCGATCTTGACGTCGGGGCTCGCGGTGGGCGCCTCGATGGCGGCCTGGTCGCGGGCCGTGAAGGCGAAGAAGCCGAGCACGAGGATCAGGGGGACGACGGTGTAGAAGATCTCGATCGGCATGTTGTACCGCAGCTGGACCGGGAGGCCGGTCTGGCCCTTGCGACGTCGGTAGGCGACGCAGACCCAGATGATCAGGCCCCACACGATCACGCCGACGATCAGCAGGACGATCCACGAGGTGACCCAGAGTCCGATCACACGGTCCACGTGGTTGGTCGTGCCCGCGGTTGTGGGCAGCCACCCCTGGAGCTGGTCGGTGGTGCACCCCGCTAGCACGAGAGCCAGGACGACTGCCATGGGGGCGGCAGCCCAACGAAGACGGCGGTTAGAACGCACTGTTACCTCTCGGATGACACGACAGTGGGGGTGTTCCCAGTGTTGACGGGGACCTGCCTAGCTTACTCGCAGGTTCGCCCCCCCAACGCACGGCACGCGCCGGAAGCCTCTCGACGTCGAGCGAGAACCGTCGTGGTACGACCGAGGGGACCACCCTGTCGGATGGTCCCCTCGGTGACGCCGGCTCCCCCGCGACGGACGGTCCGGAGTCGTCCTTCGACGACCGGAGCCGCCCCTCGACGTTCAGTGGAAGCTGTCGCCGCAGGCGCAGCTGCCCTGAGCGTTGGGGTTGTCGATGGTGAATCCCTGCTTCTGGATGGTGTCCTCGAAGTCGATGGCTGCGCCATCGAGGTAGGGGACGCTCATCTTGTCGACGATGACCTCGACGCCGTCGAAGTCGACGGTGGCGTCCCCGTCGAGCATGCGCTCGTCGAAGTAGAGCTGGTAGATGAGCCCCGAGCAGCCACCGGGCTGGACGGCAACGCGAAGGCGGAGGTCGTCGCGCCCCTCTTGCGTGAGCAGGCTCTTCACCTTGTCCGCGGCGGTGGACGTGATGGTCACGCCGTGCGCCTTCGCGTCGACGGGAGCGGTTGCGATGTCGGTCATGGTGCCTCCTTCGGGCCGGGTCGAGTGCGGGGCACTCGTCGTCGACCAGTGTAAGCAGCCGAGGCCTCGTTTTGTTCCGGACCCGCGCCTCCCGGGGCGTCGCCGGTGGTGGGGAGGCGCGGGCGGACCGGTCAGCCCCTCGCGTCGAGGCGCGCCAACAGGATCGCCTCGCTGAGGACGGCCCGGTGGAGGACTCCGAGGTGCTGGGACTCGTTCGGGCTGTGCGCTCGGGTGTCGGGGTCCTCGACGCCGGTCACGAGGATCTGGGCTTCGGGGAACGTGCGCACGAGGTCGGCGATGAACGGGATCGACCCGCCGATGCCCGTCTGGACCGGGGCCTCGCCCCACCCCTCGGTCATCGCGACGGTCGCGTCGGCGATCGCCGTGCCCGTGGTGTCCACCAGGAAGGGGTCACCCCGGTCGACGTCGTCGATCTGGACGTGGGCGCCGAACGGTGCGTGCGCACGCAGGTGCGCGTCCAGGGCGGCGTAGGCGTCCTCGGCGGTCTGCCCGGGAGCGATGCGGGCGCTGATGCGGACGGACACCTCGGGACTCAGGGTGTTCGACGCGTTGGCGACCGACGGGGCGTCGATGCCCGTCACGGTGATCGACGGTTGCGACCACACCCGGCTCAGGATCGGACCCCGACCGATGGGGGTCACCCCCTCGAGCAGGCCGCTCTCGTCGCGCAGCTGCTGCTCGCTCTGCTCCGGGTGGTCGGCCTCGCGGCTCGTCAGCCCGGCGACGGCGACGCTGCCGTCGTCGTCGTGCAGGGTCGCGAGGAGCTTGACCATGGCCAGCATGGCGTCGGGGACGGCGCCGCCGAGCATGCCGGAGTGGGAGGCGTGGGCCAAGGTGCGGACGGTCAGGCGGAAGGTCACGTTGCCGCGCAGGCCCACGGTGATGGCGGGGACGGTCGTGCTCCAGTTGTCGGAGTCGGCCACGACGATGACGTCGGCACGGAGCTCGTCTTCGTGCTGCACGAGGAAGTCGGCGAAGGAGCGGGAACCGAACTCCTCCTCGCCCTCGATGAACAACGAGACGCCGACACCGAGGTCGTCTCCGAGCACCTCGTGCACCGCGCGCAGCGCCGCGACGTGCGTCATCACGCCGGCCTTGTCGTCGGACGCCCCACGCCCGTACAGCCGGTCGCCCTTCACGGTCGGTTCGAACGGAGGGGTGTCCCAGTCGGCGTCGTCACCCTGCGGCTGCACGTCGTGGTGGGCGTACAGGAGGACGGTCGGCTTGCCCTCGCGGGCCGGGCGTCGAGCGAGTACGGCGGGCTGGCCGAGGGGGCCGCCCTCGCCGATCGGCGCCCTGCTCACGGTCACCTCGTCGAAGAGGCCCGTCCCCTCGACCAGGGCGGCCACGGCCTCGGCACTACGTCTCACGTGCTCGGGGTCGAAGGCGTCCCACGAGACGGAAGGGATGCGCACGAGGGCACCCAGGTCGGCGATCGTCGCGGGTAGACCCGCGTGCACGGCCTCCGCGAGTTCGCTGACAGTACGGGGATCGGTCGGTCGGACGGGATGCTGCGAGTCGCTCATGCAGGTAATCTTAGGAACTCGGACAACCCTGAGGATCTCCCGTGGCCAAGCCAGACAGCAAGACGACCGAGACGACCACCGTCGCCGAGCCCGAGTCGACCGCGGTCGGCAAGGGTCGCCCGACGCCCACGCGACGCGAGCGCGAAGCCGCCAACCAGAGGCCCCTGGTGGCCTCGGGCAAAGAAGCCCAGAAGGCCCAGCGTGCCCGTCTCGCCGAACAGCGTGACCGCGCCCGCGTCGGCTTGGCGAACGGCGAGGAGCGCTTCCTGCCCGACCGCGACAAGGGGCCGCAGCGCCGCTTCATCCGCGACCACGTCGACGCCCGCTACAGCGTCGGCGAGGCCATGATCCCCATCATGGTCGTCGTCATCGCGATGACGCTCGTGCAGTCTGCGGCCATCCAGTCCATCACCCTGCTCGTGCTGTGGGGATTCTTCGCCCTCGCCGTCGTCGACTGCCTGATCGTCGGCCGGAGCGTCAACCGCAAGCTCGCTGCCAAGTACGGCGCGGAGAACGTCCGGAAGGGCAACCGCTGGTACGCGGCGATGCGAGCGATGCAGCTCAAGCCCATGCGCCTGCCGAAGCCGCAGGTCAAGCGTGGCGAGTACCCGACCGCGTAGCCGACGCGGCTCCCCGTACGACGAACGGCGTCACCCCCGGTGGGTGGCGCCGTTTCGCGTTCTCGACCTCGCCGACCGCGTGGTTCGTCAGGTGGTGCGTCGACGCCGATCCAGGGCGACGAGCCCCCGGTTGACCTGTCGGGCCCAGAGGGGCCCTCGGTAGAGGAACGCCGTGTAGCCCTGCACGAGCGTGGCTCCGGCCCGGAGCCTCGCGTCGACGTCGGCGGCGCTCGAGACCCCACCGACCGAGATGACGCACATGCCACTCGGGACGGACGCACGGACCAGCTTGAGGACCTCCAACGACCGGACGGCGAGCGGGGCACCCGACAGACCGCCGGCTCCGGCGGCATCGACGACCGCCCCATCGGTGGCGAGGCCTTCCCTGGACACCGTCGTGTTGGTCGCGATGACGCCCGCGAGGCCGAGCTCGGTGACGAGGGCACCGATCCGACGAACGCCGTCGTCGTCGAGGTCGGGAGCGATCTTGACCAACACCGGAGTGTGCCCGGCGGCGTCGCGCACGGCCTCGAGGAGTGGAGCGAGCCTCTCGAGCTCTTGCAACCCGCGGAGCCCCGGGGTGTTCGGCGAGCTGACGTTCACGGCGAGGTAGTCCGCCAGAGGAGCCAGGAGGCGCGTGCTGGCCAGGTAGTCGTCGATCGCGTCGTCGACGTCGACGACGCGGCTCTTCCCGATGTTGACGCCGATCACCGGCCGCGACGGAGCCGATCGAGCCCGGCTGAGTTCGAGGGCCGCCGCGTGGGCCCCGGAGTTGTTGAACCCCATGCGGTTCACGACCGCGAGGTCGGGAACGAGTCGGAAGAGACGAGGTCGTTCGTTGCCGGGCTGCGGTCGAGCGGTCACCGTCCCCACCTCGACGTGCCCGAACCCGAGAGCGCCGAGGCCGGCGATGCCCTTGGCGTCCTTGTCGAAACCGGCTGCGACACCGAACGGCGAGGGGAAGTGGAGTCCGAGCGCGTCGACCGCCAGGGACGGGGCCGGGGCCGTGAAGCGCCCGACGAGGCCGGCGAGGCCCAGCTTGGGGATCGCCTTGATGACCCGGAAGGCGAGGTGGTGGGCGTCCTCGGGGTCCATCTTCGCGAAGACGACGTCGAAGAGGACGCGGTACGGGGTCCTCACTCGTCGACCGATCGGGTGGAGAGCGGCCGGGACGCGTGCTCTTCGCGCAGTTGTCCGATCGAGGCCTCGAAGTCCTCGAGCGAGTCGAAGGCCTGGTAGACGCTCGCGAACCGGAGGTAGGCCACCTCGTCGAGGTCGCGGAGCGGAGGGAGGATGGCCAGACCGATGTCGTTCGCCTCGATCTGCGACGCACCGCTCGCCCGGACGGCCTCTTCGACCTTCTGTGCCAGCACGGCGAGATCGCCATCCGTCACCGGACGCCCTTGGCAGGCCTTGCGGACACCCGAGATGATCTTGTCGCGACTGAACGGTTCGAGGACGCCGTTGCGCTTCACGACGTTGAGGCTCGCGGTCTCGGTCGTGCTGAACCGACGACCGCAGTTGGGGCATTGCCTCCGCCGTCGGATCGACGTGCCGTCGTCGCTGGTCCGGGAGTCGACGACTCGTGAGTCGGGGTGGCGGCAGAAGGGGCAGAACATGGTGGGGCCAGATTATCGGACGGCGGGCTCGACGTCGGACGCCAGGGCCACCCGAGCACCGGATCACGGAGGCCCCGCCCAGCTCAGGGGCGCGACAACCGAGCCGCGACGGCCTCGCCGTGGGCGGGCAACAGCTCGGCGTTCGACAACGCCACGAGCCGCTCGGCCACGGCACCCAGGGCCTCGGCGTCGTACCGGACGATCTGCTGGGGTCGGAGGAACGTGAACGCCCCGAGCCCCGACGAGAAGCGCGACTGACCACTGGTGGGCAGGACGTGGTTCGACCCGGCGAGGTAGTCACCCAGGCTGACGGGCGTGTCGGGCCCCACGAAGATCGCTCCGGCGTCGGTGATGTCGGCCAGGACCGCGTCGTCGTCACGGGTCTGGACCTCGAGGTGCTCGGGGCCGTAGGCGTTGCTGAAGGCAGCAGCCTGCCGGAGGTCGTCGACGAGGACCACCGCCGACTGCCGACCGGAGAGGGCCGTCCGGACCCGGGCGGCGCTGAGGGTGCGGGGCACGAGCCTGGTCAGTTCGGAGACGACGGCCTCGGCGAAGCGCGCGGAGTCCGTCACGAGGACGGCCGAGGCCTCCTCGTCGTGCTCGGCCTGACTGATGAGGTCGACGGCGACCAACGTGGCGTCCGCCGAGTCGTCCGCGATGACGAGGATCTCGGTCGCACCGGCCACCGAATCGATGCCGACACGACCGCGCACGAGTTGCTTCGCCGCGGCGACGAAGTTGTTGCCGGGACCGGTGATGACCTGGACCGGCTCGAGCTCGAGCTCGGGAACGCCGTAGGCGAGCGCGCCGATCGCTCCGGCACCCCCGATCGCGTAGACCTCGTCGATGCCGAGCAGGCCGGCGGCACCGAGGATGACGGGGTGGACTCCCCCGCCGTGTTCGCGCTGCGCCGGAGAGACGAGGGCGATCGACGACACCCCCGCGACCTGCGCCGGGACGACGTTCATCACCACGCTGGAGGGGTACACGGCCTTGCCGCCGGGGACGTACACGCCGGCCCGCGTGACGGGCTGCCACCGCTGCTCGATGGTCGCCCCCGCCGCCGGGCGGGTCGTGGTCGGTGCCGGGACCTGGGCGCGGCTGGCCTGGGTGACGCGCGCGATCGACTCGACCAGCGCCTCCTTGACCAGCGGGTCGAGGGCCGCGACGGCCTCGTCGATGGTCTGCGTCGTGACGCGCAGGGCATCGGGACGGACACCGTCGAAGCGCGCGGCCTGGTCCCGCAGTGCGGCCGCGCCCCGCTCGCGGACGTCGTCGACGAGTCGCCGGGCGGCGTCCGTCGCGGCGCCCACGTCGGCGTGGGACCGGGGGACGAGGTCGAGCAGCTGGGCGTGGGTCGGCGCGAGACCGCGCAGATCTGTGGTCTGGATCATGGCTCGTCCAGCCTAGTCAGTAGGGTCGGGAGCATGACGGACGACAACGCGGCTGCTCCGCGGCCCGACGACTCTCTCGAGGTGTTCAAGGAGGCCTTCCGACGACACGCCGCGGGCGTGGCCATCGTCACGGCGCGTGACGGCGAGGGCACACCGGTCGGGTTCACGGCGACGTCGCTGGCGTCGCTGGCCGCCGTGCCGCCCCTCGCGACGTTCAACATGGCCAGGACGGCGAGCTCGTGGCCCGCCGTCTCGGAGACGGACCAGGTCATCGTGCACCTGCTCGGCCTGCGCAACCGCGACCTCGCCCGCCGCATGGCGGGACCCGCCGCCGCACGCTTCGCGGGCGACCACTGGACCGACGGTCCGAACGGGATACCTCTGCTCGCGGGCGTGACCGCGTGGATGACCGGGACGATCGTCGAGCGGGTGCCCGTCCACGGCAACGCCGTCGTGGTCGTGCGCATCGGAACCGGCGGGGTGGGCGAGGACGACGACGCCCTGCTGTACCACGACCGTCGGTACCTGAGACCGGTCCACCTCGAGGACTGACGCCGAACGGGTGCCGGGCGCCGGAACCGGTCGGGGCACCAGGAGCCGCCGGAGCACCGGCCACCTCAGACGAGGCAGCCGGGGCCCAGCAGGCTCTTCAGTTCGCCGAACAGGTCGGCCGTGACGTCGACCGGCATGGGGATCTCGAAGACCCGTGCGGCTTCGCCCTTGACGAGTCGGAGACGGACTTCGGTGCCGCCGGCGTGACGCCCGAGCACCGCTGCCAGCTCGGTGACCGTGTCGTGCGTCGCCCGGTGCTCGGGCATCTGCAGGAGCAGCGGCCCGTGGTTCACGCCGACACCGAGATCGGGCATGAACATGCTCGCGGCGTGCATGTTCATGCCGTCGTCGCGGACGCTGACCCGACCCTTCAGGACGATGATCGAGTCCCCGACGAGCGACGGCCCGAATTCTTGGTAGGTCTTGCCGAGGAACATGGCGGAGATCTCGCCCCCGAAGTCCTCGACGGTGATGATCCCGTAGGGGTTGCCCGAGTTGCGTGCGACCCGGTGCTGCACGCTGGTGATGAGCCCCGCTATCGTGACCGTCTCGCCGTCGATGGTCGCGGGGTCGCTCGCCAGGATGTCGGTGACCGTCGTCTGGGCATGCTTGGCCAAGGGGAGCTCGAGGCCCGCGAGCGGGTGGTCCGAGACGTAGAGGCCCAGCATGTCGCGCTCGAAGGCCAGCTTGTCGCGCTTGGACCACTCGGGACGTTCGGGCACGTGCTGGACGTCCTGCGGCTCGTCCCACAGGGAGTCGAAGTCGAAGCCGACCTGACCGTTCGCCTCGGCCCTCTTCTCGCTGACCGCCGCCTCGACGGCGGACTCGTGGATCTCGACGAGGGCACGCCGTGTCGATCCCAGGGAGTCGAATGCGCCGGCCTTGACGAGCGACTCGACGGTGCGCTTGTTCGCCACGGGGAGCGGCACCTTGCGCAGGAAGTCGTGGAACGAGGTGAACGCCCCTTCTTTCTTGCGCGCGGCGATGACATGGTCGACGACGTTGAAGCCGACGTTGCGCACGGCACCCATGCCGAAGCGGATGTCGTCGCCGACGGCCGCGAAGAAGCCGATTGATTCGTTGACGTCGGGCGGCAGCACCTTGATGCCCATGCGGCGACACTCGTTGAGGTAGAGACCCAGCTTGTCGCGGGAGTCCCCCGTGCTGGTGAGCAGGGCGGCCATGTACTCGGCCGGGTAGTGGGCCTTGAGGTAGGCCGTCCAGTACGAGACGACGCCGTACGCCGCGGAGTGCGCCTTGTTGAAGGCGTAGTCCGAGAAGGGCAGCAGGATGTCCCAGAGCATCTTGACGGCATCGGGCGAGAAGCCGTTGTCGAACATGCCCTGCTCGAACCCGGCGTACTGCTTGTCGAGCTCGGACTTCTTCTTCTTGCCCATGGCCCGCCGGAGGATGTCTGCCTGACCGAGCGAGAAGCCGGCGACCTTCTGCGCGATGGCCATGACCTGCTCTTGGTAGATGATCAGCCCGTAGCTGGTCGACAGGATCTCTTTGAGCGGCTCTTCGAGCTCGGGGTGGATCGGGGTGATGTCTTGCGCGCCGTTCTTGCGGAGCGCGTAGTTCGTGTGCGAGTTCGCGCCCATGGGCCCCGGGCGGTACAGCGCGATGACGGCCGAGATGTCTTCGAAGTTGTCGGGCTTCATCAGCCGGAGGAGCCCGCGCATGGGCCCGCCGTCGAGTTGGAACACCCCGAGCGTGTCGCCGCGACCCAGCAACTCGTAGGCCCCCCGGTCGTCGAGCTCGAGGTCTTCGAGCACGAGGTCGAAACCGCGGTTCGTCTTGATGTTGTCGAGGGCGTCGTTGATGATCGTGAGGTTGCGCAGCCCCAGGAAGTCCATCTTGATCAGGCCCAGCGACTCGCAGGCCGGATAGTCGAACTGCGTGACGATCTGCCCGTCCTGCTCGCGCTTCATGATCGGGATGATGTCGATGAGCGGATCGCTCGACATGATGACGCCTGCCGCGTGCACGCCCCACTGACGTTTCAGGCCCTCGAGCCCCAACGCCGTGTCGAAGACGGTCTTGGCCTCGGGGTCGGACTCGACGACTGTCCTGATGTCGCCGGCCTCTTTGTAGCGCTCGTGCTGCTTGTCGAAGATGCCGGTGAGCGGGATGTCCTTGCCCATCACGGCGGGGGGCATGGCCTTGGTGAGCTTCTCACCCATGCCGAAGGGGAACCCGAGCACCCGTGAACTGTCTTTCAAGGCCTGCTTGGCCTTGATGGTGCCGTACGTGACGATCTGGGCGACGCGTTCGTCTCCGTACTTCTCGGTGACGTACTGGATGACCTCGCCGCGACGACGGTCGTCGAAGTCGACGTCGAAGTCGGGCATGGACACGCGATCGGGGTTGAGGAACCGCTCGAAGATCAGACCGTGGCGCAGAGGATCGAGATCGGTGATGCGCATGGCGTAGGCGGCCATCGAGCCGGCCCCCGAACCACGGCCCGGACCGACCCGGATGCCGTTCTCCTTGGACCAGTTGATGAAGTCGGCGACCACGAGGAAGTAGCCGGGGAAGCCCATGCCGGTGATGACGCCGATCTCGTATTCGGCCTGCTTGCGCACGTCGTCCGGGATGCCCGCGGGATAGCGGTACACGAGCCCCTTCTCGACCTCTTTGATGAACCAGGTCTCTTCGGTCTCGCCCTCGGGCACCGGGTAACGCGGCATGTAGTTGGCCGAGGTGTTGAACTGCACGTCGCAGCGCTCGGCGATGAGGAGCGTGTTGTCGCAGGCCTCGGGGTGGTCGCGGAAGAGATGCCGCATCTGCTGGGCGGACTTGAGGTAGAACTCGTCGGCGTCGAACTTGAACCGGTTGGGGTCGTTCAGCGTCGAGCCGGACTGGACGCAGAGGAGAGCAGCGTGGCTGGTCGCGTCGTGCTCGTGCGTGTAGTGGAGGTCGTTCGTCGCGACGAGGGGCAGGTCGAGGTCTTTCGCCAGGCGCAACAGGTCGCCCATGATCTGCCGCTCGATGCCGAGCCCGTGGTCCATGATCTCGGCGAAGTAGTTCTCGCGGCCGAAGATGTCGCGGAAGTCGGAGGCCGCCTTGAGCGCTTCGTCGTACTGGCCGAGCCGCAGGCGGGTCTGGACCTCGCCGCTCGGGCAGCCGGTCGTCGCGATGAGGCCCTCGGAGTACTGGGAGAGCAGCTCGCGGTCCATGCGCGGCTTGAAGTAGTAGCCCTCGAGCGAGGCCCGGGACGAGAGCCGGAACAGGTTGTGCATGCCCGTGGTGTTCTCGGACAACAGCGTCATGTGCGTGTAGGCACCGGAGCCCGACACGTCGTCTCGTCCACCGTCGCCCCACCGCACGCGAGTCTTGTCGCCCCGGTGCGTGCCCGGCGTGATGTAGGCCTCGGTGCCGATGATGGGTTTGACGCCCGCCTCGGTCGCCGTCTTCCAGAAGTCGTACGCACCGAACACGTTGCCGTGGTCGGTGACCGCCACCGCGGGCATGCCCTGGGCGGCGGCCTCGGTGACCAACGGTTTGACCCGGGCGGCGCCGTCGAGCATCGAGTACTCGCTGTGCACGTGCAGATGGACGAATGAGTCTTTGCTCGAGGCCACGGGGCTCCTCGTCTGGTGGTGGATCTGGCGACTAGGGGAACAGCCTAACCGTGACGGAGGACGTCGAGGGCGTGCTGCAGGTCGCTGGGATAGGTCGAGCGGTAGACCACCGGCTCACCCGTGCCGGGGTGTCGGAATCCGAGCTGGACGGCATGCAGCCACTGCCGCGTGAGACCGAGGGTCGCCGACAGCGTCGGGTCGGCTCCGTAGGTCGCGTCACCGACGCAGGGGTGTCGCTGGGCGGCCATGTGGACGCGGATCTGGTGGGTCCGACCCGTCTCGAGGTGGATCTCGAGCAACGACGCCGACGGGAACGCCTCGACGGTCTCGTAGTGGGTGACCGACGGCTTGCCGTCGACGACCACGGCGAACTTCCAGTCGGACGACGGATGCCGCCCGATGGGTGCGTCGATCGTCCCGGTCAGCGGGTCGGCGTGGCCCTGGACGACCGCGTTGTAGATCTTCTCGACGGTGCGTTCGCGGAAGGCCTGTTTGAGCAGGGTGTAGGCCCGCTCGGTCTTGGCGACGACCATGAGGCCGCTCGTTCCGACGTCGAGGCGGTGCACGATGCCGGCACGCTCGGACGCGCCCGAGGTCGACACGGTGAAGCCCGCGGCGGCGAGTCCGCCGAGCACGGTCGGTCCCGTCCAGCCCACCGACGGGTGTGCTGCGACTCCGACCGGCTTGTCGACGACCACGATCTCGTCGTCGTCGTGGACGACCGCCATGCCGGGCACCTCGACGGCGACCACGGCCGGTGCCTCACGCGGTGACCATGTGACGTCGAGCCACGCACCGGCCTCGAGCCGGTCCGATTTGCCGACCGTGCGCCCGTCGACCGTCACCCCGCCCGAGGCGGCGACCTCGGCCGCGAAGGTCCGGCTGAAGCCGAGCAGCTTGGCCAGGGCGGCGTCGACACGTTCGCCGGCGAGCCCGTCGGGGACCGGGAGGGCACGAGTCTCGCTCACGAGGCGCTCCGGTGATCGGCAGGAGGCGCCGTGTCGACGGGACCGCCGGGCTCGTCACCGGACGTGCCCGGGTCGCCGACGGCCCTGGAGCCGGCCACTTGAGGGTCGCCGTCGCGACCGTCGCCCGCCGGTCGAGCCGACTTGCCGGCGCTCGGCGTGCGCGTGCCGTCGAGCCCGATGCCCAGCAGCGTGAGCAGGAGGAGCAATCCCATGCTGGACACGATGAAGACGTCGGCGACGTTGAAGATGGCCGGCAACAGGGAGGGGAAGTAGATGAAGTCGACCACGTGCCCCTGGCCGAACGACGGCTCTCGGAGCAGGCGGTCCGTCAGGTTGCCGAGGGTGCCGCCGAGCAGCATGCCCAGCATGATCGACCAGGCCAGCGATCGGATGCGTCGGGCCACGACCAGGATCGCGACGGCGACGCCGGCGGCGGCGATCGAGAAGATCCACGTCGACCCGCTCGCGAACGAGAAGGCGGCACCAGGGTTCTTGACGAAGTGCAACTGGAAGAACTCGCCGACGACGTCGACGGAACCCCCTTCGACGAGAGTCCGGGTGACCAGCAGTTTGGTGCCCTGGTCGAGGCCGTAGGCCACGACAGCGACGAAGGCCAGCGTCGCGAGAACGCGGACGCTGGCCTTCGTGGCGGGCTTGTCGCTCGACAAGTCCTTAGTTCGAGCCGAAGCCCTGGGCGCTGGCCGGAGTGGGCCGCCCGGCCTCGCCGGTGCCCTCGCCGTCGAGCTCGTGCAGCTGACCCTCGATGTAGCTCTTGAGCTTGGAGCGGTAGTCGCGCTCGAACGAGCGCAGGTCGTCGATGCGACGCTCGACGCTCGAACGCTCGGTGTTGAGGCGGTCGAGGATCTCGCGCTGCTGGGTCTCGGCGGCACCGATGATGTCGCGGGACTTCGTCTCGGCCTCGGCGACGACCTCACGCTGGCGGGCCTCGCCCTCGGACACCAGCCGGGCCGCGGTCGCGTGGCCTTCGGCGATGAGCTGGTCGCGCTTCTCGACGCCCTCGCGGACGTGCTCTTCGTGCAGACGGCGAGCGAGCTGCAGCAGGCTGTTGGTGCTGCTGGTCTCGTCGGCCTCGGACACCGCGGGGGCGGAGTAGGCCGGAGCGGACGCGACGGCAGCGGGGGCCGCGACGACGGGCTCGGACTCGACGACCGGCTCGGGCTCGACGGCCTCGGGCGCCGACGCGGGAGCCGGTGCCGACGCAGGAGCCGGCGCGCTGGACACCGGAGCCGAGACGGGAGCGGCCTGCGCCACGGGGGCGGAGTCGCCGGACGAGAGGCGCTGACGCAGCTCGTCGTTCTCCTGGTTGAGACGTCGCAGCTCGGCGACGACCTCGTCGAGGAAGTCGTCGACCTCGTCTTGGTCGTATCCCTCGCGGAACTTCGTCGGCTGGAACCGCTTGTTGACTACGTCTTCCGGCGTCAAAGCCATTGCCGTCACCTCGTGCATCTGTTGGATCGTGTGATCGTGGTCTGGGTCGTTCTTCTACACCGTAGAGGAGCGGGGCCCGGTCGGGCCGGGATCGTGCCGTTCGGGCGCTGCAGTGAGCCTACCCTGTCGTCCACGGACGACGTGGTCAGCCGAAGGTGCGGAGCCCGGAGGCGACGCTCATCAGGATGATGACGGCCAGCATGATGATGCTCCAGCCGAAGTCGAGCGCGACCGATCCGAGGCGCACGGGGGGCAGGATCTTCCGCACGCGGCGGATGGGCGGGTCGGTCACCGTGTAGGCCACTTCGGCGATGACGAGCACCGGCCCCTTGGGGCGCCACCCGCGGCTGAACGACTGCGCGAGGTCGAGCACGAAGCGGGCCCACATGAGCAGGAAGAAGATCAGCAACGCGTAGTACGCGATCGTGGCGATCAGGTAAGTGATCATCGGGGGGTCATCAGCTCACACGAGTCGGCGCGAGGAGACTCGCGGACGGGCAGGTCGTCACGTCGACGCAGAGGAGCCGCGACGACGGACTCGTCACGACTGGGCGAAGAACGACGCTTCGATGTCGGATTCTACCTCAGCCTGATCACCGCTCACCGCGATGTGCGCCGGCGACAACAGGAAGACCTTGTTGGTCACGCGCTCGATCTTGCCGTACAACCCCTGCGAGAGACCGCTGGCGAAGTCGACCAGACGACGGGCGTCCGCCTCGGTCATCTGCGACAGGTTGATGATCACCGGGATGCCGTCACGGAAGCTCTCGGCGATCGCCTGGGCGTCCTTGTACTCGCGGGGGTGGACCGTCAGGATCTCGTTCATGTCGTGGGGCACCGTGTTCTTCGGGGTCGAGGAGCGACGCAGCGGCGTCACGGGGGCGCGGGGGTGGGCGCGGGGGCGGCGGGAGCCGAGTGGACCGGGGCGACGGGAGCCGGAGCCTGGGCGGCCGCCTGCGGTCGCGGCGACTGCTGGGGCTGCGCTCGTTCGTGAGGCTGCTCGTCGTACTCGAGCTCTTCGTCGGCGAGGCCCAGATAGACCATCGTCTTGCGCAGCGGGTTGGCCATGGTGTTCCTCCGAGTCAGTGGATCGTCAGGACCGACATTAACGAGCATCGGGGCGAGAACCCGTGATTGCCGTGCCGATCCGTAGGTGTGTCGCGCCCTCGGCGACAGCCTCGACGAAGTCGGGAGACATGCCGGCCGAGATGGCGACGGCCGTGGTCTCGAGGGACCGCACCCTCTCGGAGATCGCACGGAGGCGCGCGAAGGCCGGACGCGCCTCCTCACCCAGGGGGGCCACGGCCATGACGCCGCGCAGTCGCAGCCCCGGGGTCGAGAGCACCCGCTCGGCGAGCCGCTCGACCTCGTGCTCGGCCACTCCCCCGCGGCCGGGGTCGTCGGTCAGGTTGACCTGGACGAATCCGTCGACGAGGGACCCGGAGTCGTCCGAGAGCGCATCGACGACCGAGTCACGGTCGAGCGAGTGGACGGCGTTCGCGTAGCGCCGGGCCTGGCGCGCCTTCTTCGACTGCAACTGGCCCACGAAGTGCCACCGGAGTCCGTCGAGGTCGTCCAATTCGACGGCCTTGGTCTGCGCCTCTTGGTGACGGTTCTCGCCGACGTCGCGGACCCCGAGGGCGTACAACGCCCTGATGAGGCCGGGCGGATGGAATTTCGTGACGACGATCGTCGTGAGCTCGCCCGGAGAGCGTCCCACAGCGGTGCAGGCGTCGTCAACGGCCGCGGCGACCCGGGCGAGACGCTCGCCCAGGTCGCCGTCGACACTCGTCGGATCGGTCACTCGTCGTTACTTGAGGAAGTCCGGGACGTCGAGGTCGTCATCACCGTCGTCGAAGGCCGGGTCGACGGCCTGGGTCGCGGGCTCTTCGGGCCGCTTCCACGCCGCGGGCTCGTGCGTCGCACCGCTGTCGGCGATGGCCGAGACGCCGGCGACCGAGGTCGCCGTGGGGCCGTCGGAGTCGACGAAGCTCGACCGGCGATCCTTCACCTTCGTCGAGGGCTCACCACCGTCGAACCCCGCCGCGATGACCGTCACGCGGACCTCGTCACCGAGGGTGTCGTCGATCACGGCACCGAAGATGATGTTGGCCTCGGCGTGGACGGCCTCCTGCACCAGGCGCGCCGCATCGTTGATCTCGAAGATGCCCAGGTTGGAACCGCCCTGGATGGACAGCAACACCCCGTGTGCGCCGTCGATGCTCGCCTCGAGGAGCGGGGACGCCACGGCCAGCTCGGCCGCCTTGATGGCGCGGTCCGCGCCCCGCGACGATCCGATGCCCATGAGGGCCGAACCGGCGCCCTGCATGACCGACTTGACGTCGGCGAAGTCGAGGTTGATGAGACCGGGCGTGGTGATCAGGTCGGTGATGCCCTGGACACCGGCGAGGAGCACCTGGTCGGCCGTGCCGAAGGCCTCCACCATGCTGATGCCGCGTTCGCTGATCTCGAGCAGGCGGTCGTTGGGGACGACGATGAGGGTGTCGACCTCGTCCTTCAGGGCGGCCACGCCGGCCTCGGCCTGGGCCTGACGGCGCTTGCCCTCGAAGCCGAAGGGCTTGGTGACCACACCGATGGTCAGTGCGCCGATCGACTTCGCGATGCGGGCGACGACCGGGGCCCCGCCCGTGCCGGTGCCGCCGCCCTCGCCTGCCGTGACGAAGACCATGTCGGCACCCGCGAGGGCTTCCTCGATCTCTTCGGCGTGGTCCTCCGCCGCGCGGCGTCCGACCTCGGGGTCGGCACCGGCGCCGAGGCCCCGGGTGAGTTCGCGACCGACGTCGAGCTTGACGTCGGCATCGCTCAACAGCAGCGCCTGGGCGTCCGTGTTGATGGCGATGAACTCCACGCCGCGGAGCCCGAGTTCGATCATGCGGTTGACGGCGTTGACGCCACCGCCGCCGACACCGACGACCTTGATCACGGCTAGGTAGTTATGGTTCGTTGTCACGTCCGGGCCTCCGCTTGAACCTTAACTCTGCAGTTGAAGGTTAAAGTTGTACATGGTATGCAAGTTCTGCAGTCACAAGGTATGGGTGTGCCGCAGGCGCTGTCGCCAGGGTGGCCAGCGTGTCGCGAACACACCCTCTCATCTCGTCCTGATGATCCCGTTGTCGGGCGCGGACACGTCGTACTCGACGCTCGCGCCCGGGTCGCGCCGGGCCTGGTCGGCGATGAGTCCGGTGAGCACCTGGGCCTTCTTCGCCGACTCGTCGGCGCTGCCCCACACGACCCGCTCACCCGAGGTGAGTTGCAGGGTCACGTCGTCGGCCGTCGACGCCGTCACGGTGTCGACGGTCGAACGCAACGTGACCGGCAAGGCCAGCAGCACCTCGGCCACCGAACGGTACGCGGGGCCGTCGAGGGCTGCTCCCCCGACGTCGACCAGGGGTACTCCCTCTTGCCGGGCGTCGAGCGTCTGGACCACGACGCCGGCCGGATCGACGAGGTCGAACCCCTCCCCCGCGGCGACCGTGGCGACGGGCTGCCGCTCCTGGATGCGCACGACGAGCGTGTGGGGCGGAGCGGTCTCGGTCACGTAGCTGGCGATCAGGGGGAACGCCCCGAGCTCGCGGGTGACCTCGTCGAAATCGATGAGGGCGAGGGGCGTGCCGAGCTGCCCGTCGAGGGCGGTCTGCACGGCCGCGGCGTCGACGCGGTCCGTCCCCTCGACACGGATGGTCTGCAACGACAGGAGCGGCGTGAACACGGCGACCGCGACGGACGCGACGAGGAGGAGCACGACGGCCCCGAGCGACACCAGGGTCGCCCGACGGTGTCGGCTGCGACGCGTGAAGCGACGGACCTCGACGCGCTCGACGCGCCTCCGTTCGCTCGATGCCCGACGCGCCTGCCGGCGTGCCGCGACGGCTCGTGCCTTGGCCTCGGCGGCCGTGCCGTCGGGTGCCACGATGCGCGGAGGCTCGGAGCCCCGAGGTGCGACCCGCCCGGGGTGATCGCTCGCGTCGGAGGTCGAGGGCTTCGTCAGGCGGTCCCGCCAGGCCGCGGGGGCTCCGGTGATCGACCCGAGGCGGCCCTTGATCGACGACGGGGACGACGGATCGGATGCGTCGGCGTCGGCCGCCCGCGAGTCACCGGCAGCACCTCGGGGAGGCCGCGAGGCACCGACGACGGGGACGGGCCCGGTGGCCTCCGGGTCCCGTCCCCGACGGCGTCGGTTGGGCGCCGCCGGAGGAGTCGGGGTGTGTTCTGGTTCGTCGAATCCGTCGGGCCGCTTCATCGGAGGGCCCCCGACACCACGGACCTGTCGTGACGAGTCACTCCGCGGAGTCCTCCGCGACGGCGACGACGGGTTCGTGGGCCGCGTCGAGTGAGCCGAGCAGTTGCGGCACGATGCGGTAGACGTCGCCACAGCCGAGCGTGATGACGAAGTCGCCCTCTCGAGCGACCTCGGCCGTCCGGTCCGCCGCGGCCTGCCAGTCGGACACGAAGTCGACGCGG
Organism: Frigoribacterium sp. 9N; assembly: GCF_902506305.1. Lineage (NCBI taxonomy): Bacteria > Bacillati > Actinomycetota > Actinomycetes > Micrococcales > Microbacteriaceae > Frigoribacterium > Frigoribacterium sp. 9N. The sequence goes on from NZ_LR733392.1 coordinate 1,272,189, forward strand.
TCGGGGTCGGCGAAGCGTTCGGACACCAGCGCGCCGGTGACGCCGGGCTCGGGGTCCTCGCGCGCGCCGTACACGTCGAGCACGATGGTGTGGTCCGCGAGTCGCTCGTAGGTCTCGGCGAACTCGCCGGCCATCATCCGCGTGCGGCTGTAGAGGTGGGGTTGGTGCACGGCGATGAGGCGCCCGTCGCCGACCACGGAACGCGCCGCCTGCAGCGCGGCGGCGACCTCGGTGGGGTGATGGGCGTAGTCGTCGTACACGCTGACGCCCCGCACGACGCCGTGCAGTTCGAACCGCCGCTCGGTGCCGCCGAAGGTCTCGAGACCCGCGATGGCGGCCTCCGCGTCGACGCCCAGGCCGACGAGGACCGCGAAGGCACCGGCGGCGTTGACGGCGTTGTGCCGCCCGGGCACGCGCAACTGCACGGGCCACGAACGACCCTCGGCGTGCAGGGTGAACGAGACAGGACCGGTCGTGGCGACGTCGCTCAGGCGGACGTCGGCGTCGGCGGCCTCGCCGAAGGTCACGACGCGCGGGTGGTCGAGGCGTTCGGTGACACGGACGGCACCGTCGTCGTCGCTCGAGACGACGACGAACTCGCGCGCTGCCGACGCGAACCGGACGAAGGCGTCGTCGAACGCCTCGTGCGAGCCGTAGTGGTCGAGGTGGTCGGCGTCGACGTTCGTGATCAGGGCGACCGAGGTGTCGTAGAGCAGGAACGAGCCGTCGGACTCGTCGGCCTCGACGACGAACAGGTCGTCGTCACCGCCACGGGCGCTGACGCCCAACGACTGGATGACCCCGCCGTTCACGAAGCTCGGGTCGTGCCCTGCGGCGAGCAGGGCGGTGACGATCATGCCGGTGGACGTGGTCTTCCCGTGCGCCCCGGCGACCGAGACGAGCCGCTGCTGCCCGACGAGCCAGGCGAGCGCCTGCGAGCGGTGCAGGACGGGCAGTCCCTTCGACAGCGCGAGCTGGTACTCGGGGTTGTCCTGCCAGAGGGCGCCGGTCACCACGAGCGTGTCGGCGTCGCCGACGTTGGCCGCGTCGTGGCCGATCGCGATCTCGGCGCCTGCCGCCCGGAGCGACTCGACGGCCGCGCTGTCGCGGGCGTCCGACCCGGTGACACGGTGGCCGGCGGCGAGGAAGACCCGGGCGATGCCGCTCATCCCCGAACCGCCGATGCCGACGAAGTGGACGGCACCGAGTTCGGCGGGGATCGGCTGGTCGAGGTCGGGTTTGATCATGATGTCTCGCTGAGGTCGGGGTTCGGGGAGGACGAGGAGGCGCGGCCCACGGCGTCGAGGACGAGGTCGACCGTGCGGTCGGTTCCGTCGCGCACCCCGACCGAGGCGGCGCGGACGGCCATGTCCGCCACGACGGCCCGGTCGAGCAGCAGGGGGACGAGCGTGCGCTCGACCCAGGCGGGCGTGAAGTCGGCGTCGGCGACGAGCAGTGCTCCCCCGGCACCGACGACGTCGGTGGCGTTGTGTCGCTGCTCGCCGTTGCCCACCGGGTACGGGACGAGCACCGAGGGCAACCCGAGCGCGGTGAGCTCGCTCACCGTGGCCGAGCCGGCCCGGGAGACGACGAAGTCCGCCGCCGAGAGCGCGAGGTCCATGCGGTCGCAGTACCGGAGGAGGTGGTGGCCGTCGAGGTCCGTCGAGGTGAGATCGGACTTCTCACCCGTGATGTGCAGGATCTGCCAGCCGGCGCCGAGCACGCTGACGGCCGCCCTCGACATGGTCTCGTTCAACCGCCGCGCACCGGTCGAACCACCCGTGACGAGCAGGGTCGGCCGCGCGGGGTCGAGACCGAAGGCCGCGACGGCCTCGTCGCGGTGGGCCCGTCGGTCGAGGGACTCGATCTCGTCGCGCAACGGCATGCCGACCTGCCGTCCGCCCCGGAGTCGGGTGGAGCGGAAGACGACGCCGACGTGGGACGAGAGGAACGAGCCGAGGACGTTCGCCATGCCGGGTTTCGCGTTGGCCTCGTGGACGACCACGGGCACCTTCGACCGCCAGGCCGCGACGTAGGCCGGGGCGGCTGCGTAGCCGCCGAATCCGACGACGACGTCGACGTCGTGCTGCGCGAGCACGGACCGGATGCCGTCGATCGCGCCGGCGAGTCGGCCGGGGAATCGCAGCGCCGCCGCGGAGGGCTTGCGGGGGAAGGGCAGCCGCGGCACGGTGAGCAGTTCGTACCCGCGTTGCGGGACGAGCCGTGCCTCGAGCCCCTCGGCGGTGCCGAGCACGAGGACGGTCGCGTCGGGTTCGCGCCGGCGGAGCCGATCGGCCACGGCGAGGAGGGGGTTCACGTGCCCGGCGGTGCCACCGCCGGCGAGGAGATACGTCGTCACCGCAGAGACCCTACCCGCTGTCGCGGGAGCCCCTGCGGCGTCGCGGACTCTTCGGGCACCCGGGCGAACGAGAGCACGACGCCGATGGCCACGAGCGTGACGATCAACGCCGATCCACCGGCCGAGATCAGCGGCAAGGGGACGCCCAACACGGGCAGCAGCCCCAGCACGACCGCGATGTTGACGAGCGCCTGACCGATGATCCACGCCGTGATGGCCCCGGTCGTCACACGGACGAAGGGGTCGTTCGTCCGGCGGATGATCTTGACGAAACCGACGGCGAGGACGATGAAGAGGGCCAACACGACCATCGCTCCGATCAATCCGAGCTCTTCGCCGATGATGGCGAAGATGAAGTCGTTGTCGGCCTCGGGCAGCCAGGACCACTTCGACTTCGAGTTGCCGAGACCGACGCCGAAGAGTCCCCCCGAGGCCAGCGCCCACGTTCCGTGCAGGGTCTGCCAGCACTCGGCCTGGTACTGGCTCGAGTCCGAGCAACCCGACAGCCACGCGGCGATGCGTGAGTTGCGCGAACTCGACCCCTGGGCGATCAGGGGCACGACCACCGCGAGGAACGCGAGGGGCGCCAGCAGGTAGCGCAGCCGGACGCCGGCGAACCAGACGGCCGCGAAGACGAGCAGGAGCATGATCATGGTCGTCCCGAGGTCGCCACCGAGCACGACGAGGCCGATCGCGACGCCGGCCACGGGCACGAGCGGGATCGCCAGGTGCTTCCAGTCGTCGAGCAGGTCGCGCTTGACCGAGAGGATCATGCCGAGCCAGATCGCCAACGCGAGCTTGACGGCCTCGGAGGGCTGCGCCGTGAACGAGCCGAGGTCGATCCAGTTGCGGTTGCCGCCGATCTCGTAGCCGAGGGGCGAGAAGACGAGCAGTTGCAGGACGATGGTCGCACCCAGGACGTGCCACGCCCAGCGCTTGAGGAACGACACCGGCAGCCGGGACACGATGAGCATGAGCGGGATGCCCACGGCCGCGTACGTGCCCTGTCGGATGAACGCGCCGAAGAACGACGTGTGTCGTGACGAGATGTACTGCTCGACCGAGGACGACGAGAGCACCATGACCAGCCCGAGCACGACCATGAACAACGTCGTCCCGAGGATGACGAAGTACGAGCCCGTCTCGGCGGCGAAGAGCTTCTTGACGCGGACGACGGCGCCGGCGGTGCGCTTCGAGGACCCCAGGCCGCTCGAGGCGTCGTCGGTCGGTCGGACGGGCCCGCGGCGCGTGCGGCTCGACTCAGTCGGCCGACGGCGCGGGAGGCTGGACGGCGGGTTGGCCATCGACGTCACCCCTCAAGTGTTCGTGTACGGCCTGGGCGAAGGATCGCCCTCGGGCCGTGTAGTCGGTGAACTGGTCCATGGACGCCGCCGCCGGGGCGAGGAGCACGGTGTCCCCGGGACGGGCCACGCTCGCGGCGAGGCGCACGGCCGTCGGCATCACCTGCCCAGTGTCGGTGGCGTCGACCTCGAAGACGGGGATGCCGGGCGCGTGTCGGGAGAAGGCCCGGCGGAGCGGCTCACGGTCGACGCCGACGAACACGGCCGCCCGGACGGCGTCCGTGGACTCGAGGACGAGCGGCTCGACGTCGACGCCCTTGAACAGGCCTCCGACGATCCAGACGACCGACGGGAAGGACGTCAGGGAGGCGCGCGCGGCGTGCGGGTTCGTCGCCTTGGAGTCGTCGACCCAGGTCACGCCGCCGGACTCGGCCACGACCTCGGTGCGGTGGTGGTCCACCGCGAAACCAGCGAGGGCGTCGCGGATCGAGACGGGAGCGACGCCCACCGCACGCACGAGCGCGGCGGCCGCGAGCACGTCCTCGACGAGGTGGTCGGCGCCGAGGCCGACGCCCTCGAGGGCCTCCCGGGTGGTCAGTTCGAGCGCTCGCGTGTGGCGCTCGGCGAGGAAAGCGCGGTCGGCCAGGACGGAGACCCCGTCGCCGGTCACGATGCCGACCTCGCTGGGCCCCGGGGCGTCGAGGCCGAAGCCCACGGCGCGGCAGCCCTCCTCGACGTCGGCTTCCTCGACCATGCGCAGGGTCGCCTCGTCCGCCTTGTTGTAGACGCAGGCCACGACCGTGTTCTCGTACACCTTGGCCTTCGCGGCACGGTAGGCGTCCGCCCCGCCGTGCCACTCGAGGTGGTCCGCCTCGAGGTTGAGACAGACGGAGGCTCGGGGCCGGAGGGCTCCGGCTCCCCCGGTCGGCAGGTAGTGCAGTTGGTGGCTCGAGAGCTCGACGACGAACAGGTCGAAGCCGTCGGGGTCGCGCACCGCGTCGAGGACCGGCACGCCGATGTTGCCGCAGGCCGCCACGCGGCGACCGTCGGCGCCGGCCATCGCCGACGCCAGCTGCGTCGTCGTGGTCTTGCCGTTCGTCCCGGTGACGAGCACCCACTCGGCCACGCGCTCGACCTTGTCGCGTACGCGCCAGGCCAGCTCGACGTCACCCCACACGGCCCTCCCCGAGTCGACGGCCCAGCGGACCAGGGGGTGGTGCGGGGCGAAGCCCGGGCTGGCCACGACGAGGTGCGCGTCGAAGGCCGTGAGCGTGGCCGACGGTGTGTCGGTGGACTCGACCTCGTCGAGACGGGCCCCGATCAGCTGCAGAAGCTCGGCCTTGTCGGCATCGACCGCGGGGGCCACGACGAGGACGTCGGCGCCCAGTTCGGCCAGGGTGTCGGCCACCGAGAAACCGGTCGCGCCGAGCCCGAGGACGACCACGCGCAGGCCCGACCAGTCGGCGTGCCAGCTGTCGAGCCCGGCGAGCCGCTCGGCGAGGGGGGCGGTGCTGCCGTCGCTCATGAGGTGCGGAGGATCCATTCGAGGTAGAAGGTGCCGACGCCGGCGGCGACGAAGAGCCCGGCGATGATCCAGAACCGGACCACGACGGTCACCTCGGCCCAGCCCTTGAGCTCGAAGTGGTGGTGCAAGGGGCTCATCAGGAAGATCCGCTTGCCCTTCGTGATCTTGAAGTACGCCCGTTGCAGGATCACCGAGCCGGTGACCACGATGAAGAGACCACCGATCAGCACGAGCAGGAGTTCGGTGCGGCTGAGGATGGCCAGGGCGGCCAGCGCCCCGCCGAGGCCCAACGAACCGGTGTCGCCCAGGAAGATCTGTGCAGGCGAGGTGTTCCACCAGAGGAACCCGATGAGGCCACCGCAGATGCAGGCGGCGACCACGGCCAGGTCGAGCGGGTCGGCCACCTGGTAGCAGGCCGCCCGCGTGGCCTCGTCGAGGCGCACGCTCGTGCAGAGCTGGTTGTTCTGCCAGAAGCCGATGAAGATGTACGACGCGATCGCGAGGATGGAGGCGCCCGTGGCGAGACCGTCCAGGCCGTCCGCGACGTTCACGCCGTTGGAGGTGCTGACGGTGATCAGGACGACCCAGATCAGGAACAGCCCGCCCCCGACGATGGTGCCGAAGAACATGAAGTCGAGCCAGGGGATGTCGCGCAGGCCCGAGATCATCGTCGACGCGGGGGCGAGCCCGCGATCGTTCGTGAACGAGAGCGCCAGGACGGCGAACACCGCCCCCACGACGACCTGCCCGGCGATCTTCGCCCACCCGCCGAGCCCGAGGCTGCGCTGGTTGCGCACCTTGAGGAAGTCGTCGAGGAACCCGACCACGCCGAGGCCGACCATCATGAACAGCACGAGCATGCCGCTGAGGGTGAGCTCGTCCCCGCCGACCAGGTGACCGATGAAGTAGCCGAGCACGGTGCCGATGATCAGGACGATGCCGCCCATGGTCGCCGTGCCGCGCTTGGTGTGGTGCGACTGCGGGCCGTCGTCGCGGATGAACTGACCCCACCCGAGACGGTGGAAGAGCTTGATGAACGCCGGCGTCATCAGCAGCGTGAAGGCGAGGGAGAACCCACCGCCGATCAGCAGCGCGATCATGCGGTCACCCCGGCCAGGCGGTCACCCAGGAGGCGCAGGCCGGCCGATTTGGACGACTTCACGAGGACGACGTCCCCGGCTCGCAGGGTGCCCTGCAAGAAGTCGTACGCCTCGTCGATCGTGTCGACCAGCACGCTTTCTCCGTCCCACGAGCCTTCGAGGCCCGCCGCCATGTGGATGTGTCGTGCCTCGTGGCCGACGACCACGAGTTGGCCCACGTTGAGCCGGACGACCAGGCGGCCGACGCGGTCGTGCTCGTCACGCGCGTACTCGCCGAGCTCGGCCATCTCGCCGAGCACGGCCACCGATCGGTGGTCGGGGCCGGTGATCTGGGCGAGGGTCTTCAACGCCGCGGCGACCGAGTCGGGACTCGCGTTGTAGGCGTCGTTCACGACCGTCACGCCGCCGGGCGCGTCCAGGACCTCCATGCGCCAGCGCTCGGCCCGTGTCACGCCCTCGAGGACCGTCACGGCCCGATCGAGGTCGACGCCCCATTCGCCGACGACGCTGAGGGCCGCCAAGGCGTTCATCACGTGGTGCTCGCCCAGGATGCGCAGCGTTACCCGGCGGCTCACGTCGCCGTGCTCGAAGGTGAAGGAGGTGCCCGACGCCGAGACGTCGATGTCGGACGCCCGGTAGTCGGCCGAGGGACCCTGACCGAAGGTGACGACCCGTGCGGCCGTCACGGCCGCCATGCCGGCGACGCGGTCGTCGTCGGCGTTGAGGACGGCCGTCCCCGTGGCGGGCAGGTCGGTCACCATCTCGGCCTTCGCCGCACGGGTGCCCTCGATGCCGCCGAAGCCGCCCGCGTGGGCGAGGCCGACCTTGAGCACGACCCCGGTGTCGGGACGGGCGATGTCGACGAGCCGGGCGATCTCGCCCGGGCCGCTCGCACCCATCTCGACGACGAGGTACTCGGTGGTCTCGTCGATGCGCAGCATCGAGATCGGGGCACCGACGTGGTTGTTGAACGACCCCTGGGGGGCGACGGTCGGCGCGACGTCGCCCAGTACCGCGCGGAGCATGTTCTTGGTGCTCGTCTTGCCGTTGGAACCCGTGACGCCGACGACCTTCAAGCGTCCGAGGCGCCGGACGTGGTCGACGACGGCGGCGGCGAGTCGGGACAGCGCGACGACCCCGTCGTCGACGACGACGAGCGGTGCGGTCGTCTCGAGTTCGCGCTCGGCGACCACGAGGGCGGCGCCGTTCGACGTGGCGGCATCGACGAAGAGGTGCCCGTCGGTGACCTCACCGCGCAGGGCGAAGAAGATCGACCCCCGGGTGACCAGACGCGAGTCGGTCTCGACCGTGCCGTCGACCGGGGTCGCGACCCGCGCCTCCTCGGGGTGGACCAGGCGCCCGCCGGTGATGTCGGCGATCTGGCGAGGCGTGAGCGCGATCATTCGGACCACCCGGCCTCGCGCAGGGCGGCACGGGCCTCGTCGCGAGCGGAGTACGGGGTGCGCTCACCACGGATGTCGCGGTAGTCCTGGTGGCCGGGGCCGGCCCAGAGGATCGAGTCGCCTTCTCGGGCCAGGGCCACGGCCGCCCGGATGGCCGCCTCGGGCGGGCTCACCTCGTGGATCTCGTGCTCCGGGTACGCCTCGCGGGCGGCGTCGACGAGCGTCTTGCGGATGGAGGCCGGGTCTTCGAAACGGGGGTGGTGGTCGGTCACGACGAGGATGTCGGAACCGGCCGCGGCCACCCGGGCCATCTCGCCGCGTTTCGTCGTGTCGCGGTCGCCGTCCGCACCGAACAGCATGATGACCTTGCCGGGTGTGAAGGTGCGCACCGCGGCCAGGGTGGTCAGGAACGCGTCGGGGCTGTGGCCGAAGTCGACGTAGACGCTCGGGCCGGTGTCGCCGGACACCCGCTCGGTGCGCCCGGGCAGGTACGCGACGATGCCGCCGTCGGCGTCGAGCGCCTGGCCGATGGCCTCGAGCTCGAAGCCCGCCTCGACCAGCATGACGATCGCCAGGGCCGCGTTCGCGACCATGTGCCACCCGATCAGCGGGACGCGCGTCACGAGCGAACGCTGCTCGGGGCCCGACAGACGGAACTCGGTGTAGGCGGCCTGCTCGTCGAGGATCTGGACCGTCCAGTCGGCCTCGACGTCGGGGAGGATCGTGATCGTCGTCAGGGGGATGCGGGCGTTGTCCACCACGCGTTGTCCGTAGGGCGAGTCGAGCGAGACCACGGCACGACGGGCACGGTCGGGCTGGAAGAGCGGCAACTTGGCCTGGAAGTACTCCTCCATGTCGGCGTAGTCGTCGAGGTGGTCGTGGCTCAGGTTCGTGAAGGCGGCGACGTCGAAGACGAGGCCGTCGACGCGGTTGCGGCTGAGTGCCTGGGCACTGACCTCGACGGCCACCGCGCGCACCTCGCTCTCACGCATGCGGGCCAGCAGGGCGTGCATCTCGCTGGCCTCGGGGGTGGTGAGGCGGCTGACGACGGTGAGGTCGCCGATGTGGCGCTCGGCCGTGCTGCTGAGGCCGGTGACGAGGCCCAGCTGTCGCAGGACGCCTTCGAGCAGGTACGAGGTGCTGGTCTTGCCGTTGGTGCCGGTGACCGCGAGGAGGAGGGGTGCGTCGTCGCTGTCCGTGCGGTAGATCCATGCCGAGAGCTCGCCGAGGGCCGCCCGGGGCGAGTCGACGAGGACGACGGGGAGACCGCTGGACCGGGCCAGCTCGGCCCCCGCGGCGTCGGTCAGCAGTGCGACCGCGCCACCGTCACGTGCCTGGTCGGCGAACTCGGCTCCGTGCCGGTGCGCACCGGGCACGCCCACGTACAGGTCGCCGGGGTGGAGGTCCGCCGTGCTCAGCGTGATGCCGGTGATCTCGATGCCGTCGAGGGAACCCTCGTGCTCGAGTCCGAACTCGCTGACCAGTTGGGCGAGTGACCTCGCCGACGGATGTTCCGGTCGAAGGACCGGGGGGATCCGGGCGCTCAAAGAATCCTCTTCTCTCACCAGGTCTCGGGCAGGCTGGGTGCCGGCTCCGTCGACGGAGGGACCCGATACATCTCGAGGACCTGGGACATGATCTTGTTGAAGGTCGGCGCCGCAGCGGCCGACGTCTTGATGGTACTGGGCTTGGTGAAGGTCACGACGACGACGTACTGCGGGTTCTCGGCCGGAGCGATGCCCGCCACCGAGACGATGCGGTCAGAACCGTAGCCGGTTCCGTCGGAGCGCGCGACCTCGGCGGTGCCGGTCTTGGCCGCCACGCGGTAGCCGGGGATCGACAGGACGTCCTTGAGGTCGCCGTCGCTGACGACCTTCTCGAGCATGTTGACGGTCGTGTCGGCGGCCCACGGCGAGACGACGCTCGTGCCCTCGGCGGAGGGCGCGTCGGTGACGGTGCCGTCGGGGGCGGTGCACCCGGCGACGAGGTTGACCGGCAACCGGGTGCCGTGGTTGGCCAGCGTCTGGTAGATGCTCGCGATGTGGATGGCGGTCGTCGAGACGCCCTGTCCGAACATCGTGTTGATGCTCGTCTGCTGGTCCCACTGGGAGGCCGGCCGGATGCCCGTCGTGGGTTCACCGAGGAAGGCCACGCCGGTCGGGTCGTTCAGACCGAACTTCACCATGTAGTCGTGACGTTGCTGGGCCGAGAGCGACTGGCCGAGCAGGGAGATGCCGACGTTCGACGAGTCGCGCAGGATGCCCGTCAGCGTGAGGTTCTCGGTCGGGTGGAAGGTGGCGTCGTGGATCTCGCCGCCCCAGGGGAACGTGCGGGAGTACGGCACCGTCGCCCGCGTCGCGGGATCGGCCTTGCCCGAGTCGAGCAGCATGGCGGCGGTCATCGCCTTGAAGGTCGAACCCGGCTCGTACGAGTAGGTGAAGGCCTTGCTGCCGAGGTCGTCGACGGCGGTGCCGTTGACGTCGTTGGGGTCGACGGCCGGGTAGTCGGCGACCGCGAGCAGCGAGGCGTCGCTCGCCTTCATGACGACGGCCGTGGCCGACTCGGCCCCGATGGCCTCGGCCTGTTCGCCCAGCGCCTGCTGGGTCATGTACTGGAGGTCGCTGTCGACCGTGAGACGCAGCGTGCCCCCGGCGACCGCTTTCTTGGTCGTGACGGTGCTGCCGGGCAACTGGACGCCGTCGGCTCCGCGTTCGTAGGTCTCCGAGCCGTCGGTGCCCGCCAGGCACGCGTCCTGGCTGAGCTCGAGTCCGGCCTGCGGCCCGTCGGTGCCGATGAAGCCCGTGAGGTTGCCTGCCACCGCGCCGTTGGGGTAGGTGCGCGCGGCCTGGCGCTGGAAGTACACCCATGACACGTCCATCTCGCGGACCTCGCGGAACGCGTCGACGTCGACGCCCTTGACCAGGTACGCGAAGTTCGCCTCGGGGTCGGTGGTCAACGCCTTCGTCATGGTCGCGGCGTCACCCCCGGTGATCTCGGCGATGCGTTCGACCACCTGGTCGACCGTCAGCTCGGTGGTCGTGCCGTCGTCGCCCTTGACCTTGGCCGTCGTGGCGAAGGCCGGAGCGGCCGTGATGTTGTACCGGGTGACGCTGCCGGCGAGCACGGTGCCGTCGACGTCGGTGATGTCGCCCCGATCGCCGTAGGTCGTCTGCACGATCTCGCGCTTGTTCTGGGACTGCTCGTTGAGCTCGGCCGCCTGCACGAGCTGGATGTCCGCCAGGCGCACCACGAAGACGCCGACGAGCGCGATGATCAGCGCCATCGCCAGCGTCGCGCGGAGACGGCGGCTTCGGGGAGCTGCTTTCACGAGAGGTTCCTCACCGCGGCCGGGCGCCTGCCCGACCCGCTGTCGTCGTTCGATGTACCGGTCACGGCACGCCGCTAGCGGGTCTGCGGAGCCGCCAGCTCGTTCGCGCCCGACGCTACCGACTCGCCGGCCGATCCCCCGTCCGCCGCGCCTGCGTCGGTCGGAACGGCCACGGCGCCCGCCGTGGTCGGAGCACCGACCGACGAGGCGGAGGAGTCGGTGGTCGCCGTGCCGTCGGCGGCGGTCGCGGGGGCCTTGGTCGTCAGCGGGACGCCCTCGAGCAGGGTGTTGGGGATCAGGTTGCCGGACGTCGCCTCGTCCGCCCCCGCCGCAGGGGCGGGCGAGCCGTGGACCGCGCCCGTGGCCAGATCGAGGTAGACGGGGTTGGAGTTGCGGACCATGCCGAGTTCGTCGGCGTTGGCGGCGAGGTTCTGCGGCGAGGACAGCACGTCGCGCTGCTCGCTGAACTTCTGCTGGTCGCGGACGAGCTCGGTCTTCGCGGCCTGCAGGTCGGAGATCTTGTAGGCGCCGTCGCTCAAGGCGATGCTGATGGCGAGCTGGGCCAGCAGGAGGACGAACAGCGCCGCCGTCGCGATCAGCGCGTAGGCGATCTTCGGACGGGCCCGTCGCTGCGACCGACTCGTGACGATCTCGACCGGGCGCGCCGTCGGGGTCGACGACGGCTGCGGACGGCTCGACGGGGTCGCGATGGCCAGGTTGCTGCTCATGCTTTTCTCCGGATTCGTTCAGCGGCGCGCAGTCTCACGGGCTTGGCTCGGGGGTTGAGGTCGCGTTCGGCGTCGGAAGCCAGCTCGGCCCCTCGGACGAGGAGGCGGAAGTCGGGACGGTGCTCCGGCAACTCCACCGGGAGGCCCTGCGGCGCCGTTGAGGTCGTCCGAGCGGCGAGTTCCCGCTTGACGAAACGGTCTTCGAGGGACTGGTAGGCGAGGACGACGATCCGCCCGTCGACGGCGAGACGGTCGAGGGCGACCGGGACGGCCGCCTCGAGCGAGGCCAGCTCGCCGTTCACCTCGATGCGGAGCGCCTGGAACACGCGCTTGGCAGGGTGACCGGCACGTTGCAGGGCCATGGGCGTCGCCGCGATCAGGAGGTCGACCAACTCACCGCTGCGGGTGAGCGGGGAGTCGGCCCGGTGCTCGACGATCCGCCGGGCGTAGCGCGGAGCCAGCTTCTCTTCGCCGTACTGGTAGAAGATGCGCCTGAGCTCGCTCTCGGGGTACTCGGCGAGGACGCGCTCCGCCGTGACGGGCGAGGTGGGGTCCATGCGCATGTCGAGGGGCGCGTCCTTGGAGTACGAGAAACCGCGCTCGACCCGGTCCAGCTGCAGGGACGACACGCCGAGGTCGAAGAGCACCGCGTCGACGGTGTCGAGATCGAGGTCGTCGAGCGCGTCGGCGATGCCGTCGTACGTCGTGTGCACGAGGCGAGCCCGGTCGCCGAAGGGTGCGAGCCGCTCGCCGGCGAGGGCGAGTGCCTCGGTGTCGCGGTCGAGGCCGACGACGGTGAGCTCAGGGAAGGCCTGCAGCATCGCTTCGCTGTGGCCACCCATGCCGAGGGTGCAGTCGACGACGACGGCGCCGGGACGCGAGACGGCCGGGGCGAGGAGTTCGAGGGTCCGCTCGAGGAGGACGGGGGTGTGGATCTGATCGGCCATGACGACACGGGCTGTGCTCGTCGGCCCTGATCCCCATCCGTCGGGACCTGGCACCGGGGAAGGTGCGCCAGGGCTGACGGCTGAGGGTCGGGGCCCACGGGCTAGAAGAGCCCGGGGATCACCTCCTCGGTGGTGTTGGCGAACTCGGCCTCCTGGGCCTCGTAGTAGGTGTTCCAGGCGTCGGTGGCCCAGATCTCGGCACGGTTTCCCGCGCCGATGACGGTGAGGTCACGGCCGAGGCCGGCGTACTCGCGCAGTGTCGCCGGGATGGTGACCCGGTGCTGCTTGTCGGGGATCTCGTCGCTCGCGCCCGAGAGGAAGAGGCGCATGTAGTCGCGGGCCTGCTTGCTCGTGACGGGTGCCTGACGGATGCGCGAGTGCATGTCTTCGAACTCGCGCTGGCTGAAGACGTAGACGCACCGCTCTTGCCCACGGGTCATGACGAGGCCCGAAGCCAGTTCGTCACGGAATTTCGCGGGGAGGATGATGCGCCCTTTCTCGTCGAGCTTGGGCGAATAGGTGCCGAGGAACATGCGCCCGTCTCCCCTCGCCCCGCACCCCGTCTGTGGCACGTACCTCCACTTTACTCCACAACCCACCACCAGACAATGAAACAGCGGGTCCTCGGTCGCGTGTCCGGCCTTCGATCCGCTCCAGTTCGGGGGGCACACGGGTGGAGGACGGTGGAGGGAAAGGACCACGGGGAGGCGCGTCCTGCGTGTCGCGGGCCTCCCGCAGGGTGGACGGACGCACGAAAAAGGGGCCGGCCCGAAGGCCGACCCCTGAGGTCGTGGTGCTGGTGGCGCCTAGGAGCGCTCGTCGCCGTCCTGGCGGCGGTCCCACCGGTCGTTGAGCCGATCCATCAGGCCCCCCTTGGCGGGATGCGCTGGGCGGGAGGTGGAGGAACGGGGAGCCGACGGCATCGAGGCCGTCGAGGACCCCTTCCGCTTGGGGGGCGCGATGGCGAACAGCACGCCGGCGAGCATGACCACGAACCCCGCCACGCCGATCAAGGGCTGGCGGAAGATGACGCCCGCGACGATCACGGCGATGCCGACGAGCGCCCCGAGGACCCCGACCACGACCAGCGTGTAGTTGGGTCTGGCGCCGCGGGTCCCGACCGTCGCCACGAAGTCGGAGTCGTTGTTGTAGAGACTCCGCTCCATCTCTTCGAGGAGCCGCTGCTCCTGTTCGGAAAGTGGCATCTTGGTGTTCCCTTCGAGCACGGGCTCTCAAGCGCGAGGCGGGAGCCTCGGGATCGACGCGATGAGTAGCTGCGAGTGTATGCCCGACAGCTATCGCTAGGCTAGGCAGCGTGGCTGAGAGTACGCGGTTAGTGGACGTCGTTCAAGAGCGCATCGATCGTTTCCTCGAGCGTCAGCGACCGGCCCTCATGGGCATCGCTCCCGACCTCGATTCCTTCTCCCTCTACTCGGGCGATCTGCTCCGCGGCGGGAAACGCTTCCGGGCTCTCTTCTGCTACTGGGGCTGGCAGTCCGTCGCCGGGCTCGACACCGGGTTCGATCCCCTCGGGGAGCCCCGCGACGAACGCGAGATCGACGCCGTCATGACCGCTTCGGCGGGGCTCGAGTTCTTCCACGCCGCCGCGCTCGTGCACGACGACATCATGGACAACTCGGACACGCGCCGCGGACTCCCGGCGGCGCATCGGCGCTTCGAGTCCCTGCACCGCGAGGGGGCCTGGCTCGGGTCCCCCGAGGCGTTCGGTCGCTCGGGAGCCCTCCTCATGGGAGACCTTCTCCTGGCGTGGAGCGACGAGCTGCTGAGCGAGGCCCTGGACTCCCTCCCGTCCCGTGACGCCGCCCGCGCGGCCCGCCTCGAGCTCAACCGGATGCGGACCGAGGTCACGGTGGGCCAGTACCTCGACATCCTCGAGGAGAACGCCTGGCGGACGGTCGACGAGGTGCAGCTGTTGCCGCGTGCCCAGCGCGTCATCGTCTACAAGTCGGCGAAGTACAGCGTCGAAGCCCCGCTGACCGTCGGCGCGGCCATGGCCGGGGCCGACCAGCCAGCCCTCGAGTCCCTGCGGCACTTCGGGCTGCCCCTCGGCATCGCCTACCAGCTGCGTGACGACCTCCTCGGTGTCTTCGGCGATCCCTCGGTCACGGGAAAGCCCGCGGGCGACGACCTCCGAGAGGGCAAGCGCACCGTCCTCGTGGCGACGGCCCGCCGAGCCCTGCCCCCCGGGGCCGTCCGCCTGCTGGACGAACTCCTCGGTGACCCCGAACTCGACGACGACCAGATCAGCATGCTCCAGGCGACGCTCCGCGACAGCGGTGCCGTCGACGCCGTCGAGCAGACGATCACCGATCAGGTGGAGCGTGCCGTCCACGCACTCGAGAGGTCGGGACTCGCGCCGTCGGCCCGGACGCAGTTGACGCGACTCGCCGAGACCGTCACGCGCCGCGCCTCCTGACGCCCTCTGCGCAAGGGCGGCCGAGGACCGGCAGCCGCCAGAGGCGCGGATCGGGGCTAGAGGAGGCTCTGCGCGATGCGCCGGACCTCGGCTTTGCGTCCGGCCTGGAGGGCGGCGACGGGGCTCGTGCCGAGGGCCTCGTCGTGGGACAGCATCCAGTCGAGGGCCTCGTCGTCGTCGAACCCGTTGTCCGACAGGACCGTCAGGGTGCCCCGCAGGTCGTGCCTCGGCTCCGAGCCGTCGAGGAAGACGGCCGGCACCTTCGTGACGCCGTCCACGCGTGTCCCGACGAGGACGTGCTCCTCGAGGAGGCGCCGGACGCGGCTGACGCCGAGGCCGAGCCGCTCGACGAGGTCGGGCACGGTGAGCCATTCGGTGTCGGCGAACCAGGGGCGTTGAGAGAGATCGGTCACGCCACAACCTTGCCACGGGTTCGTGGCCCTCGCTGCGCCTCCTCGTCTCCCTCACGTGGGTCGAGTCACATGCGCAACATCCGTCACGCTGATTGACTTGGATATCCACGTGTGCCAACTTTGAACGACGTGGCACCGCGGCTCACCGATCACCCAGCGACCGTGTCCCCGCCCCCGAACCGAGGATCAGCCCATGAACGACGTCAGTTCCGCCCGCCCCGACTCCGAGTCCGTGACGACCGAGGACGCCCGGTCGACCAGCGCCTTCGGCCCCCTCGGTGGCGGAGACGAGCGCAAGCCCCTCTCCCGCATGGCCCGGTCGATGCTCAACACCGTCCCGATCGTCCTGGCTGGCTCGATGGCCCTCAGCATGGGCGTCACGGGCCCCGTGTTCGCCCTCGACCAGAACCCGACGAAGAAGCCCGACGCGTCACCGCGTCCCGTGCTGCCTCCTCGACTGTCCGCGCCCGAGCAGAAGACCGCGGCCACGGTCGAGACGGCCGCGACCTCTGCCACGGTCTTCGGCGCGGCCCCCGCCACGTACACCGTCAAGTCGGGCGACACGGTCGCGAGCATCGCCGGCTCGTTCGGCCTGAGCACCGCGTCGGTGCTCGCCCTCAACGGCCTCAGCTGGAAGTCCACCATCTTCCCGGGCCAGACCCTGAGCCTGAGCGCCGCCACGAGCGCCGCAGCCAAGCCGTCCGCCGCGCCCGCCCCGGCCAAGGCGACGGGCGGCCGGTACGTCATCGTCCGTGGGGACACGCTGAGTTCCATCGCGCGTGCGCACGGCGTCACGACCAGCGCGCTCATCCAGGCGAACGGGCTGGGACTGTCGAGCATCATCTACCCGGGGCAGACCCTTACCGTCCCGACGGGCGCCTCCGCCGCCGCCCCGACACCGGCCCCCGCCGGGGGGCCCGCGGTGGGCAGCTACGTCATCCAGCGGGGTGACACCATCGCCTCGATCGCCTCGAAGTCGGGGACGAGCGTCAAGGCCCTCCTCGCCGCGAACGGCCTCTCGTTCACCAGCACCATCTACGCCGGCAAGACCCTCACCCTCCCCGGCGCCTCCGCGCCGACCGCCACGACCGTCGTCGCGTCGACGTCGGCCGCACCCCTGGGCGTCAGCGCAACGTTGACCGCCGAGCAGGCCGCCAACGCCCGGGTCATCATCTCGGTCGGACGCCAGCTCGGGGTCGGAGACCGTGCGATCGTGATCGCCCTGGCCGCGGCCGCCCAGGAGAGCAGCCTGCGCAACCTCGACCACGGCGACCGTGACTCCCTCGGCCTCTTCCAACAGCGTCCGAGCACGGGTTGGGGCACCCCCGCGCAGCTACGCGACCCGGTGCACGCGACCAAGCTCTTCTTCGGTGGCGCGAGCAACCCCAACACCGGCAAGACGCGCGGCCTCCTGGACGTCAAGGGGTGGCAGTCGATGTCCCTGACGAAGGCGGCCCAGGCCGTCCAGTACTCGGCGTTCCCGGATGCCTACGCCAAGTGGGAAGCTCCGGCCACCACCTGGCTCGCGACCCTGCGCTGAACCCCGGACGACCCACCTGCCGGGCGGTTTCCCGCCGTGCGGTGAGTTGGGACACCCGCACGGCCCTCGGTCCGTAAAATCACGAAGGTGAGCGTGAACCAGACTGACCCGATGATCGGCCGTCTCATCGAGGGCCGGTACGAGGTCCGTTCGCGCATCGCCCGAGGTGGCATGGCCACCGTGTACCTGGCCACCGACCTGCGACTCGAACGCCGCGTGGCGATCAAGATCATGCACGGCCACCTGGCCGACGACGCGTCGTTCAAGGAGCGCTTCATCCAGGAGGCGCGCTCGGCCGCCCGCCTGGCCCACCCCAACGTCGTCAACGTCTTCGACCAGGGCCAGGACGACGAGTCGGCGTATCTGGTGATGGAGTACCTGCCCGGCATCACGTTGCGCGAACTCCTGCAGGACCACAAGGTGCTGACGCCCGAGCAGGCGATGGACATCCTCGAAGCCGTCCTCGCCGGTCTCGCCGCCGCCCACCGCGCGGGCATCGTGCACCGCGACCTCAAGCCCGAGAACGTCCTCCTCGCCGACGACGGACGCATCAAGATCGGCGACTTCGGCCTGGCGCGGGCCGCGACGGCCAACACCGCCACGGGTGCCGCGCTGTTGGGGACGATCGCGTACCTCTCCCCCGAGCTCGTGACCCGCGGCATCGCCGACACCCGCAGCGACATCTACGCGCTCGGCATCATGATGTACGAGATGCTCACGGGCGAGCAGCCCTACAAGGGCGACCAGCCCATGCAGATCGCCTACCAGCACGCCAACGACACGGTCCCCACCCCGAGCTCCGCCAACCCCCGCGTGCCGGTCGAGTTGGACGAGCTCGTCCTCTGGGCGACCGCTCGCGACCCCGAACAGCGACCGAGAGACGCCCGGGCCCTGCTCGACCAACTGCTCGACGTGCAACGGGTGCTGGCCGATCCCTCGGGACCACCCGCGAACCGGACGATGGTGCTCCCTGCCGCGGGCGCGACCTCCGTCCTGCCGTCCGGCGGCACGGGCGAGACGCAGATCCTGCCCAAGGCGCGACACCGGACCGGGCCGGTCCAGGCCGCACCCGACGACGCCGCCACGACGCTCGCGGCCGTCGCCGACCGTCGTCGGCGGCGGGGACGGGTGCTCATGGCCGTCGTCGTCGCGGTCGCGCTGCTCGCCGGAGGGACCGGCTGGTGGTTCGGCTCGGGTCCCGGGGCGCAGGCGTCCGTCCCCGACGTGTCAGGACGGGCACCGGACGCGGCGACGGCCGCCCTCACGTCGGCCGGCTTCGTGGTAGCCCCCGATCCCCAGACGGACTTCTCCCCGGTGGTGCCCTCGGGCCAGGTCGCGCGCACGGACCCCGACGCCACGACCCGTGTGCAGAAGGGGTCCACGATCACCCTGGTCGTCTCCCAGGGGCCCCGGCAACTCCCGGTCCCGACCGTCGTCGGCGACACCGAGACCGCGGCCACCGAAGCGCTCTCGGACTTCACGCTGCAGCCGACGTCGAGCCAGTTCGACGAGTCGGCCGCCGGCACCGTCCTCGGGATCAGTGGCGTGGACGACGCGGACACGCCGGTCGATCTCGCCGGAGCAGCCCAGTACGGAGAACGACGACCCGTGACGCTCACCGTCTCGCTCGGCCCCGTCCCGGACGTGGCGGGCCTCTCGGTGGCGGACGCGCAGGGCGCTCTCGCGGGGGCACAGTTGACGGGTGTGGAGAGCGGAACGGAATTCAACGATGCGGTCGCCTCCGGGGAGGTCATCCGATACGAACAGCAGGCCGAGGGGCCGCTCCGACACGGCGACGCGGTCAACCTCGTCGTGTCGAAGGGCCCGCCGCCCATCACCATCCCGGACGTCCGAGGCAAGACCATCGACGCGGCCACGTCCCAGTTGCAGGGTCTCGGCTTCCGGGTGAGCTACCCGACCTGCACGGCCTTCACGTGTGCGTTCTACGACTGGGAGGCCCGCCTGCCGGTCACCGAGACGAACCCCGTCGCCGGCCTGACCGCGACCAAGGGTGCGACGATCACGCTCACGTACCGGGTGGAATGAGTCCCGGCCTCCCCTGAGGCCGAGGGCACCGACGAGCTCTGAGGTCGAGGGCACCGACAGGGCGACGGCCCCGGGACCGAGGGTCCCGGGGCCGTCGCCGTGTCGACCGGGCTCAGTCGGCCGCGAGTTCCTCGGCCACCAGGAAGGCCAGTTCGAGCGACTGCATGTGGTTGAGGCGGGGGTCGCAGAGCGACTCGTAGCGGGTGGCGAGCGTCGCCTCGTCGATGTGCTCGGAACCACCCAGGCACTCGGTGACGTCGTCGCCGGTCAGCTCGATGTGGATTCCGCCCGGGTGGGTGCCCGCGGCACGGTGTGCCTCGAAGAACCCCTTGACCTCGTCCATGATCTCTTCGAAGCGCCGGGTCTTGTAGCCCGTGGGCGTCGTCAGACCGTTGCCGTGCATCGGATCGCTGACCCACAGGGGCGTCGCGTCGGCCTTCTTGATGGCCTCGAGGAGGGGAGGCAGGGCATCCCGGATGGTGCCTGCCCCCATGCGGGTGATGAAGGTCAGGCGCCCGGGCTCACGCTCGGGATCGAGCTTGTCGATGAGGCGCAACATGTCGTCGGCCGTCGTCGTCGGGCCGAGCTTGACGCCGATCGGGTTGCGCACCCGGGAGAGGAAGTCGACGTGGGCACCGTCGAGGTCGCGGGTCCGCTCGCCGATCCACACGAAGTGCGACGACAGCACGTACGGCGTACCCGTGCGCGAGTCGATGCGGGTCAGGGGGCGCTCGTAGTCCATGAGCAAGCCCTCGTGGCTCGTGTAGAACTCGACGCGCTTGAGTTCGTCGAAGTCGGCCCCCGCCGCCTCCATGAACCGGATCGCCTTGTCGATCTCGCGGGCGAGGTGCTCGTACTCGGCGTTGGCCGGGTTGCGGGCGAAGCCTTGGTTCCAGCTGTGCACCTGGCGGAGGTCGGCGAACCCGCCTTGCGTGAAGGCCCGGATCAGATTGATGGTCGAGGCGGAGGTGTGGTAGCCCTTCACGAGCCGCGAGGCATCCGCACGTCGGGACTCGGGGGTGAAGTCGTAGCCGTTCACGATGTCACCGCGGTAGGCCGGCAGGGTGACGCCGTCCCGGGTCTCGGTGTCGCTCGAGCGCGGCTTGGCGAACTGGCCGGCCATGCGGCCCATCTTGATCACCGGGACGGACGCGCCGTACGTGAGGACGACGGCCATCTGCAGGATGGTCTTGACGCGGTCGCGGATCTGGTCCGCGGTCGCTCCCGCGAAGGTCTCGGCGCAGTCACCACCCTGCAGCAGGAACGCCTCGCCCCGGGCGGCCGACGCCAGCCTGGTGCGCAACGTGTCGACCTCGCCGGCGAAGACGAGCGGAGGCAGGGTGGACAGCTCGGCCGAGGCGGCCTCGACGGCTGCACCGTCGTGCCAGGTGGGCTGCTGCTTGATGGGGAGCGTGCGCCAATGGTCGAGACCGTCGATCACGTCGGGATCGGTGACGACGAACGGTTCGGTGAGCTGGGCCACGGTCTTCCTTGCCACTTGACGGTCTCGAGGCCGAACGACCTCGACAGGCGAGCCTACCGTGAAAGGGTCGGGCGCTTCTCTTTGACGCTGGTCGCGTAGACGTCGCTGTACTGCTGGCCACTGAGGGCGTTGAGCTCGTACATGATCTCGTCGGTGATGGACCGCAGGATGAAGCGATCGCCTTCCATGCCCTCGAAGCGGCTGAAGTCGAGGGGTTCACCGAACACGATCCCGACTCGGTGCAGGCGAGGGATCTTGGTACCGGTCTTCATCACCTTCTCGGTTCCGATCATGGCGACGGGGATCACGGGCACGTGACCCTCGAGGATCATGCGCGCCACGCCCGTCCGACCGCGGTACAGCTTGCCGTCGGGGCTGCGGGTGCCCTCGGGGTAGATGCCGAGTTGCTCGCCGCGACGGAGGACGGACAGGCCCGTCGCCAGCGACGCTTCGGAGGCCTTGCCCCCGGATCGGTCGATGGAGAGCTGACCCGTGGCCGTGAAGAACAGACGGATGGCCCACCCCTTGATGCCCTTGCCGGTGAAGTAGTCGCTCTTGGCGAGGAAGGAGATGCGCCGATCGAGGGCGAGCGGCAGGAAGATCGAGTCGACGAACGAGAGGTGGTTGCTCGCGAAGATGACGGCTCCCGAGGCCGGGACGTGCTCACGACCGCTGACCCATGGTCGGAAGATCGACAGGACGAGCGGACTCGCGACCATCGTCTTCAGGAACCAGTAGAGCATCGGTGCTCCTCTCGTCGGGGCGTCGGGAGTCTAGCGGTCGCCGGCGTGGAGGCGGGCGAGGTCGGCGGCGCCCACGACCCCCGCGTCGTTCACCAGCTCGGCGATCATGAACTCGGGCTCGGGGTGGTAACCGCGAGCAGGCAGGTGCTCGAGGTAGGCCGCCCGGACGGGTGCCAGCAGCAGTTCGCCCGATTGCGCGACACCGCCGCCGAAGACGAACACCTGCGGATCGAGGATCGCGCTCAGCGACGCGGCGGCTTGTCCGAGCCAGGTCCCGAGGCGACGCAGGGCCTCGACGGCACCGTCGTCACCGGCCTGCAGCAACAAGCTGACGTCGTGACCGGAGAGCTCGCCGCCGTTCGCCGTGCGGACGTCCGCGAGACCGCGGCCGAGGCCGCCCTCGTCGGCCACCTCACCGGCGATGCGCAGCAGTGCGCGCCCCGAGCCGTACTGCTCGATGCACCCACGGGCCCCGCAGCCGCAGGGCAGACCGTCGGGCACGATGCGCATGTGGCCGAGTTCGCCACCCGTGCCGAATCCTCCGCGCAGGAGGCGGTCCTGCGCCACGATGGCACCGCCCACCCCCGTGCCGATGGTGAGCATGATCATGTCGCTGGCGAGACGACCGGCCCCGAACCGGAACTCGGCCCAGCCGGCGGCGTTGGCGTCGTTGTCGATGGTGATGTGCAGGTCGAGACGTTCGGACAGCCGCGCCCGGAGGGGCTCGTTGCGCCACGCGATGTTGGGCGTGTAGTACACGGTCGACTGTGCGGCGTCGATGAAGCCGGGCGCCGCGACACCGGCGGCGGCGACGTCGGGGTGGCGTGCCTGCAAGGAGGTGACCATCTCGACGACCGCGTCTACGATCGCACCCGCGTCGCCCGCGGGCGTCGCCACGCGCTCTTCGTCGACGATCTCGCCGAACTCGGTGACCACCCCGCCCGCGATCTTCGTCCCACCGATGTCGATTCCGATTGCCTGCACGAGGATCGAGTCTATCCTCGACGACCCACCACCTCGGGCACCCGCTCCTGCGAGGCCGCGTTAGGGTGGTCGGACCATCGTTCGGTACCGAAGGAGCTGCCGTGAACGAACACATCGTCCCCCCCGCCGTCCCCGCCGACCCGTCGGCGAACGCCACCGACCTGTTGCTCGCGCGGGCGGCGGCCACGCCCGACGAACCACTCTTCTCCGTGCCGGACGGACGAGGCGGCTGGCGCGACATCACGGCGGCTCGGTTCCTCGAGCAGGTGCGCGCACTCGCGAAGGGCCTGATCGCCGCGGGCGTCGAACCGGGCGACAAGATCGGCCTGATGTGCCGCACGCGCTACGAGTGGACGCTCATCGACTTCGCGACCTGGTTCGCAGGCGCCCTGCTCGTGCCCGTCTACGAGACGTCGTCGCCGGCACAGGTCCACTGGAACCTCAGCGACTCCGAGGCCGTGGCCGTCATCGTCGAGACCGCGGACCACTTCTCGCGGTTCGACGAGGTGCACCCCGAGTTGCCCGCCGTGACACGGGTCTGGCAGGTCGACCTCGGAGACCTCGACAAGCTGGCCGCGTCCGGTGTCGACGTCTCCGACGACGAACTCGAACGCCGCCGGAGCGCGGCCGTCGCCGGGGACGTCGCGACGATCATCTACACGTCGGGCACCACCGGCCGGCCCAAGGGCTGCGTGCTCACCCACGCCAACTTCGTCGAGACGAGCCGGAACGCCGCCGTCGCCATGAGCGACGTCGTGGCGCCCGGCTCCTCCACCCTCTTGTTCGTGACGACCGCGCACGTCTTCGCGCGCTTCATCGCCGTGATGTCGGTCCACGCCGGCGTGAAGGTCGGGCACCAGGCGGACACCAAGCAGTTGCTGCCGTCGCTGGCCTCGTTCAAGCCGAGCTTCCTGCTCGCGGTCCCCCGCGTCTTCGAGAAGGTCTACAACTCGGCGGAGCAGAAAGCCGAGGCCGGGGGCAAGGGCGGCATCTTCCGGCAGGCCGTGGCCGTCGCGATCGCCCACAGTCGCGCGCTCGACGAGGGCACCGTGCCCCTGGGACTCAAGCTCCGCTTCGCACTGTTCGACCGCCTGGTCTACAGCAAGCTCAAGAAGGCCATGGGCGGCAACATCCGCTACGCCGTCTCGGGTTCGGCTCCGCTCGGGACACGACTGGGTCATTTCTTCCGGAGTCTCGACATCCGCATCCTCGAGGGGTACGGACTGACCGAGACCACGGCGCCTGCGGCCGTCAACCTCGTCTCCAAGTTCAAGATCGGAACGGTGGGCCCGGCACTCCCCGGCGTCGGCATCACGATCGCCGCCGACGGAGAAGTGCTCGTCAAGGGCGTCAACGTCTTCGCGGGGTACTGGAAGGCCGACGAGGCCACGGCCGAGGTCCTCGACGACGGCTGGTTCCGCACCGGCGATCTCGGCTCGCTCGACGCCGACGGTTACCTGACGATCACCGGTCGCAAGAAGGAGATCATCGTCACCGCGGGAGGCAAGAACGTCTCCCCTGCCGCCCTCGAGGACCCGATCAGGGCCAATCCCCTGGTCGGCCAGGTCGTCGTCGTGGGCGACCAGCGGCCGTTCGTCGCGGCCCTCGTCACCCTCGACACGGAGATGCTGCCGGTGTGGCTGAACAACGCCGGTGAAGCAGCCGACATGCCGTTGGCCGAGGCCGCCCGGCATCCCAAGGTCCGCGCCGAGGTCCAACGAGCAGTCGACGGTGCGAACGCCGCCGTGTCGCGCGCCGAGTCGATCCGCAAGTTCGAGATCCTGCCGGTCGAGTTCACCGAGGCCGGCGGGCATCTCACGCCCAAGATGAGCGTCAAGCGTGCCGTCGTCCTGAACGACTTCGCCCAGCAGATCGCCGACATCTACACCGCCCACCCCGACACCGAGTCGGTGCGCACGGTCACCGCACGGGGACGGTGATCAGGCGCGCCACCAGTCGGCGGCGCGGATCTCTCGCATGGCCTCGCGCTTCGTCTCGGGTTCGAGGGTGAGCACGTAGAGCGTGCCGTCGAGGTGGTCCGTCTCGTGCTGGAGGGCCTGGGCCATGAGTCCGGTGCCCTCGAGCACGACCTCCTGGCCGTCGAGGTCGACCCCTTCGACACGGGCGTACTCGTAGCGGGGGGTGGGGAACCAGAACCCCGGCACGGAGAGGCACCCCTCGTCGACGAGGGTCCTCTCTCCGGACACCTCGACGACGACGGGGTTGAGGACGTATCCGACCTCACCGTCGACGTTGTAGCTGAAGGCTCGGAGCGACACGCCGATCTGGGCGGCCGCGACCCCGGCTCGTCCCGGCTCGCGAACGGTGTCGAGGAGGTCCTCGACCAGGGACGCGAGCCGAGGATCGCCGACCGTCACGGGGTCGGACGCCGATCGAAGGACGGGATCGCCGAACAGGCGGATGGGTCTCACGCTCACGGCGCGCCTCCTGGGGTGGGTCGGGGTGTGGTGCGGACGACGGGTCGCGACACCGTGACGACGACGGGTGGGCTGGTGCTGTCGCTTCGCAGAAGTCGACGCACGCCGCATCGACGTGGCTGTTGGGTGATTCAACAGTAGTGAAGGTATCGTCTGTGTCGTGCATGTACTCAGCGTCAGCTCTCTCAAAGGGGGCGTCGGCAAGACGACGGTGACGCTCGGACTCACGTCGGCCGCCTTCGCCAAAGGTCTCAGGACCCTCGTCGTCGACCTCGATCCCCAGTCCGACGTCTCGACCGGCCTCGACATCACGGTCTCGGGCCACCTCAACGTCGCGGACGTCCTCGCGTCGCCCAAAGAGAAGACGGTCCGGGCGGCGATCGCCCCCAGCGGGTGGACCAAGGGCCGCCAGGGCAAGGTCGACGTCATGATCGGCAGCCCCTCGGCCATCAACTTCGACGGTCCGCACCCGTCGATCCGAGACATCTGGAAGCTCGAAGAGGCCCTCGCCAACGTCGAGGCCGACTACGACCTCGTCCTGATCGACTGCGCCCCGTCGCTCAACGCCCTCACGCGCACGGCCTGGGCCGCATCCGACCGCGTGACGGTCGTCACCGAACCGGGTCTGTTCAGCGTGGCCGCCGCCGACCGGGCCCTCCGGGCGATCGAGGAGATCCGTCGAGGCCTGTCACCGCGCCTCCAGCCCCTCGGCATCATCGTCAACCGGGCCCGGGTGCAGTCCCTCGAGCACCAGTTCCGCATCAAGGAGCTGCGTGACATGTTCGGCCCCCTCGTCCTGTCACCCCAGCTGCCCGAGCGTACGTCGCTGCAACAGGCACAGGGTGCCGCCAAGCCGCTGCACGCCTGGCCCGGTGAGAGCGCCCAGGAGATGGCCCGCAACTTCGACCAGCTCCTCGAACGCATCATGCGGACGGCCAAGATCGGCGACTACGCCGAGCCTGCCGCCCGCTGACCTCCGGTCCCAGCTGCACACGACGAAGGCCCCGCACGATCTCGTGCGGGGCCTTCGTCGTGCTCGACCGCCACTCGCGGTCGAGGTGTGGTCAGCTGGCTCGGGTGCCGCGTCGCGCCGCGAGCTCGTCGGAGGGATCCGCGGCGGGGGTGCTGTCGATCTCGACGAGACTCGACTCGACCTCGCGGAGGACCTTGCCCACGGCGATGCCGAACACGCCCTGACCGCGGCTGACGAGGTCGATGACCTCGTCGTCCGACGTGCACAGGTAGACGCTCGCACCGTCGCTCATCAGGGTCGTCTGGGCGAGGTCGTTCACCCCGGCCTCACGGAGCTGGTTGACGGCCGTGCGGATCTGCTGGAGCGAGATGCCCGTGTCGAGGAGGCGCTTGACGAGTTTGAGGACGAGGATGTCGCGGAAACCGTAGAGACGTTGCGAACCGGAGCCGGCCGCGCCGCGGATGGTCGGCTCGACGAGTTCGGTGCGGGCCCAGTAGTCGAGCTGGCGGTAGCTGATGCCGGCGGCCTTGGCCGCGACGGTACCGCGGTAGCCGCTGTCCGCGTCGTGTTCGGGCAGGCCGTCGGTGAAGAGCAGACCCAGCTCGTAGCGGGATTCCTCGGAGGAACCTGACTCACTCATGCTGTTGCCTTCCACGTTCTACTTCCGGAGCTCAACGTTCAACATCGGGTTGATGGTTGTACAGGACTCACGGTACCCACAACGGGGAGCTGCCTGGGCGACATTCGCATCGACGGGTCGGCGTGTCGAGGATATTCGCCCGGAGGGCAGACGTCTAGGCGTCGAGTCGCCCGAGAGCCGACCGGACGAGCCCCGACCGGACGACGTCGACCTGCGCCGCGAGCTCACGGGAGAGCTCGGCGACCCGCGCCCGGGAGGCCGCGTCGTGCTTCCGGGCGAGTGGCGCGAGGGCCGTCTCGATGAGGCCGAGTTCGCGGTCGACCGAGGCCCGGACCGTCCGGAGGTGACGAGGCTCGATGCCCGACCTGCCCAGCTCGACCAGGGCCGACAACACCGAGATCGACTCGTCGCCGTAGTGCCCCGCCGACGGGAGGAGAGACGCCGAGACGGCCTCGTCGAGCAGGGCGGGCGTGGCGCCGGTCTCGCGGAGCAACTCGTCGCGACCGAGTCGCCGACCGTGGGTCAGGATCGAGACGGGCGCCGCCCCGGACGGGAGGGACGCAGGCCGGCCCGCGTCGAGGTCGGCGAGGTGTTGCCTGATGACCTTGAGCGGCAGGTAGTGGTCGCGCTGCAGACCGAGGATGAAGCGGAGCCGCTCGACGTCCGCCGGGGAGAACTTGCGGTAGCCGGACGGGGTGCGCACCGGGGTGACCAACTCGCGCTCTTCGAGGAAGCGCAGCTTGCTGTTCGACAGGTCGGGGAACTCGGGCTTGAGCCGTGAGAGGACCTGCCCGATCGTCAGCAGGTCGGACGGCCCGGTCTGCGACGACCGGGCGGCGGCGGTGCGGGGCACGACTACTTGATCGCCAGGTTCGCGAGGTCGACCCGCGATGCGTAGAACGTGAGGCGGAACTTGCCGACCTGGACCTCGGCTCCGTCGGAGAGCCGGGCCTCGTCGATGCGGACGCCGTCGAAGTAGGTACCGTTCAGCGACCCGAGATCGCGCACGCTGAAGGTGCTGCCCTCGCGACGGAACTCGGCGTGCTTGCGGCTGACCGTGACGTCGTCGAGGAAGATGCCGGCCTCGGGGTGACGTCCGGCGACCGTGACGTCCGAGTCGAGGAGGAACCGGGCGCCGATGTTGGGACCACGACGGACCACGAGCAGCGCGGAGCCCGAAGGCAGTGCGGCGACGGCGTCACGCTCGTCGGTGGACACGCCGCTCTCGAGAGCGGCCAGTTGCGCCTGGAACTCTTCGTTGAAGCTGAGGGTCGTGTCGACCTCGCGAGGGGCGCCGGGAGCGCGGTCCTGCTCGCCGGGTGCCGGGTTGGCGGGCTCTGCCATCGTGGACCTCCTTTGGCGTCCCAGCGTATCGGAACTCCGACCCTCGTCGGGAACCGATTTCGGGGACCGACCCGCGCGGATCGCGGTGCACGCGATGGTGAGGCGATCTCGGCTCCGTTCACCGCGCCTCCTCATGGGACTCCCCACCGCCTCACGGTCCGGTCATAGGGATCTCTTGGGGTCACGCCGTTCCATGGACCCCACGTCACCACCACCGCCACAGGAGGCACACCATGAACGACCGAGACGGCGACAACACGACCGGCACCCCGGACGACGCCACGCCCGTGACGCCCTCCCCGTCGACCGCCCCGCCTGCCGGCGAGGGCGTCGAGCAGCCCGCCGAGGCCCACACGCTCCCCCACGTCACCGGCGCGTCGGACGCACGCTACGTGTCGGCGGCTCCCACCTGGATGGCCCGCGACGACGCCCACCAGGTCTACGACGCGGCGGCCGGCGCGTCGACGGTGCGGAGTGGCGACGGCGCGGACGGCACGGTGCCCCCGGCCTTCGGCGGCGCCCCGAGACCGCGCCGCTCGAAGAAGTGGCTCGCCCTCACCGGCGCGGCCGCCGCCGTCGTCATCGTCGCGGGTGCGGCGGGCGGCGGCGCCTACGCCGCCGGTCGCTCCGCCGGCACCGCGGCGGCCCAGGCCGCGAGCGAACGCCAGGCGCTCGAGCTGCTCCCCCAGCTCACGCGGCCGGGAGGTGGATCGAGCGACCCGGCATCGCCCTTCGGGGGTTCGAGCCCCCAGGACGGGTCGTCGCAGGACGGTTCGCCGCAGGGCACCTCGACCCAGACCAGCGCCACCGCGGCCACCGCCGAGGAGACGGCCGGCGTCGTGACCATCGTGTCGACGCTGAACTACGACGCCTCGTACAAATCCGCCGGCACGGGCATGATCCTGACCTCCGGAGGGCTCATCCTGACGAACAACCACGTCGTGCAGGGCGCGACCAGCATCCAGGTGACCGTCGAGTCGACCGGTACGACCTACACGGCCGACGTCGTCGGCACGGATGCCACGAACGACGTGGCCGTGCTGAAGCTGCAGGACGCGACGGGCCTCACCCCGGTGAGCTTCGACGCGTCCGGCGACGTCGCCACGGGGGATGTCGTC
This sequence comes from Frigoribacterium sp. 9N, assembly GCF_902506305.1. Taxonomy (NCBI): domain Bacteria; kingdom Bacillati; phylum Actinomycetota; class Actinomycetes; order Micrococcales; family Microbacteriaceae; genus Frigoribacterium; species Frigoribacterium sp. 9N. Next base: position 1,301,039 of record NZ_LR733392.1, read on the forward strand.
CACTCGACGGGCAACGCCGAGGGCACGGGCGACCTCGTCACCGCCCAGGGCACCGTCCTCGCCACGGACCAGTCGATCACGGTGCAGAGCGAGTCCGGATCGGGGACCGAGTCGCTGTCCGGTCTCATCGAGGTCGATGCGGACGTGGTGTCGGGCGACTCCGGCGGTCCCCTCCGCGACGGCGACGGCGACGTCGTCGGCATCGTGACGGCCGCCTCGCAGGGATCGTCGACGGTGACCGGCTACGCCATCCCGATCGACCACGCCCTGGCCATCGCCAAGCAGATCCAGTCGGGCACGGGGAGCTCGACCGTGCAGATCGGCCTGCCCGCCTTCCTCGGCGCGCAGATCTCGAGCACGGCGACCGGCACCGCGGGCGGCGTCACGATCGCCGGCACGATCGAGGGCAGCGCGGCGGCGTCGGCCGGCCTGGTCGCCGGGGACGTGATCACCGCGATCGACGGCACGGCCGTGGCGGACGCGTCCGCACTCACCGCCGCGATCCAGGCGCACGACTCGGGTGACCAGGTCCCGGTCACCTGGACCGACACGACGGGTGCGTCCCACACCGCGACCGTCACGTTGGGCGACGGCCCCGCCGCCTGACCCGGGACCGGACGCGAACGGCCCGCTCCACCGACCGGTGGAGCGGGCCGTTCGTCCGTGTCAGTCGAGGCCGACCGCGCGGCGGAGGGCGCCCGGACGCACGAGGGTGGCCCCGAGGGCTTGGACCCGGTCGGCGAGGCCCCGGTCGGCGGTGACGACGACGACGCGCGGCGGCACGCCGGACACGTCCCGCAGGTCGTGCACGCGGGCCACGATCGCCGAGTCGCCGTCGGCCTCGGCCTCGGCCCGGACGACGGTCAGGCCGGGGAACGATCCACCGACGGCACGGGCCTCGCCCTCGACGACGGCCGTCACGTCCGGCCACCGCCAGGTGGGCGCCCCGGGAGGCTCGCCGGTGGAGCCGTCCGCGAACGCCGCGGCGTCCGTCGGCGAGTCGTCGGCGTCCGGCCGACCCGTCGCCGCGGGGGTCCCGCCGCCACCGGGTGCGACGAGCGCCTCGGCCACTCCGTCCCGGGCACCCCGCGAGAGGGACTCCAGGAATCGGGTCGTGGCTCCGACCCGATCGCGCCACCACCCGTCGGGACGGGAGCCGAGGACGTTCGCGACGTCGACGACGACGTGCACCCGGCCCCCGAGTTCGGACCGGAGCCTCGGCCACGACGCGGCGAATCCGGGATGGAGCGGGAGGTCGGACACCTCGTCGACGGGCACCCAGCTCAGGGCGATGCTCTCGGCGTCCGAGACGACGGGCTCGAACGGGCGCACGGCCCGGGCCACGACGGTCGTGTACGACCAGAAGCCGAGGTCGAGCTCGGCGGCGAACAGCAGGCGCAGCGCGTCGGCCGGCACCGCCGCCTCTTCGCCGCTCTCGCGCAGAGCGCCCTGTACCGCGCTCTCGTCGTGGTGGCGGGCTCCGCCGGGGAGCCCCCAGGTGCCACCGAAGTGGCTCCAGTCGGCCCGGTGCTGCAACAGCACCCGGTCGTCCGGGTCGACGACGAGCAGGCCCGCGGCACCGGCACGGCCCCAGAACCGACGCCCGTCGGGGGCCTCGACCCAGCCGTCCGCGGGCTCGTGCGTGTTCACACGGTCGAGCTTGCCACAGGGACGAGGAGGCGGTGGCCGCGTCGTGCGCAGGACGTCACGTCGACCGGTCGACCCGGTGGCGGGCGACCAAACCGATGGGTGCGGCAGTTCCGAAGGCACACCTGGGGCTGGCCCGGAACCCGATGTCGGGCCAGCCCTCCCCCGGGTCCGGCACCGCGCCTCCCCGGCTCGCGCGTCGGACCGGGCGATCAGGGCTGCTGGACGGAGAAGACGTTGCCCGCCGGGTCGGTGAACCAGGCGATGTCGGGGCCCAGGTCGACGCTGCGCCCCCGCATGACGCCCCGCTCGTCGGAGTACCCGCCGAGGTGGAGCGGTTCGAGGCCCCGCTCGGCCAGCGCGTCGAGGGCGGCGTCGAGGTCGTCGACGACGAGGTTGAGGACGGTGTACGACGCGGGGGCGTGGTCGGGCTTGCCGTACACGAACACCCACGCCGCGCCTCCCGGGAGGCGGAGCCGGAACATCTGACCGTCGACGAGGACCTCGATCTCGAGGCCGAGGACGTCGCGGTAGAAGGACGTGGCGGCCGCCACGTCGTCGACGCTGAACCCGGAGTAGCCGGACCGAGGACGGAACACGGGTGGCCCCTCTCTGACGCGGGACGACCGACGGACGCCGGCGTCTCGCCCCCAGCGTGGACCCTGCCGGGCCCGGGCGCCAGCCCCGGTCAGACGAACCGGATGGCCTGCTGCAGCCGGGCCCGGACCTCGAAGACGTCCGAGATGCTCGTGCGGTCGCCGAGCTCGGGACCGTGACGCAGGACCTGCGGCAGCAACGAGCGACGCACGACCCAGGTGCCCCCGGCACGACGCCCGACCTTCTCGAGGGCGGGCCCGAAGTCGTCGTCGGGCACCACGATCAACTGGGCCGTGAACGACACGCGGGTCTCCCGTCGCACGGCGCGGGCCTGACGCGTGAGGTCGCGGACGGGCTCCTCGTCGGCAGGGATGCCCCGGCCGACGAGCTCGCCGCGCGACACCTGCACCTCGCTGCCCCAGTCGGAGGACTGGATGGCGAAGAGGCCCGACGGCCCCAGCACGACGTGGTCGAGCTTGCCCTCGACACCCGCGTCGACGTCGCTCCAGATGGTGAAGCCGATGCCGAGGTCGGTGACGGCCGCGACGGTGGCCTCTTCGGCCATCGCGTCGGCGAGCACGTGACGAATCTCGGGAGGCGCGCTCCGGACGAGGCGCTCGTCGTACGGATCGTCGAGCGGGACTCCCCGACCGACCCACTCGCGCATCAGGCCGAGGTACCGCTCGCGGTTCGCACCACCGGGGTGGCCGTGCACCCGGGCCTTGGGCTTCGAATCGGTGCGAGCCGGCTCCCGGGGCGGCGGTGACCAGCCGGGGGCACTCGACCCCGCGGACCGCGCGCTGCCCGAGGGGGCGGTGCTCCGGGACGCCGACCCCTGGTCGTAGGAGGCGCGGGCCTCGGGCGTGCCCACCTGCTGCCACGCGTGCTGCACGTCGCGGAACGCCTGCGCGGTGCCGCCGAGGTCGGGGTGGGTCTGGCGGGCCAGCCGTCGATAGGCGCGACGGAGGTCGTCGGTCGACGCCGTCGACGGCACGCCGAGCACCTCGTAGGGCGTGGCGGAGGCGGGGCTGGGCGTCACGACGGCGACTTTACCGAACGCGCGCTGGACGTCCGGTCGACGGCCGCCGGGACCGTGTGGGCCCTGTGCTTCACCGCGACGGGGCGGCCGAGGGCTTGACGCTCGACGCCCGCCGCGCCGACCGGGCGACCCGCCACGCCCGCCACCGGAGACGGGCGCGGCCGACGAGTCGACGCACCCACAGGGTGATGCGATGGGCGGCCGGGAACTCCGTGCCCAGCACGGCGACCCCGAGGAAGACGACGAGCCAACCGGGACCGGGCAGCGGGACCAGGATGAGGCCGACGACGACGATCAGGGCTCCGAGCACCCCGACGCCGATCTTGTAGAGCAACCGGAGCCGAGGGTGCGCGTCGAGCCTCAGGCGCATCCTCGCGTGACCGTCGCGCAGGGCACGGCGCCGAGCACCGCGGTGCGGACCGGCCCCGCGACGCTCGTCGAGGGGCACACCGTCCGGGCTCTCGGGCTGCTCGTCCATGACGGCGACGTTAGGGGGCGTTCCTGTGAGCAGCACGGCCCGGGAGGGGGTAGCCAGGGAACATGGATTACACACACCTCGGACGCACAGGGTTGTCCGTCTCCCGGGCCGTCCTCGGCACGATGAACTTCGGGCCCCAGACCACGGAAGACGACTCCCACGCGATCATGGACCGGGCCCACGAGCTCGGCGTCAACTTCTTCGACACGGCCAACGTCTACGGCTGGGAGAAGGGCGAAGGCATCACCGAGCAGATCATCGGTCGGTGGTTCGCCCGTGGGGGCGGGCGACGGGAGAAGACCGTCCTCGCCACGAAGCTGTACGGCGACATGGGCGACTGGCCCAACGACGGCAAGCTCAGCGCCCTCAACATCCGTCGGGCGCTCGACGCGAGCCTGACGCGTCTGCAGACCGACCACATCGACCTCTACCAGTTCCACCACGTCGATCGCGAGACGCCGTGGGACGAGATCTGGCAGGCGATGGAGGTCGCGGTCCAGCAGGGCAAGGTCCTCTACGCCGGCAGCAGCAACTTCGCCGGCTGGCACATCGCGCAGGCCCAGGAAGCCGCCAAGGCGCGTCACTTCAGCGGCCTCGTGAGCGAACAGTCGATCTACAACCTGATCGTGCGGGACGTCGAGCGCGAGACCCTGCCCGCCGCCCGTCACTACGGTCTCGGGGTGATCCCGTGGTCGCCGCTCAACGGCGGTCTGCTCGGCGGCGTCATCGAGAAGACCGAAGAGGGCTCACGACGACTCGAGGGGCGGAGCGCGGAGTACGTCGCCGAACACCGCGACCAGCTCGAGGCCTACGAGGCGTTCGCCCGCGAGTTGGGCCACGCGCCCGGCGAGGTCGCCCTCGCCTGGCTGCTGCACCAGCCGGGCGTCACCGGGCCGATCACGGGCCCACGGACCATGGCGCAACTGGAGTCGGCGGTCGCCGCCGTCGACGTCGAGCTGGACGAGGCCGCGCTGGCGCGGCTGGACGAGATCTTCCCCGGGCACGAGACGTCGCCCGAGGACTACGCGTGGTGAACCGGAGGACGACATGAAGACCAGGACAATCGGAGACGTGACAGTCAGTGCGATCGGCCTGGGCGGCATGCCCCTGTCGATCGAGGGCCGACCCGACGAGAAGCAGGGCATCGCGACCATCCACGCCGCACTCGAGCAGGGCATCACCCTGATCGACACGGCCGACGCCTACCACCAGGCGGGAAAGGACGAGGTCGGGCACAACGAGTTGCTCATCGCCAAGGCGCTGAAGAGCTACCACGCCGACACCGACCAGGTGCTCGTCGCCACGAAGGGTGGACACCTCCGCCCCGAGGCGGGGGCGTGGGCGCAGAACGGCGACCCGGCCTACCTCAAGGAGGCCGCCAAGGCCTCGGCGAAACGGCTGGGCGTCGAGACGATCGGGCTGTACCAGTTCCACCGACCGGACCCGGCGGTGCCCTATGCCGACTCGATCGGCGCCCTGGTGGAGCTGCTCGACGAGGGCGTCATCCGCATGGCGGGCATCTCGAACGCCACGCCCGACCAGATCCGCGAAGCGAACGAGGTGCTGGACGACCGACTCGTGTCGGTGCAGAACCAGTACTCGCCCGCGTTCCGGTCGAGTGAGGTGGAGCTCGCGCTGTGCGACGAGATGGGCATCGCGTTCCTGCCGTGGAGCCCCCTCGGCGGCATCACGAACGCCGGTGAGCTCGGAGCGAAGCACGCCGTGTTCGCCGAGATCGCCAACGCCCGACGGGTCACGCCGCAGGTGCTGACGCTCGCCTGGGAGCTCGCCAAGTCCGAACTCGTCATCCCGATCCCGGGGTCGACCCGACCGCAGACGATCATGAACTCGGCGACGGCGACGTCGATCAAGCTCTCGACCGACGAGATCCAGCGGCTCGACGCCGCCTGATCGCACACCCGGTGCGCCCGCCCCTCGGGGCGGGCGCACCGTCACGACCATCCCGACGAACAGGAGACAGCCATGGCCGACGCCAACCTGACCCGCCCCTACGACATCATCGGCATCGTGCCCGGGTTCGAGCTCTCGAGCACGGACCTCACCGACGGGGGTGAGCTGCAGCGCGCGCAGGTGAGCGGCATCATGGGCCCGGGCGGAGACGACGCCAGCCCCCAGCTGAGCTGGTCCGGCGCCCCCGAGGGCACCAAGAGCTACGCCGTGACGGTCTACGACCCCTACGCCCCGACGGGCTCGGGCTTCTGGCACTGGGCCGTGGCCGACCTCCCCGCCGACACGACGTCGTTGCCCTCCGGTGCGGGTGACGACCAGGGCTCGGGCCTGCCCGAGGGGGCCCTCCAGCTGAAGAACGACGGCGGGCTCGCCCGCTACGTCGGTGCGGCACCGCCCGAGGGCCACGGACCGCACACGTACTTCGTCGCGGTGCACGCCCTCGACGTCGAGAAGATCGGGGTGGACGAGACCGCCAGCCCGGCCTACCTCGGCTTCAACCTGCACTTCCACACGCTGGCCCGCGCGGTGATCTCCGCGACGTTCGAGGTCCCCGGGGCCTGAGCCCGGAGCCTGAGCGGTCGCACGCCGAGCCGACGCACGACGACACCCCGCCACGATCTCGTGGCGGGGCGTCGTCGCGTCGGGCGACGGCCGATCAGGCTTCGCGGCCGGCCGGCATCTGCGTCTTGCGCGGGTCCGTCTCGGCGAGGCCGTCGAAGATCGACTCGATGCGCGACAGGACGTCCGCCTCGAGGGTGACGCCCGACGCCTTCGCGTTCGACTCGACCTGTTCGGGACGCGACGCCCCGATGATCGCCGAGGCGACGTTCTCGTTCGACAGCACCCAAGCCAGCGACAGCTGCGCCTGGGTCAGCCCCAGGTCGGACGCGATCGGCTCGAGCTGGGCCACGGCGTCGAGGACGTCGTCGCGCATCCAGCGTTCGATCATGCCCGCTCCGCCCTTCTGGTCGGTGGCCCGGCTGCCCGCGGGCAGCTCGGCACCGACGGTGTACTTGCCGGTCAGGACGCCCTGGGCGACGGGAGACCAGACGATCTGCGAGATGCCGAGTTCGGCCGAGGCCGGGACGACCTCGTCCTCGATGACGCGCCAGAGCAGGGAGTACTCGGGCTGGTTCGAGACGAGCTGGATCTTCAGCTCGCGAGCCAGGGCGTGCGCCTCGCGCAGCTGCTCGGCGTTCCACTCCGAGACCCCGATGTAGAGCACCTTGCCCTGGCGGACCAGGTCGGCGAAGGTCTCCATCGTCTCCTCGAGGGGCGTCTCGACGTCGTACCGGTGGGCCTGGTAGAGGTCGACGTAGTCGGTCTGCAAGCGCTTCAGCGACCCGTTGATCGACTCGGTGACGTGCTTGCGGCTGAGGCCCGTGTCGTTGTGGCCCTTGGGCCCGGTGGGACCGTAGACCTTGGTGAAGATCTCGAGCGACTCGCGCCGCTCGCCGTTCAGCGCCTCACCGAGCACCGTCTCGGCCTGCGTGTTCGCGTAGACGTCGGCCGTGTCGAACGAGCTGATGCCGACGTCGAGAGCCGCTCGGACGCAGCGCGTCGCCGTGTCGTTCTCCACCTGGGACCCGTGGGTGAGCCAGTTGCCGTAGGTGAGCTCGCTGACCTTGAGCCCGCTGTTGCCGAGGTACCTGAACTTCATGGACGACCTTTCTCGGTGGTGCCGCCTCGATGCGGCACGCCGTCGACGCTACGCGCCGCCCCCGCGCCGTGACGCGTCGTCCGACCGCACCCACGCCTCCGGCACTCGGTACGCTCGCCCCGTGTCGGTGATCGGGGAGTTCTTCGGCGGGGTGGGCCTGCTCGGCCGGGGCCTGCGCCTCTGGGCGACGTCCCCGCGGCTCATGCTGCTGGGCGCGGTGCCCGCCCTCGTCGTGGGTGCGGTCTTCGCCGCGGCCCTCGTGGGCGTGGGGCTCGCCGCCGACGACCTGGCCCGCACCCTGACGCCGTTCGCCGACGGGTGGCCCGAGTGGTCCCGCACCCTCGTGCGTCTCGGCGGAGCTCTGGCCGTCGCGGCCCTGGCCGTGCTGCTCGCGGTCGTCGCGTTCACCGCCGTCACGCTCCTCGTCGGCGATCCCTTCTACGAGCGCATCTGGCGTCGCGTCGAGGAGCGAGAGGGCGACCCGCCGGCCGACGTCGACCGGGGCTTCTGGCGCGGGCTCGCCCGGAGTGCCGGCGACTCGCTCCGACTGCTGCTGGCCACGGCCGGCGTGGGCGTCCTCCTGTTCGTCGGCGGGTTCGTCCCGGTGCTCGGCCAGACGGTCGTCCCCGTGCTCGGCGCCCTGACCGGCGGGTGGTTCCTGGCGGTCGAGCTCACCGGGTACGCCTTCGACGCCCGGGGCCGCTCGCTCGCCGAGCGCCGCCGTGGACTCGCCGTCAACCGGGCGCGCACCCTGGGGCTGGGCACCGCCACCTACCTCCTGTTCTTCGTCCCTCTCGGGGCCGTGCTCGTGATGCCGGCCGCCGTCGCCGCGGCCACCCTGCTGGCCCGCGAGGTCACGACGGGCCCGACCACGGCGGGCCCGACCACGACGGGCCCGACCACGGCGGGCCCGACCACGACGGGACCGAGCACGGCGGGCCCGAGCACGGCGGGCCTGGTCACACCCTCCCCGCGCGACGACTACCATCCCCCGGCATGACCACCCCCGCGACTCCGACCAATCCCGCCGTCGCCCTGCCCGACGGGCGCGTCGTCCCGGCCCTCGGCCAGGGCACCTGGAACATCGGCGACGACCCACGGCGCCGCGCCGACGAGGTCGCCGCCCTGCGGGCCGGCCTCGACGCCGGCCTGACCATGATCGACACCGCCGAGATGTACGGCGGCGGGCGGTCCGAACAGCTGGTCGGCGAGGCGATCGCGGGCCGGCGCGACGAGGTGTTCCTGGTGAGCAAGGTGCTGCCGGGCAACGCCTCGCGCCGGGGCACGGTCGAGGCCTGCCACGCCAGCCTCGAACGTCTGGGCACCGATCGCCTCGACCTCTACCTGCTGCACTGGCGGGGGCGCCACCCGCTCGCCGAGACCGTCGAGGCCCTGGAGGCGCTGGTCACCGAGGGCGCGATCGGCGGCTGGGGCGTCAGCAACTTCGACGTCGACGACCTGCACGAGCTGCTCTCGGTGCCCGGTGGCGAGAACGTCCAGACGAACCAGGTCCTGTACAACCTGGCCCGTCGCGGACCCGAGTTCGACCTGCTGCCCTGGGCGCGCGAGCACGGCGTGCCGCTCACCTCGTACTCCCCCGTCGACGGCGGCGAGCTGCTCGGTCACCCCGTGCTCGAGCAGGTCGCGACCGATCTCGGCGTCTCGTCGGCGCAGCTCGCCCTCGCCTGGGTGCTGCGCCTCGTGCCCGACCTCATGGTCGCCGTCAAGGCGGGCACGGCCGGGCACACCCTCGAGAACGCGGCCGCACTGGCCGTCGACCTCGACGACCAGGCGTTCGTGCAGCTCGAGCGCGCGTTCCCCGCGCCGACGACCAGGGTGCCGCTCGAGATGCGCTGACCCGCGCCTCCCGGGCTCGCCCCGCGCCCGCGCATGCGCCCGACGGGCTCGCCTCGCGCTCGCGCATGCGCCAGAGTGGAGGGACCAGCCCGGGTGACATCGACGTCACCCGGACGCGAGCTCCAGAGGACACCGCATGATCATCGACAGAGCCGACGTGATCGTCACCAGCCCCGACCGCAACTTCGTGACGCTGAAGATCACGACCTCCGACGGCGTGACCGGCCTCGGCGACGCCACCCTGAACGGGCGCGAACTCGCCGTCGTCGCCTACCTGACCGAACACGTCGTGCCCCTGCTGATCGGGCGCGACCCGGCCCGCATCGAGGACACCTGGCAGTTCCTCTACCGCAGCGCGTACTGGCGGCGCGGGCCGGTCACGATGGCCGCCATCGCCGCGGTCGACGTCGCCCTCTGGGACATCAAGGCCAAGGTCGCCGGCCTGCCCCTCTACCAGCTGCTCGGCGGGGCCTCGCGCACGGGGTTGCTGACCTACGGCCACGCCTCGGGGAAGGACCTCGAGGAGCTCTTCGACAGCGTCCGCGACCACCAGGAACAGGGCTACAGGGCCATCCGCGTACAGACCGGGGTGCCCGGCCTGAAGTCGATCTACGGCATCGCCTCGAACGCCACCTTCGACGCCAACAGCGGCGTGCGCTACGACCACGAGCCCGCCCAACGCGGGGCCCTGCCGAACGAGGAGGACTGGGACACCCGCTCGTACCTGCGGCACGTGCCCACCGTGTTCGAGGCGGTGCGGAACGAGTTCGGCCCCGAGATCCCCCTGCTGCACGACGGTCACCACCGCATGACGCCGATCCAGGCGGCGAGGCTCGGCAAGAGCCTGGAGCCCTTCGACCTCTTCTGGCTCGAGGACGTCACCCCGGCCGAGAACCCCGAGGCCCTGCGACTCGTCCGGCAGCACACGACGACCCCGCTGGCCATCGGCGAGATCTTCAACACCGTGTGGGACTACCAGCAGATCATCCGCGAGCAGTTGATCGACTACGTCCGCAGCGCCGTCACGCACACGGGCGGCATCACCCACCTCAAGAAGGTGCTCGAGTACGCCTCGCAGTACCAGATCAAGTCCGGCATGCACGGTCCGACCGACATCTCACCGGTCGGCATGGCGGCCGCGATGCACCTCGGACTCGCGATCCACAACTTCGGCATCCAGGAGTACATGAAGCACGGCGCGAGGACGGACGAGGTCTTCGAGCAGAGCTTCACGTTCGAGGACGGCATGCTGCACCCGGGTGAGCAGCCCGGCATCGGGGTCGAGCTGGACGAGCGGGCCGCCGCGGCGTACCCCTACGCGCAGGCCTACCTGCCCTACAACCGCCTCGCGGACGGGACCGTCCACGACTGGTGACGAGGAGGCGCGGCGCGGGCGAGCGCGTCGGTCACCCCTCGTAGGCCGCCGCCAGCTCGGCGATGACCAACCGCGTCATGCCCATCATCGCGGTCATGGCCCGGGCGGCGCCCTCGGGGTCGGGCCCGCCGAGGTAGCGGTCCATCACCGACGGGACGACCTGCCAGGAGAAGCCCCAGCGGTCCGTCACCCAGCCGCACCGCCCCTCCTGTCCGCCGTCGGCCGCGAAGGCGTCCCAGTAGTGGTCGAGCTCGTCCTGGGTCTCGACCGAGATCGAGAACGACGTGGCCTCGGTCGGCCTCGGCCCTCCGTCGCCGCCGTTCAGCAGGCGGTAGGGCTGGCCGTCGAGCTCGAGGTCGACGACGAGGGCCTGACCGGCCGTGGCTGCGTCGGGGAAGTCGTCGGGATAGCGCGACACGTCGGTGACGCGCGACGACGGGAACAGGGTGACGTAGAAGTCCGCTGCGGTCTCGACGTCACGACCGAACCAGAGCGTGGGGGTGATGCGGGGCATGACGCGCCTCCTCGGGGTGGGCAGGCGGCTCCGTCGCCGCCTGCTGCCGGTCAGCGTACTGCGGAGCGGATCGCCGCACGAGACCTCACGTCGTGCCGCGCGGCCAGAACGCCGAGCGGCCCGTCGTGACGTCCCGGTGGACGCCTAGCCGATCAGCGCCTCGATCGGGCCGCGCACGAAGTAGACCAGGAACCCCGCCGCGACGGTCCAGAGCAGCGGGCTGATCGTGCGCGCCCTGCCCGCGAACGCCCGCACGACGACCCAGCTGACGAAGCCGACGCCGATGCCGTTCGCGATCGAGTAGGTCAGCGGCATGGTGATGATCGTCAGGAACACCGGCAGGGCGACCGAGAAGTCGGTCCAGTCGATCTGGCTGATCTGCGACACCATGAGCGCGCCGACGATCACGAGCGCCGAGGCGGCGACCTCGAGCGGGACGACCTGGGTCAGCGGCGTGAAGAACATGGCGAGCAGGAACAGCGCACCGGTGACGACCGAGGCGAAGCCCGTCCGGGCGCCCTCACCGATGCCCGAGGCCGACTCGACGAACACGGTGTTGGACGACGAACTCGTCGCACCGCCCGCGACCGCGCCGACGCCCTCGACGATCAGGGCCGAGCGGAGGCGGGGGAAGGTGCCGTCGGCGTCCGCGACGTCGCCGGCCTTGGCCAGGCCGGTCATCGTGCCCATGGCGTCGAAGAAGTTGGTGAAGACGAGCGTGAAGACCAGCATGACCGCCGACAGCACGCCGATGCGGGCGAAGGCCCCGAAGCTGAACTGGCCGACCAGCGAGAGGTCGGGCAGGGCCACGATCTGGGTGGGCAGCACGGGGGCGTTGAGGTTCCAGTCGTCGAGGTTCTGGCCGTTCGACGGCGGCACCTGGAAGATCGCCTGCAGGGCGATGGCGATGACGGTGGACGCGACGATGCCGATGAAGATCGCCCCCCGCACCTTGCGGGCCATCAGCACGCCGATGACGAGCAGGCCGATGACGAAGGTGATGGTCGGGAGGGTCGCCACCGAGCCGGAGTCACCGAGCTGCAGCGGCGGCGACGACGTCCCGCTGGTGCGCACGAAGCCCGAGTCGACCAGGCCGATGAACGCGATGAACAGGCCGATGCCGACCGTGATCGCGGTCTTGAGCGCTGCGGGCACCGCGGTGAAGATCATGCTGCGCAGACCGGTCACGGCGAGGATCGTGATGACGAGCCCGTTGATCACCACGAGACCCATGGCCTCGGGCCAGGTGACGTCCTGCACGACGTTGACGGCCAGGAACGAGTTGATGCCGAGTCCGGCGGCGAACGCGAACGGGAGGCGCGCGACGGTTCCGAAGAGGATCGTCATGACGCCCGCGGTGAGGGCCGTGACCGCGCCCACCTGACCGTTCTGCAGCCAGTTGCCGGCGACGTCCTTGGCGGCCTGGTCGGCGCTGAAGCCGCCGAGGATCAACGGGTTCAGGATGACGATGTACGCCATCGTGACGAAGGTGACGACGCCGCCCCGGATCTCGCGGGCCCAGGTCGAGCCGCGATGGGTGATCTCGAAGAACCGGTCGAGGGTGCCCCCGACTCCGGGTCTCGGCGGGGTGGTGACGGGGGCGTTCGTGGCCATGGCGATGCGTCTCCGGTGAGATCGGATGTCGAGGGGGAAGAGAACAGGATAGGGCGTGCCCAGGGTGCACCCAGCAACGGCCCCGCTCCGCGACCGCCGACGCGCCCGGACGCCTAGGAGGCGCGGTGCACGCCGAGCGCGCGCGTCACCAGCGGCACCTGCAACGGCAGCCGCACGAGGGTGACGGCCCGGCGAGCCGTCGTGGCCCGCTCGCTCGTCAGGGCGCGGAGGGCCATCGAGACGTTGGCCGGGAAGACGGCGACGAACAGCGCGGCGGCGGCGAGCCCGCCGACCGGACGCGTGCGCGGGGCGAGGAGGGCGGCGGCGATGCCGACCTCGGCGAGACCGGAGCCGATCGTCCAGAAGCGGGCCGGCCCCGGGACGCTCCTCGGGACGACCGCGTCGTAGACCGCGGGTCTGGCGAGGTGCAGGAGGCCGGAACCGCCCAGGATCGCGGCGAGGACGCGGGCGTCCCGACGGGCGGCGGACTTCTGACGGCGTGTGGGGCGGTGACTCATGCGACCATCTTGCGCGCGCCTCCCGGGGTCGGGCGGGGGCGGCGCGCCGGAGTGGCTGACCGGTGCGTCCCGTCGGACCGGGTCAGACGGCGCGGCTGACGCCCCGGCTGGTGATGGCCGACATGAGGGCGTCGACGGGCTCACGGGCGGCACCCGGGTTGGCGACGAGCACGTAGTCGACGTCGCCGAGGGTGGGCAGCGAGAACCGGTCGCTGACCTTGACGAGGTCGGTGGGGATCAGCGAGAACGGGAACACGGCGACCCCCATGCCGGCTCGCACGGCGGCGAGGACGCCGTTGACGTCACGAGTGTTGCAGGTGATCCGCCAGGTGCGGCCGGCGCGCTCGAGGGCGTCGATGGCCATCTGCCGGCTGAGGCTGGGCGCCTGGTACGCGATGAGCGGCACGGGCTGGCCGGGTTCGACGACGAGCTTCTCCTGGCCGATCCAGACCATGGCGTCGCCCGCGACCCGCGTGCCCTCGTCGGACTCGCCCGCGGTCTGCTTCACGAAGATCAGGTCGAGGTGCCCCGCGGCCAGACGACGGCGCAGCGGCGCGGACTGGTTGATGGTGAGCTCGAGGTTGATCTGCGGGTAGAGCTGGCGGAAGTGGCGCAGGATGCGCGGCAGCTGGGTGATGGCGAGGTCGTCGGCGGCCCCGAAGCGAAGGCGGCCCCGCATGGCCGAGCCGCTGAAGTAGCTCTCGGCGGCGGCGTGCGCGGCGAGGATCGTGCGCGCGAAGCCGGCCATGGCGTCGCCGTTGTCGGTCAGTCGGACGTCCCGGGTGTCGCGGGCGACGAGCGTGCGGCCCGCGGCCTTCTCGAGCCGGCCGACCTGCTGGCTGACCGTCGGCTGGCTGATGCCGAGGCGCTGCGCGGCCCGGGTGAAACTGCGCGTCTCGGCCACGACGAGGAACGTCGCGAGCAGCGTGGGGTCGTACACCGCGCCTCCTCCGTCGAAGGGTCTCGGGCCTCGTCATTCACGAAGCCAATGTGATTGATCATCCCCCACCGGGGTCCGAATGACCAGGCCGGCCCTACCGTTGGTGCAGACCGTGAACCGAACCACCAGCGCAGGAACGTGATGTCCGCCCCGCCCCGCACCNTTCAGCAGCGACGCGGCGTCGGGGCTGATGTGCACCGTGGTGCCCTCGAGGACGGCGTTCGAGCCCTCCATCTGGATCGGCTTCAGCGTGCCACCCCAGAGGTTGAAGAGGTAGGCGTCCTCGGCGGCGACGGTGCCGTTGGCGGTGACGGTGCCGTAGAGCTTGCTCTCACCCGGGTCGATGCGGAAGTCGGTCAGTTCGACGACGGTGCCATCGGCCGAGGTCAGCGACAGGCCGGAGCCGTCGTGGTCGATCTCGCCCTGGACGTAAGGTCGCACGTCGCTGTCGGGGCCGTAGTAGTCGACGTTTCCGCCCGTGATCGGGAAGGCGAACGTGCCGTCGGTGAAGGTCGCAGTGCCGACGACGCCGGGGGTCAGGCCGAGCGAGGTGATCGCGTCGACGAAGGACTGGTCGACGGCGACCTGGGTGTCGACGCCGTTGCTGAGGTCGGCGATCGACGCGGCGGGCGTCGACGCGGCCGAGGGCTCGGACGAGGAGGACGACGACGACGTCGAGGAGGTGTCGGTCGCGGTGCCCGAGTTGGACGAGCAGGCGGCGAGCGAGAAGATCAGGGCGCCGGAGGCGGCGATGCCGAAGGCGGCTTTCGTGATGCGCTTGCGAGTGAAGGCGTTCATGGTGAAGCTCCTTGTCAGTTGGTCCCGGTGGGGATGTACAGGGTTCGCCACCGAGGGCGAGAAGGTTTGGATCTCGGTCACTTCGTTACCCGCCCGTGACCTTCACCCCCGAACGAGGGGTGGTCGTGTCCGAGGGGTCGACGCCCGTGCGCAGGAGGCGCGGTGCCGGTCTCGAGGACCGGCGCCGCGCCTCCTGCGGTCGCGTCGAGTTCCGCTCTACTTCTTGAGGAACTCGAGCACGACGCGGTTGAACTCGTCGGCGTCGCTGACGTTCGCGCCGTGCGGTGCGCCGGCGATCACGTGCAGCTCGGACCCGGCGATCGCCGCGTGCGTCCGGGCGCCCGAGCCCTCGTACGGCACGGTCGCGTCGCCGTCACCGTGGATGACCAGCGTCGGCACGGTGACCTTGGTCAGGTCGTCACGGAAGTCGGTGTTCGCGAACGAGGCCATGGCCTCGAGCGCGGCGGCCTTGTCCGCCTGCTTCGCGAGGCGCAGGGCGTCCTGGCGGTCGGCCTCGGACACCTTGAGCACGCCGTCGACCGAGAAGAAGCCGGTCGTGAAGTCGTCGTAGAACGAGTCCTCGTCCTTGGTCAGGCCGGCCGTCATCTCGGCGGCGGCCTCCTTGGTGAGGGGGCCGTCGGGGTTGTCGTCGGTCTTGAGCAGGTACGGGGGCACGGCCGAGGCGAAGACGACGCTGTGCAGGCGCTCGGTGCCGTACTTGCTGAAGTAGCGCGCGACCTCGCCGCCACCCATCGAGAAGCCGACGAGCGTAACGTCGTCGAGGTCGAGCTCGGTGAGGACGGTGTGCAGGTCCTCGGTCAGGTGGTCGTAGTCGTAGCCCGTCTTGGGCTTGTCGCTGCGTCCGAAGCCGCGGCGGTCGTACGTGACGACGCGGTAGCCGGCCTCGACGAACGCGGGGACCTGCTTGCTCCAGGACTCACCCGACAGGGGCCAGCCGTGGATCAGGACGACGGTGCGACCCGTGCCGCCGGTGTCGTCGACGTGCAGGTTCGTGTCCTTGAAGAGGCCGTGGTGTGCGGTGATCTCGGTCATGGTCGGGTGCCTTCTCTCTCCCGCCGTCCTGGCGGGTACCCCTCCGTTAGTAGTCGGCCTCCCTGGGGGCCGGGCCGTCTCGGAGGCATCTCGGAGGTGGGGGACAACCGGCGGGCAGGCCTGGCAGGGATACCCCTAGGGGGTATAAGCTGAGGCCCGATCGAGAGGACAGCGCATGACCGACACCACCATCACCACCCTGCAGGTCGACGGCATGACCTGCGAGCACTGCGTCGCGAGCGTCACCGAAGAGCTCTCCGAGGTCGACGGCGTCGACTCGGTCGAGGTCGACCTCAACCCCGGAGGCGCGTCCACCGTCTCGGTCCAGGCCGACGCCACCGTCGAGCACGACCAGCTGCGCGCCGCCGTCGAAGAGGCCGGCTACCAGCTCTCCGCACGATGACCACCGCCGGAGGCGCGGGTCGGCCGGGCGAGGGCGTCACCGGGAGCACCCTGCCACCCGACGCGGTGCAGCTGGACATCACCGGCATGACCTGCGCCTCCTGCGCCAACCGCATCGAGCGCAAGCTCAACAAGCTCCCCGGCGTCGAGGCCTCGGTGAACTACGCGACCGAGAAGGCGCACGTGCGGGTCGTGGCCGGTGCGGTCGACGACGCACGCGAGGGCGACCCCGGGGTGCCCGACGTCGACGCGCTCATCGCCACGGTGGCCGCCGCGGGGTACGGGGCGACCGTGCCCGCGCCTCCTGCGTCCCCGACCGTGTCGGCCGACGGCTCGTCCGACGCCGCCCCGGACGCCCGGGCCACCGAGGTCGACGCCCTCCGCCGGCGCACCCTCGTCAGCGCCGCCCTCGCCCTGCCCGTCGTGGTGCTCTCGATGGTCCCGGCCCTGCAGTTCACCAACTGGCAGTGGCTCGCGCTGACCCTCGCGGCACCCGTCGCCGTGTGGGGTGCCTGGCCCTTCCACCGTGCCGCCGCCGTCAACCTCCGCCACGGTGCCGCGAGCATGGACACCCTCGTCAGCGTCGGCGTGGTCGCCGCCTTCGCCTGGTCGCTCTGGGCCCTGTTCTTCGGCGACGCCGGCCGGCCGGGCATGCACATGTCGTTCAGCCTGGTCGCCACCCACGGCGGTCCGACCGAGCTCTACCTCGAGGTCGCGTCGGCCGTGACCGTGTTCATCCTGCTCGGCCGCTGGCTCGAGGCCCGCGCCAAGCGCCGCTCGGGCGAGGCCCTGCGCGCCCTGCTCGAACTCGGCGCGAAAGAGGCCACCGTGCTGCGCGACGGTCAGGAGGCGCGGGTCGCCACCGCGGGTCTGGTGCCCGGCGACCTCGTGGTCGTCCGTCCGGGCGAGGCGATCGCCAGCGACGCCCTCGTGCGCGAGGGCACCTCGGCGGTCGACCTGAGCATGCTGACCGGCGAGTCGGTGCCGGTCGAGGTCGGCCCGGGCGACCGCGTCGTCGGAGCGACCCTCAACGTGGGCGGACGCCTGCTCGTCGAGATCACCCGCGTCGGGGCCGACACCGAGCTCGCCCGGCTCGGTCGCCTCGTCGAGGAGGCGCAGAGCGGCAAGGCCGAGGTCCAGCGACTGGCCGACCGGGTCTCGGCCGTGTTCGTGCCGGTCGTGATCGGGCTGGCCGTGCTGACCTTCGTCGGCTGGCTCGCGTTCGGCGGCTTCGTCGAGGGTGCCGGGGGCGGCGGCTTGTTCACGGGGTCGCTGCAGACCGCGTTCACCGCCGCCGTCGCCACCCTGATCATCGCCTGCCCGTGCGCGCTCGGGCTCGCGACGCCCACCGCGCTGCTGGTCGGCACGGGCCGCGGATCGCAGCTCGGCATCGTGATCCGGGGGCCGCAGGTGCTCGAGCGCACCCGCACGGTCGACACGATCGTCCTCGACAAGACCGGGACGGTCACGACCGGGCGGATGAGCGTGCGCGAGGTCGTCCTCGACAAGACCGGGACGGTCACGACCGGGCGGATGAGCGTGCGCGAGGTCGTCCTCGACGACGCCGCGGCCACCGGGGTCGACGACGTCCTGGCCCGGGCCGCCGCCGTGGAGTCCGGGTCGGAGCACCCGGTCGCCCGCGCGGTCGAGGCCGAGGCCGCCCGGCGCGGGGTCGTCGTCCCGGCTGCGGAGCAGTTCACCGCCCACGCCGGGGCCGGCGTGCAGGCCCTCGTCGACGGCACGCTCGTGCTGGTCGGCCGCCCCGGGTGGCTGGCCGACGAGTGGTCGGTCACCGCGCCTCCCGGGCTCGAGACGGCGTTCGCCGCCGCCGAGGCGACCGGTGCGACCCCCGTCGCCGTCGCCTGGGACGGTCGGGTGCGCGGTGTCGTCACGGTCGCGGACACCGTGAAGCCCGGTGCGCGCGAGGCCGTCGAGCGGTTCCGCGGCCTGGGCCTGACGCCCGTGCTGCTGACCGGCGACAACGCGGGCGCGGCACGGCACGTCGCGGCGCAGGTCGGCATCGCCGCGGCGGACGTCGTGGCGCAGGCGACCCCGCAGCAGAAGGTGGAGGCGGTGGCCCGGTTGCAGGCCGAGGGTCGCGTCGTCGCCATGGTCGGCGACGGCGTCAACGACGCGGCCGCCCTCGCCATGGCCGACCTGGGCATCGCCCTCGGGACCGGCACGGACGCGGCCATCGCGGCCGGCGACCTGACCGTCGTCAGTGGCGAGCTCGCCGGGGTGGCCGACGCCATCCGCCTGTCACGGGCCACGCTCGGCACCATCAAGGGCAACCTGTTCTGGGCCTTCGCCTACAACGTCGCGGCGATCCCGGTCGCGATGCTGGGGCTGCTCAACCCCGTGCTGGCCGGCGCGGCGATGGCGGCGTCGTCCGTGTTCGTCGTGACTAACAGCCTGCGCCTGCGGCGGTTCCGCGCCGGGTGAGGCGGGGCGGGCTCCGCGTGCCCGTGTGCCCGCTCGAGTCGCACCGCCGGAACGACCCCCGGGCATGGCGAAGCCCGAGACCGTCCAACCGATCTCGGGCTTCGATGTGCTCTCCGTGAAGAGAACCAGGGACCCAACAGAGATCCCGCTTCATCTGATCGGAAGTGTAATCCCATGACGATCGACGTGCAAACGTCGATCCCACGGGGTGGGTCCCTGGCTCTCTCGCGGTGTTCGCCGGCGCGAACACCGAGAGGAGGGAGCGGATGTCTGACGACGACCGCCGCCCGCCCAGGAAGACCGTGCCGTGGTGGCAGATCGCGACTCTCGTCGTGACCGTCGCCCGGTTCGCAGTCGACCTGGTGCGCAAGGGCTAGGAACAGGGCCCCGGGGTCATCAGGCCCCGGGGCCCGCTCCCGCCGGCTGCCCCGGTCCCGCCTAGGGTGAGCGCATGATCATCTTCGGCACCAAGGGCACGAGCGCCCTGCTCGGCGTCCTCTTCTTCGTCTGCCGGGTCTGCGGCAACGAGGCCGCGCAGCGACTGGTCAAGCACCGTCGGTGGTTCACGCTCTTCTTCATCCCGGTGATCCCGTACTCGACGAAGCACGTCTACACCTGCGCCTACTGCGGCGCGGGCACCGAGCTCGACGCCGAGGCAGCCGGCCGGTTCCAGGCCGACGCCGAGCACGCCGCGGCCTCCCGCGGCGGCCGGTCGCAGGGCTGACCGACCGCTCCCGCGGCGGCCGGTCGCAGGGCTGACCGACCGCTCCCGCGGCGGCCGGCCGCAGGGCTGACCGACCGCTCGGCGGCACGGGACGCCCAGGGAGGCGCGGCCGCGGCGTCAGGGCAGCGCGCGGTACCAGCCGGCCACGCGGGCACGCAGGCCGACGGGGCGGGACCGGCGCCGCGCCTCCTCGGGGGCGTCGGCGACGGCCGGGGCGAAGCCGACGGTCGCGCACGAGGTGCAGACGAGCACGTGGCGGTGCACCGAGAGGGCCGTGCCGTAGAACGGGTTGGGCTCGAGACGGGTCGGCGACGCGCACAGCGTGCAGAGGGGGAGTTCGCGCGTTTCGTCCATGAGGATCACCACGACTCATGTTCGGCCACGAGGGGCCCCGAGGTTGTCCCCCACTTCGGGTGGCGGGGTACGCAGCGACGGGCGTCGGGGGGACCCGACGCGGCGATGGCTCTGCCCGGACGGGGCCCGACGTCGGGACGAGGAGGCGCGGGTCGGCCACCTAGGATCGTCGCGTGACGGACTCCCACGCTCCCGGGCACGCCGCTCCCGCTCACGGTTCCCTCGGCCACGCCGACGGCGGCTGGTCCCCGCTGGCCGGCAGTGCGCAGGCCGTGGTGCTCGACATCCTCGTGCACGGCGCCCGCCCCCGGACCGAGCTCGCGGCCCGGCTCGGCCTGTCGGGCCCGAGCCTCACGCGCATCACCAGACCCCTGCTCGAGAGCGGGCTGCTGGTCGAACGCGCGTCCCTCGCGCCGTCCGGCTCGGGTCGACCGTCGGTTCCACTCGACCTCGACCCGGACGCCCACCACTTCGTCGGCGTCAAGCTGACCCGTGACCGCCTCTTCGTCGTCGTGGCCGACCAGCGGGGCAGGGTGCTGGGCGGGCACGACGACGACCTGCCCGACCCGTCGCCCGCCGCCGTCGTGGCCCAGGTCGCGGCGGTCGTGACCTCGGCCCGCCGCCGGGACGACCGCATCCGTGCGGTCGGCGTCACCGTCGGCGGACAGGTCGTCGACCGTGCCCACGTGCGGCACGCGCCGTTCCTCGGCTGGGACGACGTGCCCCTCGCCGAGCTGCTGACCGCCACGACCGGCCTGCCGACCTGGGTCGAGAACGACGTCCGTGCGCTGACCCAGGCCGAGCTCTGGTTCGGCGAGGGACGCGGGCTGCGCTCGTTCGCCCTCGTCACGATCGGCGCCGGCGTGGGGCTCGGCCTCGTCGCCGCGGGCGAGGTGCTCGGCGGGGCGCACTCCTCGGCGGGAAGCGTCGGACACCAGCGGATCGTGGTGCCCGAGGGCGTGCCCGTGCCCGTGCCGGTGCCGACGCCCGCGCCGGTGCCCGTGCCCGTGCCGGGGCCCGTGCCGTTGCCCGCGCCGGTGCAAGTGCCCGCGCCCGCGCCCGTGCCCGCGTCGGCCGCCGCTGCGGCCCGCGCCGACGTGCCGGCCCCCACCTGCGACCTCGGCCACCACGACTGCGCGAGCGCGTTCCTCACGGTCGCCGCGGTCGAGGCCGCCGCCGCCCGGGCCCTCGGCCGCCTGGTCGCCTACGACGACCTGCTCGTCCTCGCCGCCGACGGACACCAGGAGGCGCGGGTCGTCGTCGACACCGCCGCCGACGTCCTGGGCCAGCTGATCGCGGGCGTGCTGAACGTGCTCGACCCCGAGGTGGTCCTCATGTCGGGCGAGGGCGTGCGGCTCGCGACCGTCGGCGGGGCCGCGGTGGACGCGGCGATCGCACGCGACGCCCACCGGGCGGTCCCACCGCCCCGCCTGCTCGTCCAGGAGTTCCGGTTCGACGAGTGGGCCCGCGGCGCCGCCGCCGTCGCCATCCAGATGCACGCGCTCGGTCGCTGACGCCGCGCGTGCTCGGTCGCCGAGGCCGCGCGTGCTCGGTCGCTGAGGCCGCGAGCGCCCCTCGGGACGCGACCCGCGCCTCCTGCCCGACCCGCGCCTCCTACCCGACCGTTCGCCGATGAACCCCGCATGCGAAGACGAACCCCGATTCATCGGGGTTCATCGTCGTGAACGGGGTTCATCGGGCAGCCGCCCCCGCCTCACCCCGCGGCGGTGACCCGCAGCAGCACGACCCGCTCGGGGAACGACGACGGCGCCTGCAGCCCGGCGACCGCCAGGGCGCGCCCGTCGAGCACGACCCCGGGGTAGGCGCCGGCCTCGTCCACCGTGCCCCACCACGGCGGGGGCGTCAGGCCGTGGTCGGGCGAGCCGACGGTGACGGGGGCGACCCGGTACCGGCGCTCGGGGTCGAGCCCGGGCAGCAGCACGCGGCCGAGCGGTGCGACGTCCGACCGCCCCACGTAGGCGAGGAAGAACAGGGCCTCGCTCGCGTCGGCGGCGACCGAGCCGTAGACCAGCAGGGACGGGTCGGCCTCGTCGACCCGCACGAGGTCGCCCGTGTGCATCAGCTGGCGGTGCTCCTTGTAGAGGGCGATCCACCCGGCGAGGTCGCGGTTCTCGGCGTCGGTGGCCCGGGCGAGGTCCCACTCGATGCCGAGGTGGCCGAACAGGGCGGTGCCCGCCCGGAACGACAGCTCGTGCCAGCGGCCGGTCGAGTGGCTGACGCCCGAGGCGATGTGCGAGCCGAGCAGCTCGGGCGGCAGGAGCTGCATGGTCCAGCGGTTCATCTGCTGCCGGTCGAGCGGGTCGATGCAGTCGCTGACCCAGACGCGGTCGGTGCGCTCGAGCACGCCGAGGTCGACGCGGGCGCCGCCGGACGAGCACGACTCGATCTCGAGACCGGGGAACCTCGCCTTGAGCTCGTCCATCAGCCGGTACGCCGCGAGGGTCTGCTCGTGGACGCCCGCGGCGCCGGTCGGCCAGGTGCCGGCGTCGACGAGGTCGCGGTTGTGGTCCCACTTCAGGTAGGCGATGTCGTACTCGGTGAGGATCGCCGTCATCTGGCCGAGCACGTGCTCGAACGCCCCGGCGATGCCGAGGTTCAGCACCTGCTGGTCGCGCGACCGCGGGGGCAGGCGGTCGCCGGTCTGCAGGATCCACTCGGGGTGTTCGCGGGCGAGGTCGCTGTCCTCGTTGACCATCTCGGGCTCGAACCAGAGGCCGAACTCCATGCCGAGGCCCGTGACGTGGTCGATCAGCGGTGACAGGCCGTCGGGCCAGACGTCGCCGTCGACCACCCAGTCGCCGAGGCCGGCGTGGTCGTCGCGTCGCCCCCGGAACCATCCGTCGTCGAGCACGTACCGCTCGACGCCGAGGGCGGCGGCCCGGTCGGCCAGGTCGCGCAGGCGGGCGAGGTCGTGGTCGAAGTAGACGGCCTCCCAGACGTTGATCGTCATCGGGCGCGGGCGGGTCGGGTGCTGCTCGCGGGAGCGCAACCACCGGTGGAACCGCCGGGCCTGGTCGTCGAGGCCGTCGCCGTACGAGCCGAAGACCCACGGGCTGCGGTACGACTCGCCCACCTCGAGCCGCAGCTCGCCCGGCAGCAGCAACTCGCCGCCGCCCAGGACCTGCGCCCCGGTCGACAGGCGTTCGGCGTAGTGCCGGTGGCCGCCGCTGAACCCGACGTGCAGCCCCCAGACCTCTCCCGAGCCGGCGCCGAAGCCGAACCCGGGCACGCCGACGCTCAGCACGGTCGCGGCGTCCGGGCCGGTGCGGCCCTTGCGTCCCTCGCGTTCGTGCACGCCGACGACGAGCTCGCGGCGCTGGGGCGTGCGCTCCTTGCCCCAGCGGCCCGCGAAGTCGAGGATCTCGCGGGCTCGCGGTGGCACCGGCAGGGCCAGGTGCAGGTCGGTCAGCGTGTACACGTCCGCCGCCGTGCTCGCGGCGCCGGCCGCGGTGCTCGCCGTGTGGTCGTCACCGGGGGTCGACCGACCGCCTCGGCGTCGCCCGGCGCCGTTCGTCAGCTCGGCCCGGGTGCGGACGAGCCCGCTCGCCGTCAGCTCGATCTCGAGCACGACGGCGAGCCCGGCGACGTCGTCGTGCGCCTCGACCGTGACGACGGCGGCACCGGCGTCGACCAGCTCGGGACCCGAGGAGGCGCGGGTCGCCTCCGCCTCGCCCGTCACGTCGAGCGTGTCGACCGTGAACCGCGGCGACCAGTCGGCGCCGTCCGAGCGGTGGCCGCCGACCCCGGGCTTGCCCGACCAGCCCGCGTGGTGCTCCGGCAGGATCGCCAGGCGCACCGGCTCGTCCATCAGGTTGTTGACGTACGGCGGCACCGCCGCGACGGCGAGGGACCGCACGTCCTCGAGCGTCGGCCGGCCGAGGGCGGCGCCCCAGTGCAGGACCGCCGGCAGGCGCGCGTCGGTGACGTCGAGCAGCAGGCTGACGCCGGCGCTGCTCAGGTGGACGAACGCGTCGGGTGCTCGGGACGGCGCGACGACGATGGGCGACGGGGTGGGGTGCGACACGGGTGCTCCAGACGGCGGCAGATACTTTCGTCCGAAAAGTATCTCCGACGCCGAGCGGGGGTCACAACCCCGGCGGGGTCCGACCGCGGGTCAGGAGGCCCCGGTCAGCAGGCCCCGATCAGGAGGCGCGGGGCGAGAACAGCCCGTCGGTCACGTCGGTCGGCTGGTCACGGAACCAGCGCAGCAGGGTGCGGACCTTGTGCGACGACGACGGGGACAGGTTGCTGAAGTCGTCGCGGACGGCGGCACGCGCGACGGAGGCGGAGCCCGTACCGGAGCCGGTGCCGGTGCCGGTGCCGGTGCCGGAGTCGAAGACGTCGGCGTAGCCCGGGAGGACCGTCGCCAGGTCGTCCGTGACGGCCCGGTAGCCCATGGTCCAGGCGGGGAACAGCCGGTCCTCGACGAGTTCGTCGACGATGGTGTGCACGGCCGTGTGCCGGGGGTCGCGCGCGATCACGGCGAGGCGCTCGCGGACCGCCTCCTCGGGCCCCTCGAGCACCTGGATGAAGCGGCCCTCGCGGTGCAGCAGCATGCCGGTGATGCCCAGGCGGGCGTTGTTCGAGCGGCTGGTCATCAGCAGGTTGGCCAGGTCGTCGTCGGTGAAGGGGTACGACGATCGACTGACGTACACGGTGGACAGCACGGGTGGGCCTCCTCGGGCTCAGGGCTGGACCGATTCTGCACGGCGTCCGGCCCCGCCGCACTCCCCACTTCTGGGCGCTGACAGGTCCGACCCCGGCCCCTACGTCCCCGCCGCGTCCCGGCCCCCCGAGCGCCCCGCCGCATCCCCCGACGACAGCCCCGACGACCCGAGAGGACCGCCTTGGACGACGAGACCATGACCACCCGCCCTTCGCGCCTGCCGGTCGTCTTCGGCGTTACCGCGCTGATCTCCACCTACTTCGCCGTCGCCAGCATCGTCGGCGCGGGCACCTCGGTCGGCGTCGGTCTCACCGCGACGGTCGTGGCGACCGGGCTCTACGTGCTGTCGGCGGTCGTCTGGCTCGCGCTCGTCGTCGTGGCGGTCTCGTCGGTCCGCCGGACGCGACGGGGCGCTGCGCTCGACCGGACGAGCATGCGCTTCATCGGGTTGGCACCCCCGGCGGGCGGGGCCGTGCTGCTCGCGGCGGCCTACGTCGCCCGCATGAACGGACAGCCCTTCTTGGGCGGGTTCTCGGCCATGGTGATCACGACGGTCGCGCTGGTCGTCCTGTCGCAGGCGTTCCCGCTGCTCGGCTTCGGCCCGTCGACCCCGGGTCAGCGCCAGTCGTCGGGCGGCGGCGGGGCGTCGTCGTAGGGGTCGTAGGGAGCGTCGGCCGGCACGTCGTAGAGATCGTCGGCCGGCACCTCGGGCACCTCGTCGACGGCGGGCGGCGCGGCACGGCGGGCACCACGAGCGGGGGCGGTCGAGGTCGCCCGGGACGAGCGGGGCGTCGTGCCGGCCGGCGCCGACGCCGTCGTGGACGACCCGACGGCCGCCGCCTCGGCCGGTGCGGTGCCGCCCACGACGGCGAGCACCTGCTGACCGTAGGTGTCGAGTTTCTTCTGGCCGACACCGCTGATGCCCGCGAGCTGATCGAGCGAGGTGGGCCGTTCGGATGCGATGCCCCGCAGGGTGACGTCGCCGAACACCACGTAGGCCGGGACGCCCTGCGCCCGGGCCACGCCGGCACGCCACTCGCGCAGCGTCTCGAACAGGGCGGCGTCGTCACCCGTCAACTCGGCGGCGCCCCGTGAGGAGCCGCGGCCCGACGAACCCGACCCGCTCCGCGCTCGGGCCGAGCGCGCCGGACGTTCGGGCTCGCGCCGCAACCGGACGGTGCGGCCGCCCGAGAGCACCTCGCCCGCCGCGTCGGTGAGCAGCAGGGTGCCGTAGCCGTCGGGCGAGACCGCCAACACCCCCTGGGCGAGCAGCTGCCGGGCGACGCCCCGCCACTCGACGTCGCTCAGCTCGGTGCCGATGCCGAAGGTGGACAGCTGCTCGTGGCGGTTCTGGAGGACCTTGGGGGTCGACTTGCCGACGAGGATGTCGACGATCTGGCCCGCGCCGAACTGCTGGTTGCGCTCTCGCTTCAACCGGACGACCGTCGAGAGGAGCTTCTGGGCGGGCACCGTGCCGTCGAGCGACTCGGGCGGCGAGAGGCAGGTGTCGCAGTTGCCGCAGGCGGTGCTCGCCTGACCGAAGTAGCCGAGCAGCTGCACCCGTCGGCACTCGACCGTCTCGCACAGGGCGAGCATGGCGTCGAGGTGGGCGCCGAGCTTGCGGCGGTGCTCGGCGTCGCCCTCGGACTGGTCGATCATGCGTCGCTGCTGCACGACGTCTTGCAGGCCGTAGGCCAGCCACGCCGTCGAGGGCAGGCCGTCGCGGCCGGCCCGGCCGGTCTCTTGGTAGTAGCCCTCGACCGACTTGGGCAGGTCGAGGTGTGCGACGAAGCGCACGTCGGGCTTGTCGATGCCCATGCCGAAGGCGATGGTGGCGACCATGACGATGCCCTCGTCGCGCAGGAACCGCGCCTGGTTGCGCGCCCGGGTCTGTGCCTCGAGGCCCGCGTGGTAGGGCAGCGCCGGGATGCCCTGCTTGACCAGGAACTCGGCCGTGCTCTCGACCGACTTGCGGGACAGGCAGTACACGATGCCGGCGTCGCCGTCGTGCTCGGCGCGGATGAACCGCAGCAGCTGCTGCTGCGGGCCGTCTTTCGCCTCGATGCGGTACTGGATGTTGGGGCGGTCGAAGTCGGCGACGAAGTGCTTCGCGTCGTCGAGCTCGAGGCGGCGTGAGATCTCGCGGTGGGTGGTCTCGGTGGCCGTCGCCGTCAGGGCGATGCGCGGGACGTCGGGCCAGCGCTCGTGCAACACCGACAGCTCGAGGTAGTCGGGACGGAAGTCGTGCCCCCACTGCGCCACGCAGTGGGCCTCGTCGATGGCGAAGAGCGAGACGTGGCCCCGGTCGAGCAACGACTTCGTGGACTCGAGCTTGAGCCGCTCGGGCGCGAGGTAGAGCATGTCGAGCTCGCCTGCGACGAACGCCTGCTCGACCGCACGACGACGGTCGGGGTCTTGCGTCGAGTTGAGGAACGCCGCCCGGACGCCGACGGCCTCGAGGGCGTCGACCTGGTCTTGCATCAGCGCGATGAGCGGCGAGACGACGATGCCCGTGCCGTCGCGGACGAGGGCGGGCACCTGGTAGCAGAGCGACTTGCCGCCACCCGTGGGCATGAGCACGAGGGCGTCGCCGCCCTGGACCACCTGGTCGATGATCTGCGCCTGCTGGCCACGGAACTCGTCGTAGCCGAACACCCGGTGCAGCACGTCGAGGGCTGCGGTGGGAGCGTCGGGAGCCAGGGCGGGCGAGGCGGTGGTGGTCACGCGTCGAGTCTACGAGCGGCCGCCGACGCGGTCAGTCGACCCGCGCCTCCTGGGGACGGTCGTCGGTCGGACGGGGACCGGGGACGAGGGGTCCGCCGGGCGCGGGAGCGCCGGGCACGAGAGGAGCGCTGCGGACCGTCACGAGCCCGGTGCGTCGGGCCGCCCGCAGCACGAGCCACACGTAGAGCGGCGTCGAGACCAGCGTCACCGCCAGGGCGAGGGGGCTGCCGTCGCTCGACTCGACGCCCGCGAAGGGGGCCGACAACAGGAAGAGCACGGTGTTGTTGAGCACGTGCGCGACGATCGCCGCCTCGAGCCCGCCGGTGCGCCAGGTCAGGTAGGCCGCGGCCACGCCGAACACGGCGACGTCGAGCATGCCCCACGCGTTGTAGTCGTGGCCGAACGCGAACCCGACCGTGGGAAGGACGATCGCTGCGATCGGGTACCTCGACCACGAGCCGATCGTCTGCATGGCGAGCCCGCGGAACGCGTACTCTTCGGCCGTCGCCTGGAGCGGCGTGACCACGAGGATGACGACGACCGCCCAGACGAGGGTGTCGGCCGGCGTGGTGACCGGGCCGGTGCCGATCGGCTCGCCCGACAGCGGGGGCACCACGACGTAGCTGAGCCCCACCGTCAGGGCCATGAACGCGAGGGCGGGCACGAGGCATCGCACGAGCCACCGCCAGCGCAGCCGCCCGGCGACGCTCGAGAGGCTGCCGACCGCGCCGGGACCGACGATCAGCGTGCCCAGCATGATGGCCGGCAGCATGACCGCGATAGAGGCGAGCGTCGTGAAGAGCACGAGCGGGTCGGCGGCGGCCAGGGCGTCGCCCTCGATGCCGCGCTGCAGGCGTTCGGCGGCGGCGGTGCCGCCCACGGCCGTGGTCACCCCGAGGACTGCCACGTAGACCACGACCGACGCGAGCAGGTACGTGACGGCCGCCACGACGGCCGCCAGCAGCGGTTTCCACCACCGGTACGAGGGCAGGGAACGGAACAGGCGGTGGTACGCGAACGTCGTCACCCGACGAGCGTACGGGAGGCGCGGTGCCGGTCGCTCGTGCCGCCGTCGCCTTCGAACCGCCGCGCGATGGTCGCACCACGAAAGGAACGTCGCACCACGGAATTCCGTGGTGCGACGTTCAATCGGTGGTGCGGTGCCGGGGGCGTCAGCCCTCGGTGGGCGTCACCGTCGCGCGGAGGCGACGGCGGCGGGCGACGACCAGCGCCGAGCCGCCGGCCAGCATCAGGGCGAGCCCGGCGAGGGCCGCGAGACCCAGGCCGTCCTGGCCGGTGAAGGCCAGCGAGCCGTCGGCGTTGCGGACCGTGCCGGCGGGCGTGGTGCCTGGACCCGAACCGGGGGTGGTGCCGGGCACGGTGCCGCCGGGGGTCGTGACCGGAGGCGTGGTGCCGGGGTCGGTCGGCGGGACGACCACGGGAGCGGCCGACGCGGCGAAGACGACCGGGACGGACGCCGTCGTGCCGGTGCCGGCGACCGAGAGCACGACCTGACGCGTGACCGGTCCGGCAGCGGGAGCGGTGATGCCCTCGGGGACGACGAAGGTCACCGTGGCACGACCCTGTTCGTCCGAGTTGTCGAGGATGGTCTCGTCGATCGGGGCCGAGGCGAGCTGGACGCCGTCGAGCGTCGCGGTCACGGTGCCCGACGCGTCCGCGGCGGCCTGCTGCAGGACGAGCGACGACAGGGTCATCGACACGGTGTCACCGGCGGCGAACCCGCCGACGGGCGCGGCGGTCAGCCCCGAGACGCCGACCGAACGCGAGGCGAAGTCGGGGTCGGACGGGTCGCCGGCCTGGGCGTCGAAGTACTCGAGCTGGCTCTGCAGGTCGACCTTGCCGCTGTCGGCGTGGGCGCGACCGTTGGCGAAGGCGGTGAACCCGTCGCCACCCGAGGCGAGGAACGAGTTGACGGTCACCTTGTAGATCGTGGCGTCGTCGACGGCCACGCCGTCGAGCGAGACGGCCGCGATGCGCGAGCCCGCCGCCGCGGTGGGGTCGTAGGTGTAGGTCAGACCCTCGGACGTGCCGAGCTTCAGGGTGCTGGTACGGCCGGCGGTCGGCCACTGCTGCTCGAGCACCTGGCGGATCTCGGCACCGGTCATGTCGACCACGACGAGCGTGTTGGCGAAGGGCTGCACGGCCGCGGCGGCCTTGTACGTCACGTCGCCGTCCGGCGCCACGAAGGGCAGGTCGTCCCGCAGGCCGCCCGGGTTCATGAAGGCGAGCTGGGCACCGCTCGCCGTCGTCGACGACAGCTGGATGTCGGCGACGAAGTTGCCGAGCGTCGACTCACCGGCCCGGTTCGAGACGGGGAGGCCGTTGGCGTCCGGGTTGGCGTTGTAGGCCCGGTTGAAGGAGTCGCTGATCGAACCGATGACCTCGGCCCCCCGCTCGGCGGCGACGTCGACGGCCGAGGCGACGATGGCCTGGACGGTGGGGTCGGGCGTGAAGGCACCGTAGAGCGGCACCAGACGGTGCGAGGCGATGGTCACGCGGTCACGGAAGGCGGTGGCGGCGGGGTCGACCGTCATGGTCACCCGGGCGAGGTTCGTCCCGTAGCTGCCCGTCTGCACGACGGCACGCTGCGGGCCGCCGTCGGACGGCGAGACGAGGTAGTCGTAGCCCTGGTGGGTGTGTCCCGAGAAGATGGCCGACACGTCGCCCGAGACGCCGCGGGCGATCTCGCCGAACGCGTTGTCGCCGGTGACGGAGTCGAGGCTGCCGGTCTCGGCGCCCTCGTGCAGCAGCAGGACGATGGCGTCGGCCGCGTCGGCCGCGACGATGTCGTCCGCGACGGCGTTGACCGACTCGACGACGGGGGCGAAGGTCAGCCCCTCGATGCCGGCCGGGCTGACGAGCGTCGGCATGGTCTCGGTCAGCGCGCCGATGAACGCGACGCGGACGCCGCCGATCTCCTCGACGACGTAGGGGTCGTAGGCGGGCGTCCCGTCGCTCCGGAGGATGTTCGCGTTCACGTAGGGGAACTCGCTGTTCGCCCGGACACGGCCGTTGAAGTCGTCCTGGCCCTTGTCGAACTCGTGGTTGCCCGGCGTGCTGACGTCGAGGCCCATGGCGTTCAGGGCGTCGAGGGTCGGCTCGTCGTCCTGGATGAACGAGGTGAACGTCGAGGCGCCGATGTTGTCGCCCGCCGAGACGAAGAGCGTGTTGGGGTTCTGCGCCTCGACCGACTTGACGGCGCCGGCGAGGACGGCCGCGCCGGCGATGGAGGCGCGAGCACCGGGGGCGTCGGCCTCGAGTCGACCGTGGAAGTCGTTGATGCCGACGAGGTCGATCGTGACCGGGACGGCCTGGGCCGGTGCCGCGGCGACCAGGCCGAGCAGCAGGGTGCCGGTGGCGACGGACGCGAGGGCCGCACCGCGGACTCGCCGCCGGCCTCCCGTCGGGACGGACTCGGATGACGGGGGGCTGATGCGCATGGGCGTCGGTGCTCCTGGAGAAGACGGTTCGGGCGGGACGGCACCCCCCGACAGGGGGCACACCACACGACCCTAAGTTCTCGCTGGGTGCCCGACAATAGTCCGCCGAAGATCGTCACATGTTGTTCATCCGACGCCGCGAGGCCGAGCGACGGGCTCGCCGACGGGCGCCACCGGAGCCTCCGGACACCGCGCCTCAGTCGGCGATCAACCGCTTGCCCATGCCGAACGCGTCGTCGACCGAGTACCCCAGGTGCTCGTAGAACGCCCGTACCCGCTCGTTGCCGGTGCGCACCTGGAAATTGGCCTTCGGGCATCCCAGCGCCTCGAGCGACCGCTCGACCTCGGCCATGAGCTGCCGGCCGAACCCCTCCCCCTGGCGATCGGGCTCGACCGCGACGTAGTAGACCCAGCCCCGATGGCCGTCGTACCCGGCCATCGCGGTCGCGACCAGCGCCTCCTCGGCGTCGACGCCGACCAGGAACAGCTCGCGCTGGACGGTCAGCTTGCGTTCGATGTCGCGTCGCGGGTCGTTCCACGGGCGGGTCAGCCCGCAGCGCTCCCAGAGCGCCACGACGGTCTCGGTGTCGGCCTCGTCGAAGGGTCGGATCTGCATGCACCGACCCTGCCAGACCCGACGGGACGAGGAGGCGCGGTGCCGGTCGCCACCACCCCGCACCCCCTCAGGGCCCTCGCGTTAGGGTGGGTCGTCGTCCGAGCCGCGGGCGCAGGGAGGGGCCCACCCGTGACCGATGCTCGCCGACGTCTCGCCGTCCTGGGGTCGCCGATCGAGCACTCGCTGTCACCGGTGCTGCACCGCACGGCGTACGAGCACCTCGGCCTGCCCTTCGACTACGACCGGGTCGAGGTCGCCTCGGGCGGGCTCGCCGACTTCGTCGGGGGCCTCGACGCGAGCTGGCGCGGCCTGAGCCTGACGATGCCGCTCAAGCGCGAGGTGCTGCCCCTGCTCGACACCGTCTCGCCGCTCGCCCGACGTCTCGGGGTCGCCAACACCGTCGTCATCGACGACGACGGTCGCCGCCACGGGCACAACACCGACGTCGACGGCATCGTCCGCAGCGTCGAGGGCTTCCACGACGCCCGGCCCGCCGCGGCCACCATCCTCGGCGGGGGCGCGACCGCCCTGTCCGCGATGGCCGCCGCGTGGGATCTCGGCGCCCGGTCGTTCTCGATCCACCTGCGCAACCCCATGCGCGCCGGCGAGCTGACGTCCCTGGCCGCCGAGCTGGGCGCCGACGTCATGGTCGCCCCGCTCACCGAGCTGCCCTCGCTCGGCCCGTTGGACTTCGTCATCAGCACCTTGCCCGGAGGCGCGGCGGACGACCTCCACCTGCGTCCGGCCGGTGGCTCGTCGGTCCTCTTCGACGTCGCCTACGAGCCCTGGCCGACGCGCCTCGCATCGCGCTGGTCGGCCGACGGGGGCATCGTCTTCAACGGCCTCGACATGCTCGTCGAGCAGGCGCTCGGCCAGGTGAGGCTCTTCTCCGGGCGGGCACAGGACGAGCCGGTCCCCGACGAGGGCGTCCTGCGCGACGCGATGCGCGCCTCCGTGGGCTCGCCGATCCGCGACCGGTCGACCACCGACAGCGTGGCGCGCTGACGATGGCGACCCCACTGCCGGTCTCGATCGGTCGGGTCGCGCTCGGCACCGGGCGTCCCGCGGTCTGCGTCCCGCTCGTTGCCCGGACCCTCGACACGCTGGTCGACGCCGCCTCGGCGCTCGACACCGACACGGCCGAACTGGTCGAGCTGCGCATCGACTTCGTCGACGCCGCGTTCGCCGCGGCACCGGACCCCGACGGGCCCGTGCGCACGGGCACCGAGGCGACGGGAGCCGCCGACCTCGACCTCGTGGCTGACGTCGTCCGTCGGGTGCGTGGCGCGCTCGACGCCGAGCTGCCCCTGCTGTTCACCCTGCGGACCGAGCCCGAGGGAGGCGAGCACGACGTCGCCCCCGCGACCTACGACGCCGTGCTGCGCTCGGCGATGGCCACCGGGCTGCTCGACGCCGTGGACGTCGAGATGTACACCGACCCCGACCTGCTCGGCGGGCTCGTCGACGCGGCGCACGACGCCGGGCTCGTCGTGGTGATGTCGTCGCACGACTTCAGCGGCACCCCCACGCAGGGCGAGATCGTGTCACGCCTGCTCGAACAACAAGAGAACGGTGCCGACGTGGCGAAGTTCGCCGCCATGCCGTCCGGCACGGACGACGTGCTGACCCTGATGCGGGCCACGGCCGAGTTCCGGGCGGGTGCCGGCATCGTGCCCGCGATCACCATGTCGATGGGGCCGCTCGGCGTCGTGTCCCGGCTCTCGGGCGAGACGTTCGGCTCGTGCGTCACGTTCGGATCGGCGGGGGCGACGAGCGCGCCCGGACAGGTCCCGGCGGCGGGGCTGCGGGCGGCGCTCGAGCTGGTGCACGAGGCGCAGCAGGGCTGACGGCGTCGCCTCGGCGTCGGACCGGCTTCGTCCGGGGCCTCGGGCGTCAGGGCTCCGGAGGCCCGACGCACGCAGAGTCCACCACCGGGAAACGAGCGACGGACGTCGCTCAACGGGACCACCACGGCGGTCGGGCCCACCGGAGTGCGAACAGGTTAGCGGTCGGTGGTCCGACCCCGTAACCCCCTTGCGCCCACGAGTGCCACGTGGTCCACGACGAGGACCGGCAATGGACCGGGGCTCTCGACGACGCCGTCGCCGCCGTGTCCCGGCGGGACTCCGGCGCCGTCCGGCCGGGTCAGGCCGGGCCCGGGTACTGCCGCTCGCCACCCGAGTCGAACCGCTCGCCCGAGGCGCGCGAGGGCAGCAGCGACATGACGAGCAGGGTCAGCCACCCGAAGACCGGCAGCAGGTAGAAGAGCACGTACCAGGCGGTGAAGCCCCCGTCGTGCAGGCGTCGCGACTGCAGCGCCAGGGTCGGCAGGAAGCTGACGGCGGCCCAGAGGATCAGCACGACGCCCTGGTGGTCGATGTACCCCAAGTCGGTGCTGTCGCCTCCGGCCCAGATCGACGTGCCACCGGTCCCGGTCGCCCACGCCTGCAACGCCCCCTGGAACGCGAACGCGATGACGAACCACCACCAGTACTCGCTGCGGCTCGCCCTCCCGTGGAACGTGGCGTACTTGCGCCAGAACCGGACGACCGCGACCTTCGGCGAGGCGCGGTGGTACGGCTGGTCGAGCGGCACGGGGCCTGCGGGTCCGGTCATGGGATCTCCTGCGGTGGGGTGGCGGGCAGGACCATCCTCGCAGCGCCTCCGCCGCGTCGTGGCCGATCGGGGCGGCCCGTCGGTACTGTGGGGCCCGCCGACCCTCGCGTCGGCGCCGTCGCCCATCCGGGGCGGCGCCAGACGAAGGAGACCCCATGAGCATCGGCGGCGGAATCGCCTTGATCGTGATCGGCGCGGTCCTCGCGTTCGCTCTCGACTTCCAGGTCGCGGGCATCGACATCAAACTGATCGGCTACATCCTCATCGCGGCCGGCGTGGTCGTGACCATCATCGGCATCGCCTTCGCGTCGCGCCGCCGCTCGACGGTCTCCACGACCCGCAGCGCGGTCGACCCGGCCACGGGCGAGCGCGTCGAGCGTCGCTCGACCGACAGCGACCCGCTGGTCTGACCCGAGGGTCCGACGCGACCCGAGAACGCAGGAGGCGCGGTGCCGGCTGGCACCGCGCCTCCTGTGTGTCGGGGCGGGGAACGCCTAGAGCTGCACGCCGTCCTGCACGGACGCCGCGCGGTGGCGACGACGCAGCACGAGGGCGGCACCGGTACCGGCCAGCATCAGCGCGAGCAGCAGGGCGGGCAGGGCGTCGGAGCCGGTGAACGCGAGGGGGCCGCTTCCGTTGCCGGCCGTCCCCGCGCCTCCTGCGCTCGAGCCGTCACCGGGGACCGCCGCGGGCGGGGTCGTCGGAGCCGGGGTGACGGCGCCTTCGACGACGGCGACGGTCGTCGCCAGCGTCGTGCCGCTCTGCGTGCCGGTCAGCGTGATCGTGTAGCTGCCGGGCTCGGTGGGGGCGGTGACGGTGTAGGTCGCGACGCCGTCGATCACGTCGGCGATGCCGAGGTCGGTCACCGTGCCGTCGACGTCGAGCGTGCCCGTGACCTGGCGGTCGCCGGCGAGGCCGGCGGTGCTGACCGCGAACTCGGCGCCGGGGGCGACCTCGGTCGGAGCCGAGATCGTCGCGTCGGTGCTGAGGCCGTCGAGGTCGCGGTCGAGCTGCAGGGCGTTCACGATGGTGAAGAAGTTGTCGGTCTGGTCGATCAGGCCGACGACGTTCGCGGCACCGGGGCCGTAACCCGCGACGCGCAACTGCGTGCCGGTGTGCTGCTGCGACCCGCCCGCCGCGGCGGTGCCGTAGGCGATCTTCATCGTGGTGCCGTCGACCGTCGTCAGCGCGGTGCTGAGCGTGGCGGGCGGCGTCGAGTCGACGATCTGGCTGGTGTGCGCGTGGTCCGCCGTGACGATGACCATCGTGTTGCCGTCGGCCTTCGCGAAGGCGAGGGCGGACTGGACGGCCTCGTCGAGGTCGAGCACCTCACCGATCTGACCGCAGGCGTCGGCGCTGTGGTCGCGCTTGTCGATCGAGGCACCCTCGACCTGCAGGAAGAAGCCCTGGTCACCGGTGTCGAGCAGGTCGATCGACTTCTCGGTCAGCGACTGCAGCGAGAGGCCGGTGGACAGGCGGGCCGGGTTCGGCTGGCAGGTCTGCGGGGCCAGGTCGGCCCCGCCGACGGTCGCCGTGGTGGCGGCGTACCGGGTCGGGAAGTTGCCGTCGGTGAAGGTGCCGAGCACGGGCTGCGCCTGGTCGGCGGTCGTCAGGGCGTCGAGGCCGGCCGCATCGCGCACGACCTGGTAGCCACGGTCCTGCGCCTGGGCGAACAGGGTGTCGCCCTGCCACTGACCGGCACGGGCGGACTGGCCGAACGAGGTCGCGCCTCCGCCGAGGGTCAGGTCGGCACGGGTGCCGATGATCTGCTCGCTGATCGAGCCGAGGCCGCCCTGGTCGAGCGCGTCGGCGCCGCACTGGGTGACGCTGTCGGGGCCGTAGCAGCTGCGGGCGGCGACGTGCGCGGCCTGCACGGCCGGGGTGGCGTCCTGCAGCTCGGCGGTCGAGACGTTGCCGGTCTTCTTGCCGTTGGCCTTGGCGATCTCGAGCAGGGTGTCCTGCGGGACGCCGTCGACGTCGACCGAGATGGCGTTGTCGTAGGTCTTCGTGCCGGTGGCCCAGGCGGAGCCGGTCGCGGCGGAGTCCGGCACGTAGTCGGGCTTGCCCTTGTTCGCGCCGTCCCGGTAGACCGAGTACGTCGTGTACTGGCCGGTCAGGGGCAGGGCGTCGATGCCGGGCAGCGTTCCGCCCGCGCCGTAGGCGTAGTTGCGCGCCGACGTGATCTCGCTGTCGCCCATGCCGTCGCCGATCAGCAGGATGACGTTCTTGGCGGGGCCGGCCTCCACCGAGTCGAGCAGCAGCTGCGTGCTGTCGTCGATGCTGCGGGCGGCACCACCGTTCTGGGCGACGTTCGCGGGGGTGGCCGCGAAGGCGGCGACGGGGCTGAGGGCGAGGGCGGCGGCGGCGGCCGTCGCGACGACCCCCGTCGTCAGGGCCGCACGCCGGCGGTTCGGGGTGTTCTTCGACACGGTTCTGCTCCTGTGATCGTGATCGTGATCCGGTCGCCACGCGACGGAGTCGCCGCGGGGCGGGGACCAGCAGACTCCTGCCGGGTGGCCGCCACGTGAACGAGGCCGTGCGCGCGGGTGAACACCCTCGGACGGGGGTCGTCCGCTCGGCTGGCACGCCCCGCCGCCCCGGCCGGCCGGCCCGCCGCGCTGCCCCTCCCCGCTGCCCTGCTCAGCCGACCCGTCCCGCTGAGCCGACCCGCGCTGCCCTGCCTGCTCAGCCGGCCGTCGAGCGGAGCACCGACGACCCGTCGGGGCGGCGTCGCACCTCGACCCGGTCGGCGATGCGCTGCTTGAGCTCGTCGACGTGGCTGACGATGCCGATCACCCGCCCCGAGGCACTGAGCCGGCCGAGTTCGCTCATGACGGCGTCGAGGGTCTCGGGGTCGAGCGAGCCGAACCCCTCGTCGACGAACAGGGTGCCGAGCTCGAGCCCGCCGGCCTCGGCCTGCACGACGTCGGCGAGGCCGAGCGCGAGGCTGAGCGAGGCGTAGAAGGTCTCACCGCCCGAGAAGCTGCCGGGGTCGCGGGTGGTGTCGGTGGTCGCGTCCCGGATGACGAGCGAGAGCCCCGTCTTGCGCGAGCGCGACCCGACCTCGCGCTCGTCGGACGAGGCGAGCTCGTACCGCCCGCTCGACATGACCGACAGCCGGACGTTCGCCGCCGCCACGACCTCGTCGAACCGGCGCAGCAGCACGTAGGTGCCGAGCGTCACGCCCTTGACGTTCTCGCCGGTCGAGGCGCTGGCGAGGTTCGCCATGCGCACCACCGCCCGGGCGTGCTCGACGGCGGCGTCGGCCGCGGCGGTCACGGCCTCGAGGGCGGCCAGGGCCTGGCGCGACCGCTCGGCCCGGTCGCCGGTGCGCGTCGCGCGGTCGGTGACCTCGTCGAGCTCGGCCTCGACCCGGTCGAGGGCCTCGACGGCCGACGGGACGTCCGCCACCTCGTCGCCGGCCAGCACCGCGACCTCGGGCTCGACCAGCCCGGCCGCGACGATCGCCCGTTCGCGTTCGTGGGCCGAGACCCGCGCCTCGAGCGCGGCGAGGTCGCCTGCCTCGAGGGCGGCGTCGGCGACCTGGTCGACGTCGTCGAACCCGCTGCGCTCGAGGGCGGCCGCGAGCTCGGCACGTCGGACGGCCGCCGCGTCGGACGCCACGTCGGCGGCGTCAAGGAGGGTCAGGAGGCGCGTGTCGCGTTCGACCCCGTCACCGACCGCTGCGGTGAGCTCGGCGATGGTCGGGGCCCGACCGTCGAGCAGTCGCGCGATCTCGGCCTCGTCGTCGAGCAGGGCCCGCCGGTCGGCGGCCACGCGCTCCCGGCCGGTGGCGGCTCGCTCGCGGAGGTCGTCCCGCTCGGCCCGCAGCTCGTCGACCTCGCGGTCGTGGGCCACGAGCGCCGCCTCGGATGCCGCGAGGGCGGTACGGGCCCGGGTGGCCTCGGCCACGCGCAGGGCGAGCCGGGCCAGGTCGGACTCGACGTCGTCGCGGGTCAGGTCGCCCAGGGCGCGGCGGGCCTCCGCGGCCCGCCCCTCGGCGGTCGCGTGCCGTGCGGCGGACTCGCGCTGACGGGCCTCGGCCGCTCGGGACGTCCGCGACGCGGCCTCGACCTGGTCGTCGGTGGGGTGCTCGGTGCCGGGAGCCGCCGGGGCCGGATGCTCTCGCGAGCCGCACACGGGGCACGGGTCGCCGACGACCAGAGCCGCGGCCAGGTGACCCGCCATGCCCTCGATCTGCCGACGGCGGAGGCCCGCCTCGTCGTCGAGGGCCCGCAGTGCCGCCGCCGAGTCGTCGGCCAGTCGTGCGGACGCCGCGTCGACGGCCCGGCCGAGGGCGTCGAGGTCGTCGAGGTCACGCAGGCGGAGCCGCGCCTCGGCCGTCGCCTGCTCGGCGGCGACGAGGTCGGTCGAGGCGTCGGCCAGGGCGTCGCGCTCGACGACGAGCGACGCCCGCACGGCGGGGGCCGCGACGAGGTGCGCGTCGAGCTCCCGGCGCCGCTCGTCGGCATCCACCAGGGACTGCTCGGCCGCCTCGAGGGCGGTGCGGCGACCGGGCAGGGCCTTCTCGGTCCGGGCCGCCTCGGTCAGGAGGGCGAGTTCCGACAGTCGGGCGTCGCGACGGGCGGCGACGTCGGCTCGGAGCGGGGCCTCGCCGTTCGCCGCGGTCGTCTCGCCGTCCGCGACGACCCCGGCGGCCTCGGCCAGGCGTGACGCCGCATCACGCTCGGCCTCGGTCGCCCGCGTGACCGCGGCGAGGGCGTCGGTCACGGTCGCGGCCCGGGTCGCCGCGGCGACACGCGAGCGGACCGTGGCGATCTCGCCGTCGCCCTCGTCGAGGCGCGTCCGCCGGACGGTCAGGTCGGCTCGTCGGTCGAGTGCCGCCCCCAGCGCCCGCACGCGATCGAGGGACCGTCGTGCCGCGTCTCGGGCCTCGACCACCCGTGACCGCTGAGCCGACGCGGCGACGGCCTGGGCCTCGAGGTCACCGAGCAGGGCGACCCCGCCGTCGGCGGCCAGCCCCTCGTCGAGGGCCTCGGCCTCGAGGCCGCTCGCCTCGAGCAGTCTGGCTCGCGCCAGCTCGATGTCGCGGTCGGCGGCGGCGACGGCGGCGTTCGCGACCTTCCGCCGCTCGACGAGCTCGGCCGTGGTGCGCTCGTAGATCTCGGTGCCGAAGAGCGACTGCAGGACCTCTTTGCGCTTCTCGCCGGTCGAGCGGAGGAAGGCGGCGAACTCGCCCTGGGGCAGGACGACGGTCTGCACGAACTGCTGGCGCGTGAGCCCGAGGATGCGCGAGACCTCGGCGCCGGCCTCTTGCGTGCTGATCGAGACGATCTCGCCGTCGACGGCGTCGGGCGACGAGAGGCGCCACAGCTTGGCGGTCGCGTTCGCCGGCGTCGTGCCCGTGCCGCGTGCCTTCGGACGGCGGTACGCGGGCGTGCGTCGGATGCGGTGCACGCCCGCTCCGTTCTCGAAGACGAGCTCGACGAAGGGCTCGACGTCGGGGGCGGCGTGGTGGCTGCGCAGGCGGTCGGGCGTCGAGGCCGAACCGGCGAGCCCGCCGTAGAGGGCGAAGACGATCGCGTCGATGATGGTCGACTTGCCTGAACCCGTCGGGCCCTCGAGCAGGAAGGTGCCCGAGGCGCCGAGCGCGGCGAAGTCGATGCTGTGCTCGCCCGCGTAGGGCCCGATGGCCCTCAGGGTCAGCCGGTGGAGGTTCATTCGCCGACCTCGCTCGCGAGTGCGGCCTCGTAGGCGCCGCGCACCACGGCGAGCTCGGTCTCGCTCGCCGCCCCGCCCGAGGCGAAGGCGACGAACTCGGCCGCCACCTCGATCGGGTCGGACTCGGCCGTGACGGCGGCGAGCGCCGAGGCCTCGACCGCGCCGACGGGCGTGTGGTGGATCGCGAGGGCGTGCGGGAAGTGCTCGGCCACCCGCGTGTAGAGCCGTTCGGGGTGCACCGGATCGGTCACGAAGACCCGGAGCCAGGCGTCGCGCAGGTCGTCGTGGCGCCCGTCGAGCAGGGCGTCGAGGGAGTCCGTCACCTCGGCCAGTCGTCGCGGGACGGGAGCCGGGACGAGCTCGACCGAGACCGAGCCGTCGGCGGCCAGCTCGACGATCGTGGACGACTTGACCTGGTTCCGCTCGCCGAACGAGAAGGCCAGGGGCGAACCCGAGTAGCGCAGGCGACCGGACGGGCCGACGCGCTGGGCACCGTGCAGGTGGCCGAGGGCGACGTAGTCGACGCCGTCGAACGCGGCCGACGGCACGGAGTCGACGCCGCCCACCCGGATGTCGCGCTCGCTCTCGCTGCGCTCGGGCGTCGGGGCGCCGTCGGGCTCGCGGTCGGCTGCGGGCCCCGCCACGACGAACGCGTGCGCCACCACGACCGACCGGGTGCCGGGTCGCCCGGAGAGGTCGTCGCGCACCCGCTGCATCGCCGCACCCACGACGGCCGCGTGCGACCGGGGCAACGGCTCGTCGGCGCCCGCCGGTGCCAGGGACCTGCGGACGCTGTCGGGGTCGAGGTAGGGCAGCCCGTAGAAGGCGACCGGCCCGTCCGGGTCGTCGACGACGACGGGCTCGTCGAGCAGGTCGACCGACGCCAGCAGGTGCAGGCCCGGGCGCATCAGCTCGGCCGCGAACCCCAGACGCACCGCCGAGTCGTGGTTGCCCGGCGTGACGATCACGGTGGCGTGCTCGGTCAGGCCCGCGAGGGCCCGGCCGAGGAGGCGCACGCTGGGGACCGCGGGGACGGCCCGGTCGTACACGTCGCCCGCGACCACCACGACGTCGATCGACCGTTCGACCACGAGCCCCACCAGGTGGTCGACGAAGGCCTGCTGAGGCTCGTGCAGGTCGACCCCGTGCAGCGTGCGCCCCAGGTGCCAGTCGCTGGTGTGCAGGATGCGCACGGGGCCCCTCTCGTGGATGTCGCGGTCGGTGCGGCAACGGGTGCCGGAGTCGGTGCCCCCGACTGTATCGGGGGCCTCCGACAGAGCCGACCGCGCCTCCTCGGGTCCCGCGCCGCGCCTCCTCGGTCCGGCGCCGCGCCTCCTCGGGTCCCGCGCCGCGCCTCCCCACCGGTCGCCGCCCCGCCCACGGGAGTGAGATGGTCAGATGCCCGCACACCGTGGCGGGCCCGACGAGAGCGAGACCGTGAGCCACGACGCCCTGCAGCCCGACCAGGTCACCGCCCTCCGTCGCGAGGTCGAGGCCCGCCTCGACGCGATGGTGGCCGACCTGACGACCTACGCGAGCCTCGAGACGCCGTCCGACGACGTCGACCTGCTCGAGGCGGGGCTCCGCTGGATCGAGACCTGGCTCGGCGAGACCGTCGGCCCGCCGGCCGAGCGCCGGGTGCACGTCGTCGAGGGCTACGGCGACACGGTGACCCTCGACTACCCGTCGCCGTCGGGCTCGACCGAGTGGGTGTCGGCCCTGTGCCACTACGACACGGTCTGGTCCGAGGGGACGCTGGCCGGGTGGCCCGTCACGGTCGAGGGCGACCGCATGACCGGCCCGGGCGTCTTCGACATGAAGTCCGGGCTGATCCAGCTCGGCAACGCCCTCGCGATCGGCGACCGCCTGGGGCTGCCACGTCCGAACGTGCGCCTGCTGCTCAACGGCGACGAGGAGGTCGGCAGCATCGCCTCGCGTGAGGCGATCGAGCGCGAGGTCGGACGAGGAGGCGCGGTGTTCGTCTTCGAGTCGGCCGCCGACGGTGCCGTGAAGACCGCCCGCAAGGGCGTCGGCATCTTCGAGGTCGAGGCCTTCGGGGTCGAGGTGCACGCCGGCCTGCATCCGCGCTCCGGGGCGAGCGCCGTCGACGAGATCGCCCGCGTCGTCCTGGCCCTGCACGCCGCCGCCGACGTCGAGGCGGGCACCTCGCTGAACGTGGGAGTGCTTCAGGGCGGCACCCGCACCAACGTCAAGGCCGGCTACGCCCGCGCGATGGTCGACGTCCGCGTCACCTCGTCGACCGAGGCCGAGCGCATCGAGCGGGTCTTCGCCGGACTCGCGGCGCACGATCCCGCCGCGACGCTGAAGGTCACCGGCGGCTGGAACCGCCCGCCGATGGAGCGCTCGGTCGCGACCGGCGCGCTGTACGAACGCGCCGCCCGGGTCGCCACCTCGCTCGGCTTCGAGTTGCGCGAGGTGTCGGTCGGCGGCGCCAGCGACGGCAACTTCGCCGCCGCGCTGGGCCTGGCGGTGCTCGACGGGGTCGGCGGCGTCGGCGGCGGAGCGCACGCCCGACACGAGTGGATCAGCGTGCACGGCATGGTCGAGCGCACCGAGTTCGTCAGCGCCCTGTTCGCCGACCTCGCCTAGTCCGCCCCAACCAACCCCACCGCACCGCTTTGCCGTGCTTTGCACCGCTCTGCACCGCTCCGCACCGCCGAGTGGACACGACGCCGCCGCGCGACACGGCGCCTTGTCCACTCGGCGGTTCGCTGCCGCGGCGCCGACGACGCTGTGCGAATAGCGCACCCTCACGACCACGACGCCGAGGTGCGGCCCGACCGCAGCGGCACCCCGCCACGGCGCACGATCGCCGCCAGCCGTCGCGGATCGAGCGCGTCGTCGATGTCACATCTCTCGATGCGTCGGACCCGCCCCGTGCCCAGCAATCGAGCCTCGCGCTTCTTCTCACGGCGCACGACCTCGGCCGGGGACGAGCCCGCGAGCAAGCGAGGGTCCGAGTACTTGCCGAAACCGTCGAACTCGAGCACGAACCCGAACTCTTCGAAGAAGAAGTCGCATCGTCCGACGAATCCCCGGGCGTCGAAGAACTCTTCTTGCAGGATCGGCTGAGGCGCACCGAGCCGATGCAACGCGACTCGCACGAGCGACTCCCCGCCGTTCTCGGACAGGGGCGTGGCGAACGAGATCGCTCGCCCGAGTGCCAGCTCACCCCGCCGTCCGACCACGCCGTCGGCCATCGCCCCGAACCGGAGCCGGAACTCGTCACGCAGATCGTCGACTCGGGTGCGCATCTCGGCGGCCCTCGGAAGCCGACTCTCGACCAAGAGCCGACGACGCATCACGCCGTCGAGACAGAGGACGCCGTCGTCGAACCCGGATGACCTCGCGACGTCGAAGGCGGTGCGCAGCTCACTCGTGACCAGCAGGTCGCCCACCGACTCGATCTCGTCGTCCTCGAGACCGGCCCCGTGCTTGACGAGGACCGGCGTGCACTGGGTCGAGGCCCGACGTCGGTCGATCACGTGCACCCGGCGCGGGTCGCCCTGGACGCTCGGCAGCCCGTGCACGGCGACGGCCGAGCCGTGGGACACGACGCAGTCGGCGGGGAGCGCGGACACGGCGGCCCGCACCCGGACGACGTGGCGACGCCAGGGCCTCAGTCGGCCCCAGTCCTCCGTCGCCACGTAGACGCCCCGTTGGACGCGCACGAGACGTCCCGCGGCGGCGTCGCGTCGCAGGGCGCGCGCCTCGCGGGACTGCGCACCCGGCGTGGCGGAGAAGATCAGATCGGGGAGGTCGTCGTCCATCCCTCGATGCTCGCCCGTCGATCGGACCCGGCCGCGCCTCCAGAACTTCGCTGTGGACGACCGCCCACCCACCGCGTCATGTCGACGAGACGACCTATGCGCACCGAGAACCGCCGAGTGGACAGCGCGCCGCCGCATGACGCGGCGCGCTGTCCACTCGGCGGCGTCCAGCACCGGCGCCCGACCTCAGCCCTCCAGCGTGAAGTCGTA
This sequence comes from Frigoribacterium sp. 9N, assembly GCF_902506305.1. NCBI lineage: Bacteria > Bacillati > Actinomycetota > Actinomycetes > Micrococcales > Microbacteriaceae > Frigoribacterium > Frigoribacterium sp. 9N. Next base: position 1,344,809 of record NZ_LR733392.1, read on the forward strand.
GACGCCGGCGTCGAAGCGGGCGTAGCCGGGGTAGTCGATCAGCTCGTAGAGCTCGGCACGGGTCTGCATCGTCGGCACCTGCGACTCGAGCGACCCGTCGGCCACGAGCGCGTCGAGCGCCCGGGACGCCGCGCCCATCGCGGCACGCATGAGCGACACCGGGTGGATGACCATGCTCACGCCCACGTCGTGCAGTTGCTGGTGCGTGAAGAGGGCGCTCTTGCCGAACTCGGTCATGTTGGCGAGCACGGGCACGTCGAGCGCGGAGCAGATCGCCTCGAACTCGCCGAGGTCGGCCATCGCCTCGGCGAAGATCGCGTCGGCCCCCGCGTCGACCAGGGCCCGGGCCCGGTCGACCGCGGCCTCGAGCCCGTCGAGCGCCCGGACGTCCGTGCGCGCCATGATCACGAGCGACGGGTCGCGGCGCGCGTCGACCGCGGCCCGGATGCGCCCTGCCGCCGTCGTCGCGTCCACGACCTGCTTGCCGTCGAGGTGGCCGCAGCGCTTGGGGTTGACCTGGTCCTCGACGTGCAGCCCGGCCACGCCGGCGGCCTCGAGCGCCTGGACGGTGCGGGCGACGTTCATCGGCTCGCCGAACCCGGTGTCGGCGTCGACGAGCACGGGCAGGTCGGTCATCGACGCGATCTGCCCGGCCCGTGTGGCGACCTCGGTGAGCGTGGTGAGGCCGATGTCGGGCAGCCCGAGCTCGTTGGCCATCACGGCGCCCGACACGTAGACGCCGTCGAAGCCCTTCTGCTCGATCAGGCGCGCGGTGAGCGGCGTGAACGCGCCGGGGAAGACCAGGGTGCGCTCGTCGGCCAGCCCGGCCCGGAACGCCGCACGCTTGTCGGCCGGCGACACCGTCGAGTACAGCATCAGAAGAGCCCGCCCGGCTGGGCGGTGGCACCCGCGAGGGCGTCGGGAGCGACGATGCCGAGCTGCCGCACCTCGGCCGCCGTCAACGAGGGGAGGCGCGTGGCCAGGTCGACGAACCGCTCGACCTCGGCGTCGGGCAGCACGCCCTCGGCCAGCGTGCGGAACTTGCGCACGTAGTCCTCGCGTCCGAAGGGCCGCGCCCCCAGGGGGTGGGCGTCGGCGACGGCGATCTCGTCGACGAGGGTCGTGCCGTCGACGAACTCGACCTCGATGCGGCCGCCGAACGCCTTCTCGGCGGGGTCGGTCGAGTGGTAGCGGGCCGTCCAGGCGGGGTCCTCCGCCGTGGTGATGCGCTGCCACAGCTCGACGGTGTCGGGACGCTGCGCCCGGGCCGGGGCGTAGCTGCGCTCGTGGTGCCATTCGCCGTCCTGCAGGGCGACGGCGACGATGTAGGGGATGGAATGGTCGAGCGTCTCGCGGCTGGCCGTGGGGTCGTACTTCTGCGGGTCGCCGGCGCCCGAGCCGATCACGACGTGCGTGTGGTGGCTGGTGTGCAGCACGATGCGGCGCACCTGCGCCGGGTCGCGGAGGGCGGGGTGCGCGCGGCCGAGCCGCCGGGCGAGGTCGATCCAGGCCTGGGCCTGGTACTCGGCCGAGTGCTCCTTCGTGTACGTGTCGAGGATGCCCCGCTTGGACGCACCCGGCGCCGCTAGGGGCACGTCGTACGACGCCCCGGGTCCGTCGAGCAGCCAGGCGATCACGCCGTCCTCACCCTCGTAGATCGGGGCGGGGCTGCCCTGGCCGCGCATCGCGCGGTCGACGGCCTCGACCGCGGCCTTGCCGGCGTAGGCCGGGGCGTAGGCCTTCCACGACGAGATCGCGCCCTTCCGCGACTGCCGCGTGGCCGTCGTCGTGTGCAGCGCCTGGCCGATCGCCTGGTGCACCACCTCGGTCGAGAGACCGAGCATCGTGCCGAGGCCGGCCGCGACCGACGGGCCGAGGTGGGCGACGTGGTCGATCTTGTGGGCGTGCAGGCTGATCGCCCGGACGAGGTCGACCTGCACCTCGTAGCCGGTCACGATGCCGCGCAGCAGGGCCGCACCGTCGAGTCCGCGGTGTTGTGCGACGGCGACCATCGCCGGGATGTTGTCGCCGGGGTGCGAGTACTCCGCCGCGAGGAACGTGTCGTGGAAGTCGAGTTCGCGCACGGCGACCCCGTTCGACCAGGCGGCCCACTCGGGCGAGACGGGGTGCTCGGGCGCGACGCCCGTGACCTGCGAGCCCGCGCCTCCGGTGGTCGGCGGATGCGCGAGCGCCTGGTCGCGCGCGACGGCGACCGGCGCGCGCAGCAGCGATGCGGCCGAGACGGCGGCGTTGTCGATCAGGCGGTTGATGACCATCTCGGTCACGTCGTCGTCGACGGGTGCGTCGTCGGTCGCGAGCGCGGCGAGGCGCCACGCGAGCTCGTCCTCGCGGGCCAACGGCTGGTCGCTGCGGTGCACCCGCACGGTGTGCACGACGAGGTCGGCGGTCGGGGCGGCCGGCCCGTCTCGACCGTCCGTGACCCCGGACGAGGAGGCGCGGGTCGCGTCCCCTCGGCCGCCCGCGTCGGTCGTCGCCCCGGCGTCGTGTGCGTGCTCGGACGCCTGCTCGTGCTGCGTGCCCATCGGCCACCCTCTCTGGTGGGGCGGGCGTCGTGCGGCCCGCCGTGCGCCGTCGTCGGTGACGGCCGTGTCGTTGACGACCAGTCTTGCACCCGGTCCGGGCGACGCGCCTGGCGTCCCCCGGCCCGGACGATGCGCCTGGCGTCCCCCGGCCCGCCGACGCGCCCCGTTCGGGGGTGAACCCGTCTGTCCGCCACCTGGCAGGCTGGGAGCATGACGACCGAGAGCCCGCTGGGGGGCGGCTCCGACGAGCGACGCCCCTCCGCCGACCAGCCGACCACCTCCTACCCCGCGACGGGGACGTCGACCCCGCCGCCGCGACCGGGCCGCCCGATCGGGCTCGCGATCGCCGCCCTCGTCGTGGGCGTCGTCGCGTTCCTGCTCGGCCTCGTGCCCGTGGTGGGCACGATCGTCGGACTCGCCGCCGTGGTGCTCGGCATCATCGCGCTGCTGCGGCACCAGTCGAAGGTCATGGCGTGGATCGGCCTCGGCCTGGGAGCCGTCGCCACCATCGTGTCCATCGTCGTCGCCGTCGGCCTCGGCGCGGCGATCGACAGCGTGCAGCAGGACGACCCGGCCGTGACCGCCACCTCCGAGCCCGCCCCCGTCCGCACCTCGTCGACGCCCGCGCCCACCGCGTCGGCCACGCCGACGTCGGCGGCCGCCGACGTGCCGGCCGACCACTCGGACGCCCTGGCGGACGCCGAGACCATCGCGAACGGCCTCGGCAGCAGCAAGCTCGAGACCTACGCGAAGCTCGTGGCCGGCGGCGCCTCCGAGGCCGCGGCGCAGTACGCGGTCGACACGGTCGACGCCGACTGGCAGGCCAACGCCGTCCGCAAGGCCAAGGCCTACGCGGCGGACGGCATGACGGGCGACGTGCTACGCAACCAGCTCGTCAGCGAGTACGGCGAACAGTTCACCGCCGAGGAGGCCGACTACGCCCTGGCGCACCTCGACGACTGACGCCTCGTGACGCGATCGTGATCCTGGCCGGCCCGACCTCATCCTCTGGGACGAGTGCTCGGGCCGGACCGGTCTGTAGCGTCGAGAACGACTGCCGGGGGGACGACCCGACGACCAGGAGGGCACGACCATGAAGAGCACGACGACGATGCGCGCCGCGATCGGCACGGGGGCCACGGCCTGCTTGATCCTGGTGCTGACCGCAGGCTGCGCGGGCGGGGCCGGCGACGCGACGCCGAGCCCGTCCGAGACGAGCTCGGCGACGCCGCCGTCGGCCACCGCCACGCCCACGCCCGCGCCCACCGAGACCGCCGGCCCGGTCGCCCTCCCGGTCGACTGCACCGACATCGTCGACCAGGCCACCTACGCCTCGACCTTCGGTGACATCCCGCTCAACCCGGTCGAGTTCGGCGGCTCGGGCACCAGCTCGGGCGTGGTCACCCCGACCACCCCGCCCGCCGGGGCCGGCGCTCGTGACGTCGTCGGGGCGGCGACCGAGCTGTCCTGCCTCTGGCGCGATCCGCGGGCCGACGTCTCGGGCATCTCGGTCGCGATGGGCCACCTCGAACCCGCCGCCGGCGCCGCGGCCCTCGACGGTCTCGCCTCGCAGGGCTACACCTGCACCTCGGTCCACGAGGGGCGCAGCTGCCAACTCGTGACGCCCGACCCGCTGTACCCGGTGGACCGCGCGCAGACCTACTGGCTGCGCGACGACGTCGTCGTCACCGTCGACCAGACGAACGTGCCGACGGACGACCTGATCGGCTCGATCGCGACGCGCCTCTTCGGCTGAATCCGCGCCTCCTGCACCTGTCGCACCGTGGACCGGACGTCGCACCGCCGAATTCGGCGGTGCGACGTCCGGTCGGCGGTGCGGCGCACGCGCGGCGCACGCGCGGCGCACGCGCAGCGCACGCGCAGCGCACGCGCAGCGCGCGCAGCGCAAGCGCGGCGGGCGCTACAGCACGTGCTTCGGGACGCGGTGCAGCGTGACCGCGCCGACGGCGTCGAACGGGTGCAGCGGATCGGGGGCGACCGAGCCGGTCGGGCCCCCGAGCCTCGAGTGCCCCACGGCGCTGAGCACGGCGTAGGCGTCTCCGCGCGACCAGCCGTGGTCGTCCACGAGGAACGAGAAGGCGTCCTCGTACCCGCGGCGGATGCTCTCCTGCACCGGGTCGCCGAGGCCGACGAAGATCCAGTCGTCGGCGGTCTCGATGCGCGGCGCCCGCAGGCCGAGACCGGGCACCAGGTCGATCGAGACGACCGCCGTGCCCTCGGCCTCGATGGCCACGAACGACGACTCGCCCTCGGCCATGATCGCGTGCACGTCGCCGATCGACAGGTACGCCCCCTCGACCATGACCGGGAGGTAGACCGTCGACCCGACCGTGTTCTCGGTGACGTCCATGTTGCCGCCCTGGGCGTACGCGGGCATGATCGTCGAGTTCTCGCCCTCGGCGGGCGCCGTGCCCATGCAGCCGATCATCGGGCGGGCCTCGAAGACGTGCCGGTCGGTGACGTGCACCCCGTCGGAGTCGATCGGCACGCGGCGGGTGAACATCTCGTCGCCCATGACGTGCTGCAGGGCCCCGGACCCGGGCAGGCTGACCGACCAGCCGTGCTCGATGAGTCGGATCTCGTGCACCGTGACGGCGAGCGCGTCGCCCGGCTTCGCGCCCTCGACGTAGACCGGCCCGGTGACCGGGTTGATCGGCACGGACAGCTCCGCGAGGTCGTGGTGTCGGTGCAGCTCGGCGTAGACCGCGTCGCTCGTCTCGAACCCGATGCGTTCGCCGGTACCCGGCTCGATGCGCAGGGCCGGCGGCACCGTGGCGGTGAAACCGGGACGACCGTGCTCCTTGCCGAGGAAGTGGTCGATCCCGTCGTGGGCGGCGTCCTCGGCGGTCATGCGTCGCGCCGTTCCGAGTCGGCCGCGGGCACCGACGTGACCGCCGGCTCGTCCGCACCCTGCCCGAGGGACGGCGCCGCGCCTCCTCGGCTGCGGTAGTAGAGGAACACGCCCGCGCCGAGCACCAGCCAGACGAGCCCGCCGATCTTGGCCTCGGGTGCCGCGTTCACCAGCACGTAGCCGATGATCAGGAACCCGACCACGGGCACGACGAGGTGCAGCAACCAGTTGCGCGACTTCTTCTTCACGACGTAGTGCACCACGACGGACACGTGCAGCAGCATGAAGCCGAACAGCGCCCCGAAGTTGACCAGCGACGAGATGACGTCGATCTGGCCGACGAAGAACAGCACGAGCACGGCCGAGAGCGCCGACACGACGAGGATCGCGGCCTGCGGCACCTGACGCGTGTTGATCTTCGACAGGAACGCCGGCAGCTGCCCGTCGCGGCTCATCGAGAACAGCAGACGCGACGTCGCGGCCTGGGCGGCCATGGCGTTCGCGATGCCGACGGCCAAGACGTTGACGACGAAGAACGCCGTCGCCCACCCGCTGTTCGACGCCTCGCGCACGAGGTCGAAGAAGGCGTTCCCGGCCTCGCCCTCGGGGAACGAGTCGCGGCCGCCGGCCAGCGCGCTGGCCAGCCAGGTCTGCAGGATGAAGCAGAACGCCACGATGAACAGCGCGATGATCATGGCCTTGCCGGCTCCGCCGCGCTTGCCGGTGCTCTCCTCGGCGAGGGTCGAGATGCCGTCGAAGCCGAGGAAGCTCAGCACGGCGATCGACAACGCCGAGGCGATCAGGGGGGCGGTGACCTTGCTGGAGTCCCAGATCGGGTCGGTCGTGAACTCGGCACCGGGGATCGTGCCGCCGTTGAGCGCCGTCACCGCGATGATGACGAAGATCACGATGAAGACGACCTCGATGGCGAGGAACACCCGGTTCATCAGCTTGATCGAGCTGATGCCGAGCAGGTTCACGGCGGTGTTGACGGCGACGAAGATCAGGGCCCACATCCAGCGTGCGGTGCCCGGGAAGATGCCGATCATCGACTCGGCGGCGAAGACGTAGAGCAGCGTCGGCACGAGCAGGTAGTCGAGCAGGATGGCCCAGCCGGCGAAGAACCCGGCCACGGGGTGGATGCCCCGCCCGACGTACGAGAAGACCGACCCGGCGAGCGGGATCGACTTGGCCATCTGCGCGTAGGCGAGCGCGGTGAAGATCATCGCGACGAGGCCCACCAGGTAGACCAGCGGCACCATGCCCGAGGAGGCGTTGTAGACGGTGCCGAAGATCGCCCAGGGCGCGATCGGCACCATGAAGATCAAGCCGTAGATGAGCAGGTCGACGGTCGAGACCGACCGCTTGAGTTCTTGCTTGTAGCCGTACTGCTCGAGCTGCTGCTGGTTGCTCAGCTCACCGCCGGAGGCGGCCTTCGTGGGCAGGGACATGGTGTGCTCTCTCGCTCGGGTGGGGATCGGGTCGGTGCGGGTGCGGTGCGGGTGCGGGTCGGGTC
>NZ_LR733392.1:1351839-1455611 GCF_902506305.1 Frigoribacterium sp. 9N
GGGTCGGGGGGCGGGAAGCGCGGGCCGCGTCGGTTCAGGAGGCGCGGCCCGCGCCGGTCAGGAGGCGCGTGCGGCGTCGCGCAGCTCGTCGTGCGCCGCCAGGAACGGCGCGACGACGGCCCGGAACTCCTCGGGCTGTTCGAGGTGCGAGCAGTGGCTGGCACCGGCGAACACGTGCGACCGGACGTCGGCGATGCCGTCGACGAAGGGCTGCCAGGTGGCGGGCGTCGCCTCGTCGAACTCGCCCGCGACGACGAGGGTCGGCGTCGTGATCGCCGGCAGGCGGTCCACGACGGTCCAGTCGCGCAGCGTGCCGATGACGTGGAACTCGTTCGGCCCGTTCATCGTGTGGTAGACCGTCGGCTCGGCCTCCATCTGCTCCTCGCTGTCGACGAAGTCCTGCGGCATGGGCACCACGCGGCAGACGTGCCGCTCGTAGAACGCCTGGGTGGCGGCGAGGTACTCGGGGTCGGTGGTCGTGCCGTCCGCCTCGTGGCGTGCCAGCGCCTCCTGGGTGTCGGTCGGCAGCTGGTCGCGCAGCTCGGCGGCGCCCTCGACCCAGAGCTGCATGGACGCGGGCGAGTTGCAGATGGCCAGGCTCGCCAACCCGTCCGGCGTCGTCACGGCGATCTCGGCCCCGAGCATGCCGCCCCACGACTGGCCGAGCAGGTGGTACCGCTCGAGGCCGAGGTGCGCCACGAGGTTCGCGAACTCCGAGACGAAGAGGCTGGGCTGCCAGAAGTCGACGGGCGCGTCGGGCAGGTGGGTGCTGCGGCCGCAGCCGAGCTGGTCGTAGTGCACGACGGTGCGGCCGGTCTCGTCGGCGAGGGCCTCGAGGTTGCGAAGGTAGTCGTGGGCCATCCCCGGGCCGCCGTGCACCACGACGAGGGGCAGCGCACCCTCGCGCGGCTCGTCGGGCGTGGTGACCCGGTACCAGGTCTCGGCGTCATGGAAGGCGGCGGTGCCGGTGGTGATCGTGGACATGCGGGTGAGCATGCACCCGGCTAAGGTCTCACGACAAGACCTTTCGCGATGCCTTAATCTGCTCGTAACACGACGAGACCTCGACGGCTGCACGCACGACGGGTCGGCGAGCCGGGACGGGGACGCGATGGGCCAGGACGACAGCCGAGGAGGCGCGGGCGGCGCGCGCTCGGACGTCGCGGTCGACGGCGCCCTCGGTGGCGCCCTCGGGGCCCCTCTCGCCCCCACGACCCGGGTCGACGACCTCACCGACCGCCTCGTCACGGCCATCACGATCGGCGAGTACCTGCCCGGCTCGCGCCTCCCCGCCGAGCGCGACCTCGCCGCCTCGCTGCGGGTCGGTCGCATGACCGTGCGGGCCGCCCTGGCCCGACTCGTCGAGCAGGGGTTGATCGTGACGCAACGCGGGCGCGGCGGGGGCTCGTTCGTCCAGGCGCCGGCACCGGGTTCGGGCACCGACGTCGTGCGCCGCACGCTCGCCGCGCGCTGGTCCGACCTGCGCGACACGAGCGAGGCGATCAGCCGACTGCACGGCGTCGTCGCCGAGGCCGCGGCCGAGAACCGCACCCCGGACGACGTCGACCGGCTGCACGACCGGCTCGAGGGCTATCGCGGCGCCGCGTCCGGCCTCGCGTCGCAGAAAGCCGACGAGGCGCTGCACGTCGCGATCGCCGAGGCCGCCGGCAACGCCACGCTGCGCGGGGTGCTGTTCGACCTCGAGGCCCGGGTGAGCATCTCGGCGCCGGCGCACCTCTGGGGCGGGCCGGACGGCATGCGCGAGATGGAGCTGCGCGCCCTCGCCGACCACGAGGCGCTCGTCGCCGCGATCTGCGACGGGCGTGCGGCGGACGCCGCGGCCATCGCCCGCGAGCACGTCAAGATCGACCTCGAGCTGCTCGAGCGCGAGCTCGGCCGCGCCGCGCCCTGACCCCGCACCCGCGCCAAACAGCACAACCGGAATAGGCCATGACTGCTGAATTTGATGCTGACTAAAGAACAAAACAATCTGACGATTGTTGTTGTCCATCAATCTCAAAGAAACCTAAACACCACTCACAACCCCACCAAAGATGAAGCCACAAGCAATGCCAGGGTATAATTTGGCATTTGACAATGTGCACGCTGTTGAGTTCTCAAGGACCAAACGCACTCGAGGCCCGGTCGGAAAGACCCTCGCTCGAAGCTGCTGTGGAACCGTACCATCCTGATGGACCAAGTCGGAACGACTTGATTTCCGGCCCCCAAAGTTGAGGACCAGCACCTGGTAATGACCAGAGGATGGATTTGAAACCCTACCACACGAATCGCAAGCCGTAAACGACGTGGCTTCGGGGAGGATGTCACCACTTGAGGCCGGGGAACTCCGGAGCAGAACCATTGCTGGTCGCTGTCCTAGCCGTTCCGCCGCACCTTTGGGCTGACTCGAATTACTTTACACAGCTCACCGGTCGCACCTCCAAATGTCTGGGCATCCCGGGCGTGTCGCGTGACTGAAGCCCTGAAAGCATGGCCAGCCGCGTGCATTCCTTGCCGTGGGATGACGTCAAGCCCGCCCCCTCGACGAGGGAACGGGCTTCCGTCGTCCGGAGGTCGATTCGAGGTCAGACCTTGACGGTGACGCCGGCGAGCGTCTTCTTACCGCGTCGGAGCACGACGACTCCCCCGTCGAGTCTCGAGTCGGCGACCAGAGCATCGCCGTTCTCGACCCGGGTGTTGTTCACGTAGACACCACCCTCCGCCGTGGCCCGGCGGGCTGCACCCAACGACGCGACGAGTCCGGTGTCGACCAACGCCTGAGCGATCGTGGTCGACGCATCGGCCTCGGCCGCCGGCAACTCGGCGATGGCACTGGCGAGAGTCCGCGGGTCGAGGACCGTGAGGTCGCCTTGCCCGAAGAGCGCGGCGGCTGCGTCGATGGCCGACTGCGTGGCCGAGGTGCCGTGGACCAGGGACGTGACGTTCCAGGCCAACGCTCGCTGCGCCTCCCGACGGAAGGGTTCGTCGGCGACGGCGCTCTCGAGCCGCTCGATCTCGGAACGCGAGAGGAACGTGAAGACCTTGAGCCGAGGGACGACGTCGGCGTCGTCGGTGTTGAGCCAGAACTGGTACATCGCGTACGGGCTGGTCAACTCGGCGTCGAGCCAGACCGCGTTGCCCTCGCTCTTGCCGAACTTGGTGCCGTCGGTGTTGGTGATCAGCGGCGTGCCGATCGCGTGGACCGAGACGCCTTCGGTGCGGCGGATGAGTTCGGTGCCACTGGTGAGGTTGCCCCACTGGTCGCTGCCGCCGGTCTGCAGGACGCAGTCGTAGCTGCGGTAGAGCTCGCGGAAGTCGAGGCCCTGGAGGATCTGGTAGCTGAACTCGGTGTAGCTGATGCCGGCGTCGGAGTTGAGACGCGCGGCCACGGCGTCTTTCTTGAGCATGGTGTTGACGCGGAAGTTCTTGCCGATGTCGCGCAGGAACTCGATGGCGCTGAGCGGAGACGTCCAGTCGAGGTTGTTCACCACTCGGAGACCGTTGTCACCGTCGGGCGAGAGGAACTTCTCGACGTGGACGCGGATGCGGTCGACCCACTCGGCCGTCTGCTCGGGCGTCTTGAGCACCCGCTCGGCGGTGGGGCGCGGATCGCCGATGAGGCCGGTGGACCCGCCCACGAGCCCCAGGGGCCGGTGGCCGGCGAGCTGCAGGCGGCGCATGGTGAGCAACTGCACGAGGTTGCCGAGGTGGAGGCTGGGGGCCGTCGGGTCGAAACCGCAGTAGTACGTGATCGGCGGACCGGCGAGAAGGGTCTTGAGGGCGTCGGCATCGGTCGACACGTGCACCAGGCCGCGCCACTGCATCTCGTCCCACACGTCGTCGAACGAGGGGTCGTTGCTCTGGGCGGCCAGGACGTCTGCAGTCGTTTCACTGGTCACGTCGGAAACGGTACCAGCGGCCTCCGCCACCGTCTTCACGCCCCACCGCGTCGTCGCGAGACGGCGGCGCGGTACGGGGAGACAGAGGGATCACCCTCGAGCGAGAACCGCCACGGGAACGCGTCGCCACCGGCGTGACCCGACACACCGACACGCGGGCCGGCGGCGATCGGGCCGACCGGTGCGGACGGGAGGCGAAGACGGAACCGCGCCTCCTGACCGGGGGTGTCGGCGACGAGGCGTGAGCCGTCGTCGCCGAGCTCCATGCCGAGTGCGGAGCCGAGACGGCCGGGACCTCGGGCGAGGTCGGCCGACGTCCGCGACGTCGTCCGACGCGCCCGGACCTCGTCGACGCCGGCCACCACTTCGCCCGAACGCAAGAGGACACCGGACGCGAAGCCCTCGGGCCCGCACACGATGTTGACGCAGCGGTGGATGCCGTAGGACAGGTACACGTAGAGCGTTCCGCCGCGTTCGAACATGCTGTCGTTGCGCGCCGACCGGCCCCGGTGCGCATGCGAGCCGGGGTCCTGCCCCTGGCCGTGGTACGCCTCGACCTCGGTCAGGCGGATGCCGACGCCGCCCGACCAGAAGACCGAGCCCAGGAGGCGCGGCGCGACGGCCAGCGCCGGTTCGGCCAGCAGTGCCGCGAGCACGTCGTCGTCGGGTGTCGTCGTCACCACTCCCCCGTGCTCACCGCGATCGTCTCGTTCAGAAGAAGCGCTGACCACTGGCGACTGCGATCACCGCGACGGCGACGAGCACCGCCACGGCGATCGCGACGACGACGGGGACCACCCAGGCACGGACCGGCCGGTCGTCGCGAGCGCCCGGTCGTCGACGGGTCACGGTGCCGCCGGGGCGAGGGACCGGACCAGGTGGCGCATCTGCTCGGTCAGCTGCGCGAGCTGCTCGGCGACCCGCTCGGGAGCCGTGCCGCCGGCCCCTCGACGGCTGGCGATCGAGCCCTCGACCGTCAGGACGGGGCGGATCTCGGGTGTGAGATGCGCCGAGACGGACCGGTACTGCTCGTCGGTGGGCTCGTGCAGCTCGAGGTCGTGCTGTTCACAGAACCGCACCAGCTCGCCGCTGATCTCGTGTGCGTCGCGGAACGTGACCCCCTGACGGACGAGCCACTCGGCGACGTCGGTCGCGAGTGAGAATCCCTGCGGCGCGAGCTCGGCCATTCGGACCTCGTCGAAATCGAGGGTCGCCACCATGCCCGTGAACGCCGGGAGCAGCACCTCGAGCTGGCTGACCGAGTCGAACACCGGCTCTTTGTCTTCCTGGAGATCTCGGTTGTAGGCCAGCGGCAGCCCTTTGAGGGTCGCGAGCAGACCCGTCAGGTTGCCGATGAGCCGCCCCGACTTGCCGCGCGCGAGTTCGGCGATGTCGGGGTTCTTCTTCTGCGGCATGATGCTCGACCCGGTCGAGAACGCGTCGTGCAGACGGACGAAGCCGAATTCGCGGGTGTTCCAGAGGATGATCTCTTCGGCCAGCCGCGAGAGGTCGATGCCGATGGACGCCGTGACGAACGCGAACTCCGACACGACGTCACGACTGGCCGTCGCGTCGATCGAGTTCTCGGTCGTGCGGTCGAAGCCCAGATCGGTCGCCACGAGGAGCGGGTCGAGCCCCAGCGAGCTACCCGCGAGGGCACCCGCTCCGTACGGCGAGGCACCGGCCCGACGCGACCAGTCGCGCAGGCGCTCGAGGTCGCGGACCAGAGGCCAGGCGTGGGCGAGGAGGTGGTGCGCCAACAGCACCGGCTGCGCGTGCTGGAGGTGCGTCCGGCCGGGCATCACGGCCGACGGGTGGGCCGTCGCCTGACCGGCGATCGCGTCGACCAGGTCGACGACGTGCCGACCGATGACGCGGGCGTGGTCGCGCAGGTACAAGCGCACCAGCGTCGCGATCTGGTCGTTGCGGCTACGCCCCGCCCGGAGCTTGCCGCCGAGCTCGGCGCCGGCGATGCCGATGAGCCCCCGCTCGAGGGCGGAGTGCACGTCCTCGTCGGTCTCGGCCGCGGTGAACGTGCCGTCGAGCACGTCCGACTCGAGCCGGTCGAGCGCCGACAGCATGGCCTCGAGCTCGGACGCGTCGAGGTATCCCGCCGCCGCCAGAGCCCTGGCGTGTGCGCGCGACCCGGCGATGTCGTACGAGGCCAGCTGCCAGTCGAACTGCGTGGACTTGCTGAGCGCGGCGAGCTCGGCGGACGGCCCGGAGGCGAAGCGGCCGCCCCAGAGGGCGCCCGCCTCGCCTGCTCGCTCGTTCTTGCCCGACCCTTCGCCGAGCCCGCTCGCGTCGGTCACGCCCCGTGGGCCAGGTCGCGACGAGCCGAGATCTTGCTGGGCAGCGACCAGATCTCGATGAAGCCCTTCGACAGGGACTGGTCGAAGGTGTCGCCCGTGTCGTAGGTCGCGAGGTCGAAGTCGTAGAGGCTCGCGTCGCTCTTCTGACCGGTGACGACCGCGCGCCCGCCCTGCAGCTTGAGACGGATCTCGCCCGACACGTACTTCTGCGTGTCGTCGATGAAGACGTCGAGCGACCGCTTGAGACCCGAGAACCACAGGCCGTCGTAGACGAGGTTGGACCACTCGGCCTCGACGCCACGCTTGTACCGGCCGAGGTCGCGCTCTATGGTCAGGGCCTCCAACGCCTCGTGCGCGGCGATCAGCGCCATCGCGCCAGGGGCCTCGTAGACCTCGCGGCTCTTGATGCCGACGAGCCGGTCCTCGACGACGTCGATGCGGCCGACGCCGTGCTTGCCGGCGAGCTCGTTCATGCGCTCGACGATGCCCAGCGGGGTGAACGCCACCCCGTCGATCGCCGTCGGGACTCCGGCCTCGAAGGTGATGACGACCTCGTCGGCGTCCTTGACGACGGCCGGGTCTTGCGTGTACTCGTACAGGTCCTCGATGGGAGCGTTCCAGGGGTCCTCGAGGAACCCGGTCTCGACCGCGCGGCCCCAGACGTTCTTGTCGATCGAATAGGGGTTCTTGGCGCTCTGGCGGATGGGAAGGGCGTGCTCTTCCGCGTAGACGATCGCCTTGTCGCGGGTGAGGGCCAGGTCACGGACCGGGGCGATGCTCGTCAGGTCGGGGGCGAGGGCCGCGACGGCCGCCTCGAAACGGACCTGGTCGTTGCCCTTGCCGGTGCACCCGTGGGCCACGCTGTTCGCACCTAGTTCCTTCGCGACCGACGCCAGGTGGCGGGCGATCAGCGGACGGCTGAGGGCGGACACCAGCGGGTAGGTCTTCTGGTACAGCGCGTTGGCCTTGAGGGCCGGCATCAGGTAATCGGTGCCGAACTCTTCTTTGGCGTCGACGACGACCGATTCGACCGCACCGCAGTCGAGGGCACGCTGTCGGATGTCTTCCATGTCCTCTCCGCCCTGTCCGACGTCGACGGCGAGGGCGACCACCTCTTTTCCGGTGGCGTCGGCCAACCAGCCGATGCCGACCGAGGTGTCGAGGCCTCCTGAGTATGCGAGGACGACGCGTTCCGCCATGGTTCTCCTTGAGTGGTGTGGGTGTGGCTACGTGTGTGTGAGGTGGTGGGGGTGCTCAGCGGGCCAGCAGCCAGGTGAGCAGCGCCTTCTGGGCGTGCAGCCGGTTCTCGGCCTCGTCCCAGATGACGCTGGTCGGGCCGTCGATGACGTCGGCCGTGACCTCGTACCCGCGGTCGGCGGGGAGACAGTGCAGGAAGATCGCGTCGGCGTCGGCCTGGGCCATCAACGCCTGGTCGACCTTGAACGATCCGAAGACGGCGACCCGTTCGTCTTTCTCGTCCTCCTTGCCCATCGAGACCCAGGTGTCGGTCACGACGACGTCGACCCCGGCGACGGCCTCGACCGCGTCGGTCGTGACGAGCACGGAGCCACCCGTCCGCGCGGCGATCGCCTCGGCGTCGGCCACGACGGTCGGGTCGGGCAGGAAGCCCTCGGGGGCACCGATGCGGACGTGCATGCCCGCGGTCGCGCAGGCCAGCAGGTACGACTGGCCCATGTTGCAGCGCCCGTCACCGACGAAGGCCACCGAGAGGCCGGCGAGCGTGCCCTTCTTCTCGCGGATGGTCTGCAGGTCGGCGAGCAGCTGACACGGGTGGAAGTCGTCGCTCAACGCGTTGACGACGGGCACGGTCGTCCCCGCCGCCATCTCTTCGAGGCCGGACTGCGCGTAGGTGCGCCAGACGATGGCGGACACCATGCGCTCGAGCACGCGCGCCGTGTCGGACGGGGTCTCCTTGCCGCCGAGCTGGCTGTTCGCGGTGGCGATGATCAGCGGGCTGCCGCCGAGGTCGGCGATGCCGACCGCGAAGGAGACCCGGGTACGGGTCGACGACTTGTCGAAGATGACGGCGACGGTCTGCGGACCGGCCAGCGGGCGCTGGGACCAACGGTCGCGCTTGAGTTCGTCGGCGAGATCGAGCACCTCGAGCTGCTCGGCGGTGGTCAGGTCGTCGTCCCGGAGGAAGTGGCGGGTCATTCGAGGCCTTTCAGGACGGTGGTCATGATCTGGGTGAACTCGGCGATCTCGTCGTCACCGACGATCAGGGGAGGCGCGAGACGGATGCTCGAGTCGTTGGGGGCGTTGACGATGAGGCCGGCCTCGAGGGCGTCGGCGGCGACCTGGGCCGCGACGGGCTGCGCCAGCCCCAGGCCGATGAGGAGGCCGTTGCCGCGGATCTCGCGGACGAGCGGCGAACCGATCGACTCGACGGCCGCGCGGAGCTGGTCGCCCCGGACGATCGCGTTGAGCACGAGCTGGCTCGACTCGATCTCGCCGAGCACGGCGTTGGCCGCGGCGGTCGCGAGCGGGTTGCCGCCGAAGGTGCTGCCGTGCTGACCGGCCTCGAACAGGTCGGACGTGTCGCCGAAGGTGATGAGCGCACCGATGGGGACTCCCCCGGCGATGCCCTTGGCGACGGTGATGGCGTCAGGGACGATGTCGTGCTGCTGGAAGGCGAACCACGAGCCGGTCCGGCCGATGCCGGTCTGGATCTCGTCGAGGATCAGCAGGGCCCCGTGCTTCGTGGTGAGTTCGCGGGCACGCTCGAGGTAGCCCTCGGGCAGGTCGACGACGCCGGCCTCGCCCTTGATCGGCTCGACGAACAGGGCGGCCACCGTACCGTCGAGGGCCGCTTCGAGTGCCTCGACGGTCGTGTCGATGTGCTCGACCCCGGGCATCATCGGCTCGAACGGTTCGCGCAGCGCCGGCTTGCCGGTCAGCGCGAGCGAGCCCATGGTGCGCCCGTGGAACGAGTTCTGCAGGGCGAGGATGCGGGTGCGCGAGCCGTCACCGCGGTTGAGGCGAGCCAGTTTGACCGCGGCCTCGTTGGCTTCGGCTCCGCTGTTGCCGAAGTAGACGCGCCCACGCTCGCCGGCACCGCTGATGCGGGTCAGCCGTTCGGCGAGCTCGACCTGCGGGGCCGTCGCGAAGTAGTTGGAGACGTGGATCAGCTTGCTCGCCTGCTCGGTGAGCGCCTCGACGAGCACCGGGTGGGCGTGTCCGAGGGCGTTCACGGCGATGCCCGCCAGGAAGTCGAGGTAACGCTTGCCGTCGACGTCCCAGACCTGGCAGCCCTCGCCGCGGTCGAGCATCACCTTCGGAGTCGACAGCGAACGCATCATCGAGTCGCCGAATCGGCGCTGCCAGGTACCGCCTTGGGTCTGGATCATGGTCACGACTGTCCTTTCGTGTCGGTGCCGCTCGCGGCAGGGCCACCCGGGGCGGTGCCCCCGGTGGTGACGATCTCGCCGGCGGGGGTGCCGAACGAGGTGACGACGGGGGCGCCGGTCGACGCCGCCCGGTCGTCGGGAACCACCTCGGTGCCCGACCCGCGTTGGGTGAACACCTCGAGGAGGATCGAGTGCGGGATGCGACCGTCGATGATGGTCGCTCCTCCGACGCCACCGACGACCGAGTCGAGGCAGGCGCGCATCTTGGGGATCATGCCCGACTCGAGGGTCGGGAGCATGTCGGTGAGGGCCGACACCGTGATGGCCTCGACGAGCGAGTCGCGGTTCGGCCAGTCGGCGTAGAGCCCTGCGACGTCGGTCAGGACGACGAGCTTGGCCGCACCGAGGGCGATGGCCAGGGCCCCCGCCGCCGCGTCGGCGTTGACGTTGAGGGCGTGTTCCGGGTCGATCGTGTTCGTCGCGATCGACGACACCACGGGGATGCGCCCCGCCTCGATCTCGGCCAGCACCGACGACGGGTCGACGTGTGTCACGTCGCCCACGTGTCCCAGGTCGAAGGTCTCGCCGTCGACCACGACACCGCGCTTGCGACCCTCGAACAAGGTCGAGCCCTCGCCGGAGACACCGCGGGCCAGGTCGCCGTGCTCGTTGATCAGGTCGACGATCTCGCGGTTGACCTCGCCGGCCAGGACGTCGCGCACGACCGAGATCGCCTCGGTCGACGTGTAGCGGTAACCGCCCCGGAACTCGCTCTCGATGCCGGCGGCGTCGAGGGCGGCCGAGATCTGTGGCCCCCCGCCGTGGACGACCACCGGGTGCAACCCGGCGTACCGCAGGTAGACCATGTCCTCGGCGAACGCCTGCTTGAGGGCGTCGTCGACCATGGCGTTGCCGCCGAACTTCACGACGACGACCTTGCCAGAGAAGCGCTTCAGCCAGGGCAGGGACTCGATCAGGGTCGAGGCCTTGACCGCCGCGAGCTCCTGCTCGTCGGCCGCCGTCGCACCGGTGCTCGTGTGGACGCCCATCAGCTGGAGTACGCGCTGTTCTCGTGCACGTAGTCGTGCGTGAGATCGTTCGTCAGGATGGTCGCCTCAACCGGCCCCGTCTTCAGGTCGACGAGCACGTGGACCGCCCGGGGCGTCAGGTCGACGTCGTCGCTCGGCCGATCGGGTGCCCCGGCGTGGCAGACGCGGACGCCGTTGATGGTCACGTCGACGTCGTACGGGTCGAACTCGGCCGACGTGGTGCCGATGGCGGCGAGCACGCGGCCCCAGTTGGGGTCGTTGCCGAAGACGGCTGCCTTGAAGAGGTTGTTGCGGGCGATCGAACGGCCCACCTCGACGGCGTCGTCGTCGGATGCCGCCCCCACGATCTCGATGCGGATGTCGTGCGAGGCACCCTCGGCGTCGGCCTGCAACTGCTCGGCGAGGTCGGCACAGAGCGCCGTGACCGCCGCCGCGAAGTCGCCGGCAGGAGGCGCGACACCGGACTCGGCGCTGGCCAACAACACGACGGTGTCGTTCGTCGACATGCAGCCGTCCGAGTCGAGACGGTCGAAGGTGACCCGGGTCGCCTCGCGGAGTGCGGAATCGAGACCGGACGCGTCGACGTCGGCGTCCGTCGTGAGCACGACGAGCATCGTGGCGAGTCCGGGGGCGAGCATGCCCGCACCCTTGGCCATTCCGCCGACGACCCAGCCGTCACCCGAGACGACGGCCTGCTTGGGCTTGGTGTCGGTCGTCATGATCGCCGTGGCGGCATCGAGGCCGCCGTCGACCGACAGGGCGTCGGCCGCGGCCGTGGAGCCGCTCAGCACCTTGTCGCGGAAGGTCTGGTCGCCGACGCCGATGAGGCCCGTCGAGCAGACGAGGACGTCCGTCGCCGACAGGCCGAGGGCGCCGGCCACGGTCTCGGCCGTGGAGTGCGTCGTCTGGAAGCCGAAGGCTCCCGTGAAGCAGTTCGCGCCTCCGGAATTGAGGACGACGGCGTCGACGCGACCGTCGGCGACGACCTGCTGGGACCACAGGACGGGGTTCGCCTTGGCCCTGTTGCTGGTGAAGACGGCCGCTGCGGCCGTGCTGCGACCTCGGTTGACGACCAGGGCGACGTCCGGCGCGCCCGAGCTCTTGAGGCCGGCGACGACGCCGGAGGCCTCGAAACCGGCTGCTGCGGTGACGCTCACGGGGCGACTCCGTTCTGGCCGAGGCCGGTGGTCTCGGCCAGGCCGAGCGCGATGTTGGCGGACTGGACGGCGGCACCGGCCGTGCCCTTCACGAGGTTGTCGAGGGCGGTGACCACGACCACGCGGTCGGCGGCCTCGTCGACGGCGAGTCCGATCAGGGCGGTGTTGGCACCGATCGTGTCGGCCGTCCGCGGGAACTCGCCGTCCGGCAGCAGGTGCACGAAGGGCTCGTTCGCGTAGGCCTGCTGCCAGGCGGATCGCACGTCGTGGGCGGTGACGCCCGGGGCGAGACGCGCCGTCGTCGTGGCGAGGATGCCCCGCGCCATCGGCACGAGCACCGGGGTGAACGAGACGTTCACCTCCGTCGCACCGGCCACCCGGAGGTTCTGCTGGATCTCGGGGATGTGCCGGTGGCTGCCGCCCACCCCGTAGGCCGACGCCGACCCCATCAACTCGCTGGCCAACAGGTGGGTCTTGAGCGCCTTGCCCGCCCCGGACGGACCGACGGCCAGCACGGTCACGATGTCGGCGGTCTCGACGACGCCCGCCTGGACGCCGGGGGCCAGCCCCAGGGTCACCGCGGTGACGTTGCAGCCGGGCACCGCGATGCGCTTGGCCCCGACCAGGACGTCGCGCTGACGACCCGGGGTGTCACCGAGGACGAGTTCGGGCAGGCCGTACGACCAGGCTCCGTAGAACTCGCCACCGTAGAACGCCTGCCAGGCGGATTCGTCGGTCAGCCGGTGGTCGGCACCACAGTCGACGACGAGCGTGTCGTCGGGCAACTGGGCGGTGATCGCCCCCGACTTGCCGTGGGGCAGGGCGAGGAACACGACGTCGTGCCCCGAGAGGGCTTCGGGCGTCGTGTCGACCAGGGTCAGGTGCGCCAGCGAGCGCAGGTGCGGCTGGACCGCGAGGAGTGGCTGACCGGCGTTCTGGAACGCGGTGACGGTCTGCACCTCGAAGTCGTGATGCTCGGCCAGCAAGCGCAGGAGCTCACCACCGGCGTAACCACTCGCGCCGGCCACGGCAACGGAGAAAGGCATGCGTCCACCCTAATGTTCGAATTCGGCCTGGGATCAGGGGCGGCGGCGCCGGGCGAGTGTCAGTCGCGGAGCGCCGCCCCGAATCGCTCGCCGGCCAGGCGGACGGAGCCGGACTTGGCCTCGGAGGCCTCGGCGGCGGTGAGGGTGCGGTCTCCGGCCCGGAAGCGCAGGGCGAAGGTGAGCGACTTCGTCGCGTCGGGCAACCCGGCACCTCGGTAGTCGTCGACAAGCCGGACCGTCTCGAGCAGTTGGCCCGCACCCTCGCGCACGGTCGCGAGCACGTCGCCCGCGGGGACGTCGACGCCCACCACGAGGGAGAGGTCTTGGGTCGCCGCGGGGTAGGACGAGAGGGCCGAGGTGGCCGGCTCGGCGACGGCGAGGGCGATGAGGCGGTCGAGGTCGAGCTCGGCCACGGCGACCACCCGGGGCAGGTCGAGCTCGGCTGCCACGCTGGGCAGCAGCTCGCCCGCGATGCCCACGACCTCGTCGCCGACGAGCACCTCGGCCGTGCGGCCCGGGTGCAGCGAGACGTGCCGGGCCTGTCGGAAGGTGACCTCGGCGGCCACGGCCGACGCCGCGACGCGCACGGCGTCGAGCACGTCGGCGAGGGACGCCGGGACGGCGGATTGCCCGGGGGCGCGATCGACGACCGTGCCGACCGTCAGGAGGCCGAGGTGTCGCGGCTGGCGCGGCAGGGCGTCGGCGAGGGCGCCCAGCGTGGCGTCGTCGGGGCGGGCGGCCCCGAACGGGACCTCGTCGCTGCCGTAGACGACGCCCTCGTCAGGCAGGAAGACCGTGCCCACCTCGAACACCGAGAGGTCGACGAGACCGCGACCGAGGTTGCGACGGGCGACCTCGAGCAGCCCCGGCACCAGTGACCGACGGAGTTCGGGCACCGCCGAGTCGAGGGGGTTGGCGAGTCGGACGGCGGGCAGCCCGGTGCCGTCGGCCGAGCCGAAGGCGAGGTTCTGGGCCGAGGAGACGAACGGGTACGCGGCGACCTCGGTCGAGCCGGCCGCGGCGAGCCCGTTCGACACCTGCCGACGCAGCTGCTGCTCGCGCGACAACCCACGACCGGCCGGGGCGACGGGCAGGACGGAGGGGATGCGGTCGTAACCCGTGATGCGAGCGACTTCTTCGACGAGCGACGCGGAGTCGACCAGGTCGCTGCGCCAGGTCGGCGGGGTCACGAGCCAGTCGTCACCAGCCCGCTCGACGCTGGCCCCGATGGCCGTGAGGGCACCGGAGACCTCGTCGTCGGTGTAGTCGACGCCCATGAGGCGGGCGGCTCGATCGACCGGCAGGGTGATCGTGTCGGGAGGGGTGGAGGCGTCCCATCGTGACCCGAGCGCGTCGGACGTGCCGCCGGCGAGCTCGACGAGCAGGTCGACCACGCGCTGGGCGGCTGCCTCGGCCACCTGCGGGTCGACACCGCGCTCGAAGCGCTTGGACGCCTCGCTCGGCAGCTTGTGGCGGCGGGCGGTACGGGCGATCGACGTGGGGTCGAAGGTCGCGGCCTCGACGAGGACGTCGGTCGTGGTCGCGCCGATCTCGGTCGAGGCGCCGCCCATGACGCCGGCCAGGCCGACGGCACCCGACTCGTCGGCGATCACGAGGTCCTCGGCGTGCAGGTCGCGTACCTGGCCGTCGAGGGTCTCGAGGCGCTCGCCCGGTGCGGCCCGGCGGACCGAGAGGCCACCGCTGACCTTGTCGAGGTCGTAGCCGTGGATCGGCTGGCCGAGCTCGAACATGACGTAGTTCGTGACGTCGACCGGCAGCGAGATGCTGCGGACCCCCGCCAACCGCAAGCGCGACGCGAGCCACGGAGGGGTCGGACGGGTCGCGTCGATGCTGCGGACCACCTTGGTGGTGAAGGTCTGCACGCCGACCCGGTCGCGCACGGGGGCCTGGTCGTCCACGACCACCGGGAAGCCGGACGACGGGGTCGGAGAGACGAGCGACGCGGGGTCGCGGAAGGTCGCCCCGGTGGCGTGCGAGTACTCGCGGGCCACCCCCCGGATGCTGAAGGCGTAGCCCCGGTCGGGCGTCACGTTGATCTCGACCGCGGCCTCGTCGAGGCCGAGCAGCGCGATCGCGTCCGTGCCGACCTCGGGATCGAGACCGAGCGACGAGAGGACGAGGATGCCGTCGTGCTCGTCGCCGAGGCCGAGCTCGCGGGACGAGGCGATCATGCCGTCGGAGACGTGCCCGTAGGTCTTGCGCGCGGCGATCGGGAACGGACCGGGCAGCACCGCACCGGGCAACGACACGACGACCTTGTCGCCGACGACGAAGTTGTGGGCACCGCAGACGATGCCGCGGACGTCATCGGGGTCGGTCGAGGCGTTCGGCCCCACGGCGACCTGGCACCAGTTGATCGTCTTGCCGTTCTTCTGCGGCTCGGGCGTGAACTCGAGCACCTGACCGACCACGAGGGGCCCGGTCACGTCGCCGACGTGGACGTCTTCTTCTTCGAACCCGACCGACACGAGGGCGGCGTGGACGCTCTCGAGCGACACGTCGCCCGGCAGCTCGACGAACTCACCGAGCCAACTCAGCGGAACCCGCATCAGACCACCATCCCGAACTGCTCGCTGAACCTGACGTCACCCTCGACCATGTCGCGCATGTCGTTGAGGTCGTTGCGGAACTGGAGGGTGCGCTCGATGCCCATGCCGAAGGCGAAACCCTGGTAGCGCTCGGGGTCGATGCCGGCCGCCCGCAGCACGTTCGGGTTGACCATCCCGCAACCGCCCCACTCGACCCACCGTGCGCCGCCCTTGGCGTTCGGCTGCCAGACGTCCATCTCGGCGCTGGGCTCGGTGAAGGGGAAGTAGTTGGGGCGCAGCCGGATCTGCGCCTCGGCGCCGAACATCGAGCGGGCGAGGTGCTCGAGGGTTCCGCGCAGGTGCGCCATGGTGAGGCCCTCGTCGACGGCGATGCCCTCGAGCTGGGTGAAGACGGGCGTGTGCGTCGCATCGAGCTCGTCGGTGCGGAACACCCGGCCCAGCGCGACGTTGTAGACCGGCAGCTCTTTCGAGAGGAGCGTGCGGATCTGCACCGGCGACGTATGCGTGCGCAACACCAGGTGACGGTCGACGGGGTCGACGAAGAACGTGTCCTGCATGGCCCGGGCCGGGTGGTCGGCGTCGAAGTTCAGGGCGTCGAAGTTGAACCACTCGTGCTCGAGTTCGGGGCCCTCGTTGACCTCCCACCCCATGCCGACGAACAGGTCGGCCATGCGCTCTTGCAGCAAGGTCAGGGGGTGACGGGCCCCGGCGCGACGGCGCGACGGCAGAGCCGTGACGTCGACGGCCTCGGCCTCGAGCCGCGCGGACTCCTCGATCACGGCCAGCTCGGCCTCGCGCGTGGCGACGGCCTGACCGACCCGACCTCGGGCCTGACCGACGAGCTTGCCCGCCGCCGCCTTCTGGTCGTTCGGCAGGTCGCGCAGACCGGCGTTCAGGCGGGCCAGCACCGAGGCCTCGCCGACGTGCTGGGCACGGGCGGTCTTGAGCTCGGCGACGGTGGCCGCCGTGGCGATCGCCGCAAGGGCGGCGTCGACCGCCGACGCGACGGCGTCTTCGGAGAGGGGGACGGAGTCTGACACGAGAACCAAGCTTAGCGATCGTTGGGAGGCGACCCGCGCCTCCTGGTCGTGACGGACGAGGAGGCGCGGGCTGGGATCGGGTGGACGGACCGGGTCAGGTCGCGCGGCCCGACACGTGGTCGGACTCGTAGCGGCCGCCGCGTCCGAACATGCCCGGGTCCTTCGGCGTGCCCGGGCGCTTGGCGACGACCGCACGCCGCCCCGTCCGTCGGTCGACGACGCGGACGACCCACGAGAGCAGGAGGTTCGTGGCGAGGTAGACGACGAGGACGACCGCGAAGAGGGTGAACGTGTACGTGCTGCCGTAGTAGGTGCCCAGACGCGTGAGACCGCTCCGGGTCAGTTCGACGTAGCCGACGATGTAGCCGAGCGAGGTGTCCTTCAACAGGACGACGAGCTGGGCCAGGATGATCGGCAGCATCTGACGGAAGGCCTGCGGGAACTCGATGGCGAAGCGCGTGCGGATCGGGGTGAGCCCGATCGCGAGGCCGGCCTCGCGTTGCCCCCTCGGCAGCGAGGCTATGCCCGCGCGCAGCGCCTCGCCGATGAGCGCCCCGTTGTAGACCGCCAGCGCCGCGACCACGGCCCAGAAGGCCCCGGTCGAGAAGACCAACAGGATGAAGAGCATCATCAGCAGGACGGGCATGCCGCGGAAGAACTCGAGCAGCACCGTCGTGGGAACGCGCACCCAGGCGGACCGCGCCGTCCGGAGGAACGAGAAGAGGACGCCGATGACCACCGCGAGGACCGACGCGACGGCCGCGGCCTGGATGGTCGCCAACCAGCCCCGACCGATCGCCCGCCAGAGCGCGAGGTCACCGAGGATGTCCCACCGCGACGCGTCGAGCACGCCGGAACTCTCGGCACCGTTCGCGCTGATGCGGGGGCGGCCGAGGAGGTAGACGAGGTAGGCGACCAGGGCCAGGACGAGCACGACGCCGACCACCGAGATGATCCGCGAGGTGCGGCGGGCCCTCGGCCCCGGGGCGTCGTAGAGGACGGAGGTGCTCATCGGAGGACTGCGACCTTCTTCTCGACCACGGCGGCGAGACGGCCGAGCGTGATGGTGACGAGCAGGTAGAAGAACGCCACGGCGAGCAGCGTCGTGATGACGGCGTCACCACGATCGTTCGCGATGTAGCGCCCCGCGGCGAAGAGTTCGGCCACGAAGAAACCACCGGCCACCGAGGTGTTCTTGGTGAGGGCGATGAAGACGTTGATCAGCGGGGGCACGACCATGCGCATGGCCTGCGGGAGGATCACGTGGCCGAGCGTCTGGCCGAAGCCGAGGCCGATGCTGCGGGCCGCCTCGGCCTGCCCGACGGGGACGCCGTTGATGCCCGACCGGATGGCCTCCGCGACGAACGGCGAGGTGTACGCGGTCAAGCCGATGACGGCCAACGGGAAGTACGTGCCGAAGTCGACTCCGAGGTACGGCAGGACGAAGGCGCAGAAGAAGAGCACGAGCGTGAGCGGGATGTTGCGCAGCGCCTCGGTGTAGACCGTCGCGAACGTGCGGAAGGACGCCACGGGCGAGATGCGCAGTGCCGCGACGAAGAAACCGATCACGAGGGCCCCGAGGCCCGACAGAACGAGCAGCTGGAGCGTCGTGACGAAGCCGTCCCAGAAGCGGGGCCAGTTGTCGGTCACGGCGTCGAAGCCGGGGATGACGTCCAAGGGGTTCAACAGGGTCCTTCGGTCGGGGCAGGACGCGGGCACCCGGGGGCTGGTCGCCCCGGGTGCCCGCGCGGTGTCAGTAGCGGTCGATCGTGGGGGGCGTCGGGGTGTCGAGCACCTTGCCCGCGGTCTTCTCCCACAGCTCGTCCCAGGTGCCGTCGTCCTCGGCGTCCTGGAGCGTGTCGTTGACGAACATGCGGAAGTCGGTGTCGTCGAGGGCCAGACCGATGCCGTAGGGCTCTTCGGTGAAGGTCTCCCCCACGACCTCGAACTCGCCCTCGTTCTGGTCGGCGAGGCCGGCCAGGATGACGTTGTCGGTCGTCACGGCCGACACCGCACCGGTGCGGAGGGGCTCGAGGCAGTTCGAGTACGTGTCGGTGGCGAGGATGTCGGTGGTGTACTCGGCCACGTTCTTCTCGCTGGTCGAGCCGCTGACGGTGCAGACCTTCTTGCCGGCCAGATCGTCGGCGGACTCGATCCCCTCGGGGTTGCCGTCGAGCACGAGCAGGTCTTGACCGGCCGTGTAGTACGGGCCGGCGAACGAGACGACCTTCTTGCGATCGTCGTTGATCGTGTAGGTCGCGATGACGAGGTCGACCTGGCCGTTCTGGATGAACGGCTCGCGGTTGGCCGAGACGGTCTCGACCCACGTGATCTTGTCGGCTTCGATGCCGAGCTTCGCGGCGACGAGCTTGCCGATCTCGGCATCGAAGCCCTCGGGCACGCCGTCGGGGTTGGCCAGGCCGAACAGCGGCTGGTCGAACTTGGTGCCGATGGTGATCTCACCGGCGTCGGCGAGGCGGGCCATGGTGCTGCCTTCGGCGAAGTCGGCCGGCGTCTCGACGTCGACGGCCGGGGCCGACGAGTCGGTGCAGGCCGAGAGGCCGAGGACCACGGCGGCTGCTGCGGCTACGGCGACGAATCCCTTGCTGAGTCGCATTCTGATCTCCTTGCTGGGTGACCCGGACGCCGGGCGGCGATCGGGTGTCGTGGGCCGGCTGTTCGGGTGCCGGGGAACGGGTCGCGGACTCGGCCGCGCCCGCTCAGTGCGTGAGGATCTTCGCGAGGAAGTCCTGGGCGCGGGGCGACTGAGGGTCGGTGAAGAACTTCTCGGGCGTCGCCTCTTCGACGATCTGACCGTCGGCCATGAAGACGACGCGATCGGCGGCCTTGCGCGCGAACCCCATCTCGTGGGTGACGACGATCATCGTCATGCCGTCCTTCGCGAGCTGCACCATCACGTCGAGCACCTCGGTGATCATCTCGGGGTCGAGTGCGCTGGTGGGCTCGTCCAGGAGCATCACCTTGGGGTCCATCGCCAGTGCCCGGGCGATCGCGACACGCTGCTGCTGCCCGCCCGAGAGCTGGGACGGCATCTTGTCGGCCTGGTTCGCGACGCCGACCCGCTCGAGCAACTGCATCGCCCGCTCGCGCGCCTCGGCCTTGGTGCGCTTCCGCACCTTGAGCTGGCCCAGCATGACGTTCTCGAGGATGGTCTTGTGCGAGAAGAGGTTGAAGCTCTGGAACACCATGCCGACGTCGGCGCGCAGGCGGGCGAGAGCCGCACCTTCTTCGGGCAGACGCGTGCCGTCGATCGTGATGACGCCGTCGTCGATGGTCTCGAGGCGGTTGATCGCCCGGCAGAGGGTCGACTTGCCCGAACCGCTCGGGCCGATCACGACGACCACCTCACCCTTGCCCACCGTCGTGGTGATGTCCTTCAGGACGTGGAGGTCACCGAAGTGCTTGTTGACGTGGTCGACCACGACGAGGGGTTCCATGCGCCCACACAAACAGACCCCCAGGTCGGGGTCAAATTCACAGTGGATTCTTAATGAAAACGAAACGACGCGTCCCACCGCGACCAGAGTGCCCGACCCGACCCGCGCCTCCTGCGAGACGAGGAGGCGCTAGCCGCGGTGGGCGAAGGCGCTCTCGTAGAGGCACACCGAGGCCGCCGTCGCGAGGTTCATCGATTCGGCGTGACCGTAGATGGGCACGACCAAGGTGCGGTCGGCACGCGCGAGGTCGGCGTCGGTGAGACCCCGGGCCTCGTTGCCGAAGAGCCAGGCGGTCGGCTCGGCGAGCACGCCCTCGGTGCGGGCGGCGAGCAGGTCGTCTCCCTTGACGTCGGCGGCGAGCACCTGGAGGCCGATCTCACGACACCGGTCGACGATCGCCGGCAACTCGACGCCCACGGCGACCGGCACGTGGAACAGCGAACCCGTCGTGGACCGGACGACCTTGGGGTTGTAGAGGTCGACGCTGCGACCGGTCATGATGACGGCGTCGGCACCCGCGGCGTCCGCGGCCCGGATGATGGTGCCCGCGTTGCCGGGGTCGCGGACTTCCTCGAGGATCACGACGAGCTTCGGCTCGGCGGCGAAGACGTCCTTGACCGACGTGGGGAACTGCCGACAGACGGCGACGATGCCCTGTGGCGTGACCGTGTCGGCCATGGCCTCGAGCACCGGCTCGGTGACGAACTGGACGTCGATGCCCTCCGCCCCGGCGGCGACCGCCACCTCGGGGTAACGCTCGAGAGCCGTCGGGGTGCCGAAGAGTTCGACGATCAGCTCGGGCCGGAAGGCCAGGGCCTCACCGACCGACTGCGGCCCTTCGAGCAGGAACGTGCGGGTCTCGGTGCGAGCGTCGCGCTTCGAGAGCTTGGCCACCGCCCGGACTCGGGGTGAACGGGGATTGTCGAGCAGGGAGTCGTGGGGCACCCGTCCATGATGCCGCACGAGGACCACCGCCTGCCGCGGACGCACGAGACCCGACGGCGACACCGGGGTGGGTGTCGGGCCGTCGGGCCTCGAGGGTGGTGCGGGTGCGACTACGCGGCGACCTTGGGGGCCGAGGTGTCGGCGGGCAGCGCGGCCTTGGCGGTGGCGACGAGCGACGCGAACGTGGCGGGCTCGTTGACGGCCAGCTCGGCCAGGATGCGACGGTCGACCTCGACGCCGGCCAGGGACAGACCCTGGATGAGGCGGTTGTAGGTCAGGCCGTTCGCACGCGACGCGGCGTTGATGCGCTGGATCCACAGACGACGGAACTCGCCCTTGCGCGCACGACGGTCACGGTACGAGTAGACGAGCGAGTGCGTGACCTGCTCTTTGGCCTTGCGGTACAGGCGCGAACGCTGACCGCGGTAACCCTCGGCACGCTCGAGGATGACGCGACGCTTCTTGGCGGCGTTGACCGCTCTCTTGACTCTTGCCATTTTCTTGTTCCTCTACGTTCGTGTCAGCGGTCAGTGACCGAGAAGCTTCTTGGCGACCTTGGCGTCGGCGGGAGCGAGCACCTGGTCCTGGTTCAGGCGAGCCTTGCGCTTGGCGCTCTTCACCTCGAGGTTGTGGCGCATGCCAGCCTGCTGCTTCATGATCTTGCCGGAACCGGTGACCTTGAAGCGCTTCTTGGCGCCGGAGTGGGTCTTCTGCTTGGGCATGTCTTACTTACTTTCTTCTGTCGGTCGCTCGGCCGGTGCATCGGCCGGGACCTCGTCGGACGTCGGGTGCTTCGGCGGCTTGTTGGCCGCCTTGCGAGCTTCTGCCTCGGCCTTGGCCTCGGACTTGTTCTTGTGCGGGCCGATGACCATCACCATGTTGCGGCCGTCGATGGTGGGCGTCGACTCGACGCTGCCCCACTCGGAGACGTCTTCGGCGAAGCGCTGGAGCAGGCGGACACCCTGGTCGGGACGCGACTGCTCGCGACCACGGAACAGGATCATGGCCTTGACCTTGTCGCCGCCCTGGAGGAAGCCCTCGGCGCGCTTGCGCTTCGTCTCGTAGTCGTGCTTGTCGATCTTCAGGCGGAAACGGACCTCTTTGAGGATCGTGTTCGCCTGGTTGCGACGGGCTTCTTTCGCCTTCTGCGCAGCCTCGTACTTGAACTTTCCGTGATCCATGATCTTGGCCACGGGAGGCTTCGAGTTGGGGGCCACCTCGACCAGGTCGAGCTCGGCCTCTGCGGCGAGACGCAGGGCCATGGCGATGGGAACGACGCCGATCTGCTCACCTGCGGGCCCGACGAGGCGGACCTCGGGGACGCGGATACGGTCGTTCGTACGGGGATCGCTGATGCGGAACTCCTCTGTCGTCATTTCTGCATCTGGCGGGGCCGGACGGCCTCACCAGAGAAAGAGGAGTTTCGTGCGAGCACCGTCTGACGACGCATCACACCGCACCCTGGCTGCTCGGTCGCCGTCCACCCGAGGCCTCTGACGAGGAACGACGTGGAACGGTGGTGCTGATCGAACGGGGTGCCAACAACCCGGTAACCTTGTCTAACGGTCAAGCGCGGGTGGGAGAATCTCCACTTTCGCACGGAGCAGACGCTCCGAGCCTGGACGAGTTTAGCAGAGGATCAGTTCGTGAGCCACTCCCCCGACGACGCACCCATTCCCGACGCCCGCTTCGGCGATCCGGCACCGGCCACGTCGTCCGACACCTCCCCCGCGACGGCGCGGTTCGAGGACGATCTGCACTTCGGTGACGACGCCGCCCGTGACATCGCCGACGTCAACGCGGTCGAGGTCATCAACACCGTCTGCGTCCACCTGATGAGCGCCGCCGCGGTGAAGGTCGGCCTGGCCGACGATCCGCAGCGACAGACCGACCTCGACGAGGCCCGCAAGCTCATCACCTCCCTCGCCGGACTCGTGACCGCCAGCGCACCCGAGATCGGCGACCAGCACGCCCGGGCGCTCCGCGACGGCCTGCGATCGCTGCAACTCGCCTTCCGTGAAGCGTCGGCCATCCCCGACGCGATCGGCCAGGGCCCCGGCGAGAAGTACACCGGCCCCGTCAACTGAACGGCGCGTCCCCCGAACCGCGCGTCCGGCTCCCGCACCCTGACGGACGGCTCGTCCTCAGCCCGGGACGACCTTCACCGACATGCTGTCGACCCGGTCGGCGATCACCGGATCGGCGGCCCAGGCCGCCTGCAGTCGCTGCAGCAGCGCGTGCAGGGCGTCCCGGTCCAGACCCGGCGCCACGCCCAGCTGGACGACGATCTCGGGGGCACCGAGCCGGGCGTCTCGATAGCCGGGCGCGACGACCAGGCTGACCAGCGCCTCCTCGTCACGTGACGCGTCGAGGAACGCGCGCAGGACCTCTTCGTCGTGGTGGCTCGGCACCCACGGGAGGTCTTGCGCGACGGCCCAGACGGCCGGACGACGCAGACCGAACTCGGTGATCGATCCGGGGTCGACCACGATGCGGTCGGTCGACTCCGAGGCGGCCGCGAGGGCCACGCGCCGAGCCTCCACCGGCACCGGTCGGGCAGCGGGACGCCACCGCGTCAAGGTCTCTACCGAGGTGAATGCCGGCAACACGTCCCGGCCGTCCGGACCGGAGACCGTGACGATGGAGAGCTCCTGCGTCTTGTCGACGCGGCGACCGTGGTCGTCGAGACCTTCGTCCCCCGCCACGGCGACCAGAGGCACGAGCAGGCGCGCCGGACGGAGGGCGTCGACGACGTCGCTCTCTCCGAGCCGCCCCTCGCGGAACCCGAGGAGGGCGTCGAGCAGGTCCGGGTCGGCGGACCCGTCGTCTCCGGCGTGCGCCGTGTCGTGATGGTCGAAGGTTCGCCCGGCCCACGGACGCCCGGCGCTGTCTCCGCCGGGACCGGGATCGTCGTGTGCGTGCCCCGGTCCGCCCGGCGCGGTCGTCATCAGTTCGACGCGACGTCGAGGGCTGCGCCGAGGGTGAAGGCTCCCGAGTAGAGCGCCTTGCCGACGATGGCGCCCTCGAGCCCCTGCGGCACGAGCTCACGCAGAGCCACGAGGTCGTCGAGGCTCGAGATGCCCCCCGAGGCGATCACCGGACGATCGGTGTGCTCCATCACCTGACGCAACAGGTCGACGTTGGGACCCTGGAGCGTGCCGTCCTTCGTCACGTCGGTCACGACGTAGCGCGCACAGCCGGCCTCTTCGAGCCGCGCGAGGACGGTCCAGAGATCGCCGCCCTCTTCGGTCCAACCCCGCGCCGCCAGCGTGGTGCCCCGGACGTCGAGCCCGACGGCCACCGCCTCGCCGTACTCGGCGATGACGTGGGCGGCCCATTCGGGGTTCTCGAGGGCCGCGGTACCGAGGTTGATGCGCTTCACGCCGGTGCTCAACGCGTCCTCGAGGGACTTGTCGTCGCGGATGCCACCGCTGAGCTCGACGTTGACGCCCTTGACCTGCTTGATGACCCTCTTGATGACGGCGCGGTTGTCTCCGCGCCCGAAGGCGGCGTCGAGGTCGACCAGGTGCAGCCATTCGGCGCCCTGGCTCGCCCAGTCGTCGGCTGCCGAGACCGGGTCGCCGTAGTTCGTCTCGCTGCCGGCCTCACCCTGGGTCAGGCGCACGGCCTGACCGCCCGCCACGTCGACGGCGGGGAACAGGGTCAGGGCGGGGGTGGTGCAGAACTCGCTCATGTCGTCTCTCTCACGGCGCCGGGCACCGCAGGGTCAGGAGGCGCGATCGGGTCGGTCGCGCCGGGGTCAGAGGGTGCCGAGCCAGTTCGAGAGCAGCCGGATGCCCGGCCGGCCCGACTTCTCGGGGTGGAACTGCGTCGCCCAGAGCGGGCCGTTCTCGACGGCGGCGACGAAGCGGCCGCCGTGGTCGGCCCACGTGACGTGCGGTTCGGTGAAGGGTCGGATCACGTCGAGGGACCACTCTTGTGCGGCGAACGAGTGGACGAAGTAGAACCGCTCGTCGGCCACCCCGTCGAAGAGCACGCTGCCCTCGGGAACGTCGACGGTGTTCCAGCCCATGTGCGGCAGGACGTCGGCCTTCAGTTCGTCGACCACCCCAGGCCACGCCCCGAGGCCACCGGTGCTGTTGCCGCGTTCGACGCCGCCCTCGAAGAAGACCTGCATGCCGACGCAGATGCCCATGACCGGACGCCCGCCGGCCAACCGTCGGTCGATCAGCTCGCCACCGCGGACGGACTCGAGCTGGCTCATGACGGCTGCGAACGCACCGACGCCGGGGACGAAGAGGCCGTCGGCCGCCTGCACCCGGGCGCGATCGGACGTCAGCTCGACGTCGGCACCCGCCAACTCGAGCGCCTTGACGGCCGAGTGGACGTTGCCGCTGCCGTAGTCGAGGACGACGACGGAGGGACGCGCGCCGCTCACAGGGCGCCCTTCGTCGACGGGATGCCACTGACGCGCGGGTCGGGCTGGACCGCCTGGCGGAGCGCCCGGGCGAACGCCTTGAACTCGGCCTCGGCGATGTGGTGCGGATCACGCCCGCCCAGCACGCGGACGTGCACGGTGATGCCGGCGTGGAAGGTGATCGCCTCGAAGACGTGGCGGACCATCGAGCCGGTGAAGTGCCCGCCGATGAGGTGGTACTCGAACCCTTCCGGCTCGCCCGTGTGGACGAGGTACGGACGCCCCGACACGTCGACGACCGCCTGCACGAGGGCCTCGTCGAGCGGGACGAGCGCGTCACCGTAGCGCGAGATGCCCGACTTGTCGCCGAGCGCCTGCTTCAGCGCGGTGCCGAACGTGATGCCGATGTCTTCGACGGTGTGGTGGACGTCGATGTGCGTGTCGCCCTTCGCGGTGACCTCGAGGTCGATCAGGGAGTGCTTCGACAACGCCGTCAGGAGGTGGTCGAAGAACGGCACCGACGAGTCGATCGTCGATCGGCCCGAACCGTCGAGGTCGAGGGCGAGGGCGATGCTGGACTCGCTCGTCTCGCGCGAGAGGGAAGCGGTACGGGCGGCGCGGGTCGTCTCGGTCACGAAGAGAGCCTAATGTCGCGGAGCGCCTCGAGGAACGCGGTGGTCTCGGCCTCGGTGCCCGCGCTGACCCTCAGGTGGTTCGGGATGCCCAGGTTGCGGACGATGACGCCCCGCTCGAGCAGGCGCTCGAAGACGTCGGTCGGGTCGTCGACCCCGCCGAAGAGGACGAAGTTCGACCAGGTGGGCCATGGCTCGTACCCGAGCTCGGTCAGCTCGTGCACGATGCGATCACGCTGGGCCTTGATGTCGTCGACCATGGCGAGCATCTCGCTCGCGTGCGAGAGCGCTGCGACGGCCGCCGCCTGCGTCAGGGACGAGAGGTGGTACGGGAGGCGCACGAGACGCAGCGCGTCGGCCACGGCCGGGTGCGCGGCCAGGTAGCCGACCCGGGCACCGGCGAACGCGAACGCCTTGCTCATCGTGCGGGACACGACCAGTCGTTCGCGGCCGGCCAGGAGGGTCAGTGCCGTCGGCTGGTCGGCCGGCATGAACTCGGCATAGGCCTCGTCGACGAAGACGATGCCGTCCGTCGCGTCGTAGGCAGCCTCGATCGTGGCGAGATCGAGAGGGGTGCCCGTGGGGTTGTTCGGTCCGCAGAAGAAGACGATGTCGGGACGGGTGCGCTCGATCTCGGAGACCGCGGTCTCGGGCGAGATGCGGAACCCCTCGTCACGACGACCCTCGATCCACCGGCTGCCGGTGCCCGTGGCGATGATCGAGTGCATCGAATACGTGGGGGGGAACCCCAGGACGGATCGGCCCGGGCCTCCGAAGGCCTGGAGGAGCTGCTGGATGACCTCGTTGGAGCCGTTCGCCGCCCAGATGTTGTCGCGGGTCAGGTCGTGACCGAGGTAAGCCGCCAGCGAGTCGCGCAGCGTCGTGAACTCACGATCGGGGTACCTGTTGACGTCGAGGACCGCCCGGGCCACCGACTCGACGATGTCGCGAGCGACGTCCTCGGGGATGGGATGCGTGTTCTCGTTGACGTTGAGAGCGACCGGGACCTTCTTCTGGGGAGCGCCGTAGGGCGTCAGCCCCCGGAGGTCGTCACGGATGGGCAGGTCGTCGAGACTGAAGGACACCCCACCATCGTACGGGCGGGCCGACGGTGTGTCGGGTCGGTCGCCACCGAACGAACACGATGTCAGTGGGCCGGACTACCCACCTCGTCGGCGGCGGCAGTTCAGCGAGTGTACTGAGCGGGGACGGCGAGGCTCTGCCCGGCGGAGACCTCGGCGCTCGGCAGGTTGTTGAGCGAGACGAGGTCGGCGATGACGTCGCGAGGATCGGCGTCGGGGTCGATCTCGGACGCGACCTGCCAGAGCGTCTCGCCACCGTCGACGGTCACGTGCTGGAAGTCCGCGCGACCCGTCGTGTCGGACGCGACGGCGCCGCCACCGTTGAGGACGAGCGCACCCGCCACGACGACGAGCGGGACCGCGACGAGCGCGGCGACGACCGCGCGGCCCCGCCGGGTGATGCGCAGACGCGTGCGCACGACTCGGGTCGAGTCGACGGGGGACACAACTGCTGATGCTGAGGTGACGCTCATGAGGTGGTCCTTTCACCGTGGAAGACAGGGGACGAGTTCGTGCCCGGCACTCGGCCGGGAATGCCGGGCACGAAGACGTGTTCCGAACATACATTCGATTGCCGAGGCTTTCAACCCCCGCGACAGGTATCACCGGACGGAATCGCTGTGGATCGGGAGGCGATAACGCGACACACTCGAACATGTGTTTTGTCGACACCGCCCGATCGGATACGGTTTCGATCGGTGGTAAGAGTCAAACAGGGACCACCGACATCGACGGCAGGAGACCCATGAGCGACCCGAAGCGCACCCCGCAGGCGGCCACCGACGCCCCCCGTCCGCTCGATCCGGGTGTCCTCCCCCGCAAGGAGTTGACGGCGAAGCAGGCGTCGATCCTCGCCGCGATCACCGAGAGCATCGGACACCGCGGGTATCCCCCGAGCATGCGCGAGATCGGCGACGCCGTCGGTCTCAAGTCCCTGTCGAGCGTCACGCACCAGCTGAACCAGCTCGAACTCGCCGGCAAGATCCGCCGCGACCCGAACCGACCCCGAGCCCTCGAGGTCCTCGTGGACGCGACGGCGCCGGCGGCGGCCCCGGCCACCGTCTTCACGACGAGTGACGACGGCGACACGGCTCACGTCCCCATGGTCGGACGGATCGCCGCCGGCATCCCCATCACGGCCGAGCAGCAGATCGAGGACGTGATGCCGCTGCCGCGTCAACTCGTCGGCAAGGGCGAACTGTTCATGTTGCGGGTGGTCGGCGACTCGATGATCGACGCGGCGATCTGCGACGGGGACTGGGTCGTCGTGAGGCAGCAGCAGGACGCCGAGAACGGCGACATCGTCGCGGCCATGCTCGACGACGAAGCGACCGTCAAGGTGTTCCGCCAGAGAGACGGCCACACCTGGCTGCTTCCCCGGAACAGCGCGTTCGAACCCATCGTCGGCGACCATGCGCAGATCGTCGGCAAGGTCGTCGCCGTGTTGCGCTCCGTCTGATCGTCTCTCGGCGGTCGCGACCCGCCCCGCGCACGACGAAGCGCCGACCACCACAGGTGGTCGGCGCTTCGTCGTTCGAGGACGTGGGGCTCGGAGTCAGCGCCCCACGCCCACGGGAGCCACGTAGGGCGTGAGCCCGGCGACGTCACTCGGGTAGACACGGGCGTGGACCCGGGTGCCCTCTTCTTCGTAGTCCGTGCTGACGATGCGGCCCGAGTCGTGGAGGTGGGAGACGACGTCGCCGCGGTCGTACGGCACCAACAGGTCGAGCTCGATCTCGGGTTCGGGCAGGACGGCTGCGATGCGGGCCAGCAGCTCGTCGATGCCCTCACCCGTCCGTGCCGAGACGAAGACCGCCGTCGGCTCGAGTCCGAGCAGGACGAGACGCTGGTCGTCGTCGACGAGGTCGCTCTTGTTGTAGACGACGATCTCGGCGATGTCGCGACCGTCGACCTCGGCGATGACGTCTCGGACGGTGGCGAGCTGGGCGGCGGGGTCGGGGTGCGACCCGTCGACGACGTGCACGATGACGTCGGACGCCTCGACCTCCTCGAGCGTCGATCGGAATGCCTCGACCAGCTGGTGAGGGAGGTTCCGGACGAATCCGACGGTGTCGGCGTACGTGAAGGGACGACCGTCGGCCGTCACGCTCTTGCGGACCGTCGCGTCCAGGGTCGCGAACAGCGCGTTCTCGACGAGGACGCCCGCGCTCGTCAACCGGTTCAGGAGGCTGGACTTCCCGGCGTTCGTGTACCCGGCGATGGCGACGGTGGGCACCTCGTTGCGGTCACGGTTGGCTCGCTTGGCGTCGCGGGCAGGCTTCATCTCTTTGATCTGCTTGCGGAGCCGGGCCATGCGGGTGTGGATGCGGCGCCGGTCGAGCTCGAT
Organism: Frigoribacterium sp. 9N; assembly: GCF_902506305.1. Lineage (NCBI taxonomy): Bacteria > Bacillati > Actinomycetota > Actinomycetes > Micrococcales > Microbacteriaceae > Frigoribacterium > Frigoribacterium sp. 9N. The sequence continues at coordinate 1,381,123 of NZ_LR733392.1, forward strand.
CTTGGTCTCACCGGGGCCGCGGCTGCCCATTCCGGCACCCGCGCCTCCGACTTGTCCACCGGCCTGGCGGGACATCGACTCGCCCCAACCGCGGAGACGGGGCAGGAGGTACTCGAGTTGGGCCAGTTCGACCTGCGCCTTGCCCTCACGGCTCTTGGCGTGCTGGCTGAAGATGTCGAGGATGACGGCCGTGCGGTCGATCACCTTGACCTTGACCACGTCCTCGAGGGCCCGCCGCTGGCTGGGGGCCAGCTCGGTGTCGGCGATGACGGTGTCGGCGCCGAGGGCCGCGACCGTTCCGCGCAGTTCTTCGGCCTTGCCCTTGCCCAGGTAGGTGCTCGGGTCCGGGTTCGGCCGTCGCTGCAGCAGTCCGTCGAGCACGACCGCCCCCGCCGTCTCGGCCAGGGCAGCGAGCTCGCGGAGGGAGTTCTCGGCATCCGCCATCGACCCCTGCGAGTAGACGCCGATCAGGACGACGTTCTCGAGGCGCAACTGACGGTACTCGACCTCGGTGACGTCCTGCAGTTCGGTCGACAGGCCCGCCACGCGGCGGAGGGCCTGGCGGTCGTCGCGCTCGGACTGATCGCCGTCGGAGTCGCCGTCGTGGTGCAACGAGCGGGTCTGGATGGCCTGAGCCGGCGAGAAGACGGTGTAGCCGGATGCCCTCTGTGCCGCACGATCGAGCACGCGCGCGACGACGTCGTCGGGCTGGTCGTTCCGCTCCGGATCGAGCGGGGTCGTGGTGTGGTCTGTCATCGGGGTGATACTAACCCTTTCGGTGTGCGGAGAGCAGGGAGCGAGGCCCTGCCCGATGTTCGGTAGGTTGGCGACCATGGCCAGCGAGCACTACTTCTCCCCCCAGCCCGGCAGCGCGGCCAAGCCCCGGACGATCGAGGTCGTCCTCGCGGGCCGGGAGCTAACCCTGACCACGGCTGCCGGCGTCTTCAGCCCCGGCCGCGTCGACCCGGGCACCTCGGTCCTGCTGGGGGGCACGCCGACGCCGCCGAGGGCGGGCCATCTGTTGGACGTCGGGTGCGGGTGGGGCCCCATCACACTGAGCCTCGCGTTGTCGTCACCCGACGCGACGGTCTGGGCCGTCGACGTGAACGAGAGAGTGCTCGACCTCGTGCGCGAGAACGCGCGGTCGGTCGGCCTCGAGAACGTCAACGCCGTGACCCCCGACGGTGTTCCCGACGATCTGCGCTTCGCGACGATCTGGTCGAATCCGCCGATCCGGGTCGGCAAGGCCGAGCTGCACTCCCTACTCGAACGGTGGCTCCCCCGCCTCGACGCGGGGTCGGACGCGTGGCTGGTCGTGCAGAAGAACCTGGGGGCCGACTCCCTACAGCGCTGGATGAACGAGACCATGACCGGCGTCGTGGACGTGACCCGCGCCTCCACCAGCAAGGGATACCGGATACTGCGCGCCGAGCGACTCACCGACGCCGACTGATCGGACTTCTCGCCGAGATCTGGACGCCGCCCCCGGCGCGGCTCAGAGCTCGAGCGCGCCGGTGAAGACCAGTTCGGCCGGCCCACTGAGCGAGACGTGCTCACCATCGGCGTGATGACTCACCGACACGCCCACGACGCCGCCGGGGACCTCGACCAACCAGGCCTCGGGTGCCGAGGCTCCTGCCCAGTACCGCGTCGCCAGGGCGGCCGCTGCCGCACCGGTGCCGCACGACAGGGTCTCGCCGCTGCCCCGCTCGTGGACACGCATGCGGATGCGACCCAGCCCGTCGACCACGAGCGGGTCGGCCGGGACCACGAACTCGACGTTCGCCCCGTCGGCCGGGGCCGGGTCGACGATCGGCACGTAGGTCAGGTCGAGACCGTCCAGTTCGTCGTCGCCGGCGAGTGCCACCACCACGTGGGGGTTGCCCACCGAGATCGGCAGGCCGGGACGCGCCGCGTGCAGCTCGCGCGCCCGCACGACCGGATCGTCGTCGCCGAGCCTCCACGGCCCCAGGTCGACGCGGAAGCCCGTGCCGTCACGACGCACCTCACGCGCGCCGGCGCGCGTGCCGACGACGAGCACGTCGTCCTCGCCCAGCTGGACCAGCCCCCGCTCGAGGAGGTAGCGCGCGAAGACACGGATGCCGTTGCCGCACATCTCGGCCGGGCTGCCGTCGGCGTTGTGGTAGTCCATGAACCACTCGGCGCGGGGCTCGGTCTCGAGCAGGCCCGCCTCGGTGGACAACGCCGCCGTGCGGACCGCACGGATGACCCCGTCCCCGCCCACCCCGAACCTCCGGTCCGCCAGGGCCCGGATCATGGCAGGGCTCAGGTCGGTGCCCGCATCGGGATCGGTGAACAAGACGAAGTCGTTGCCCGTGCCGTGCCCCTTGGTGAACTGCAGCGTGGTGGTCACCCCAGGATTCTAGCCACGGTCCGGTCGACCGCCTGGGCGTCGCCCGAGCGGGACCACTCGACGTCGTCGTACCGGCGGAACCAGCTCGCCTGGCGGCGGGCGTAGCGACGGGTGAGGGCCGCCGTGGCATCGATGGCGTCCCCCTCGCCGAGCTCACCCCGGATCTGGGCGACGGCCTGCGCGTAACCGATCGCCCGGCTCGCCGTGACCCCTCGCTCGAGCCCGAGGGGAAGCAGACCCCGTACCTCGTCGACGAGGCCGTCTCGCCACATCTGGTCGACGCGTCGGTCGAGACGTTCGACGAGCACGGGGCGCTCCTCGGCCACACCGAAGACGCTCGACGGCCGCCACGGTGACGACTTCTCGGGCAGCGTTCCCGAGAGGGGACGTCCGGTGAGGTCCCCGACCTCGAGCGCCCGGACGAGACGTCGGGCGTTGGAGGGCCCGATCGACGTGGCGGACGCCGGATCACGCTCTCTCAACAAGTCGTACAGCGCCCCTGCTCCCCGCTCGTCGGCGATCGCTTCGTAGCGACTCCGGATCGCAGGGTCGGTGCCGGGGAACCGGAAGTCGAACAACACGCTCGAGACGTAGAGCCCGGACCCACCGACGAGGACCGGCACCGCCCCGCGCGCGACGATGCCGTCGATGAGGTCCCTGGCTTCGCGTTGATACCACTCGACGCTCGCCTCGTCGGTGACGTCGAGGACGTCGAGGAGATGATGCGCGAAGCCTCGCCGTTCGGCGACCGGCAGTTTGGCCGTGCCGACGTCCATGCCCCGGTAGAGCTGCATGGCGTCCGCGTTGACGATCTCGACCGTCTCGCCCCGGGCCGACAGTGCCTCGGCGAGGTCCAGCGAGAAGGCGGACTTCCCCGTGCCGGTCGCCCCGACGATCGCGACCAGCACGTCAGCGGACGTCGTCGGTCGTGCTGTAGATCGGCGTCGTCGCCACCCGCAGCGTGGGCAGACCGAGGCTCACCCTCGCCGGCCGAGCCGAGGAGGCGCGGGTCGCGTCACCCCCGGACGGCACCCCGCACGAGGCGGCCTGCGCGGCGTCCCAGGCATCGCCCGCCCGCGTGCGACGGACCTCGTAGAGGGATTCGGGCCCCTCGACCGCATCGGCGAGCAGGTAGAACGGCGCGGCGTCGGTGATCCTCACGCTGACGACGTCGCCGGGTCGCGGAACGGCAGCACCCGTCGGCACCTCGAAGTGGACGAGACGGCTGTCTTCGGCGCGACCCGAGAGACGGTGGGTGGAGGCGTCCTTCCGCCCCTCGCCGGTGGCCACGAGGACCTCGACGGGACGCCCGACCTGGCGACGGTTCTCTTCGGCCGAGATGCGGTCCTGAACGGCCGTCAACCGCTCGAACCGTTCTTGGACGACGGCCTTGGGAATCTGGTCGGCCATCTCGCCCGCGGGTGTCCCGGGGCGCACCGAGTACTGGAACGTGAACGCCGAGGCGAACCGGGATCGCTCGACGACCCGGAGGGTCTCGGCGAAGTCGTCCTCGGTCTCGCCGGGGAACCCGACGATGATGTCGGTGCTGATCGCGGCGTCGGGCATGGCCGCGCGCACACGATCGATGATGCCGAGGAACTTCTCGCTGCGGTAGCTGCGTCGCATGGCCCGCAACACCCGGTCGGACCCCGATTGCAGGGGCATGTGCAACTGGGGCATCACAGCGGGCGTCTCGGCCATGGCGGCGATGACGTCGTCGGTGAAGGACGCCGGGTGCGGGCTGGTGAAGCGCACCCGCTCGAGCCCGGGGATCGCGCCGACGGCCCGCAGCAACTTGCCGAAGGCGAGTCGATCGCCGAACTCGACACCGTACGAGTTCACGTTCTGCCCGAGCAGCGTCACCTCGACGGCCCCGTCGTCGACGAGCGCCCCGACCTCGGCGAGGATGTCGCCGGGGCGGCGGTCCTTCTCCTTGCCTCGGAGCGAAGGGACGATGCAGAAGGTGCAGGTGTTGTTGCAGCCGACCGAGATCGAGACCCAGCCGCTGTGCGTGGACTCGCGCTTGGTCGGCAAGGTCGAAGGGAAGACGTCGAGCGCTTCGAGGATCTCGAGCTGGGCCTCGTCGTTGTGCCGCGCGCGTTCGAGCAGCGTGGGCAGGGCACCCATGTTGTGCGTACCGAAGACGACGTCGACCCACGGCGCCCTGTCGAGGATGACGTCCTTGTCTTTCTGGGCCAGGCACCCGCCGACGGCGATCTGCATGCCTTCGTGCTTCTTCTTCAGGCCGGCGAGGGTCCCCAGGGTCCCGTAGAGCTTCTTGTCGGCGTTCTCGCGTACTGCGCAGGTGTTGATGACGACGATGTCGGCCTCGGCTCCGTCGGCGGCCACGTAGCCAGCCGCCTCGAGTGAACCACTCAACCGCTCCGAATCGTGCACGTTCATCTGGCACCCGAAGGTTCGGACCTCGTACGTGCGGGCCGGGCCGTCGACGGGCGAGGGGATGCTGGTGGTGGCGACCGTCGTCATGGTGACTCAGTGTAGATCGCCGCCACCCCCGAGCCGATCACTCGAAGCGGACGCCGCCCCGACCGCTGCCACCCCGAGGCAGGGCCTTCTCGATGGCACGACGCACGACCTCGGAGCGGTACCCGCGGCGCATCAGGTATCCGTTGAGACGACGCTCCGCCGTCTCGCGGTCGAGCCCGCGCAACGAACCGGCCCGTTTGCGAGCCCATTCGTCGGCACGTTCTTGCTCTTCGTCGTCGTCCGTGTCGGACAGCGCCTCGTCGATGATCGACGGATCGATTCCACGGGCGCGGAGTTCGGACGTGACGGCCCCGCGGCCCAGCCCCTTGCGCTCTTGCTTCGACCGGACCAGGGTCGCGGCCAGTTCGCTGTCGTCGAGCAGGCCCACCCGCTCGAGCCGAGCGATCTCGTCGGCGACGACCGATTCGTCGAGGTCACGCGAGAGAAGCAGCTTCTCCATCTCGTGAGAGGACACACCACGGCGCGAGAGGGCGTGCAGACTGACGTTCTCCGCCCGTCGCTTCTGCGCTTCGAGGTCCTCCGGCCCGTCGTCGGGCTGATCGTCGAACCCGGTGGCCTTGGGCCGACCGGCCGCGCCCGCCCGAGAACCTCGCGCGGACGGGTGGTCGGCCTCCGAGGCCAGCGGGGACGCGTCGCCGACCCAGTGGGCGCTGATGGCCGTCAGGACGGCTTCGGAATCGTGAGACGGAGCGTCCGAAGCCGCTGGAGCGACCCTCGCGCCGGACGTCGACGATCCGGTCGCAACACCGAAGAGGGGCGTGACCGGCGCGAGCCGCCCGCTGTCGACGCCGTCGACAGCGGGACCCGCCCCTGTGGCGTCGTCGTCGCGCGTGGTCATGCGCCCTTGCGAGCGGCGATCTTGGCCTCGATCGACTCGACGGGCGCTTCGACGGGCTTGGCACCGCCGACTCCGAGCTTGGCGAGGATCTTCTGCTCGATCTCTTGAGCGATGGCGGCGTTCTTGATGAGGAAGTTGCGCGAGTTCTCTTTGCCCTGACCGAGCTGGTCGCCTTCGTACGTGTACCAGGCGCCCGACTTGCGGACGATGCCGTGCTCGACACCGAAGTCGATGAGGCTGCCCTCGCGCGAAATGCCCACACCGTAGAGGATGTCGAACTCGGCCTGCTTGAAGGGCGGAGCCATCTTGTTCTTGACGACCTTGACGCGGGTGCGGTTGCCGACCGCGTCGGTACCGTCCTTCAACGTCTCGATGCGGCGGATGTCGAGACGCACGGACGCGTAGAACTTGAGCGCCTTTCCGCCGGCCGTCGTCTCGGGGCTGCCGAAGAAGACACCGATCTTCTCGCGCAGCTGGTTGATGAAGATCATCGTGGTGCCGGTCTGGCTGAGCCCACCGGTCAACTTGCGCAATGCCTGGGACATGAGTCGAGCCTGCAGACCGACGTGCGAGTCGCCCATCTCGCCCTCGATCTCGGCACGCGGCACGAGCGCGGCCACCGAGTCGATGACGACGAGGTCGATCGACCCCGAACGGACGAGCATGTCGGCGATCTCGAGAGCCTGCTCACCCGTGTCGGGCTGCGAGACCAGCAGCGCGTCGATGTCGACGCCGAGCTTCTTGGCGTACTCGGGGTCGAGAGCGTGCTCGGCGTCGATGAACGCAGCGATGCCGCCGTTGCGTTGGGCATTCGCGATGGCGTGCAGGGTCAGGGTCGTCTTACCGGACGACTCGGGACCGTAGATCTCGACGATGCGGCCACGAGGGATGCCACCGATGCCGAGAGCGACGTCGAGGGCGATCGAGCCGGTGGGGATCACCGCCACGGGAGCACGCTCGTCGCTGCCGAGGCGCATGACGGCGCCCTTGCCGAACTGGCGGTCGATCTGGGCGAGAGCCGTCTCGAGTGCTTTCTCGCGGTTTTCAACTGAGGGCATGTCGTTCTCCTTCGTGGTGGTCGTCCGTGCGCCTGTAGGCTGTCGCGTCGACGCCGACCGGTGGTGCAAGGTCGTCGTCGCTACGACAAGGCTGGTGTCGCCGGCATGTGCCGGTGACGCGGGACGTCGATGCGAGAAACGCTACGGGCCACCTCCGACATCGCAGTGGCGGTGGGGGCCCGACGTGCAGAACTCGCTCGTCCACGTCCCTGTGGAGGACGCTACCATCCGTCCGAACAGGTGTTCGACCCATCGGCCCCGGCGTGTCGAACACACGCCCGACCGGACTGCGCCTCAGTCCGTCGGTTCGGGCAACCCCACACCGTGGCGACGGCCCACGGGGACGCCCTCGGCGTCGCAGAGGGCGAGCCACACGTCGCGGGGTGACTCGCCCTGCGCGATCGCCTGGTCGGCGGTCCTGTCACCGAGCGACTGGATCACGAGATCCCGGGTGACCACCCGACCGTAGGCTTCTCCGAACTCGTCCTCGACGGCCCGGGCGAACTCGCTCTTGCGCATCAGACGAGGGTACCCCGGACGACGAACGCCCCCGGCGGGAGCCGGGGGCGTTCGTGGCGACGAAGGACGGTCAGCGGACCGCGAGGTCGGAGTCGAACTCGGCGACGAGGTCGTCCGGAAGCGTGTCGGGGATCGGGTTTAGCCCCTCGATGACGGCCATGCGGTCACCGACCTCGCGCATGATGACCGAGATGGGCGTCTCGAGGGCGTCCGCGACGGACGCGAGGATCTCGGAACTCGCTTCTTTCTGACCCCGCTCGACCTCGCTGAGGTAGCCGAGGGCGACGCTGGCCTTGCTCGCGACCTGACGGAGCGTGCGACCCTTCTGCAGACGGAAGTCGCGAAGGACGTCGCCGATTTCTTGACGTACCAGGACCATGGGACCCTCCTTCGGGGACGACCCATCTGCCGGGATGGTTGCAGATGGGGGACGGCGGGTGGTGCTCGGACCGACTGACCACGACTGTAGCCATCGGGGACTGTGCACCTGTTGTGAACTCGAGAGATGTAACGAGACCGAAACGCCGGCTATTCCCTCGTCTCGACCAGCCATCGATCGAGTGCTGCGAGGGATTCGGAGACGGTGGCGTTTCGGATGGCCTGCCGGTCGCCCACGAGCGAGAGCTCGGCGACGCGGACGTCACCGGGCACCGCCAGACCGACGAAGACCGTTCCGGGTGCGTGACCGCCCTGGGGGTCGGGACCGGCGACGCCGGTGGTCGCGAGACCGATGTCGGCCGGGTGACCGCCTGCGGCCAACCGATCCCGCACCCCGACGGCCATGGACGCGGCGACGTCGGGATGCACGGGTCCGTGTCGCGCGAGCAGTCCTGGATCGACCCCGAGGAGCGTGTGCTTGAGCTCTGTCTGGTAAGCGACCACCCCACCCAGGACGACGGCCGAGGCCCCGGGCACGGACACGAGTTCGGCGACCAGGGCACCGCCGGTGAGGGACTCGGCGACGGCGACCGTGAGCCCCCTGCTCGTCAACTCGGCCACGAGGTCGGCAGCCACGGTCATGCGGAGGTTCGTCCGTGCTTCATCGCCACGCGCAGGTAGTCCGCCCCGGAGACGAGGGTGGCGATCGTGGCCGCCGTCATGAGCACGCCGTTGACCCAGTGCATGCCTTCTCCGACGACGTTCCAGAGGGGGAAGAGCGCCAGCGTCACCGCGACGGCTTGCAGCACGGTCTTGACCTTGCCGCCCCGGGAGGCCGGGATCACCCGGTCACGCAAGACGGCGAAGCGGTAGACGGTGATGCCGACCTCGCGGACGAGGATGAGGGCGGTGACCCACCACGGCAGCTCACCGAGGATGGTGAGCGAGACGAGTGCGCCACCGATCAACACCTTGTCGGCGATCGGATCGACGATCTTGCCGAAGTCGGTCACGAGGTCGAGGCCACGGGCCAGCATGCCGTCGAGGCTGTCGGTGAGGATCGCGACGACGAACAGGGCAGCGGCCCAGACGCGGAGTGAGCCGTCGGCCCCGTCGTCGATCAGCAACCAGGCGATGAACAGCGGCGCCATGAGTATGCGCACGACGGTGATCACGTTCGCGATGTTGCCGGTGCTGGCGGGCCCGGGCCCTCTCGAGGCCACCCGCCCTCGGAACGAGAAGGCCGAGCGTGGTGCCGTCGGGCGGGAGGCGTCGTCGTGGCTCATGGTCTACTCCCTGCCGGTCAGGTGCCAGGCGTCTTCGCTGCCGGCGTCGTCGTCCTCGGCGTACCCACGGGTCATGGCCTCGACCGGATCGCCGTCGTAGTCACCGGCGTCGGCGCGCGCGGCGGAAGAGGACCCGGAAGAGGCGCGGCCGGCGCCGGCGTCGGAGGCCGCGTCGCCCCCGCGCAGCTTCGCGAGCACGCCCGGGAGCTGCTCGGTGGTGACGAGCACGTCGCGAGCCTTCGACCCTTCGGACGGACCGACGATGTCTCGCGACTCCATGAGGTCCATCAGGCGGCCGGCCTTGGCGAACCCGACGCGCAGCTTGCGCTGGAGCATCGACGTCGAACCGAACTGCGTGCTGACCACGAGCTCGGCAGCCGCGAGAAGCAACTCGAGGTCGTCGCCGATGTCACCGTCGATCTCGCGCTTCTCGACCACCGCGGCGACGTCGGGGCGGTAGTCGGGTCGCGCCTGGCGGGTGACGTGGGCCACGACCTGGGCGATCTCGTTCTCTTGCACCCAGGCGCCCTGGACGCGCATGGCCTTGGAAGCACCCATGGGGAGGAACAGCCCGTCGCCCTGACCGATGAGCTTGTCGGCCCCGGGCTGGTCGAGGATCACCCGCGAGTCGGTGACGCTCGAGACGGCGAACGCGAAGCGCGAGGGGACGTTCGCCTTGATGAGTCCGGTCACGACGTCGACCGAGGGGCGTTGCGTCGCGAGAACGAGGTGGATTCCGGACGCACGGGCCAGCTGGGTGATGCGGACGATGCTGTCCTCGACGTCGCGCGGAGCCACCATCATGAGGTCGGCCAACTCGTCGACGACCACGAGGAGGTAGGGGTACGGCTTGAGCTTGCGCTGACTGCCGACGGGGAGGACGATCTCGCCACCGACGACGGCGCGGTTGAAGTCGTCGATGTGCCGGAAGCCGAAGCTGGCGAGGTCGTCGTACCTCATGTCCATCTCTTTGACGACCCATTGCAAGGCCTCGGCGGCCTTCTTGGGGTTCGTGATGATGGGCGTGATCAGGTGCGGCACGCCGGCGTAGATCGAGAGCTCGACCCGCTTGGGGTCGATCAGCACCATGCGGACGTCGGTCGGCTTGGCGCGCATCAACAACGAGGTGATCATCGAGTTGATGAAGCTGGACTTACCCGACCCGGTGGCGCCGGCCACGAGCAGGTGCGGCATCTTGGCCAGGTTGGCCACGACGTAGCCGCCCTCGACGTCCTTGCCGACGCCGATCGTGAGCGGGTGGACGCTCTTGCTCGCCGCTGAGGACCGCAGGACGTCGCCGAGCGCGACGATCTCTTTGTCGGTGTTGGGGATCTCGACGCCGATCGCACTCTTGCCGGGGATCGGCGACAGGATGCGGACCTCGTTGGAGGCCACCGCGTAGGCGAGGTTCTTGGTCAGGGCGGTGACCCGCTCGACCTTGACGCCGGGACCGAGTTCGATCTCGTACCGCGTGACGGTCGGACCGCGCTTGAGGCCGGTCACCTTGGCGTCGACGTTGAACTGGTCGAGCACCTGGCTGATGGCGGCCACGATCGCGTCGTTCGCCTCGCTGCGGGCCTTCGCGGGCTCGCCGACCGACAGGCTCGAGGCGGCGGGGAGGCGATACGGGGCGCTCTCGGCACCGTCGTCGACCTCGTCGAGAGAGGGCGGTGCCGCCTCGTCGGGGTCGACCGCCAGGAAGTCGGCCGCTGCGTCGCTCTCGCCGACGGGCTCGGCCGGGACGACCGGGAGCACCGTGGTCGACGCGGTGGGCTGAACGGACGGGACGTCGAACCCCTGGGCACGGACGGCGTCCTCTGCCCGATCGAGGTCGCCGAGGAGGTCGGCGGAGAAGACGTCGGTCGGAGCCGTCGTCGGCGCGGCGGAGCCTGCCGCACCCGCCGCGGCGGCGTTGCCCGCGTCGTCCACGCTCGGCTCGAAGACGGGCTTCTTCCGTCGACGTCGTCCGGACGTCTCGGTGGCGGACGACTCGTCCGCCTTCACGAGTGGGGTGTCGTATGCGGGGTCGTCCTCGCGCTGGTCCTTGTTCCGCCGCCACCAGGGCAACGACTCGGACTCGGCCAGGTCGACGAGGTCGGGATCGGCGTCGGCCCCGTCCGGAGCCGAGGTCGTCTCGCCGAAGAGGTAGGAGTAGAGCTCGCCCAGACGGCGGTGGATGCGGTTCGGCGGCGTCTTGGTGATGATGAGCAGCGAGAACGCCAGGAGGATCACGACGAGAGGGACCGCGACCCACTCGGTGGCGAGAGCGACGAGCCAGGACGCCACGACCCAACCCAGCACGCCGCCACCGGTGGCGAGGGCCCGGAGCCCGGCGGCGGCCTCGGGTTGCCCTCCGAAGATGTGGCACAGAGCGCTGATCGAGACGATGGACAGGCCCAGTCCGATGCCGATGCGGGTGTTGTCGTGGACGGACGCCGGGTGCCGGAAGAGCCAGCCCGCGAAGAGGATCATGATGACCGGCAGGGCGTAGGCCACCCGCCCCACGAGCCCGCCGAAGGTGTAGGCGTCGAAGCCGACCGCGAGGGGGCTGGTCGGGTTGAGCCACTCGACGACGGCCCCGGCGATCGCGAGCAGCACGAGTAGGAACGGCACGCCGTCTCGCCGCTCGTCCTTCGCCAGGGACTCTTTGCCCAGGAGCCGGAACGCGCCCCCGGTCAGGTGCGCGAGCCCCATCCACGCCGTCACGAACGGCCCTGGGCCGTCCGGGACCGGGTCGGGCTGACGGGACGCGGGCAGCTTCTTGGTCGCCTTCGTGACGCCGGAGGTCTGCGACGCTCGCGACGACGAGCGAGCGCGCGCGGTCGACTTGGTGGGCGTGGCCATGGGCTCCAAGGTACCTCTCGGCACCGACAGCGGCCGGAGGTGCTCCGGTGTGTGTCAGTAGCGGATGGCGTCGATCACCTTGACGCGGATCGCCACGAGAGCAGGCAGGAGACCGGCCACCGCTCCGATCGCCGTGGCCGACGCCAGACCGATCAGGGCCGCCTCGACCGGGAACGGCGGGAGATCGCTGACGGCGCCCTGCGCGATGAAGCCCTGGACCGTCGGGTTCTCGACGACCAGGACGGCCACCATCACGCCGACGGCTCCCGCGACGACCGTGCCGACGACGCTCTCGAGCATGACCGAGAAGAAGACCCGAGGAGCCGTGGCCCCGAAGGACCGGCGCACGCCGATCTCGCGGATGCGCTGACGGACGGTCACGAGCGCGATGTTGACGAGGCCGAGACCGCCCAGCAACAACACCAGCACACCGACCCCGGTGATGATCAGCTTGATGGGACCGAAGGGGTCGGCGTCGCCGCCTGCGGCGTAGTCCTGTCGCGACACGTCGACCTGCACGTCGTCGCCGAGGCTGGCCCCCATGTCGGACGCCACCTGAGCGCTCAGGGCATCGCTGGTCTCGGGCGGCAGCCACATCTCGTACTGCGGGGTCTCGGCGCCGTAGCTCGCCAGCGCGAGGTCGTGGTCGGTGATCGGCAGAAGGTACATCTGCGGACCGTCGTACTCGGTCGCGGCCGAGACTCCGGTGACGACGAGCGTCGCCGAGTCCGCCCCTCGGACCAGCAGGGTCGGATGCGACGACAACGGTGGGGAGCCGAGCTGCCGCCAGAGCACCTCGTTGACGATGACGGGCGGCGCGAGACGTGACGCGTCCCCGTCGGTGAACCACGACCCCTCCGTCATGACGACCCGGTGCATCTCGCCGTAGGGGACGTCGACCGTGACGGCCCCGACCTCGGTCACCCCGTCCGGCAGCTGGACGGCTCGATTGCCGTACACGACGCGGCTGGTCTGCTCGATCCCGTAGCGTGCCGTCGTCGTGGCGAAGGCGTCCGCGATCGCCTCGGTGCTCGGCGACGTGGCACCGTTGGAGTAGGCGTTGACGTAGTAGTTCGCGGGACGGCCACCGAACCGCTCCGCGTTCTCGCGGGAGGACTGCTCGGCGAGCCCGCCGAGGGCGACCACGCCGGTCAGGGCCGCGACGGCGACTGCGACCCCGATCAGGCTGAGCAGCACGCGGAGCTTGTTGACGCGCAGTTCGGCCCAGGCCTCGGCGAAAGCCCCCACCACGTCGGCCACCACACGCTTCACGCGTCGACCTCGTCACGCAAGGACGACGTCGACGCGGCAGACGACGACGTAGGCGTCGGTGTTCCGAGAGCTCCGTCGACCGACGCCGAGAGGACACCGGTGTCGAGCTGATAGTGCCTCGAGGCCCGGGCGGCGACGGCCAGGTCGTGGGTGATGGTGACCAGGGCGGCCTCGTTCTCGGTCGCGATGCCGTCGAGCAGCGTCATCACCCCGGCGCCCGTCTCGACGTCGAGGGCACCGGTGGGTTCGTCGGCGAGGATGACGCGCGGCCGCCGCACGAGCGACCGGGCGATCGCGACGCGCTGTTGTTCGCCACCCGACAGGCGATGGGGCATGGAGTCGGCCCGGTGACCGAGACCCACGCGCTCGAGCATCTCGCCCGCGATGGACCGGCGACGCCAGAACTCGGAACCCGACGAGTAGAGCAGGGGGGTCATGACGTTCTCGAGGGCCGAGCGCCCCTGGAGCAGGTTGAACTGCTGGAAGATGAACCCGACCTGGGCACCCCTCAGCCGGTCGCGCCGACCGCGCCGGATCGAGCGTACGTCGACGTCGTCGAACCAGTGCGTCCCCGTGGTGGGCTCGTCGATGAGCCCGAGGATGTTGAGCAGCGTGGACTTGCCCGACCCCGAACGACCCACGATGCTCACGTGCTCGCCGGCGTCGACCTCGAGGTCGACGCCCGTGAGGATGTCCAGCGTCCGGTCGTCGGAGAGGGGCACCGTCTTGGTGACCGCCTCCAGCCTGATCAGCGCCATCAGCCGCAGAGGTCCGCGCCCGTGGCCGGGTCGTCGCAGTCGCCCTGTGGTGCGGCGGCGGCACCCGGGACGAACTCGAGCACCTGGTCGCCCTCGGCGAGGCCACCCGTGACCTCGACGATCGTGCCGTCGTTGATGCCGAGCGTGATGTCGCGCTCCTCGGTGGAACCGTCCGCTCCGACGACCGAGACGACGCCCTTGCCCGCCGCGCCCTCCACGGCCGTGAGGGGCACGGTCAGGACGTCGGTGGCGACACCGGCAGGGATGGTCAGCCTGGCGGCGAGTCCGCTGAACACGGTGACGTCGCCCGGCACGACGCAGGAGACGCTCTGGCCCGACGAGTCCCCCGTCGGCGCCCCGGCGTCGCCGCCGTCGTCCGGCCCGGTGGACGACGAGGTGCTCCCCCCGACGGTGAGCGCCGTGCACGGGAACGGTGCCGGTCCCCCGGTGATCGCGACGGAACCCTCGGTCGGGCGGCTGACGAGACGGTACAGCTGGTCCGCGGCGAGCGACCCCGTCACGTGGAAGGTGGGAGGCGCGACCTGCGCGACCGCGTCACCCACGACGACCGTCTGGTCCTTGATCACCGCGACGGCCGAGATCGTCCCGGCCACGGGCGCCGTGATGACGGCCGTCTTGACGATCGGCTTGCGCTCGGTCACGGTGCCGTCGGCGGCCACCAGGGGCTCCTGCGGCGTCTCGGACCGGAGCGTCGCGAGTCGGTCCCCCGCAGCGACCGCCTGTCCCTTGACGACGTCGACGCCGGTGACCGTGCCCGCCAGCGTCGCGGGCACGGGAGTCGCGGGGTCGGCGACGACGCTCGCGTCCACCACCACGTCGTTCGTGATGGTGCCGACGGCCACGGCGACCTGTGGTTCGACGAGCTCGCCGGTCGGCACGGCGACGGTGTCGTCGCCGACGGCCGGCGCCGCGAAGAACGCGAGCTTGACGAGTGCCGCCGCGATGGCGACGAAGATCAGGATGCGCAGGATCGGGAAGACCCAGACTTTGGCGATGCGCACGGCTACCCCCGGTCGATGTACTGACGTGTCAGACGTCACCGTATCGACGCGCCGGGTGTCGCCGCCTCACCCCCGAGGATGACTGCGGGCCCGCGATGCCCTCCTCGAGGACCATCAGAGTGCCGGCCTCGCGCCCGGGGTACGACGACGGTGCTGCGTGTTCACCCAGCGACCGACCGTGCGCCGCACGACCTGGCTGAAGGCATGCGTGTCACGCGTGCCGTTCTCCGCCGCCTCGGTGAGGGCCGCGATGATCTTGGGCTTGACGCGTGTCAGACGTCACCGTATCGACGCGCCGGGTGTCGCCGCCTCACCCCCGAGGATGACTGCGGGCCCGCGATGCCCTCCTCGAGGACCATCAGAGTGCCGGCCTCGCGCCCGGGGTACGACGACGGCCCACGGGGTCTCCCGTGGGCCGTCGTCGTGTGCCTGCGCGTCAGGCGCTGATGACCACCGGCACGATCATCGGACGACGACGGTGCTGCGTGTTCACCCAGCGACCGACCGTGCGCCGCACGACCTGGCTGAAGGCATGCGTGTCACGCGTGCCGTTCTCCGCCGCCTCGGTGAGGGCCGCGATGATCTTGGGCTTGACGTCGTCGAAGACCCGCTCGTCTTCCGCGAAGCCACGCGACTGGATCTCGGGTCCGACCACGACACGGCCCGTGGACGCGTCCATCGCGATGAAGACCGAGATGAAGCCCTCTTCGCTCAGGATGCGGCGGTCCTTCAGATCGGCGTCGGTGATCTCGCCGACGGTCGAGCCGTCGACGTAGACGTAACCGATGTCGAGCTGGCCGACGACCTCGGCGACTCCGTCGCGCAGGTCGACGACGATGCCGTCCTCGCCGAGGATGGTGTTCTTCTGCGGCACGCCGGTCCGGACCGCCAACGCCGCGTTCGCGTACAGGTGCCGGTGCTCGCCGTGGACGGGCATGACGTTCTTCGGCCGCAGGATGTTGTAGCAGTACAACAGCTCGCCGGCGGAGGCGTGCCCCGAGACGTGGACCTTGGCGTTGCCCTTGTGGACGACCTTGGCCCCGAGTTTGGTGAGGCCGTCGATGACGCGGTAGACCGCGTTCTCGTTGCCGGGGATCAGGCTCGACGCGAGGATGATCGTGTCGTCCGCGCCGATCTCGATCTGGTGCTCGAGGTTCGCCATGCGGGCGAGGACGGCCATCGGCTCGCCCTGTGACCCGGTGCTCATGTAGACGATGCGGTCGTCGGGAAGGTCTTTGGCCTTCTTGGCGTCGATCAGGACGCCGTCCGGCACCTTGAGGTACCCCAGGTCGGCCGCGATGCCCATGTTGCGGACCATCGAGCGGCCCATGAAGGCCACGCGGCGACCGTTGGCGTGAGCCGCGTCGAGCACCTGCTGGACGCGGTGCACGTGGCTCGAGAAGCTCGCGACGACCACGCGACGCGGAGCCCGGCGGATCACGTCGTCGAGCACGGGCCCGATGTCCCGCTCGAGCGCGGTGAACCCGGGCACGTCGGCGTTCGTCGAGTCGGGCAGGAAGAGGTCCACGCCCTCTTCACCGAGGCGGGCGAACGCCCGGAGGTCGGTGATGCGGTCGTCGAGCGGCAGCTGGTCCATCTTGAAGTCGCCGGTGTGCAGCACGGTGCCTGCCGACGTGCGGATGGCGACGGCGAGAGCGTCCGGGATCGAGTGGTTGACCGCGATGAACTCGAGGTCGTACGGCCCGAGCGACTCGCGCCCACCCTCTTTGACGGCCAGGGTGTAAGGCGTGATGCGGTGCTCTTTGAGCTTCGCCTCGATCAGCGCGAGCGTCAGCTGCGAACCGATCAGCGGGATGTCCTTGCGGAGTCGCAGGAGGTAGGGCACGGCGCCGATGTGGTCCTCGTGGCCGTGCGTCAGCACGACGGCGAGGATGTCGTCGAGGCGATCACGGATGGGCGAGAAGTCGGGCAGGATCAGGTCGACGCCGGGCTGGTGCTCTTCGGGGAAGAGCACTCCGCAGTCGACGATGAGCAGCTTGCCGTCGATCTCGTAGACCGTCATGTTGCGGCCGATCTCGCCGAGCCCGCCGACCGGGATCACGCGGAGCGTGCCCTTGGCGAGTTCTCGGGGGGCGTGGATTGTCGTGGGCATCTGTTCCTTCGGTTGGCGTGGGGCTCGTGCCCCTCTGTGCGGGAGGTCTGCGGCCGACGTCGTCGTCGGCGGGGATCAGGAGGTCAGCGCGTGGTGCCGTGCACCTTGGGCAGCGCACCGCCGGCCGCCGCGTTGCGGTCGGGCCGGAAGCGGCTGAGGTCGAGGCCGGGGATCGAGCCCACGTGCGACAGCTCGTCCTCGATCAGGGCGGCCTCGCTGTCTTCCGGGCCGACCAGGGGGAGGCGCACGCGGGGGCTCGAGATGCGCCCGAGGCCGTGCAGGATGTACTTCGCCGCGACGGTGCCCGGCACGTGCGTCATGACGGCGCGGACGAGCGGCTCGAGCATCTGGTGGGCCTCGGTCGCGGTGTGCAGGTCGCCGGCGTTCACGGCGTCGACGATGGTGCGGTACGGCGCCGCGGCGATGTTCGCGGTGACGCCGATGAGGCCCGAGGCGCCGATGGCGAGGTGGGGCAGCACGTTGGCGTCGTCGCCCGAGAAGTAGAGGAGGTCGGTCTGGTTCAGGACGCGACTGACTTCGGCGAAGTCGCCCTTGGCGTCCTTCACGGCGACGATGTTCGGGTGCTTGGCGGCCCGGAGCAGGGTCTCGTACCTGATCGGGATGCCGGTGCGGCCCGGGATGTCGTACAGGATGACCGGCAGGTCGGTCGCGTCGGCGATCATGCGGAAGTGCGTGAGCACACCGGCCTGCGTGGGTTTGTTGTAGTAAGGCGTGACGATCATGACGCCGTCGGCGCCGGCCTTCTCGCTGGCCTTGTAGAGCTGGATGGCGTGCGCCGTCTCGTTCGACCCGCCACCCGTGATGATCTTGGCCCGGCCTGCGGCGACCGACTTGCCCACCTCGACGAGTCGGAGCTTCTCGGGGTCGGTCAGCGTGCTGGTCTCGCCCGTCGTGCCCGTGACGACGATGCCGTCGGCCCCGGCGCTGATGCAGTCGTCGATGTGCTTCTCGACAGCAGGCCAATCGACCTCGCCGTCAGCGGTGAACGGCGTCACGAGGGCGACGAGGACCTGACCGAAGGGGTTGCTGATGTTCGACACGCCCTCCAGCGTACTGGCTCGCGTCGGGCCCGACCTCCTCGTGAGGCGTCGGACGCCCCGGTCAGGAGGCGCCGGTCGCGTCGGCGAGGACGGCCGTCAGGGGGCGACGCGCCCGTTCGCCCCGAACGCCGCGTAGGTGAGGGGCATGAGCTCGGCCCAGAGGTCTTCCATCTTCTCGGCGCACATCTCGATCTCGCGCTGCGGGAACGACGGGAAGTGGGTGCCCTCGCGCTTCGTCCGGAGGCTCAGGAAGTTCATCAGGGACCGTGCGTTCACGGTCACGTACATCGACGAGTAGATGTTCAACGGCAACACGATCCGCGCGACCTCGCGGGCGATGCCGGCGTCCAGCATGCGCTGGTAGGCCTCGAACGCCTGCACCGACGCGGCGCGGGTGGCCTCGTCGACCAGCGCGGACTGCTCGGGTGTGCCGGGCAGGAAGTCGTAGGCGCCGGGCTTGCCGACCTGCTGCAGGTTGCGCGTGGGAGCGGGGACGTAGAAGACCGGGTTCAGCTCGCGGTAACGACCGCTCTCTTCGTTGTAGCTGGCCATGCGGTGACGCATGAACTCGCGGAAGACGAAGATCGGCGCCTGCACGTAGAAGGTCATCGAGTTGTGCTCGAACGGCGAGCCGTGACGGTCGCGCATCAGGTAGTTGATCAGGCCGGCACCCTTGGTCGCCTGGGCCCCGTCGGCCGACGCCTGCGCGCCGTCGAGTGTGAGCTCGCCCATGGTGGAGACCCGGGCCGCGAACAGCACGTCGGAGTCGTGGGCACTCGAGCGGACCAGCTCGACGGTGACGTCGGAACGGAACTCGGGGGTCTTGTCGGCGGGCACGGCGGGGGTGGCTTCGGTCTCGGGCACGGCGTCGACTCTACCTCGCAGGGCGCTCCCGACGGGAAGCGCCCGCGCCACCGGCGGACGCTCCCCCAGCGGGCCGGAATACGGTGTCCCCATGACCGACGCACTCACCGTCCTGATCTCCGGCGCCAGCGGCATGATCGGCACCGAACTCACCCGCCAGCTGCGCGAGGCAGGCCACCGTCCGCTCTCGCTGGTGCGTCGCGAACCCCGGGCCGACGACGAGTACACCTGGGTGCCCAGCGCCGGCATCGTCGACCACGACCTGATCGCCCGCGCGGACGCCGTCGTGAACCTGGCCGGCGCCTCCTTGGGTCGTCTGCCCTGGACGGCCGGGTACAAGCGCGAGATCCTCGAGTCACGTCTGGCCGCGACGTCGACGCTCGTCGACGGCATGGCGGCGGCGTCCACGGCGCCCTCGACGTTCCTCAGCGGCTCGGCCGTCGGCGTCTACGGCGATCGGCCCGGCGAACGACTCACCGAGTCGAGCGGCCGGGGTGAGGGGTTCCTGAGCGACGTCGTCGTCGCCTGGGAGGCCGCCGCCCGGAAGGCCCCCGAGGCCACGCGCGTCGTGATGCTGCGGACCGGCATCGTCATCGGCCCCGGAGGAGGCGCGCTCAAGCCCCTGCTGCCGCTCACCAAGCTGGGGCTCGGCTCACGACTCGGCACCGGTGACCAGTTCTGGCCCTGGATCAGCCTGCACGACGAGGCCGCCGCGATCGTGCACCTCCTCACGTCGTCCGTCTCGGGACCCGTGAACCTGGTCGGCCCCACGCCGGCGACGAGCGACCTCGTGACGCGCACCCTGGCGGCCGACCTGCACCGTCCCTACCTGCTGGGCGTTCCCGAGGCCGTCATCTCGACCGCCATGCAGGAGGCCGGGCGGGAGATGCTGCTGCCGAGCCAGCAGGTCGTGCCCGAGGTGCTCGAGCGCGACGGCTTCACCTTCAGGCACCGCACGGTCGAGGACGCGCTGACAGCGTTCGTCGACGCGCTCTGAGCACGCGCACGACTCGGGTGGGCGGGTTCAGCCGGCCGTCTCGCGCCGGAGCTTGATGGCCCAGCGCAGGGCCTGACGAGCTCGTCGGCGGTCACCGCAGGCGTCGTAGGCCAGGCCCAGGCGGAACCACGCGCGCCAGTCGTCGGGTGCCGCCTCGACGGCCGTCTTGTAGGCGGGGAACGCCGCGTCGGCCGCCTCGCGCTCGTACCGACCGGAGGTACGCCGTGGCAGGTCGTCGACCGGCAATCCGCCCTCGGCCGCGAGTTGCCCGACGATCTGCTGCGTACGCAGACCGAAGCGCAGCTCGACCACCAGGGCGAACAGTCCCAGGAGGGGGAGGACGAGCAGGGCGACGCCGAGCGCGATGGCGACCGGTTCGCCCGTCGACAGGAAGAGGACGGCCCGCTGACCGACCAGCACGACGTAGAGGAGCAGGAGCAGCGCCATCAGGAGCGCGGCCGCACGCCCCTTCACGATTCGAGGGGCAGGACGGCGTCGAGCCCCACGACGACCCCGGTCACGCCCGGGGTGGCCTCGATGGCGACGAGGAGCCCCTTCTCGTACGCGCGCTGCGAGAGCGTGTCGTGCGTGAGCGTGAGGGTCTCGCCGTCACCGCCGAAGACGACCTCCTGCCTCGCGACGACGCCGCGGAGGCGCATGCTGTGCACCGGCACACTCGCCACCTGCTGACCCCTGGCCCGTTGGTCCGCGTGCGGGGCCGACACCGGGCCGAGGTCCCGACGAGCCTCGGCGATGAGTTCCGCCGTGCGCACGGCCGTGCCCGACGGCGAGTCGACCTTGCCCTGATGGTGCGCCTCGACGATCTCGACGGATTCGTAGAAGCGCGCCGCGAGGGTGGCGAACCGCGTCGCGAGCACCGAGCCGATCGAGAAGTTCGGCACCACCAGGACGCCGGGGCCGTCCGCGTCGGAGACGACCGTCGAGAGACGGGCCAGGCGTTCGGCGTTGTAGCCCGAGGTTCCGACGAGCACCGGGATGCCCGCGCGGACGACGTGCTCGACGATCCCCGGACTGACGGCAGGGTGCGTGACGTCGACGACGAGGTCGGCCCCGAGGACGTCGTCGAGATCGTCGCGGGACGAGAGACCGGCGTGGAGCTCGAGCCCCGGGGTGCGCTCGACGAGGCCGACGATGAACGAACCGAGGGTGCCGGTGGCTCCCACCACGGCGATGCGCGAAGTCATGCCGTCCAACTTACCGGGGGCACCACGACGGACCGGGCCGCGCCGCGACCTAGCATGGACGGCATGCCCAGGTTCCGCGAGACGAGCGTCTCCTCCCCCGATGCCGCCGCCCTCCTGACCGAGTACTTCACCGAGCGCGAGAGCACCTTCCCCTCGGCACAAGGCACGTACACGACGACCCTGCCTGACGCCACGGCCTTCGTGCCACCGGGCGGCGTGTTCGTCGTCGTCGAGGGAGAAGCGGCCGACCCGGACGCGGGTCGGGCCTCCGAGCCGACCGCGTGCGGCGGCATCCGACTCATCGCCCCCTCGGCCTCGGGGGCCGTGCGGTACGAGGTCAAGCACCTCTACGTGCGTCCCGCGGGCCGGGGACTGGGTCTCGGTCGGGCCTTGTTGGACGAACTCGAACGTCGGGCGTCCGCATTCGGGGCCGACGAGATCGTGCTCGACACGAACGACAGCCTGGCGGCTGCCGGGGGGCTCTACCGCAGCGCGGGGTACGCGACGATCGAGCCCTACAACGCGAACCCGAACGCCACGACGTGGTACGGCAAGGCCGTCCGGGCAGAGGACCCGCGCGGGACCGCCTGAGGGGGCCACCGGCGGACGAAGAGCTCAGAAGGGCTGTTCGACCGGAAGGCCGGTGCGCAGCTCGACGGGCAGGTGCCCGAGGTCGTTGTGCGTCACGAGCTCCGGCGGCTTCGCCGATCGCACCCGGATGATCGTCAACCCGGCGTTGGCCTGGTTGACGCCCATCCACCGCCAGTCCGGCGCTCCGAACACCTCGCGGACGAACCATCCGATCACGAAGTTGTGCGTGATGAGGAGATCGTGGCGATCCTCTCGGGCCGGGGTGAGCCACTCGGCGACCGCGTCGGACATCTGGGCCTGCCCGGCCTCGATCTGCTCGTCCGTGACCCCGCCGAAGAACGGCTTGTAGGACGACGGCATGTCGGCCGTCGGACCGGACGGCACGCAGTCGAAGAGGAGGGTCGACGGCTGTGACTCGAGTGCCGGCATGCGCTCGGTCATGATCGCGGCCGTCTCTTCGGCACGCTCGAGCGGGGAGTGCCACGCTGCGTCGAAGGGGACTCCCCCGAGGCGCTCGGCGAGGAGGCGCACCTGGCGTTTGCCCCGTTCGCTCAGTGGACCGTCGGGCAGTCCGTGCTCGGCGTCCTGCTGTTCGCCGTGCCGGACGAGGTAGAGGTAATGGGACACCGTCGTCTCCTGGTTCATCGAGGGGTCGCTCCCGACGTCGTCGTCGGGATCGGGAAGGACGTCTCGTCGACCTCGCCCACCAGCACGGTCGACAAGGGGCCGGAGAGGAGGCGGTCCGCCAACGTCCGGACGTCGTCGGACGTCACGGCCTCGACCCGGGCGAGGGACGTGTCGAGGTCGACGAACTCACCGGTCGAGATCTCGGCTCGACCGAGGCGGTTCATCCGGGTGTCGCTGTCCTCGAGGGCGAGGGCCGCCGCCCCTCCGAGTTGGCCGAGGGCTCGTCGGCGCTCGTCGTCGGTGATGCCGTCGGTGGCGAGGCCTTCGAGCTCGCCGAGCATGAGCCGGGCGACCTCACCCGCGTTGGCGGGCGTGCACCCGGCGTAGAGCCCGAAGAGACCGGCGTCGGAGTAGCTCGGGGCGAACGAGTAGACCGAGTAGGCGAGTCCACGGCGCTCACGGATCTCTTGGAACAGTCGAGACGACATGCCCCCGCCGAGCACCGAGTTCAGCACGGCCAGGGCGGGTCGACGGTCGTCCCCGACGGAGATGCCCGGCAGCCCCAGCAGGACGGTGGCCTGCTCGAGGGGACGCCGGATCACCTGGAGCGGTTCACCCGCGACGAGCCCGACGGGTGCGTCGTCGCGACGGGGCACGGGCGACGCCGACTCGGTGGGCCACCCGGCCCGGTCGAGCGCCGCCGTCAACCGCTCGAGTGCTCGGTCGTGGTCGACCGCCCCGGCGATGGACACGACGAGATCCTGCGGACGGTAGTTCGCTCGGTAGTGCCGGTCCACGTCGTCGCGGGCCGCAGCACGGATGCTCTCGGGCGACCCCCCGATCGGACGACCGAGCGGGTGGTCGCCGAAGACCGACTCGAAGAGCCGCTCACCGGCCATGTCGGCTGGATCGTCCTCCGCCATGGCGAGTTCTTCGAGGATCACCCCTCGTTCGGTCTCGAATTCGGCCGGGTCGAGGGTCGACGAGGTCACCATGTCGGTGAGCACGTCGATCGCGTCGTCGAGGTCGACGTCGCGCACCCGGGCGTAGTAGCAGGTGTACTCCTTGGCCGTCGCGGCGTTGTGCTCGCCACCCACCGACTCGAACGACACCGCGATGTCGAGGGCGGACCGGGTCGGGGTGCCCTTGAAGAGGAGGTGCTCGAGGAAGTGGGTCGACCCCCGTTCGGCGTCCGACTCGTCACGGGACCCGACCGCGACCCAGAGGCCGATGGTCGTGCTGCGCGCCCCGGGCATGCGCTCGCTGAGCACCCGGACGCCCGAGGGCAGCACGGTGCGCCTCACCAGCGCGTCGCCCGTGGCGCGGAAGGAGATCTCGACCTCGTCGAGCGGGAAGGAGACAGGGCCGTTCATCATGTCGAGCCTAGGCGACCTCCCCTGCGGTAGTCCGTGAGCCCCACGGGACGGCTGGCACCCGAACTGGGGGACGATTCTGAGGACAAACAGACAACTCTGTTTGTCCTCATCGGTGTTAGAGTCAGACCACCGACGACGACCCCATCCCCCCTGATGGTCGTCGTCGGCGGCTGGTCGGACGTCGTCAGAAGGTCCGGAGCGCGCGTCCCCCACGCGGCTTCTAGCCGAGACGTCCCAAGGAGCCACGCTGTGACGGTCGATTCCCCCCAACCGGCCGTCCAGCGTCTCCCTGGTCGCCCTCGCGCCGACTCCCCCGTCCCCGGTGCCCGATCCCGCGTCCTGACGACCGCCAATCGCCTGTTCTACGACGAGGGCGTCCGCGTCGTCGGCGTCGACCGCCTCATCGCCGAGTCGTCGGTGACCAAGGCGACGTTCTACAAGCACTTCGGCGCGAAGGACACCCTCGTGCTCGAGTACCTCGCCGGTCGTCACGACCTCGAGGCAGCCGAGCTGTCCGCCCTGGTCGAGGCCCACGACGGGGGCCGCGCGACCCTCGAGGCGTACCTCGAGGCGGTCGGCGCCCGACTCCAGACCGTGTCGTTCCGAGGCTCGGCCTTCGCCAACGCGGCGTCCGAGTTCAGCGATCCGACCCACCCCGTCCGTCTCGCCATCGCCGAGCACCGCGAGTGGCTGACGGCCGAGATGGTCTCCCTCTTCAAGGTCGCGGGCCACCCCCTGCCGGGCGACGCAGCGGACGATCTCGTCCTCGCCCTCGACGGCGCCCAGGTGGGCGCCTACGCCGGCGACGCCATCGCCGCGGCGGCCTCCCTGCGCCGCACGGCGGAGCGGCTCCTCGTCGCCGCCTAGGTCATCGGCGGACGACGCAGCACATCGACGTCACCATGGGCGCTGTCCCGGCAGCGCGTCACCGTGGCGCCGTCCCCGCGGACGTCGTCGTCGGGTACCCCCAGGTACGGGCCGACCACGTCGCCTGGCGGTCAGGCCGAGGCGCGGTCGAGGTCGAGGACCTGGTTGCGTGTGAGCTGCACCCGCGCGGCCTGGGCGAGTTCGTAGACCTGCTTGGCGTTCGTCGCACTGGCCACCGGTGCCACGACGTTCGGCTTGGCGAGCAACCAGGCCAGCGCGATCGCAGCACTCGAGACCTCGTGGACGGACGCGATGCGGTCCAGCTCGTGCACGACCCTGAGGCCCCTCTTGGACAAGTACTTCGCGAGCGCCCGGCGACGGGGGCTGTGGGCGAAGTCGGAGCGCGAACGGTACTTGCCCGCGAGGAACCCACTGGCGAGGGCGAAGCGCGGCATGACGGCGAGTCGCTGCTGCGCGGCGACGTGCGCCAGGCCCTTCTCGTACTCGGACCGGTCGAGGAGGTTGTACTGGTTCTGCAGGGCCACCATCGGGGCGATTCCGAGCATCCCCGCCGCGATGCGGGCCTCGTAGAGGCGGTTGCCCGAGTGATGGGAACCACCGAACCATCGGACCTTGCCCACCCGGATGAGGTGGTCGACGGCCAGCAGGGTGCGCTCGAACGCCACCTCGGTGTCGTCCACGTGCAGGTAGAGCAGGTCGATGTGGTCGGTTCCGAGCCGCTCGAGGGACGCGTCGACGGCCCGCTCGATCGCGCGGGGGGTCAGACCGGGGTTGTCGGCGCTCTTGCCCACCTTGGTGGACACGACCATGTCGTCGCGTGATCGACGGGAGCGCATCCACGATCCGATCATGATCTCGCTGCGACCCCCGGCGTAGGAGTCGGCCGTGTCGACGAAGTTGCCGCCGAGATCGAAGTAGGCATCGAGCACGGAGGTCGTCTCGGCCTGGTCGGCCGTCCACCCGAACACGTTGCCGCCGAGGGCCAAGGGGAAGACCTTGAGGTCGGAGAGGCCCAGACGGCGGCGCGGCTGGATGATGCCGAGATCGACGGGAACGGTGGGCTGGGCGGCGGACGCCCGGGCGGCGGCGGCCGCGATGGCGGCTGCGGCGGCGAAGTCGGACGTGGCAGAACGGGCGAGCTCGGCCGTCGTCTCGGTCACGCCGTTCCTTCCTCGTCGCGAATTCCCGATGCGACTCTGTGCGATCGCATGGGGTATGGTTCGCCCTCCACGATCAAGAATACGGCCACGCGCCCGGTTTCCGCCGCCGCCGCACCCAATCGTTACGCCGTGTCGCCGCCCCGATCCGGGGGACGCGCCTCCTGCTCCGGCAGCGACCAGGGAGCCACGCCGGGACGGCGAAGGGCCCGCCCCGACCGAGGTCGGGGCGGGCCCTTCGTGGTGCGGTGACTACGCGTCGACGGACTCGTCGGTCGACTGCTCGGTCGCTCCGCTCGAGTCGGTGTCGGCTTCTTCCGCCACGACCGGGGCGAGCGAGAGCTTGCCGCGGTCGTCGATCTTCGTGATCTCGACGAGGATCTTCTGGCCGACGCCGAGGACGTCCTCGACGTTCTCGACGCGCTTGCCGCCGGCGAGCTTGCGGACCTCGCTGATGTGCAGCAGGCCGTCCTTGCCGGGGAGGAGCGAGACGAACGCACCGAAGGACGCGATCTTGACGACCGTGCCGAGGAACTGCTCGCCGATCTCGGGGTTGGTCGGGTTGGCGATCGCGTTGACCTGGGCGCGGGCGGCCTCGGCCGAGGGACCGTCGACGGCACCGATGTAGACGGTTCCGTCTTCTTCGATGCTGATGTCGGCGCCGGTCTCGTCCTGGATGGCGTTGATCGTCTTGCCCTTGGGGCCGATCAGCTCGCCGATCTTGTCCTGCGGGATCTGGACCGAGATCACGCGGGGCGCGGTCGGGGCCATCTCGTCGGGGGCGTCGATCGCCGAGTTGAGCACGCCGAGGATGGCGGTGCGCGCCTCCTTCGCCTGCTTGAGGGCGGCGTCGAGCACGGCGGTCGGCAGACCGTCGAGCTTGGTGTCGAGCTGGATCGCCGTGACGAACTCGCTCGTGCCGGCGACCTTGAAGTCCATGTCGCCCAGAGCGTCTTCGGCACCGAGGATGTCGGTCAGGGCCGCGTAGCGGGTCTGACCGTCGACGGTGTCGGAGACGAGTCCCATGGCGATGCCGGCGACCGGGGCCTTGAGGGGCACACCGGCGTTGAGCAGCGACAGGGTCGACGCGCAGACCGAACCCATCGACGTCGAACCGTTGGAGCCGAGGGCCTCGGACACCTGACGGATCGCGTAGGGGAACTCTTCGCGGCTGGGCAGCACCGGCACGAGGGCGCGCTCGGCGAGGAAGCCGTGCCCGATCTCGCGACGCTTCGGCGACCCGACGCGGCCGGTCTCACCGGTCGAGTAGGGCGGGAAGTTGTAGTGGTGCAGGTAGCGCTTCTTGGTGACCGGGCTCAGCGAGTCGATCTGCTGCTCCATCTTGAGCATGTTCAGCGTGGTGACGCCCATGATCTGGGTCTCGCCGCGCTGGAAGATGGCGGAGCCGTGGACGCGCGGGATGACCTGCACCTCGGCGTCGAGCGGACGGATGTCGGCGAGGCCGCGGCCGTCCATGCGGATCTGCTCGGTGAGGATGCGGTCGCGGACGACCTTCTTCGTGGCCGACTTGTAGGCGGCACCGACCTGGCCGAGGGCCGTGTCGGGCAGCTCGCCCGCGTCGACCTTGGCGGCGATCGCGTCCTTGACACGCGACTTGAGGGCGTCGTCGGCGTCCTGGCGCTCGATCTTGCCGGCGATCTTGTACACCTCGGCGAGCTCGGTGCCGGCGGCGGCCGTGACGGCCTCGAGCACCTCGTCGGTGTAGGGGAGGAACACCGGGTAGTCGGCGATCTCCTTCGCGGCCTGGGCGGCCATCGTCGCCTGGGCGTCGACGAGCTGCTTGAGGAAGGGCTTGGCGGCCTCGAGGCCCTGGGCCACGATCGCCTCGTCGGGCTTGGTGGCGCCGCCCTGGATGAGACCCCAGGCGTGCTCGGTGGCCTCGGCCTCGACCATCATGATCGCGACGTCCTCGTTGCCGGCGGCGTCGGTGACGACACGGCCCGCGACGGTCAGGTCGAAGACGGCGTCCGCGAGCTGGCTGGCCTTGGGGAAGGCGACCCACTGGTCACCGATCAGGGCGAGACGCACACCGGCGATGGGGCCGGAGAACGGCAGACCCGAGATCTGGGTGGAGGCGCTGGCCGCGTTGATCGCGAGGGCGTCGTAGAACTCGTCGGGAGCGATGCTCAGCACCGTGATGACGACCTGGACCTCGTTGCGCAGACCCTCGACGAACGAGGGACGCAGCGGCCGGTCGATGAGGCGGCAGACCAGGATGGCCTCGGTCGAGGGGCGACCCTCGCGGCGGAAGAACGAGCCGGGGATCTTGCCCGCGGCGTACGAACGCTCTTCGACGTCGATGGTGAGCGGGAAGAAGTCGAAGTTGTCCTTCGGCTTCTTGCTGGCGCTCGTGGCCGACAGAAGCATGGTGTCTTCGTCGAGGTAGGCAGCGACGGCTCCCTGAGCCTGCTGGGCGAGACGACCGGTCTCGAATCGGATGGTGCGCTTGCCGAACTTGCCGTTGTCGAGGACGGCTTCGCCGAACTTGATCTCTGGACCCTCCATGTGGGGGCTACTCCTCTTTGTTTTGCATCGAGGCCCCGTGTGGGCATCGATGTGTACCGGAGCGGGCGGCGTGGACGGCATGGCGACATGCACGTGCAACAACGCGACGGAGGCGGTGGCACGTCTGGCCAACAGTAGAAACGGTCGGACCCCGCACCCGACCCGGACGCTCGGCGTCGGTCGGGGCATTCCGCCTGTCACCACCGGTGACCAGCAGCCGTACCGGCCTGCTCCGAGCGCGATCCTAGCACTCGGACCCGTCCGGCCGGGGTCCGCGACGCGGGTGTCGCCCGGACGGGGAGGCGCGGTGCCGGGGGGACGGCGTTAGGGTCGTCTCCATGCGTGCTCACGACAGGTCCGGCCGGGATCGTCGCGCGAGCCGCCTCGCGGTGGCGACCGGCGCCTCCTTGGCTCTCGTGTTGACGACGCTCGTGGCGCCGTCCGCCGCGTCCGCCGCGGGGTACCCGACCTGGGCCCAGGTCGAGGCCGCGAAGGGGAACGCCGCGGCGACCCAGGCGCAGGTCGACCTGATCGACGCGTCGCTCGACAGCCTCGAGAAGGCCGCGTCCGACCGCAGCGACGAGGCGGTCCTCGCCGACCAGGCCGACGCGGCGGCGCAGTCCGACCTCTCGGCGGCGTCGCAGCGAGCGGACGAGCTCTCGGCCGACGCCGAGCGTGCGCGGGCCTCCGCCGACACGGCGGAGCGGGAGGCCGGCCAGCTCGCCGGCAGCCTGTTCCGCACCGGCGGCACGCAGACCCTGGGCACCGACCTCTTCACGTCGCCCGACCCCGGGGCCGCGCTGTACCAGTTGGGCTCGCTCACGCAGCTCGGCGACCGGTGGCAGACGGTGCTCGCCGACGCCACGACCGCGAGCAACACGGTGTCGTCCCTCAGCGAGCAGGCGACGACCGCGGCCGACCGGCGCGACTCGCTCGCGCGCGACGCCCGGGCCGCGGCCGACCAGGCCGCCGCGGCGCAGGCGACCGCGGACGCCGAGGTGACCAGCGCCACCCAGAGGTCGACCGACCTCTACGCCCAGCTCGCCGCCCTGAAGGACTCGACGTCGGAGCTCGAACAGCAGTACCGGGCCGGCGTCGCCGCGCAGCAGGCGTACGCGGCGCAGGAGGCCGCGGCGAAGGCCCAGGCCGCCGCCGCCGCGAAGGCGCCGTCGCGTGGCGGATCGTCCGCAGGTGGCGGATCGTCCGGGGGCGGGGCGACCGTCCCCGGAACGGGACGTCCCGGCGGAGCGACGCCTCCCCCGACCGGAGCGGTGAACGACCCGGCGGGCGCCAAGACCTACGCGGCCACGAAGGTCGGGTCCGGGGCCGAGTACACCTGCCTCGTCCAGCTCTGGAACAAAGAATCGGGCTGGCGCACCAACGCGACCAACCCGTCGGGCGGCGCCTACGGCATCCCCCAGGCCCTGCCCGGCAACAAGATGGCCTCGAGTGGACTGGACTGGCAGACGAACTACCGCACCCAGGTGGACTGGGGCATCGGGTACATCCAGGGCCGCTACGGGACGATGTGCGCCGCGTGGGCGCACTCGGTCGCGAACAACTGGTACTGAGCGCCGCACCTGCCCTCGAGCACGGGCACCGCCCCTCCCCCGGAACGAGAGAACGGCCCCCTCGGCGTGCAGCCGGAGCTGGGTGCCGAGGGGGCCGTCGTCGAGACGTCCGGAGCGCGAGGACTAGCGGCGCAGGCCGAGACGACCGATGAGCGTGCGGTAACGCTCGATGTCGACCTTGGACAGGTATCCCAGGAGGCGACGGCGCTGGCCGACGAGCAGCAGCAGGCCACGACGCGAGTGGTGGTCGTGCTTGTGCTCTTTGAGGTGCTCGGTCAGGTCGAGGATGCGCTGCGTCATCACGGCGACCTGGACCTCGGGGGATCCGGTGTCGCCGGGGTGGGTCGCGTATTCTTCGATGATCCGGGTCTTGACGTCAGGTGCGAGTGCCATGGAGGGATCCCCTTTCAGTTCGTTGCGCGGTGCTCGTCACCGGATGTGCGAGCTCTCTTTCTCCGCGGCCGTTCAGACGGCAACCTGAGGAGCCTACCAGACGGGCGCCGCCGACCCCTGTCGCGATCGGCCCCGTCCCCGACCCCGACGCCGCCGGGGCAGGACGAGTCCGACGAACGCCGCGCCGATCGCGGCCCCGAGGGTGTTCATGACGAGGTCCTGCGGGTCGGAGAAGCGCGTGGCCGACAGGTACGTCGCCTGGACGGTCTCGATGCCCACCGTCGCGGCGAACCCGACCACGATGCCGACCCACCAGAAGCGCTTCGGCAGCAGGAGCGCGGGGAACATGCCCATCGGGACGAACATCGCCACGTTCGCCGCGGCCTCGACCCGGGCGAAGGTGATCCACGAGGTCTCGTCGTGCCGGGCGAAGACGTCGAGCGCCCGCCAGAGCAACGCCCCGGTGTCCGCGTCGTAGACGCTCGGTCGCAGGGTCATCCAGGCGACCCCGGCGAGGTAGACGAGGGTGAGCAGGAGGAGGACGGCGCGACGCATCCGTCCATGGTGCGGCACCGGTCGGTGGGAGGACGCCCGGAACGGCCGAAGATCAGCCTGGAGGACGACCCGCCCCGGGGGGCGACCGCGGCAGGGCCGAGGAGGCGCGGTGCGCGACCCCGCGCACCCCGCCTCCTAGGCTCGTCGGGTGGACGCACTCACCGACCTCTGGGCCCGGATCAGCCAGCTCGCCGCCCCCCTGCCCGGCTCGTGGCTGCTCGGCAGCGTCGCCGCCGGCCTGCTGCTCGTGCTGCTGCCGGGCACCTGGCACACGGTGCGGCACGCCGTCACCGTCGTGCACGAGGGCGGGCACGGCCTCGCCGCGGTGCTGACCGGTCGTCGGCTGACGGGCATCCGACTGCACTCGGACACCTCGGGCCTGACCGTGTCGAAGGGGCCGCGGACCGGGGCGGGCATGGTCATCACGTTGCTCGCCGGCTACACCGCACCCGCGATCGCCGCCCTGGGCGCCGCGTGGCTGCTGTCGGCCGGCTACGCGGCCGGGCTGCTCTGGGCCCTGCTGCTGCTGCTCGCGCTGATGCTCGTGCAGATCCGCAACTGGTTCGGGCTCTGGGTGGTGCTGCTGGGCGCCGCCCTCGTCGTCGCCGTGACGTTCTTCGCGTCGCCGACCTGGCAGGCGGTGTTCGGACTCGTCGTGACGTCGGTCCTCGGCTTCGGCGCGCTGCGGGCGTCGCTCGAGCTGCAGCGCAGCCGGCGGCGCTCACGCTCGACCGCGTCGGACGCCGACCAGCTCGCCGGGCTGACCCGGGTGCCGGGCGTCGTCTGGGTCGGGGTCTTCGTGCTCGTCGCCCTGGGCTGCCTGCTGGGCGGGGCGGGGTTGCTCTTCCCCGGGGCGCTCGAGGCCGCTCGGTCGTTCGCCTGAGGTCGGACGGCCACCGGCGCCCGGCGGCCGACGCGAGAGGTCAGGCGGGGGCGGACGACAGGGCGTGCACGGGGACGTGGCCCTCGAGGCGGGCCCGGCCACCGAGACCGTCGAGCTCGAGCAGCACGGCGACGCCGGCCACGACGTAACCCGCTCGTTCGAGCAGGGTGACGGTCGCCTCGACCGTGCCGCCGGTCGCCAGCACGTCGTCGACGATCAGGACGCTCGACCCCGCCGGGATCTGGTTCGGACGCAGTTCGAGCGTGGCCTCGCCGTACTCCAGGGCGTAGCTCTCGCTGAGGACCTCGCCGGGCAGCTTGCCCGCCTTGCGCACCGTGAGGACGCCGACGCCCTGCTCGATCGCGATGGCCCCGGCGAGCGCGAAGCCGCGCGCCTCGATGCCGGCGACGGCGACGAACCCGCCGTCGAACGGCTCGGAGAGCGCCGTGGTCACGGTGGCGAAGGCGTCGGCGTCGGAGAAGAGCGGGGTGACGTCGCGGAAGAGGATGCCGGGCTTCGGGAAGTCGGGGACGACGGCGATCTTGCTGTCGACGAACGAGGAGGCATCGGTGACGGTCATGCCCTCAACGGTAGTCGGGCGGACGGCGCCCCCCGCCCCTCGAGGCCTGCTGCGTCCGTCCCCGCGACGCGCGACCGACCGGTACGTCACGATCGTGTGAACAGTCGGGCCCGATGTCGGAGGCGCGTGCGAGAGTGCACGCATGTCGCGGTTCATCGTCCCCCCGTACCTGCTCGCCCACCTCGCCGAAGCCGATTCTCCCCGCCTGCACCGGGCACCTCGGGCGGCGCGCAACGGCCTGCTCGCGATGGAGGCCGTCGACCGCAACGCGACTCCCCCGGTCGTCCGGGGGGCGCTCGGCGCAGAGTCCGTGCTCGAGCGCTCGGTGTTCGACGCGCAGGGCACCGAAGAGCTGCCGGGCGTCCGCGTCCGCGGCGAGGGTGAACCCGCCACCGACGACGTCGCCGCCACCGAGGCGTACGACGCCCTCGGCGCGACCTACGCGCTGTTCCACGAGGTCTACGGGCGCTCGTCGATCGACGGCGCCGGGCTGCCGCTCGACGCGACCGTCCACTACGGCCAGGACTACGACAACGCCTTCTGGAACGGCGAGCGGATGGTGTTCGGCGACGGCGACGGCGAAGTCTTCGGGCGCTTCACGGCCTCGGTCAGCGTCATCGGGCACGAGCTCACCCACGGCGTCACGCAGTACACCGCAAACCTCACCTACCAGGGGCAGTCGGGTGCGCTCAACGAGTCGGTCAGCGACGTGTTCGGGGCGCTCGTCGAGCAGCACCTGTTCGGGCAGACCGCCGACGACGCGACGTGGCTCATCGGCGAAGGGCTCTTCACCGCCGAGGTGCAGGGGCGGGCGCTGCGGTCGATGAAGGCCCCGGGCACCGCGTACGACGACGACGTCCTCGGGAAAGACCCCCAACCCGCCCACCTGGACGACTACGTCGAGACCACCGACGACAACGGCGGGGTGCACCTCAACTCGGGCATCCCCAACCGGGCCTTCTACCTCGTCGCCGAGGCGCTCGGCGGCGAGGCCTGGTTGCGGGCCGGGCAGATCTGGTACGACACGCTCACCGGCGGCACGCTGTCGACCGAGGCGACCTTCGCGCAGTTCGCGGCGGCCACCGTCGAGGCGGCGACCACACGGTACGGAGCGGACTCCGACGAGACCCGCGCGACGTCGGCCGGGTGGGCGGGCGTCGGGGTCACCCCGGCCAGCTGACGCCGACCGGCACGAGACCCTGCTGCCCCGGACACGGCCGGGGTAGCATCGCGCCCATGAAGGTCACCGTGTCGCGCTCCGGTGGCTTCGCCGGTCTCACCCGCAGTTGGACGGTCGACGTCGACTCCGAGCCCGACACCGAGTCGTGGCTCGTCCTCATCGACCAGGTGCCCTGGTCGCAGGCCCCGGCCGCCGCGCAGGCCGTGCAGCCCGATCGCTTCGTCTGGGTCATCACGGCCGAGACCCGGCCCACCCGCAAGGCCAAACTGCCCGAGCAGCAGGTCACGGGGCCGTGGCGCGAGCTCGTGGACCGCGTCCGCAGCACCTCCGAGGCCGAGGCCGGTCCGACCCGATGAGCGACCGTACGCGCCGACCTCGTCGGCGTCTCTCGGGCGAGGTGCTCGCGGGGCTGCTCGCCCTCGTCGTCCTCGTGGCGGGCGGGGTCGGGGTGGCCGTGGTGCAGAGCGGCAACCCGCTGAACGTCCGAGGGGCCGTCACCGCGCCTCCGTGGGGTCGACCCGCCACCGACCGGCTCGAGACCCGGGCCGCCGCCGCCGGTCTCGAGAACGTCTGGGGCCAGGACCTCGCCATGCACGTGCACACGCACCTCTCGATCACCGTCGACGGGCAGGCGGTGACCGTCCCCGGCGACATCGGGCACGACTCGGACGCGAAGTTCGCCGCCGAGATCCACACGCACGACACGAGCGGCATCGTGCACGTCGAGTCCCCCACCCGCGAGACCTTCGTACTGGGCCAACTGTTCAGCGAGTGGGACGTCGCCCTCGACGGACGCGGGGTCGGCTCGCTCGGGCACGACGACGGGCTCGAGCTCCACACCTTCGTCGGCGGCAGCCCCTACACGTCCGACCCGGCCGGCATCCCGCTGCGGGACTTCGAACGCATCGACCTCGTGCTCGCGCCGATCGGCGAGACCGTCACCGCGCCTCCGGCCTTCGCCTGGCCCGCCGACTACCGCTGAGGCGCCTCCCGCTGAGGCGCCCGACGCCCGACGCCTGACGCCCGACGCCCGGCGCCCACCGCCGAGCCTCCTCCGGCCCGGCCGCCTCCAGCCGAGCCGCGTCGGGCTCCGCAGCCCGTCGGCGAGGTCAGGGCCAGCGGACCGGCACCGGGAGGCGCGTGGAGGTCGGCTCGGACGGCCCACCCGGTGCCAGCAGCTCGAGCAGGCGGCCGGCCGCGACCCGCCCCAGGTGCTCGCCGTCGACGTCGATCGCCGGGACGCCGACCAGACCGAGGGCGTCGACGACCATGCGCTCCGAGCTGACCGTGACGGAGCGGTCGCGGTGCTCGTCGGCCCGGAGGACGAACATCAGGCCGAGCCCGATGGCCGTCGCGTAGGGCACGACGGCCGTCGCCCCGGAGGCGAGGACGTGGTCGCTCGCCCGGACGCCGGCTTCGAAGGTCGACGGGTAGGGACCCAGCACCGTGAGCTCGGCCCGGCCGGCCGCCGCGTCGACCACCGCGGCCGTGCGTTGGGTGTTCTGCCACGAGCCGTCGGGCCCGCCGAGGTAGACGACGCGCTCGTGCCCCTCGGCGACGAAGCGCGACACGAGCGAGCCGAAGGCGGCAGCCGTGTCGGCGACGACCGACGACACCCCGGCCACCTCGCGGTCGACGAGCACGGTCGGCTTGTGGCCGGTCGCGGCCCGCACGACGTCGTCGGCCCCGCGCGGGGCGACGACGATGAACCCGTCGACCTGGTGCGACAGCCGCTCGAACGCCGCCAGCTCACCCGCCTCGGCCAGCGGGTGGACGGCGACCGTCAGCTGGAGGTCGGCCTCGCCCGCCGCGGCCTGGGCCCCGGCGATGATCGGCGTGAAGAACGCGTTGTCGAGGGTCGGCACGACGAGCGCGACCACGCCCGTGCGCCCCCTCGCCAGTTGACGGGCCGCCCGGTTGGGCACGAAGCCGAGCTTCTCGGCGGCGGCGAGCACGCGTCCGGCCGTGTCGGGCGACACCAGCTCGGGGCGGCTGAGGACGCGAGAGGCGGTGGCCTTCGACACGCCCGCCAGCGTCGCCACGTCCGCCAGCGTCGCGAGCCGCCCTGCCCCAGTCATGCCCACCACCCTAGGGCCTCCGTGAAACCGGTCCCGCGCGGTGGTCCGACGCTTGTAACAAGGTGTTTACACGGCGGGGCCGACGCAGGCGACCAGCGCCCTTAGGGTCGATGTAACCGGTTTCACCCGAGGTGGGGTCGGCATCCCCCCAGAGGCCACACCGATCGGAGGACAACCCGTGACGTCCCGCAAACCCGCGCTGCTGTTGCTGCTGCCGGGCCTCGCCTTCCTGCTGATCGGATTCGCGGTGCCGTCGCTCGCGATGCTGTTCGCCCCACCCGGCGTGACCGCCGGCGAGATCGTCGGCCGCCTCGGCCAGATGCTCACCGACCCGTTCGACCTGCGCATCATCGGTCGCACCGTGGGGCTCGGCCTGGTCGTCACGGTCATCTGCGTGGCCCTCGGCTTCCCCATCGCCTACCTGCTGGCCCGTTCGACCTCGCGCTGGTCGGGCGTCCTGCTCGCCCTGGCGATCTTCCCGCTGCTGCTCAGCAACGTCGTCCGCACCTTCGGGTGGCTCGTGGTGCTCGGCAAGAACGGCGCCATCGGTCAACTGCTCACGACGCTCGGCCTGGTCGACGAGGCCCCGCAGCTGCTCTACACCGAGCTGGCGATCGTGCTGGGTCTGACCCAGTTGTTCCTGCCGCTCGCGATCATCTCGTGCTACTCGGCCGTGGCCCAGGTCGACCCGGGCCTCGACGACGCCGCCCGCGGACTCGGCGCGAGCCGCACGCGAACCTTCTGGAGCATCGTCGTGCCCCTCTCTCTGCCCGGCGTCGTCGTCGCGGCCACCCTCGTCTTCGCGGGCTCGGTCACCGCCTACACGACCCCGTACCTGCTCGGCGGCTCGGGCCAACGCATGCTCGCCACCCAGCTCTTCTCGTACTCGAGCGTGACGATCGACTGGGCCGGGGCCTCGGCCACCGCCCTGATCATGACCGTGTTGGTCTTCGTCGTCTCCGGCTTGTCGTCGCTCGTCGCCCGGAAGGGAGCCACCTCGTGACCACCCGCCGCCCGGTCGCCGGCACGCTCGCCGTCGCCGGCTACGTCGTGATGATCGTCCCGATCCTCTTCGTCGTCGCCACCGCGTTCACGAGTGAACGCACTCTGCGCTTCCCGCCCCAGGGGTTCTCGCTGCGCTGGTTCGAGGCCGCCTTCGGCTACGACCCGTTCACCCAGGCCCTGGTCTCGAGCCTCCAGCTGGCCCTGATCGCCACCGTGCTCGCCCTGCTCGTCGGCATCCCCGCGACCCTGGCGATCCATCGCGGCAGGCTGCCGGGCAAGGGCCTCGTCGAGGCCCTGTTCCTGTCGCCCCTGATCGTCCCCGAGCTCGTGGTGGGGCTCGCGCTCTACCAGCAGCTCGTCATCGGGTTCCGGCTCGACGCCTTCCCCGTGCTGTTGATCGGGCACACCGTGTTGATGCTGCCCTACGCGGTCCGCGTGACCGGCGCCTCCCTGGCACTGGCCGACCCCGCCCTCGAGGAGGCCGCCCGCGGTCTCGGCGCGTCTCCCCTGCGGGCCTTCGTCACGGTGACCCTGCCCCTGCTGCGGCCCGGCATCTTCTCGGCGGCGCTGCTCAGCTTCGTCACCTCGTTCAACAACGTGCCCCTGTCGCTGCTGCTGCAGAGCCGCGACTTCCGCACCCTGCCCGTCACGATGCTCGACTACGTGCAGCAGAGCTACGACCCCATGGTCGCGGCGATGGCCACGCTGATCCTCGCGGGCACCGTCGTCATCGCCGTCATCGCCGAACGCACCGTCGGCTTCGCCAAGATCTTCGGAGGCATCAACAGATGAGCACCGCAGCAGAATTCGTCGCCGTCAGCCAGGTCTTCGGCGACTTCACCGCCGTCGACTCGATCGACCTGTCGATCGCCGAGGGCAAGCTCACGACGCTGCTCGGCCCGAGCGGATGTGGCAAGACGACGAGCCTGCGCATGCTCGCCGGCTACGCCGCCCCGACGTCGGGGACGATCCGCATCGCCGGCGTCGACAGCACGCGCACCCCACCCGAGAAGCGCGACCTGGGCATGGTGTTCCAGTCCTACGCGCTGTTCCCGCACCTGAGCGTCGCCGACAACGTCGGCTACGGACTGAAGCTGCGCGGCGTCGACACCGCCGAGCGCCGCCGTCGCGTGATGGAGACCCTCGACCTGGTCGGCCTGGCCCACCTCGCCGGCAGCAAGCCGAAGAAGCTCTCGGGCGGCCAGCAACAGCGCGTCGCGCTGGCCCGCGCCATCGCCATCCGGCCGAAGCTGTTGCTGCTCGACGAACCCCTGTCGAACCTCGACGCGCGCCTTCGCGTCCAGATGCGCGCCGAGATCCGCCGCATCCAGGGCGAGACGGGCCTCACCGTCGTGTTGGTCACGCACGACCAGGACGAAGCGCTCGAGATGAGCGACGACATGGTGCTCATGCGGGCCGGCCGGATCATGCAGCAGGGCTCGCCCCAGCACGTGTTCCCGAACCCGGCGAACCGCTTCGTCGCCGACTTCCTCGGCTACGAGAACTTCGTCACGGCGGCCGACGGCACGCTGCTCGCGATCCGCCCCGAGCACCTCGGGGTCGTCCCCGAGCCCCCCGCAGGAGGCGCGGTGCCCGACGGCCTGCATCTCGCCGGGGTCGTCACCGACGTCGCGTACCGCGGGGTCGACCTGCTCGTCACCGTGCAGGCCGTCGACGCCGCCGGTGCCGAAGTGCGCCTGCTGTCGGACGTCCGCAGCACGGGCTCCGAGACGGTCGCGATCGGCGACCGGGTGACCGTCTCGGCGCCGGCGTCGCGGCTCGTGGCCCTCGCCGACTGACCCGCCCGGTGCGCGGAGCCGCGCGCGCCTCCTCGGGTCTCCCCTCCACCGTCCCACCCGCCCGCGTTCCACACCGCCCGGTCTCGCCGAGACCGCCCCGAAAGGACACGACCATGACCTCCACCCTCCGCACCCGCCTGGCGATCGTCGCCGGCGTCGCCGCGACGACCCTCGTGCTCGCCGGCTGCTCCGCCGACGGCGGCGGCGAGTCCGACGCCGACACGATCACCGTGAGCACCTTCCCGTTCGGCGTCGAGGAGTTCCAGGAAGCCGTCATCGACCCGTTCACCGAGAAGACCGGCATCGAGGTGGTCGTCGACACCGGATCGAACTCCGACCGCCTGTCCCAGCTGCAGGTCGCGGGCGGGCAGCCCGACGTGGACGTCATGCTGATCTCGGACTACTACGCGGCACTCGGCCAGGAGGACGACCTCTTCCAGCAGGTGGACGCCTCGGCCGTGCCGTCGCTCGACGAGATCGCCGACTTCGCGAAGGAGGACTCGTACCTCGGCCCGGCCTACAGCTACCAGCTCAACGGGACGATGTACTCGACCGACGAACTGACCGCCGACGAGGCCGCGCAGTGGAGCCTGTACGGCGAGGAGGACCTCTCGGGCAAGGTCGCCCTGCCGGACATCTCGGTGACGGCCGGCCAGCTGATGGTCTCGGGCGTCGCGGAGGAGTACGGCGACGGACCCTACGACATCGACGCGGCCCTCGACCGGCTCGGCGAGTGGGCCCCCGGCGTGCTGCAGTTCTACAGCTCCTCCACCGAGGTGACCAACCTGCTGACGCAGGGCGAGATCGTCGCCGCGGACTCCCTGAGCGGCTTCGCGACCGACCTCGTCGAGTCCGGCGAACCGATCGCCTGGACGGCCCCCGCGACGGGCCGCTACATGGCCACCAACCGCGCGATGATCCCGACCGGCGCCGAGAACGTCGACGGTGCGAACCAGTTCATCGACTACCTGCTCTCGGTCGAGGCGCAGACCTCGTCCGCCGAGATCGTCGGCGACCTGCCGGTCGCCCCGGGCGCCACGGTGCCCGACACGATCGAGGCCGTCGTGGGCGACATCGCCGCCGACCCGGTCGCGGCGGGCTACTCGACCCTCGACCCGACCGAACTCGTCCCCACCCGCTCGGACTGGGTCGACCGCTTCGCCCGCGAGGTGACCTCGCGGTGACGGACACCACCCTGCCCCCGGCCTACCTGGACCGCATGCCCAAGGTCGACCTGCACTGCCACCTGATCGGGACGGTCCGCGCGAGCACCTTCGCCGAGTTGGCCCGCCGCGAGGGTCTCGACCTGCCCGACGAGCCCGAGCGGATCTTCGCCGACATCAACTCGCTCCCGCCCGACCCGGCTCTCTACCGCGACACGCGCATCCCCGTGCCGCAGGGGCGCAGCGTCGACGAGCCCGAGGTGTCGTACTCGTTGTTCCAGGCCTCGAACTGGGTCGTCGAGGTGCTCCGCGACGCGGACGACCTCACCCGGATCGTCTACGAGGCCTTCGAGGACGCGCACCACGCGAGTGCGACGCGGCATCTCGAGCTGTTCTTCGACGCCGTCCCGCCGCACCTCGCGTCGCTCGGCTACACCGGCTCGGTGGAGGCCTACGCCGAGGGCATCCGGCTCGCCGAGCGCGACTTCGGCATGACCGGGCGCATGATCCAGGGCATCGACCGCAGCAGGAGCGGCGAGCACGCCCTCGAACTCGTCCGTCAGGTGGTGGACCACCCGCACGAGTACGTGGCCGGGATCGGCCTCGACAACCTCGAGACGAGCGGGCCACCCGAGCGCTTCGTCGACGCCTACCGGCTGGCGGGCGAGGCCGGGCTGGGCCGGACGGCCCACTCGTCCGAGCACTCCCCCACGGCGGTCAACACGATCACGTGCCTCGACCAGCTCGGCTGCGACCGCATCGACCACGGGTACTACGTGCTCGAGGACGACGAGGTCGTCGCGCGCGTGCGCGACGAGCAGGTGGCGTTCACCGTCGTGTCGACGACCTCCCGACGGTCGTGGCGT
Organism: Frigoribacterium sp. 9N; assembly: GCF_902506305.1. Taxonomy (NCBI): domain Bacteria; kingdom Bacillati; phylum Actinomycetota; class Actinomycetes; order Micrococcales; family Microbacteriaceae; genus Frigoribacterium; species Frigoribacterium sp. 9N. Next base: position 1,421,458 of record NZ_LR733392.1, read on the forward strand.
CCCTGGCGCCGCGCCTCCATCGAGGCCATGCTCGAGGCGGGCCTGAACGTCGTGCCGGCCTCCGACGACCCGGGCATGTTCCCGACGACCCTCGCCGCCGAGTACCGCATCGTGCACGAACAGATCGGGGCCACCGCCGACCAGGTGCGCTCGATGGCCTCCGCTGGCGTCGACGCCAGCTGGCTGCCCGCCGTCGAGAAAGACGCCCTGAGAGCACGCGTCGACCGGGAGTTGGCGGCCCTCGATGACGAGTTCGGGGTGGCCGGGGCCTGACCGGGTCAGGGGCCGAGCCGGCGCGGGGGCCGGGCCGGCTCAGGCCGAGCCGGCCGGCCCCGGCGCCCCGACCCGGCCTACGAGACGACCCGGCCTACGAGACGACCGTGAGGCGTTGCGTGGGCCGGGTCATCGCCACGTAGAGACTGGCGTTGCCGCGTCGGCTCGCCAGTCGGACGCGCTCGGGGTCGACCACGACGACCGAGTCGAACTCGAGACCCTTCGACGTCGCCGGGCTCAGCACCGAGATCGGCTTGGTCAACGATGCCGTGCCGGCGGCCACGAGACCGTCGAACTCGGCCGACAGGGCCTCGACGAGGGTCGAGACGGCCTGCTCGGGGGCGATCACCGCGAGCGTGCCCTCGGAGTCGATCGCCCGGTCGGCCCGGACGGCGTCGACGGTGGCACGGACGAAGTCGTCCTTCGAGGAGGCGCCGGTCACCTCGCGCACCGGCCATTCGCTCGAGCGCACCGATCGGCTCGGGGTGATCTGCAGACCGCTCGCCGTCGCGACGCCCTCGGCGTAGGTCACGATCTGCGCCGGCGTGCGGTAGTTGACGGTCAGTTCTTCGAGCCGCCACGGAGCCGACGTGCCCTGGGCGCCTCCGCCGCGACGACGGCCGAGCAGGGCCTGGAGGGCGCGGTCCCACGAGGTCGCCGACGCCGGGCTCGACGCCTGGGCGATGTCGCCGACGACGGTGAACGACCGCAGCGGGCAGCGCCGGGAGAGCAGTCGCCACTGCATGGGCGAGAGTTCTTGCGCCTCGTCGACCACCACGTGGCCGAACGCCCAGGTACGGTCGCCCGCGGCCCGCTCGGCCGTGGTCATCGACGCCGCCCGCTCGGCGAAGCCGCCGGCGATCTGTTCGGCGCTGACCATGCCCTCGACGCCCATGTTCTCGATCGCCCGTTCGGCGTTCTCGATGTCGCGCTTGCGCTGGGCCTTGCGGGCCAGGCGCTCGGGGTCGACACCGGTCTGGAACTCGCCGAGCAGCTCGGCGGCCTCGTCGAGCAGCGGCACGTCGGACACCGTGAAGCCCGCTCCGCGTTCACGCCGCAACAGGGCGCGCTGCTCGGGCGTCCAGCGCGGGGTGATCGACGCGAGCCAGTTCGGCCGGGCGAAGAGGTCCTCGACGAGCTTCTCGGCACTGAGCGGCAGCCAGGCCGTGTTGAGCAGCACGCGCACGTCGTACGACTGCCGGATGTCTTCCCGGAGGACGGCCTCGTCGGACTCGTCGACGGTCGTGCCGTGCTCGCGCATCTGGTCGACCAGCTGGCGCGTCAGGGCCGAGAGGGCCGCCTTGTTGAAGGTGACCCGGGCCACGTTGTGGGGCTTGCCGCGCTCCTGCGCCTTGCGCATGGCCTCGCCGACGAGCTCCGGTCGCACCACGAGTCGTTCGCCGTTGATGTCGATGGTCGTCGGCTCGGCCGGGCGGACCTGCCGCGACCGGACGGCGCGACGCATGAGCTCGGCCATCTCGGCCGACCCCTTGAGGGCGGCGACGTCGGGCGCGTCGTCGGTCTGGGCCTCGACGCCCGGGTACAGGCCGCCGAGGCTCGACAGGACGACGCCGCTCTCGCCGAGCGACGGCAGCACCTGTTCGATGTAGCGCAGGAACGACCGGGACGGCCCGACGACGAGCACGCCCGAACCCTTGAGCCGGTCGCGGTGCGAGTAGAGCAGGTACGCGGCCCGGTGCAGCGCGACGGCCGTCTTGCCCGTGCCGGGGCCGCCCTGGACGACGAGCACGCCGTCGAGCTGAGAGCGGATGATCCGGTCCTGCTCGCCCTGGATGGTGGCGACGATGTCGGTCATGCGGCCGGTGCGCTGGGCGGTCAGGGCGGCCATGAGCGCCCCCTCGCCCTGCAGCTGCACGTCGTCGCGATCGAGCAGGTCGGGGTCGAAGACCTCGTCCTCGAGGCGGGTGACCGTGCGGCCGTCGAGGGTCAGGTGACGACGGGCCCGGGCGCCCATGGGCGTCGCGGCCGTCGCCTGGTAGAACGCGCTGGCCCCGGGGACGCGCCAGTCGAGCAGGATCGGGTGGTGGGCCTCGTCGCGCAGGCCGATGCGGCCGATGTAGCGGTACCGCCCGCCCTCGCCCGGTTCGGCCGGGCGGTCGACGTCGCCGGTCTGGCCGAGCAGGTCGGGCGTCTCGAGCTCGAGGCGACCGAACGCGAGCCGTTCGTCGACCGAGCCGAGCTGGACGATGGTGTCTTCGTACAGGCGCGCGTAGGCGTCGCGCTCGCTGCGGCTCTGGTGGTTGCCGCCGACGGTCTCGCGGCGGGTCCGTTCGAGACGGACGCGGGCGTCGGCCTTCAGCTCGTCGAGGCGTTCGTAGAGGGTGCCCACATAGGCGCGTTCGCGGTCGATCTCGGATGACAACAGGTGTTCGTACCCTTCGGGAAAAGTCGGCACGCCAGTCTAGCTTCCGACCACCGACGGCGAGGCCCGGGAATCCGTCCCGAGACGCAGGAGGCGCACTCGTCCTCGGGGGGACGAGCGCGCCTCCTTGGGGTGGCCGCGGTGGAGCCGGGCCTAGAACTCCTCGTGGGTCAGCGGGTCGCCGTCCCACAGCCGGCCCCGCTCGAGGCCGCTGATCGACTCGACCTCGTCGGGCGTGAGCTCGAAGTCGAAGACGTCGAGGTTCTCGCGCTGACGACCGGCGTCGGCCGACTTCGGGACGGGGACCGCACCGAGCTGGACGTGCCAGCGCAGGACGACCTGCGTGGGCGTCTTGCCGTGGGCCCGCGCGATGTCGGTGACCCGCACCTCCGTGAGGAGTTCGCTCTGCTTCGCGAGCGGGCTCCAGCTCTCGGTGACGATGCCCATGCTCTCGTGCACGGCACGCAACTCGGCCTGGGGGAAGTACGGGTGGAGCTCGATCTGGTTGACCGCGGGCACCACGCCCGTCTCGTCGGCGACTCGCTGCAGGTGCTCGGCCGTGAAGTTCGAGACGCCGACCGAGCCGACGAGGCCGTCTTCCTGCAACCGGACGAAGGCCTTGAACGCCTCGACGTACTTGTCGATGCGCGGGAGGGGCCAGTGGATCAGGTAGAGGTCGACGAAGTCGAGGCCGAGGTTCGCCCGGCTCTCGTCGAAGCTCGCCAGGGCCTCGTCGAACCCGTGGTGTCGGCCGGGCAGCTTCGTCGTGACGACCAGGTCGTCACGGGCCACGTCGGTCTCGCGGATGGCCGCCCCGACGGCCGCCTCGTTGCCGTAGTTCAGCGCCGTGTCGAGCAGACGGTAGCCCGACGAGATCGCCTGGACGACCTGCGCCGTGCCCTCGTCGCCGTTCAGCCCGTAGGTGCCGAGGCCGAGCTGCGGCAGGGTGCGCCCGTCGTTGAGGCCGACCGAGGGGGCGACCGTCATCAGCTGACGCCGAGCAGGTCGATGACGAAGATCAGCGTCTTGCCCGAGAGCGGGTGCCCGCCGCCGGCGGGGCCGTAGGCCAGGTGGGGCGGCACGACGAGCTCGCGGCGTCCGCCGACCTTCATGCCGGGGATGCCCTCCTGCCACCCGCGGACCAGGGCCTGCAGCGGGAAGTTGATGGCCTCGCCACGGCTCCAGGACGAGTCGAACTCCTCGCCGGAGTCGTGCTCGACGCCGAGGTAGTGGACGTTGACGGTCGAGCCGGACTGCGCCTCGGCTCCGTCGCCGACGGTGATGTCGGTGATCGTCAGCTCGGTGGGGGCGGGGCCGGTCGGGGCGTCGATCTCGGGCTTGGTCTGGGGATCGTGAGTCATGCCGACCATCCAACCACCGACGGGCCGAGGGGGCGGGTCGGCCACTCGCGTCCTCCCTGCGAGGCTCGAGGAGCCGACCCGACATCCGCACCGAGATGACGTCATCGATGCGAACACATGGACGCTACTCCGACGGTGACGGGACGCCAAATCGATCGGGCTCCGCCGCGGCCGCCGCGGCCGCCGCAGCCTGCGGAAACCTGCACGATCGGCAAGAATGGCAGCTTGTCCACCACCCCGCCTCCGCCTCCGCCGCCCGACCCCGCCGCGCCCGCCCGTCGCCCGCTGTTCGTCGACGTCACCCCGCTGCGGACGAGTCCGGCCTTCGCCCGCCTCTTCGCGGGCAGCGCGATCAGTGGCATCGGGACGCAGCTCACGCTCGTCGCCGTCGGGCTCGAGATCTTCGAGATCACCCGGTCGACCTTCGCCGTCGCGCTCGTCGGAGTCGTCTCGCTCGTTCCCATGATCCTCGCCGGCCTCTACGGCGGCATGCTCGCCGACGCCTTCGACCGTCGGAAGGTCGCGTTGGTCGCCGCCGTCTTCGCCTGGCTCTCGACCGCGGCCATCGCGCTGCACGCGTACCTCGGGCTGCACGAGGTGTGGCTGCTCTACCTGTTGACCACGGTCAACGCCGTGGCGGGCACGATGATCGCGACCTCGCGCGCCTCGATCGTGCCGCGCCTCCTGCCCCGCGAGCTGCTGCCCGCCGCCTCCGCACTGAGCGGCATCAGCATGGGTCTGATGCTCACCGTCGGACCCGCCCTGGCCGGCGTGCTCGTGGCGGGCGTGGGGTTCCCGCTGACGTACACGGTCGACGTCGTGCTGTTCTCGACGGCGTTCCTCGGGATCGTCACGCTGCCCCCGATCCGCCCCGAGGGCGAGACCCAGCGTCCGGGGCTCGAGTCGCTGCGCTTCGGGCTGGCGTTCCTGAAGCGGTCGCCGAACATCCGGACGACCTTCGTCATGGACATAGTCGCGATGACGTTCGGCATGCCCCGCGTCCTCTACCCGGTGGTCGGCACGCTCGTGATCGGAGGAGGCGCGGTGACGGTCGGCGTCCTCTCCGCCTCGTTCGCGGTGGGCGCCCTGCTGAGCAGCGTGTTCTCGGGACGCCTCGGCCACGTGCGCCGACAGGGTGTCGCCGTGCGGTGGGCGATCACCGCCTACGGTCTCTGCATCGCCGCGTTCGGCGTCGTGCTGCTCGTGACGCCGGCCCACGGCGGCGGCGTCACGGCCGGACTCGACCAGGCGAACCTGGCCGCCCTCGGCGGGGCCGCTCTTGCACTGGCCGGAGCGGGTGCGAGCGACAACGTCAGCTCGATCTTCCGCTCGACCATCCTCCAGTCGGCCGCGCCGGACGCGATGCGGGGCCGCCTGCAGGGGATCTTCATCGTGGTGGTCACGGGCGGGCCGCGAGTCGGCGACCTGTTCGTCGGACTCGTCGCGGGCATCGCCGTCTTCTGGCCGCCACTGCTCGGAGGTCTGTTGGTCGTCGCCCTCGTCGCCCTCGTGGCCCGGCTGACGCCCGCGTTCGGACGTTACGACGCCGAGGCGCCGAGGCCCTGACCCGCGGCGGCGGCCACGGTCGCCGCTGCCGCCGTCACCGCCGTCGCCGTCGCCGTCGTGGCGCGCCTCACCACCCGGGGCCCGACTGCGGCGGCACGGGCGGTCCGGCCACCTGCGACGGCCACCCCGGGTGCTGCGGGTAGCCGACGAAGGCCGTCGGCGGTGCCTGCAGGGCGACGCGACTCGCGGTCAGGGCCTGCAGCAGCTCGGCCTCGTCGCGCTGGACGGCCTCGTCGAGCGCGCGGCGGCCCTTCACCAGCCGCTGGCGGGTGAAGGCGAGGCGCGTCGCGTTCGAGATGAAGACCTTCATGGCGGGTCGGATGCCCCGTGACGCCGCCCACGACCGCGCGCGGCGGCGACCGGCGCTCGACGAGAGCATGCCGACCTCGTCGGCGCTGAACCAGCCGACCGCGGCGTACTCGGCGAGCCGGTCGTGGGTGACCCTCCGCTCGTTGCGTCGCAGGAACACCACGAGCAACACCATGGCCACGAAGATCGGCACCTGCACGAGCAGGTAGTAGACGAAGAAGCCGTCGCCGACCACGAAGAGGGCACCGTTCCAGAGCGCGTGCAGTCCCGCCGCGGGGACGAGGCCGACGAAGAACCAGCCGATCGCGCCGTACGGGCCCGTCCGCCGTGCCGCGAGACCGAGGGCGAAGCCCGTGCAGGCCGTGTACATCACGTGGGCGAACGGCGACATCAGGGCCCGCACGAAGAAGACGTAGGCGAGGCCCTGGCTTCCCGTGGCCAGGTCTTCCCCGACCTGCAGGGCGAAGTACTGGATGTTCTCGACGAAGGCGAAGCCCGCCGCGACCGTCGCCGCGTAGACGATGCCGTCGACCGGGCCGTCGAAGTGGCGTTGGAAGATCCACAGGACGAGCAGCACGCCGAGCCCCTTGGCCCCCTCTTCGACGAGGGGCGCCTGGACCACCGCCCCGAGCACGTCCTCGAGCCCGCTCGAGCGGACCCCGAGCACCGACCGCGCCGTCGTGAGGGCGATGTCGACGATCAGTGCGGTGCCGACCGCGACCGCCGCACCCCAGAGGAAGGCGAAGAGCAGCGCCACGCGCGGCTCGGGCTCCCAGCGGTCGACCAACCAGATGCCGACCAGGACGATGGCCAACGGGACGAAGGCGAGCAGGCTCCCGGCCAGCAGGACGGCGGGCTGGACGAAGATCAGGAAGTACAGGCCGACGGCCAGGGCGAAGGTGCCGATCACGGTGAACCCGACGGCGAGCGCCACGGCACTGGCCACCCGGCGGCGAGGCGTCGGCTGGACGAAGACCGGCTGCACGGGGTACCAGACCGGCTCGGGGTTGACCGCGGGAGCATGCGCCGACCACCCGGGAGCGGCCCCCGGGGTGACGGAGGAGGGGTCGGCGTACGGCGTCAGCGGGCGGCCGTACGCGTCGTGTCCGACGCCGCGGGGATCGGACCAGGTCATCCCCCGACCCTACGGGCTGACGCCGGGGTCGGCGCAGCCTGCGGGCGGGCCGCGACGAGCCGGACGGCCCGGTAATCTCGCAGGATGGCCTCGACGCGTTCCCTGCCCGAGGACCCGTCGCTGGTCCGGTACGTGGTGATGCGGGTCTGGCACGATTTCCTGCGCCATCGCACCATCGACGCGGCCGGGTCGCTCACCTTCTTCTCGATGCTCGCCCTGGTGCCCGGCGCGCTCGCCCTCGTCTCGGGGGTCGCGCTGTTCGTCGACGACGGTGACGCCGTGGACGAGATCCTCTCGGTGGCCCGGTACGTCCTCACCCCCGACGCGATCGACACCCTGCGCTGGCCGCTCGAACAGATGCTCAGCCTGTCGAACCCCGGCGTCGCGTTCGGCATCGGCCTCTGGCTCACGCTGTGGTCGCTGTCGGCCTACACGACGGCGTTCGGCCGGGCCATGAACACGGCCTACGAGGTCGAGGAGGGGCGCCGCATCTGGAAGTTCCGCGGCCACATGATGATCGTCACGCTCGTCCTGATGGTGTCGTTCGCCGTCATCGCCGTCATCCTGCTGGTGACGCCCACGTTGAGCGACGCGGTGGCCGCACGGTTCGGCATCGGCCGCCCCTGGACCGACCTCTACGACGTCGTCAAGTGGCCGGTGCTCGTCGCCCTGGCCGTGCTGTCGGTCGCGATGCTCTACTTCTTCACGCCCAACGTGCGGCCACCGCGCCTGCGCTGGGTGTCGTACGGCGCCATGGTCGCCCTCGGCGGCTGGGCGCTCGCCACGGTCGGCTTCGCGGTCTACGTCGCGACGGTGTCGAACTACGACCGCTTCTACGGTTGGGTGGGCGGCGTCGTGGTCGTGTTGCTCTACGCGTACATCAGCAACTTCGTGCTCGTCATCGGCGGTGAGCTCGACAGCGAGATCCTGCGGATGCGCCAGCTCCGTCGCGGGGTGCAGGCCGAAGAGGTCATCCCCCTGCCGCTCCGCGACACGGCGCGCAACCACATCCTGGCTCGCAACCTCGCCTGGGACGTCCGGGTGGGCCGGGCGATCCGCGAGCGTGCCCTGCGCGAGAACGGCGGCGTGCTCGAACCCGACGAACTCCGGCGCGTCCACCTCCGGGGTGATCGAGACCGGCCGGCCGACGAACGGCCGCAGGCCGCTCAGCGCGCCGACCAGGTCGACCCGACCACCCACGCCCCCTCGACGTCGTAGAGGCCGCGCCTCGAGGAGGCGCGGTGCCGGTCGACCGGAACCGCGCCTCCCCGACGTGGTCGCGTCAGCCGGCGGTCTCGTCGCCCGGGTTGCGGGCGCCCGTCGTGTTGGCCGCCCGGGCCACCGCCGCGGCGGGGTCCTCGACGTCGATGACGGTGATGGCGCTCGTGATCGGCGCGAGCCCCGAGAGTCGGGCGGGCGAGAGCACCTTGCGCACCTGCTCGTCGGTCATGAGGCCCGCTGCGACGACGAGCGGCGCGATCGCCGCGTTGGTCGTCAGCGCCGTGTGGGCGATGGCCGCCGCCGCCGTGTAGCCGATGTAGGGCGTGAGCGCCGTGACGCTGCCGACGTTCGTCTCGACCTGCTGGGTCAGGCGGGCGCGGTTCGCCTCGATCCCGTCGACGCAGTTGACCCGCAGGGTCTGGCAGGCGTAGGTCATCCACTGCAGGCTCTGCATGACCGAGTGGGTGATCACGGGCTCGAACGCGTTGAGCTGGAGCTGCCCGGCCTCGGCGGCCATCGTGACCGTCACGTCGGCCCCGGCCACCGAGAACGCGACCTGGTTGACCACCTCGGGGATCACCGGGTTCACCTTGCCCGGCATGATCGAGGACCCCGCCTGGCGCGGCGGCAACGTGATCTCGCTGATGCCGGCCTGCGGACCGGACGAGAGCAGCCGCAGGTCGTTGCAGATCTTCGACAGCTTGATCGCGCTGCGCTTGAGGGCGCCGCTCAGCGTCATGAAGACGCCGGTGTCGCTCGTCGCCTCGATGAGGTCGGGGGCCGTGACGAGGTCCATGCCCGAGAGCGTGCTGAGGTGTCGCCGGACGGCGTCGGCGTAGAGCGGGTCCGCCGTGATGCCCGTGCCGATGGCCGTGGCGCCGAGGTTGATCTCACCGAGCAGCGGCACGACGTCGCGCAGACGCTGGACGTCCTCGGCCAGGGTGTGCGCGAAGCCCGTGAACTCCTGCCCGAGGGTCATGGGCACGGCGTCCTGCAGCTGGGTGCGGCCGACCTTGAGCACGTCGTGGAACTCGGCGCCCTTGGCGGCGAACGAGTCGGCGAGCAGGTCGAGCTCGACCAGGAGGCGGCGCAGGGTGAGCACCATCGCGATCTTGATCGAGGTGGGGTAGGTGTCGTTGGTGCTCTGGCTGCGGTTGACGTCGTCGATCGGGTGCAGGTGGCGGTACTCGCCCTTGGCGTGGCCGAGCAGCTCGAGGGCGCGGTTGGCGATGACCTCGTTGCTGTTCATGTTGGTGGACGTGCCGGCGCCGCCCTGGATGACCCCGACGGCGAACTGGTCGTGCAGCGCGCCCCCGCGGATCTCTTCGCAGGCGCGTTCGATGGCCTCGGCCTTGACCGGGTCGAGCACGCCGATCTCGACGTTGGCGCGGGCCGCCGCCTGCTTCACGAGGGCGAGGGCCGTGACGAGGTCGGGATAGACCGAGATCGGCCGCTGCGAGATCGGGAAGTTCTCGAGCGCCCGGGCGGTGTGGATGCCCCAGTAGACGTCGGCGGGCACCTCGCGGCTGCCCAACGAATCGGTCTCGGTGCGGGTCGGTGCTGCTGTCTCGGTCGTCACGTGTGGTGAGCCTCCGTCGTCAGTCGGGGCCCGGTCGTCGTCGACCGGACGCTTCCGTCGAGCCTACCGGCGGGACCGCGGACGGGCCGTTCCCGCGGAGGCGCGGGGCGGCCGTCCGAGAGGGGTCCCGCCCTGGGGACGAGACGAGCCGGGGTGGCCGAGGGTCAGCGGTGGAAACCCGGGACGATGAGGTAGATGCCGTACAGCACGCCGAGGGCGCAGACGACGAAGCAGGCGTACCCCGCGGCGGTGCGGACGGGCGTGCGGCCCTCGACGGTCAGGAGGCGCAGGCCCAGCGAGTAGAGCGAGACGAGGGCGGCCGCGGAGAAGAGCGCCACGAGCGCGACCACGAGGAAGGCGGACCAGTCGATCATCAGCGCACCTCGTCGTCGGTCGGGACCGGACCCCGGGGGGCGGGGACGGGCTCGGGTGGGTCGTCCATGCGGACGAACGGGGCCTCGACCCCGGACGCGGGAGTGTCGACGCGGCCCTTGCGGACGGCGCGTCGGGCACGGCGGCGCGAGAGCACCGAGGTGGCGGCGACGTCGACCTCGATGGCCGAGCCCTGGTCGTGCGGCCGGCGGCGGGAGATGACGAAGATCCCCGCGATGACGACGGCACCGACGGCGGCGTCGATCACGAGCCCCGCGACGCCGAGCGTGGCGATCAGGGCCGCGACGGCGCCGACCGCCGCCGAGGCGGGCAACGTGATGAACCAGGCGACGACGATCTTGCCGGCGGTGCCCCATTGGATCTTCGAGCCGCGGCGTCCGAGGCCGGCACCGATGATCGAGCCGCTCGCGACCTGCGTCGTCGACAGCGCGAAGCCCAGGTGGCTGGAGGCCAGCACGGTCGCGGTCGTCGACGCCTCGGCGGAGAAGCCCTGGGTGGGCTTGACCTCGGTCAGACCGCCGCCCATGGTCTGGATGATGCGCCAGCCGCCGGTGTAGGTGCCCAGGGCGATGGCGAACGCGCAGACGACGACCACCCAGAACGGCGGGCCGGAGTCGGGCGTGAGCAACCCGCCCGCGATCAGCGTGAGCGTGATGACGCCCATGGTCTTCTGCGCGTCGTTCGTGCCGTGCGCGAGGGCGACCAGCGACGACGTGAAGATCTGGCCGTAGCGGAACCCGCCGCGCTCGCTCTTGTCGTCGCGGCGTCGGGTGATCGTGTAGGCGAGCCGCGTGGCGGTGTACCCCACGACGCCGGCGATCAACGGCGCGAGCAGGGCGGGCAGGACGACCTTCGACAGCACGACGCCGAAGTCCACCGACCCCATGCCGGCACCGACGATCGCCGCACCGATCAACCCGCCGAACAAGGCGTGCGAGGAACTCGAGGGCAACCCTCGCAGCCACGTGAACATGTTCCAGACGACGGCGCCGATGAGGCCCGCGAAGATCATCTCGGGGGTGATCTGCACCCCGCCGTCCCCCTCGCGGATGATGCCGCCGGAGACGGTCTTCGCGACCTCGGTGCTGAGGAAGGCGCCGACGAGGTTGAGGATCGCGGCCACCGTGACGGCGACCTTGGGCTTCATCGCGCCGGTCGCGATCGGGGTCGCCATGGCGTTGGCCGTGTCGTGGAACCCGTTCGTGAAGTCGAAGAAGAGAGCCAGCGCGATGACCAGGACGACGATGAGTGTGATGTCCACCGGCCTGAGTGTCACAGGTGGGTGGACGCGGGTCAACTCGGTGGTGACCAGCGGGGTACATCCCGGTGAACGGCGGGTGACGCGGACCGTCGCGCGGCCGGGGCGCGCCTCACACGTGCGGGACGAAGTCCTGCCAGGCCCGGCGCCGTTCGCCCCGCGGATCGTGCTCGACGCGGTCGCGGGCGTCGATGATGAGGGTGCGTCGGCGGTGCGGGTCGTAGGTCGGCCAGTCGGCGACCGCCCCGGTGCGGACGAACTCGAGCCAGCGGGAACGCGTCCGCGCCGCCGTGCGCAGGAACGCCCGACGGCCGCCCAGGAGGCTCATCGCCCACCCGAACGCGGAGCCCATCCGGTCGTAGATCGCCCAGAGCTCGAGACCGTGGAACGCGTCCACCCCGACCGTGCGGAGGATGCGCGTCGTGGCGTCGAAACGGTAGAACCGGACCGGCTGGTGGACCGCGTGCCGCTCGGCCACCTTGACGCTCGGGAACCAGAACGCGTAGTCACCGCCGAAGTCGAGGGCGGCCGGGCGGGCGGGCAGCCCCGGGTAGTGCTTCTTGATCGCCTTCCGGGCCTTCTTCTCGGTCGCGGCGAAGATGGCCCGGATGCGGGGCTTCGTCGTGGCGAGGATGTCGCGGCGGCCGGTGAACACCGACCCCTCGCGGTCGTTCGTGCCGATGATCAGAGGCACCGGGTGGGCCCGGCCCGCCTTGAAGGCGTCGAGCGGGCGTTCGGGCAGGAAGTCGCCGTCGATGACGGGGCTGAAGCAGATCGTCCCCGGATCCTCGTCCGGGGTGCGCAACTGCAACCGGCTGGCGGCCCGGACGATCGCCGTCGTCGGTGCCTCGGCGAGCATCGTCGCCGCGTCGTCGACGCTCGTGGCCTCGAGGTCGTCGTCGCGCAGGTCGTGGGCGAGCAGCTCGAGGAACTCGCCCGCCCAGCGCCGCGTCACGTCCGGCGGGTAGATGGCGTTCGGCGGTGCGCTCTGGGCGACGACCCCCCGGAAGAGGCCGCGAGCGCGCGGCACCGTCATGAGGGTCGTCACGGCGTTGCCGCCGGAGCTCTCGCCCGACACGGTGACCCGGCCGGGGTCGCCGCCGAACGCGGCGACGTTGTCGCGGACCCACTCGAGGGCGGCGACCTGGTCGCGCAGCCCGAGGTTCGAGTCGAACGGGCGGTCCTCGGTCGCCCAGTGGCTGAAGTCCAGGTAGCCGAAGGCGCCCAGCCGGTAGTTCAGGCTCACGTAGACGATGCCGCCCTCACGGACGAGCGTCTCGCCCTGTCTCGGGAACTCTCGCGACGACCCCACGCTGTACGCGCCTCCGTGGACGAACACGAGGACGGGCAGCCCGTCGCCCGGTGCCGTGCCCTCCGGTGCGACCACGTTGACCGTCAGGCAGTCCTCGCTGAGCGGGGTGGTGGCGTCGACGCCCACGAACTGCACGCGGTCCTGCGGGGCTGCGGGTCCGAACCGGCCGGCGTCGCGGACGCCCGTCCACGCCGCCGGCGCCTCGGGGGCCCGGAAACGGAGGCGCCCCACGGGTGGTGCGGCGAAGGGGATGCCGCGCCAGGCGAGCACGCCGCGCTCCCGCACGCCGCGGACCTCGCCCGAGCGGGTGGTGCGGACGAGGTCGGGGGCCGGGACGGTCGCCCGGGGCTGTGCGGTCACGGAGCGATGCTACGGGTGGTCGGACGGTCGACCGGGGCCGTTCACCCGACGTTCTCCTAGGGGGTGCCTGGGAGGATGGTCGGGACTTTGCAGTCGATGCACATCGCACGGCTGCCCCGACGACTGGACGGAGCCCGGCTCACATGGAACTCGGCGAGCTGCTGATCATCTTGACCGGGTCGCTCGTCGTGACCGCCTTCGCCCGCTGGCGCGGCCTGCCCGCCCCCCTGCTGACGGTGGGCGTCGCCCTGCTCGTCTCGTTGATCCCCGGCGTGCCCGACATCGAGATCGACTCCGAGGTCATCCTGACCGTGGTCCTGCCGCCGCTGCTCTACTCGGCCGCCCTCGACGTCTCGCTGCTGAACTTCCGGGAGAGCCGCGTGCAGATCGCCCGGCTGGGGGTCGGTGCCGTGATCGTGACGGCCTTCGCCGTCGGGGGCGTCGCCTACGTGATGATCCCCGACATGACCCTTCCGGCCGCCCTCCTCGTCGGGGCGGTGGTCGCGCCTCCCGACGCCGTGTCGGCGGCCGCCATCGGCCGGAAGCTCGGCCTGCCGCGCAAGGTGATGACCGTGCTGTCGGGCGAGAGCCTGATCAACGACGCCGCGTCGCTCACCCTGGTCAAGGTGTTCCTGGCGATCGTGGGCGGTGCCAGCCTCACGCTCTGGGACGACCTCGGCATCTTCGGCCTCGCGATCGGCGTCGGCGTCGCGGTCGGTCTGGTCCTCGGCTTCGTCGCCCACCGCGTGCGCATGCGGATCGACGACCCCGTGGTCGAGAACGTCATCGGCCTGCTGCTGCCGTTCATCGCGTACATCGCCGCCGAGGAGCTGAGCGGCTCCGGCGTGCTGGCGGTCGTGGCCGCGGGCCTCTACGTCGGCTTCAACTCGCCCCGCACGGGCTACGCGACCCGGCTGCAGGAGCGCCCGTTCTGGTCCGCCGCCGACGTCCTGCTCGAAGGGTTCGTGTTCGCCCTGATCGGCCTCCAGCTGCGTGCCGTCGTGCTCGACGTCAGCGAGAGCGAGCGCGGCCTCGGACAGAGCGTCGGCGTCGCCCTCGCCGTCCTCGCCGTGGTCGTCCTCGTGCGCCCGGTCTTCGTGTTCGGCACCTACCACGCAGCCCGCGCCGGCCGGTACCTCTTCCTCTCGACGGTGCTCCGGAAGCTTCGCCGGGTGCCCGCGCTCCGCCGGCTGCGGCGGGCGCCGGCTCTGCGAACGGTGCGCTACCACCCCCAACCCCGCATGGACTGGCGACAGCTGAGCGTCATCTCGTGGACCGGCATGCGGGGCGTGGTGACCCTCGCCGCCGCCGTGTCGATCCCGGCCGTCACCGAGTCGAGCATCCCCGTGCCGGCGCGCGACACCATGTTCCTCATCGCGTTCATCGTCACGGTCGGCACCCTGCTGCTGCAGGGGCTCACGCTGCCGGTCGTCATCAGGGTGCTCGGCGTCCGGGACGACACGCAGCGCGACCGTGACCTCGCCGCCGAGCTGGCGGTCTTCGCGACGAGCACGGACGAGACCATGGCCTACGTCGCGGAACGGCGTGCCGACTGGGAGAAGCGCTGGGGTCCCGAGCTCACCGAACGCGCCGTCCTGCTCGCGACGACGCGGCTGCTGCGGCAGAACGAGGCGCTGCAGCGCACGGCCGTCGACGACGCCGACGAACGGGACGTCTCGGGGGCGACGGCCGCCCAGCGCGCCCGCCGTCGAGCGGCGCCCCAGGCGCTCGGCTCGATCCGACGCGAGCTGCTCGCCAAACGCCGCGAGGTGGTGCTGCGCGAGCGCGACGCCGGGGCCCTCGACGAGGAGGTCATGAGGCGCGTGCTGCTCGGGCTCGACGCCGAGGAGCTCGCCATGGACACCTCGGCCTTCACGAGCACGAGGTCGTGACGCCGCCGCGGCGTATCGTGAGCGGGACCGGCGACGAGACGGGAACACGACCGAGAGCAGGAGGGCGCGGCACCGTGGCGACCACGACGAACCAGACGACCACGGACGACGCGGGAGGGCCGCCCAAGCCCGAGCTCGGACGGTACCGTCGCTGGTACTCGACCCTCCACCCGTCGCTGCAGCTGATCGGCCTGCAGCTCTGGCTGCCGCTGTTCTTCATCGTCGGCTTCTGCCTCTGCTACATCGCGGCCTTCCACGCCCCCCACCCGCACGACGTCCCCGTCGCGGTCGTCGGGTCCTCGTCGGCCGCCGCCGACCTGCAGACGGGCCTCGACGACGCCCGCCCCGGCGTGATCGACGTCCGCGCCTACGGCTCCGCCGACGAGGCCGAGGAGGCGGTGCTCGCCGGACGCGTCGCCGTGGCCTACGACCCGGCCGAGACCACGATCTACACCGCGAGCGCCCACCAGTACCAGGTCGCCGCCCTCATCCCGGCGACGATCACCCCCGTGCTCGAGGCCCAGGGGGTCACGCCCACCGTCACGGACCTGGCACCGCTGCCCGCGAACGACGAGTACGGCACCGTGTCGATGTACCTCATGCTCTCGTGGTGCATCGGCGGCTACATGGTGGCGATGTTCATCGGGCTGATGGGCGCCCCGCTCCGCCACCGCACCCGGATGACGGTGATCGGCGTCGGCGGCGGCGTGATCTCGCTCGTGACGAACGTCCTCGCCGGGCCGGTGATCGGGGCCGTCGACGGGCACTTCGTGCCGCTCTTCTTCATCGCCTGGGCCTGGATCATCGCGATCGGCCTCGCGGTCAACGGCATCAGCTACTTCGTCGGACGGTTCGTCGCCCTGCCCGCGATGATCGTGTTCGTCTTCCTGTCCATGCCGTCCTCGGGTGCCGCCTACCCCGCATGGTTCATGCCCCAACCGTTCGCGTGGCTCAACGCCGTCGTCGTCGGGAGCGGCATCACCGAGATGCTCAAGCGCGTGCTCTACGGCGTGGGCCCCGGCTACGGCCGCGGCGTGACGATGATGCTCTGCTACGCCGCTCTCGGCATCGTGCTGATGCTCGTCGGCAAGCGCTGGTGGGAGAGCCGCCGCATCGCCCGCATCGTGTCCGGCCGCACGACGATGTTCGCCGACGCCCAGAACGCGAACCGCGAGTTCCTCGTCGCCGAGCGCGACGAGGTGCTCGCCCGCCACGGCCTCGTGGCGACGGACACGGGCACGATCAACACGATCCCGGCGGACGAACGCGACGACCTCGGTGACCCCGGCGAGCGGGGCGACATGTTCCTCGGTGCACCCGGCGGGCTCGAGAACGACGAGCTCGCGACGCGACCCGTGCGCGTCGTCCCGAGCGACCGGATCGGGTCGGGGCACCCCGGGCGCGAGGACGGCGTCGCGCGCTGAGGCGGTACCCTCGACGCTCGTGACCACGACCACCCTGCACCGCCTGCTCGTCGCCCTCGCCGTCCTGCTGCTCGTCGCGGCCGGGGCCCTCTACGTCCTCTCGGTGACGCTGGCACCACAGGGCGGTCCCGACGTGGCGGCGCGCTTCGTCGGCTACGCCTGGTTCGCGGTCGTCGGTGCCGTGCTCACCGGCGTCGTCGACTTCTTCGTACGCGCGGGTCTGTCGCGCACCGGGACCCGACGCGGACGCTGACCCCGCCCGGACGGGGTGTCGGGCTCAGACGAGTCGTGCCTCGGCGGTCGAGGCACGTCGCTCGGCCAGCTCGATCGCCGCGAGGCGTTCGATGCGCTGCCACCGCGCGGCCGTGGCGGCCATGCCCGCGACGAGGGCGACCACGCCGAGGCTCGAGAGCGCCAGCAGGACGCCGCCGAAGGCGGCCCCCACCACGACGACGACGAGGCCGAGGGCCCAGGCCACCGCGGGCAGCCAGAGCGGCAACGACAGCTGGCGGGGCGCCACGGCGGTGCGGGCCGGGCTCCGGAGCGTGGTCGTGGTCAGGCCGTCGTAGCTGGTCATGTCGCTCCCCGTGAGATCCGTCCGACGGCGGGGATCTCCCCGTGATCCGTCTCGGAACCGACCCTAAGCGGAGCACGGCGCCACCGCGCCCCCCTCTGCGAGGGCCAGGCGTCCGGGCCGGAACGCCTCAGGGGCCGGCGTGTTCCGCCGGCAGCGGAGCGTCGGAGGCCACCGTCGCGAGGTCGGCCGCGAAGACGAACGTCCGGGTGACCCGTCCCCCGGCGAGCACACCGGGCAGCCAGTGCGACGCGTCGTCCCACATCTCGTCCAGGGGCAGCTCGTCGAGGTCGAACCACCGGGGCACCAGCTCGTCGCTCTCGGCGGGGTCGCCGCGCCACGCGGTGACGACGAAGACCGTCGACCGCTGGCTCCAGCTCTCACGGTGCGGGAAGAGGTAGAGCAGGTCGCCCCTCCGGTCGAGGTCCGACGCGAGCACCTCGACGCCGCTCTCTTCCGCGATCTCGCGGACCACCGCCTCCTGCACGCCCTCCCCCGGCTCGAGCTTGCCCCCGAGGCCCACCCAGTGCCCCGTGCCGAGTCCGCGCTTCTTGCGTCCCAGCAGGACCTGCCGACGCCCCTCGTGCTCCCGCAACAGGTAGGCGACGCAGACGCGGTAGACCGGCATGCCGGAAGGCTACCGGCTGTCGTCCCGCCCACAGGGCGGACGGCAGGAGGGCGGACGGCAGGAGGGCTGACGGCAGGAGGCGCGGGCCGCGTCCCCGGGAACCGCACGACGCCTCGCGCGTAGGCTCGTCGGCATGTCCGAAGCACGATCGAGCGGGAGGCGACGCCCCGGGCCCGAGTTCCGCGGCGCCGGCCGGAGCCTCGAGGTGCTGCGCGCCGAGGCCCACGACGAGCTCTCCGCCCTGATCGAACTGCGCTGCCGCAACGGCGAGGACCCCTGGGACGTCATCCCCGGGCTCCCCACCGTCGACGAGCAGGTCGTGATCTCGCTGCGGGCCGACGCCCTGGGCACCGACGGCCTGCCGACCGCGACGGGGCTCGGTCTCGCCGACGAGCTCGGCTACCTGCGCACCATCGCGTTGTGGCACCCCGAGCTGTCACGGGCCGTCTGGTCGCTCATGGGGCGGCTCGACGACGCCTCTCGCTGACCGCGCCTCGCCCGACCCGGCTGTCGGTGGTCCGCCGTAGCGTGGCCCCATGAGCTGGTGGGACGTCGTGACCGTGACCGTGGGTGCCTTCGTGGGTGCCGGGGCGGCGTTCGCGTCGAACCTGCTCGTGCGGCTGATCGAGTCGCGCCGGCGCGAGGCGTCGGCCCTCAACGAGCTGATCACCGAGATCCACTTCCGGCGCGTGCTGCGCCGGGTGGCACCGAGGCTCAGCCCCAACCCCCGCGCCCTCGACCCCGTCTACGAGCAGGCCCGTCATTCGATCTCGGCCCTGCGGGGTGAGATCCGGCGGGCGCGACGGGCGCTCCGTCCTCGCTCGTCGGCCCTGCCCGTGCTCAACGAGATGACGCTGGCGTGCAACACCTTCCTCGACGACAGCGACGACGCCCCCGAGCGCTACCGCCTGCACCTCATGCAGCTGCACGCCCGGCTCAACGCCTCGGTGAGGCGGCTGCGCTCCGACCGCCGGTCCATCTCCGACCTCGAACCCGGCGAGGCGCACCTCGGCGCCACCGTCCAGGGGTTGAGCGCGCCCACCACGGCCCTGCCCGTCGACGACTGACCGCCGCCGGGTCGGACGCCGACCCGCGTCAGGGCCGGCCGCCGCCCGACGGCCTGGCCGGACGTCACCGAGGAGGCGCGGGTACCGTCCCCCGCATGAGCGACCGAGACCAGACCCCGGCCCCCGACACCACCCCCCGCGACGACGCGTCCGGCGCGAGCGAGACGGTCGACCCGGCCGGGCACGACGTCGACGCGACGTACACCGTCCCCGGGACGCACTCCGAGTCGGCCGCCGAGAAGGCCGGCACCCCCGAGCAGGCGATCGACGAGGCCCGCGAGGGCGAGGCGCCCGACCCGGCCGACGTCCACGTCGCCTCGGACGAGTACCCCGAGGTGCCGGCCTTCAACGGCATCACGGCCAGCGACCGCTCCGTCTGAGCCGCCGTTAGGCTCGGGTGATGGCCTCCGTTCCCGCTCCCCGTGCCCCCCAGAAGCCCGTCACCCGGTCGCACCACGGCCACGACTTCGTCGACGACTACGAGTGGCTCCGTGCCAAGGACGACCCCGAGGTCGTGGCGCACCTCGAGGCAGAGAACGCGCACACCGAGGCCGAGACGGCCCACCTCGCCGTTCTGCGGCAGACGGTCTTCGACGAGATCAAGGGCCGGGTGCAAGAGACCGACCTGGGCGTCCCGGTCCGTGAGGGTTCGTGGTGGTACTACTCGCGCACGGCCGAGGGGCAGCAGTACGGCATCCACTGCCGCGCACCGATCACCGGGCCCGACGACTGGACTCCCCCGTCGATCGAGGCGGGCGAGGCCGCCGAGGGCGAGCAGGTGCTGCTCGACGGCAACGCCGAGGCCGAGGGGCACGACTTCTTCTCGATCGGCAGCTTCGACGTCTCGCCCGACGGCACCCTGCTCGCCTACGCGGTCGACGTCGAGGGCGACGAGCGCTACACGCTGCGCATCCGCGACCTGGCGACCGGCCGCGACCTCGACGACGTGGTCACCGGCACGGCCGCCGGCGCCCTGTTCGACGCCACCGGTCGCTACGTCTTCTACCCCACCGTCGACGAGTCCTGGCGGCCCGACACCATCTGGCGTCACGAGGTCGGGCAGCCCGGCGACGACGTCACGGTGTTCACCGAGACCGACGACCGCTACTGGATCGGGGTGGGCCTCACGCGCAGCCGCCAGTACCTCGTCGTCGACGTCGGGTCGAAGATCACGAGCGAGACCTGGCTGCTCGACGCGGCCGACCCGACCGGCGAGTTCCGGGTCGTCTGGCCGCGGCGCGAGGGCGTCGAGTACGACGTCGAGCACGCGATCGTCGCGGGCAGCGACCGCCTGCTCATCGTCCACAACGACGGCGCCGAGAACTTCGAGCTCGTCGACGTGCCGGCCGACGACCCCACGTCGACGACCGACCGCCGCGTCATCGTCGAGCACCGCGCCTCCGTCCGGCTCGAGTCCGTCGACGCGTTCTCCGGCCACCTCGTGGTCGAGTACCGTCGCGACGCGCTGCCGCGCTTCGCGGTCGTGCCGCTCGGTCCCGACGGGTACGGCGAGGTCTCCGAGGTCGGCTTCGACGAGCCGCTGTTCGCCGCCGGCGCGGGCGGCAACCCGGAGTTCCACCAGCCGACCGTCCGCTTCGGGTACACCTCGTTCGTCACGCCGTCGACGGTCTACGACCTCGACGTCCGCACGGGCGAGCGTCACCTCCTCAAGCGTCAGAACGTGCTCGGCGGCTACGACCCGGCCGACTACGACCAGGCCCGCGAGTGGGCCACGGCGGCCGACGGCACCCGCGTGCCCGTCTCGCTCGTCTGGCGCCGTGACGCCGTCCCCGCCAAGGGGCCCTCGCCCGTGCACCTCTACGGCTACGGCTCGTACGAGCACAGCATCGATCCGGGCTTCAGCGTCGCCCGCCTGTCGCTGCTCGACCGCGGAGTCGTCTTCGCGGTCGCCCACGTCCGCGGCGGCGGCGAGCTGGGACGCTCCTGGTACGAGGACGGCAAGACGCTCACCAAGAAGAACACCTTCACCGACTTCGTCGCCGTCGCCGACCACCTGATCGCCGAGGGCCGCACGACCCCCGAGCTGATGGTCGCCGAGGGCGGCAGCGCGGGCGGCCTGCTGATGGGCGCGGTGGCGAACATCGCCCCCGACCGGTTCGCCGGCATCGTCGCGGCCGTCCCGTTCGTCGACGCCCTGACGAGCATCCTCGACCCCGACCTGCCGCTCACCGTGATCGAGTGGGACGAGTGGGGCGACCCCCTGCACGACGCCGAGGTCTACGAGTACATGCGCGGTTACAGCCCGTACGAGAACGTGCGCGACGACGTGACCTACCCGCGCATCCTCGCCGTGACCTCGATCAACGACACCCGGGTGCTCTACGTCGAACCCGCCAAGTGGGTGGCGCGGCTGCGCGAGGTCGACGCCCCGGTGCTGCTGAAGACCGAGATGTCGGCCGGGCACGGCGGCGTCAGCGGACGGTACGAGTCCTGGCGCGAGCGGGCGTTCGAGATCGCGTGGATCCTCGACGTCCTCGGGCGGGCCTGACGAGCGTGGACCACGTCGCCCTGCTGCGGGGCGTCAACGTCGGCACGGCCAAACGGGTGGCCATGGCCGACCTGCGGCGCGTGGCCGCCGACCTCGGCTTCGAGCGCCCCGAGACGCTGCTCAACAGCGGCAACCTGGTGTTCGGGGCGTCGTCGCGGCTCGGTGCCGACGACGCCGCCGGGCTCCGGGCGGCGATCGCCCGGGCCACCGGCGTCGACGCCGACCTGGTGCTGCTCGACGCCGAGCGCTTCACGCGGCTGGCCGTGGCGAACCCCCTCCGACGCGAGGAGCGCGAGCCGAAGCTGCTGTCGGTCGCGTTCGCCGAGGTGCCGGGCGCGCTCGACGGGGTGGCGCCTCCCGACGTCGACCTGGGCGACGAAGAGATCGTGGTCTCGCCCGACGCCGTCCGCCAGTGGCTGCCGGCAGGCGTGCTCGCCTCGCGGGTGCCGGCGGCCTGGTGGCGGGGGCTGCCGACTCCGGTCACGGCCCGGAACGACGCGACCGTGCGCAAGCTCGAGGCGCTGCTCGCCCGCCGCTCCGCCTGACCCCTTCCGCGCCCGAGGTCCGACGTCAGAGGTCGGCGTCCCGACGTCAGAGGTCGGCGGCGGCGCGGCGGAAGCGGCGGAGGGCGTCGTCGGCACGGGCGGACTCGAGGGTGGCCAGCACGCCGTAGCCGAAGCCGTCCTCGTCCGACCGGTTCGCGAGCGTCGCGACCTCGCGCATCGTCCGCACCGCCGCGAGGGCGTCGCGGTGCTCGCCGAGGGCGTCCTGGACGGCCTCGGCCCGGCGGGCCCGGCCGCGGCCCGATCCGCTGCGGGCCCGGTCGGCCTCGAGGGCGTACCGCAGTCGTCGGGCGGCCTTCCGCACGTCGTGCAGGACCGGGAGCGCGTCCACGGCGCCTGCGCGGTCCGTCGCGTCCACGGCCGCCAGCCCTGCCCGGACCGCCCGCCTCGTCCGCTTCCGCTCGGCCCGCAGCCGCGCGGCCGAGAGGTCGGCGGCCGGGTCGGTGGCGTGGTCCCCCGTCGCCGGGGCCGCCACGATCGCGTCGACCGCGTCCAGCAGGTCAAACCAGGCGCCCGAGTCGAGCAGGCGACGCACGTCACCGACGGCCTCGTCGAGTCGTTCGCCGAGCCGGGCGTCGATCCGCCCCGTGACCTGGGCGGCCACGAAGCCCTCCGGAGCCGAGGAGGCGCGGGTCGCCACCCGGCCTCGCGCCACCTCGACGTCCCGAGCGGCACCCGAGACGTGGCCGACGTGGCGGGCACCCGCCACGACGGCGGCGGCGAGCCCGGGGTCGAGGACGCCGTCCCACACGGTCAGCAGGGCGCGCAGCCGCCGGGTCGTGGTCCGCAGCCGATGGACCGCATCCGGCCGGCCGTCGCGCACGGCGGCGTCCACCGCGAGCAGGTCGTCACGGAGACCCGTGGCGGCGGTCGCGACGAAGGCCGCCGCCGACTTCTTCTTCGGGGCCGGGGTGGCCGGGGCAGGCACGACCGTCGAGGCGGCCCCGCCGGCGCCGTCGCCCGACGCCGCCGGCACCGCGAGTTCCGAACCCAGCCCTCTGGCCAGCTTCGACTTCGACGACGAGAGCGACGCACCGGCCGCCTCCAGCCGCTCCGCGACCGCGTCGAGCAGCCGCTCGCCCTCGTCGCCGTCGACGCCCGGCGCGAGCTCGACCTCCCACTCGCGCCAGGTGCGCAGCACGCCCGTGTCGGGGTTCGACGCCCGCACCACGTCGTCGGCGAGTTCGGCCAGCTCGCGGTCCGAGCCGTCGAGCAGGCGGGTCACGGTGCGCGTCGTCTCGAGTCGGAGCACGGGGTGCACCGGCCGGCCCCGCAGCCGCGCCTCGACCAGCCGGCGCAGCGCGTCCGGCACGGGCTCGCCGGGGTCGCCGAGCGGCCAGTGGACCTCGCGGCGCCCGGTCGTGCCGGCCGACGGCGGCAGCTTGAGGTGCCATCCGGCGTCGCCACCGCCCTCGCGCCTCCTCAGGGTGGTCCGGGCCCCGAGCAGCGTGTGGTCGACGGTGTCCCAGTAGGTCGCGGCGAGCTCGACGGGGTCGTCGTGCCCCACGCCGTCGACGACGAGCGCCTCGGCGGCGCCGCCCCCCACCCCGACCAGGTCGGGCACCCCGGCACTCTCGTGGACGTCGTACTTGCGTTCGATCTCGGTCTGTTCGGTGCGGCGCGGTGATGCGGGGCTCATCCCTCCGTTCTAGTCGGGAGGCCTGGTGACCGGCCTCCCGGACCCCGCGGGGCGGCCCGGCGTAGGGTCGTCGCATGAGCGATGTGGCACCGATTCTTGCCGGATGGATGGCGCGTCAGCGCTGGTACGCGACCAAGGGACGAACGCCCGCCCTGCGGGTGATCGGATCGTTCGAGGCCGAGGTGGACGACGCCCTCACCATGACGCTGCTGATCATCGACGAGGCGGCGGACGTCCCCGTCCTCTACCAGGTGCCCCTCGTCAGCCGCGCGACCCCCCTGCCCGGCGGCGACGCGGCCTTCATCGGCTCGGCCGACGGACGCTACCTCTACGACGGTCCCCACGACCCGGCCTACGCCCGGGAGTTGCTGCGCACCATGTCCGCCGAGGCGCACGTGGTGGGTGCCGACGTCACGGTCGACGGCACACGAATCGTCGACCCCGGGCAGGTGCGTCGCTCGCGCGTGCTCTCGGGCGAACAGTCGAACACCTCGATCGTCTACGACGTCGAGGGCGGCCCCGTCGACCAGGTCATCGCGAAGGTCTTCCGGGTGCTGCACCACGGCGACAACCCGGACGTCACCACCCAGGCCGCCCTGACCCGTGGCGGGTCGACGCACGTCCCCTCGTCGTTCGGCTCGTTGCGCGCGACCTGGCCCGACGTCGGGCGCGAGGGCGGGACGGCCACCGGCCACCTCGCCTTCTCGCAGGAGTTCCTCCCCGGCCTCGAGGACGCCTGGCGCGTGGCCCTGACGGCGGCGGCCGACGGTACCGACTTCACCGCCGAGGCCCACGCGCTCGGCGTCGCCGTCGCCGAGGTGCACGCGACCCTCGCCGCCGACCTGGGCACGGTCCCCGCGGGCGACGACGAGATCGCCGGGGCCCTGACGAGCATGCGTCGACGCATCACGACCGCGTCGCGCGAGGTGCCGCAGATCGCCGAGCACGCCGCCGCGATCGGAGCCGTCTACGACGCGGCCGAGCACCTGCACTGGCCCGACCTGCAGCGCATCCACGGCGACCTCCACCTCGGTCAGGCCCTGCTCTCGCCCGAGCGCGGCTGGATGCTCATCGACTTCGAGGGCGAGCCCCTGCGGCCGATGCCCGAGCGCTCGCGCCCCGACCTGCCGATCCGCGACATCGCGGGCATGCTGCGGTCGTTCGACTACGTGGCCGGTTCGCTGGCGCAGGAGGCCGTCCCGGTGGACGCCGCGGCCTGGGCGCACGACGCCCGCCGCGCGTTCGTCGACGGGTACGTCGCCTCGTCCGGCGTCGACGTCCGGGCCGCCCGGGCCCTGCTCGACGCGTTCGAGATCGACAAGGCCGTGTACGAGGCGATCTACGAGAGCCGCAACCGGCCGGACTGGATCGACATCCCGCTCGCGGCCGTCGCCCGGCTCGCCGCACGTAGCGCTCCCGCCGCCGGCTGAGCCGGGCGGGCAGGGTCGCCAGGCGTCCCCCGCGTGGCGGGCAGGGTCGCGAGGCGTCCCCCGCGTGCGCCCCGCGCCTCCTGACCCCTCGACAGCGAGGGGGCAGGAGGCGCGGCGCCGACCTCAGGGACGCGGCACGTTGCGCAGGTTCGACCGCGCCATGGCCACGGCCTCGCCCGCGCCGCCGTTCATGACGATCTTCGACATGGCGAGCGAGAAGCCCTTCACCTGGGCGCCCGTGATCGTCGGGGGCAGCGAGAGCGCCTTCGGGTCGGTCGCGATGTCGACGAGCGCCGGACCGTCGTGTTCGAAGGCTGCCTCGTAGGCCGCCAGGAGGTCGCGGGGGTCGTCGACGTGGACGGCGTGGATGCCGATGGCGCGTGCCACGGCGGCGTAGTCCGTGTAGGGCACGTCGACGCCGAAGTCGGGGAACCCGTCGACGAGCATCTCGAGCTTGACGAGGCCGAGCGTCGAGTTGTTGAACACGACGATCTTCACCGGCAGCTGGTACATCTGCGCCGTGACGAGTTCGCCCATCAACATGGACAGCCCGCCGTCGCCCGAGATCGAGACGACCTGGCGATCGGGGTAGGCCATCTGCGCGCCTAGGGCGTGCGGCAGGGCGTTGGCCATCGAGCCGTGCAGGTACGAGCCGAAGATGCGCCGCCGCGGGGTCGGGGTGACGTAGCGCGCGGCCCAGACGTTGCCCATGCCCGTGTCGGCCGTGAAGATGGCGTTGTCGGCGGCGACCTCGTCGAGCAGCGAGGCCGCGTACTCGGGGTGGATCGGCCGCATCTTCTCGACGTTCTTCGTGTAGGCCCCGACCGCACCGGTCATCAACTTCTCGTGCTTCTTGAGGGTCTTCTCGAGGAACCTGCGGTTCTTCTTGCGCTTCACGAGCGGCATGAGCGCCCGGAGCGTCGGGGCGATCGCCCCGTGGACGGGCACCTGCACGTCGGCGCGACGACCGATCACGGCGGCGTCGACGTCGACCTGGGCGATGGTGACCGTCGAGGCGTCCGGCAGGAACTGCGGGTACGGGAAGTCGGTGCCGAGCAGCACGAGCAGGTCGGCGTCGTGGATGCCCGCGTGGGCGGCACCGTAGCCGAGCAGGCCGGTCATGCCGACGTCGAACGGGTTGTCGTACTGGATGACGTCCTTGCCCCGCAGGCTGTGCCCGATCGGGGCACCGACGAGGTCGGCCAGGGCGATGATCTCGTCGTGCGACCCACGACCGCCCTCGCCGACGAAGAACGCGACGGTGTCGGCCTGGTTCACGGCATCGGCCAGGGCCTGCACGTCGTGCCGGTCGGGCACGAGCTCGGGCGGGCGGACGCTGACGTAGGCGGGCACCTTGCCGCCCGCGTCGAGTTCGGCGATGTCGCCCGGCAGCGTGATCACGCTGACGCCCTCGCCCGCCAGGGTGTGCCGGATCGCGCTGGCGACGACCATCGGCGACTGCTCGGCCGACGAGATCATCTCGCTGTAGCCCGAGCACTCGACGAAGAGGCGGTCGGGGTGGGTCTCCTGGAAGTAGTCCGAGCCGATCATCGTGCTCGGGATGTGGCTGGCGATGGCCAGGACCTTGGCACGGCTGCGGTTGGCGTCGTAGAGCCCGTTGATGAGGTGCAGGTTGCCCGGGCCGCACGACCCGGCGCAGACGGCGAGCTCGCCGCTCATCTGGGCGTCGCCCGAGGCCATGAACGCCGCGGCCTCCTCGTTGCGGACGTGGATCCAGTCGATCCCGCCCTTCGCCGAGCCGCCCGTGCGACGCACGGCGTCGACGATCGGGTTCAGGCTGTCGCCGACGATGCCGTAGATCCGGCGGACGCCGGCGGTGACGAGCTGGGCGATGATCTGGTCGGCGACCGTGTCTGCCATGGTGTTCCCTTCGTGGTGCGTGCTGGTACGCCTCCCAGACAACTCCCCCGGCGCTCACCGCCGACCGGGCTTAACCTGGGGTGATGAGCGACATCGCGAGCACGTACGTCCCCGAGTCCGGCACCATCACCATGTTCAGCACCTCGTGGTGCGGCTACTGCGCCCGCCTCAAGCAGCAACTCGGCAAGCAGGGCATCGCCTTCACCGAGGTCAACATCGAAGAGGTCCCCGGCACGGCCGAGATCGTCGAGAAGGCCAACGGCGGCAACCAGACCGTGCCGACGATCGTCTACCCCGACGGCTCGACGGCCACGAACCCCTCGCTCGCCGACGTCCAGGCCAAGCTCGGTCTCTGACGCCGTCGTGGGCCCGACCGGCACGACCTCCTCGGCACGTCGCCCCCTGCGGCTGCTGATCCTCGGCGGCACCGCCTGGCTCGGTCGGACGATCGTCGAGGCCGCCCTCGCCGGCGGCCACGACGTCACGTGTCTCGCCCGCGGGTCGTCCGGCGACGTCCCCGAGGGCGCGGCGTTCGTCCGGGCCGACCGTCGCACGCCCGGGGCGTACGACGCCGTGCTCGAGGGCGGACGACGCTGGGACGCGGTCGTCGACCTGAGCCGCGACGCGTCGCACGTGCGTGACGCCGTCTCGGTGCTCGAACCCGCCAGCGCCTCCTTCGTCTTCGTCTCGAGCGTCAGCGTCTACGCCGACACCGCGACCACCGGCGCGGACGAGACGGCGGCCCTCGTCGACGCCGACGAGTCGGACTACGGCGGGTCGAAGGTCGCGGGCGAGCGCGCCGTCGTCGAGGCGTTCGGTGCCGACCGGTCACTGCTCGTCCGGGCGGGCCTCATCGGCGGACCGGGCGACCACACGGGCCGCACGGGCTGGTGGCCGCTGCGCTTCGCCCTGGCCGCCGCGTCCTCGGAGCCCGATCCCGTGCTCGTGCCCGACGTGCCCGGCCTCGACGTGCAGCCGGTCGACGTCCGGGACCTGGCGAGCTGGATCGTCGCGTCCGTCGAGCGAGGTCTCTCGGGGACGTTCGACGCGGTGGGCGACCGTCACCCGCTGACGGACCACCTCGCCGCGGCCCGCCGGGTCGCCGGCCACACGGGCGAGGTCGTCCGGGTCGACGAGGCCTGGCTCGACGCACACGGGGTCGGGCCGTGGGCCGGGCCCCGGTCGATGTCCCTCTGGGTGCCCGTCGCCACGCACGCTGGCTTCGGCGCCCGGTCAGGAGGCGCGAGCCGGGCCGCCGGGCTCGTGCCGCGCCCCGTGGACGAGACGCTGCGCGACGTCCTCGCGTGGGAACTCTCGCGTCCCGGCCCGGCGGGCCCCCACGGCGCGGGGCTCGAGCCCGCCGACGAACGCAAGCTGCTCACCGCCGCCCGCGACCGCTGAGGCCGACCCCCGCTCTGCCACTCTTTGCCGGTCTCTGCAAGCCGCGCCCCGCTCGTCGCACGCCGCCCCGCCGCCCGCCGCCCGCCAGCCGCCGCCCGCCGCCATGCAGCGCACCGCGTTCCGTGCAGCACGCCCCCTCTAGTCGCGGTGCGGTGAACGAATCGCGGTGCGATGCCGGCAGGCGGCCCGGTCCGGCGCGTCCTGGGTAAAAGGCCCCCGCGCGTCCGCACCCCGTTTCGTGCGCCACACACCGTCTAGTCGCGGTGCAGTGCAAGAAACGCGGTGCCGTCGCAGCAGGCGGCCCGTGTCAGCTCTGTGCGGGCGGGGCGAAGAACTCGATCTGGTTGCCGTCGGGGTCCTTGATCATGAGGGCGTGGCCGAAGTCCGCGTCCTGCAGGTCGGACTCGATGCCGACCGACGTGGCGTGCTCCTGCCAGGCGACGACGCCGTCACGATCGGTCACGGCCAGGCCGATGTGGTCGAGCCCGGGGACGGTCGGGTCGAAGGCCGCGCTCGATCCCCCGGTGTAGGCCGTCACCCCGAGGATCTGCCCGTTGCCGACGGAGAAGATGCGGCGATCGAGGCCGTCGAGTTCGATGCGGCCGACGGGGCCGGCGCCGAGCAGCTTCTCGTAGAAGGCGAGGCTCGTGTCGAGGTCGGAGACGGTGATGGCGACGTGGGCGTAGCCGGAGAGTTCGGGCATGGGGTGCTCCTTCGGTGGTCGGGTGTTCTCCGACCCACCGAACTCGCCTCGACTGAGAACGGCCTCTCGTCCCGCGCTCCGCCGTCCCCCGCATCCCTCCACAGGGTGGCGAGATCCGATCCCGGAGTCCGCTCGCGCCCGAGACGATCGACGCGTGACCACCCACGAACGAGACCTTCGTTCCCTCCTCATCCGCTCGCGGTTCGACGATCCGTCGGAACGCCGAGCCCACGCGCGTGGCGAACTCGTGCGCGTCGCGCCCGGACGCTACGTCGAGTCGGCGGCCTGGCGGGGCCTGCGCCGCGAGGAACGCCACGCCGTCCGAACGGCGGCCGCGGTCGGCCGGATGCGTGACGCGGTCGTCGTCTCCCACACCTCGGCGGCCGCGGTGTGGGGCATGCCTGTGCTCGGCCCGCCGCTCGCCCGCGTCTCGACGACCGACCCGGCGCGCGCCCGGACCCACACGGGTGCGCACGTGACGAGGCATGCGGCACCGCTGCTCTCGGACGAGGTCACCAGTCATCGGGGTCTCCTCGTGACCACGCCGGCCCGGACGGCCGTGGACGTCGCTCTGAGCGGGACACGCAGCCAGGCCGTGGCCGTCCTCGACCACTGCCTGCGACGTCGGTTGTGCACGCTGGCCGAGTACCAGGCGTGCCTGCTGGGACGAGACCGTGTCCGGGGCTCGACCCGCGCCTCCTGGGTCGCCGAGTTCGCCAGCCCCCTGGCCGGTTCCGCCGGTGAATCGGTCTACCGGGTCGCCCTGGACGGTCTCGGATTCCCGGCACCCCGTCTCCAGGAACGGCACGTCGACGACGAAGGGCTCATCGGGTTCACCGATTTCGGGTGGGAGGCCTACGGCGTGTACGACGAGTTCGACGGCTTCGTGAAGTACCTCGACCGCGAGATGCGGCACGGGCTGACGGCGGAGGAGATCGTGGTCCTCGAGAAGGTCCGTGAAGACCGGCTGAGGGGGCTGCCCTACGTGAACCGGGTGACACGAACCGTCTGGCGCGATCTCGCGCGTCCGCAGCGGATCGTCACACGGCTCGAGCGAGCCGGCCTCCCGCGCGTCCACACCGCGAATCGTGCACGGCACCGTGACTAGTCGGGGTGCCGTGCACGAAACGCGGTGCGTCGAGGTGCGGCGGTGTGTCGCGGTGCCGTGCACGAAACGCGGTGCGTCGAGGTGCGGCGCGGTGCGGCGGGGTGAGGGCGGGTCAGGCTTCGAGGGCCTCGGTGAGCAGGGCGACGAGGGCCGAGAGCTGCACGTCGACGGAGTCGACGACCTCGGAGTCGTCGCCGTCGAGTGCCCGGGCGGCGAGGCCGGCCTTGCTGTCGATCAGCTCGGCGATCTTCGTGTCGATCGTCTGCGCCGCGATGACGCGCCACGCCGTGACCGGCTCGGCCTGGCCGATGCGGTGCACGCGGTCGATGGCCTGCGTCTGCTCGGCGTCCGTCCACGACAACTCGGCCAGCACGACGTTCGAGGCGACCTGCAGGTTGAGCCCGACGCCGGCCGCGGTCAGCGAACAGACGACGACCTCGACCTCGGGGTCGTTCACGAAGGCGTCGATCTGACGCTGTCGGACGGCCGGGGTCTGGTCGCCGCGGATCGACGAGTACTTGATGCCCCGCTTGGCGAAGGTGGCCTCGGCGACGTCCATGACGTCGATGTGCTTGGCGAAGAACACCACCTTGCCGACGTTGCGGGCGAGCTGGGCGGTGTAGTCGGCGGCCAGGCCGGCCTTGGCCTGACCGATGCGGCGCACCATGCTGAAGACGTTCTCACCCGTGCTCGACGCGCTGGCGTCCTCGAGCTCCCACTTGGCGACCTGGCGGACGAGGTCGTGATCGATGCCCTCGACGCGGACGCCGGACGTGCGGGTGGTGAGCGCGGTGCGGTACTTCTGCACCATGCGGCGGGCCAGCTCGCGTTCGGCGTCGCGGATGGACCGGCCCACCTCGTCGTCGAGCTCGACCGGAAGGTCGGCGATGCGGCGGGCGGGGATGTCGGAGGCGACGTCGACCTTCTTGCGACGGACGATGCCGAGGTCGATCACGATCTCGCGCGCCGACGAGAAGAACCCGGGGTCGGCGGGGGTCAGGCCGACCTCTTCGAGGCGCTCCATCAACTCGGCGGCGGGCTTCTTGTCGCCGATCCAGCCGAGGAACTCCCAGATGGCGCGGAAGTCCTCGATGTCGTTGATCAACGGGGTGCCGGTCAGCGCCATGAGCAGCGGGTGGGCGGTGCGCGACCGGATGCGCTGGGCGAGCTGCAGCACGTGCCTCGACCGCTGCGATTCTTTGTTCTTGATGAAGTGGGCCTCGTCGACGATCATGCCCTTGAAGCCGAGCTCGCCGAGCCAGCCGACGTGACGGTCGAGCACCTCGTAGTTGACGATGACCACGTCGGCGAAGGCGTCGAGCTTCTCGCCGTCGCCGTGGATGACGGTCGCCGTGCGCGTCGGCGTCCACAGCTGGACCTCGCGGGCCCAGTTCGTCTTGACGACGTTCGGCACGACCACGAGCAGCGGGTACGCCGCGGCCGCCTGGGCGGCGAGCAGGGCCTGGGCGGTCTTGCCGAGGCCGGGCTCGTCGGCGAGCAGGTAGGTGCGGTGGCCCTGGCGGGCGGACTCGACGAGCTGCGCCTGGTGGTGCATCAGGGTGGCGCCCGCGGGGGCATCGACCGTGGTGGGCTCGGGCAGCGGCATGCAGGCCGAGCCTCCCCCGGCGCCGTACTCGAAGGACTTGAACAGGGGGCCGAAGAGCTCCCAGTTCGCGAGCCGGCGCGGGTGCGCCTCGCGGGCGACCTCGGCGAGCGCGAAGTCGGGCGGCAGGAACGGGTTCGCCAGCTGCCGCGAGATGACCGACTGCGGGACGACCTGTCGCTCGGAGGTCGGCGCGACCGGCGCCGCCTCGGTGACGATGATCTGCTGCTCGGGCTCGAGCTCGAGCCCGGCCGACATCTGCATGTCGCGCTTGAGCGTCTTGGCGGCCTCGCTGACCGTGGCCGCGTCGCCCAGCAGGGTGATCAGGGACGTGTCGCGGGCGGCGGTCTTGGCCAGGATCTGGGCGACGCCGTCGAGGCGCTTCATCTGCTCGGCGCGCTCGGACTCGCTGATGGCCTTGTCGACCTTGACCCGGGCGCGTTCCTCGCGCATGAGCAGGGCGATGACCTGGAACTTGGTGCGGCTCGAGGGCTTCACCTGACCGCGTTGCGCGGCGGCCTCGACCTCGCGCACCGCACGGGCGAGGACGGGGATCAGCCCGTCGTTGTCGACCTCGCGGCGACGGTTCGGACGCTGGGCGGTGCGGGTACCACCCGATTGACGCTGGCCTGGTCGAGCCAAGGCTCCTCCTCGTGGTCGACGCGGGACGTCGACGGTGCTGTGCCGCCGTGTCGGCGGAGGGTGCTGCGCGGGACGCCGAGAGGCTCGGCGACCCGGACGGACGACGACCGAGAGGGTCGCGCCGGATGCGTGCGGGGCGGGGTGCCGCGCGATGGACAGCTGTACCGGCTTCGCGACGGGCGACCTTCGTGGCGGGCAGTCCGACGACGGCACGTGCCCCGAAGCCCCGTCACGCCGAGGTGTCGACTCGCACCGGAGGAGGCGCGGACCGGAGAACACCCGGGCGGTGAAGCTGGGGACAGTTTACGCGTACGACGCGCCGGTACGCCACCAGCGCCTCCTCGTGTCTCGGGGCCAGGTGGCGACGGACCGGCGGCGCGTCAGCCGCGACGACGCAGGCCGCGGGTCGCCGGTCCTTCGAGCACGCTGCCGTCGGCGGCGAACCGCGACCCGTGCAGCGGGCAGTCCCACGACCGTTCGGAGTCGTTCCAGGTGACGATGCCGACGAGGTGCGGGCAGATCGCCGACACGGTGCACACCTCGCCGTCGACGGTCGAGCGCGCGACGGGGGCGAAGCCACCCGAGCGGCCCACTTCGCCCTGGCCCTCGGCGGGGGCGACGGCGACCAGACGGCGGGTCATCGCGCCGGCCCAGCCCTTGGCCGCCCACCACGCGTCGGCCGCGTTGATGCCGATCCCCGACGCGATGGCGATCGGCGTCGTGACCCGCCCGTGCAGCGTGGTCATCCAGGGCTGCGGGTCGCCGAGCACGTCCGACACGAGGGTCATCGCGGCCTGGACCGCGTTCGTCAGCCCCCAGTGCTCGTAGCCGGTCGCGAGGTAGATGCGGCCCCGACCCCGCGGCAGCCAGCCGACGAACGGCACGTGGTGCGGCGTGCCGTAGTCCTGACCGCTCCACGAGTGGGTCGGCCGCGCACCCGGCCAGTGGCGCGTCGTCCACTCGGCGAGGTCGTCGACCATCGCGATCGTCGAGGAGGCGCGACCCACCGGGTGCCGGTTGCCGCCGGTCACGAGGCGGTCGCCCACCGCGGAGAACGACCGGGTGGGACCGTCGACCGCCTGGTACATGCCGTCCGGCAGGTCGTCGACGCCCTCGAAGGCCAGGCCGTAGGAGCGCTCGCTGCGGAGCTTGGCGAAGTAGAGGCCGCGGTCGAGCACGGGGCTGCCCGTCGTGACGTGCACGCGGCGGCCGCGGACGTCGGGACCGTCGCTGTGGGTCACCGTCGGATTCGTCGCGTCGACGCCGGTGACGCGCACCCCCTCGACGACGACGCCACCGAGCGCCCGGACGTCCGCCACCAGCGCGACGATCGCCTGCACGGGGTCGAACTGCGCCTGGTCGGGCAACCGGAGTCCGCCGGTCGTGCCGAACGGGAGGTCGAGGCCGAACTCCTTGACGACGGGGAGGCCGGCCTTCCTCGCGACGAGGTACTCGTCGTCGACCGTGGCGAGCCCGGCCCGGGTCGTCGCGTAGCTGAAGGCGTCCCGGCGCTCGACCTCGACGCCGGCCTCGTCGAGGTAGTCGACCATCCAGTCGAAGCCCGCCCGGTTGGCCGCGACGTAGGCGTCGACGACGCTCTGGTAGGTGTTCGTGCGGATGCGCTGGAGCTGCCTGCCCTGCAGCAGCGACATCGACGCGGACCCGCTGCCGCTCGCGACGCTGCCGACCGTGCGCGCCTCCAGGACGGCGACCCGGTGACCGCGACGCGCGAACAGCAAGGCGGTGACGAGTCCGGTCAGGCCCCCGCCGACGATCACGTCGTCGTAGACGGTCTCGGGGTCGATCCTGTCGGTGGTGACGTCGGGAGCGGCGTCGAGCCAGGGTGACGGCATGGGGGCCTCCGGGTGCGCGGGTGGGTGCTGCGCGCCACGGTAGGCCCGTCCGCCCGTCCGTGGGTGCGCGGCGGACCCGTCCGTGGG
>NZ_LR733392.1:1455711-1585371 GCF_902506305.1 Frigoribacterium sp. 9N
GTCAGGCGGGGCGGGCGAGGGTGCCCGCGGCGGCACCGATCAGCTGGACGGCCTTGCGGCGGCCCGTGTCGGTGCCGAGCGTGGCCTGTCCGCCGGCGTGGGCGAGCAGCTGCGACGCGACGCCCGGCGCGAGCCGGTCGGCCAGGCCGGGCAGGCGTTCGACCCAGGCGCGCGTCACGTCGTCGGCGAGGCGTTCGCAGGCCCGGGCCTCGGCCTCGTCGCCGTTGCCCCGGTGCCACTGTCCCGTCACGACCAGATGGGCGACGAGGGCCGCCGCGTCGCGCGCCGGGTGCCCGAGCCCCGCGGTGTCGACGTCGAGCAGACCGGTGACCCGCCACGGCTCGGACGGGTGCACGAAGAGCTGCTCGAGGTGCAGGTCGCCGTGGATCACGGCGAGGGCGTCCGAGGCGGATGAGGCGCGGCGCCGGTCGATCTCGTCGTAGAGGCCGTCGATCTCGGTCGCCCGGTCGGGCAGCGCGGCGCGCAGCGTCGAGCGGTGCCAGGCTCCGTGGTCGAGGGCGTCGGACTGCGCCCGCGCCACCACGTCGACGCGGGCGATGCGCGTGCCGAGGTCGACCATCTGCTCGACGAACCGCGGGTCGTCGACGAGCTCGACGACGCGCTGCCCGGCCGGCACCCCCGGGACGCGTTCGAGGACGAGCAGGCCGTCCGCCCGCGAGGCGAGCACGGCGGGCACCGGCAGCCCCTGCGCCCGGAACGCCTCGTGCAGGGCGACGATCGGTGCCACCCGGTCGGGGCGGACCACCTTGAGGAAGACGGTGGTCTCGGCGGCGTCGAGTCGGATGACGGCGCGCTTGCCGGGTCGGTACGCCGCGACGCTCAGCCGCGGTTCGGTGACGACGACGCCGAGCGCCGCGAGCGCGTCGGCCACCCGGTCGGGATACGTGGCCCCGGCGAGCGCCGGCAGCATCGGGTCGGCCGGGTAGGCCCAGACGGCGAGCGGCTGACCGGTGGTCGGGTCGCGGGTGAGCACCGAGGACTCGTCGGCGGCCCGGGTGTCGGTGTCGATGAACGTCAGCACGGTCGAGGTCGCGCCGACCGGGTCGACCGTGTCGACCTCGTAGCCGTAGAGGAACCCGGCGCCCGAGGGCTCGACCGAGTGGGGTCGGAAGGCGACGACGGTCAGCCCCGAGTTCGCGAACGCGGCGGGGAGCACCTCGGCGGAGTTGGGCCACACGAGGACGCAGTCAACCAGCAGCCGGACCGATCGGTGGGGAGGCGCGGGCGGGGTGACCGTTTCGTGACCTGTCGCGACGTCGCGACGCGGGCGGCGCCTCCCCGTCTACCCTGGAGGGCGTGAAGGTCGTCTCGCGCATCCGGCAGACGAAGCGCACGCCCCTGCTCCAGGTGGTGAAGACGAGCGTCGCGGTGATGGCGGCCTGGTTCGCCTCGGTGGCCCTGTTGCAGCAGCCCCTGCCGATCTTCGCCGCGATCGCGGCCCTGCTCGTGGTGCTGCCGAGCGTCAACCAGTCGTTCGTGCGCGGCCTCGAGCGCAGCGTCGGCGTCATCGCCGGCGTGCTCATCGCCTTCGCGGCCGGCCAGCTGTTCGGCGACGCGACCTGGATCGTGCTGGCGATCGTCGTGGTGAGCCTGCTCGTGGCCTGGGCCTTCCGGCTCACGCCGAGCTCGGCGAACCAGGTGCCGATCTCGGCGATGCTCGTGTTGGCGATCGGCGCCCAGACCCCCGACTACGCGCTCGACCGGGTGCTCGAGACGATCATCGGTGCGGCCATCGCGCTCGCGATCAACGCGTTGATCGTGCCTCCCGTCGCCCTCGCCCCCGCGCACCTCGCCGTCGGACGGCTCGCGCGCGACATCGCGTCCGTGCTCGACGAGACCGCCGCCGTGCTCGACGAACCGGTCGACGGGTCGCGGCTCGCCACGGGCCTGACCAGGGCCCGCGAGCTCAGGGTGGCCCAGGCCCGGGCGGTCGACGCGGTCACCGCGGGCGAGGAGAGCCTCCAGCTCAACCCCCGTGCGAGCCGCAACCGCAGCGTCCTCGAGGCCGACGCGGCGCTGCTGCGGCGCCTCACCGTGCTCGTCAACCGGGTGGTCGGCATGGTGCGGTCGGTCCACGACAACTACGACCCCGGGCTGTCCGACGACCCCGTGGTGCAGAGCATCGCCGAAGACCTCCGACGAGCCGCCCACGACGTGCGCCTGCTGGCGCGGACCACCGAGGAGGCGCTGCCGGCCGGGCGCGCCTCCCGCCTCCCCGACGCCACCGGCGGTCCCGCGACGGGCACCGGGCACGACGACGGCCCGGCGCTCACGTCGCCGGTGAGCGTGCTGCGCCCCGACCCGGACAACTGGGTGCTGGTCGGGTCGCTGCTCGAGGACCTGCGCCGCGTGCGCGAGGAGATCATCGGGTAGCATCCGACGATGCGACGGGGCCGGGCGACAGGGGTGGCCGACCCGACCCTCGACCGCTACGCCCCGTTCGCGCTGGTCACCGAGCCCGGTGCCCTCGGGCTCACCCGCTCGACGATCGAGACGGCACACGGCCGGACGGTGGTGCACCATGCGGCGGCGTCGGCCGACCGGTCATCGCGCCGCCGGGCGACCGTCCTGCTGCACGGGGCGGCCGGTTCGTGGACGACGTGGACCCCCCTGCTGCAGGCCGCCCACGAGGTGGACGCGGTCGTCTCCCGCCCGGTGCTGATCGACCTGCCGGGGTGGGGCGCCTCGCCCGAGCCGGACCCGGGCCTCGACGTCGAGTCGGCCGCCGCCGTGGTGGTCGAGGTCGCCGAGGCGCTGGGCGTCACCGAGTTCGACCTCGTCGGTCACTCGATGGGCGCGTTCGTCGCCCTGCACCTGGCCGCCGTCCGACCCGACCTGGTGCTCAGCGTCTCGGTCGTGTCGGCGACGTCCTTCTCGGCGATCGACGCCGTGACGCACCCGGTGCGGGGCCTCGTGCGGTTGCCGGCCTTCACGCTGCTGCGTGCGGCGTTCGGGGTGCTGCCCCGCGCCTCCGCGTCCCTCCTGCGCGGCGCGGCCCGCATCGGACTGCTGCGAGCGCTGTCGTCGCCCGTGTTCCGCCACGTCGACCGCGTCCCGCGCTCGGTGCTCGAGGCGTTCGTGGCCGAGCTCAGGCCCCGGGGCTTCCTGGCGGCCTCGAGGTCGGGGCAGGGGTACGACGCGACCCGGTGGCGAGGCATCGACTGCGACGTCGCCGCCGTCAGCGGAGCCGACGACGTCTTCGCCCGGTCGTCCGACCTCGACCGCCTGGCCGGCGTCGTGCGGCACGCCCGGACGACCCTGCTCGCCGACTGCGGGCACTTCGCCCACGTCGAACGGCCCCACGAGACCTTGCGGGCGCTCGGCTGGGTGGAGGGCTAGGACGCCTCGGCCGACGCCGCCGAGCCCGCCCCGGCCTCGACCTCGCGCACGATCATCGCGACGCACCGCGCGTGGCCCAGCGGCCGGAAGTGGCCGTCGACCGGGAACTCGAGGTTGACGGCCCCCGGCAGCACGCTGCCCTCGGTGACGTGAGCGTCGAACCGCGACGCCATCGACGTGATGGTCCCGTTCGCCTCACGCTGTCCCGCGAGCCGCAACAGGTCGGCGTCCCGGGGCGAGAAGGGCCTCAGCGCCCTGACCGGCAGCACCCTCGCCCAGCGCGACCCCGAGAAGGGACTGTTGACCGTCACCATGCGGGTGATGCGTCGCTCGGCGTCGGTCGAGACCATCATCGTCTTGCCGACGAGCCCGCCCTTGCTGTGGGCCAGCACGACGACGTCCCGCAGGTCGTGGGCGTCGAGGATGCGTTGGGCCACCTCGGCGGTGGCCGCGATCGGACGGCGGTTGTGGCCCATGCCGGGCACCACGACGATCGGGTGCCCCCGATCGTTCAGCCGGTCGGCCACGGGTCGGAGGAAGCGCCAGGTCTCGTAGACGCCGGGCAGCAGCAGGACGGGCTCACGGTCGCCGTCCCGGTAGCGACGCGGCACCACCCGGCCCGACCGCGGGACGAGGTGCACCCACCAGACGTACCGGTAGTCGAGCACGACCGTGCGGACGAAGCGCCAGAGGCCGACCCGGCGACGTCCGTGGCCACGCGACGGTGTGGAGCTCATGCCGCCACGGTAGGCGTCGTCAGGCGGCGGTGCCCACCAGGGGCAGCTCGCCCCAGGGCTCGCCCTCCGGCCAGGCGATCGACTCGACCGCGGCCCGGGCCATCTCGAGCGTGACGTCCCAGCGGCCGCAGATCGACGCCCACGGCGGCGGGAACTCCGACGCGTCGTCGAGCAGCGCCAGGGCGAGTCGCCCGAGCCCTGCGCGGGCCGCCGCGCTCGCCGCGTCCGGCAGGGAGTCGGTCAGCCCGTGGACGACCCTCACCCGGTGGGCGAAGTCCATCTGCTCGATGTCGTCGAACGCCCCCCAGGCGCTCTCGATCTCTCGTCGCAGCCTCGTGATCTCGACCGCGTCGAAACCGTGACGGTCGGCGCGTCCGGGTACCGCTCGTGCCATGTCAGCCCCCCTCAGAGCATGGCCACGGATCGGGTACCCACGGCCGGGCGTCGGCTTCGGTGCCGATGCAGGCGAACATACCATCCAGTACGGTCCGGGCTCCAGCACCCTCGATCACGAGTCGATCACGGCGGCGAGCGACCCCTTGGACCGGCTCGGGACGGCATGCACCGGCGACCCCTCGGGCCGACGCGCCCCGGCGTCCCCACCCGCCGCCGGTCGAGCTGTCCCCCGAAGGCTGAGCCATCGCCCGGGCCCACGGTCTACCGTCCACGTCGCACCCACCGGTGCGACGACTCCGCACGAACCCACGACGAACGGGAGACATCATGTTCCAGGGATCCGACCAACTCCGCGACAACATGCAGAAGGTCCTCGTCGACCTCATCGAGCTGCACGTCCAGGGCAAGCAGGCGCACTGGAACCTGCTCGGCTCGAACTTCCGCGACCTCCACCTGCAGCTCGACGAGATCGTCGACGCGGCCCGCGAGTTCAGCGACGAGGTGGCCGAGCGCATGCGCGCCGTCTACCTGATCCCCGACGGCCGCACCTCGACCGTCACCCGGGGCACGAGCCTGCCCGAGTTCCCCGCGGGCCCCGTCGAGACCACCGCGGTGGTCGACCTCATCGTCGACCGCATGTACGCCGTCACCGGCACGATGCGCACGGTCCACGACGACGTCGACGACGAGGACCCCACGACGGCCGACGTGCTGCACAGCATCCTCGAGCGCCTCGAGCAGCTCGCCTGGATGACCGGCGCCGAGAACCGCCACCCCGAGAAGGACGCCCGCCAGGACGACACGCGTCAGCGTGACGAGGACGCCGCGGCCGAGGGCCTCGACCGCGTCGGCGCCGTCGCCAACTGACCCGACCACCTCACGAGGGCACCGTCCGGGAGCGCGCCACCCGCGCCTCCCGGGCGGTGCCCTCTCTCGTCGAGAGGACGACCCCATGACCGAATCGTTCGACCACGTCATCGTGGGCGGCGGCATGACCGCCGACGCCGCCGCGAAGGCCATCCACGACACCACCCCGGACGCGTCGGTGCTGATCGTCAGCGCCGACGTCGACGCGCCGTACACGCGCCCGGCGCTGTCGAAGAAGCTCTGGACCGACCCCGACTACACCGAGGCCGACAACGCTCTCGGCACCGTCGCCGACTCGGGTGCCGAGATCCGGCTGCGCACGCTCGTCGAGTCGATCGACCGCGAGGCCCGCACCGTGACCACCGACCGCGGCGACGTGATCGGCTACGGGGCCCTGCTGCTCGCCACCGGAGGCAGCCCCGTCGCCCTCGACCTGCCGGACGACGACCGCGTCGTGTACTTCCGGACCGCCGAGGACTACCGCCGACTCCGCTCGCTCTCGGGCGGCGGCCGGCACGTCGTCGTCGTGGGCGGCAGCTACATCGGCACCGAGCTCGCCGCGGCCCTCGTGCAGAACGACACCCGCGTGACGCTGGTCTTCCCCGACGACGTGCTCGGCGGATCGGTGTTCCCCGCGTCCCTCGCCTCGTCGTTCGAGAAGAGATTCGAGGAGGCGCGGGTCGAGCTGGCGCGCGGACGTCGCGTCGAGAGCGGCACGGCCGACGACGCCGGCGTCCACCTCCGGCTCGACGACGGCTCGACCCTCGACGCCGACGCGGTCGTCGTGGGGCTCGGCATCTCGGTCGACGACCAGCTCGCGGCCGACGCGGGTCTGGCCGTGGACGACGGCATCGTGGTCGACGAGCACCTGCGGACGAGCGACCCGAACGTGTTCGCCGCCGGCGACGTGGCCTCGTACCCGGACGCGATCCTCGGGCGCCGCCGCGTCGAGCACGTCGACAACGCGAAGTCGCAGGGCCCCGTCGTCGGTCGCAACATGACCGGCGCCGACGAGGTCTACGACCACACGCCGTACTACTACTCGAAGGTCTTCGACCTCTCGTACGAGGCCGTCGGCACGCTCGACGCGTCGCTCGAGACGATCGTCGACGACAAGGGCGAGGGCGAGGCCGTGGCGTACTACCTGGGCGACGACGGCGCGGTCGAGGGCGTGCTGCTCTGGAACGTCGAGGAGGCGCGTGACGCGGCCCGCACCGTCATCGCGGCGGGCGTCGTGCCGCGCGACGAGCTCGTGGGGCGCATCTGAGGACGCGCCGTCGGCACGACGACGCCCGCCCGATCGGCTGACCGGGCGGGCGTCGTCGCGTCGGAGGGTCGTCGCAGGGGCGACGGGCCGGGCGTCCCCGGGGGGCCCGCCCGCACGGGCGGCGGTCTCAGCCGAACAGGAACGGCGGGCGAGCCGCCCGGTCGAGGTCCAGCGCGAAGATGCCGCCGCTCAGCGGGAACTCCTCGAGCTGTTCGTCGCTCAGCCCCTCGCGGGCCGACAGCACGAACAACGTCCGCAGGTCGTCACCACCGAAGCCGATGCCGGTGACGTTCGGCACCGGGAGGGTGATCTCGTCGACGAGACCACCGTCGACGTCCAGGTGCACCACCTTGCCCTCGCCGTAGATGGCACCCCAGAACTCTCCCCGCTCGTCGCGGGCCAGGCCGTCGTGGGCGCCCTGGGACGAGAACGGGACGAGCTCGCCCAGGGTGCCGTCGGCATCCCACGAGGCTCGGTAGATCGTGTCGTCGCCGGTGTCGGTGAGGTAGATCTCGCTGCCGTCGTCGTTCCACTCGAACCCGTTGGTCGTGGCGAAGTCGTCGCGGAGCTGCGTGAGCGTGCCGTCCGGGGCCACGCGGTAGAGACCGGCCACGGGGCTGCCCTCGGGGTCGGTCGCACCGACGACGAAGGCGCCGAACGGGTCGCACTTGCCCTCGTTGAGGCGCAGGCGCTCGTCGGCGTGGTCGACGGTCGCGATCGTCCGCTGCTCGGTCCCGTCGTCCCGCATGACGACGACGGTGTCGTCGAGGGCCGCGATCAGGCCACCGCCGCGCCGACGCTGGAAGCTCGGCAGGGGCGGGTCGACGACGACGGTCGTGTCCCTCGTGCCGTCGGCCGACGTGCGGTGCAGGAGGCCGTTCGTGATGTCGGTCCAGACCAGCTCGTGGGCGTCGACGTCCCAGACGGGACTCTCGCCGAGCGTGGCCTTCGCGTCGAAGAAGAGGCGGGGCTCGGACGTGGTTCCGGTCGGAAGAGGCATCCGACCGGTCTACCCGCCCGACATGTCCACCGGCTCCTTTTCTCGCCCCCAGGGGTACGGAGGCCGTTGTTGGCACACAGAACACTGCGAGGGACGGGCACGAGGAGGCGCGCTGGGCCACCGTAGGAGGCGTGACGGACACCCTCGAGACCACCGACGACATCCAGGCCGACCACTTCGGCGCGACGACGGCCGCCGCCGGCGAATGGCACCGCCCCGACCCCCGGGACGACGGCTACGTGCCGCTGCGCTCCTACGGGGCGATCGGCGACGGTCGGACCGTCGCCCTCATCGCCCGCGACGGCCAGATCGACTGGCTGCCGATGCCCGACATGGACAGCGACCCGGTGTTCTCCGGCATCGTCGACGCCGGCAAGGGCGGACGCATCGAGCTGCGTCCCGTCGACGACGACTTCGAGGTGCAGCGCGAGTACGTCGAGAACACGAACGTCCTCGTGACCCGCTTCCGCACCTCCACGGGCGTCGTCGAGATCACGGACGCCCTCGTCACGGGCATCGCCGGTCGGCTGCCCTGGGCCGAGCTCGCCCGCCGCATCGAGGGCGTGACGGGGTCGGTCGCCATGCGCTGGGCGGTGATCCCGGGCAACACGTTCGGCACGCACCCGATTCGCCGGGTCGACACGTTGCACGGGCCGGTCCTGCGCGCCGCCGACATCAACCTGGCGCTCGTCGGCTTCGAGCACGGCCGCCTCGACTCGGTCGAACCCGGCGACGGCGAGGCCCACGGCGGGCCGCACCGGTTCTGGGGCGAGTTCACCACCCACGAGGGGTCGCGCTCGTTGATCTGTCTCTGCGGCGTCGAGGACGAACCCCTGCACCTGCCCGACCCGCACGTGGTCGACCAGGGCATCGACCGCACGGTGCGCAACTGGCAGACTTGGTCGGACGAGTTCAACTGGGACGGCCCGTGGTCCGACGCCGTGCAGCGCAGCGCCCTCGCGCTCAAGCTGCTGATCTTCAGCCCCACCGGCGCGATCGCGGCAGCCGCCACGGCGGCCCTGCCCGAGAACTTCACCGGGGACAAGAACTGGGACTACCGCTTCGCCTGGGTACGCGACCTGGCCTACACGGTGAACGCGCTCGTCCGCTTCGGCCTGCGAGAAGAGACCCAGGCAGCCGTCTCGTGGTTGCTCTCGGCGCTCAAGGCCAACGGCCGCACGATGCACATCTTCCTCAACCTCGACGGCTCGGTGCCGGACGGCACCCACGAGACGGGGTCCGAGGGCTGGCGCGGCATCGGCCCGGTCTACAAGGGCAATCCGGCGGGCGAGCAGCTGCAGCTCGGCACCTACGCCGACATCCTGGCGATCATGAGCCAGTACGCGGCCGACGGCAACATCCTCGACGAGTCCACCGGCGACCTGCTCGCCGGTTTCGCCGACGACGCCTGCCGCCGCTGGCAGGAGAAGGACTCGGGCATGTGGGAGCTGCCGGACGAGCAGCACTACGTGAGCAGCAAGATGGGCTGCTGGCAGGCCATCGACGCCGCCCTGCACCTCACCGAGGTCGGCCAGATGCACCCCGACCCCGAGGACGTCGTCTTCTGGCGGAAGAACCGCGACCTGATCGAGGACTGGGTCGCCGAGCACGGCTGGAACGAGAAGATCGGCTCGTACGTCATGTACCCGGGCAGCGAGAAGCTCGACGCGTCGGTGCTGCTGCACGCCCCCAGCGGTTTCGACCGCGGCGAGCGCATGTCCCGCACCATCGACGCGATGCAGCGCGGGCTCTCGGCCGGCCCCCTGCTGTTCCGCTACAGCGAGGTCGATCAGGAGGAAGGCACGTTCGTGGCCTGTGCCTTCTGGCTCGCCAGCGCCCTGGCGTGCGTGGGCCGTCAGGAGGAAGCGGTCGAGCTGATGGAC
The DNA here is from genome assembly GCF_902506305.1 of Frigoribacterium sp. 9N. NCBI lineage: Bacteria > Bacillati > Actinomycetota > Actinomycetes > Micrococcales > Microbacteriaceae > Frigoribacterium > Frigoribacterium sp. 9N. The sequence goes on from NZ_LR733392.1 coordinate 1,465,222, forward strand.
CAGCTCGTGCAGCAGCCGAACGACGTGGGCCTGCTGACCGAGATGATCAGCGCCGACGACGGGCAGTTCCTCGGCAACGTGCCGCAGGGCCTCAGCCACCTCGCCCTCGTCAACGCGGCGATCACCATCGACGAGATGAGCCGTGAGGGCACCACCGACGACATGGAGGGCCAGTGACGAACGACCACTCGACGCCGATGCCACCGGCGACCCCCGACGACCTCGCTCTCGTCGACGCGTGGTGGCGGGCCGCCAACTACCTGACCGTCGGGCAGATCTACCTGATGGACAACGCGCTGCTCACGCGGCCGATCGCGCGCGACGACATCAAACCGCGCCTCCTCGGCCACTGGGGCACGTCGCCCGCGCTGAGCTTCGTCTACGCGCACCTCAACCGCGTGATCCGGCGCGACGACCGCGACCTCTTGTACGTCTGCGGCCCGGGGCACGGCGGGCCGGCCATGGTCGCCAACACGTACCTCGAGGGCACCTACAGCGAGCTGTTCCCCGAGGTGACGCAAGACGCGGCGGGACTGCAGAAGCTCTTCACGCAGTTCTCGTTCCCGGGCGGCATCCCGTCGCACGCGGCACCCGAGACCCCGGGGTCGATCAACGAGGGCGGTGAACTCGGGTACTCGTTGAGCCACGCCTACGGTGCGGTGCTCGACGACCCCGACCTGGTGGCCGTCTGCGTCATCGGCGACGGCGAGGCCGAGACCGGGCCATTGGCGACGAGCTGGCACGCGAACAAGCTGCTCGACGCCCGACACGACGGGGCCGTGCTGCCGATCCTCAACCTCAACGGCTACAAGATCGCCAACCCGACGGTGCTCTCGCGCATCCCCGAGGGCGAACTGCTCGAGCTGATGCGGGGCTACGGATACGAGCCGCTCGTCGTCGCGGGCGGTTTCGACGGCGAGGACCCGATGCGGGTGCACGAGCGCATGGCCGCCGCCCTCGACCACGCCTTCCTCCGCATCGACGAGCTGCAGCGGGAGGCCCGCGACGGCGACGGCACCGCACGCCCGCGGTGGCCCATGATCGTGCTGCGGACCCCCAAGGGGTGGACGGGCCCGAAGGTCGTCGACGGCGAGCGCGTCGAGGGCACCTGGCGCGCACACCAGGTGCCGCTCAGCGGCGTGCGCGAGGACGACGGTAACCGGGCGCAGCTCGACGACTGGATGCGGTCGTACGGCGCCGACGAGCTCTTCGACGAGACGGGTCGGCCGGTGGCCTGGCTCGACGGACTCCGCCCGCGGGGAGCGAAGCGCATGAGCGCGATCCCGGCGTCCAACGGTGGTCTCGTGCGTCGTGACCTGCACCTCACGGACTACCGTGCGCACGCGGTCGAGACCTCCGACGATCGCCGCACCCAGGCCGAGGCCACACGCGTCCTCGGCCGGTGGCTCGCCGAGATCGTGCGCGACAACCCGTCGACCTTCCGTCTCTTCGGGCCCGACGAGACGGTGTCCAACCGACTCGACCCGGTGTTCGACGTGACCGAGCGGGTGTGGGCGGCCGACATCTGGCCCGACGACGAGCACGTGGCCCGAAGCGGCCGCGTGATGGAGGTGCTGAGCGAACACCTGCTGCAGGGACTCATGGAGGGCTACCTGCTGACCGGGCGCCACGGGCTGCTCAACACCTACGAGGCCTTCGTGCACATCGTGGACTCGATGTTCAACCAGCATGCGAAGTGGCTCGAGAGTGCCGACGAGATCGACTGGCGCGCGCCGATCTCGTCGTTCACCTACCTGTTGTCGTCGCACGTCTGGCGGCAGGACCACAACGGCTTCTCGCACCAGGATCCCGGGTTCCTCGACGTCGTCGTCAACAAGCAGGCGCACCTCGTGCGCATCTACCTGGCCCCCGACGCCAACACGCTGCTCGCCGTCGCCGACCACGCGTTCCGCACGACCGACACGGTCAACGTGATCGTCGCCGGCAAACAGGAATCCCCCGCCTGGCTGTCGCTGCCCGAGGCCGAGGAGCACGTCCGACGCGGCGTCGGCATCTGGGAGTGGGCGGGCACCGAGGGGACGCCCGTCGACGGGGTCGACCCCGACGTGGTGCTGGCCTGCGCGGGCGACGTGCCGACCCTCGAGACCGTGGCGGCCGCCGACCTGCTCCGTCAGGTGCTGCCGTCCCTGACCACGCGCGTCGTCAACGTGGTCGACCTGATGCGGCTGCAGGACGCGAGGGAGCACTCGCACGGCCTCACGGACGACGACTTCGACGCGCTCTTCACGACCTCGAAGCCGATCGTCTTCGACTTCCACGGCTACCCGTCGCTCGTCCACCGGCTCACCTACCGCCGCACGAACCACGCGAACCTGCACGTGCACGGCTTCCAGGAGAAGGGCACCACCACGACGCCGTTCGACATGGCCATGCTCAACGACATCGACCGCTACCGGTTGGTGCTCGACGTGCTGCACCGCGTGCCGGGCCTGGCCGACGAGCACCCCGAGCTGGTGGCGGACGTCGAGTCGCGGCGCGAGGCGGCCCGGGCGTACGCCTACGAGCACGGCGAGGACCACCCCGACGTCACCGGCTGGCAGTTCGGCGCCTAGGGGTGCGACAAGCCGCCGCGCCGGGCGTACGGTCGGGCGCATGACGCCGAAGGACGAGACTCCCCCGCAGCTGAAGAACCCCGACATGTACGAGGCACTCCGCGACGAGGGGGCGTCGAAGGAGAAGGCCGCGCGCATCTCGAACGCCGCCGCCCAGAAGGGCAACAGCGAGAAGAAGGTGGCCGCCAAGGGCGGGAAGTCCGGTTCGTACGACGACTGGACGGTGGAGGAACTCAAGGCACGCGCGAAGGAACTCGGCGTGACCGGCTACTCCGACCTGAAGAAGGCCGACCTGATCGAGGCGCTCCGCGAACACTGACCGTCGCGGTCAGCCGGCCTTCTTCTTCGGGGCCGCCTTCTTGTCGGAGGCGGACGAGGCGGGCTTCTTCCTCGCCGCGGAACCCGACCCTCCGGACGTCGACCGCGAGGACTCCTTCTTCGAGGGCTCCTTCTTCGCAGGCGACTTCTTCGCGGCGGGTTTCGTCGACGACGACGCCGCGGCCTTCTTGGTCGGCTTGGGATGTCCGCCCGACCGGTTCTTCTCGACCGACCGACGCAGCGCCTCCATCAGGTCGATGACCTCGCCGCCCTCGTCGTCGTCCTCGGGCTTCTCGCCGAAGGTGGCGTCCGTGTCGAGCGACTCGCCTTCCTCCAGCTTCGCGTCGATCAGCTGTCGCAACTGCTCCTGGTAGTCGTCGCTGAAGTCCGCGGGCTCGAAGTCGTCGCTCAACGAGTCGACGAGCGACGACGACATGTCGAGTTCCTTGTCGCTGACGCGCGTCTGCTTCTCGAGCGCCGGGAACCGTGCCTCGCGCACCTCGTCGTCCCAGAGCAGGGTCTGAAGCATCAGCACGTCGCCGCGGACGCGCAGGGCCGCGAGCCGGGTCTTCTGCCGCAGCGAGAAGTGGACGATGGCCGTGCGGTCGGTCTCCTCGAGGGTCCGGCGCAGCAGCACGTAGGCCTTGGGCGAGGTGCCGTCCGGCTCGAGGAAGTAACTGCGGTCGAGCATGATCGGGTCGACCTGGTCGCTCGGGACGAACTCGAGCACGTCGATCTCGCGCGAGCGCTCCTCGGGCAACGACTTCAGGTCGTCACCCGTGATCACCACGGTGCGGTCGCCGTCGTCGTAGGCCTTGTCGATGTGCTCGTAGTCGACGACCTTGCCGCAGATCTCGCACTTCCGCTGGTACCGGATGCGGCCACCGTCGGCGTCGTGCACCTGGTGCAGGGACACGTCGTGGTCCTCGGTGGCGCTGTACAACTTGACGGGGACGTTGACGAGCCCGAACGTGATCGCGCCCTTCCAGATCGATCGCATGACGCTCATCTTTCTCCGCGTGCGCTCCGAATGACCGCCGGTGGGGTACAGACCCCCGAGCGGCGGAGGCGCGGCGAGGGCACCGTGGGCGTCATGAGCCAATACGACAAGAAGAACCCGGTCGACCTCTACCCCGCGCCGCCGTTCCCGAAGCAGGAGCAGTCGCTGCCGGGCGAGGCCTGGAAGATGGACCCCAAGCCCGACCACGGCGAGACCAGCTACGTCGGCAAGGAGCGCCTCACCGGCTTCCGCGGCGTCGTCACCGGCGCGGACTCGGGCATCGGTCGCGCCGCCGCGATCGCGCTCAGCCGTGAGGGCGCCGACCTCGTGCTCAGCTACCTTCCCAGCGAGCAGAAGGACGCCGAGGAGGTGCGCGACCTGCTCGAGGGCGAGGGGCGCAAGGCCGTCCTCGTCCCCGGCGACATCTCGGACGAGCAGTACTGCAAGGACCTCGTGCAGAAGGCCGTCGACGAGTTCGGCGGGCTCGACACCCTCGTCATGGTGGCCGGCCGGATGAAGAGCAACGACGACATCCTCACGCTCACCACGGAGGACATCGACTCGACCATCAAGACCAACGTCTACTCGCTGTTCTGGCTGACCCAGGCCGCCATCCCGCACCTCGAGCCCGGTTCGTCGATCGTGACGACCGGCTCGGTGCAGGGCACGCAGCCGAGCCCGGACAAGATCGACTACGCGCTCACCAAGGGTGCGATCGGCGTCTTCACCTCGGGGCTCGCGCAGCAGCTCGCGCCCAAGGGCATCCGCGTCAACCAGGTCTCCCCCGGCCCGGTCTGGACGCCCCTGCAGCCCGGCTCCGACGACGCCGAGACGGTGTCGGAGTTCGGCGGCCAGGCGCCGTTCGGTCGCCCCGGCCAGCCCGCCGAGCTCGCCGCCGCGTACGTGCACCTGGTGAGCCCGGAGTCGAGCTACACCTCGGGCGCGACCATCACGATCGCCGGAGCGATGCCCGCGGTCTGATCCGCGCCTCCTCGGCTCCGTCGTCCCGACGACGCCACGGCCCGTCGTCCCGCCCCGCGGGGAGGCGGGCCGTGGTCGATCCGGCGGGTCCCCGTCGTCGGCGGCGGGTCGGCGCCGACCCGCCGCCGACGACACGGACCCACGGCCGGGTAGAACGAGGAACACACGAGACAGGGAGGCGCGCGATGGCGGGCAAGGGACGCGGCGAGACGGTCGAGGTCGGCGGGCACCGGTTGCAGTTGACGAACCTCGACAAGGTGCTCTACCCGGACGCCGGCACGACCAAGGCCGACGTCCTGGGCTACTACGCCGCCGTCGCGGAGTGGATGCTGCCGCACGTCGAGGGTCGGCCGGCCACCCGCAAGCGCTGGGTGAACGGCGTCGACGGCGAGGTGTTCTTCGAGAAGAACCTGCCCGACTCCGCGCCCGACTGGGTCGCCCGGCACACCCTCGAGCACAAGGACCACGCCAACGTCTACCCGATGGTGAACGACGTCGCGACGCTCACCTGGCTGGCGCAGGTCGCCGCGCTCGAGGTGCACGTGCCGCAGTGGCGGTTCGGCCCGAAGGGGGCGCAGCGCAACCCCGACCGGCTGGTGCTCGACCTCGACCCGGGCGAAGGCGTCGGCCTCGCCGAGTGCGTCGCCGTGGCGCAGCTGCTCAAGCCGATCGTCGAGGGCATGGGCCTCGAGCTGATGCCCGTGACGAGCGGCAGCAAGGGCGTGCACCTGTACGCCCGGCTCGACGGGAGGCAGACCAGTGCCCAGGTCGGCGAGGTCGCCCACGAACTGGCCCGTGCGATGGAGGCCGACCACCCCGACCTCGTGCTCAGCACCATGGGCAAGGCCGACCGCCGGGGCAAGGTGCTGCTCGACTGGTCGCAGAACAACGGCAACAAGACGACGGTCGCCCCGTACTCGCTGCGGGGTCGGTCCCGGCCGACCGTGGCGATGCCTCGCACCTGGCGCGAACTCGCGTCGAAGACCCTGGCGCAGCTCGAGTACACCGACGTGCTCTCGCGCCTGAAGCGGCGCGGCGACCCCCTGGCCGACGTCTCGGCGCACGTGCCGGTGCCCTCGGGCGAGCTGGGCGAGGACTTCCGCAACACCGAGGCCCCCGACCACGACCCCTCCGAGAAGGTGCGCGACCGCCTCGAGGTCTACCGCTCGAAGCGCGACGCGTCGAAGACCGCCGAGCCCGTGCCCGACGAGGCCCCTGCCTCGACCGACGGCACGAGCTTCGTCATCCAGGAGCACCACGCCAGCTCGCTGCACTGGGACTTCCGCCTCGAGCACGACGGCGTGCTGGTCAGCTGGGCGTTGCCGAAGGGCGAGCCCGACGACCCGGGCACGAACCACCTGGCCGTCCAGACCGAGGACCACCCGCTCGAGTACGGCACCTTCGAGGGCACGATCGCCAAGGGCGAGTACGGCGCCGGCGAGGTGACCATCTGGGACTCCGGCGAGTACGAGCTCGAGAAGTGGCGGGAGGGCAAGGAGGTGATCGTCGTGCTGCACGGCGAGCAGCGCGGCACCCGACGCGTCGCGCTGATCCACACCGGCCACGGCGGTGGGCGGGCGGAGTCGAACTGGCTGATCCACCGCATGAAGGACGACGCGGGCGACGTCGGTTCGCACGACGGCGCTTCCGTCGGCAATTCAGGAGGACGACCGCATCGAGCCCGGAAGACGACCGAAGACGCGCGATCCCCTGAGTTGCCGCCGTCCGCGCGGGCGAATCGGCGAGTCGACGCCGGTAACTCCTCACGCACGGCGCACGCGACCGGCGGCTCCCCCGGAGGGTCGGGCCGCGCCTCCTCGGCTCGCGACGGGAAGCAGGAGTTCCCGGCACCCGACCCGGTCGCGCCGATGCTGGCGACGACGGGCGACGCGCACGACGTGTCCGAGGGCGGGTGGGCGTTCGAGATGAAGTGGGACGGCATCCGCGCCGTGGCGGTCGTCCACGACGGCGCGGTCACGCTGACCAGCCGCAACGGCAACGACCTCACCCCGGCCTACCCCGAGCTGCAGGTGCTGGCGGAGCGGGTCGACAGCGAAGGAGGCGCGGTGCTCGACGGCGAGATCGTGGCCGTCGACGAGAAGGGTCGCCCCGACTTCGGCCTGCTCCAGACGCGCATGGGGTTGACGCGGTCGCGCGACGTGGCGCGAGCCGCCGCAGGCGCGCCGGTGAAGCTGCTGCTCTTCGACGTCATGCGGGCCGAGGGGCGCTCGCTCGTGAAGGACGAGTACGACGACCGGCGCGAGGTGCTCGAGCGGATCGTCGAGAGCGGCGGGGCCGTCGACGTGCCCCCGGCGTTCGACGGGGACCTGGAGGCGGCGGTCGCGACCTCGAAGCGCCTGCGACTCGAGGGCGTGGTCGCCAAACGGCGCGACGCGACCTACAGCGCCGGTCGACGGTCCCGCGCCTGGATCAAGATGAAGCACCACCAGACGCAGGAGGTCGTGATCGCGGGCTGGCGCCCCGGTGCCGGCCGGAGGGCCGACGGCGTCGGCTCGCTCCTGATGGGCGTCCCGGACGAGGACGGGCTGCACTACGTCGGCCGGGTCGGCACGGGGTTCACCGACCGCGAGCTCGACGAGCTGTTGCCGGCGTTGCGCGCGGCCGAGCGGAAGACCAGCCCCTTGGTGGGCGTGCCCGCCGTGGACGCCCGCGGTGCCCACTGGGTCACCCCGTCCCGGGTGGGCGAGGTGTCGATCGCCGAGTGGACCTCGACCGGGCGGCTGCGGCAGCCGAGCTGGCGCGGGTGGCGGCCCGACAAGTCGCCGGACGACGTCGTCCGCGAGGGCTGAGGCCGGGCCGTCGGACGACGGGGCATCGATCGGCGCCCGTCGGGTGTTGAGTGCAGCATGAGCACACCTCCCCCGGCCCCGAGCGACGACGCGACCCTGCGCGGCAGGCGGGTCGTCCTCGTGGTCGCGGTGCTGGCCTCGTTCGTGGCGTTCCTCGACGGCTCGATCGTCACCGTGGCGCTGCCCGCGATCGCCCGCGAACTCGGCACCGGCACGGGAGGCGGCGCGACGGCCGACGACGGCGCGGGCCTCGCCCTGCAGCAGTGGGTGGTCGACGCCTACCTGCTGACGCTCGGGTCGCTCATGCTCGTGGCCGGCTCGCTCAGCGACACGTTCGGCCGGGTGCGGGTGCTGCGCGCGGGCCTGATCGGCTTCGCCGTGACGAGCGTGCTCGCCGCCCTCGCCCCCGACCCGGGCCTGCTGATCGCCGCCCGGGCCCTGCAGGGCGTCACCGCGGCCCTCCTCGTGCCGAGCAGCCTCGCCCTCATCACCTCGACCTTCAGCGGCCCCGCGCAGGGCAAGGCCATCGGCAGCTGGACGGCCTGGACCGGCGTCGCGTTCCTGATCGGCCCGCTGACCGGGGGCGCGCTCGTCGACACGCTCGGCTGGCGCTGGGTGTTCGCCGTCGTCGTCGTGCCGGTCGTCCTCACCCTCGTGTTGATGACCCGGTTGCCCGGCGACGCCCACCGGGGGCGCGACGGTGCTCCCCCGCGGGTCGACGTCGTGGGCGCCGTGCTGGCCGCGGTGGGCCTCGCCGGACCGGTCTTCGCGCTCATCGAGGGGCAGCGCGTCGGGTTCGGCACCTGGTTCGTCGTCACGCCGCTCGTGGTCGGCCTCGCCGCGCTCGCCGCCTTCGTCTGGTGGGAGCGCCGCTCACCCGCTCCGATGATGCCGCTGACGCTGTTCCGGACCCGTACCTTCACCGTCGGCAACCTGGCCACCGTCGGCATCTACGCGGCCCTCAGCCTCGGCACCCTGACCATCCCCCTGGTGGTGCAAGAACTGGCGGGTCTGACGGCGACCCTGGCCGGGCTCGTCACCCTGCCGACGACGATCGTGTCGCTGCTGTTCTCGACCCTGTTCGGCACGCTCGCCGCCACCCACGGCCCGCGCCCGTTCATGACGGTCGGGCCGCTGATCACGGCGAGCGGCTTCCTCTGGATGCTGCTGGTCGCCGATCCGATCGACGTCTGGTGGCAGGTCGTGCCCGGCGTGGTCCTGTTCGGCTTCGGCCTGTCGGTGACCGTGGCTCCGCTCACCTCGACGGTGCTGTCGCAGATCCCGGCCGGCCAGTCGGGCATCGCCTCCGCCGTCAACAACGCCATCTCGCGCGTCGCCGGGCTCGTCGCGGTCGCGTTCCTCGGAGTCATCGCCGGAGGCGCGCTCACGGTGGGCGGGTTCCATCGCGTCGTGATCGTGGTCGCCGTGCTGCTCGGGGTGAGCGCCCTGGTGTCGTTCGTCGGTCTGCGCGACCGCACCCGCGCCTCCTGAGGGCGCCGGAGCGAGGCGACCAGCCGGACGCGACCAGCCGGAGGCGCGGCGTCAGGCCCCGAAGCGGCGCCAGGACGCGTCCTGCTGGGCCAGGCGGCGCAGGGCGAGCAGGAGCGGCTCGACCAACACGGTGCCGAGCACGACGTACTGCACCGCGGCGTCCACCGAATCGACCGGGATGCCCGCGATCTCGGCCTCGGCGACCTCGGCCATCGACCGCGCGTAGCCGTCGAGCGTCCCGTCGGGCAGCTCGAACCCCGCGGCCTCGAGTCCGTCGACCGCGACCTCGAGGGCCGCGAGCACGTCGGCCGACCCCGGATCGATCGTCCACCCCCACCCGGCCACGAGCGCTTCGGCCCGCGAGAGGTCGACGCCCTCGGGGGCCGTCGTCGTGACGGCCGACTGGGCGACGCCGAGCACCTCGGCGACCGTCTCGTGCTCACCGTCGAGCTGCCCGAGGACGGCGCGCGCGCCGGCGACGCTGAGCCCGCCCGCGCCGAGCAACGCCCGGACGAGCCGCAGGCGGCGCACGTGGTCGTCCCCGTACCGGGCCTGCGTGGCGCTGGTGCGCTCGCCCTCGGGCAGCAGCCCCTCGCGCAGGTAGTACTTGATCGTGGCGACCGGCACCCCGGTCGTCTCGGCGAGCTGGGAGATGCGCACGGACTGCCCCTTGACATTGGATAGCGCGACTCTCCAATATTGGAGAGCGCCACTATCCATCTAAGGAGACATCATGTCGAGAGTCAACCCGGGCCGCACCACGCACGAGCACGACGGCGAACTCGTCGTCTTCCTGATCGGCATGACCGTCAACCGCTGGTGGCGGCCCGACCAGTGGGGGCCGGTGTTCGCGGCGATGGGACCGATGCTCACCGAGTTGTTCAGCGATCCCGAGAGCGGGCTCGCGGGCATGAGGCTGACGCTCGGACGTGGCGGGCCGGTGCTCGTGCAGTACTGGACGTCGCTCGAGAAGCTCTACGCCTATGCCAGCTCGCCGCAGCAGGCGCACCGGCCGGCCTGGACGGCGTTCAACCGTCGGGCACGCACGGCCCCGGGGGCCGTCGGCATCTGGCACGAGACCTTCGTGGTCGAGCGCGCCGAGAGCATGTACGTCGGCATGGCACCGTCGGGGCTGGCCCGGGCGACCAGGTCGGTGCCGGTCGGTCCGCGCAGCGACACCGCGCGGGCCCGGGCCGCGAGCGGCCGGACCCCCGGCGCCGCGTCGGCCTGACGCCGCGTGCCGCCCCGCCGCGCCGCGTCCGTCACCGCACCGCGTGTCGTGCACCGCACCCGGTCGAGACGAGGTGCCGTGCACGGGACGCGGTGCGCTGTCGGCCGGTCGCGTCAAGCCCCCACGGGCCCCATTGCCCTCGAGTCGCCTGTGACCCTACGATGAGCCAGACGTGAGCCGCCCTCGTTCGGGGGTGGCTCCAGCTCTGTCGTGAGACAGCCGTGATTACAAAGGAGTAATCGTGTCCGCTGCCCCTGCCCGCTCCTCCTCGACCCCTCGGTCGCGAGCCCCGCGCCGTCCGCGCCGCGGTCTCGCGCTCGCCGCCGGCACCGCCGCCGCGGCCCTGCTGCTCAGCGGCCTGCCCGCGATCGCCGCGCAGGCCGCACCGGTCGACCTCGCCCGCTTCGGCACGGTGACCGCCTCGGCGAGCCAGGCCGACGGCGACGGCACGTTCCCCGCCGAGGCCCTGATCGACGGCGATCCGGCGACCCGCTGGGCGAGCGGCAACGGGCCCGACGAGGACGTCGAGTTCACCGCGTCGGTGATCGTCGACCTCGGCGGCACCGCCCGCGTCGACGCGATCGGCCTCGACTGGGAGGCCTCGTACGCGACCGACTACACGGTCGACGTCACGTCGGGCGACCCGACCCTGCCCGCGAGCTGGACCACCGCGCAGACCGTCGCGAGCGACGGCGGCCGCGACGACGTGACCCTGTCGACGCCCACCGAGGCCCGCTACGTGCGCGTCAGCATGCTGCACCGCTCGGCCGCGACCTGGGACCCGGCGCGCCCCCACTTCTACGGCTACTCGGCCTTCGGCCTGCAGGTCTTCGGTGAGGCCGAGACGCGCTCGGTCACCTTCGACCGGTCGACCGCGACCGTCGCGGCCGGCCAGACCCTGACCGCGGGCCTCAGCCTGACCGGTCCGAGCGACGAGCCGGTCACCGTCCGGGTGCGCTCCACCGGCGGCACGGCGGTGGCGGGCACCGACTACACGGCGCTCGACGAGACCGTCACCTTCGCGCCCGGCGAGACCAGCGCCTCCGTGGACCTCGTCACGACCTCGACGGGCGCCCTCACGCCCCGCAGGTCGATCGAGCTGACCGCGTCCGAGCCGAGCGACCCGACGGTCGTCGGCACGCGGGCCACGCTCACCGTCGCGCTCACCCCGACGGGCACCCTGCCGAACGTCGGCGCGACCACGGTGCTCGACGACTTCGAGGGCGGCGTGCCGAGCGGCTACTTCGGCTGGGGCCAGAGCCCCGCCGTCACCCCGACCCTCGAGACCGGGGAGGCGCAGCGCGAGGGAGCGACCGGCGTCCAGGCCCTGCGCGTCACCGTCGCCGGCCCGACCACCGCCGAGAGCTGGTTCGGCTTCTCGCACGACGTCCCCGCCACGGACTGGAGCGACCACGACGGCTTCTCGTTCTGGTTCAAGGGCGCCGCCTCGGGCCTGCCCCTGCGCTACGAGCTGAAGAACGGCGACGGCGCCCTCTTCGAGCAGACCGTCGTCGACGACAGCGCGGACTGGAAGCAGGTCAGCGTGCTGTTCGCCGACCTCCGTCAGAAGGGCCAGCCGTCCAGCGACCTGCGCTTCGACCCGTCGGCGTCGACCGGCTTCGCCGTGACCCTGACCGGCCTCGGCGCGGGCACCTGGCAGGTCGACGACGTCGCCCTCTTCGAGCGCGCGACGATGATCGAGGACTTCGAAGGCGACGTCCCGCTCGGCACGACGGCCGACCCGCTCGGCTTCTTCACCTGGGGTTCACCCGCGCCGCTCGAGCCCACCATCAGCCGCGACGTCACCGTGCAGGAGCGCGACGGCCGCGCCGACAACCACGTGCTGAGCGGCACCTCGTCGATCCCGGCCGGCGGCTACGGCGGCCTCAGCCACAACCTCGCCGACAGCCAGGACTGGTCGAGCTACCAGGGCCTGCGCTTCTGGTGGTACGCCTCGCAGGCGAACAACCCGGCCTCCCCGACGGCGGGCGCCGACATCAAGGTCGAGATCAAGGACGGCGACCCGGCCGGCGGCGACAGCGCCGAGACCAGCGAATTGTGGGCGACGACCTTCAAGGACAACTGGGGCAGCAGCACCAACCGCTGGAAGCTCGTCGAGCTGCCCTTCTCGGCGTTCACGCCGTCCGGCTACCAGCCGGGTGACGCCGCGACGACGAACGGCACCCTCGACCTGACGAGCGCGTTCGGCTACTCGTTCACCTTCACCCCGGGCACGCCCGCCCCGGTCGGCTACGCCCTCGACGACACGCAGCTCTACGGCACCCCGGCGAGCGCCGCGTCCGTCACGGTCGACCCGTCGCAGGACGTCTACCTGGTGGACGCCGGCGGCTCGGTCGAGATCCCGCTGACCGTGACGACGGCGGGCGACGAGCCGTTGGCGTCGGACGTGTCGGTCGACTGGTCGACCGCCGACGGCACGGCCGTCGAGGGCACCGACTACGACGCGGCCTCGGGCACCGTGACCTTCGCGGCGGGGACCGCCTCGGGGACGGCGCAACCCGTGACCGTGTCGACCCGCGCCTCCTCGGGGGCCGCCGAGTCGAAGGAGTTCGCGGTCGCGCTGGCCTCGACCACGGCGAAGGTCGGTGACGGTCCGCGCGTCGTGATCGGCGCGCACGACCTGCCGTACCTCGACCCGTCGCTGCCGACGGCCGACCGCGTCGCCGACCTGCTCGGCCGCATGACGCTCGACGAGAAGGTGGGCCAGATGGCGCAGGCCGAGCGGCTCGGCCTGTCGTCGCCGCAGGACGTCAGCGGACGCGCGCTCGGCTCGCTGCTGAGCGGTGGCGGGTCGGTGCCCGAGGGCAACACCGCGGTGGCCTGGGCCGACATGGTCGACGCGTACCAGCGCGAGGCGCTGTCGACTCGCCTGCAGATCCCGATGGTCTACGGCGTGGACGCCGTGCACGGCCACAGCAACGTGGTGGGCGCGACGATCTTCCCGCACAACACCGGCCTCGGCGCGACCCGCGACCCGGCCCTCGTCGAGCGGATCGCCGAGGTCACGGCGACCGAGGTGCGCGCGACGGGCGTGCCGTGGACCTTCGCCCCGTGCCTCTGCGTGTCCCGCGACGAGCGGTGGGGCCGCAGCTACGAGTCGTTCGGCGAGGACCCCGACCTGGTGCGCACCTTCGCCGCCCCGTCGGTGATCGGCCTGCAGGGTGAGGACCCGACCGACATCGGCGGTGCCGACGAGGTCCTGGCCACGGCCAAGCACTGGGCCGGAGACGGCGGCACGAGCTACGACGAGTCCGTGGCCGGCACGGGTGCGTACCCGATCGACCAGGGCGTCACGCACGCCGACTCGCTCGAGGACTTCACCCGGCTGCACGTCGACCCGTACCTGCCGGCACTCGAGGCGGGCGTGGGCACGATCATGCCGTCGTACTCGGCGGTCGACCTGGGCGACGGGCCCGTGCGCATGCACGAGAACGCGGCACTGAACGACGACCTGTTGAAGGGCGACCTGGGGTTCCAGGGCTTCCTCATCAGCGACTGGGAGGGCATCGACAAGCTGCCCGGCGGCAGCTACGCCGACAAGGCCGTGCGCTCGGTGAACGCCGGGCTCGACATGGCGATGGCGCCGTACAACTACGGCGCGTTCATCGACGCGATCGTGGCGGCCGTCCGCTCCGGTGACGTGGCCGAGTCGCGGGTCGACGACGCCGTGCGTCGCATCCTCACGCAGAAGTTCGACCTCAACCTGTTCGAGCAGCCGTTCGCCGACCGCACCAACGTCGACGGCGTCGGCTCGGCCGAGAACCGCGCCGTCGCCCGTCAGGCCGCCGGCGAGTCGCAGGTGCTGCTGAAGAACGCCGGAGGCGCGCTGCCGTTGGCCGCGGACGCCGACCTGTACGTGGCCGGCTCCAGCGCGGACGACCTCGGCCGCCAGATGGGCGGCTGGACGATCAGCTGGCAGGGCGGATCGGGCGACACGACGACGGGCACGAGCATCGCCGAGGGCATCCGTGAGGTCGCTCCCGGCGCCTCGGTCACCCTCAGCCCCGACGCCTCGGCACCGATCGGCGCCGGTCAGACCGGCGTCGTCGTGGTCGGCGAACGTCCGTACGCCGAGGGTCAGGGCGACGTGCCGAACAACGGCTCGAGCCTGTCGCTGACGGCCTCCGACCAGGCGATCGTCGACGAGGTCTGCGCCGCTGCCGCATCGTGCGTGGTGCTCGTGGTCTCGGGCCGACCGCAACTGCTCGGCGACGTCGTGAGCGTCGCGGACGCGGTCGTCGCGTCGTCGCTGCCGGGCTCCGAGGGTGCGGGCGTCGCCGACGTGCTGTTCGGCGACCGACCGTTCACCGGGCGCCTGCCCGTGACCTGGGCGGCCCGCGCCGACCAGGTGCCGATCAACGTGGGCGACGCCGACTACGAGCCGCTCTACCCGTACGGCTGGGGCCTGCGCACCGACGGTACCCGCGAGCGTCTGGAGGCGCTGGTCGCCTCCCTGCCCGAAGGCGCCTCCCGAGCGGCGGTGCAGGCCGTGCTCGACGCCGACGTGTGGGACGGCGACGGTGCCGTGACGGACGCCGCCGCCGCGCTGCGCCTCCTGCTCGCCGCCGTCGCCCCGGTCGGCGGGACCGACCTCGGTGCGATGTCCACGTCGGACGCCCTCGTGTCGGTCGCCCGCGACCTCGCCCAGCAGGCGATGGTGGACGGCACGGCGGTCGACGGGTCGGCGGCCCTGACGGCCGACGCCGAGAACGCGCTGCAGCGCGGTCTGCCGGACGTGGCACTGGCCGGCTTCGCGACGGTGCTCGGCATCGACCTGGACGTCGTCGAGCCGACGAAGGTCGTCGTGCCCGGCACGCTCGACCCCGCGACCGCCCGCCCGGGCGACACGGTGTCGATCACGGCCACCGGGTTCGTCGCCGGGGAGGACCTCGCGGGCACCGTGTTCTCGGAGCCGCAGTCGATCGGCGCCACGACGGCCACGGCGGCCGGGGTCGGCGTGCTGCGGTTCGTCGTGCCGGCCGACCTCGAACCCGGGACGCACGTCGTCGAGCTCGAGGGGACGGGACAGATCGCCCGGGCCACCCTGACGGTGCTCGCCGCGGCGGTGCCGGGCGACCCGGGGACGCCGGGTGGCGGGACGCCGGGCACGGGCACGCCGGGTGGAGGCGGGTCGGGCACGGGCTCGGGCGGCACCGTCGTGGCGTCGCCGGTCGGGCTCGCCTGGACCGGCTCGGGCGAGTGGATCGGCATCGCCCTCGCGGCGTTCCTGATCGTGGCGCTCGGGGTCGCCCTGCGGCTGCGTCGGCCTCGCGACCGCGGCTGACGCGCCCCGCCGCACCGCGCCTCCCCCCACGAACCCCGTCTCGAACGATGCACCCCGCTTCTTCCGGGTGCATGGTTCGGAACGGGGTTCGTCGTCGCGTCGGCGCTGCGTCACCTGAGCGCAGCCGCTGCTAGCGTCACGGGGTGCTCACCACCGACCGCCTGCTGCTGCGCCGCTGGCACGAGTCCGACCGTGCGCCGTTCGCGGACCTCAACGCCGACCCCGAGGTGATGAGGTACTTCCCCTCGACCCGCACGCGTGCCGAGAGCGACGCCCTGGTCGACCGGCTCGACGCCGCGATCGAGGCGGACGGCTTCGGGCTGTGGGCCGTCGAGCGTCGCGACTCGGGCGCGTTCGTCGGCTTCGTCGGGCTGTCCCGTCCCACGTTCGACCCCGCGCTCGTGGGGCAGGTCGAGATCGGGTGGCGACTCGCCCGTGAGGCCTGGGGTCAGGGCGTCGCCACCGAGGCCGCCCGAGAGGTCGTCCGGTTCGCGTTCGACCCGTCCGGCGCCGACCTGCCCGCCCTCGTCAGCTTCACGGCGGCGACCAACGAACCGTCCCGCCGCGTGATGCGTCGCCTCGGCATGGCGCACGACCCCGCCGACGACTTCGAGCACCCCGCGCTCCCGCCGGGCCACGCGCTCCGGCCGCACGTGCTGTACCGCCTGAGCCGCGCCTCCTGACCCGCGCCACCGGCGACGCCGCTCCGGGCGACGGACCGCCGAGGCAGGGGGCACGCGAGACGCGACCGGCCCCACCCTGTGGCCTACCTGGGCTCGACCCCGACCAGGCGGTCGTCCACGTCCGCCGCGACGAGCACCGTGCCCACCTCCGCCAGCGGGATCGTCCCGCCCACGAGCGACTCCAGCGGCCACCGTCGCCACGCCTCGGTCGCCCACGCCACGGACGAGTCGAGACGCTCCGGCTCCGCCTCGCGCACGCCGCCGACCGTGACGAGCCCCTCGACCAGTCGGGCACCGCTCGCGCCGACCTCCCCGCCGCGCGCTGCCGCCCCCGCCAGCACCACGACTCCCCCGACGGCCACCCGCTCGACCAGGGCCGACGCCGCCGCGACCCCGTCGAAGGCGAGCCCCACCGTGCGGTGACGCCCCGACCGGTCGACCGACGCGAGCACGCGAGACAGGGCGTGCGGCCCGGTCGCCGCCCCGGGGTCGGCCACGGCGACGGCGCCGAACGCGCGCGACCTCTCGCGCCGCGCCTCCTCGGGGTCGACGACCACGACGCGCGCCCCGGCGTCCGTGGCCATCGCCGTCGCGACCAGTCCGACGGCACCCGCCCCCGACACGACGACGACCTGGCCCGCGAGTGACGGCACCCCCGAGAGTCCGAGCACCGAGGAGGCGCGGTGCAGCACCTCCGCGGCCGTCGCGGTCACGCCCGCCACCGGGGCGAGCACGGCCGCGGGCACGTCGTCGGCGACGACCACCACGGTGGTCCCCCGGCGCAGGTGCACGTGGCTCGCGACCGTGCCGGACAACTGCCAGCTGCGCCGCGTGCGCTCCTCGCCGTACCGCTCCCCCGAGACGCAGGCCGAGGTCAGACCCCGATGACACGGGACGCACCGACCGCACGCCACCGTGCCGGACCAGACGACGCGCATGCCGGGCCGCAGCCGTCGGCCGTCGTGGGCGCGGGCGTGCTCGTCGGCCTCGACGACCTGCCCGACCGCCGAGCCGCCCGGCACCACGGGCAGGCACGCCGCCCCCCGATCGCCGAGGGAGCGCACCACGTCGAGGCGGACGGCCGTGAGCTCGACGGCGACCAGGGCGTCCCCGCGCGCGAGGCGCACCCCGGGCACGGCGATCTCGCTGAAGCCGTGTCCGCTTCCGACCCCGGTGCCGAGCCAGACCTGTGCCGACGCCGGCGGGTCGAGGCACACGTCGCGGCCGTCGAGCACGGGACGCATCGGGTCGACCCGCGGCCGCCCCGCCTGCGTCGCCCTCGACATCGTCCCCCACCCCTCGCACCCGGCCTCCGGTGCACGCCACGACCCTAGGCACGGCGGGTGGCGGCCCGGCGAACCGCGGGCGTCCACCCGGTGAACGCGTCGGACCGTCGAGTGGGCGGAAGATGCCGTCACCCACCCCGTGACCAGCATCTCCTGCCCACTCGGGCCCCGGTCACGGCACCGGCAGGAGGGACGGAGGCGCGGCCCGGGTCAGGCGACCGGCGTCAGCCCCAGCGCCCGGATGACGTCGTCGGCCTCGTCCTCGGGCGACCGGCCGGCGTCGACCACGACGTGCCGCTCGTCGGCCTCGGGCGGTTCGAGCGTCGCGACCTGCGAGTCGAGCAGGGCGGTCGGCATGAAGTGGCCCTCGCGGGCGGCCATCCGGTCGCCGAGCAGGTCGCGGCTGCCGCGCAGGTAGACGAAGACGACGTTGTGCTCGCGCAGCACGTCGCGGTACTTCCGTTTCAGTGCCGAGCAGGCGATCACGCCGGGCACACCTGCCAGGGCGTGTTCGACGATCCAGGACGAGACCGTGTCGAGCCAGGGTGCCCGGTCGTCGTCGTCGAGCGGGGTGCCGGCCGCCATCTTCTCGACGTTCTCGTCGGGATGCAGGTCGTCGCCCTCGTACGAGTCCCAGCCGAGCCGCTCGGCGAGCAGGGCCGCGACGGTCGACTTGCCCGAACCCGACACGCCCATGACGACGAGCACGGGGTCGGCGGCGTACGGACCGCCCGCCGGCACCGCGCCTCCCGCATCCGGCGCGGCAGCCGAGGAGGCGCGGTCCCCGTTCTCGAGGACGGTCATCAGATGAACACGCTCGCGAGCATGACCCCGGCGAGGGCCGTGAGGCTGAGGACGCACTCCATCAGGCTCCAGGTCCTGAAGTTCTGGCCGACCGTGGTGCCGAGGTACTCCTTGATCAGCCAGAAGCCGGCGTCGTTCACGTGCGACAGGAAGACCGAACCCGCACCGATGGCGAGCACCAGCAACGACGCCTCGGGGGTCGACATGTCGGCGGCGAGCGGGGCCATGATGCCGGCGGCCGTGACCGTGGCGACGGTGGCCGACCCGGTGGCGACGCGGACGAGCGCCGCGACCACCCAGGCGACGAGCAGGACGCTCACGCCCGACTCCGACACCGCGTCACCGATCACGGTCCCGATGCCCGTGTCGATCAGGACCTGTTTGAACCCGCCACCGGCGCCGACGATGAGCAGGATGCCGGCGACGTCGGGCAGCGACGAACCGAGCGTCTTCGACACGGCGGCCTTGTCCATGCCCCCGGCGCGGGCGTAGAAGACCATCGCGTAGAGCACGGCGACGGTCAACGCGACCATCGGCGTCCCGAGGAACTCGAGAAGGTCGACCCAGGTGCCGGTCGCCGTGGGCAGCGCCGCCTCGCGGATCGAGCGCGCGAGCATGAGCACGACGGGCAACAGGATGCCGATCAGGGCGTTGACGAAGCTGGGGCGCCTGCGGGCCGAGCCCTCGCCGCCGTCCTCTTCCTTCGAGACGAAGAGGTCGGGGACCGGCACGGGCGCCCACTTCGCGGCGAGCTTTGAGAACAGCGGGCCGGCGACGATCACGGTGGGGATCGCGACGAGCACGCCGAGGCCGAGCGTCAGGCCGAGGTCGGCGCCCACGGTCGAGACGGCGAGCAGCGGGCCGGGGTGCGGGGGCACGAGGGCGTGCATCGCCGAGAGGCCGGCGAGCGCCGGGATCGCGATGCGCATGAGCGGCAGGCCCGACCGGCGGGCGACGAGCACGATAACGGGGATCAGCAGCACGAGGCCGACCTCGAAGAACATCGGCAGGCCGATCAGCGCGCCGATCAGGGCCATCACCCAGGGCAGCGCCTTCTGCGACGAGCGCGAGATGAGGGTGTCGACGATGCGGTCCGCTCCGCCCGAGTCGCTGAGCAGCTTGCCGAACATCGCGCCGAGCCCGATCAGGATGCCGACGCTCGTCATGGTCGATCCGAAGCCCGTGCCGAAGCTCGTGACGGCGTCGCCCGGAGCGAGGCCGGCGCCGATGCCGACCCCGACGGCGCCGAGCAGCAGCGCCAGGAAGGGGTGGACCTTGAGCCAGGTGATGAGGCCGACGATCACGACGATGCCCACGAGGGCCGCGATGATCAACTGCGCGTCGGTGCCCGAGGGCGTGGGGGCGGCCGTGGCCGCTGCGAGGAGGTGCATTCCGTCGCGTCCTTCCGAGGACGCTTCACTGCGACCTCTTCGTCGTGGGCCGGAGCCCGGGGGGGTTGTCGTCCGTCGGCGCCGGACGGATGTCTGGCAGTCTTGTCCCACGGACGAACCTGATTAGTGTGAATAATCAGACTTATGGAGTGTGCCACAGTCGGCACCACCCCGCCACCTGCCTGCCCACCCCCCTCGATCAAGGAGTCGTCGATGACCCCCGGCCTGGCAGCATCACGAGAACGCGGCCTGCACGCCCGGGTGGTCGACGTCCTCGGAAGCGAGATCGTCGACGGTCGACTGACCGTGGGCTCCATCCTGAACCTCGACGACCTGGCCGTCCGCTTCACGGTGTCCCGCTCGGTGCTGCGCGAGGCCCTGCGCGTGCTGCAGTCGCTCGGCATGGTCGAGCCGCGTCAGCGCATCGGCACGCAGGTGCTCCCCCGCACCTCGTGGGACCTCATGAACCCGCAGATCATCCTCTGGCGCGGCCGCAGTCCCGAGTACTTCGTCCAGATGCGCGAACTGCTCGAGCTGCGGCTCGGGCTCGAGCCGGTCGCGGCCCGACTGAGCGCGCTCGCCTTCACCCCCGACCAGGCCTCCGCCGTCGAGGACGCCGCCCGCACCATGGTCGCCGCCGCCGCGTCCGGTGACGGCCGCGCCTACCTCGAGGCCGACGTCGCGTTCCACACCGCCGTGCTGCGCGGCTCGGGCAACGACGTCATCGGCCACTTCGCGTCCACCGTCGAGGCCCTGCTGCGCACCCGGACCGAAGAACGCCGCTTCACCATCACCGAGTACACGCCCGCGGCGGCCGGACTGCACCTCGACCTCGCCCTCGCGATCCGGGCCGGCGACGCCGACGAGGCCTTCTCGCGCTCGTGGCGGCTGATCGACACGACCGTCGACGAGTTCGTGGCCGAGTCGGGCGGCTCCCCCGCCGTCTGATCGGCCCCGACCGCCCGGCCGTGGCCGTTGCTCGGCGACAGCCTCCCGCCCGGTCCCGGCCGCGCCATCGGCGCGTACGGCCGACTCACCGAGGAGGCGCGGTGGACGCACAGGCGCCCGTCACGTCCCGTTCACGCACCGGTCGCCCCCGGGGTGGAGCATCGACGCATGATCTCGCTCAGCGCCCTCGTCAAGCCGAAGGACGGAATCCACTCGGTCCGCCTGCTCGAGAAGAGCCTCCGCGACCACTACGAGAACGTCCCCGTCACGGACCACCAGTACCTCGTGCGCTTCGCCGACGGTCCCGCCCTGGTGACCGACGAGCTCGCCGGTCTGCGGGTCGACGTCGTGGTCTCGGACGAGCGGGCCGCGTCGCACTTCCGCGAGGCGCTGGCGGGCGAGATCGCGACCCGCGTCCTCGGGCGCACCGTCGACGTCGTGTGGTCGCGCTCGGCGAGCGTCCCCGCGCCGCTGCGCTGAGGCACGGCGGGGGCGAGGGGGGTCAGTCGCCCTCGGCGTCGGCGGCCGCGATGAGCTTCGTCATCGTGCGGTGCAGCACGACGAGCTCGTCGGGCGTCACCCCGAGCCGCGCCATCATGCGGGAGGGGATGCTCTCGGCCTCACGCCTCGACGCGGCACCGGCCGGGGTCAGCTCGATCGACAGCGCGCGCTCGTCGTCGGCCCGGCGCGCTCGGGTGAGCATGCCCTGGGCCTCGAGCCGCTTGAGCAGCGGACTGAGCGTGCCCGGGTCGAGACGCAGCAGACGGCTGAGCTCACGACCCGACAGCGGTGCGTGCTGCCAGAGGGCCAGCATGACGAGGTACTGCGGGTGCGTCAGCCCCAGCGGCTCGAGCACCGGACGGTAGGCCGCCACGACGCCCCGCGAGGCGACCGAGAGCGCGAAGCAGATCTGGCTCTCGAGTTCGAGCGGATCGGCGCCGGCGGCGCTCATGCCCGCGGCGCCGGGCAGTGCACCATGGTGCGGACGCCCGTGCGGTCGACGACGTGCTCGTCCATCGGGGCGCCGCAGAGCGGGCAGGCGCCACCGTGCTGGGGGGCCACCGCCGGCGCCTCGTTCTTCAACCCCAGCTGCGCGCCGCCGATGTAGGGACGCAGTCGGGCGTTCATGCGCTCGACCAGGTCGCCGAACCTGCTGCCGTGGTCGTGGTGCCGCTCGGGTCTCGTCATGATGGTTAGTCTACCAACGATTGGTGCCCCAACGACAGGGCCACGGCGGACGGAGACGCGACCGCGCCCGCCCCGACGAACGGGGCGGGCGCGGAACGGCGGAACCGAGGAGGCGCGGGTGGCGTCGCTCAGGCGACCTTGCGACCCTGCGCCAGCGTCTGGTGCGCCCGGGCGGCGAGTTCGCCACGGACCAGCACCTCGTACCGACCGGCCTCCATGGTGCGGACCGACGAGAAGTCGCGACGACCACGCAGCATCTTGTGGCCGACGAAGCCCCACAGCGCTCCCCACAGCGCACCGAGGCCGACGGCGACGAGCAGCACGCCGATCCAGGCATCCGACGGGGCGAAGATGCCGAAGAGCAAGCCGAGCAGCAGGCCGAACCACGCTCCGCCACCGGCACCGCGTCCCGCGGCCTTGCCCGAGGTCAGCCGACCCGACACGTTCTCGACGGTCCGGATGTCGTGCCCGACGATGGACACGCTCTCGACGGGGAAGCCCTCGTCCGACAAGAGGTCGACGGCCGACTGGGCGTCCTCGTACTTCGTGAACGACGCGAGCACCTGGGGGTAACCCGCACCCGCGAAGGCGCCGATGCCGCCGGGGCCCGGGGTGCCCGTCGTCGGCGTGGCCTGCGGCCCGGGCTGGCCGTAGCCGGGCTGGCCGTACGGCGCACCCGACTGGTCGCCCTGACCCGGCACGATGCCCGACGGGCCCGGGGCCTGCCCGGCCTGCCGACCCTGGTCGCCTGCCGGCTGCTGTCCGGCGGACTGCGGTGCGTACTCGCCGTACGCGGGGCGGGGGCGGTCGTCGGGGGTGGGCGTGGTGTCCTGCTCGTTGCTCATGCTCCCGTTCTATCGCGCCCGCGTCGACGCGGAGGGAATGCACAGACGGCCCACAGCATTCCTTGGCCCGCTCCCAGTCCCACCGGCCGCACTTCGGTCCCGTCCACGTTCGGGTGTCGGTCACGTGGGGCAGGATCGACGGATGACCACCACCCACGTCCTCGTGCTCGACTTCGACGGGACCGTCTGCCTGGGCGACGGCGCCGTCCTGACCTACGCGCGCCTCCTGGACGAGGCCCTCACGGCGACCGACGAGCGGCACCCACCCCGGCTGGTCGAAGCGGTGCTGGCCCGGTTCGTCGGCAGCCCGCTCGCCGACGAACCCGCCGGGGTCGAGGCCGCGCTGGCCGAGGCCGACGGGTCGCCCGACGGCTACGTCGTCGCCGAGCGGGTCTCGCGCGCCCTCGGCGTCGCCGACACGGCCCGCTCGGCCGCCTACGCCGGGGCCCGGGCGGCCCTCGCGGACGGCCGTCTCGAGATCGAGGCGCCGGACGGGCTCGCCGAACTGCTCGACTCGCTGCCCGACGGCGTGCGCGTCGTGCTCGTGACGAACTCCCCCGAGCACGGCGTCGTCCAGCCCCTCGAACGACTGGGCCTCGCCGACCGCGTCGACGAGATCGTCACCAACGCGCGCAAACCGTCCGGGCTGCCCGCCGTGCTCGACCGGCTCCGCGCCGACGCGGGTCTCGCCGGCCGCCCCGACCGTCTGCTCAGCGTGGGCGACATCTGGCCGAACGACCTCGAACCGGCCGCCGCCCAGGGTTCGCCGACCGCGTTGGTCGAGCGGTTCCCCTCCGTGGACGCCCGGCCGACGCATCGCGCGGCGACGCTGCCCGAGCTGTACCCGGCGATCCGCGCCTGGGCGGGACGCGCCTCCTGAGCCGAGCCGCGCCTCCCCCGACCAGCCGCACGCCCTGAGCGCCCCGCGCCTCCGGAACACGGCCCCCGAGGAGGCGCGCCATCCGTCGCGGGATCGGCGGCGGCGGCGTCCGGGCCGGCGTCAGACCGTCGCCGGCACCACCGCGAAGCGGGCACCCGGGTGGTCGGCCGAGAGGTGTGCGCCGGGACGGCCGAGCATCTGCTCCCGCAGCGTGCCCGTGGCCGGCTCGGCCGGCATCCGGCCGCGGCGACGCAGTTCGGGCACGACGAGGTCGGCGAAGTCGGCCAGGTCGGCCGTGCCGAAGATCGGCTCGATCAGGAATCCGTCGAGGTCGGTCTCGTCGACGAGCCGCTCGAGCTCGTCCGCGACCTCGACGGGGTCGCCGACCAGCTGGAGCCCCCGGGTGCCCTTGCCTCGCAGGTCGTCGAGGATCTCGCGCACGGTCGGGGCCGGCGAACCGTCCTTCGGCAGGAACCGGTCGATGTTGCTCTGACCCATCTGCCCGACCGGGCCTCCGTCGTCCTGCAGCTGCGTCAGGTCGCGGGACGGGTCGAGCGAGAGCAGGTCGATGCCCGTGTTGCCCGCGTAGAGGACGGCGACGACCTCGTCGGTCTGGAGGTCGTCAAACTCCTTCCGCAGCGCGACGGCCTCGTCGTGGGTCGGGGCCACCGTGACGGTCAGCCCGACCATGATCTTGACCGACTCGGGGTCGCGGCCGAGGGCGGCCGCCTTCGCGCGGATGTCGGCGACGTTCCCGGCCGTCTTCGGCACCGTCGTGCCCTGCACGAAGACGCACTCGGCGTTGCGCGCGGCGTAGGCGCGCCCCCGGTCGGACGTGCCGGCCTGGAACAGGACGGGCGTCCGCTGCGGCGACGGGGCGACCGTGAAGTAGCCGGACGACCGGAAGTGCTCACCGGCGAACTCGACCCGGTGGATCCGGTCTCGGTCGGCGAGGACGCCCGCCTCGGCGTCGCCGCGGAACGCGCCGTCCTCCCAGCAGCCCTCCC
Source organism: Frigoribacterium sp. 9N (assembly GCF_902506305.1). Taxonomy (NCBI): domain Bacteria; kingdom Bacillati; phylum Actinomycetota; class Actinomycetes; order Micrococcales; family Microbacteriaceae; genus Frigoribacterium; species Frigoribacterium sp. 9N. Next base: position 1,489,963 of record NZ_LR733392.1, read on the forward strand.
AGAGCGTCATCGCCAGGTCGACGTACTCGTCGGCCTGGTCGTAGCGGGCGTCGTGGCCCCGCATCTGGTCGTGGCCGAACAGCTCGGCGACGGTGTTCTGCGAGGCGCCCGTGACGATGTTCCAGCCGATGCGGCCGCCCGTCAGGTGGTCGAGCGTGGCGAAGCGGCGGGCCGACTGCACGGGGTGGTCGAGGCCGGTCGACGAGGTGACGACGAAGCCGAGGCGTTCGGTCTCGCGGGCCAGGGTCGGGATCAGCAGGGCCGGGTCCATGCCGGGGAAGTTGATGCCGCCCCGCGCCGCGGTCTCGGGCAGGTCGCCGTCGACCGACGGGTAGCCGAACCCGTCGGCGAAGAACAAGAAGTCGAAGCCGGCCGCGTCGAGCAGCTTCGCCATGCCGATCCACAGGTCGAGCCCGTGGTAGCCGAGCGAGTCGCTGCGCGGGTGGGACCAGCTGAGGGTGCCGCCGACCTGGGGGCCGGCGACTTCGAACACACCGAGACGGATCTGCTTCATGCCGTCAGTGAACCGGACGGTTCACCCAGAGTCCAGCCCCGAAACAAGGTCTTAACACGGGACTCCTCTCAGGCGGGGACGGCGGCGGCGCGGACGCGGGCGACGAGCGCCGCGGTCGCGTCGACGGCCGCGCGGTCGACGGCCGCGCTCGCCCCGGCGCTGAGCAGCGTCGCCTGGAGACCGCGCCAGAGCGCGACCGTCTCGTGCGCGAGCGACTCGGCCCGCGCCTCCTCGACGCCCTCGGCGCGGTACGCGGCCGCCACCTGACCCACCCACTCGGAGCCGATGTCGCCGAGCAGCGAGGCGTAGCGCTCGCGATCGAAGCTCGCGAGGCCGAACACCTCGAAGAACAGTCGGTTGAAGGGCTGGTTGACGGGATCGGACACCGTCCGCCAGACGGCGAGGAGGCGCTGGTCGAGCGGCAGGTCCGGCCCGGCCAGGTGGTCCACGACCCCGACGATGCCCGGGAACCGCCGTTCGGCCCCGTGCAGCGCCGTGACGACCAGTTCTTCGCGGCTGCCGAAGTAGTACAGCAGCATGCGGTTGTTCGAGCCGACCGCCGTCGCGAGGGCGCGCAGGGTGAGCTGGCCGACGCCGTTCTCGAGCACGTGGTCGACGACGCGCTCGAGCAGTTCGGCCCTCTTGTCGGACGACTCACGCGTGGCCATGACCCCGAAACTAACGTCTCGCGAGGTCGGCGACGACGGCAACACGACCGAAACGACGATGAAACAGTCCGGGTCTAGCTTTTCGACACCTCACCCGAACGAACCTCAGGAGTTCCCCCATGAGCCCTCTCTCCGTTCCTCCCGCGTTCCGCTCCACCTCCCTCGACCGCCGCGGGTTCCTGCGCCTGGGCGGGTCGGCCGCCCTCGTCGTCGGCACGACCGCCCTGCTCGCCGCCTGCACCGACTCGTCGGCCGGGACGGGCGCGGCGACCGGCGGGGCCGCGTCCGGCGGGTCGTTCGGCACCATCGCCGTCCAGCTCTCGTGGATCAAGAACATCGAGTTCGCGGGCGAGTACTTCGCCACGGAGAAGGGCTACTACACCGACGCCGGCTTCAGCGAGGTCACGCTGCTCGCGGGCGGCGGGCAGACCGGAGCCGAGGAGGCGCTGCTCGCCGGGCAGGCCAAGGTCGGGTTGTCGTCGGCCTCGCTCACCGGCCCCTCGGTCGCGCAGGGCGCCGCCCTCAAGATCATCGGCACGACGTTCCAGAAGAACCCGTTCTGCCTGCTCTCGCTCGAGGAGGGAGAGCCGATCCGCACCCTGGCCGACCTCAAGGGCAAGAAGATCGGCGTGCAGTCCGGCGGCAACCAGACGATCTTCGAGGGCTTCCTCAAGGCCAACGACATGACGCTGGACGACGTCGAACTCGTCGCCACGCAGTACGACATCGCCCCGCTCGAGACGAACGCCTACGACGCGCACATGTCGTACATCACGAACGAGCCGATCCTCGCCGAGATGGACGGCTTCACCCCGGTCGTGCTCGGCTTCGCCGACAACGGGCTGCCGTTCGTCGCCGAGACCTTCACCGTCACGCAGGACACCATCGACAACGAGCGCGACATGCTCAAGGCCTTCCTGGTCGCCGAGATCAAGGGCTGGACCGACGCGGTGAAGGACCCGGAGCAGAGCGCGAAGTACGCCGCCGAGAAGTACGGCAAGGACCAGGACCTCGACGTCGAGGAGCAGACGGCCGAGGCCGAGGCGCAGAACACGCTGATCCTCACCGAGGACGTCAACGCCAACGGCCTGTTCACGATGACCGACGAGCTGGTCGCCGAGAACATCGCCTCGCTCAAGGCCATGGGCACCGACGTGTCGGCCGACGACCTCTTCGACCTCAGCATCATCAAGGAGGTCTACGAGGAGAACCCCGACCTCGTCACGACCTTCGAGATCCCCACGGCATGACCATGACGGACGGCACCACGACCGCGCGCACCACGGTGCCGCTCACGACGGCCACGGGCGACCCCGCCGGCCGACCCGAACTCGCCACGGGCATCAACATCCAGGGGCTGACCAAGTCGTTCCAGCTCGGCCGGAAGAGCGTGCAGGCCCTGACGCAGATCGACCTGGGCACGAAGAAGGACTCGTTCCTCAGCCTGCTCGGCCCCTCGGGCTGCGGCAAGTCGACCATCCTGCGCATCCTGGCGGGGCTCGAGACGCCCACCTCGGGCAGCGTCGTGATCAACGGCAAGACCGCGGCCGAGGTGCAGCGCGGGCACGAGACGGGCATCGCGTTCCAGGACTCGGCCCTGCTGCCCTGGCGCAGCGTCGAGAACAACATCCGCTTGCCGCTCGAAGTCGCCGGGCTGACTCCCCCGGCCGGCCTGATCGACGACCTGATCGACCTCGTCGGCCTGAAGGGCTTCGAGAAGGCCAAGCCGGCGCAGCTGTCGGGCGGCATGCGCCAGCGCGTCTCGATCGCCCGCTGCCTCGCCGTGCAGCCGACCATCATGCTGCTCGACGAGCCCTTCGGCGCGCTCGACGACATGACGCGGCAGCGCATGAACGTGGAGCTGCTGCGCATCTGGGGCGAGAAGCCCGCCACGACGCTCATGGTGACGCACGGCATCGCCGAGGCCGTGTTCCTGTCCGACGTCGTCGCCGTGATGAGCGCCCGGCCCGGCCGCATCGCCGAGGTGGTCGAGATCGACCTGCCCCGACCGCGCCTGCCCGAGCTGACCCGCACGCCTGAGTTCCACGCGTACGTCGACCGCATCTCCGAGATCCTGTTCGGCTCGCACGGGGCGGCCGCCGATGACTGACCTGCACACGTCGCCCCGCGAGACGGCCGAGCGCGAGGTCGAGGCGGAGCTGGGCCAGAGCGTGGCGCTCCAGGCCGAGACCATCCGGGGTCGCGAGCGACGGTCGGTGCTCGGCTCGATGGCCGCTGCCCCGCCGTGGGTCGGCGCCCTCGTCGGCATCGTGCTCATCGTCGCGATCTGGCAGGTCGTGGCCGTCACGCTCTTCTCGGTGACGGGCTCGGTGCCCCCACCCGGCCAGGTGCTCGTCCAGCTCGTCACCGACCTCAGCGACCTCGTCTACTGGCGCGCCATCGGCGCGACCGCCGGCAGCGCGGCGTGGGGCTTCCTCTGGGGCAACCTCATCGCGTTCGCGTTGGCCTTCGCCGTGCTGCTCGTGCCGTGGTTCGAGGGCCTCTCGACCCAGCTCGCGGTGGTCTGCTCGTGCATCCCGCTGACGGCGATCGCGCCGATCGTCACGCTCATGTCGCCCGCCGGCGGCCGGACGACGTCGATCTTCCTGGCCGCGCTCAGCGTGATCTTCACCACCGTCATCGGCACCCTGCTCGGCCTGCGGGCCGCGAGCGAGACCCAGCTCGACGTGATCACGGCCTACGGCGGCTCGCGCTGGACGCAGCTGGTCAAGGTCCGTCTGATCGCCGCCCTCCCCAGCATCCTCGCGGCGCTGAAGCTGGCGGCACCCGCGGCGTTCCTCGGGGCGGTGCTCGGCGAGTACTTCCTCATCGGCGTCGACCAGGGCCTCGGCATCCTGCTGCTCGCGGCGCAGGCCACGGCGGCGTCGGTCAAGCTCTGGGCGCTGGCCCTGATCTCGGGCGGCATCGCCGGGATCGCCTACTTCGTCATCGGGCGGATCAGCCGACTGGTCACGCCCTGGTCGGCGGGCGACAGCCGCGCCGGAGAGGGGTTCTGATGGCCACGACCCTGCCCACGGGCACCGGCACCCGCGTCACCGCCCCCGCGGTCTCGACCAGCGCCTCCTCGACCGCCCGGTTCGTCCTGCGGCGCATCGGCCGCACCGTGCTGACGATCGCGATCTCGGCGATCATCCTCGGCATCCTGTGGAACCTCGCCATCGTCGTGCTGCAGGCCAACGCGTTCATCGCGAAGACCCCGGCCGACGTGTTCCGTTGGTTCTTCGTCGACTCCGAACTCAGTCGGACCACGGCCGCCGAGAACCGCGTGCACATCGCCGGCCTGCTCGGCGTGACCCTGTGGCACGCCGCGATCGGCTTCGTCTTCGGCGTCGGCGGGTCCCTCGTCGTGGCGATCGTGTTCACCCTGATCCGCCCGGTCGAGTTCATGTTCATGCCGATCGCCATGCTGCTGCGCACCGTCCCGCTGCTCGCGATGGCGCCCGTGATCTACCTCGTGCTGGGCAACGGCATCGTCACCGCCGGCTTCATCGGCGGGGTGGTCGTGTTCTTCCCGCTGTTGGTGAACCTGACCCTCGGCTTCCGCTCGGTCAGCGCCCAGTCGGTCGACCTCATCCGGGTCTACGGCGGGAGCCGGTGGACGATCATGCGCAAGGTCGCGTTCCCCACCGCCCTGCCGTACTTCTTCGCCTCGATGCGCATCGCCGTGCCGGGAGCCATCACCGGCGCGATGCTCTACGAGTGGCTGTTCACCTACGAGGGCCTCGGCGCCGCCATCACGGCCGCCAAGTCGCAGTCGCAGTACGGCGAGATCTGGGCGATCGTCGTGCTGATCACCCTCGTCTCGATCGTGCTCTACACGGTCACGACGTTCGTCGAGACGGCGGTGCTCGCGAAGTGGGGCCCCAACGCCGGCAAGGCGACCGCCTCGTGACGCGCCGCGTGCTGGTCGACACCGACACCGGCATCGACGACGCCCTCGCGCTGCTCTGGCTCGCCGCACAACCCGACGTCGAGATCGTCGGCATCACCGCCGTCTACGGCAACTGCGCCGTCGACGACGCCCTGCGGAACGTCGGACACGTGCTGCGGCTCGTCGGGCTCGAGGACGTCCCGGTCGCCCGGGGCGCGGAGGGCCCCCTCGAGGCGGAGGCGCACATCGCGCACTACGTCCACGGTCACGACGGTCTCGGTGACGTCGTCGCCGACCGGCCGCTCCCGCGCGTGCTGCTCGACACCCCGGCGGCCGGACGCCTCGTCGAGGTCGCCCGGGAGTCCCCGGGCGAGATCGACCTGCTCACCCTCGGGCCGCTGACCAACGTGGCCCTGGCGCTGAGGGCCGAGCCGCGCCTCCTGACCCTCTTCCGGTCGGTGACGATCATGGGCGGCAGCGGGCCGTTCCCTCCCCTCGGCCGCACGGACATGGTCGACGCGAACGTGCAGAACGACGGCGTGGCCGCGCGGGAGGTCTTCGCCGCCCCGGCGACCTCGCGCCTCATGGTCGGCGTGAACGCGACGTCGCAGGTGATCACCGACGAGTCGCACGTCGCGGCGCTCCGGGACTCGGGCACGCCGACCGGCACGTTCGCCGCCGACGTCCTGGCGACCTACCTGGACTTCTACCGGAACGCCTGGGGCCGCCGCGTCAGCCCCGTGCACGACGGACTCGCCGCCGCGCTGATGGTCCACCCCGAGTGGATCGCCGACAGCGTCACCGGCCCCGTCGGCATCACGAACGACGGCTTCGCGACCCGCGGCCGGGTGCTGCGCACGGCCGACGGCGCCGAGGTCGACTGGCACCCGGACGGCCCCGTACCGACCGGTGACCCGTCGACCCCCACGACGGCGGTCACCGCCGTCCACACCGACCTCTTCCTCCCGTCGTTCGTCGACGCCCTGATCCACGGAGCCCGCTCGTGACCACCACCTCCCCCGCCGACGCGACCCGCGCCTCCTCGGCTGCCGCCCCCTCACCCGCCGGCGCCGTCGTGCGCGACCTGCGCGCCCTGCCCAAGGGCCACCTGCACCTGCACATGGAGGCGGCGATCCGCCCCGACTCGCTGGCCGACATGGCGGCGGCGTCGGGCGTCGTCGTGCCGATGCCGACCAGCTTCGGCGACTTCAGCGAGTTCAGTGCGACGTACCAGGGCATGCTCGTGGTCCTGGCCGAGAGGGAGAACCTCTTCCGCCTGATCGACGAGGCGGTCGAGGACTGCGCCGTCGAGGGCGTCGCCTACGTCGAGTTCGGGGCGAGCCCGCAGTTCTACGTCGCCACCTTCGGGTCCCTCGACGCCTCGCTGCGGGCGATGCTCGCGGCCTGCGCCGAGAGCGGCGAGCGGTGGGGCGTCGAGGTCGGCCTGATGATCACGGTCGACCGCACCGAGAGCGTCGAGGCCGCGAACGAGCTGGCCCACCTGGCCGCCGCCTACGCCGACCGCGGCGTCGTCTCGCTCGGCCTCGCCAACGACGAACGCGGCAACCCGGCCGCGCGCTACGAGGAGGCGTTCCGCATCGCCAAGCACGCGGGCCTGCTCTCGACGCCGCACGCCGGCGAGCTCGCCGGCCCGGACCAGATCGAGGAGGCGCTGGACGTCCTCGGTGCCGACCGTGTGCTGCACGGCGTGACGGCCGTACAGAGCGAACCGCTGATGGCCCGACTGGCCGCCGAGGGCGTCTGCCTCGACGTGTGCCTCACCTCGAACGTGCTGCTCTCGGTGATCCCCACCATCGAGGACCACCCGCTGAAGCGCCTCGTCGAGGCCGGCGTGCGGTGCTCGATCAACGCCGACGACCCCATCCTGTTCGGGCCGGGCGTGCTGGCCGAGTACGAGCTGGCCCGGACCACCCTCGGTCTGTCCGACGAGCAGCTCGCCGCATGCGCCCTGAGCTCGATCGAGTGCTCGGGGGCGAGCGACGGACTCAAGGAGCAGGCGGCCGGCGAGATCGCGGCGTGGCTGGCGGCGTGACCCCGCCCATCCGCCGTCTGGTCGTCGAGGGCGCCCACGTCGCGACGGTCGACGCCCACGACACCGAGCACGCCGGCGGGCACGTCGTCGTCGACGGATCGCGCATCGTCGCCGTCGGGCCGGGACCCGCCCCCGCGTGGTGCACCGCCGGGCTGACCCCGCCCGGCCCGGCGGCCGGGTCGGCTCCCGGGCCGGGCGGGCCTGCTTCTGAGCCAGCCGGGCCGGACGCCGCGGCGATGCCGGTCGAACGCGTCGACGGCCGGGGACACCTGCTGACCCCCGGCCTGGTCAACACGCACCACCACCTCTACCAATGGCTGACCCGTGGCATCGCGCAGGACTCCATCCTGTTCGACTGGCTCGTCGCGCTCTACCCGACCTGGGCGCGCATCGACGAGCCGCTCGTCGAGGCCGGGGCCGCCGCCGCGATCGCCGTGCTCGCCCGGTCGGGGTGCACGACCGTCGGCGACCACCACTACGTCTTCCCGGCCGGTGCCGGCGACCTGGTGGGCGGCATCGTCCGGGCCGCCGCGACCGTCGGCGTCCGTCTGCACGCCACGCGCGGCTCGATGGACCTCGGTCGGTCGCGGGGCGGCCTGCCCCCGGACTTCGCCGTCGAGACCACGGACGCCGCGCTGCGCGCCAGCCAGGAGGCGGTGGCGCGGTTCCACGACCCGTCCGGCGACGCCCGGGTCCAGATCGCGATCGCGCCCTGCTCGCCGTTCTCGGTGACGCCCGACCTGCTGCGCGAGGCCGCCGTCCTCGGGCGGCAGCTCGGAGTCCGGCTGCACACCCACGGCTCCGAGACCGTCGAGGAGGACGCGTTCTGCCTCGAGCGGTTCGGCCGCACGCCGACCCAGTACCTGGAGGACCTCGGCTGGCTCGGCGACGACGTCTGGATGGCCCACTGCGTCCACCTCGACGACCACGCGATCGGACGGTTCGCCGCGACGGGGACAGGTGTGGCGCACTGCCCGTCGTCGAACGGTCGTCTCGCCGCGGGCATCGCCCCGATCGCGTCGTTGCTGCGCGCGGGGGCGCCCGTCGGGCTCGGGGTCGACGGTGCCGCGTCGAACGAGTCCGGCCAGCTCGGCACCGAGATCCGGCAGGCGGTGCTCTTCGGGCGCCTGCGCTCCGGGGCGGACGCGTTCTCGGTCCGGCAGGGCCTGCGCCTGGCGACGATCGGCGGTGCCCGCGTGCTCGGACGCGACGCGGACCTCGGCTCGATCGAGGTCGGGAAGCTCGCCGACCTCGCCCTCTGGCGCGTCGACGGGGTCGAGTTCGCGGGCATCGCCGACCCGGTGGCCGCCCTGGGGCTCGCCTCGATGCCGCCGCTGGCCCGGCTCTGGGTCGGCGGCGACGCGGTCGTGGCGGACGGCGAGCTCGTCCACGCGGACCAGGGTCTGCTCGCCGAGGGCGCGGCCCGGGCGTCGGCGGAGCTGCGCGCCCGCGTCTGACGCGACCCGCGCCTCCTGCGCCTCTTGTGCCCGTCGGCGTGAGGGCACGACCCGCGCGACCCGCCACGAAGTAAACACTCCGCCACGACATCTCGTGGCGGAGTGTTTACTTCGTGGCGGCTTCGGGGCCATGGCCTTCGAACAGACGGCCCGACAACGACGAAAGCCCCTCGCGAGGAGGGGCTTTCGGTGGTTCTGGTGGATCTGAGGGGACTCGAACCCCTGACCCCCTGCATGCCATGCAGGTGCGCTACCAGCTGCGCCACAGACCCAGAACTGTTGCCCTTCGGAGGTTTTCACCCCGTCCGAAGCAACTCGTCTACATTACTACACTTTTCGACCGCGCACGTTCACCCGCCCTCGACCCTGCTCGAGCGCGGCCGAGAAGACACGACATGCCGCTCACCTCGGGAGGTGAGCGGCATGTCATGAGGCCCCGCCGACACGGCGGGGCCCAGGAGGCGCGGGGAGGCTAGGCCTCGGCCGGTGCGTCGGCTGCGACCTCGGCCGGAGCGGTGGCCGACTCGGTCAGCACGTCGAGCGGGATGGTCGGGCAGTCGCTCCAGAGGCGCTCGAGGGCGTAGTACTGACGGTCCTCGTCGTGGAAGACGTGGGCGACGACGTCACCGAAGTCGAGCAGGACCCAGCGGCCCTCGGCACGACCCTCACGGCGGAGGGTCTTGACGCCGGCCTCGAGCATCTTGTCCTCGATCTCGCCGGCGATGGCGACCACGTTGCGTTCGCTGCGGCCGGTGGCCAGCAGGAACACGTCGGTCAGGGGCAGGGGGCCGGACACGTCGAGGGCGACGAGGTCGTCGGCCTGCTTGTCGTCGGCCGCGCGTGCGGCGATCTGCAGCAGCTCGATGGCACGAGGGGTGGCTGTCACGTGTTCCTTAGGGGGTAGGTGGTGATGCGGGCCGACCGGGGTCGGTTCGGGTGGGTCGGGCCTCAGCCCAGCACCCCGGTGGCGAAGCCACCGATGATCAAGCCGATGATACCGAGGCCCACGACGCCGCCCGAGATGCCGAGGATCAGCGGCAGGTGGTTGCCCTTGGGCTGCGACGCGGCCAGCACGACGGCGCGGGTGGACGTGTGCGTGCTGATGGCCCGGCTGGCGCGCACGGGCTCGGCGTCGCTCGACGCCTGCTCGGCGTCGCCCTGCTCGAGGATGCGGTCCATGTCGGAGTTGTCGATGCGTGCCTGCGAGCCGGTCGACGCCAGGCTGCGCGGCAGGTCGATCGAGCCCGTGATGATGATCTCGCCGGTCGCGTTCAGCGCACCGGTCACGTCGGCGACCTGCGCGTCGGTGAGGATCAAGGCGTTCTGCTGACCGGTGCTGGTGCCGAGTTGGCGGCCCGGGACGGACTCCGCGTCGGGCTCGTCGGACTGGGTGGACCAGTGGCCGGACGGGACGACGGGTGCGGCGTCGGACGAGTCGTCGCGCTGGTCGCGTGACGGACCGACGCCGGACGGTCGCGGCGCCGACGACACGGGACGGGACGGGGCAGGAGGCGCACTCGGCGAGTCCTGTCCGCTGCGGTCCTGCTCGTCGGACAGGGCGAACGGGAACACCGTCGGCGTCGACGTCGGGGTGGGGGTCGAGGACACCGGGGTCGCCGCGCCGGTCGCACCCGTGCGTCGGGGCCCGGGGACGTCGTCCGACGAGTCGTCGTCGTCCGACGGGTCGACGTCCGACACGGCGGACGGCACGGGGGCCGACGCGGGACGGAGGGCCGCCGAGGCCGGCGCGGACGCACCGGGCGCAGAGGCCGGCCGGTCGGCGGCCGGGGCGATCTCGTCGACGGTGTTGAGCGCGTCGGCCAACGGACGACGGGGTTCGGGAGCTGGTGCCTGCAGAGGCACCGGGGAGGCGTCGCGGCTCTGGCTCGCGTCGCGCAGGGCGCGCATCTGGCGGCGGGTCAGGCCGGTGCCGGGGTCGACGACCGAGCCGGGTGCGGGGGGCGGCACGTCGCGCAGGGCGGCAGCCGACGGCACGGGAGTCGGCATCGGCACGTCACCCGTGGGGGTGGTCGCGGGCCGCGGGGCGGGAGCGGACGTCGAGGCCGGCACCACGGGCACGGCACCGGTGATGGCCTGACCGGCCTCGCGGGCTCGCTCGAGGTCGCGGATCTGTCGCCGGGTGAGGGGCGGCTGACCGTCGGACGTGCTCATGAAACGCTCCGATACAGATGGTGCTTGGAGATGTACTGGACGACGCCGTCGGGGACCAAGTACCACACCGGAAAGTCTCGACCCACCCGGGCGCGGCAATCGGTCGACGAGATGGCCAGTGCGGGGACTTCGAGCAAGCTTACGTCGCTCTCGGGCAAACCGCTAACGCTGAGGTCGTGCCCCGGCCGGGACACGGCGACGAAGTGGGCGAGGTCCCAGAGCTCTTGGACGTCTTTCCAGTCGAGGATCTGGGCGACGGCGTCGGCGCCGGTGATGAAGAAGAGCTCGGCCGTCGGACGGAGGCGTCGGATGTCGCGCAGGGTGTCGATCGTGTAGGTCGGCCCCTCGCGGTCGACGTCGACGCGGCTGACCGTGAAGGTCGGGTTCGACGCCGTGGCGATGACCGTCATGAGGTAGCGGTGCTCCGCCTCGCTGACCTCGGGTTTCATCCACGGTTGACCGGTCGGCACGAAGACGACCTCGTCGAGGTGGAACGACTGCGCGACCTCGCTGGCCGCGACCAGGTGCCCGTGGTGGATCGGGTCGAACGTGCCGCCCATGATGCCGACGCGGGGTCGCCTGACGCCCTCGCCGTCGGGCACGGTGGCGCCCGCCACGACCATCTCGCCGACCTCGGCGGTCAGTGGTTCTCGGGGTGACCGAACTCGTCGATCGGACCGTCGTGGTGGTCGAGCTTGTTCGCCTTGCGCAGCGAACGGTTGGCGACGTCGCGGTAGCTGAACACCACGTAGCCGAGGACGAGGAACGCGACGGCGAAGACACCGGCGATGACGGGTGCCGGCGCGATCAGCGGTGCGAGTTCTTCGTGGGCTTCGGCGAGCAGCAGCGAGGCGTCGAGCATGGGTTCTCCCGTTCAGGCGGTGACGATCGTCGGTCAGTCTACCCGCGGACCTGGCCCTGACCCCGCACGACCCATTTGGTGCTCGTGAGTTCGGCGAGCCCCATCGGTCCGCGGGCGTGGAGCTTCTGGGTCGAGATGCCGACCTCGGCCCCGAAGCCGAACTCGCCGCCGTCGGTGAAGCGGGTCGAGGCGTTGACCATGACGACGGCGCTGTCCACCTCGGCCAGGAACCGCTCGGCGGTCACCAGGTCGTTGGTCACGATCGACTCGGTGTGGTGCGTCGACCACCGGGCGATGTGCGCCATGGCCTCGTCGACGTCGGCCACCACCCGGACGGCGAGGTCGAGCCCCATGTACTCGGTCGCCCAGTCGTCGTCGGTCGCCGGGACCCCGTCGGGGAAGACCTCGAGCGTCCGTTCGTCGCCGTGGATCGTCACGCCGGACGCGCGCAGGGCACCCAGCACCGGCGGCAGCAGGCGTTCCGCCGCCTCGCGGTGGACGAGCAACGTCTCGAGGGCGTTGCACACGCTCGGACGCTGCACCTTGGCGTTCTGGACGATGTCGACGGCCCAGCCCTCGTCGGCGCTCGCGTCGAGGAAGACGTGCACGACCCCGGCACCGGTCTCGATGACGGGGACCGTCGACTCGCGGACCACGGTGTCGATCAGCTCGGCGCTGCCCCGGGGGATCAGGACGTCGACCAGCCCTCGGGCCCGCATGAGGTCGGCGGCCCCCTCGCGGCCGAACTCGTCGATGGTGACGACGGCGTCGGCCGGCAGCCCCACCTCGGCGAGGGCCTCGCGCATCACCTCGACCAGCACGCGGTTGGACTGCTGCGCCGCGCTGCCGCCGCGCAGGACGGCCGCGTTGCCGCTCTTCAGGGCGAGCGCGGCGATGTCGACCGTCACGTTCGGCCGGGCCTCGTAGATGGCTCCCACCACGCCGAACGGCACGCGGACCTGGTCGAGGCGCAGCCCGTTCGGCAGCACCTTGCCCCGCACCGACTCGCCGACCGGGTCGACCAGCGAGGCCACCAGCTCGGTGGCGGCCGCGAGCCCGGCCAGTCGACCGGAGTCGAGCCTCAGGCGATCCTGGAGCGAGGCGCCGACGCCGTTCTCGCGCGCGTTCGCCAGGTCGAGCTCGTTCGCCGCGACGATCCGGTCGACGTTGGCGAGCAGGGCGGCGGCGACGGCGCGCAGACCGGCGTCCTTGCGGTCGGCCGTCGCGGTGGCGAGCACGCGGGAGGCGGCCTTCGCGGCGGTCAGCTTGTCGGTGAGCGACGGGGCCGGGGCATCGATGAGCGACATGCACGAAGCCTATGCGCCGCTCCCTCGTCTCGCGAGACCGCTCCGGCGGTGACCGCGGCGGCGCGGACGCCCCCGAGGAGGCGCGGGTCAGTCCGGTCGCCCGCCCGCGGTCCCTGGCTCCCCCGCCGCAGGTCCCGACCCCGCGGCTCCCGCCGCCTCGAAGAAGGTGCCGACCTGCTCGCCCGCGAGGGCCCGGGCGACGTTGGCGGCGCTCGTCACGAGGACGGGGGTGCCGGCCTCGGCCGCGAACCGGGCGGCCGCGACCTTCGTGCCCGCGCCTCCGGTGCCGACGCCGGCCGCACCGGCCGCGCCGAAGGTGACCCCGGCGAGGTCGTCGCCGAAGGGCACGTCGACGAGGGCGACGGCGCCGGGTTCGTGCGGCGGGCGGGTGTACAGGGCGTCGACGTCGCTGAGCAGGACGAGGGCGTCGGCACCGACCAGCTGCGACACCAGCGCCGCGAGCCGGTCGTTGTCGCCGAAGCGGATCTCGTGGGTGGCGACCGTGTCGTTCTCGTTGACGATCGGCAGGATGCGCAGCTCGAGCAGGCGCTCCATGGCGCGCTGGGCGTTGCTGCGGTGCGTCGGGTTCTGCATGTCCCCGGCGGTCAGCAACACCTGCCCCGCCACGATGCCGTAGCGGCGCAGGCTCTGCTGGTACCGGTAGATCAGGACGTTCTGCCCGACGGCGGCGGCCGCCTGCTGGGTCGCGAGGTCGGTCGGGCGGGAGTCGACGCGCAGGTGCGGCAGGCCCGTGGCGATGGCCCCGGACGAGACGAGCACGACCTGGGCACCCCGCCCGTAGGTCGCGGCGAGGGCGTCGACCAGCGGCTCGATCTGTCCGGCGTTCTCACCGCTGATCGACGACGAGCCGACCTTGACCACGATGCGGCGGGCCGTGCCGAGGCCGGCGCGGTCGACGACGCCCCCGGTCACGCCCGCTCGTCGCCTTCGACGTCGTCGCCCTCTTTCACGAGGAACCCTTCGTCGTCGGTCCACAGGCCGGCGGCGCGTTCACGCTGGAGTTCGGCGCGGGCCTCGGCCTTGGCGTCCATGCGCTCGAAGTACTCCTCGCGGCGCTGGTTGCGGGTCGGGCGGTCGTTCTGGATCAGGCGCGGGTCGGTGCCGCGGGCGCTGGTCATCAGCTCGGCCGTCGAGGTGAGGGTGGGCTCCCAGTCGAAGACGATGCCGCCCTCGGGGCCGATGACGACCGTCGAACCGGCCTGTGCACCCGCCTTGAACAGGGCGTCCTCGACGCCGATGGCGTTGAGCCGGTCGGCGAGGTAGCCCACGGCCTCCTCGTTGTTGAAGTCGGTCTGCACGACCCACCGCTCGGGCTTCTGGCCCAGGATGCGGTAGACGTTGCCGTAGGTGCCACCCTCGACCCTGATGACGAAGGGCTTCTCGTTGACGGCGCGGGGGCGCATGACGATGCGAGGAGGCGCGGGTCGCGCCGCGATCTCGGCGCGGCTGGCCTCGACGACCTCGGCCAGGGCGAAGGACAGGTTGCGCAAGCCCTCGTGGCTCACGGCGGAGATCTCGAAGACGCGGTAGCCGCGGGCCTCGAGCTCGGGCGTGACGAAGTCGGCCAGCTCGCGACCGTCGGGCACGTCGACCTTGTTGAGCGCGATCAGCTGCGGGCGGTCGAGCAGCGGCTTCTGGCCGTCCGGGACGGGGTACGCCTCGAGCTCGCGGAGGATGACGTCGAGGTCGGTCAACGGGTCGCGGCCCGGGTCGAGCGTCGCGCAGTCGAGCACGTGCAGCAGGGCCGAGCAGCGCTCGACGTGCCGGAGGAACTCGAGCCCGAGGCCCTTGCCCTCGCTGGCCCCCTCGATGAGCCCGGGGACGTCGGCGACCGTGTAGCGCGTGTCACCCGACTCGACGACGCCGAGGTTGGGGTGCAGCGTCGTGAAGGGGTAGTCGGCGATCTTCGGCTTGGCGGCCGAGAGGGCGGCGACGAGGCTCGACTTGCCGGCCGACGGGTAGCCCACGAGCGCGATGTCGGCGACGACCTTGAGTTCGAGCAGGACGTCTCCGGCCCAGCCGGGGGTGCCCAGCAGGGCGAAGCCGGGCGCCTTGCGCTTGGTCGACGAGAGGGCCGCGTTGCCGAGGCCCCCGATGCCGCCCTCGGCGGCGACGTAGCGCATGCCCGGTTCGACCATGTCGATCAACTCGACGCCGTCGGCGGACTTCACGACGGTGCCGACCGGCACGACGAGCTCGAGGGTCTCGCCGTTGGTGCCGGCCCGGTGGTCGCCCATGCCGAAGCCGCCGTTGTCGCTCGAGCGGTGCGGTGCGCGGTGGAACCCGAGCAGCGTCGTGACGCCGCTGTCGCTGACGATGACGACGTCTCCGCCGTGACCGCCGTTGCCGCCGTCGGGGCCGGCCAGCGGCTTGAACTTCTCGCGCTTGACGGACACGCAGCCGTTGCCGCCGTTGCCGGCGCGGAGGTGGAGGGTCACTTGGTCGACGAATGTGGCCATGAGGTGCTTGATCTCTTTGTCTGTGCGTGCCGGTGCGAGCTGCCCGGGTCAAACACGTCTGGGGCGAGCAGGATGCTCGCCCCAGACGGTGCGACCCGCGAGGGGCCGCCGATGCGGGTCGTGTGCCGACGCCGCGTGGTGGTGCTAGACCGTCGCCGTCGCGGAGGCGACGATGTTGACGACCTTGCGGCCGCCCTTGGCGCCGAACTCGACCGAGCCGGGGGCGAGGGCGAAGAGGGTGTCGTCTCCGCCGCGGCCGACGTTGACGCCGGGGTGGAAGTGGGTGCCGCGCTGGCGGACGATGATCTCGCCGGCGAGGACGACCTGGCCGCCGAAGCGCTTCACGCCGAGGCGCTGTGCGTTCGAGTCACGACCGTTTCGGGTGGACGATGCGCCCTTTTTGTGTGCCATGTGTTCTCAGCCCCTGGTTCAGTTGATCGAGGTGATCTTGACGCGGGTCAGGTCGGCACGGAAGCCCATGCGACGCTTGTAACCGGTCTTGTTCTTGTAGTTCTGGATGACGATCTTCGGGCCGCGCAGGTCGTTCAGCACCTCGGCGGTCACGGTGATCCCTGCCAGGGCGTCGGCGGCGGAGGTGACGGTGTCACCGTCGACGTGCAGCACGGCGGGGAGGGTGATGGAGTCGCCTTCGGCGGCCTTGAGGCGGTCGAGGGTGACGATCGTGCCGACCTCGACCTTCTCCTGCCGACCACCGGCGCGCACGACTGCGTAGACCATGTCTGTTCCTTAAGAGTTGGGGTGTCCGGCACGACGCGGCCTCCAGCCAGCGCGCACCAACCGCCCATCGTACAGGGGGCCGCTGGGGCCGTCAACGCGTCCTCCGACGGGCGCCGCGCCTCCTCCGTCCACGACCCCCGCACCGGCAGGCGGACCGACGAGTAGCATCCAGGGCGTGATCCTGATCGACGAGGCCGTGTGGCCGGCCCACGACACGTTGTGGGCACACCTGGTGAGCGACGACTCGTACGACGAGTTGCACGCTTTCGCCGCCCGTCACGGCATCCCCCGCCGAGGGTTCGACCACGACCACTACGACGTGCCCGAGTCCCGACGGGCGGAGTTGATCGCCGGTGGGGCCGTCGCCGTGACCGGCCTCGACCTCGCCCGCCGTCTCGAACGCAGCGGGCTGCGGGTGTCCCAGCGGGTGAAACGCGGCCTCACGGCCTGACCGGTTCCGTCCGCCCCGGCCGCAGCCGCGCGGTCACCAACTCGTGTCGAAGCCCTCGTAGCTGGCCACGACCGCGCCCGAGGCGATCTCGACGATGGTGGTCGTGACCCCGTCGGCCACGGGGTCGATCGTGTACGAGTAGTCGGTCGGCGTCGTCGCGTCCCCGACCGACTGGACAGCCAGGTACTGCCCGTTCGGGGAGACGTCGAAGCCCTCGATCACACCGGATGCGCTCGGGGGCTGCCAGAGCGTCCGTGACGTGGCACCGTCGTCGGCGACGACGAGCGTCCGGTACGTGAGCCCGTCGTCGGACGGGACCGACACCTGCTGCACGACGTGGCCTGGGTCGAGGGCCACCAGCGGTCCGGCGAACGGGAGGACGCCGTCGACCGGGGCGGGGGCACGGGGGCGCTCGTCCCCCGTGGCGAGGTCGACGACCATGGAGGCGATCGCCGACGCGGCGATCAGCGTGGTGCCGTCGAGCGACACCCCCTGCAAGAGCGAGTACGTCCCCACGGGCCGCACGGGGTCCACTCCCGAGAGGTCGATGACGCTCACCGAGTCGTCGACGGCCTGGACGACGACGTCGTCCTCACCCGGCACGAAGGCCCAGTCGGTGGGTTCGACGGGCTGCCCGGAGAGGCCGAGGACCGGGGCCACCGCCCGCTCCCCCTGCAGCGGCAGCGTGTACAACGTCTCGACGTCCGAACCGGTCGGACGGAACGAGAACGCCAGCGTCGTCGTGGCACGGTCGGCCGCGAAACGAGTGATCAGGCCAGGGGCCTCGGGCACGGGCAGGGTCTCGACGGCGGCCCCGTCGAGCGACACGAGGCTGAGGCTGCTCTGCGTCCCGTCGTCCGTCACGACCGCGACGGCCGAGTCGAACACCTCGTAGGCCTGGATGCGCGGCGCGGACCAGACGGTCGTCCTGTCGGAGCCCCGCAGCCCGGCCCGTTCGATGCGGTCGTCGGCCCCGGACGTGCCGCGCACGAGCCGGTACGCCGTCGCCGGGGGCGTGCTGAACCGCGCCTCCAGGGTCGAGGTCTGTCGCTGGTAGACGCTCGAGACCCCGTCGACGCGGACGTGGTAGTCGGTGTCGTACGCGAGCCGGCCGGTGAAGGTCACGGCGACCACGTCACCCGACGTCTGCACCGTGAAGGCGGCCGCGGGCGTCACGACCACCTGCGAGGCGTCGACGTGCGCGAGCGCCTGGTTGGCGAACACCCGCAGCTGCTGACCGGGACGCTCGACCACGGCCGTCGTGTCGACCTGCGTCTCGCCGGCCTTGGGACCCTGGAAGTAGGTCAGCCCCACGAAGGCGGCACAGACCACCGCGAGGACGGTGACGACGGCGATCCATCGCGTGCGCCAGCGGGCACCGGCCTCACGGGCGTCCTGCTCGGTGAGGAACACGGGGTCGGACGCGAACGGATCGGGCGTGGCAGCCCCTCCCGTCGCGCCCCGGCCCCGTCCGCCCTCAGTAGAGGTACGGGTCACTGGGCTGTCCCACGGTGGTGACGTCGTCGGGCACGAGGGCGACGGGGTCCTGGCTCGAGCTGCTGCGGTTGGTGTCGAAGCCGCCCGTGACCTCGACCCAGTCGTCGGCGGCGACCTGGTCCTGCCACCCCGGCAGGTAGACGGGCACGCCGACGGGCTGGGCGTCGACCGCGCAGCACGTGATCACGAAGCGCGACACGTAGAACACGTCGTCGGGGTCGGTGTCGGACGGCGTGACGAACCCGACGACGTCGGCGGTCTTGCCCTCGTAGAACGCAAGGTCGGTCGTCTGCCGCAGCAGGCCGGCCCAGTCGAGGACGCTGAACGACCGGTAGGCGTCCGAGGAGGCGCTGGTCGCGTCGGCCACGGTCGTGCGGTCGAGCGCCGCGGTCGACGAGTTCACGTCGCGCTGGCCGGCCGTGGCGCTGGTGAGGGTGGCCGGGGGCAGGGCGACGACGGCGATCGCGATGGCGGCGGTGACGGCGACGCCCACCGAGAAGGCGAGACGTCGGGCGCCGGTGGCGACCGGCCGACGCCGGCGCGGCCGGAGGCCGTCCTCGACCGCGGGCACCTCGGCCGCGTCGAGGCGGCCGTCGTGGTCGTGGTCGTGCCCGGGATCATGGTCGTGGCCATCGTGCGCGTCGTCGCCCCGGACGGGTGAGAACGCCAGCGTGGCCAACGACAGCGTCATGCCGATCAGGATCATCACGACCGTGAAGACGTCGTACCGGGGGTGGATGTACAGCACGAGCTGCCCGGTCGCGGCGAGCCAGAGGGTGGCGACGCCGACGACGAGCGTCAGCAGCACCCCTTGCCACCGGTCGAGCAGTCGGCGCCAAGGGCGAGGAGCAGGGCTAGGCGACATAGTTGACCACCAGTCCGATCGCGGCACTGGTCAGGGCCACCACGAGGGTGACCTGCCCGAGCACCTTGGGTGTGTAGGTCGTCCGCAGCAGGGCCAGCATCTTGACGTCGATGATGGGGCCGAAGACGAGGAAGGCGGCGATGCCGCCTGGCATGAACGTCGAGGCGAACGGCAGCACGAAGAACGCGTCGACGTTCGAGCAGATCGAGATGACGAAGGCCAGCACCATCATCGCCAGCACCGACCAGACCGGGTTGCTGCCGAGCGTGACGAGCACCGACCGCGGAACGATCGTCTGGATCGCGCCCGCGATGGCCGCGCCGATGAAGAGCGCGGGCATCATGGTCGACATCTCGCGGCGGAACAGGTCGACGCTCTTCGCCGTGCGACCCCGGCCGTGCGCATGGCCGTCGTCGACCCGGCACTCGGCCGCGAACGAGGAGGTCAGCAGGCTCTGCTGGTTCGGGTGCTTGCTGAACAGCCAGCCGATCAGGTTCGCGATGACGAACCCGCCGATCAACCGGGCCACGAGGATGCCGTCGTCCCACCCGAACGCCTGGTGCGTGGTGATGATGGTGATGGGGTTGAGGATCGGCGCCGCGAGCAGGAAGGTCATCGACTCGGACACCGTGAAGCCCTTGAGCACGAGCCCCCGCGCCAAGGGCACGTTGCCGCACTCGCAGACGGGCAGGAACATGCCGAGGAACGAGATGACCGCGCGACGGGGCAGCCCCCGCTTCGGCAGCCACGACGAGAAGAACGCCTGCGGCAGCCACTCCTGCACGATGATCGACAGGACGATGCCGAGCAGGACGAAGGGCATCGACTCGACGATGACGCTGATGGTCAGCGTGACGAAGTCCTGCAGCGCGTTCGGCAGCAGGCCCGGGCCGAGGAGGGGCGAGGCGAGGCGGACGGCCACGAGCACGGCGAGCACGAGCCCACCGGCCACGAGCAGCGGGACGCGCGACGGTGCCCGACGAGCACGCCGTCCGGCGCCGTGCCCGGCGTGGTCGGTGCGCTCCCGGACGGGAGCGCTCACCGGTCGTCCTCGTTCGGACCGGCCGGGGGCGCGAAGCGCGACCAGTCGTCCGGTGCGGGGGCCGGGTGCGACGGCACGACGGGGCGCTCGGGCGGGACGACGGGGGCCGACGGCGCCGCGGCGACGGTCGTCGGGAGGCGGGTGGAGCGATCGCCCCGGACGGCAGGAGGCGCGACGTCGTCCTCGACGTCGCCCGCGTCGTCACCCTCCCCGGCCTCGGCGACCCGGGGCGCGGGCTCGACCGCCCAGACCTCG
The DNA here is from genome assembly GCF_902506305.1 of Frigoribacterium sp. 9N. NCBI lineage: Bacteria > Bacillati > Actinomycetota > Actinomycetes > Micrococcales > Microbacteriaceae > Frigoribacterium > Frigoribacterium sp. 9N. The sequence continues at coordinate 1,510,216 of NZ_LR733392.1, forward strand.
TCGCCATGGCCGCCGCCCAGCCACAGCCGGGCGAGCACGGCCCCGGCCACGAGCAGGGCGGTGTCGACGATGCCCGCCGACAGCGGGATGGTCGTCAGGTAGAGCGCGAGGTTCACCCATGTGCCGCCGTCGATCGAGAGCACGATGCCCGGCACGATCCCGACGACGGCCAGCGCGAGGGTTCCCGCGCCGCCCGCGACCACGGCGTGGCGGACGACCGTCCGGAGGTCGGACCGCGGCGTCAGCGGCCTGATCGTGGCGAGCACGACGAACGAGGCGACGTAGAACGGGAACGGGTAGAGCACGAAGCTGCCGAGGAACTGGCCGACCGGCGTCGCGACGAACCCGCTGGGGAACGCCGTCACCGAGAAGCCGACCGCCGAACCGACGAGTGCGACGAGGCCGAGGGCGAAACGCGCCACCAGCACGACGACCAGGGCCGTGGCCGCCACGAGCAGGCGCTCGCGTCCCTCCGGCCCGGAGGCCGAGACGGACGCAGCCCGGAGCCTCGACCTGACGGTCGGGGTTCCGGGCTGGGTCAGAGGCACGCAGTCACCCTAGACGACCTACAGATCGTCGGAGCTGACCCCCACGCCGAGGATGAACGGACCGGACTCGCCGGTCGTCGTCGGCTCGGCCGGAGCCGCTGCGGTCGTGCCCTGGCTGGAGGCGCGGCGCGAACGCGAACGCCCCTGCCCGGGCTGCTTCGGCTCGGGCAGCGCACCCAGCACCGAGTCGAGCAGCTGCTCGGCGTCCTGACTGCTGATGCGACGCGGCTCGCGACGCGTGGTCGCGACGGGGATGTCGAGGATCGCGACCGTGGCGTCCGGGGTCGAGACCGTGGCCGACGACCGGCGACGCGCCGTGGCCTTGGCGACCGGAGCCTCCGTGGGCTCGTCGACGGGTGCGGCCACGGCGGCGGCCGGAGCCGACCGCTCGGCCGGGGCGGCCGCGGGGACCTCGATCACACCGGCGCTCGAGTCGGCAGGAGCGGACTCGGCGGGCGACGACACGGCAGGAGCCGACTCGGCGGCGTCCTCGCCGGTCTCGCGCGCGGCACGTGACGATCCACGGCGCCCCTTGCGGCCCGAACGCCCGCGACGGCCTTCGTCGGCCTGGTCACCGGCTGCCTCGGCGGCCGGCTCGGCCTTCGTGGCACTCGCGGCGGCGGCGTCGATGGCGGCCTCGACCGCCGCGGCGGCCTGGCTGGCCGCGTCGTCGTCCTTGGCGCCGCCTTCTTCGGCATGGGCGATGGTGCTCGCCGCGATGCGCGAGAGGGCGTTCTTCACGTCGTCGGTGATGGCGTGCGTACCCGTCGTGGGGTGAGCCCCACCGGTCGGCGCCGAGGGGCCGCCGCGACCGGACTGCGGCGCGGTGCCGGCACCGGCGCCCGTGTTGTGGCCGTTGCCGCCCGACTTGCCGGACCCGCCGGCCTGGCCGCCACGTCGGCGGTCGCCCTGCTGGCCGCCCTTGCGGGGCTGCTGTTCTTGGACGCGCGCAGCGCTGCCGGCCTCGGAGAACGACTCGGCCAGGCCGAGGCCCAACTTCTTGCGCGTCATCTGGACGAGCCCGAGCGACGTGACCTCGGCCACCTGGTGCTTGGTGCGGTCGCGGCTGAGGCACTCGACCAGACGACGCAGCACGAGGTCACGGTTGGACTCGAGCACCATGTCGATGAAGTCGACGACGATGATGCCGCCGATGTCGCGGAGGCGCAGCTGACGGACGATCTCCTCGGCGGCCTCGAGGTTGTTCTTCGTGACCGTCTCTTCGAGGTTTCCGCCGGAACCGACGAACTTGCCGGTGTTGACGTCGACGACGGTCATCGCCTCGGTGCGGTCGATGACGAGGGAACCGCCCGAGGGCAGCCAGACCTTGCGGTCGAGCGCCTTCTCGATCTGCTCGTTGAGGCGGTACTCGTCGAACGCGTCCTTGTCACCCTCGTAGCGCTTGACGCGGTCCATGAGGTCGGGCGCCACCGCCGAGAGGTACGACTGCAGCGTCTCGAACGCCTCGTCGCCGTCGATGACCATCTCGTGGAAGTCCTCGTTGAAGACGTCGCGCACGATCTTGATCAGCAGGTCGGGCTCGGAGTGCAGCTGGTTCGGGGCGTTGCCCGCCGCGACCTTCTTCTCGATGTCGGCCCACTGGTTGGTGAGGCGCTTGACGTCGAGGGTCAGCTGCTCTTCGGTCGCGCCCTCGGCCGCCGTGCGCACGATGACGCCGGTGTTCTCCGGCAGGGCCTCTTTGAGGATCTTCTTCAGACGCGCGCGCTCGGTGTCGGGCAGCTTGCGGCTGATGCCGTTCATCGAGCCGTTGGGCACGTAGACGAGGTAGCGGCCCGGCAGCGAGATCTGGCTCGTGAGACGGGCGCCCTTGTGGCCGACGGGGTCCTTGGTGACCTGGACGAGCACGCGGTCGCCGGGCTTGAGGGCCAGCTCGATGCGACGGGGCTGGTTGCCCGTCGACAGGGAGTCCCAGTCGACCTCGCCCGAGTAGAGCACGGCGTTGCGACCGCGTCCGATGTCGACGAAGGCGGCCTCCATGCTGGGCAGCACGTTCTGGACGCGGCCGAGGTAGACGTTGCCGATCAACGAGACGTTCTGCGCCTTGGCGACGTAGTGCTCGGCCAGGGTGCCGTCCTCCATGACGCCGATCTCGATGCGGTCGCCCGACGAGCGGACGATCATCTTGCGGTCGACGCTCTCGCGACGGGCGAGGAACTCGGCCTCGGTGATGACGGTGCGACGGCGTCCGGCGTCCCGGCCGTCGCGACGACGCTGCTTCTTCGCCTCGAGACGCGTGGAGCCCTTGATGCGCTGCGGCTCGGTGATGAGCTCGGCCTGACGCGGGGCACGGTCGCGGTCGCGACCACGGGGCTCGGAGTCGCGCTCCTCGCGGTCCTGCGAGCGGCCGCGCTGGCGGCGACGCGAGGCGGGCTGCTGCTCGCGGTCGTCGCGCTCGTCACGGTCGTCGCGGTCGTCGTCGTCGCCCTCGCGGTCGTCGTCCCACGAGTCGTCGCGGTCGTACCGGTCGTCACGGTCGTCGCGCTGTCGCCGACCGGGGCGGGCCGGCAGGACGGTGATCTCGGGTGCGTGGAAGATCAACGACGTCGTCGTGAGGTTCGCCGGGATCGGCGACGCCCCGTCGGTCGCCTCGTCGTCGGCCGTCGCGTCGGTGGCCCGTGACGGCTGGGTCGCCGCGGCGACGAACGCCTCGGCGACGGCGTCGGTCTCGCCCTGCTGGGAGGTCGGGGCCTGGGCCGCGACCTGCTCGTCGGTGGTCTCGGTCTCGTGGGTCACGGGTGATGCCTCCTGGGCGTCGTCTGTCGTCCGGACGGGTGAAGGGAGTGCTGCCTGCTGCCTGGCGGGGGCCGTCGCCGGGGCGGCGTCGACCGCTGCCTGGCGAGCCCTGAGGCCTGCGAACAATCCCCTTCTCTTCTTCGGACGTCCGTCGTTGTCTGTGTTGTCGTTCACCACTTGCGGTGCGCTCCTCGCCCCGCCGAGGCCATGCCGTCGGCAGGAATTCTCGTGTCGTGGCCGGGCGGTGACGTCGCACCTGCCCCTGACCACCGCGCCCTCTCACGGCGCGCCTTGTCGGACACGTCACGTTCGGTCACCCGGGGGTGTCGACCGACCTGCGGTCGTCGCCCTCGATGTCGTTCGTCGACGTGCTGTTCTTCGTGTCGCCTTGCTGGTTCGGAACTGGCCATCCGACGATGAGCGCCTGCGCTCTGGCCCGGATTCCGCTCGACCTGGTCGACCACGCGATCTCTCGCGTGACGACGACGGCCGGCACTGCCCGGTAAGCCTGGATCTCGGGGCCTGGGCCCCACGACTGGCTCGATTATCGCACGCCCACGTCGGTCCGGGGTCAAAGCGGACGCCCCGACGGCCCGTGCGATACTGCTGGACGTGACCGTCGAGACGCCTCGGGCCGTGACCCTGCCCACCGGCCGCACCCCGTTCGTCGCGGCCGTGCTGCTCGTCGTCGCCGGTCTCGGCGGACTCGTGGGGGCCTTCGCCCTGACCCTCGACAAGTTCCGGCTGCTCGAGAACCCGGGCGCGGCGCTCGGCTGCGACGTCAACCCGTTCGTGGGCTGCTCACCCGTCATCAACAGCTGGCAGGCCTCGCTCTTCGGCTTCCCCAACCCGATCCTCGGCCTGATCGGCTTCGCTGCCCCCGTGGCGGTGGGCCTGGGCCTGCTCGCCGGTGCGCGCTTCGCCCGGTGGTTCTGGCTGGCCTTCAACCTCGGACTGCTGCTCGCCTGGATCTTCATCACCTGGCTCTTCACCCAGACGGTGTTCGTCATCGGTGCGCTCTGCCCGTGGTGCATGCTCGTCTGGCTCTTCACCATCCCGCTGTTCTGGGTGTTCACGGTGTGGGGCGCGGCTCGCGGCGTCACCGTCCCGGACGGGCCGCTCCGACGTGCGGCGGCACGCTTCCTCCCCTACTCGTGGGTGCTGCCGGTGCTCAACTACATCGTCGTCGCCACGACCATCGTCGTCGTGTTCCCGCTGCTGCTGCCGACGCTGTTCGGGTGAGCCGCGCCTCCTCGCGTCCCCGGCTCCGGCCCACCCGCCCCCTCGGTCGCACTCAGGTCGCTCCCAGCCGAATCAGGGTCGACCTCGCCAGTCTTGACCGACGACCCCCGAGCCACGACGAGGACTGATGACGCCACCCACCGACTCCCCCGCCAGCAAGAAAGAACGCCGAGAAGCAGCCCGCGAGAAGGCCCGCGTCACGCGCGAGGCCGAGGCCCGACGTCGACGACGCAACAAGTGGCTCCTGCAGGGCGGCCTGGTCGTGGGCGTCGTGGCGGTGCTCGCGATCGTCGCGCTCGTCATCACGCAGTCGATCAAGCCGGCCGGTCCCGGCCCTGCGAACATGGCGAGCGACGGTCTGGTGCTCGAGGGCTCGAACGGGGCGGTCACCGCCGTGCCGAGCGGCGCCCTCGCCGCCGACGCGACCCCGACCCCGGCCCCGAGCGCCTCGGGCGACGTGCCGTCGATCGTGGTCTACCTCGACTACATGTGCCCGTTCTGCGGCCAGTTCGACACGACGAACGCCCAGCAGCTCGAGGAAGCCGTCTCGAGCGGTGCCGCGACCCTGGCGATCCACCCGATCGGGTTCCTCGACAACGCCTCGCAGGGCAGCCGGTACTCGACGCGGGCCGCCAACGCCTTCGCCTGCGTCGCGAACCACGAGCCCGACAAGGCGCTCGACGTCAACACCGCCCTGTTCGCGCAGCAACCCGAGGAGAACACCCGGGGCCTGACGAACGACGAGCTCGTCACCCTGGTGCAGGGTGCCGGGGCGACCGACGACCAGATCCCGTCGTGCATCACGGGAGGCGACTTCGAGGACTGGGTCGCCTCGGCCACCCAGCGGGCGTTGAACGACCCGATCCCGAACTCGTCGCTCGACAAGCTCGCGAGCACCCCGCTCGTCCTGGTGAACGGCCAGCAGTACCAGGGCTCGTTGACCGACGCGAGCACCTTCGCGCAGTTCGTCGCCGAGGTGCAGAACGGCGCCCCGACCGGTGACACGAGCACGGGCGACACCGAGGGCTCGACGGCGACGCCGGCCCCCTGACGACGCGACCCGTCGACACGACCGAGCCCGCGCCTCCTGATGGACTCAGGAGGCGCGGGCTCGGTGGTCTCCGGCGTCACGCCGGTCGGCGGCTCAGAACCAGAGGGCCAGCTCGCGCGTGGCGCTCTCGGGGCTGTCGCTGCCGTGCACCAGGTTCTGCTGCACCTTCAGGCCCCAGTCGCGGCCGAGGTCGCCACGGATGGTTCCGGGGGCCGCGGTCGTCGGGTCGGTCGTGCCGGCGAGCGAGCGGAAGCCCGCGATGACGGCGTCGCCCGCGATGCGCAGCGCGACGGTCGGGCCGCTCTGCATGAACTCGACGAGGGGCTCGTAGAACGGCTTGCCCACGTGCTCCTCGTAGTGCTTCGCGAGCAGGTCGCGGTCGGCCTGCACGAGGCGGACGTCGACGAGCGAGTACCCCTTGGCCTCGATGCGGCGCAGGATCTCGCCGGTCAGGCCGCGGGCGACGCCGTCGGGCTTGACGAGGACGAGGGTTTCTTCGAGATCGGACATTGCTCCTCTTTCGGTGGGTGGCGGATGGCTCGGTGGGTGGCGGATGGCTCGCGGGCGGGCGCCCGGAGGACGGGTCGGTGGGTGTCGGCTCAGGCCACGTCACCGGGCGCGTCGCGCAGCCGGGCGGCGTTCATGCGGTCGAGCTGTGTGCCCTTGACGAGGCAGTAGGTCCAGATGGCCACGAACAGGGCGGCCACGACGAACATGACCGGATCGAGGAACCCACAGGCCACGAGACCCAGCTGGACGAGCCAGCCGAGGGCGACGCCCCACCGCCAGCGCAGGGTCTGCGAGATCAGCAGCGTCAGGACGATCGCGGCGAGGCCTCCGCCCCAGGCGACGCTGGCCGGCAGCAACTGCCGCCCGAAGACCACGAGGGTGACGAAGAACAGCGTCATGGCCTCGAGCACGAGGACGATCGAGAGCAGGCTCTCGGCCGCCCCACGACGTCGACGGGGGCGCGGCGCGCGCCCGCCGGCTCCGGCTCCGGCTCCGGCTCCGGCGGGAGGCGGTGGCGTCGTCACGAGAGCCCCTCGGGCTGCTGCGAGAGGGCGATGACGTCGCCGACCAGCGTGATCGACCCCGTCACGACGACGCCGCCGGGCTCGTCGCCCTCGACCTCGTCGGCCAGGTCGCGCGCCGTGCGCAGGGCCGCCACGAGGTCGGTCTCGACGACGACGCGGTCGGCACCCACGACGCCCACCGCGATGGCGGCGAGCTCGTCGGCGTCGATCGCCCGGTCGGACTTCGAGCTCGTCACGACGAACTGGGTGACCGTGGGCGCCAGGGCGCGGACGATGCCCGCGGCGTCCTTGTCGGCCAACACGCTGAGCACCGCGACGACGCCGCCGAACTGGAAGTAGTCGTCGAGGGCCTTGGCCAGGGCGCGGGCGCCGTGCGGGTTGTGCGCCGCGTCGACCAGGATCGTCGGCTCGTTGGCGACGATCTGCAGGCGGCCGGGCGACGTCGCACTCGCGAGTCCCTCGGCGAGCACCTCGTGGTCGAGCGGCTGCGACCCGCCGCCGAGGAAGGACTCGACGGCCGCGACCGCGACGGCGGCGTTCTGGGCCTGGTGGTCACCGAACTGCGGCAGGAGCAGGTCGTCGTACCGGCCCGCGAGCCCGCGGATCGTGACGACCTGGCCGCCGACGGCGACGGTGGTGGACTCGACGCCGAAGGCGGTGCCCTCGACCGCGAGCGACCCCTCGCTCAACTCGACGGCGCGTTCGAGTTCGACCAGGGCCTCGGGGGTCTGCGACGCCGAGACCACGGCGGCCGTGGGCTTGACGATCCCGGCCTTGGTGCGGGCGATCTCGGCCACGGTCGAGCCGAGACGGTTCTGGTGGTCGAGGGCGATGGGGGTGAAGACGGCGACCTGGCCGTCGGCCACGTTCGTGCTGTCCCATTCGCCCCCCATGCCGACCTCCAGCACGACCACGTCGGCCGGAGCGTCGGCGAAGCAGGCGAAGGCGAGCACCGTCAGGGCCTCGAAGAAGGTCAGGGTGGGCTCCCCCGACGCTTCGAGATCGGTGTCGACCATGGTCAGGTAGGGCTGGATGTCGTCCCAGTTGGCGACCAGGCGCTCGTCGCTGATCGGCTCGCCGTCGACCACGATGCGCTCGTTGAGGTGCACGAGGTGCGGGCTCGTCATGAGCCCGGTGCGCAGGCCGTGCGCCCGCAGGATGCTCTCGATCATCCGGCTGGTCGACGTCTTGCCGTTCGTGCCGGTGAGGTGGATCACCGGGTAGGCCCGCTGCGGGTCGCCCAGCAGCTCGACGGCCCGCCGGGTCGGCTCGAGCCGCGGCTGCGGGGCCTGCTCGCCGATGCGTGCCAGCAGCTCGTCGTGGACGCGCTGCGCGCCGGCCGCGAACTCGCCTCCCTGCTCGTCGGCGGGGTCGCCCTGACGGTCGTTCTTCTTCGGGGTCATGCGCGTCGTACCTCCACGACGACGGCCGAGCCGGAGCCCGATCCGACGACGGTCTTCTCGGGCCGCTCGCCGACGCCCTCCTGGACGTCGACGATCAACTCGGTGGTCAGGGTCTCGCGGGAGATCAGCTCACGGTGGGCCTCGACGGCGACCGCCGCGACGGCGTCGGTCGTGAGCGTCGTCACGATGCGGTCGGACACGTCGAGGTCGGCGGTCTTCCGGGCCTGCTGCACGGCACGCACGACGTCGCGGGCCAGGCCCTCGGCCTCGAGCTCGGGCGTGGTCGCGGTGTCGAGCAGCACGAAGCCGCCGTCGCCGACGAAGGCGAGAGCGCTCGACGCGTCGGCGACGGCCAGCTCGAGCGTGAACTCGCCGGGCAGCAACTCGACGCCGCCGACGACGACGTTCTCGCCCGCGGGCTGCCAGTCGCCCCTCTTCGCCGCCGGGATGACCTGCTGCACCTGCTTCCCGATGCGCGGACCGGCCGCCCGGGCGTTGACGGTGAGCTTGCGGGTGACGCCGTATTCTCCGAGGCTCTCCTCGGTCAGGCGGGTCACGACGACCTGCTTGACGTTGAGCTCGTCGCGCACGATGTCGGCGAACGCCTCGAGGCCCGCGGGGTCGGGCGTGACGACGGTCAGACGGGCCAACGGCAGGCGGACGCGCAGCCCCTGGGCCTTGCGCAGCGCCAGGCCGCTCGACGCGACCGCGCGAACGGCGTCCATCGCGGCCACGAGGGCGTCGTCGGCCGGGAACGCCGAGGCGTCGGGCCAGTCGGTCAGGTGCACCGAGCGACCCCCGGTGAGTCCCTTGTAGATCTCGTCCGCGACGAGGGGCGCGAGCGGGGCCGCGACCCGGGTGAGGGTCTCGAGCACCGTGAAGAGGGTGTCGAAGGCGTCGACGTCGTCGCCCGACCAGAACCGGTCACGCGAGCGTCGGACGTACCAGTTGGTCAGGACGTCGGCGAAGTCGCGCAGCGTCGCGGTGGCCCGCGGCGTGTCGAGGGCGTCGAGGGCCGCCTCGACGTCCGTGACCAGGAGGCGCGTCTTCGCCAGCAGGTAGCGGTCGAGGACGTCGCTCGAGTCGGTTCGCCACTGCGCGTCGTGACCGGGGGCGGCGTGACGACCCGCGCCTCCGGAGGCCGCGTTGGCGTAGAGCGAGAAGAAGTACCAGGTGCTCCAGAGCGGCAGCAGGAACTGCCGGACGCCCTCGCGGATGCCCTCTTCGGTGACGACGAGGTTGCCGCCGCGGATCACCGAACTCGACATGAGGAACCAGCGCATGGCGTCGGCCCCGTCGCGGTCGAAGACCTCGCTGACGTCGGGGTAGTTGCGCAGGCTCTTCGACATCTTCTGACCGTCGGAGCCGAGCACGATGCCGTGGCTGACCACGTTCGAGAAGGCCGGGCGGTCGAACAACGCGGTGGAGAGCGTGTGCAGCGTGTAGAACCAGCCACGGGTCTGGCCGATGTACTCGACGATGAAGTCGGCAGGGCTGTGCTCGTCGAACCACTGCTGGTTCTCGAACGGGTAGTGCACCTGTGCGAACGGCATCGAGCCGCTGTCGAACCAGACGTCGAGGACGTCCTCGATGCGGCGCATCGTGCTCTGCCCGGTCGGATCGTCGGGGTTCGGTCGGGTGAGCTCGTCGATGTAGGGGCGGTGCAGGTCGGGCTCGCCGTCGGCGTTGAGCGGCAGGCGGCCGAAGTCGGCCTCCATCTCGGCCAGCGAGCCGTAGACGTCGACGCGCGGGTAGGCGGGGTCGTCGCTCTTCCACACCGGGATCGGTGAACCCCAGTAGCGGTTGCGCGAGATCGACCAGTCGCGGGCGTTGCCGACCCACTTGCCGAACTGGCCGTCCTTGACGTTGTCGGGCACCCAGGTGATCTGCTGGTTCAGCTCGCCCATGCGGTCGCGGAACTCGGTGACGCGCACGAACCAGCTCGACACCGCCTTGTAGATCAGGGGGTTGCGGCAGCGCCAGCAGTGCGGGTAGCTGTGCTCGTAGCTGGCGAGGCGCACCAGGCGTCCGTCGGCGCGGAGGCGCTGCACCAACGGCTTGTTGGCCTCGAAGACCTGGAGGCCGGCGACACCCAGCTCGTCGAACATCGGCAGGAAGCGCCCACCGTCGTCGACCGAGACGATCACGGGGATGCCCGCGGCGGCGCAGACCAGCTGGTCGTCCTCGCCGTAGGCCGGGGCCTGGTGCACGATGCCGGTGCCCTCGCCGGTGGCGACGTAGTCGGCGACCAGCACGCGCCAGGCGTTCTCGGTGCCCCAGGCCTCGGTGTCGGCGTAGACGTCCCAGATGCGGTCGTACTCGACGCCCTCGAGCTCGGCGCCGGTGAAGGTCGCGGTGACGGCGGCCTGGGCGGACTCGGCGGACTCGTAGCCCAGGTCGCGCGCGTAGGCGCCGAGCGTGTCGGCCGCGAGCAGGAACACGCTGCCGGTCAACAGCTCTTGGTCGCCGGTGCGCTCGCCCGGCAGGAGGGCGTGGGGCACGGTGACGTAGTCGATGGCCGGTCCCACGGCCAGCGCCATGTTGGTCGGGAGGGTCCACGGGGTGGTCGTCCAGGCCAGCGCCTCGACGCCGGTCAGGCCGAGCGCCTCGGCCTTGGCGCCGACGAGGGGGAAGGCGACGGTGACCGTCTGGTCCTGACGGTTCTTGTAGACGTCGTCGTCCATGCGCAGTTCGTGGTTGGACAAGGGGGTCTGGTCGTGCCAGCAGTAGGGCAGCACACGGAAGCCCTCGTAGGCGAGTCCCTTGTCATGCAGCTGCTTGAAGGCCCAGACGACGCTCTCCATGTAGTCGACGTCGAGGGTCTTGTAGTCGTGGTCGAAGTCGACCCAGCGCGCCTGGCGGGTGACGTACCGCTGCCATTCGTCGGTGTACTGCAGCACCGATCGGCGGGCGGCGGCGTTGAACACGTCGATGCCCATGTCGTCGATCTCGTGCTTCTCGGTCAGCCCGAGCTGACGCATCGCCTCGAGCTCGGCGGGCAGGCCGTGGGTGTCCCAGCCGAAGCGGCGGTGCACCTGCTTGCCGCGCATGGTCTGGTACCGCGGGAAGACGTCCTTGGCGTAACCCGTCAGGAGGTGCCCGTAGTGCGGCAGGCCGTTGGCGAACGGCGGGCCGTCGTAGAAGACCCACTCGTCGCAGCCCTCGCGTGCACGGATCGACTCGGCGAAGGTGTCGTCGCGCTTCCAGAAGGCGAGGACGCCGGTCTCGATCTCGGGGAATCGCGGGGAGGCGGGGACGCCGGTGGCGTCGGAACCCTTGGGGTAGGTCATCGGTTCTCCAGGTCGTGCGGTGGGTCGCCCCCGCTGCGCTGGCCGAGGGACCTTCTGACCACGAGGACGCCGTCCGGGTGCCTGACCCGGGTGGCGCGGTACCACCCCGCTTGCCGCCGTCGTCGTCCTCTCGGACGGCGACCGCGACCGCTCTGCTGCGGCTGTGACGGGCCTGCCCCGCCCGGTTCTACCGACGACCACCGGGCCTGGGCCCGCCGGTCGCTTTCTTCCGGGTGCTCCCCGGTGATGGCCGGATCGATGCGTGCTCGATCCTACCGTCAGAGCCGAGGAGGCGCGAGGCCGTCCCGAGGAGCAGGATCGAGGCCATGTCCTCCACCCCGTCCGACCCCCCGGTCAAGCCCGAGAGCACGGTCACCGTGATCGTGGCGTTCGTCGCCAACCTGCTGATCGCCGTCGCCAAGACGGTCGCCGCCTTCCTCACCGGTTCCGCGTCGATGGTGGCGGAGTCCGCGCACTCGTGGGCGGACACGGGCAACGAGATCTTCCTCTTCGTCGCCGACAAACGGGGCGTCAAGCGACGGGACGACGCGCACCCCCTCGGCTACGGGAAGGAGACCTACGTCTGGTCGATGTTCGCCGCGTTCGGCCTGTTCACCGTCGGGGCCGTCGTGTCCATCCAGCACGGCATCTCCCAGCTGACCGCCGACGAGGAGGCCGAGAACTACCTGATCAACTACGTCGTGCTGGCCATCGCCTTCGTGCTCGAGGGCACGTCCTTCCTGCAGGCGTTCCGTCAGGCCCGCGGATCGGCGGCCGAACGGCAGGTGCCGACGCTGCGGCACGTGCTGCGCAGTTCGAACTCGACCCTGCGGGCGGTGTTCGCCGAGGACGCGGCGGCCCTGATCGGCCTGCTGATCGCCTTCCTCGGGATCTTCCTGCACCAGGTCACCGGCTCGGCGGTGTTCGACGCGATCGGGTCCATCGCCGTCGGCGTGCTCCTGGGGGTGGTCGCGTTGGTGCTGATCGACCGCAACCGGCGGTTCCTCGTCGGCGAGAGCCCCTCGGACGAGCTCGAGTCGACCGTGCTCGAACGTCTGCTCGCGCGCCCCGAGATCGAGCGGGTCACCTACCTGCACACCGAGTTCGTCGGTCCGGGTCGGCTCTACCTGGTCGCCGCCGTCGACATGACGGGCGACGACCGCGAAGAGCACGTCGCCGTCGCCCTGCGCCGCGTCGAGCGGCAGCTCGAGGACCACGACGCCGTCGAGGAGGCCGTGCTCACACTCTCGACGCCGGACGAGCCGAGCCTGACGCCACGGAGGGCGTCCGACCCGGCTCGTCACTGACGGCCGCGCGGCGGTTCAGCCCCGGGAGGCGCGGCGCCGCGTGACGAGGACGGTCGCCGCCCCCAGACCCACGAGGACCATGCCGGCGAGACCCGCCCACGGAGTCGTCTCGGAGGAGCCCGTGTAGGCGAGGTCGGAGCGGTGCGCCACGGGGACGACATCCACGCCGACCGGGTTCACGGGCCGCGAGACGACCGGGATGACGGCGGGAGCGACCGGTGGCACCTCCGGAGCCGTCGCAGCCGGAGCGACCAGTGCGAATTCCACCACGACGGGTACGGACATGCGGCTGAACGGCGGACCCTCGAGACCGGCCAGGCCGTCACCGCGAGGCACGTACTGACTCACGAGCAGCCGCCACGACCCGTGAGGCAGGACCTCCAAGAAGCGGTAGGTACCGTCGGCGCCGACGCGGGGTGGGTCGTAGTCGTGACCCCACCCCTCTTGACCGCTCAAGGCTTCGACCGTGAAGGCGATGGCCGATCCGGGGACGCCCGTTCCGGCGATCGCGAACACACCCAGACCCGGGTACTCGGAGTCTGCCGTCACGATCGCACCGGTTCGGGGCGTGCTCACCGTCACGGCCGGGGACGTCGGGACGTCGATCCGGAAGTTCCGTGTCTCGTATCCGAGCAGGGCCCCTCGCGCGTCCGACACCACGACCGTGATCGCCTGATCGGCCGGCGCCTCGTCGGGCAGGTAGATCGTCTGCGTCATACGCGGTCCCGCGACCGTGGGCTCGTTGACGATCGGCTGTCCGGCCCCGTCGTACACGACGACGGCGATCGAGTCCTCCGTCGTGTCGATGACCAGTTCGTAGCCGAGCGTCGGGTACACCGCGCCTTCGACCGGGCTCACGAGCGAAAACGCCTCGGCCTGCGCAGCAAGGGGCGCCCCGTCATCCACCGGAGCGGCCTCGTCCACCGGAGCGGCCTCATCCACCGGAGCGGCCTCATCCACCGGAGCGGCCTCATCCACCGGAGCGGCCTCATCCACCGGAGCGGCCTCATCCACCGGAGCGGCTCCCCCTACCGGAGCGGCCTGGTCGACCGGCTCGGCCGATGGCCCGGCCGTGGCAACGGGCTGGTCCGTGCTTCCCTGTCCGTCCTGGGGTTCCCCCACCGATCGGGGCGAGGCGGTCGCGACTTGCGCCTCGACGCTCCCGGGAACCGACGCCGCAGACGCCGCCTGTCCGCTCAGCGCGATGCCCCCCAGGGCGATGACGATGGCCGTCGACAGCGCGGTGGCGGTCGACACGGTCTTCTTCATGAGTGGTGTCCTCTTCAGTGAGTCAGGGTGGACCGGTCGCCCTGACCCACCCCGGGGCGACCGGTCGCCGTCCCGGTGATCCGGTCCGACGAGCACGACGTTAGCCACCGGGGGCGACGGATCCTCACGCCGTGACCAGGCCGTGACGAGAAGTCATCCGCAAGAGTGAGCCGCCCTCAACCCTTCGGCGCTGCACGGGCTCACCCTCTCGTTCGGGGGGTGATTTGTGACGCATCCCGTGGTCGCTTTCAGCCGCTTCATCGCGCCCTCGGCTACCGTGATGCAGTGCAAGCAGTCATCAAGCTCATCAGAGAGCACCCTTCCGCGGCGAGGTTCCTCGTCGTCGGGGGCATCGGCTTCGTGATCACCATGGTGATCAACTACGGGCTCAAGCTGTTCGTCATCCCTCAGCACCCCGTCACCGCCCTCGCGCTGGGCATCATCGTCGCGACGGTCTTCTCGTACTGGATGAACAAGAAGTGGTCGTTCGACGACCGAGGCGAGCGTCACACCGCCCACGAGATGTTGCTCTTCGTCATCGTCAGCGTCATCGGGGTCGGCCTCAACTCCGCGCCGCTCTACCTCTCGCGCTACGGATTCGGCCTCGAGGTGCCGAACGTCTCGCGCACCACGCAAGAGATCGCCGACTTCGTCAGCGGGCCGATCATCGGCACCATGCTCGCCATGGTGTTCCGGTACTGGGCGATGAACAAGTGGGTCTTCCCGAAGCGCGCCGAGCTCGTGGACGTCCTCTCGCCCACGTCCCCGTCGACGTCACCGACGCCGACGGTCTAGGCCGAGCGCGCCTCCCGGGCGTCGAGTGCGTCCGCGACGGGGCCCACGGCCGCCGCGACCACCGGCCCGAGGGGGCCGCGCGAAACCCCGGCACGCGCCCAGTTCGCGATGGCGGTCGCCGCCGCCGCGATCAACGTCGAACCGATCACCTGTGCCGCGAGATCCGACCGATCCCGCCCCGACCGCTCGGCCACGTACGAGGCGACCGCCCCCTGCTGACGCACGAACCGGACCGCGGCCGAGGCGACGAGGTCGTCGCCGAGGGCCATCGCCTCGGACTGGGTCAGGGCCCAGGGCACGCGTTCGGGGTCGTGGGCCTCGGCGAGCGCGACGAGTGCGGCCTCGACCGCGCGGACCGGCGACAGCTCGGAGGAGGCGCGCAGCAGGTCGCCGAGATCGGCGAGGCTCCGGTCGAGGTCGAGCCAGAAGAGGTCGGACTTGGCCTCGAAGTAGTTGAAGAACGTGCCACGGCTGACGCCGGCCCGACGGGCGATGTCGTCGACGGTCGTCCCGGCGTAGCCGTTCTCGAGGAACAACTCGGCGGCGGCGTCCGCCAGCATCTCGGCGGACGAGCGACGCGGTCGGCCGACCGGCCGCCGAGGGCGGGTGGCGTCTGGTCCATCTGACATGGCCACCATCATGCCGCTAGACTCGACGGCGCACTTGTTGCACCCGGTCCACGAATGCCGCCTCGTCTCGGCGTCGTCGGATCTCACCCGACGTCCCGTCACTCCCCCGGAGCCCCATGCGCAGCCGCCTGCCCGTCCTGATCGCCGCCACCGCCGTCGCGAGCCTCGTGCTCGCCGGCTGCACGAGCGGGGGCGACCCGGACACCTCGTCCACCCCGGTCGCCGGGGGGACGTTGACCTACGCCTCGGGCGACGCCGAGCCGACCTGCCTCGACCCCCACGTCGGCGGCAACTACCCGCAGGCACTCGTGTCGACGCAGTACCTCGAGTCGCTCGTCTCGAAGGACGCCAACGGCGACATCGTCCCGTGGCTGGCCGACTCGTGGCAAGAGGGCTCCGACGGCCTCAGCTGGACCTTCACGCTCAAGGACGGCGTCTCGTTCACCGACGGCACCCCCTTCGACGCCACCGCCGTGGCGGCCAACGTCGCCCATCTCCAGGACCCCGCGACGCTGTCGTCGACCGGGTACCTCGCCCTCGGGAAGGTCACCGGCGTCGAGGCGGTCGACGCGCGCACGGCACGCTTCGACCTGAGCGAGCCCGACAGCGCCCTGCTCGAGTCCCTCTCTCAGCCCTGGCTCGCGATGGAGTCACCCGAGGCCCTGACCCGGAGCCAGGAGGTCAACTGCGAGTCACCGGTCGGCACCGGCCCGTTCGCGGTCGAGTCGTGGACCAAGCAGCAACAGGTCGTGCTCACCCGCAACGACGACTACAGCTCGCCGCCGGCCGATGCCGGGCACCAGGGGCCCGCCCACCTCGACGAGATCGTCTGGCGTTTCATCCCCGACTCGGCGTCCCGCTACGCCGCGCTGCAGGCCGGCCAGGTCGACGTGATCGACAACGCGCAGCCCGACACCCTCGTCGCCGCGGCGAAGGACGACTCGCTCGACGAGATCGACGCCCCGCGTCCCGGCGCCTCCAACCGCATCGAGCTCAACGCCGGCAAGGCGCCCTTCGACGACGCGAGCGTCCGCGAGGCGTTCATCCGCGGTGTCGACGTCGACTCGGGCATCGACTCGCTGTTCTTCGGCACGGCGAAGCGGTCGTACAGTCCGCTGTCGAGCGTCGAGCCCCTGGCGTTCTCCGACGAGTCGCTCTTCGACGTCGACACCGACGCGGCGAACGACCTGCTCGACGAGGCGGGGTGGACCACCCGCGACGCGGACGGGTACCGCACGAAGGACGGCGTGCGACTCGCCGCGACCTTCCCCGTGAGCACGAACCAGTCGATCCCCGCCGAGCAGTCGCTCTTCGAGCAGGTCCAGGCCGGCGCGAAGGACCTGGGCTTCGACGTCACCCTCGAACCCCTCGACCTCTCGAGCTGGTACGGCGCCCTCGCGGCGAACGAGTACGACCTGGTGAGCGCGCCCTACACGAAGGTCGGCCCCGACGTGCTGCGCATCCTCTACGACAGCGACGGCATCACCCCCGCCCCGAGCGGCTACTTCGCCAACCTCTCGCAGACGAGCGACCCGGCCCTCGACGACCTGTTGACCCGCGCCTCCCGGACGAGCGACGCCGACGAGCGCGCCGACCTCTACCAGCAGGCCCAGCAGACCATCCTCGAGGGATGGCACGTCCTGCCGCTGTACGACCAGCAGAACCACTACCTGGTGCGTTCGGCCGTCCAGGGCGTCCGGGCCCTGCCGACGGTCCAGGCACCGACGATGTACGACGCCTACAAGACGAGCTGATCGAGTGCGTCCGGGGCGGTGGCGACGGGCGGGTCGGTGGCTCGTCGGCCGCCTGCTCGGCGCGCTCTTCGTGCTCTGGGCCGTCGCGACGCTGATCTTCTTCGCCATCCGGCTCGTCCCGGGCGACCCGGCCGAGGCGATCCTCGGCGGTCCGGGGTCGCAGGCCTCGGCCGAGGCCCTCGACTCCGTCCGTCGGCAGTACGGCCTGGACCAGCCGTTGTTCGTGCAGTACCTCGCGCAGCTCGGACGGCTCGCCACGGGCGACCTCGGGACGTCGTACTCGCTGCGGACCGACGTCGGCCGGTTGCTGCTCGACCAGTTGCCGGGCACGATCGGTCTCGCGCTCCTCGCCCTGGTGGTGGCCTGGTCGATCGCGATCGCGACGGCCTGGTGGGCGACCCTCGGCGGCCGGATCGCCTCCGCGGTGTCGTCGGGTCTCGAGGTCGTCGCCTCGGCCGTGCCGCACTTCTGGCTGGCGAGTCTGCTCATCCTCGTCTTCAGCACCCGGCTCGGGCTGCTGCCCCCGGTGAGCACGGGAACCCCCGCGGGACTCGTCCTGCCGGTCGTCACCCTGGCGATCCCCGTCGCCGGGTTCCTCGGGCAGGTCACCCGCGACTCGCTGCTCGACGCGGCGGCCACCCCGTTCGCCCTCTCGGCACGTGCCCGGGGCGAGGGCCCGTCGGGACTCTTCGTCCGCCACCTGCTCCGACACGCGGCGCTGCCCGGGCTCGCCCTGTCGGGCTGGGCCTTCGGCTCGTTGCTCAGCGGCGCGGTCGTGGTCGAGTCGGTCTTCGCCCGCCCGGGTCTCGGTCGCACCCTGCTCGGCGCGGTCACGCTGCGCGACATCCCGCTCGTGACCGGCGTCGCCCTGGTCTCCGCGCTCGCCTACGTCGTCGTGGTCGCGCTCGGCGACCTGGCCGAACGCGCGGTCGACCCGAGAGGACGCGCGGCATGACGGCGCTGCCCGACCTGCCCCGGGGTGCCGACCCGGCCCGCGCCTCCTCGTCCCGCACCGCCCGGCGGCGCCTGCCGCTCGGCCCGACCGAACTCGTGGCGGCCGCACTGCTCTCGCTGCTGGTCGTGATGGCGGTCGCACCGGGCCTGTTGGCCCCCGCCGACCCGCTCGCCGTATCGCCGACCGACGCGTTCGCCGGTCCGTCGCTCACGCACCCGTTCGGCACGGACGAGTCGGGGCGAGGCGTGTGGACCCGCGTCGTCCACGGAGCCGGTGCCTCGCTGACGATCGGCCTCGTCGCCACGATGATCGGGACGGGACTCGGCGTGGTCCTCGGCGTCCTGGCGGGCCTCGGCGGTCGCGGCTTCGTCGGCCGCGCGACCGACGCCGGCGTGAGCCGCGTCCTCGAGGTGCTCTTCGCCCTGCCCGGCCTCCTGCTGGCGCTCGTCGTCATCGCCTTCACCGGGCCGGGGGCCGTACCGGCGACGATCGCCGTCGGCCTCGCGACCGCGCCGGGGTACGCGCGGATCGTCCGCAGCCAGGTGGCGGCCGTCCGCCGGTCGCCGATGGTCGAGGCCGCGACCGTGCTCGGCCGTCGCCCCGGGCTCGTCCTCGTGCGTCACGTGCTGCCGAACGCCCTCGCCCCCGTGGTCGTGCTCGCCACGCTGGGCCTCGGTCAGGCCGTGGTCTGGGCCTCGTCGCTGAGCTACCTCGGGCTGGGGTCGCCGCCCCCGGCACCCGAGTGGGGCGCGATGCTCTCGGCCGGGCGCACGTACCTCGCGGTCGCCTGGTGGATGACCGTCTTCCCGGGGCTCGCCGTCGTGGTGACCGCCGCGTCGGCCACGGTGCTGGGGCGAGGTCTCGCACGACGCGGACGAGGAGGACGGCGATGACCACGGACCCGCTGGCGACCGGCGCCGCTCCCCGCGACCGGCACCGCGCCTCCTCGGACGACCTCGTCGTCGACCGCCTGCACGTCACCTTCGGTGGGGTGACGGCCGTCGACGACGTGTCGTTCTCGATGGGTCGCGGCGAGTGCGTGGCCCTGGTCGGCGAGTCCGGCTCGGGCAAGAGCGTGACCGCGCGGGCCCTGCTCGGGCTGACCGGTGGCACCGTGACGGCCGACGCCCTGCGGCTCGGTGACGACGACCTGCTCACCCTGTCCGAACGGGGCTGGCGTCGGCTGCGGGGACCGCGCATCGGACTCGTGCTGCAGGACGCCCTGGTCTCGCTCGACCCCCTGCGCCCGGTCGGCCGCGAGATCGACGACGCGCTACGACTGCACACGCGACTCTCGCCGGCCGCCCGCCGAGCCCGCGTGCGGGAGGCCCTCACCGAGGTCGGCATGCCCGACCCCGAGGTGCGCCGGGGGCTGCGGTCGGGCGAGCTGTCGGGCGGACTGCGGCAGCGGGCGCTCATCGCCGCGGCCCTCGCCCTGCGACCCGGCGTGATCGTCGCCGACGAGCCCACCACCGCCCTCGACGCCGAGGTGCAGCGTCTCGTCGTCGACCGACTCGCCGCCCTGCGCGACACGGGCACGGCCGTCCTCGCGATCAGTCACGACCTCGGGGTCGTCCGGCGCCTGGCCGACCGCGTGGTCGTGATGCGCGACGGGCACGTCGTCGAGCAGGGTGACACGGCGACCGTGCTCGACTCGCCGCAGGCCGACTACACGCGCATGCTCATCGCCGCCCTGCCGGGAGGGGCCCCGCGGGGTCGCCGCCTCTCCGCCCCCACGACCTCCGACGGCACGGACGCAGGAGGCGCGCCCGCGTCGACGACGCCGGTCACCTCCGACGCGCCCGGCCCAGGAGGCGCTCCCGGCCCGTCGACGCCGGTCGCGGCGACGACTCCCCCGTCCGGCCCCGTCCTCGTGGCGACGGGCCTGCGCCGGGTCTTCCCGGGGCGCCGGGGGCCCGACCGGGTCGCCGTGGACGACGTCTCGCTCTGGCTCGGGGCCGGCGAGACGCTCGGCCTCGTCGGCGCGTCGGGCTCGGGCAAGACGACGACGGCCCGCCTGCTGCTCGGCCTCGACGACCCCGACGCCGGGACGGTCGACCTGCTCGGCACGTCCTGGGCCCCGGCCCGCGAGCGCGACCGTCGGACCCGCCGCGGCGACCTCGGCGCCGTCTACCAGGACCCCTCGAGCTCGTTCGACCCCCGGTTCACGGTCGGCCGTCTGCTGGCCGACGCGCTGACGTCGGGCCGCAGCACGCGCCTCGGTCCCGTCGAGCCCGAGGTCGTCGCCCTGCTGGCACGGGTCGGACTCGACGCCGACACGGTGACGCGTCGGCCCGACACCCTGTCGGGCGGACAGCGGCAGCGGGTGGCGATCGCGCGCGCCCTGGCCCCGCGGCCCCGGGTGATCGTCTGCGACGAGCCGGTCTCGGCGCTCGACGTCTCGGTCCAGGCCCAGGTGCTCGACCTCCTCGACGAGCTGCAGCGACAGGACGGGCTCGCCTACGTCTTCATCTCGCACGACCTGGACGTCGTCGAGCACATGTCCGATCGCGTCGCCGTGATGCACGAGGGCCGGATCGTCGAGCAGGGCCGCACGGCCGACGTGTTCTCCGCCCCGCAGCACGCCCACACCCGCGCCCTGCTCGCCGCCCGCCCCTAGCCGGGCCCTGCCCCTAACCGGCCCCTGCCCCGGGGCGGACGCGGCCCGGCCCGCCGGGGCGGGCAGCCGCCTCAGCCGCGGCGGGCGGCGTCGGCCTCGGCGGCCTTCGGGTCGACCACGTCGATGAGGCCGGACTGCGCCCACTCGAGCGCCCAGTCCGACTTCGCGACCTCGCTCGACTCGTCGGCGTAGGCCTCGACCAGCTCGCGCGCCTCGTCGTCGGTCGCGACCGAGGGGCCCGAGCCGAGCAGCGGCTCGTTGGCGGTCTCCTTCGTGAACCACACGGCGACGAGGCCGATCACGGCCGCGGCCATGAGGTAGAAGGCGGGGATGTCGTGGGCCCAGGAGAAGCCCTCGCCCTCGGCCCAGACGACCAGCGCCTCGGTGGCCAGGGGCGTGGTGCCGCCGAAGAGCGAGACGGACACGTTGAACGCGATGGCCAGTGCGCCGTAGCGGATGATCGTCGGGAACAGCGCGGGCAGCGTCGACGGCATGGTCGACGTGAACGTGACGAGCACCAGGCCGAGCACCAGCAGGCCGACGAAGACGAGCGGCGTGCTCTCGGACTGCACGAGCTTGAGCGCCGGCCACGACAGCACCAAGAATCCGACGCAGCCGGCGAACAGCACCGGTCGACGGCCGAACCGGTCGCTCAGGCGTCCGCTGAACGTGATGACGATCATCATCAGCACCATCACGACGATGACGAGCAACAGCCCCGAGGTCGCACTGCGGCCCAGCGTGTTGGTGAGGTAGGTCGGCATGTACGACAGCAGCATGTAGTCGGTCACGTTGAAGACGAGCACCAGGCCGATGCAGACGATCAACGCCCGCCAGTTCTCGGCGAAGAGCTTCACGAGGGGCACCTTGACGTGCTCGCGACCGGCGGCTTCTTCTTGCTGCTTCTGGAAGGCCGGCGTCTCTTCGAGCTTGAGGCGCAGGTAGAGCCCGATCAGGCCGAGCGGCCCGGCGATCAGGAACGGGATGCGCCAGCCCCAGGCGAGCAGCGTCTCCTCGCTCATGCCGAGCTGCAGGCCGGTGACCAGCGAGGCACCGAGCACGTAGCCGGCGAGCGTGCCGAACTCGAGCCACGAGCCCATGAAGCCGCGGCGCTTGTCGGGCGAGTACTCGGCGATGAACGTGGCCGCGCCTCCGTACTCACCGCCGGTCGAGAAGCCCTGCAGGAGGCGCGCCAACAGCAGCAGGACGGGCGCCCAGAGGCCGATGGTCGCGTACGACGGGATCAGGCCGATGGCGAGCGTCCCCGCGGCCATCAGGATCATCGTGAGGGCGAGCACCTTCTGGCGTCCGATGCGGTCGCCGAGCGGGCCGAAGAACGCGCCGCCGATCGGCCGCACGATGAACGCGGCGGTGAACGTCCCGAAGGTGAACAGGATGTTGAGCGCGTCGTTGCCCGGCGGGAAGAACACCTGGGCGATGGTCGTCGTGATGTAGGCGTAGACGCCGAAGTCGAACCACTCCATGGCGTTTCCGAGGGCTGCGGCGCTGACCGCGCGCTTGAGCAGACCCTCTTCGACGACGGTGACGTCGTCGGTGGTCAGGCTGCGGCGGGCGGGCTTCTTGCTGTCGTTCTTCTTGGCTGACATCGGGTGAGGCCTCCAGGTCGTCGGGCGGTGGCAGTCGACCCCAGCGTCGGCAAAAAACCCGTCGAGCCTAACAGAACCGCCATGTCAGTACCAGTGCAGGGGGTGCAGGCGTGCAGGCACCGCAGCGCGCAGGAGGCGCGGTGGCGGTCCACGAGGAGCCATCGCGGGGGTGCGTACACTGGTCGGAGTCCCACAACCAGGCACCTCCCCACCGACACGGTGCCGTCCACAGAACCGGAGAAGACCATGCCGTCAGCGATGCCCGAGAAGCCCGCCCTCGAAGGACTCGAGGCCCGTTGGGGTCAGGTCTGGGAGGCCGGCGGCACCTACCGCTTCGACCGCACCGACGCGACCCGCGCCTCCGTGTTCTCGGTCGACACCCCGCCGCCGACGGCGTCGGGCAGCCTGCACATCGGTCACGTGTTCAGCTACACGCACACCGACGTCAAGGCCCGGTTCGAGCGCATGCGCGGCAAGCGCGTGTTCTACCCGATGGGATGGGACGACAACGGACTGCCCACCGAGCGTCGCGTGCAGAACTTCTACGGTGTGCGCTGCGACCCGTCGCTGCCCTACGACGCCGACTTCACCCCGCCCTTCGAGGGGGGTGACAACAAGTCGTCGAAGGCCGCCGACCAGGTGCCGATCTCGCGCCGCAACTTCATCGAGCTGTGCGAGCGGCTCACCGTCGAGGACGAGAAGCAGTTCGAGGACGTCTGGCGGAAGCTCGGCCTCTCGGTCGACTGGACCCAGAGCTACCGCACCATCGACGACGACTCGCAGGCCATCGCCCAGAAGGCGTTCCTCCGCAACCTGGCCCGCGGCGAGGCCTACCAGGCCGACGCCCCCACGCTCTGGGACGTCACGTTCCGCACGGCCGTGGCGCAGGCCGAGCTCGAGGACAAAGAGATGCCCGGGGCCTACCACAAGCTCGCGTTCCACCGCACCGACGGTCAGGGCGACGTGCTGATCGACACCACGCGGCCCGAGCTGCTGCCGGCCTGCGTGGCCCTCGTCGCGCACCCCGACGACGAGCGCTACCAGGCGCTGTTCGGCACGACCGTCCGGTCGCCGTTGTTCGACGTCGAGGTGCCGGTGGTGGCCCACCACCTCGCACAGCCCGACAAGGGCTCGGGCATCGCCATGGTCTGCACCTTCGGCGACACCAACGACGTGGTCTGGTGGCGCGAGCTGCAGCTGCCGAACCGTGCCGTGATCGGCTTCGACGGCCGCTTCGTCAGCGAGGCCCCCGAGGCCATCACGTCCGAGGCGGGGCGCGCCTCCTATGCGCACCTGGCCGGCAAGACGGTCTTCAGCGCCAAGCAGTCCGTGGTCGAGCAGTTGACCGCGTCGGGTGAGCTCGTGGGCGAGATCCGCAAGATCTCGCACCCGGTCAAGTTCTTCGAGAAGGGCGACAAGCCGCTCGAGATCGTGTCGACGCGTCAGTGGTACATCGTCAACGGCGCCCGAGACGAGCAGCTCAAGGGTTCGCTGCTCGAGCGCGGTGGCCAGGTGGCCTTCCACCCCGACTTCATGCGCGTCCGCTACGACAACTGGGTCAACGGCCTCAACGGCGACTGGCTGATCTCGCGCCAGCGCTTCTTCGGCGTGCCCATCCCGGTCTGGTACCCGCTCGACGGCGACGGCAACCCCGTCTTCGACCAGGTGATCGTTCCCACCGAGGCGCAGCTCCCCATCGACCCGGCGTCCCAGGCCGCCCCCGGATACGACGAGTCGCAGCGGGGCGTGCCCGGTGGATTCGTCGGCGAGGTCGACGTCATGGACACCTGGGCGACCTCGTCGCTCACCCCGCAGCTGGCCGGCGGGTGGGAGCGCGACCCCGAGCTGTTCGACCTCGTGTTCCCGTACGACGTGCGCCCCCAGGGGCAGGACATCATCCGCACCTGGCTCTTCTCGACGATGCTGCGGTCGCAGCTCGAGTCGGGCACCGTGCCGTGGAAGAACGCCTCGATCTCGGGCTTCATCGTCGACCCCGACCGCAAGAAGATGTCGAAGTCGAAGGGCAACGTGGTGACCCCGGCCGCCATGCTCGACGACCACGGCTCGGACTCGGTGCGCTACTGGGCGGCGTCAAGCCGCCTGGGCACCGACGCGGCGTTCGACCCCCAGAACCCCAAGCAGATCAAGATCGGTCGCCGTCTGGCGATCAAGGTGCTCAACGCCGCCAAGTTCGTGTACTCGTTCGAGCTGCCGTCGGGTGAGTTCGAGATCACCCAGCCGCTCGACCGCGACCTCCTCGCATCCTTCGCCGCCGTGATCGAGACCGCGACCGAGGCGCTCGAGGGCTACGACCACGCCCGGGCTCTCGAGACGACCGAGAAGTTCTTCTGGACGTTCTGCGACGACTACCTCGAACTCGTGAAGGAGCGCGCCTACGGCGCCACCACGCCGGCCGAGCAAGCCTCGGCCGTGCTCGCGCTGCGCACGGTGCTCGAGGGCCTGCTGCGTCTGCTCGCGCCCTACCTGCCGTTCGCGACCGAAGAGGTCTGGTCCTGGACGCACGACGACTCGGTGCACCGGGCCGCGTGGCCGACGGTCGACGAGCTCGGACTCTCCGAGGGCGAGACCTCGTCCGGCCTCGTCGGGCTCGTCGGGCAGGCACTGATCTTCGTCCGGCGGGCGAAGTCGGACGCCAAGGCCTCGCAGAAGACCCCGGTGGCCTCGGCCGTCATCACGGGCCCCTCGGCCCAGCTCGACCTCGTGAAGCTCGCGGCGGGTGACCTCGCCGCGGTCGGCAAGATCGCCGAGCTGTCCTTCGCCGAGGGTGACGAGTTGGCGGTCGGCGACATCGTGTTCGCCGAGGTGCCGGCCGACGCCGGCGCGTCCGCCTCCGGTGCCGGCGCTGCTGCCGCTCCGGCCCCGACGGCGGGTGCCTGATGCAGCTCGGTACGCGGTGGAGCGTCGGAGGCGCGGCTCCTGCCGAGCTGCCCGCTGCGGTCCTCGGGGCGGTCGCCCAGGTCGAGCGTGAACTCTCCGACCAGGGCGTCGACGCCACGTCGTGGCGCTGGACGCTGACCTGGCTCGAGCGTCGCCCCGTCGTCGAACTCGACGACGGCACGGTCATCCGGGTCGACGCCGTCACCGGCGAGGCCCGCATCCACGAGCCCGTCGACGCCGAGGGCGACGACGACTGAACCGGCCCGTCCTCGGAGCCACGACGTGCCGCTCACCTCTCGAGGTGAGCGGCACGTCGCCTCCACAGGGGAGGTCGTGAGCCGTCAGGCGCGGGCGAGCAGCTCGCCGTGCGGCATGATCAACCAGCCGTCGGGGGCGTCACGCCACGAGCGCCAGGCGTCGGCGATAGCGTGCAGTTCGTCGTGCGTCGCGGCGTCCTTCTCGATCGCGTCGGCGTAGAACGCCGACTCCGTCGCGCGGGCCGCCCAGCTGTCGCCCCACCACGTGCGGTCCTCGTCGGACGCGAAGCACCACACGGAGGCGCTGCTCGCCACGTCGACGAAGCCCGCCTCGAGCGCCCACCCCTTGAGGCGCCTCCCGGCGTCGGGTTCACCGCCGTTGCCCCGGTGCACGGTCTGGTAGACGTCCATCCACCGGTCGAGACCCGGGTTCTCGGGTGCCCAGACGCAGCCGTGGTAGTCGACGTCGCGGACGGCGACGACTCCCCCGGGCCGCGCCACCCGGCGCATCTCGCGCAGGGCGGCGACCGGGTCGCCGACGTGCTGCAGGACCTGGTGCGCGTGCACCACGTCGAAGGCGTCGTCGTCGAACGGCAGGGCGAACAGGTCGGCGGTCTCGAAGTGGACGTTGTGGAGCCCCGCCCCGACCGCGAGCGACGTCGCCTGCTCGACGATGCCGGCGGCGGCGTCGATGCCGATCACGCGACCGGGCGCGACGCGGCCGGCGATGTCGACGGTGATGGTCCCCGGCCCCGACCCGACGTCGAGGACGCTGACCCCGGGCACGAGGTGCGGCTCGAGGTACGCGGCGGAGTTCTCGACCGTCCGCCACGCGTGGCTGCGCAGCACGCTCTCGTGGTGGCCGTGGGTGTACCGGGCGGGCGTCTCGGGGCGTTCGCTCATGCGGCGACCCTAGCGCGCCTCCTAGTGTGGGCTGATGACGAACCCGTTCCTCTCCTTCAGCACGCTGCCGTACTCCCTGCCGCCGTTCGCGAGCATCACCGACGACGACTACGGCCCCGCGTTCGATGCCGGGTTCGCCGAACAGCTGGCCGAGGTCGAGGCGATCGCGACCGACCCGGACGAGCCGACCTTCGAGAACACGGTCGCCGCCCTCGAACGCAGCGGTGCCATCCTCACCCGTGTCCAGCACGTCTTCTTCAACAAGACCTCGTCGGACTCGACCGAGGCCACCGACGCCCTCGAACTCGAACTCGCCCCGCGGCTCGCGGCGCACGCCGACGCGATCCGACTCGACCCGCGGCTCTTCGCCCGTCTCCGCAGCGTGCACGAGCGCCGCGACGCCCTCGACCTGACCGCCGAGCAGCGCTACCTCGTCGAGCGGCTCGTCGCCGAGGCCACCCGCTCGGGAGCCGCCCTCGCCGACGACGACAAGGTCCGCCTCCGCGACCTCAACGGCCGGCTCTCCACCCTGTCCACGAGGTTCGAGAAGAACCTGCTGGCCGACACGAACGACCTCGCCGTCGTGGTCGACGACGTCGCCGAACTCGACGGACTCGACGCCGGGGCGATCGCGGCCGTCGCCGAGGCGGCCCGAGAGCGAGGGCTCGAGGGCCGCTACGTCATCACGCTCGTCCTCTTCAGCGGGCACCCCTACCTGGCGAGCCTGACCGACGAGGGACTCCGCGATCGGATCATGCAGGCGTCGCTCTCGCGTGGACGGCGCGGAGGCGACCACGACAACCGCGAACTCGTCCTCGAGATCGCCCGGCTGCGCGCCGAGCGGGCCGAACTGCTCGGCTTCGCGTCGCACGCCGCCTACGTCACGGCGGGCGAGACCGCGGGCACCCCCGGGGCGGTGGCCGACCTGCTCGGGCGACTGGCGCCTCCTGCCGCCCGGAACGCCCGCGCCGAGCAGGCCGAACTCGAGCGCGTCGCCGGCCGGACGATCCGGGCCTCGGACTGGGCCTTCTACACCGAACGGGTGCGCGCCGAGGAGCACGACGTCGACACGGCCGCGATGCGCCCGTACTTCGAGGCCGAGCGCGTGCTGCAGGACGGCGTCTTCTTCGCCGCGGGGCTGCTCTACGGCCTGCGGTTCGCCGAACGCGCCGACCTCATGGGCTACCACCCCGACGCGCGGGTCTTCGAGGTGACCGACGCCGACGGCGGCGACGTCGGCCTCTACGTCCTCGACCTCTACACGCGCGACAGCAAGCGCGGCGGCGCCTGGATGAACCCGCTCGTCTCGCAGTCGTCGCTCACCGGGCTGCCCACCGTCGTGGTGAACAACCTCAACGTCCCGAAGCCGCCGGCCGACCAGCCGACCCTCCTCACGCTCGACGAGGTGACCACGTTCTTCCACGAGTTCGGGCACGCCCTGCACGGTCTCGTCGCCCGGGTGACCTACCCGAGCTTCTCGGGCACCAACGTCTTCCGCGACTTCGTCGAGTTCCCCAGCCAGGTGAACGAGATGTGGATGCTCTGGCCGGAGGTGCTCGCAAACTACGCCGTGCACCACGAGACCGGCGACCGGCTGCCGCAACGACTGGTGGACGCCCTCCTCGCCTCCCAGGGCTTCAACCAGGGTTTCGAGACGAGCGAGTACCTCGCGGCGGCCCTGCTCGACCAGGCCTGGCACGCTCTCTCGTCGGCCCAGGCCGCGGCGGTCACCGACGTCGAGGCGTTCGAGCAGGAGGCGCTGGCCGCGGTCGGCCTCGACCTCGCGTCGGTCCCCACCCGCTACTCGAGCACGTACTTCGCGCACACCTTCTCGGGGGGCTACGACGCCGGCTACTACTCGTACATCTGGAGCGAGGTGCTCGACGCCGACACGGTCGAGTGGTTCGAGCAGAACGGCGGGCTGACCCGCGAGAACGGCGACCGGTTCCGCGCACGCCTGCTGGGCGTCGGCGGCTCGAAGGACCCCCTCGAGGCCTACCGCGACTTCCGTGGGCGGGACGCCCGCGTCGAGCCGCTGCTCGCCCGCCGCGGCCTCGCCTGACACGAGAACGCCCCGGCCGAACCGGCCGGGGCGTTCTGACGTCGCTGCTAGGCGGACTTCTCGGTGCGCTGCTCGACGAGGCGCGGCACGATCGTGGGCGCGGCGTTCTCGAGCACCGACGCCCGCGTGATGACGACGCGCCCGACGGTGTCGTCGGACGGAACGTCGAACATGATCGGCCCGAGGACCTCTTCGAGGATGGCGCGGAGACCACGGGCACCGGTCTGGCGCAGGACGGCCAGGTCGGCGATCGCCTCGAGGGCGCCGCGATCGAACTCGAGCTCGACCCCGTCGATCTCGAACATGCGCTGGTACTGCCGCACGAGGGCGTTCTTGGGCTCGGTGAGGATCTGCATCAAGGCCGGCTGGTCGAGCTGCGTCACCGTGGTCACCACGGGCAGACGGCCGATGAACTCGGGGATCAGACCGAACTTGTGCAGGTCTTCGGGCAGGACCTCGCTGAAGAGGGCCGCCTCGTCCTCTTTGCTGTGCAGCGGGGCGCCGAAGCCGATGCCCCGCTTGCCGGCGCGGTTCGAGATGATGTCCTCGAGTCCGGCGAACGCCCCGGCGACGATGAACAGCACGTTGGTCGTGTCGACCTGGATGAATTCTTGGTGGGGGTGCTTGCGGCCACCCTGCGGCGGCACCGAGGCCACGGTGCCCTCGAGGATCTTGAGCAGTGCCTGTTGCACGCCCTCGCCCGAGACGTCTCGCGTGATGGACGGGTTCTCGGCCTTGCGGGCGATCTTGTCGATCTCGTCGATGTAGATGATGCCGGTCTCGGCCCGCTTGACGTCGTAGTCCGCAGCCTGGATCAGCTTCAGCAGGATGTTCTCGACGTCTTCGCCGACGTAACCCGCCTCGGTCAGGGCCGTGGCGTCGGCGACGGCGAACGGCACGTTGAGTCGCTTGGCGAGGGTCTGGGCCAGGTAGGTCTTGCCGCAGCCGGTCGGGCCGATCAACAGGATGTTCGACTTCGAGATCTCGACCTCGTCGGCCAGCGACTCGGCGGCCGTGAGGGTGGAGGCGGCACGGATCCGCTTGTAGTGGTTGTAGACGGCCACGGACAGCGCACGCTTCGCCGCGTCCTGACCGATCACGTACTCTTCGAGGAACGAGTAGATCTCGCGGGGCTTGGGCAGGTCGAACTCGCTCGCGGGTTCGTCGCCGGCCTCGGCGAGGCGCTCTTCGATGATCTCGTTGCAGAGCTCGACGCATTCGTCGCAGATGTAGACGCCGGGACCGGCGATCAGCTGCTGGACCTGCTTCTGGCTCTTGCCGCAGAACGAGCATTTGAGCAGATCGGCACTCTCACCTATGCGCGCCATGCTCGGCCTCCCTGATTGGCTGAGGTCATCGACCGGGACCGGTCGTCGTGTGGGACGAGCCTAACCCGATCCGCCGACACTCACGGACCGACCCGGGGGGTTCGAGCACATCCGCGGTGGTGGCGGACGGACGCCGGGGCGTCCGTCCGCCCGTCGACACGACGACGGCCCCGGGCGGGTGCCCGGGGCCGTCGTCGTCGTGCCGTGATCAGCGCGTGAGCGCCGCCGGCTGGTTCTTGCGCGAACCGAGGACCTGGTCGACGAGACCGTAGTCGAGGGCCTCCTGCGCACCGAGGATGTTGTCGCGCTCGATGTCGCGGTTCACCTGCTCGGGCGTCTTGTTCGAGTGCTTCGACAGGGTCTCTTCGAGCCAGGTGCGCATGCGGAGCACCTCGGCGGCCTGGATCTCGATGTCCGAGGCCTGGCCGCCGCTGCTGCCACCGGTCGCGGGCTGGTGGATCAGCACGCGGGCGTTGGGCAGGGCGAGACGCTTGCCGGGCTGACCCGCGGCGAGCAGGACGGCCGCGGCCGAGGCGGCCTGACCGAGGCAGACCGTCTGGATCTCGGGACGGATGTACTGCATCGTGTCGTAGATGGCCGTCATGGCCGTGAACGAGCCACCGGGCGAGTTGATGTACAGCGTGATGTCGCGGTCGGGGTCCATACTCTCGAGCACGAGCAGCTGGGCCATGATGTCGTCGGCCGAGGCGTCGTCGACCTGCACGCCGAGGAAGACGATGCGGTCTTCGAACAGCTTCGCGTAGGGATCCTGACGCTTGTAGCCGTAGGCCGTCCGCTCTTCGAAGCTGGGCAGGATGTACCGGGAGCTGGGGGTCTGCACGCGACCCGCGCCACCCATCATCGGGAGTTCCATGAGTTCTTCTCTTTCTCGTTCTGACGAAGGGGCGAAGGGCCTAGGCCTGGTCGGTGCCGGCGCCGCCGACGACGTCGGTGGCCGAGCCGCGGATGTGGTCGACGAAGCCGTACTCGAGGGCCTCCTCGGCGGTGAACCAGCGGTCGCGGTCGCCGTCTTCGTTGATCTGCTCGACGGTCTTGCCCGTCTGTGCGGCCGTGATCTCGGCCAGTCGACGCTTCATCGAGAGGATGAGCTGCGCCTGCGTCTGGATGTCCGACGAGGTGCCGCCGAACCCGCCGTGCGGCTGGTGCAGCAGGACACGCGCGTTCGGCGTGATGTAGCGCTTGCCCTTGGTGCCGGCCGTCAGGAGCAGCTGGCCCATCGAGGCGGCCATGCCGATGCCGACGGTGACGATGTCGTTCGGCACGAACTCCATGGCGTCGTAGATCGCCATGCCCGCCGTGATCGACCCGCCGGGCGAGTTGATGTAGAGGTAGATGTCCTTCTCGCTGTCTTCCGCAGCGAGCAGCAGCAGTTTCGCGGCGATCTCGTTGGCGTTCTCGTCGCGGACCTCAGAGCCGAGCCAGATGATCCGGTCTTTGAGCAGTCGGTCAAAAACACTGTTGGGCAGTGTCACGTCGGCCATGGTGGAGCTCCCATTCGTTGTCGCTTGTCGTCGAATCTATCGGAGCCAACGCACGGGTTCCGGGCTGTTCGCCCACGGCAGATACCGCGCCTCCCCGGCCCCGTCGGGGGCCCGTCCACGAGCCCGGGAGGCGCGGTGCCGGGAACGACGGAGGGCCGGGTGCGCACTCGCACCCGGCCCTCTCGGACGTGACGGGTCAGCCGACCCGCCGCTCTCGCTTACGCGTGGTCGTGACCCGCGTGGTCGTCGTCGTCGCCGCCGACGCCGGCGGTCGCCGTGAAGGCGGACAGGTCGACCGAGTCGCCCTTGCCGTCGACGACCTTGGCCTTGCTGAGCACGACCGCGAGGGCCTTGCTGCGGGCGACCTCGCCGACCATGGCGGGGATCTGGCCGTTCTGGTCGAGGACCTTGATGAACTCGCCGGGCTCCATGCCGTACTGCGCCGCACCCTGGATGAGGTACTGCGTCAGTTCGTCCTGCTCGACCTTGACGGCCTCTTTCTCGGCGATGGCGTCGAGGAGGATCTGGTTGCGGAAGGCCTTCTCGCTGCTCTCCTTCACCTCGGCGCGGTGCTCGTCGTCCTCGAGGCGGTTCTCCTGCTCGAGGTGACGGTGCACCTCGTCCTCGACGAGCTTCTCGGGGACGGGGATCTCGACGGCCTCGAGCAGCTTCTCGACGACCTGGTCGCGTGCCTGGGCACCCTGACCGAAGGTCTTCGACTTGGCGAGCTGCTCTTTAAGGTCGCCCTTGAGCTCGTCGATCGTGTCGAACTGGCTGGCGATCTGGGCGAAGTCGTCGTCGGCCTCGGGCAGCTCGCGCTCCTTGACGGCCGTGACGTCGACGGCGATGAGGGCGGTCTCGCCCTCGCGGTCCCCGCCGAGCAGCTTCGACTCGAAGGTGGTGCTCTCACCGGCGGTGAGGGACTCGAGGGCCTCGTCGATGCCCTCGATCAGCTCGCCCGAGCCGAGCTCGTACGAGATGCCCTTGGCGGTGTCGACGACGTCGTCGCCGATGGTGGCCGTCAGGTCGATCTGCGCGAAGTCACCCGTGGTGGCGGGGCGGTCGACGGTGACCAGCGTGCCGAAACGGGTACGCAGGTTCGTCAGCTCTTCGGCGATCTCGTCGTCGGTGATGTCGACCGTGTCGACCGTCAGCTCGAGGCCGTCGTACTCGGGCAGGTCGAAGTCGGGACGCACGTCGACCTCGACGGCGATCTTCAGGTCGCCGGAGAAGTCCTTGACGTTCGGCCACTCGACCACGTCGGCCTCGGGACGGCCGAGGACGCGGATCTCGGTCTCGGTCACGGCCTCGCGGTAGAACTTGTCGAGGCTCTCGCTGACGGCGTGGTTCAACACCTCTTCACGACCGACGCGCTGGTCGATGATGGGCGGCGGCACCTTGCCCTTGCGGAACCCGGGGATGTTGACCGACTCGGCGATGTGACCGTAGGCGTGCGTGACGCTGGGCTTGAGCTCGTCGGGGGTGACGACGATGTTGAGCTTGACGCGCGTGGGGCTGAGCTTCTCAACCGTGGTCTGGACCAATGTGGGGCTTCTCCTGTGTTGGTGGCGCTGAACTCACATCCGAGACAGCAGGTAGACGATCGTCGGGGCGACAGGACTCGAACCTGCGATCTTCCGCCCCCAAAACGGACGCGCTAGCCACTACGCTACGCCCCGTGTATCAGCCTGGAACCGGCCGGCACGCGTGAG
This sequence comes from Frigoribacterium sp. 9N, assembly GCF_902506305.1. Classification (NCBI taxonomy): domain Bacteria; kingdom Bacillati; phylum Actinomycetota; class Actinomycetes; order Micrococcales; family Microbacteriaceae; genus Frigoribacterium; species Frigoribacterium sp. 9N. Next base: position 1,543,136 of record NZ_LR733392.1, read on the forward strand.
CCCCGTTGAGGTCGGGTACGTGAAGGCCGCGTCGAGTCTAGCCGACACCGAGGGGCCGTGACTGAGCGACCTCGTCGGATGCCTTATGCTGGTCTCACCCGTGCGGCCAGGCCGCTCACGGGGATGTAGCTCAATGGTAGAGCCTCAGTCTTCCAAACTGATCACGCGGGTTCGATTCCCGTCATCCCCTCTCGAATCATTCGACGCCTCCGGCGTCCGGCGCCGGGGGGCGCCTCGAATGAAATCTCTCCGGGCCTTGCACGCAGGCGTCGACGCTGGCAGGCGCCGGCGATCAAATGTTCTCCGGGCCTTGCATGCAGGCGTCGGCGCAGGCGCTCTTCAGGGGTCTCTCGGCCAGCTCGGGGGGAAGTCGTGCTGGCGGATGATTTTTCCCGGCGCGACGTGACCCAAGATGGCCACATGAGACGCGCGACGTTCGCACGGGTCGCGCTGGTCGGTGCGGTCGTGGCCACCCTGGCGGCCGGGTGCGCCGCCCCACCGACCGAGGCGACCAGCGCCTCCGGGTCCGGGTCCGGGTCCGGGTCCGGCGCGATCGCGCAGGCCGCGGCCGGGCCCGGCGTGGCCGTGGCACCCACCTCGGGCGGGGTGCGGGTCGCGATCGTCGGCGACTCGCTCACGGCCGGCGGAGGTCGCCTGCTGAGCGAGGGGCTCACCGCCGACACCTGGATGACCTACGCCCAGGGCGACGGCGTCGACTACGTCGGCGGCTACGCGAAGGGCGGCTCGACCGTGCAGGAACAGGCCGCCGCGGTGCGGCCCGTCGCCGACGTCGACGTCCTGGTCCTGATGTCGGGCACGAACGACGTGCGCCTCGGCACGAGCTTCGCCGAGTCCGCCTCGTCGTACGACGCCATCGTCGACACGATCCGGCCGGAGCACGTCGTCGTGGCCGCGATCCCGCCCTACGACCGTGCCCCCCGGGCCGCGGCCCGGTACGAGGCACAGCTCGAACGCTACGTCGCCGACAAGGGCTGGACCTTCACCGACCCCTGGGGGTTCGCGCGGGCGGGCGACGTCTTCGCCGCCGGCACGACCGTCGACGGCATCCACCCCACGACGGCCGGGTACGAAGCCGTCGGCCACGCCTTGCGCGACGTCGTCCTCGACGTCGCCGGCTCCCGGGTCGTCGCCCCCCAGGCGGACTCCCCCGCCGACCCGGCCGACACCCCTCCGGGCACGACCAGCTGACGACGCCCGTCCTCGACCTCAGCCGCCCGGTCAGGGGCGCGATGCCGACGCGGGGGACGCGTCGACTCAGTGCTGCAGGAAGGCCAGCACGGCGAGCACCCGGCGGTGGTCGGTGCCGCTGTCCTCCAGCAGGAGCTTCTGGAAGATCGAGGTGACGTTCTTCTCCACCGCGCCCGTTCCGATGACCAGTTCGGCCGCGATGGCGGCGTTCGTGCGACCCTCGGCCATCAGCGTCAGGACCTCCCGCTCCCGCGGCGTGAGCGCGGCGAGCGGATCGCTGCGACGGCCCAGCAACTGCGAGACGACCTGCGGGTCGAGGACCGTGCCGCCGTCGGACACCCGCCCGAGCGCGTCACGGAACTCGTCGAACGAGGCGATGCGGTCCTTGAGCAGGTAGCCGACCCCGCCCGAGCCCGCTTCGAGCAGGTCCCGGGCGTAGGCCACCTCGACGTACTGCGACAGCAGCAGGATGCCGAGGTCGGGCCGACGGCGTCTCGCCTCGATCGCGGCCCGGACGCCCTCGTCGGTGTGCGTGGGCGGCATGCGGACGTCGAGGACGGCGATGTCGGGACGGACCTCGTCGAGGTCGGCCAGCAAGGCGTCGGCGTCGCCGTACGCCCCCACGACGTCGACCCCGATCTCGTCGAGGAGTCGGACGAGCCCCTCCCGCAGCAGCACCGAGTCGTCGGCGACGACGACACGGAGGGGCTGACGGGAGGGGCTCTCGAGACTCACGCGTCCAGACTACGGGCGCGGCCCACGAACTACGGTCGCGCGGGCGGCCCGGCCGGCGGGTCGAGCGGCCCGTCGGGCAGCGCCGCGTCGGGCAGCGGCTCGGTCACGGCCGTCGACGAGAACGGCGGCAGCGGCTCGGTCGGCAGCGGCAGCGTAGGGTTGCTCGGCACCTCGATCGTCATCGGGATGCTCACCGTGACGATGGTCGGCCCGCCCTGCGGGCTGCTGATGTCGAGGAAGCCGCCGAGGCCCACCAGGCGCTCCTGCACCCCGGCGAGACCGTGGCCGTCGCGCAGGCCGGCGCCGCCGCGCCCGTCGTCGGTCACGACGAGCTCGAGCAGGGTGCCGATGCCGTCGGGAGCCTGCCTCGTGCGCAGCACGAGGTCGGCGCTGGCCGCCCCGGCGTGCTTGCCCGTGTTCGTCACCAGTTCGGACGCGATGAAGTACGCGTTGCGCTCGATGTCGCTCGGGATCACGACGTGCGCGGGCACCCGGTCGAGCATCGTGGTGGGCACCACCGAGCGGTCGACGAGCGACTCGAGCGCCGCCACGAGGCCCCGGTCCATCAACAACGGAGGCGCGAAACCGCGGGACAGGGCACGCAGCTCCTCGAGGGCCTCGCGGGACTGGACCCGCGCCTCCTCGATGAGGGTCTTGCTCTTCTCGGGGTCGGTGTCGACGGCGCGGGACGCCGCGGCGAGGTCCATCTGCAGACGCACCAGACGCTGTTGCGGTCCGTCGTGGATGTCGCGCTCGAGCCGGCGGAGGGCCGTGCCCTCGGCCGACAGGGCGGCCGTGCGCGAGATCTCACGGTCGGCGAGCTCGACCTCGAGCTGCTCGCTGCGGAACCCCCCGAGCATGACGGCGGCGATCGCCTGGTGCATGACGACGAACCCGTGCACGACGTAGGGATAGACGAGCACGACGCCCGCGAAGAGCGCGAGGGCGAGGACGACGAGCACCGCGCCTCCGCCGTTGCCGATCGCGGACGCCCAGTTGAAGGTGTCGAACGGCGGCAACGCCTGGAAGACGAGCACGACCCCCAGGACGGCGAGCACCGGGCCGGCCAGGAGACCCACGAGGACGAAGGACGTGAAGCCCGCCACGATCGGGAACACCACGACGCCGTAGAGCAGGTACAGCCAGTAGTGCGGGTTGGCGAAGACCGAGACGGCCCGCGCGAAGCGGTTCGTCGACCGGCCCCACTCGGTGTTCGGCGTCCAGTCGACGGGGCGGATGGGTCGGTCGCTGGCCCACCGCAGGCGGAGCACCTCGAAGGTGCCGAACCACCGGGCGATCCAGAGCGCGCCGAAGACGACGATCGCGAGGAAGACGAGGGTGAACAGCGAGTCGCTCGACCCGCTGACCGTGTGCAGGAACAACGAGGCGGCCACCGTCACGATGACGACGAGGACGGCCGACAGGGCGACGTAGCCGAGTTCACGGGGCAGTTCGCGCCAACGGCGTCGGTAGCCACCGGGTGGGGGCGGGGGCGAGAGGTAGGGGTTGGCGGCGGTGATGGTGGTCTCCTGGATCATGCCTTCGAGCCTGGTCCGGACGGGGCGTCCACCCCATGGTGCCAGCGCCCGGACCGCCGGTGGGGTTATCCCCCCTCACGACCCGTGGTGAGGTGAGGCTGGCCTAGGTGAGCCGAGCCTCAGCTTGCTTGCGGAATTCTCCCAGACGTCTAGCGTTGCCTCCATCGTCTAGGAAAGGACCACGTCATGACCGACATCACCCGCACCGTCCCCCAGGGTTCCGTCGACCCCGACGTCGCCGCCGGCGTCGCCCAGTTCCTCAGCCAGATCGTCACCGACATGACGGCCCTGTCGGTCAACGGCAAGCAGGCCCACTGGCACGTGCGCGGCATCGCGTTCGTCGCCGTCCACGAACTCATCGACGTGGTCGTCGACCACGCCCGCGAGTGGGCCGACCTCGCCGCCGAGCGCGTCGTCGCCCTCGGCCTGCCGGTCGACGGACGCATCGAGACCGTCGCCGCCAAGACGGTCATCCCCCCCACCTCCCCCGGCTTCAACCAGATCGACGTCACGATCGCCGAGCTGGTCGCCCAGATCGACGCCTCGCTCGTCGCCGTCCGCGAGGCCATCGACGAGCTCGGCGAGCTCGACGCCTCGAGCCAGGACGTCGCCATCGAGATCTCGCGGGGCCTCGAGAAGGACCGCTGGTTCCTCGCCGCGCACGTCGCCGGCTGACCCGTCCCGCCGGACGGACGAAGGCCGCCACCCCGCACGGGGTGGCGGCCTTCGCCGTGTCGGGTCGACGCCGCCTCGTCAGAGCGTGCGGTGCGTCCACCGACCCGCCAGGACCGTGCCGACGACGGGCATCCGGCGCAGCTGGTCGTCCGACGCGGCGAGCGGATCGACCTCGGTGACCACGAGATCGGCGACGGAGCCGACCTCGACCGTGGCTCGACCGCCCGTCGAGGCGGCGAGCGCCGCCGAGGCGACCAGTCGCTGTTCGGGGTGCCACGCCTCGCGTCCGTCGCGCGAGCGCGAGATCGCCGCGGCCATCGCCACCCAGGGATCGAGCGGGGCGACCGGCGCATCCGAACCGAGCTGCAGGCGGACGCCGGCGGCGACGAGGCTCTCGAAGACGTAGGCACGCTCGGAGCGGCCCACCCAGAGCCGATCGACGACGTCGCGGTCGTCCATGGCGTGTTCGGGCTGCACGCTGGCCACGATGCCGAGGCGCGCGAACCGGTCGACGTCGTGCAGGTCGAGCAGTTGGGCGTGCTCGATGCTGCCCCCGCAGCCGACCAGCTCGAGGGCGTCCAGCGCCTGGGCGTTCGCGGCGTCGCCGATCGCGTGCACGGCCGGGACGAGTCCCGCCGAGGAGGCGCGGCGCAGCCACCCGACGAGTTCGTCGGTCTCGTAGATGCGCACCCCCCGAGCAGCCGGGTCGCCCTCGAGCCCGGGGTACGGGTCGTGGCACCACGCGGTGCGGGTGCCGAGGGAGCCGTCGGTGATGATCTTGAACGGCCCCATGGTGACGAGGCCCTCGGTGCCCGGGACCACGTCGCCGGTGCGCAGCCCGCGGGCGACGACGGCGTCGAGGTCGCGGGGGTAGACCCCGGGACGGATGCGGAGGCCCCGCGTGCCTCCGGCCACCCGACGTGTCCAGCGGTCGAGCGACAGCGTCATCTCGAGGTCGACGACGCCGACGACCCCCCGTGCGGCGGCCGCGTCGACGGCCTCGGCGACCCACCCGTCGAGCTGTTCGTCCGGTACGACGCTCACCGCGGCGCTGACGTCGAAGGCCGGCTGCTCGCGCAGCAGGCCGGTCGGGTGGTCGGCGTGACCGTGACGGGCCAGGGCGGACGAGTCGAGCCAGACGGAGTGCAGGTCGTTGCTCACGAGGACGACCGGCACGTCACCGGCCACCGAGTCGAGGAGCGCGCGGCTCGGAGCATCGGGCCAGAGGGCGTCCTGGAAGCCGTAGCCGACGAGGGTCCCGCCCGCCTCGACCGGCTCGACGCGGAGGCGCTCCCCCACGATCGAGGCCGCCTCGGCGGCGGACCGTGCCCGCGACAGGTCGAGTCGTCGGCGCACCAACGCCCACTGGTCCATGTGGACGTGGGAGTCCCAGAGGCCCGGGGCGAGCCAGCGGCCGTCGAGGTCGACCACCTCGGCACCGTCGGGGGCGGGGCCGGACACGAGCGCGACGACCCGGCCACCGTCGAGCAGGACGTCCACGGGAGCGGGTCCGCCGCCGACCAGGCGGGCGCCCGTCAGGAGCGTGCGCCGCGCCTCCTCGGCCCGGGTGCCTGCGTCGACCGTCATCGGTCGCGCACCCGACGCATCTCGGCGGCGAGCGCCGGCTGCGCGTAGTGCTCGCCGTGCTCGAGCTCGTCCACGATGCGGTCGACCACCTCGGGTGCCTTGTTCTGGCTCAGCTTGGCGCGGGCGTCGAACCGGGTCACGCGCAGCCGGATGCCGACGGTGCCCTTCGCGACCCGGCGAGAGCCCTCGTCGTCGAGGGTGAGGGTCGAGGGCTCGGGCATGACGCGCTCGAAGTGGTCGACGAGCTCGCCCAGCACGCGGAAGTTCTCGTCGTCCGAGAGGATCTCGGGGGTGCCCCAGAGGTGCGCCGTGACGTGGTTCCAGGTGGGGACGATCTGCTCGGCCGGGTACCAGCCGGGTGAGACGTAGCCGTGCGGGCCCTGGACGATCACCATGACCTCGTGCTCGCCCAGTTCGTGCGAGCGCTCGTCCGGACGACCGACGTGGCTGACGAGCACGATGGCCCCCGGGTCGGCGTCGTCCTGCTCGAGCACGACGGGGTAGTGCGACGCGACGAGACCGGCCGCCGTGTGCGACACGATCGTCGCCCACGGGTTCTCGTGGATCAGCCTCTTGACCTCGTCGACGTCGGACAGGACGAACGTGGGGGTGTGCCGCATGCGGTCAAGTCTGGTCGGTCGGGCACCAGTACAGCTTGCGACCCGCGGCCATCTCCATCACGACGTTAGTCCCGCAGACCCGGCAGGGCAGACCCTCGCGGTGGTAGACCCAGTGCCGGTCGGCCCGGCTGCGCAGGGCCTTGGCGTGCTGGGACTTGGTGAGACCGTCCATGGTCATCATCTGGCCGAGCTCCACGCCGCTCTTGAGCAGCTTCGTCCAGTCTTTGTAGAGGGCGCGCAGCACCTCTTCGGGGACCTGGTTGCCGGGAGTGTGCGGGTCGAGCCGGGCCCGGAACAGCAGCTCGGCCCGGTAGATGTTGCCGATGCCGCTGACCACGCTCTGGTCCATCAGCAACAGGCCGATCGGGGTGCGCTTCTTGCCCGCGATCGACACGAAGCGGTCGGCGCCCTTCTTCGGCGAGTCGACGAGGGGGTCGGGACCGAGCTTGGAGATCGCCAGGTCGACCCCGGCCGCGTCGAGCACCTCGCACTTCGTCGGGCCACGGAGGTCGCCGACCGCGGTGTCGGTCAACAGCCGCACGCGCACCTGCCCGACGGGCTCGGGCGGGAACGAGTCGATGTCGTCCTCGGTCTTCTCCTGCTCGGCCATGCGCACGCGAGACCGGCGTGGCGCCCCGATGCTGGCCATCGAGTCCTCGCCGTCGTCGTCGGGGGCGTTCTCGGCCTTGCGGGTGGCCGCCCGGCGAGTCCGGGACTCGGCCATCGAATGGCCCGTGGCGATGGCGCCCGCGAAGTCCCACGCACCGTAGAGCCCGAGGTGCACGTGCAGCCACAGGCCGTTGTCGAACTCGAGGAACATCTGCTTGCCGACGGCCTTGGAGTCGACCATCGTGGCGCCGTCGAGCCTGGTCGCCCCGTCGGCGAACCGACCCTGGGGCGAACTCACCCGGACTCGGTGGCCGACGAAGCTCTGCTCGAACTGGTTGGCGATGCGGTGGACGGAATGGCCCTCGGGCACGGCGACACCTCTCTCGGTGGTCGATGGAACGGTCTCGGGCGTGACGCCGGAGACGACGGAGCGGCGAGGCCCCGGTCGGGGTCCCGCCGCTCTCGACGTTACGTCGTCAGTCGACCGGGTGACCGGCGATGGCGCCCGTGGTCTCGTACTCGCCGACCTGCGCGATGCGGCGCACGTGGCGTTCGTCGTGGCTGAACGGCTCGGCGACGAAGGCGTCGATGAACGCCAGGGCCTCGGCCTCGGTGTGCTGGCGCGCCCCGATCGCGATGACGTTCGCGTCGTTGTGCTGGCGGGCGAGCTTGGCGGTCGAGTCGTTCCAGACCAGGGCGGCACGGACGCCCTCGACCTTGTTCGCGGCGATCTGCTCGCCGTTGCCCGAGCCGCCGAAGACGACGCCCAGCGCCTCGTGGCCGGCACGCTGGTCGCGCACGGTCGCCCGGGCCGCCGCGATGCAGAACGACGGGTAGTCGTCGAGGGGCTCGTAGCTCGTCGGACCGTGGTCGGTCACGTCGTGGCCCGCGTCGGTGAGGTGCTGGATGACGGTCGTGCTGAAGTCGAGGCCGGCGTGATCGGTCGCCACGTGGATGCGCATGGAGACGATCCTACGACCGGCTCAGTCGAAGATCGGCCCGACCGTGCGCGTGCGCTTGATCTCGAAGAAGCCGGGGTACGAGGCCACGGCGACGACTCCGTCCCACAGCCGCAGCGCCTCCTCGCCCTTCGGCGCCGGAGAGATGACGGGGCCGAAGAAGGCGACGCCGTCGACCGAGATGACGGGCGTGCCGACGTCCTGGCCGACTCGGCCGATGCCGTCGAAGTGGCTGGCACGCATCTGCTCGTCGTACTCGTCGCCGTCCGCGTACCGCGCGAAGTCGGCGGGCAGTCCGACCTCGGCCACGGCACCGGCGATGACGACGTCGCCGTCCTTCTCGCCCTCGTGGTGGATGCGGGTGCCGAGGGCGTCGTAGAGCGGCTTGACGATCTGCTGACCGTGGAGTTCACCTGCGGCCGTGACGAGCCGCGTGTAGCGCAGCATGCGGGCGAAGTTCGCCTTGTACTCGTCGCTGACGTCGGCGTCCTCGTTGAGGACCGCGAGGCTCATCACGTGGAAGGTGACGTCGAGGTCACGGTGCTTCGCGACCTCGTCGACCCAGCGGCTGGACATCCAGGCCCAGGGGCACGACGGGTCGAACCAGAAGTCGACGACGGTGTGGGACGCGGGAGCGGGGGTGTCGGTCATGCCCTCAGTCAACACCCCGGCGTCGTACAGCCGGTCTAGGCTTTCAGCGGACCACGAGTCCCCCCTCACCCCCCAGACGGATGGAGCCAGCGTGCCCGGAGAGAACCTCACCCGCGTCGAGGCGCAAGAGCGCAAGAACGTCGTCGACGTGCAGTCGTACGAGATCGCCCTCGACCTGACCCGCGGCGACGAGGTGTTCGGCAGCTCGACCACCGTGCGCTTCACCGCCACCCCCGGAGCGTCGACCTTCATCGACGCGCTCACCCGCACCGTGCACTCGGTGACCCTCAACGGCACCGCGCTCGACGTCGACGCGGTCTCCGACGGCGTGCGCATCCAGCTGGCCGAGCTGGCCGCCGAGAACGTGCTCGAGGTCGTCGCCGATGCCGAGTACACCAACACCGGCGAGGGCCTGCACCGGTTCGTCGACCCGGTCGACGGCGAGGTCTACCTCTACTCGCAGTTCGAGGTGCCCGACAGCCGCCGCGTCTTCGCGGTCTTCGAGCAGCCCGACCTCAAGGCGACGTTCCAGTTCACGGTCACCGCACCCACACGCTGGCAGGTCGTCAGCAACCAGCCCACGCCCGAACCCGTCGTCGACGGTGAGACCGGCACCTGGACGTTCTCGCCCACGCCCGTGCTCTCGAGCTACGTCACGGCGATCATCGCCGGCCCGTACGACGTGGTCCGCAGCGACCTCACCAGTTCCGACGGCCGCACGATCCCGCTCGGCATCTTCACGCGCCGATCCCTCACCGAGTACCTCGACGCCGACTACATCTTCGAGAAGACCCGTCAGGGCTTCGCCTACTACGAAGAGAAGTTCGACTACGCGTACCCCTTCGACAAGTACGACCAGCTCTTCGTGCCCGAGTTCAACGCCGGTGCCATGGAGAACGCGGGTGCCGTCACCTTCGTCGAGACCTACGTCTTCCGCAGCAAGGTGACCGACGCCATCAAGGAACGCCGCGTCGTCACGATCCTCCACGAGCTCGCGCACATGTGGTTCGGCGACCTCGTGACGATGAAGTGGTGGAACGACCTCTGGCTGAACGAGTCGTTCGCCGAGTGGGCCTCGACCATCTCGACCGCCGAGGCGACCGAGTGGACCGAGGCCTGGACCACCTTCCAGGCGATGGAGAAGAGCTGGGCCTACCGCCAGGACCAGCTGCCGTCGACGCACCCCGTCGTCGCCACGATCAACGACCTCGAGGACGTCCAGGTCAACTTCGACGGCATCACCTACGCCAAGGGCGGGTCGGTGCTCAAGCAGCTCGTCGCCTGGGTGGGCATCGACGCCTTCTACGCCGGCGTGGCCGCGTACTTCAAGAAGCACCACCACTCGAACACCGAGCTGAGCGACCTGCTCGTCGAACTCGAGGCCACCTCGGGCCGCGAGTTGACCAGCTGGTCGAAGCTCTGGCTCGAGACCGCGGGCGTCAACACGTTGCGTCCCGAGCTCGAGGTCGACGAGAACGGCGTGATCACCTCGTTCGCCGTGCTCCAGGAGGCGGCCGCCGACCACCCCACCATCCGCCCGCACCGCCTCGCCATCGGCCTCTACGCCCTGCAGGGCGACGCCCTGGTCCGCACCGACCGCGTCGAGATCGACGTGGACGGCACCCGTACCGAGGTCCCCGAGCTGGTCGGCCTGAACCGCGGCGACCTCGTGCTGATCAACGACGACGACCTCGCCTACGCGAAGATCCGACTCGACGAGGTGTCGCTCGCCACGGCCATCGCCCACCTCTCGAAGATCTCGAACCCGCTGGCCCGCGCCCTCGTCTGGGGCTCGGTCTGGGACGCGACGCGCGACGCCGAGACCTCGGCCTCGGACTACGTGCGTCTCGTGCTCGACAACATCGCGACCGAGACCGAGTCGACGACGATCCGCACCACGCTCTCACAGCTGCTGCAGACCGCCCGCAGCTACGTCGCCCCCGCGCGCCGCACCTCCACGATCACCGAGGTCGGCGACGGCCTCTGGGCCCTCGCCCAGGGTGCCGAGGCCGGGTCGGACGCCCAGTTCCAGTTCGTCACCTTCTTCGCCGCGATCGCGTCGACCGAGACCCACCGGGAGGCGCTGGCCGGCCTGCTCGACGGATCGCTCGCTCTCAAGGGCCTCACCGTCGACACCGACCTGCGCTGGCAGCTGCTCGAGGGCCTCGTGCTCGTCGGCGGTGCCGGTGAGGCCGAGATCGACGCCGCCCTCGCCGAGGACAACACGGCGAACGGCGCCCAGGCCGCCGCGCGGGCCCGCGCGACGATCGCGACCACCGAGGGCAAGCTCGCCGCCTTCGCGTCGGTCGTCGACAGCGCCGAGCAGCCCAACGCCATCGTCCGGGCGACGACCCTCGGGTTCCAGCACACGAACGACCCGGCGATCCTGCAGCCGCTCGTCGAGCGCTACTTCTCGTCCCTCACCGGCATCTGGGAGTCGCGCAGCTACCACATCGCCGACACCCTCGTCTCGGGGCTGTACCCGGCCGGCCTCGCCGACCAGGCCCTCGTCGACGCGTCGTACGCGTGGCTCGAGGCGAACCCCGAGACGCCGGCCCTGCGCCGCATCGTGAGCGAGAGCGTCGCGGGCGTCGAGCGGGCCCTGCGGGTGCAGGCGGTCGACCAGCAGTAGTCGTGCCCCGGGTCGCGCGACGACCCGACGACCGACCCGGACGGCGGGCCCTCTCACAGGGCCCGCCGTTCCGGCGTCCAGGCCCCTCCCGGGTGGGGTTGCGGTGGCGTGCTTGACTTGTCGCTCATATGGACCTCCTCCTCGCTGCCGCCACCGACCCCGCCGCCCCGATCGCCTTCGACTGGGACGCCTTCTGGACGATGTGGCGCGTTCCCATCCGCATCGTGGCGATCCTGCTCGTCGCGGTGCTGTTGCGCGTCGCCCTGCACTTCACCATCCGGCGGGTCGTCGACCAGGTCGTGAACGGAATCAAGCGGAAGCAGAACGTCGACGACACGCAGGCCCTCATGGCCTCGCCGCTGCAGGCCGTCCGGGTCGTCCAGCGCACCCGCACGCTCGGCAGCGTGCTGAACAACGTGGTGACGGTCGTCGTCGCGGGCATCGCGCTCGTGTTGATCCTCGGCGAACTGAACTTCAACGCCGTCGCGATCGTCAGCGCGGCGGGCGTGGTCGGTGCCGGACTCGCGTTCGGCGCCCAGAACATCGTCAAGGACATGCTCAACGGCATCTTCATGGTCGCCGAAGACCAGCTGGGGGTGGGCGACGTCGTCGACGTCGGGCCCGCGGCCGGCGTCGTCGAGGCCGTCGGCATCCGCGTCACGCAGATCCGCGACGTGAACGGCGTGCTGTGGTTCGTCCGCAACGGCGAGATCCTGCGCGTGGGCAACATGTCGCAAGGCTGGACGCGCGTGGTCATCGACCTCGCCGTGCCGTACTCCGCCGACGTCGACCAGGTGCAGGACGCCATGTTGAACACCGCGAACGAGCTCGCCGCGATCCCGAAGTGGAGGCGCGCCATCATCGACCAGCCCGAGGTCTGGGGAATCCAGTCGATCGCCGAGGAGCACGTGGTCATCCGCATCGTCGCCAAGACACGGTCCGCCGACCGTGACAACGTCGACCGGGAGCTGCGGTCCCGTCTCAAGAAGACCCTGGATGCCATGGACATCGTGCTGCCCTCGCTGACGAGCGTCGTCCTCACCGGCTTCGACAGCGCCTCCTCGGTCCAGGGCGCCCGGGCGCCCCGCACGGCGCCGACGCCCCACGTGCCGCGGAGCAAGCGCAAATGACCGACCTGCCGCTGACGCCGCGCCCGTCCACCGCTCAGCCCGTGACTCCCCCGCCGTCGGCCGTGCCGGTCACCGTCCGGCGGGGCCTCGGTGACGACGCCGCCCAGGGCAACTTCTGGGAGCAGATCGGTGGGCGGCCGACCTTCGAGAAGTTGGTCCGCCGCTTCTACGAGGGCGTCCGGACCGACGAGGTGCTCTGGCCGATGTACCCGGAAGCGGATCTCCAGGGCGCGATCCAACGCTTGACGGGGTTCCTCGAGCAGTACTGGGGCGGCCCCACCACCTACAGCCAGGAGCGCGGGCACCCCCGCCTGCGCATGCGGCACATGCCGTTCCGGGTGACGCCCGAGGCACGTGACCACTGGCTGCAGCACATGCGGGTGGCCGTCGACGAACTCGAACTCGCCCCCCTCGACGACGCGATGCTCTGGGGCTACCTGGATCGCGCCGCGCAGGCCATGGTCAACACGTTCGAGCGCTGACCGCCCACCGCCGGGCTGCCCGCCTCGGACCGCCCACCGCCGGGCCGATCGTCAGAGCAGGGACGATCGCCGCTTGACGAGCACGTGGCCCTTGGGCGTCGTGAGGCGGGTCCAGGTGCCGGTCTCGAACACGGCGACCTCGTCCTCGCCGTCGAGGAATCCCAGGCTGAGGGCACCGAAGCCGGCTCCGGCGGGAACCCCCTCGGCACCCTCGACGGGGGCCGACCACACGTCGGCTCGCACCCGGTGCACGATCTGCTCACCGGTGCCCGTGGGGATCGCCTCGGCGACGCGGGCGATTCCGGCCTCGGCGGTCGATCGGAGGCGGTCGGCCTCGATCGGGCCGAGTCGCGTCCAGCCCCCGCGCGGCGGCGAGATCGCTGCCCAGGTCACGGTGTTGACCGTGGCGGGCACGGACACGGTGACCGCAGCGGTCGGGTCGACGACGTCGTTCTGCAGGCGTACGAGGCGCTCCTTCAGCGACCGGACCGGGACCACGGCGTCGAACTCGGGGCGGTCGTCGAGTTGAAAGGTGCGGAGCCCCAGCACGGTAGGGCTCGAGTCGAGCAGACCCATCGGGTAGAACACGGCGACGTAGACGGCCAGGACACCGGAGCCGGCGATGAGCCGGACCGAGCCGTCCTCCACCCGGCCCGCACGCCCGAGATAGGTCGCGAGATCGCTGAGGGACAGGGAGTCGGGGAGGGTGAATGCGTCGTTCATCGGCCCCCTAAACTACATCGCGTGACCGACGATCCGCTGCAGAGCCTGCTGTCCACCCTCGACCTCTCGCCGGCGGGCAACGTCGGTGGTCAGGACGTCTTCACGGGTGGGTCACAGCCCGAGCCGCTCGGTCGCGTGTTCGGCGGCCAGGTCGCCGCGCAGGCCCTCGTCGCCGCCCAGCGCACCGTCGGCGGCGGACGCGACGTCCACTCGCTGCATTCGTACTTCCTGCGGCCCGGCGACCTCACCATCCCCATCACGTTCACGGTCGACCGCATCCACGACGGCCGGTCGTTCGCGACCCGTCGCACCCAGGCGTCGCAGGACGGCGTGCCGATCTTCTCGATGATCGCGTCCTTCCAGACCCCCGACGAGGGGCTCGACCACCAGGTCGACATGCCCTCCGGCCTGCCCGATCCCGAGGACGTCCCGAGCGACGCCGAGTTGCTGTCCGCGGTCGACAACCCCGTCGCCCAGTCGTGGGCCCGGCGGCCGTTCGACATGCGCCACGTGCCGTCGCCGGTCTTCTTCAGCGTCGAGGGCGACCACGTCGCGCACCAGGCCGTCTGGCTCAAGGCCACCGGCCCACTGCCCGACGACGCCGACCTGCACCGCGCCGCCCTGCTGTACGCGAGCGACTACACGCTCCTCGAACCGATCTACCGCCGTCACGGCGTCGCGTTCGTCACCCCCGGGCTCAAGGCCGCGAGCCTCGACCACGCCATGTGGTGGCACCGTCCCGCCCGCGTCGACGAATGGCTTCTCTATGTGCAAGAGAGCCCCAATGCGGTGGGCGGACGTGGCCTCTCGCTCGGGCGCATCTACGACCGCGCGGGCACTCTCGTGGCGAGCGTCGCACAAGAGGGCATGGTGCGGGTGCCGCGAGGCTGACCCGCCACGTTCCTGGTCAGCGCCGGCGGAAGGCCAGGGGTTCTTCGACGAACGGCGACCAGGCGTCGCGCTCGACGTCGGAGATGCGCCGGGGCTGATTCGTCGCCGAGTCGACCAGCACGATGGTGGTGGCGGCCTTCGTAAACAGCGTCCGGGGCTCGACGCCCTCGGGCGACCAGACCTCGTAGCAGACCTCGAGGCTCGCCCCGCCGAGTCGCCCGACCCAGATCTGCACGTCGAGCGGGGCCCGCAGGTACGGGATGGGGACGAGGTACTCGAGCTCCTGCCGGGCGATGAGCGTCATCGTCGCGGCGTTCGGACTGCCGTCGAGGACGGCGGCCGAGGACCGTTCGTCGATCGCCCCGTCGGCAGACCAGAACGCGTCGATGCGCGCCTCCTCGAGGAGGCGCAGCATCGACGCGTTGTTCACGTGACGGTACCCGTCGAGATCGCTCCAGCGGACTCGGGTCGGCACGTGCAGGCGGGTCATGACGGTGCGGTGCCGGTCAGTCGCGCGTGAGCTTGCGGTACGTGGCCGAACTCGGCTTCGCCGCGTCGGCGCCGAGGCGCTCGACCTTGTTCTCTTCGTACGCCTCGAAGTTGCCCTCGAACCAGTACCAGTTGGGCGTGCCGTCGTCGTTCAGGCCCTCCCACGAGAGGATGTGCGTGGCGATGCGGTCGAGGAACCACCGGTCGTGTGTGATGACCACGGCGCAGCCGGGGAACTCGAGGAGCGCGTTCTCGAGGCTGCCCAGCGTCTCGACGTCGAGGTCGTTGGTGGGCTCGTCGAGCAGGAGGAGATTGCCGCCCTGCTTGAGCGTCAGCGCCAGGTTCAGGCGGTTGCGCTCACCACCCGACAGCACGCCGGCCTTCTTCTGCTGGTCGGGACCCTTGAAGCCGAACTGCGACACGTAGGCCCGCGACGGGATCTCGGTCTTGCCGACCTGGATGTAGTCGTGCCCCTCGGAGACGACCTCCCACAGGTTCTTGTTGGGGTCGATGCCGCCACGGCTCTGGTCGACGTACGAGATGTCGACCGTCTCGCCGACCTTGAGCTCGCCACCGTCGAGCGGCTCGAGGCCGACGACCGTCTTGAAGAGGGTGGTCTTGCCGACGCCGTTCGGCCCGATGACGCCGACGATGCCGTTGCGGGGCAGCGTGAACGACAGGTCGTCGATGAGGACACGCTCGCCGAACGACTTGTGGAGCTTCTTGGCGTCGATGACCTGAGAGCCGAGACGCGGGCCCACGGGGATCACGATCTCTTCGAAGTCCAAGGTGCGCGTGCGCTCGGCCTCGTTCGCCATCTCTTCGTAGCGCGCCAGACGTGCCTTCGACTTCGCCTGACGGCCCTTGGCGTTGCTCCGGACCCACTCGAGCT
Source organism: Frigoribacterium sp. 9N (assembly GCF_902506305.1). NCBI lineage: Bacteria > Bacillati > Actinomycetota > Actinomycetes > Micrococcales > Microbacteriaceae > Frigoribacterium > Frigoribacterium sp. 9N. The sequence goes on from NZ_LR733392.1 coordinate 1,558,958, forward strand.
CGGACGCGAGGCGCTTGGCGAGCTTGGCGTCCTTCTTGCCCTGGACCTGGAGGCGCTCGCCCTTCTTCTCGAGGTAGGTCGAGTAGTTGCCCTCGTAGGGGTAGAGGCGGCCGCGGTCGACCTCGGCGATCCACTCGGCGACGTGGTCGAGGAAGTACCGGTCGTGGGTCACGGCGAGCACGGCGCCGGGGTACTTGCTGAGGTGCTGCTCGAGCCAGAGCACGCTCTCGGCGTCGAGGTGGTTGGTGGGCTCGTCGAGGAGCAGCAGGTCGGGCTTCTGCAGCAGCAGCTTGCACAGCGCGACGCGACGCTTCTCACCACCGGAGAGGTTCGCGACCTCGGCATCGCCCGGAGGCGTGCGCAGGGCCGACATGGCCTGCTCGAGCTGGGAGTCGAGGTCCCAGGCGTCGGCGGCGTCGATCTCTTCTTGGAGGGTGCCCATCTCGGCGAGCAACGCGTCGAAGTCGGCGTCGGGCTCGGCCATGGCGGCCGAGACCTCGTTGAAGCGGTCGAGCTTCTGCTTGATCGGCCCCACGCCCTCTTGCACGTTCTCGAGGACGGTCTTGGTCTCGTCGAGTTCGGGCTCTTGCATCAGGATGCCGACCGAGTAGCCGGGGCTGAGCTTCGCCTCGCCGTTGCTGGGGGTGTCGAGCCCCGCCATGATCTTGAGGATCGTCGACTTGCCGGCGCCGTTCGGCCCCACGACACCGATCTTCGCCCCCGGGATGAACGACATGGTGACGTCGTCGAGGATCAGCTTGTCGCCGACCGCCTTGCGGGCGCGCACCATCGAGTAAATGTATTCGGCCATGACAGCGAGTCTATCGGGCGGGGCCCCGCCCCCGACGTCACCAGTCGATGGCTCGGGTCGACCCGACCAGGCAGGCGCCCGTGCCGAGGACCGGCGCCGTCTGGCTGCTGTAGCCCGCGCCCGAGACCTGCCCGATCAGGCAGTCCTGACCCCAGAGCACCGAGAACTGCACGCTGTCGGCGTCGCGGCCGATCGAGGTCGTGTCGGCGGTGACCTGCATCGTCGACTTGTCGAAGCCTGCGGCCACCAGCGCGTCGACGACGGCGCGCCCACCCGGGCGGGCGTTCGCCGCGACGGTCGCGGCGTTCACCTCGTCGAAGTGGGCCAGCGCCTCGGCCGTCGTGGACGTGGACGAGAAGGGCGGGGCGTCCGTCGACAGGGCGACGGACGCCGGCGACGGTGACGGCTCGGGCGACGAGGTGCACCCCACGAGGGGGATCGCCACGGCCAGCACGATCGCGGCGAGCGCCAGGCCGCGTGGAGGTCTCGAACCGGTCACGGGGGCCCTTCGTCGCTGGCGGCGGCCGCGGGTCGGCGAGCCGTGAGGAGTCTACGGCGTGCCGACCCACGGGCCCGGGACACGGGAGCCACCGGGGTGGTCAGAACGGGGCCGCCACCTCGTCCGCGCCGACGGCCGAGGGAGCACCCCAGTCCGCGCCGTCGTCGGGGATCGCCACCCGGTCGGGGTCCGACGACGCATCCGTCGCCGCACCGTCCGAGGGGCCTCCGTGACCGGTTCCGTGGTCCGCCTCCGTCTCGGGTGCCGAGCCGCTCTCGTCGGAGGCGACGGTCGGATCGCCCCCGCCCGCGGCCGGGGAGGAGCCCGCCGTGGCGGACGAAGCGGACGCCACCCGCCGTTCGAAGGTCGACCTGCCCCAGACGAGGTCGTGACCGACCGCGTCCGCGTCGACCTCCACCGTCATTCCGCTGCGCTCGCCCGACTCCCACGCACGGATGCGGACGCGCCCCGTGACCACGACCCGCTGCCCCTTGCGGAGGCTGGCCAGCACGTTGTCGGCGAGCTGACGGAAGCACGTCACGGTGTACCAGTTGGTCTCGCCGTCGATCCACTCGCCCTTGACGCGGTCGTACCGTCGCTGCGTCGAGGCGAGTCGGAAGCTCGTGATGGAGAGGCCGGTCTGCGTGACGAGGGCCCGGGGGTCGGTCGCGATGATCCCTGTGAGGGTGATGGTGTCTGTCATGACGGGAGTCTCGCGGGGGCGAGGGACCCCCGGGACGGCACCCGCGCCTCCTTGTGGAGAAGGAGGCGCGGGGGCCGCCCGGGGGACGACACGACGACAAGTCGTCCGGGGACGACCGGGGACGATCGGGCCTCAGTGTTCGTGGAACTCCGGGTAGTCGGCGCCGGGCCCCAACGCCGCGAACAGGGCGCTCTTGGCCACGGCCAGGCTCGGGTAGACGCCGCCGTCGGCTCCCTTCGCGGACAGACGCACCGTGAAGCCGTCGTCTGTCCGCAGGATGGTCCCGACCGCGCCTGCCGGGCCCACGGCCACCCAGGTCTGTCGGTGCAAGGTGTTCTGGTCACTCATCGTCGAGCGCCCCTTTCCTCTTTCTCGGTCGGTCACACCGGGCGGCGTGACCCGTCTACGAGGCGAGCACGTACTTCGCGTACGACTTGCGGATCTTGGTGACCTTCGGCAGCGCGACGGCGGTGCAGTAGCCCTGGCCGGGGTTCTTGGCGAAGAAGTCCTGGTGGTGCTCCTCGGCGTCGTACCAGGTGGACAGCGGCTCGATCGTCGTGACGACACCGCCGCCCCAGGCCTCGGAGGCACGGTCACGGGCCGCCTGGAAGAGCGCCTCCTGGTCGTGGTCGGCGGCGAACATCGCCGAGCGGTACTGGGTGCCGACGTCGGCACCCTGCCGGTTCAGCTGACGCGGGTCGTGCAGGGTGAAGAAGACGTCGAGGACGACGTCGGCGGGGAGCTTCTCGGGGTCGAAGCCGACCGCGACAGCCTCGGCGTGACCCGTGCGGCCCGTGCACACGTCGTCGTAGCTCGGCCGCTCGGTGTCTCCGCCGGTGTAACCCGAGACCACCTCGGTGACGCCGTCGAGGGTGCGGTAGACCGCGTCGAGGCACCAGAAGCACCCACCGGCCAGAACGAACGTCGTCATGCCCGTGAACCTACTCCCGAGCCGAGGGCCCGCCCTAGGCTGACCGCATGAGATCACCTTTCACGCCCTACGTCGCCGACGACGCACGGTACTCACGACTCGACTACGTCCGTACCGGCCGCAGCGGACTCCGGCTGCCCCGCATCTCCCTCGGCTTCTGGAACAACTTCGGCTCGGACCGGAGCCTCGAGACGCAGCGCGACATCGTGCTGCGCGCGTTCGACCGGGGGGTCACCCACTTCGACCTGGCGAACAACTACGGCCCGCCCTACGGCTCGGCCGAAGAGCAGTTCGGTCGCATCGCCGCGGCGAACCTGCGCCCCTACCGCGACGAGATCGTGGTCTCGTCGAAGGCGGGCTACGACATGACCCCCGGGCCGTACGGCGACGGGGGGTCGCGCAAGTACCTGCTCAACTCGCTCGAGGCCAGCCTCGGGCGGCTCGGCATGGACCACGTCGACATCTTCTACTCGCACCGCCCCGACCCCGAGACCCCGATCGACGAGACGATGGGGGCGCTCGCGACGGCCGTCCGGCAGGGCAAGGCGCTCTACGCCGGCATCTCCAACTACGACCCGGTGCAGACCGAGGCCGCGATCGACGCCCTGGCCGCCGAGGGCGTGCCCCTGCTGATCCACCAGCCGCGGTACAACATGTTCGACCGCCGGCCCGAGCGAGGGCTCTTCGACACCCTCCTGACCCGCGGCGTCGGTTCGATCGTGTTCTCGCCCCTGGCCGGGGGGCTCCTGACGAACCGCTACCTCTCGGGCAGTGCTCCCGCGGGTTCGCGCGCGGCCGAGGGCCGGTGGTTCTCCGAGGACGCCCTCGACGAGACCTACCTCTCCCGCGTCCGCGGCCTGAACGAGATCGCGGAGGCGCGGGGCCAGTCGCTCGCGCAGCTCTCGCTCACCTGGGTGCTGCGCCAACCCGCCGTGACCAGTGCCCTCATCGGCGCCTCGTCGGTGGCCCAGCTGGACGACAGCCTCGACGCGCTCGACGGTGCCGAGCTGACCGAGGACGAGCTCGCGGCGATCGAGCCGCTGGCGGTCGACGGCACCGGCCGCTGACCGGACGGCGCGGTGCCGACGGGGCACCGCGCCCTCCAGGCGCCCGACGCGTCCGACGTGTCCGAGGTGTCCCAGGTGTCCGACGTCGATGTCGGTGGTCACCCCTAGCGTCAGGGGTGTTCTCGACAGCATCGGCCGGATGACCTCAGGAGCACCTCATGACCAGCAGCACCCTCGACCACGCGATCGTCCCGCCTGCGCCGCACGCTCACGCGGGCGTTCCCCTCCCCTCCCTGCGCTCGACCCGGGGCGGCCTGCAGCTCGTCCAGGTGCACGACGACCTCGCCCGGGTGACCCGACCTGGTGGCGAGATCGTGGGCTACGTCGAGCGCTTCGACGACCCGCAGGGTGATCGCTACCGCGCCAAGCGGTTCCTGCCCCGTCAGCGTCGGTTCGTCGAGATCGGCGAGTTCTGGAGTCGCGACGACGCCACCGACTGCTTCCGGTTTGCCTGATCCCGACGCCTCCGCCGGAGCACCGTGACGGTGTCTCCGGCGGCGGGCTCGACAGCATGTCGCAGCCGTGCAACCTTCGACCTCGGCTGTAGTGTTCGCCCAATGCAGTGGTGGAACGATCTCGTCGAATGGCTCTCTTCGGACAACGGGTGGCGTGTCGTCACCGATGCGGTGATCCCCTTCGTCGCCATCGTCATGGCCAGCATCGTCGCAGCCCTCATCGGCCGGGCGAGCACGCGGCGGGTCGTGTCGTTGCACGAGGACGAGACGAAAGCGGCGGCGGTCGCGGCCCTCGTCTCGGCAGCTCGCAAGGGTGCCGTCTACAGCTCGCTCGGAGTCGAGGAGCGCGCCTACGCCGATCACCTCGGCCACGAGGCCGACGTCCGACTGCGGCTGTCGCCTGCGACCGGCAGCACCCTCGCCGCCGACTGGGCGGCTCACGAACTGGCCGAGATCAAGCGCAACTCGGCGTCCTTCAGCTTCCAGTCCGAGCAGACGCTGGGTGAACTCCGCGACCGCCTCGTCGAGTGGCAGAACCGCCCCGGGCGGGCCAAGAAGCTGTTCCGCGACGATCTCGCCCGCTGGAAGTACGAAGAAGCCGACGTCGACCGAGACACGGCCGCGAAGCAGAAGGCCTGGGAAGCCGAGCAGCGGGCTGCGGCGGCGACCGAGCAGCGACGTACCGAGGCCTCCGCGCCCTCGGGTGCCGCACCCTCGGCAGCGCTCCGCCCGGCGGCCCTCGACGATGCCCTGGTTCGCGGTGGCGACGAGGCCTACCGGGCACCGATGGCTCACGCCCCGCTGGCCGGACCGTCGCCGGTGTCCGCGCCCGAGGCACCGGCGGTCACGCCGGCTGACGCGAGCCACGACGACACCCGCGACGATGCGATGGACGACGAGCGTTTCGAGCAGCCGGTCAGTGCGAGCCAGGTCCGACGCCGAACGACACCCGAACGCGCGGACGACTGACCCGGCGAACGAACGACCACGCGCCCCCGACCTCGGTCGGGGGCGCGTCGTCGTGCGGGGGGGGTGGTGTCGCGTGGTGCCCCCGGCAGGAATCGAACCTGCGACCAAGAGATTAGAAGGCTCCTGCTCTATCCGCTGAGCTACGGGGGCGAACCCGACCACGATACCGTGCCCGCTCCTCCGTCCCGGTAGCGGTCCAGCCAGGCTCCGCACCGCGTTTCGTGCACCGCGCCCCGACTAGTCGCGGTGCGGTGCACGAAACGCGGTGTCTCGCGCGCCCCGGAGGTGCGGGACGGCCGGGCGGACCGGTGGCGACGTCCGGTCGGTCAGCTGGTCAGGTCGTACAGCGTGACCCCGTCGACCTCGGTCGAGGAGAAGTTCGCCTCGACCCAGGCCGCGATCTCGCTCGAGGAGGAGCTGCCGCCGTTCGACTGCCCGACGGTACCTCCGACGAACCAGTGGATCTGCCCGTCGGCGACGTACTGCTCGAACTGCGCGAGGGTCGGTGACGGGTCGCTGCCGTTGAACCCCCCGACCGCCATGACCGGGTCGCCCGTCGCGAGCTGGTAGCCCGCCGCGCTGTTCGACCCGACGGCCGCGGCGACCCAGGTGTACCGGTCCGCGTCCGCACCGACCACGGCAGCGAGCTCGTCGCTGACCGAGCCCGAGCCGAGCAGCGAGCCGGCTCCGCCCCCGCCACCCGGGAGTCCGCGCGTGGCCGTACCCGCGCCTCCTGCGGTTCCGGCCCCGGTGCCGGTGCCGGTGCCGGTGCCCGCTCCCCCGCCGGTGCCGCCCGGCAGCTGCGGGGGCGTTCCGCCAGCCGCGCCACCGGGCCCGCCACCAACGGCCCCGCCGCGACCGCCGAAGCCGCCGGCGCCGCCCGCGCCACCACCGCCGAACCCGCCCGTGCCACCCGACACGGTCGGCCCGGCCGTGACGATCGAACCGGTGTGGGCCGTCGACACGGTCTCGACCGAGTAGGCCGCCGGAGCCAGCAGGCCGCCCGTGAGCAGCACGGCGAGGGTCGCCGCCGTGAGCGCCCGGCCCCGTCGCGGCAGCAGCACGAGCACGGCGCCCACGACGGCGAGCGCGACGACGACGTACCGGAGCCACGGCTGCCAGGACTCCGCCCGTCCGAGCAGCACCCAGGCCCAGACGCCCGTGAGCAGAGCCGACGCCGCCAGCACGATCCGCACCCACGACCGGGCCCGTCGTCGCCACAACACGTCGGCCGCAGCCCCGAGGGTGACCGCGATGGCCGGGGCGAGCGCCACCGTGTAGTACGCGTGGAAGATGCCCGACATGAAGCTGAAGACGAGGGCGGTCAGCACCGTCCAGCCCCCGAACAGCAGCAGGGTCGCCCGACGGGCCGAGGTCCGGTGTCGCCAGCCGAGCAGCACGAGTGCCGAGACGCCGATCACGAGGGCGGCGGGAAGCAACCAGGTGATCTGGCCCCCGAACTCGCCCGTGAAGAGCCGGGTGATGCCGGTCTCGCCCCACATGCCTGTCGTGGCGGCACCGGTGCCGCCGCCCCCGCCCGTCACGCTGCCGGTCTCGTCACCCGTGAGCCGTCCGAGGCCGTTGTAGCCGAAGGTCAACTCGAGGAACGAGTTGGTCTGCGAGCCGCCGACGTACGGCCGCATGCCCGCGGGCACCAGCTCGACGAGGGCGACCCACCAGCCGGCCGACACCACGACCGCACCGAGCGCGGCCAGCAGGTGCAGCAGCCGCTTGCGCAGCAGGACGGGCGCCGCGACGAGGTACACCCCGGCCAGTACGGGCAGGATGACGAACGCCTGCAGTTGTTTGGTCAGGAAGCCGAAGCCGATCGCCACGCCCGCCCAGACGACCCAACGGACGCGGCCCGTCTCGACGCCGCGCAGCGTCAGGTACGTGGCGAGGGTCAGCAGCAGCACGAGCAGCGCGTCGGGGTTGTTGAAGCGGAACATCAACGCGGCGACCGGGGTCAGCGCGAGGACTCCACCGGCGACGAACGCGGCGACGCCCGAGAAGTGCCGCCGCACCGTGGCCCAGACGAGTCCGACGGTCGCGACGCCCATCAGTGCCTCGGGCAGCAGGATGCTGAACGACGACAGTCCGAACACCCGGACCGACAACGCCATGACCCACAGGCTCGCGGGCGGCTTGTCGACCGTGATCGAGTTCGCGGCGTCGGACGAGCCGTAGAGGAACGCCTCCCAGTTCTGCGAACCGGCCTGCACCGCGGCCGAGTAGAACGAATTCGCCCAGCCGTTCGCCGACAGGTTCACCAGGTAGAGAGCCCCCGTGGCGACCAGCAGCGCGAGGAACGCCGGTCGCTCCCACCGTGCCGCGTCCTCACGCCCGCGCACCAGGCGACGAGCGAGCGGACGGAGGCGCGGGCCGGCCGACCCGGACGGCGAGCGTCGATCGGTCAGCGGCACCGGCGTCGTCCCGGCGCTCATCGACCGACCACCGTGACGTCGTCGTCGCCGGCCACGGCGGCGACGCGGGTGGCGAGGTCGGACACGGGGCCGGCGACACCGACCCGCTCGTCGGCCGGTCCCGGCGTCACGTGCGTCGCCTCCGACCGGAACACCCAGACGCGCAGGAGCACGAAGCGCAGGACGGTCGCGACGAGGTTCGCGGCCGTCAAGACCAGCAGCTCGGCCTGCGCGCCGGCCGCGGGAGCCGCGGCGTGCAGCACGACGAGCGACCCCGAGGTCAGCGCCCAGGCGAGGACGAAGACCATCAGCCCTTGCAGTTGGTGTCGCGCCACGCCCGACGCCCCCCGTACCCCGAACGTGAACCGCCGGTTGGCGGCCGTGTTGACCACGGCCGTGACGAGCAACGACACGAAATTCGCCGCCTGGGCCGGCATCACCTGCTGCGCGCCGAGGTAGAGCAGCGCGTACGCGGCGGTCGAGGCGACCCCGACGACGCCGAACCGCACGACCTGCGAGAAGAACGTCGGAGGCGCGGGCGGCTCGAACGGACGCCTCCCGATCGCGTCGTACACCGCCTGGACCGGGATCGCGCCCCGGGCGATGCCCGTGCCCACGCGCAGCATCCCCTTGAGGTCGGCGGCGGCCGTGGAGACGATGTCGACCGAGCTGTCTGGGTCGTCGACCCAGTCGACCGGCACCTCGTGGATGCGCAGGCCCGAGCGCTCGGCGAGGATCAGCAGTTCGGTGTCGAAGAACCACCCGGTGTCCTCGACGAGGGGCAGCAGTCGCTCGGCGGCCTCGCGCCGGATCGCCTTGAAGCCGCACTGGGCGTCGCTGAACCCGACCCCCATCGTGCGACGCAGCAGGAAGTTGTAGCTGCGCGAGACGAATTCCCGCGTGCCGCCGCGCACGACCCGCGACGACCGGCTCAACCGGGTGCCGATCGCGAGGTCGGAGTGGCCGGAGAGCAACGGTGCGACGAGCGGGCCGAGCGCAGAGAGGTCGGTGGAGAGGTCTTCGTCGAGGTAGACCAGCACGTCGGCGGGCGAGGCCGCCCAGACCTGCTTGAGGGCACGGCCTCGGCCCTTCTCGGCGAGGTGGACGGCGGTCACGCACCGCAGGCGTCGGGCGAGGTCGTCGGCGAGGGCCGGCGTGCCGTCGGTGCTGGCGTTGTCGGCCACGGTGATGCGCCAGGTCTCGGTGACGTGGCGGGTCAGATGGTCATGGAGGCTCGTGATGCTGGTCTCGAGGGTGGCGGCCTCGTCGAAGACGGGCACCACGATGTCGAGACGCAGGATGTCGGTGTCAGGCATGGGACCACGATCGGTCGCCACGCCATCAGCGGCCTCGCATCAGTCGATGGCGACGCCGCGGAGATCCTATGGGCCTTCCATGACGGGGGTCCGGCGATCAGATCGCGAGGGCCAGGGCCCCGAGCAGGCGGTCCAACGTCGGCACGCCCGGTGAGCGGAAGACCACCTCGCCGTCGTCCCGCGTGACCACGATGGTGGGCGTGCTGCGGACGTCGCGCCGTTCGGCGTCGGCGGGCCGGGCGGCGACGTCGGCCTCGTCGACGACGAGCGAGGGCACGAGGCCATTCGCCTCGGCGACGACCGCCCTGGCCGCGTGGCAGGGACCGCAGAAGGCCGACGTGTAGAGCTCGAGCATCATGCCGGGGACAACGAGGAAGCGCGGGGGAAACTTCCCCCGCGCCTCCTGCGGTCTGGTGAGTCGGTGCGGCCGGGGCCGCCGACGTCAGTTGTCGCGGTCGTCGTTTCGGTCTTCCGGGTCGACGACGGGGTCGCTGTCCTTCGCGTCGAGCGAGTAGTGGACCTGGAGTTGTTCGCCGACCATCTTGGCCTCGGTGGCGGTGTAGACGATGCCGGTCTCCATGCCGTCGATCAACACGAAGTCGGTGATCTGCTCGTCGTACGAGCCGTCGGTGCTGATGCGGGTGTCGGTGGAGCCGTCGCTCGGACCGCCGTCGAAGAAGACGACGTACTCGGAACCCTCGGCCACGGTGGGCTTGCTGTCTGTCATGTCCACAGGTCTACCAGGAGGCACGGAGTCGGCGCCCAGCTTCGGTCCGCGACACCGCATAGCCAAGCTATATAGCTTGGCTATACACTTGAGGGATGACTCCCCAGCCGACAGACATCTTGGAATCCCTCCTGACGTCGACCCATCGCCTGACGCGCATCGCCGCGCAGGAGACCGGCCGCACCACCTCACCCGCCGTGTGGCGCACGCTCTCGATCCTGACGACCGACGGCGAGCTCCGCGTCGGGGACCTCGCCCGGGCCAGCCGCGTGTCGCAGCCCACCATGACCAAGCTCCTCCGGGGCCTCGCCGAGGACGAGCTCGTCAAGCGCATCGCCGACACCGACGACTCCCGGGCGTGGCTCATCGCCATCACCGACAAGGGCACGGCGGCGCTCGTCGAGTGGCGGGGGCAACTCGCCGACTCGCTCGGCGGCCTCTTCGCCGACCTGGACGACGACGAGTGGGCCGTGCTCGAGCACGCCACCCGCCTCCTGGCGTCGCGGGTCGGCCACCGCGCCGCCGGCCGCGCCGACGTCCACTCCGACGCCGAGGCGGTGTTCGCGTGAGCGCCTCCGCTTCGAGCTCCCCTTCGCCTTCCGGCACCGCGCACGAATCCGGGCCGAGCATCCTGAAGCAGCCGACCGCCGTGTGGGCCATCGCCTTCGCCTGCGTCGTCGCCTTCATGGGCATCGGGCTCGTCGACCCGATCCTCCCCGCCATCGCCGAGTCGCTGAAGGCCAGCCCGACCCAGACCGAACTGCTCTTCACGAGCTACCTCGCCGTCACGGGCGTGGCGATGTTCTTCACCAGCTGGGTGTCGAGTCGACTCGGCCCCAAGCGCACCCTGCTGATCGGGCTCGCCCTGATCGTGCTCTTCGCCCTGCTCGCCGCCACCAGTGGCGACGTCTGGTCGATCATCGGCTTCCGTGCCGGCTGGGGGCTCGGCAACGCCCTGTTCATCTCGACCGCCCTCGCGACGATCGTGGGCGCGGCATCCGGCGGCACGGCCTCGGCGATCATCCTCTACGAGGCGGCCCTCGGACTCGGCATCGCCATCGGCCCCCTGATCGGCGGCCTCCTCGGCTCGGTCAGCTGGCGCGGCCCGTTCTTCGGCGTCACCACCCTGATGGCGATCGCCTTCATCGCGATCGTGCTGTTCCTCAAGGGCGGCGCCATGGAGAAACCCACGCCCACGACGCTGTCGGCCCCGTTCCGCGCCCTGGGCCGCCCGGCCCTCGGCGCCCTCGCGGCGACCGCTCTGTTCTACAACATCGGATTCTTCGTCCTGCTCGCGTACACGCCGTACCCGTTGGGCTTCGGGGCTCTCGGCATCGGGTTCACCTTCTTCGGCTGGGGCGTCGGCCTCGCGATCACCTCGGTCTGGGTCGCCCCGCTGCTGACCGCACGCCTGCGTCGGACGACCGTGCTGCGCATCGCACTCCCCCTGCTCGCGCTCGACCTCGTCGCCGCCGCGGTCGTCGTCGGGACGCCGGCCGCCCTCGTGGTCTGCGTGGTGGTCGGCGGTCTGGTGCTCGGCGTGCTCAACACGGTGCTGACCGAGTCCGTCATGGAGGCGACCAACCTGCCCCGCTCGGTGGCGTCCAGCGCCTACTCGGGCGTGCGCTTCCTCGGCGGCGCCGTGGCCCCGCCCGTCGCGACGCTGCTCGCCGACACCATCGACCCCAGTGCCGCCTACGTGTTCGCCGCCGCGAGCGTCGCCATCGCGTTCGTCGTCGTGGTCGCCGCCCGAGGGGCCCTGCGCCGGGTCGACGACGGCCCCGAACCGGCTCGCGTCGAAGCGGAGGCCATCGGAGCCGGCGAGGCGATCTGACCGCACCGCGCCGCGCCTCCTGCCCTGGTCCCGTGCAGGAGGCGCGGTGCCGGAAGGGCACCGGACTAGACTCGCGGAATGGCTACGAGCAACGACCGACTGGTCTGGATCGACTGCGAGATGACCGGGCTCGACCTCTCGGTCGACGAACTGGTCGAGGTGGCCGTGGTCGTGACCGATTTCGACCTGAAGCCCGTGCACCCCGGCTTCGCCATCGTCATCAAGCCGGACCAGTCCGCCCTCGACAACATGGGCGACTTCGTCACAGAGATGCACCGCTCGTCCGGCCTCATCGACGAGATCCCGGACGGCGTCAGCCTCGCCGAAGCCGAGTTCGAGGTGCTCGAGTACATCCTGAAGTACGTGCCCACCGAGCAGCACGCGCCCCTCGCCGGCAACACCATCGGCACGGACCGCGCGTTCCTCGCCAAGTACATGCCGCGCGTCGACGGCCACCTGCACTACCGCAGCGTCGACGTGTCCTCGATCAAGGAGCTGGCCCGCCGCTGGTTCCCCCGCGTGTACTTCAACGCTCCGCAGAAACACGGCGGACACCGGGCCCTGGCCGACATCCTCGAATCCATCCGCGAACTCGAGTACTACCGCCGTGCCGGATTCGTCGCCGACCCGGGTCCCACCACCGAGGACGTCCAGGCGATCTCGAAGGCCGTCGTGGACGAATGGGCCCCCCGGCTGTAGTAGAGTCTTCTCGTTGCGATCGCCTCGGCAGTCGACAGCATCGTCGGAAACGACACATGGTGGGTATAGCTCAGCTGGTAGAGCGCCTGGTTGTGGTCTAGGAGGCCGCGGGTTCAAGCCCCGTTACTCACCCAAATGAAATCCCCTGCCCTCCGATGGGCAGGGGATTTTTTGGGTTCTGGGGCCTTTTGGTCTCGGATGCGCGAGCGCATCCGAGACGTCCCAAATGAAATCCCCTGCCCTCCTATGGGCAGGGGATTTTTTGGGTTCTGGGGCCCTTTGGTCTCGGATGCGCGAGCGCATCCGAGACGTCGAGGGTCAGGACTTCGCTGCGCTCGTCGCGGTCACGGCCTGGCGGGTTGCCGCATCGCTGCGCTCGTCGCGGGCATGGGGCCGCGTCCAGCGACAGGCCGTGTGGGCGTGCGAGAGTGAGAGGGTGGACGACTCCCCCGAGAACGGCGACGACGCGCTGGATGCCGACGAACGACCGGCAGCAGGCATCGACCCGGCGGAGGTGAGCGCGGAGGCGTTCGACGCGATGGTGGTCGACCAACTCGATCTGCTGCCCGACGACATGGTCGACGGGCTCGACAACGTCGTGTTCGTCACGGAAGACCGCCCCGAGGACGGCACGCTCGACCTGCTCGGCCTCTACGACGGCGTCGCCCTGACCGAGCGTGGACAGTACGGCTTCGGCGAACTACCCGACCGGATCATCCTCTACCGCGAACCGCACCTCGCCGCCGTGGACGACCTCGACCAGCTCGCCGACGAGATCCACGTCACGCTCGTCCACGAGATCGCCCACTTCTACGGGATCGACGACCACCAACTGCACGAACTCGGCTGGGCCTGACGGAGGCCGCCGTCAGCCGATGATCTGGTACGTGAACCGGTAGGCGTCGGCCGGGAGGCCCTCCTCGAGGTCACCGACCATCTCGACGTCGAAGGCGTCGGGTCGCGAGACGACGAAGAACTGGGCCGACGCAGCCGTGTTCGACGCCGGACAGATCGAGACCACCGGCGCCGTCGCGAAGGGCTTCGAATAGCGGACCCGCACCTGCGTGCCGGGACGACGGGCCCGACCCGAACCGAAGCCGACCGTTCCCCTCAGATCGGAACCCGACAGGGTGGGAGCCGGGGCGCCGTCGCCGTTCCGCCCCATGGCCGACGCCACGGGAGAGGGGCCACCGAGGGCACCCAGCAACCGACGTCCCACCGCGAGGTCGCCACCCCAGGCCCAGAGCGGCCGAGCCTCGACCTCGCGTCGGTCGACGACGTCGACGGCCGAGCCGGTCGTGGCGATCCGTGTCGTCGGATCGACGGCGAACCGCGAGCCGTACCCGGCCCCCAACTCGACCCCTGCCTGCGTGAAGCGACCGAGACGGGTGCCCATCAGGGCGAAGTCGTCGCCCTTGGTCAGCCGCACCAGCACGGTCGACGCTCCGACCTGGGCAGGGTCCGCGCCGAGCAGGGCACCGCCGAGCAGTCGGATGCCGCCGTCGATGTCGACGCCACGACGTCGCCTCTCGTCGTGCTCGATCAGGGGACCCGGGCCACCGTAGATCGTCGGGGCGACGAACTCGATCTGCCGGACGTTGCCGATGCGCACGGTCGCGTCACCGCCCGATCCAGCCCGCTGCAACGTCTCGATGTGCGGGGCGATCAGCCTCACGAACTCGACGAAGTACTCGGCGGTCGAACCCCAGGCGAGATCGAGGGCGACGTTCGCACTGCCCTCGATGTGCAGGTTGACGCAGGTGAACGTGTTCGTGTTCGACCCACCTGACGCCGGTGACCGCACGACGACCGCGGCCGCGTCGGCCGACCCGCAGTTGTTGACGAACAGGTCCGACCAGAGGTTGTTGTTGACGCGCTCGACGAGGAGGGCCGTTCCGGCCACGCCGGCCAACTGCACCCTGTCGAAGCGCGACTCGAACCCGTTCACGACCTGGACGAGGGGTGCCGCCGAGCCGTTGCCCTGCAGGGTCAGCCCCTCGAGCGTGACACCGTTCCCGTCGACGACGACCATCGGCCTCGTCGAACGGGCGAGGTGCCGGATGGTGACGCCACCGTCGGTCGAGGCCCCGTAGCGACTGACATCGGCCCCCGTGCCCTGGATCGAGACCAACAGGGGCACCGTGACGGAGTCGACGACGTACGTGCCCGCCGGGACGAGCACACGCCCCCGGACCACCCTGGCCGCCTCGACGGCCGCGGCGAACGCGGCGGTGTCGTCGGTCAGACCGTCGCCGGCGGCACCGTGGTCACGGACGTCGACCCCCGTGCGGTCGTCCGACGTCCCGACCTCCGCAGCCGGCGACGCCCCCGAACCGTCGGCTGGCGGCGCGTCGGCTGCCGGCCCGTCGGCGGCGCGAGCGGCACGGGTGCCGGGGGCGACGGCCGCGGCACCGGCCGCCGCGATGCCCGCCGCACCGACGAGCAGGAAACCGCGACGCGATCGGATCGGCGTCTGGTCGAGTGGATCGGTCATGACGGCAGGGTACACGAGCGTGGGTAATATATGCCTCACCACATGTCGTCAGAAGATCGGGTGCACACCATCGACCAGAACATCGCCTCTCGCCGTCCCGCCCCCGCCCACCGTCTCGACGTCCAGGCCCTCCGGGCCCTCGCCGTGACGATGGTGGTCCTCGAGCACGTCACGGGGCGGCCCGCCGGTGGATTCGTCGGGGTCGACGTGTTCTTCGTCGTGTCGGGGTTCTTGATCACGGGGCTCCTGCTGCGCGAGGCCGATCGTCACGGACGGATCTCGGTCGCGGCCTTCTGGCGACGACGCATCCGCCGCATCGTGCCAGCGAGCGTCCTGGTGCTCGTCCTGGGCACGGCGGCCACCTGGCTCGTCGTCGGCTCGTCCCGCGGGGCGTCGGCGGCGATCGACGCGCTCTGGTCCGTCGCGTCCCTCGCGAACTGGCACTTCGCCGCCACCGGGACCGACTACTTCGCCGCCCAGGGCCCCGAGTCGCCCTTCCAGCACTACTGGTCCCTCGCCGTCGAGGAGCAGTTCTACCTGGTCTGGCCCGTCGTGGTCGTCGCCGCGGTCGCCGTCGCCCGGCGACGGAAGGGGCCGACCGTCCCGAGGGTCGCCCTGGGGGTCCTGCTGCTGGTGCTCGTGCTCGCATCGCTGGCGTGGGCCTGGCACCAGTCCACGACGTCGCCGACCGTCGCCTACTTCTCGAGCCTGACCCGCGCATGGGAGCTCGCGCTCGGAGCGCTCCTCGCGACGGCGGCCCCCGCGATGACCCGGCTCCCCGCCGTCCTCCGTCCGGCCCTGGCGTGGGTCGGAATCGTCGGCGTCGTGGCCTCGGCCTGGGTCACGACGAGCACCGTCCCGTTCCCGGCCCCCGGCGCCCTGCTGCCCGTGGCGGCCACGCTGCTCGTCCTCGCCTCGGGCACGGGGTGCGCCGGCACACCGTGGCTCGGGCCCCTCGCCGGCCGGCCCGTGATGATCGTGGGAGACCTCTCGTACTCGATCTACCTCTGGCACTTCGTCGCCCTGGTCGTCGGCAGGTCGTTGCTCGGCGAGGAACCGGCCCGGCTCTGGCCGGCCGTCCTCGTGTCCACCCTCGTCCTGTCCGCCCTGACCTACCACTTGGTCGAACGGCCGCTCATCACCTCGCCCCTGCTCGAGCCGGGACCACCCGGGCACGCCTGGCGACGGTGGAGACGAGACCATCGATCGACCTACCGGCGTGGAGGGGCAGCGCTGCTCGCGGTGGCCGCCCTCACGGCCACCGTCCTCGCCGTGGACGCCGTCCGCCCCGCCGCCGCTCCACCCGTCCTGCCCTCCGCGGCGACCGACGGGGGCCCCGACGGCGCCGAAGGGGGGACGACCGGCGAGACCGGCGGGCCCGGCGAGCCCGGCGGGACGGACGGCCTCGACGGCCTCGACGTCCCGTCGGTCGACGAGTGGTCCGGCGAGGTGGGCAGGGCGCTGTCGGCGACCTCGTGGCCCGAGCTCGACCCGAGCATCGAGTCGGTCCTCGACGGGACGCGGACCGGCAGCCCGCACCTCACCTGCGGCGACGCCGAGGCCCAGGGCCTCACCCCGGACGACTGCTCGTGGACCTCTCCCTCGGCGAGCACCACCGTCGTGCTCGTCGGGGACTCGACGGCGATGCATCACCTCGACGCGCTCGTCCCCCTGGCCGAGTCGGCCGAGAACGGGTTCACCCTCGTCAACCGGGCCAAGTTCGCCTGCCCGTTCGTCGACATCCGCGTCCAGAACGACGTCACCGGCATCCTCGAGTCCTGCCGGGCGCACAACGACGAGACCCTCGCCCTGATCGACGAGACCCACCCCGACGTCGTCCTCGTGACCAACTCGTACCAGACGCTCTCCGAGGACGGAGGCGGCACGATCACGCCCGATCGGTGGTCCGAGGGCTTCGGCGCCTACGCCCGGCGCCTGGCCGAGGCCGCGGGGTCCGTCGCCGTCCTCACGCCGCCGCCGGACGACGCCGACATCGCGTCGTGCTTCCGGCGCGGCGGCAGCCCCGTCGACTGCATCTCCCGCACGTCCCGTACCTGGATCGACCGCGCGGCCGCCGATCAGGACGTGCTCGAGTCGATCGGCGGCGTGCTGGTCGACCTGCGTGTGCTGACCTGCGTCAGCGACCTCTGTCCGGCGTTCGTCGGCGACGTCCCCGTGAAAGAGGATCGCGTCCACCTCACGACCGCGTTCGCACTCGCCGTGTCACCCGTCCTGGGCGACCTGCTCCGAGCCCGGGGCGTGCTCTGAGGTCGGCGACCACCCGGCCGAGACGACCACGTCGGCGAGCTCCCGGGGCGACGAGCGCGCGAGGTGCCGATCCTCCTGAGCGGCCCAGACGTCCCACCACGGTTCGAAGGCGGCACCGTCGCGGTCGAGGGCCCGTCGCCGACGGGTGTCGGCGTCGAGCTCCAGCCAGACGCGGACGTCGGCGAGCGACGAGGAGGCGCGGGTCACCGCCCCGGCCCCTTCGACGATCAGCGAGACGGCCGGGTCGAGCACCTCCCACGTCCCCGCGCGGTCGTGCTCCCAGTCCCACCGCTGCCATCCCGGAGCGACCGGCGACAGGATGGACGTCTCGAGCGCCCGGGACGCCGCCTCGAGCCCGTACCAGCCCGGGTAGACGTCGTCGAGGTGCACGAGCCGTGCAGGGCCCAGCCGGTCGTCGGGCCACGCGGCGGCCACCGCACGGCCGAGCGTGGTCTTGCCCGAACCCGAGCGGCCGTCGATCAACAGGACCACGCGACGCGAGCCGACCCGCGCCTCCTCGGCTCGGCGGAGCAGGACGTCGACGACCTCGTCGACGGCGACGTGCTCAGGCAAGGACGAACTCCCACGTGCCGGCCAGGACGGCCGCGGTCACCGAGGTGGCGGCGATGACGACGCCGATGGCGACGAGGACGACGTCCCGCAGGCCGAACGACGACGGACGCGCCCAGGTGCGCGGGGCGTCGCTGCCGAAGCCCTTGGCCTCCATGGCGGTGGCGAGCTTGCTGCCGCGTCGGACCGACAGCACGAGCAACGCGAACGCCTGCTGCCCGAACCGCCTCAGCGCACCGATCGGGCCGCCCGAGTCCGCGACGCCCCGGGCCCGTCGGGCCAACGCGAGCTGGCGCCAGTCGTCCATGAACAGCCCGACCAGACGCAACCCGGCGAGTCCCCCCAGCACGAAACGCGCCGGCAGCCGCAACACCTGCCCGAGACCGTCCGCCAGGTCGGTCGGGTCGGTCGTCGCGAACAGCACGATGCCCGGCACGCCGACGGCGAGGATGCGCAGGCCGATCGCGCCGGCGAGGGCCAGCGACCCCTCGGTCACCGAGAGGAACCCCCACTCGACCACCGACGCCCCGCCGTCGCGTCCGTAGAGGGCGATGGCGACGACCGACGTCGGGGCGGCGATCCAGAGCGGCGCCGTGCGGGCGAGCAGCTGCCGGGCCGACAGACCGGCGAAGGGCAGCAACAGCCCCTCGAGCAGCAGAGCGGTGCCGGCCGAGACCCAGTCGATCGACAGCAGGAGGGCGAGCGCGAGGACGACGGCGGCGAGCAGCTTCGCGACCGGGTTGACGCGCCCGATGACGCCGGTCGCCACGACCGGGGTGAGCACGCTCATCGACGCGCCTCGACGGGGTCGGGGCGGCGGGCGTGGGCGCTCAGGTCGAGCACGTCGTAGGCGAGGGCCGCCACGAACTCCGCGTCGTGGGTCACGGCGACGACCGCGCGGCCCTCGTCGAGCAGGTCGGCCAGCAGGACCACGAGCTCGTGCCAGGTGCGGGCGTCCTGCCCGAAGGTCGGTTCGTCGAGGACGAGCACCGACGGGCGCGAGGCGAGCACGGTCGCGACCGAGAGCCGGCGCTTCTCGCCGCCCGAGAGCGTGAACGGGTTCGCACCGGCGAGGTGGTCGAGACGCAGGCGGTCGAGGAGGTGGTCGACGCGCGACGCGACCTCCCTCGGGGACGCACCCAGCGCCTCCGGACCCACCGCCAGCTCACGACGGACGGTCGCCGTCAGGAACTGGTGCTCCGGGTCCTGGAAGACGGTGCCGACGCGGGTGAGCAGCTGTCGGGGCTTCCATCGGATCGGAGACGGACCGGCGCCGTCGGCGAAGGACGGCGTGGCCTCGAGGACTCCGGCGACGGGGGCGAGCAGCCCCGCGACGGTGAGGGCGAGCGTGGACTTGCCCGAGCCGTTCGTGCCGGTCACCGCGAGCGCCCGCCCCTCGACGACCGTGAGGTCGATGCCCGTGGCCACCGCGCGGCCCTTGGGCCCCTTGTGCCCCACGTCGAGACCCGACGCCGTCACCAACCGGTCACCGGTCGTGCGCGACCGGACGGGCGCAGGAGGCGCGGCGCCGGGCACCCAGACCCCGGCGTCGACGAGGCGGTCGCGTTCGGCACGCAGCACGTCGTCGGGGCGACCGTCGGCCAGGACTCCCCCACCGGAGTCGAGCACGACGACGCGGTCGACGACGGGCAGCCAGACCGACACGCGGTGCTCGACGACGACGAGCGTCGCCCGGGTGTCGGCGACGACGCGGGCCACGGCGTCGCGCACCTCGACGACGCCCTCGGGGTCGAGGTTGGCCGTCGGCTCGTCGAGGAGCAGCAGGCCAGGACGCATGGCGAGGGCCCCGGCGAGCGCCAGTCTCTGCTTCTGGCCACCGCTCAGCTCGGACGTGGACGCGGACGGCGGGAGGTCGAGCCCGACGGCGTCGAGGGCGTGCCCGACGCGGCGCCAGATCTCGTCGCGGGGCACGCCGAGGTTCTCGCAGCCGAACGCGACGTCGTCGCCCACGCGGGCGAGGACGACCTGCGAGTCGGGGTCCTGCAGGACGAGGCCGACCCGGCCGCGCTGCTCGGCGGGGGCGCGGCCGTCCACCAACAGGTCGCCGGCCTCGTCGCCCTCGTCGTCTCCGCCCAGCACCCCGGCGAGGCCGGCGAGCAGCGTCGACTTGCCGGCGCCGGACGCGCCGAGCAGCAGTACGCGCTCACCGGGGGCGACGTCGAGGTCGAGCTGCGAGACGGCCGGCAGGCGACGACCGGCGTGCCGCCACCCCCAGCCCCGGGCGGTGACGCGGGCACCCGCGGCCACCGCCGGTCGTCCGCCGCTCGTTCCGCTCACGGGAAGGACCACGAGGAGGCGCGCCTAGATCCGGGCGTCCGCCGAGCGTCCCGAGGCGAACCGCGAGAGCGCGCCCGTGCGGGCGAGGCCGCGGGCCGCGAGCCACGAGAGCAGGCCGGCGATGACGGTGCCCGAGACGACCGAGGTCACGACGTAGATCGTCTTCGAACCGGCGGCGTAGGCGGCGGCCGAGGCGAAGCTCGTGTCCATCAGGCCGACGGCGAGGCCGGCGACGGCACCCGCGAGCAGAACCGTGCCGATCCGCCACGACTTGTAGAGGAAGACCGCGAGCACGATCTCGGCGCCCAGGCCCTGGATGATGCCCCAGATGAGCACCGAGAAGCCCCACTGGGTCCCGATCAGCATCGAGACGACCGCCGCGACGACCTCGGTGTAGACGGCGGCCCCGGGCTTGCGGATGACGATGCCGCCCAGGACGCCGGCGAAGAGCCATCCGCCGTTGAGGATGCCCTCGAAGCCGCCCGAGAAGCTCAGGACGCTGTCGATGGGCGTGTAGGCCAGGCCCCAGGCCCAGAAGACGACGCCGGCGGCCACGCCGATGACGCTGGCCACCACGATGTCGACGACGCGCCAGCGCCGGGTGGGGGTGGTGCGAGCCTTCGGCGTGAAGCCGGTCGACCTGTCGCGAGCCGCCGTGGAACGGTTTTCGGGCGTGGACGTGGACATCTGTTCTTCTCCTCCCTGCGCTGGCATGACCCAGATCAGGTTCGACGGTCGAAGCGTGGTTCGCTTCCTCTCAGCCCGGCTCACCGGACTCCCGTGTGTTGTGGGGACGATCATAGCGCCGGGCCGAGGGACGCGTCCGCGACGGCGTCGACCGAACGGTCCGCCTAGGGTGGCGGCATGAGTTGGCCTCCCGTCGCACCGCCCGCGCCTCCGGCTCCGCCGCCGGGCCCGGCCCGCCCTCGGCCACGCCACCCCGCCCGCCTCGTCCTGCCGATCACCTCGGTGGTGCTCGTGGTCGTCACCGGGGTCGTCCCCTTCGTCGTCCTCCAGCCGATGATCCACTCCTACCGCGGCGAGGCGGCGGCGTACGGCATCCACGCTTTCGGCGTCGCGACGGCGGCGTCGGTGCTGTGCTGGGTCCTCGCGGTCGTGACGGTCGTCGTCGGCGTGGTCTCCCTCGCCCTCCGACAGCGCCTGATGGGGTTGCCGATCACCGCCGTCACCCTGGCGGTGCTCCTCGCCGTCGCCGGGCCGGTCGCCTACCTGCTGATCGCCCTGTCGGCCGACGCGTACTGACGCGTCAGAGTCCGGCGGCCTTCCGGACGAGGGCGGCGACGGAGGCGCGGGTCGCGTCGTCGGCGCCGGTCACCGCGTACGAGGTGGCCCAGAGCGTGCCGTCGTCGAGCCGGGCACCGTCCTGGAACCCGAGGGTCGAGTAGCGCGTGCCGAACTTGGCGCCGGGCTGGAAGAACACGACGGCCTTGCCGTCCTCCCCGGCGTAGGCGGGGAAGCCGTACCAGGTCTTGGGGGCGAGGTTCGGAGCGTGCTCGGCGACGACCTCGTGCACCATCTGGGCGATGGGCCGCTCGACGTCGGTCATGGCCGCGATGGCGTCCGCGGCGTCCTGCGCCTCGGCGGCGGACTTGTCGGCCAGCTTCTGGCGCTTCGCCTCGGCCCGCAGTTCGGCGGCGCGCTGCTTCATGGCGGCCTTCTCTTCTTTGCTGAACCCGGCGTCGGCCATGATCGTGCCCTTCTCGTGCGTGCGTGCGTGCGTCGGCTCGGTCGGGTCGGCGTACGCCCCATGGTGACATGCCTGGCGGATCCGTCGTCCGCCCTGCGTCCACCACGACAGGCACCTCGAGGCAACCGACCGCACCTTCGCCCTGCTGGCCGAGCTGCTCTGACGCTCGTCGGCGGTCAGGCCTTCGGCAGGGCGTGACCCTCGGTGTCGAGGTGGTCTCGCCAGGAGCGCTTCGCCCTCCAGCCGAGCATGCGGGCCGCCTTGGCGGTCGAGATGCCCGACGCGTCGGCCCGGGCGAGTTCGCGCAACTCGATCCGGTCGCCGTGGTGCTGACGGAGCGTGGCGGCGAAGTCGTGGCCGCCGGCGTTGTCGGCTGCTGCGATGTAGAAGACCTCGTGACCCGGCAGGTCGGACTCTGCGGCGAGCAGGAGGGCGTCGGCGAGGTCGTCGGCGTCGACGTAGCTGCCGAAGTTCGCACTGTCGGGGTCGGCCTCGCGCACCTGAGGGCCGAGGTTGGCCTCGTAGTTGCCGTCGTCGTGGACGGTGCTCGGGCGGATCGAGATCGCGCGCAGGTCGGAGCGGCGGACGGCGGCGTCCATCAGCTGTTCGCCGAACGCCTTCGAGAGGGCGTAGGGGTCCTGCGGGTGGAGGGGGTGCTCCTCGTCGACCGGCACGTAGTCGGGCAGGAAGGGTCGCTCGGGGAAGAAGTTGCCCACGATGCTCTCGCTCGACACGTTGACGAAGCGGGGCACGCCGAACCGCACGGCCGCCTCGACCAGGTTGAACGTGGACATCAGGTTGGTGTGGAACACGACGTGGGCCGGGTTCGCGGTGGGCTGCGGGATGGCCGCGACGTGGACGACGACGTCGGCCCCCGCGACGACCGAGAAGGCGGTCCCCGCGTCGGTCAGGTCGCCCATCACGTACCGGCCGGGCTCGTCGACGCCCGTGTCGAAGACGGGCCGGACGAGGTCGACGCCGAGGACGTCGTGCCCGGCCTCGACGAACCGGCGGACGGCGGCACGGCCGACCTTGCCTCGTGATCCCGTGATGACGACCTTCATGACGCGCTCCCTCGATCGAGGGATGCGCCGAGGGCCGGAGCATCCACCCGGACGACGCTACGCCGAGCGGCCCCGAGGAGTCGCGCTCAGTCCTTCACGCGGCGTGCGTGCGTCCGCGCCTTCATCCGGTTGCCGCAGGTCGCCATGGAGCACCACTTCGCACTGCCCGGACGGCTGTGGTCCACCAGGAAGAGGTTGCACTCGTCGTTCGCGCAGGCCCGGAGGCGCCCGGGGAGCCGCGAGGTCACGCTCGACCACGCCGACACGGCTTCGGCGGCGAGGCGGTCGTCATCGGCGACCCGGAGCTCCCAGACGACGCCGTTCCGGGTCGTCCGGGGGATCTGCACGGCCCGGTCCATGACGTCGGCGAGCTCGGCGACGGCCCCGTCGTCACCACCGCGGACGACGGCGTGCAGGGCCTCCCGCACGCGCCGGAGCTGGGCGACCTCGCCCGAGGAGCCGGTACCACCCCAGGTCCGCGCCAGATCTCGCCCTGCCGCGCCCTCGAGGGCGTCCGTCGGGATGCCGTCGACCACCGGTGCGCTGTTCAGCACGGCCAGCAGCAGCTCTTCGTCACGCAGCACGTCTCCCCGCTCTCTCGCACCGTCCGGCGCATCTCGACCATGCTACCGTCGGAATAACCACTAAAACAATCCAAAGGGGTTAGACATGCACACCGTCCACCACCGCACCGCCTCCGTCGACGGGCTCGACGTCTTCTACCGCGACGCCGGGCCCGCCGACGCGCCCGTCCTCGTCCTCTTGCACGGCTACCCCACGAGCTCGCACATGTTCCGCCACCTCATCCCCGCACTGGCCGACCGATATCGCGTCATCGCCCCCGACCACATCGGTTTCGGCCGCTCCTCCGCCCCGTCGGTCGACGAGTTCGACTACACCTTCGAGGCCCTGGCGCGGGTGACCGGTCGTTTCCTGTCGATCATCGGCGTCGCGCGGTACGCGATCTACGTGCAGGACTACGGCGCCCCCGTCGGGTGGCGCCTCGCGCTGGCCGAGCCCGACGCGGTGACCGCCGTCGTCTCGCAGAACGGCAACGCGTACGAAGAAGGCTTCGTGCCGAGCTTCTGGGACCCGATCTGGGCCGACGCCGCCGAACGGACACCCGAGACGCGCGACGCGCTCCGGCCCGCCCTGGGCCGCGAGGCGGTCGAGTGGCAGTACACCCACGGTGTACCGGACCCCACGTCCGTCGACCCCGATGCCTGGGAGCACGACCTCGCGCTCCTCGCCCGACCGGGACAGGACGACGTCCAACTGGCGCTCTTCCGCGACTACGCCACCAACCGCACCCTGTACCCCGCCGTGCACTCCTGGCTCCGCGCCTCCCGCGTCCCGGTCCTCGCGATCTGGGGCCGCAACGACGAGATCTTCGATGCCACCGGTGCGGGTGCGTTCACCCGCGACTCCCCCTACGCTCGCGTCGAGCTCGTCGACGGTGGACACTTCCTGCTCGAGTCGCACCTCGATCTGGTCGCGGCCACGATCCGGGAGTGGCTCCCGAACACGTGATCCGGACCACCCGCGGCCGCCCGCTCAGGACCGGAGGTCGAGGCGGCCCGGGTTCAGGGCGGCCCACTGCAACAACATGATCGTCTTGCCGTCCACGATGCGCCCGTCGGCGATCATCTGGAGGGCGTCCCGGAACGGCAGCTCGAGGACCTCGATGTCCTCCCCTTCCTCCTCGACGCCACCCCCGTCACCGGTGCGGTCGGCCACCGAGTACGTGGCGGCGTAGAAGTGCACGCGCTCGGTCACCGACCCCGGGCTCATGTAGGCGTCGAACACGTGGATCAACCCGCCCACCTCGACCCCGAGTTCTTCGCGCGTCTCTCGGCGGATCGCGGTCTCGGGATCGTCCTCGTCGAGGAGTCCCGCGGCGGTCTCGACCAGCATCCCGTCGGGATGGTCGTTCACGTAGGCGGGGAACCGGAACTGCCGGGTCAGGAGCACCGTCCCCCGCCGCGGGTCGAACAGGAGGATCGTCGCCCCGTTGCCGCGGTCGTACGTCTCGCGCTGCTGGGTCGACCACCGCCCGTCGCGACCGCGCACGTCGAAGGTGGTGCGGCGGAGCACGTGCCAGCCGTCCGAGGTCACCTCGACGTCGCGGACCACGACGTCGGGGTTGCGGGCGAGGTCGCGGCCGGTGAGGTCGAGGCCCGTCCGTCCGCGACCGTCGGGGGAACGGGAGCCACGAGAGTTCATCACCCCACGAAAATAACGGAGGGCGACGACCCGCGAGGGCGGGAACGGCCGGTGATGACATCCGTCACGGGATGTGGTGACGCCTCGGCACTTCTCGAGGACGTCACCCTCTGGTGTGCTTCCGGAGGAGCGTCCGGACCCGACCCGGACGCCCGGAGAGAGGACCCCGTGCGCACATCCCTCAAGGTGACCCTGCGGACCGTCGGCGCTCTCGTGGCCCTGCCCGTCCTGACGCTGGCGACCACGTCGATCGTCGACGTCGTCGCCACGAGGTCGGAGCTGGCCGCCATCACCTCGTACGGCGAGCTCGTGTCCGTCGACGGGAGGGAGATGAACGTCGTCGTCAGCGGGTCCGGGGCGGACACGATCGTCCTGCTTCCGGGCCTCGGCACGGCGGCACCCGGCCTGGACTTCCAGCCACTGATCTCCGAGCTCGACGACACCCATCGCGTCGTCGCCGTGGAGCCGTTCGGCACCGGGCTGAGCGACCAGACCGACTCCCCCCGCACGGCGGAGAACATCGCGGGCGAGGTGCACGAGGCGCTTCGCCGACTGGGCATCGACCGCTACGCGCTCATGGGGCACTCGATCTCGGGCGTCTACGCCCTCGAGTACAGCAGGCTCTTCGGGGACGAACTCACGGCGTTCATCGGGATCGACAGCAGCGTCCCCGACCAGCCCGGCACGGACGACCGCGTGCCGACCGACGGACTGACCACGCTTCGCGGCCTGGGTCTGCTCCGCGTGGCGAGCGCACTCGCCGGCGACGCCTACGCCGGACTGCCCTACGACGAGGGCACGAAAGAACAGATGCGCTTCCTCACCACGAAGAACTCGACCGCCCCGACCCTGCTCGACGAGATGGACCACACCGCGAGCAACGTCGCGTCGGTCAGCGGACGGACGTTCCCGGCGGACCTGCCGGTCCTTCTCTTCGTGGTGCAGAACGGCGCGGACGACGACGGCTGGCTCGAGCTGCACGAGGTCCAGGCGGCGAGCGTCGACCGCGGCCAGGTCGTCGCGCTGGACGGAGACCACTACCTGCACCACACGCAGTCGACTCGGATCGCCGACGACACCGACGAGTTCCTCGCCGGGTGAAGCCGCACGCGGCGGTGGAGGTCACGGCGGGGTAACGAAGTTGATGCGTTCCAATCCTTTTCGGGCCCGGTGGCGAACCCAGTACATCCCCACCGGGACCAACTGACAAGGAGCTTCACCATGAACGCTTTCACTCGCAAGAACATCACCAAGACCACCCTCGGCCTCGTCGCCTCGGGCGCCCTGATCTTCTCCCTCGCCGCGTGCTCGATGGACTCCGGCACCTCGACCGACACGTCCTCCTCGTCGAGCTC